>NZ_JPQU01000043.1 GCF_000737245.1 Pseudomonas syringae | reverse complement strand
GGCTTTCGTGATATGTGAGCGTTGGTTCTTGAAGGCCCGCCATTCGCTACGCAGAGCCTGTCCGGTGGGGCAACGATATTCCTGCGCTTCTTCATGCCATTGAAAATCGCTGATTGAGAGGCTGTCGTTCTTGCGCTCGGTTTTGTCCCAGACCGGCACATGTGGCTCGATGTCTTTTTCGTCGACCATCCAGGCCAACATCGGTGCGGTTCCATAAGCGGTATCGCCGATGAGCCGATCCGGCTTGATGTCGAACTGTTCTTCGACCCGCTCGACCATGGTCTTGGTGCTCGCGACCTCGGCGGTTCGATGCGCTGGGGTCGGCTCCACATCCATGATCACACCATGCTCGATATCAATCAGGTAGTACGTCGAGTAAGCGAAAAACGCCGGGCCTCCTGGCGCTGCGGTCCAACGAGAAAGTGGATCAGTCAATGACAGGCGCTTAGGCAGTGCTTCGCGTAACGCTTCTTCATCCAGCGCTTCAAGGTACTCACGCACGGCGCGAGTACTCAGCGACGGATCGCGCCAGTTGATTTCATCATCGCCAGGTACGCCACGTTGCCGACTGGCATCTGCCTTGATGACACTGGCGTCCACAGCAAAACCTTCGCCCTTGAACAGACCCGCGTCCATGCAGCGACGCAGCACCTTGTTGAACAGCCAGCGAAACAGCGAGCTGTCACGAAAACGACCGTGGCGATTCTTGGAGAACGTAGAGTGATTGGGGACTTCGTCTTCGAGGCTTAAGCGGCAGAACCAGCGATACGCCAGGTTCAAATGAGCCTCTTCGCACAACCGACGTTCGAAGCGAATAACGTAACAGTCGCCCACCACCAAGAGACGAATCATCAGTTCGGGATCAATCGATGGGCGCCCGATTGGGCTTTAAAAATCGGCGAGATAATGGCGCAGATCGCCTAGATCGAGGCATCGATCAATGCTGCGCAGGGGGTGATTGGCTGGGATGTGATCTTCAATGTTGAACGAGTAAAACAGTCTCTCTTGTCCGCTCGACAATTGTCCCATCATGCTGCGAATCCTCCCGCTGGCCGAGGACCTGATTTTGCCGCAGGCCAAGCAGGAGATCTACTTTTTCAACAGAATCGGCCGATAGCTGCCATTTGCAGTGGTTTCATCGCATTCAATTTATATGGGTATAGATTGCGATTACGTAGGTTGTGGGTAAAGGCGATTCAAAACGTTAGAGCGTTCGTCGCGTGAATCCCGACAATGCCAACGGCTCAATGCAACAGTCACCCTAATCGGCAGGCGATGCCGACGGGTGACAACTCGTTTGGATTCATCAATAACGACGAAGAAACTGCTGAATCCTCTCACCGCTGTCGCTTCCAAAAAACTCCTCGGTAGGGCAGTCTTTAACGATGACACCGTTCTCCATGAAGACCACGCGATCAGCCGCCTCACGGGCAAAGCGCAATTCATGGGTTACCACCAGCATGGTCATGCCAGCGTTGGCCAATTCACGCATGACGTTCAGCACTTCATCCCTAAGTTCGGGGTCTAGCGCTGAAGTCGGCTCGTCGAAGAAAATAACTTCCGGATCCATTGCCAGGCCACGAGCAATGGCGACGCGCTGCTTTTGTCCGCCGGATAGTTTTGCCGGGTAGCTGTCAGCTTTCTCGGATAACCCGACTGAGGCCAGTAACTCCTGGCCCCTTTGTACAGCTTGGGCGCGAGGCACTTTGCGGACACTGATCAGCCCTTCAATAACGTTCTGCAACGCTGTCATGTGGGGGAACAGGTTGAACGACTGAAAGACCATCGCGGTTTTTTGCCGCAGCAAATCGACTTGCTTGCGAGTCGCACGATCAAGGTGGCCGTTAGCTGGGATTTCCACCATGTGACCACAGACTTCCAACACACCGCTGTCTGGTTGTTCTAATAAGTTGAGGGAGCGCAGCAGGGTCGTTTTTCCTGATCCTGAAGGACCAAGGATAACTACGACTTCACCTGCCTTGACCTCCAAATCAACCTGCTTGAGAACCGCGAGGTCCCCAAAGGCCTTACTCAAACCACAGACACGCACCTTTGTGGTAGTCATCGCATGTGCCTCGTCCAGCGGCCTTCCAGCCAGGTTTGCAAAATAGTCAGGACCTGGTTGATCAACCAGTACATGGCGCCCACCATCAAGAACATTTCCATGTAGCGGAAAGTTGCTGCGCCTACTTGTTCTGCGACGCGAGTCAGCTCCATAACCGTGATGGTCGAGGCAAGCGAGGTGTCTTTGACCAACGCGATCATTCTGCTGCCTAGTGGTGGCGTCGCAATCCTCAGCGCCTGGGGCAGAATGATGCGTCGCAGGCTGGTCCAGTAACCCATGCTCATCGACTTGGCAGCTTCCCACTGACCGGGATCCACAGAGTTGATACCGGCACGGAATATTTCGCTCAAGTACGCCGCAGAGAACAGCGTCAAGGCCAGTAGTGCCGATGGAATTGGCGTGAGTACGATGCCGTAGTGTGGCAAGCCAAAGTAGATCAGCAGGATCTGCACCAGTAGTGGAGTACCGCGAAACAGCGATACGTAGGAAAACGCCAGCGCCCTAAGAAGACGTACGCTGGAGAGGCGTAACAAAGCGATCAGCATGCCAAGGATACAGCCCAGTATGAAGGCCCCGAGGCCGAGGCCCAGGGTCATCACAATGGCTTTTTCCAGCAAAGGCAACGAGCGCAGGAATAATTCCCACATAGTTTATTCCTCGGCCAATTCGGTCAGTGCGGCCTGAATACCATGAGTCATGTGGTAGTCGGGACCGATCCACTGCTTGGAGTACGCATCCACAGTGCCGTCTTTGACCATTTCGTCTACTGCCTTGCTAACCGCTTCGCGCAGGCTGTCCCGGCCTATTTTCAAAACTGGGGCAGACAGCTGATAGGTCAGAGGTTCACCAACCGCCTTGATCGGGAGGTTATTGGTCTTCTTGTATTTCTCGCCTCCAAACAGAGACGACAGCACGCCGTCGACACGGCCGATGGCCAGGTCGTTGAACACCAGACCACCATTTTCATAAGTGCGGATATCCGAAGTGGTCATGTGCTTGCGCGCCCAAGACTCGTTACTTGTTCCGGAAGTCACGCCGATGGAGCGGCTGGGCATATCCTTGATGCTGTTGATCGTCTTGTTGTCTTCGCGCACAAAAATATAGAACTGCTCGACGCCATAAGGGCTGGAGAAGTCCACCTGCTTTTTGCGCTCCTCGGTGGGCGTCACGTCATTCATGACCAGGTCGTATTTGTCTGCTTTTAGCCCCTCAACGAAGTTTTTGAAGCTGTCTGCAACGAACTCGACCTTAGCCACACCGATGCGTTTGGCGACTTCCTTGGCTATCGCTACGTCGTAACCAGCAGGCAGGTTGTCATCACCCAGATAACTCCAGGGTGGGCTGGCTTGAGTATTGGCCACGCGGATGACGCCACGTTCCCGAATGGTTTGAAGCGAGTCATCCGCGTGGACGGCCGTGCATGCGCTGAACGCGGTGAACAGTGCTAATGCGAAACGAATGCCGTTCTGTTTCATTTTTATCCATCCTCAAATTGAGTGTGCAGTCTGCTCGGGGGAGCGAATACATTAGTAACGGCAGAACAAACCAGAGAGCAGGGCAGCCACATCTCACGCGTGGCTTGCCAGATACATCAGAGCGCTTTTGCGTAGGCTTGGAGGGCCTGGGCCAAATCGCTGATCAGCATGGCTTCATCTTCCAGGCCGATTGAGATACGTACGATGGGTTGGTCGGTGGGCGAGTACAGGCGCGAAGTCTGCTGGGACGCCGGGTAGTAAGCGATCAAGCTATGAGTGCCGCCCCAACTGGCGCCAATTGGGAAATGCTTGAGTGCGTTAAAGAACACGCCGAAGGTTGCCTCCTCTGGCGGAGTTTCAAGCACGACAGAAAGCAGGCAGCCACTGCCCTTGAATTGCTCGCGCCAGATACGATGGCCAGGGTGGCTTTCCAGCGCCGGAAACAGAACCTGCTTTACCAGCGGGTGGTTTTCGAGCCAGCGGGCGACGTTTAGTGCTTTGCGGCTTTGCTCGCGTAAACGCAGCTCATAAGTTTGCAGGCCACGCTCAACCAGAAAGCAGTCCTCCGGGCTGGTCGCCTGGCCAAAAATGCTTTGGGTTTCACGCAGTACGCCGTAGTTGTCCAGATTGTTGAGGCTGACAGTACCCATCAATACATCGGAGTGGCCGCCGAAGTACTTGGTCGCGGCCTGCACCACAAAATCCACGCCATGCTCGATGGCCTTGAAGAACAGCGGGCTGGCCCATGTGTTGTCCATCATAGTCAGCACGCCACGACGCTTGGCGATGGCGGTGATGGCGTCGATGTCTTGCATCTCCATGGTCACGGTGCCCGGAGCTTCCATGCAGATCATCTTGGTGTTCGGGCGTATCAGCGCTTCGATCCCCGCATCGATGGTCGGGGGGTAAAACTCAACTTCCACCCCCATCTTTGCCAGCCACAAGCGACTGAAAGATTTAAGTGATCCATAGCAGGATTCAGAAATCAGTAAATGGTCACCGCCGCGAACAAAAGCCATCACGGTGGTGATCAACGCCGATGCACCTGAGGGCATGACGATGCAGTGATTGGCGCCTTCCAGTTCTGCGATGCGTTTTTCCAGGCCGCGTGCTGTCGGCGTCCCGGTGATGCCATAGCTGTAGCCGTCAGGCTGGCGGTTTTTGCGGCCGACAAAATCTTCAAAGGTATCAAAAACGACAGTAGAACCACGCCACACTGAGGGCGAAAGGCTTGCGTATGGATTGCCCGCTTGATCAGTGACTTTCATGAGTTTTGCGCCTTGCACGGGGTGGTGAACGATGGAGCCATTGTTATGTAGACCAAGGAGGGCGGCTACAGCTAGGATGATTAACTCTATAAGTAGAAGTTATAGGTTGTTCTGATGGGCGTTCGTGAGATCGAAGTGTTTCGCATGGTCATGAATGCTGGCGGCACCAGCAAGGCTGCGCATCTTCTGGGAATTTCGCAGCCTGCGGTCAGTCAGGCGATTCGCAAGCTGGAATCCAGTGCGGGTATTGAGCTGTTCAATCGTATTAGAGGCCGGTTGATTCCGACCCGAGAAGCACAGGCATTGCTCATTGATGTCGACAAGTTCTTTGTCGGCATGGAGGTCATCGAGCACCGCCTCAAAAGTCTCAAGCAATTCGGCACTGACCGCTTGGTTATCTCGACCCATCCCGCATTGGGGAATGCATTTATTCCCCGTGCATTGGCGGGTTTTCAGCTGGCTGAACGTGATCTCAGAGTTTCACTGAAGGTGCTCAGCTCCCGCGAAGTGCACCAGGATGTATCGTCGGGGCAGTGTGATTTTGGGTTAATGGCCGACGAAATGACGGTGGTAGGATTAGAACACTCTCCCTTCCTTGATTCTCCCGGTGTGGTGGTCATGCCAGCCGGTCATTCATTGTCGAGCAAGCGGGTCATCGAACCGGAGGACCTTCGGGGACACGATTTTTTAGCCCATAACCCTGAAGACAGCAGCCGTGTGAGGCTGGAAACCGCCCTTCATTCCAGTGGGGTGCAGTTGAACGTCAGGGTCGAAACCCCATATGGCCACACGGTCTGCGAAATGGCCTTACGTGGGATCGGTATCGGTTTCGTAAACCCGGTGGCGGTGGTCGATTACCTGGAGAGGGGTCTTGTGATTCGTCCCTTTTCACTGGATGTACGCTTTAACAGCTTGCTGCTTTTGAGACCCGGTAGTCCGCTGTCCGAAAACGCAAAAAAACTAATGTCAGCGTTACGCATTCAGCTGGCGAAAGACCTGAAAAGTGTAGAGAACCACATGAAGAAATGACGCTGTTTAGCGCGTTGGCGTCCGCTGCCCGGTAGCGGGCTATCAATTGATCCAGGTCAAATTTTCGATGGCTACCGTGCGCGCAGAGACAGACTTCTGTATCGGTTGAGCTTGAGATGTTAAATTGCCCGCCATGAATTTCTTCCGAACCCATTGCGCGCCCATTGCCTGGATACTGTACGCAGTCATCCTGTTCAATGGGCTCGCGTGCAGTATCGGTCACGGTCAGATGATGGCAGCTTTCGCCAAAGAGGTTGTCGCCTCGGTTTCCCACACCGGCCATGGGATGTCCGATATGCATGGAGGGCATCATGAGATGCATATGCCCATGCAGGAATCTTCCAAAAAAATGGACATGTCAGGAAGCATGAACGCGCAGTCAGGTGACTGTTCGTTCGCAGGAACGCTTACGCTGGCGATGATTTTCTTCGTGGCGCTGGGTTGGTTGATTCGGACCCGAAGCCCACGCGTAGGTTTGCCGCTTCTCTGGCTTCGTAAACCATCGCGCCACTCCTTTCCTGGACTCAATCCACAGGCTCCCTAGAGATCCTCGTGGAAGTGCGAGCCTGCTCGTGCAAAAAAACCAATCTTGATTCTGAAACCTGCCGAGAGCTGATCCTGGCTGGGTGCGTTTACCCGTTGGTGAGTCCTTATGTCTGCTTCATCTTCAAATCCGGCACTATTACCGTCGTCGGGGCCTTTTGTCGCCTTGTTGAAAAGGCTGCATTTTTACATCGGTTTATTCATCGGTCCGTTCTTGCTGGTTGCGGCTTTGAGCGGCGTCGTCTACGCCTTGACCCCTCAGATTGAGTCTTCACTTTATGCCCGAGCCCTGCACACCGAGACGCGGGGGCCTGCTCTAAGCCTGCAGGCGCAAGTGCTGCGTGCTGTCCAGCAGGTGGGGCCAGGTCTGAGCGTTGCGGCCGTTCGCCCCGCCCCAACTCCGGGGGATACAACCAGGGTGATGTTCAGCGACCCGGATTTTGGTGCTTCTGAGCATCGGGCACTGTTCATCGACCCGGTGAGTGGCGAAATTCGTGGCGATATGAAGGTCTACGGCACCAGCGGCGTATTACCGCTGCGCACCTGGATCGATCAATTTCATCGAGGCCTGCTACTGGGCGATATCGGCAGGATATACAGCGAGTTGGCAGCCTCGTGGTTGTGGGTTGCTGCTACGGGCGGCCTGGTGTTGTGGGCGGTTCGCCGTCGTAGGCAGAATCGCGTGAGTGGCAGTGTGCGCAGGTGGCACGCCACGGCAGGCTTATGGCTGCTGCTGGGATTGCTGTTCTTCTCAGCGACCGGTTTGACCTGGTCCCAGTACGCTGGCGATAACATTGGCGTGCTCCGTGCCTACTATGGCTGGTCTACACCCAGCGTATCCACAGCATTGGGTAAATCTGCGGCGATGCAGATGCCCATCGATGAACATGCTGAGCATCATATGCACGTGGCGCCAACGGCTCAGACATCCGTGTTGGACCCAGCCTTGTTTGACAGCGTTTTAGCCAGAGCCCGGGCGGAGGATATCAGTGCGGACAAAGTGGAAATCAGGCCGTCCAAGACGAGTGACAAAGCCTGGGTTGTCAGTGAGATAGACCGTCGCTGGCCAACGCAGGTCGATGCTGTGTCGATCGACCCGCAAACACTGGAAGTGGTCGATAAAGTCCGATTTTCAGAGTATTCGCTGCCCGCCAAACTTACCCGCTGGGGTATCGACGCTCACATGGGCGTGCTGTTTGGCCTGGCCAATCAACTTGTGCTGGTGGTCTTTGCCAGTGGTCTTGCCGCGATGGTCATCATGGGCTATCTGATGTGGTGGCGACGTCGGCCAACTCTTTCACTGGGAAGAGCCCATCAAGCCACACTCTTGAGCACTTGGCGTTCATTGAACCTGGGGGCGCAATTCTCTGTGATTCTGGTTGCGCTGCTAGTGGGCATCGCGCTGCCCGTGCTGGGCTGGAGTCTGCTGGGTTTTCTTCTCTTGGACGCTTTTCTGTGCTTTCGGCGAGCTTCGATAATCCTTGTCGAAGGCAACGCGTGACCATCGAGAGCGAAGGTAATGCGTAACAGGCATTCGATCGGAGCATGGCTGAGTCTGTTCGCCATGCTGATGATTTTTGTCGGTCCGCTGATCAGTCAGGGGATCAGCCTTGCCCATGGCAAAAGCCAGGCAATGGAAATGGCTGGCATGGAATGCCACGACATGCCTGGCATGCGCCAGATGTCTCACCATGCTTTACCTGAAAAGCCCCATGAGCTGATCGTGTGGGAGAAGTGCGGGTATTGTTCGCTGCTTTTTCAACACCCTGCGCTAGCCGAGTCGAACCTGCCCGGTTTGCGGCTTTATGTTCCATCTCCGCAGTACCGCTTCATCCACTTCATGCCTCAGCAAGCGACGCCTCCGGTATTTCCCGGCGCGCGAAGCCGAGCACCTCCGATCCTGCCGTTGAACGTCACCCCTACTTTTTGCTGAACGCGAATGGCAAACACTGCGTCGACGGACTCTTGTGCCCGGTGATGCGGTTCGCGCGCGCGCTCAGTCCTCATTTGACTGTCATCGGAAGATCCCATGTACTCGACCAAGAGCGAGCTGCTGTTTCACATCGACCTGTCGCGCCTGCGTTGGCGCCATGCTTTTTGCATGTTTCTAGGCCTGGCGACGCCATTATTTGCCCAGGCGGCTCAGCCACAAGATGACGAGACCGATACACAACAACCGACTTTGGGCTTATCACCGCTGGTCATCACGGCGGTGCAGCAAAGTTCGCCACTGACGGTTGTCACCAACCCCAAGGACGCCCGCCAACCGGTGCCAGCCAGCGATGGCACCGATTACCTGAAAACCATCCCCGGCTTTTCATCCATCCGCAGCGGCGGCTCCAACGGTGAACCGGTGCTGCGCGGCATGTTCGGCTCGCGCCTTAACCTGCGCACCAATGGTGGTCTTATGTTGGGTGCCTGTCCGTTTCGTATGGATGCGCCCAGTTCCTATATTGCCCCCGAAACATTCGACAAGCTGACAGTCGTCAAGGGGCCGCAAACCGTGCAGTGGGGCCCGGGTGCTTCTGCGGGGACGGTGTTGTTCGAGCGTGAGCCAGAACATTTCGGCGAGCTGGGCAGCCGTCTCAATGGCAGCGTCCTGGCAGGCTCCAATGGCCGTTTCGATAAAGTGCTCGACGGTGCCGTCGGTGGCCCAGAGGGCTATATGCGGGTTGTCGGCAATCAGGCACAGGCCGACGACTACAAAGATGGCCGCGGCAACACAGTCCCGTCCCGCTGGGAAAAATGGAACGGTGATGTTGCCTTGGGTTGGACGCCGGATGCCGACACGTTGATCGAGCTGACGGCGGGTAAAGGCAACGGCGAGGCGCGATTAGGCGGGAGAGGGATGGACAGCTCCCAGCTGGAGCGTGAAAGCCTCGGTTTGAAGTTCGAGAAGCGTAATCTCGGTGGCGTACTGGATAAGCTCGAAGCGCAGGTCTATTACAACTACGCTGACCACATCATGGACAACTTTCGCCTGCGTACTCCGGATCCGGCCAGCATGATGGCCATGCCTATGGCGTCACAGGTTGACCGCCGCACCGTGGGTGGACGTGTTGCTGCGACCTGGAAATGGCAGGATGTTGAATTGGTCACCGGTGTAGATGCCTTGCGCAGCGAACATCGTGAGCGTAACTCCACCTACGACATGATGACGGACATTTACACAGATACCGACGCCTTTGCCTGGAGCAAGGACGCGGTTGAGCACAACTACGGCGCCTTCGCCGAAATGACCTGGTACGCCGCCGAACGCAGTCGTATTGTGTCAGGTGCGCGGCTGGACAGAGCCTCGGCCAAAGATTATCGGCAGGCCATCACCAGCATGTCCATGAGCGTACCCAACCCGACAGCCAACGAAACCCGCGCAGATACGTTGCCCAGTGGTTTTGCCCGTTATGAGTACGACTTGGCGGACTCACCAACGACCTTGTACGCGGGTATTGGTCACGTGCAACGTTTCCCCGATTACTGGGAATTGTTTTCCGGTGGCAGTGGCCCGGCCGGTTCGCGAAATGCCTTCGAGGGTGTGAAGCCTGAAAAAACCACTCAGCTGGACTTCGGTGCGCAATTCAACGGCGAAGACTTGCAAGCATGGGTATCGGGCTACGTGGGGCAAGTTCGCGACTTCATTCTGTTCGACTACAGCACCGACATGATGGGAATGAGCAGTTCGCGTACCGAAAACGTCGATGCGCGAATCATGGGAGGCGAGCTGGGTTTTGCCTATCGCCTGAGCCCGAACTGGAAGACCGACGCCACCCTGGCCTATGCGTGGGGCAAGAACAGTTCTGACGGCCAGGCTTTGCCGCAGATACCGCCGTTGGAAGGCAAGCTTGGACTCACTTACGAACAAGACACCTGGAGCGCTGGAGCGCTTTGGCGAGTGGTGGCCGCACAAAGTCGTGTGGCAGAGGGTAAAGGCAACGTAGTTGGACAGGACTTTGGAACCAGCGCCGGATTCGGCGTGTTCTCAATCAATGGCAGCTACAAGTTGAGCAAGCAATTGAAGGTCAGTGCCGGCGTCGATAACTTGCTCGACAAGAACTACGCCGAGCACCTCAACCTGGCTGGCGATGCGGGTTTCGGCTTCGCAGGGGATAAAGCACTCAACGAGCCTGGCCGGACCCTGTGGACCAAGGTCGATTTCAGCTTCTAAGCAGCGCAGCCCTGGGCTAGCGCCCAGGGCTGTTTCGATGTGCTCAACTTTCCTTTTCGAGCCACGCATGTCTTTGATCTTCTTACGACGCTTACCACTTTTGCTCTGCAACCCCAAAAAACACCCGGGCAGATCGCTTGAAGTAAACATCCCAAACCTCGGCTGCCTTTTAAAAGACAGGCAGCACAAACACGTACAGCACCTGCGCGCTTTTAAGCAAAGGCAGGGTGTCTGCCGTACTACCAGGTCACTAGGAGGCGTGTCCATGACTAACCGAAACAACCAATGTTTTGCATTTGCCCCATCTGCCCGTAAATCGACATTGCAGCACTGTTTCTTGGTCTTTGGTCTATTTACATTAATACCAATCGACGACGTATGGGCCGAACAGACTCAGATCGCGGACTCGACACTGACCCTTGGTACTGCCAACGTCTCCAGCTCTGCCAGCGGGCCTCTTTCGACGACCAGCGTGTTGAGTTCGGTCGATATTCTGGGGGGGATGTCATTGAAAAAATGCCGGTCGCCTACAGCTGGGAACTGTTTCGCCGCACACCTGGTGTCACCATCCCTGAGTTCAACCAGGGAACTACGTCCGGCAAGATCTCGCTCCGTGGCTTCAATGGCGAAGGCGAAGTGAACGCCGCAAAGCTTTTGATCGACGGCATTCCGAGCAACAGCAACGACGGCAATATGCCGTTCATGGAAATGATCTTTTTCCGCTGGATATCGACAGCATCGAGGTGCCGCTGGACACAGTACTGGCGCAGTAGCTCTCAACAGGAACGCGATAACTATGAGAAGCAATATGGTCCGATGACCAACCTGACTTACCGACCGGTGATCGGTTGGCTCAACGATTTTGCGCTGGAAGGGGGGCTGGATGTTCAGAAGCAGGACGATGAAAGCGAGCGTTATCGCACGTTGAATCGCACACGCCAAGCGCAAACCCGTGACCAGGAGTTCGATTTCTATACATACGGGGACTATGTTCAGGCCGTCATCAAACCTCTTGAGTCGCTGAAGATCATCCCGGCTTATCGGGTAGACAAGACCAAGGGCAACTTTACTAACCAGTTGACGGGTCTTGACTACGACATCAACGACTATGGCCTGATCAAACAAGCGAAGATCAGTGTGGTGTATTCACCCCGGAAGCAGGCGAGCTTCTACGCAAACTGGGGCCGTACGTTCCAGGTGGGGACCGGAGCCGCAGCCTACAAAGTGCCGCCCCGCGACACGGATCTCGCCCCGCCGATCGTCCAGCAAAATGGGTCCTTGATTTCAGTTTCCCGACCATTGCTGCAAGCCCCAAGCATATAAAAACAATTACAAGGCTCACACCGCCGATGTAATCACCGCCCATACTCTGAATCTCCAGAGGGGCCGATTAAAACCTAAAAGGAACAACGATGCATCGAACAACTGCGCGCCTGGTGCTGAGAAAGCCAAATGCCGATGATCTGGAAAGCCTTTTCGCCATTTACGGTGACCCAGCCACAAATCAATTTAATCCTTCCGGGCCTTTGAGAGATATCGGCCAGGCCCAAGCGCTTCTTCATGTCTGGTTGCAGCACTGGGAAAAAAAGGGCTATGGCCAGTGGGCAATTTCGACGTGTAATGCTTCGCAAAAGTTGATTGGTTTCGGCGGCCTAGACGCTCGAATGTATGTCGACGTTGAGCGTTTGAATCTCGGGTATCGATTTGCCGCCACTGCCTGGGGCAAGGGATATGCGACGGAACTGAGCGAAGCAGCACTTAGGTTTGGTTTTGAGGAGCTTGGTTTACATGAAGTCTTTGCGGTGGTGCGACCGAACCATGTGGCCTCAATCCGTGTTCTTGAAAAAATCGGCATGCAGCGTGTCGATACTCTAAATGACGTTCCAGGACAGCCCCCAAGTTTAGTATTCAAGGCTCGCCGTTCGTTACCAGAGGAAGATAAGCAGGTGTAACGTCTGCCCGCACGGGCTCCTGAAAATCCCATCCAGCATGATGTGAATCGCATAACAACCGTTCGTTGAGGTCGATCAACGTAGGATCGTTGCGGGGCGCAATGCTGTCAAAGCCGTGCATAGCAGACCTCCACGATCAGATCGCACATCACCTGTAAAGGGGTGAGTAGCAGGGTAAAGCAATGCATTACCTGGAAGTGACGGTTCAGCACGCCCCAGACAGTCCACCGTCCTGTGACTGGACTACTGGACGGTGATCAGAGAAAACATCACCGGTCTGGCTGACGAGGGGAGCCAGCTGTTGCCATTTGCTGGTACGAATCTCGCCCGTGTTTGCAGCTTGTATCTAGAACTTCAGGGTAATGTTCTGCGAAGGACTAGCCGCCGCATATCAGCAAAGCTCTCTCCACGTTGGCTTTCGCTACTCGAAACAATATCGCTAATGAGAGATGCAGGGAGTGCGAGGCTTGCTGTGCACTGAGGCCCTGTGAATCGTATTGAGGTTGGCTGATTAGCACGGGGAGTCTGTTCCGGTAGCGCGAAAGGGTGTGGCGAACTGTGAGACTTTGTCAATGCCATCGGTGTCGCTAGAAATGGGTACGCGTAACTTTGAGTTTGGTGCCCAACTGCATAGTTGAATTGCAGTTGGCTCGCTAAAATGAATTCCTATTGCTTTGCCTATGAATGTTGTTTGGCAACGAGCGTTAATAAGTGTTGCGCCATATATTATACAGCGGGACTCGCCATGCCCCCATTCTTACCAACCCACCGAGACTGCAGCTGGCGATTGATGCAGGCCAATGACGCCGCGCTCGCCTATATTCTCCATCACCAGGTCATACAACTGACACCACCCGGCATCCACCGTCTGGGTCAAGGATCGCGACAGCCTGAACTGGCGTTATCGAATCCGGTACATGCTGCAGGTGGGCTTGCCTTATGCGGGCAGTACGGCATTCCTGGCTATCGGGATGTTTTATTTTTTTGTATGGTGCTGGCTGCGTATAGAAACTTCGTATCTGCTGTTCTTCTTTATTTAAGCCGCCTCGTTTATCCGTACCCTTCATTACTATGTCGGGGAAAACAAGCTGCCCATCTCTGAGGAGTGGTTTACCTGGCTGACCATCAACTCCCTTTTGTGGATGATTCTGGTCACTCATTTATTCCTCAATCATCTGCATCGGCGTCCGCAGCGCTGGCTGAACGTGACGGTTTACCTGGCAATTTTGGGTGTCGGGGTCTTCACCCTGCCGGCCTTGTCAGATTTGCTCAATGCTTATGCCCTTGCACCGCTGACATACTTGATGCTCATAGTTGTCGGCTCACTGGTGGCCGGGGGCGGCCTGTATCAATCCCGGCGCGCTCGCTCCCGGGATGGTTTGATTCTTAGCAGTTGGGCTGTGGTCGGGATGCTTTTCGGTTGCCACGACTGGGCCCTTCAGGACAACTACTTGAGTATCGAAGATATCTACCTGAGGCCCTTTAGTAATATCGGTGCTTTCCTGATCTGCATGCACATCATGTTTCGCCGCTACATGCAGGCCAATGAAAGCGTTCAGCAACTGAATGAAAGCCTGACGTTTCGCCTTCAGAAGCGTGAGGACGAACTTAAACTGAGTCATCTGCGCCTGCGTGAGATTGAAAATCGGCAGATACTTAGTCGCGAGCGCCAACGGCTCATGCAAGATATGCACGATGGCATGGGCTCATCGCTGCTGGTCGCTTTGTTGTCAGCAGAGAAGGGCGAACTGGACTCAGCCATGCTCGCCGATGTCCCCAAAACCTGCATTGATGACCTCAAGTTGACCATCGATTCCATGGAACCTGTGGAAGCCGATTTGCTTCTGCTGCTGGCCACTTTGCGATTCCGTTTGACGCCCCGCCTGGAGGGCGCCGGAATAACCCTGCGTTGAGACATTGAAAACGTTCCTGCGCTGGAATGGCTCGACCCCCGCAACGCCTTACACATTCCTCGCATCCTGCAGGAAGCCTTCTCCAACATCATCAAACACACAAAGGCCACGGAAATCCGCGTTGCCACGTCATGCAATGACGAACATGTGAGGGTGATCGTAATCGACAATGGGCAAGGTTTTTCAGTACAACCGTTGAAGGCTGGCAAAGGCCTGAGCAACCAGTTGAGCCGCGCTAATTCTATTGGTGCGAAGATTCAGATCGAATCCAGTGAAAGTGGGACACGCTTGACGCTGGTAATGCCAATTAGGAGTTTGAGCCATTAGAGTCATTCTCGCGTCTCTAAAGACGCAGAAGCCGCAACTAACGTCCGCCCCATTTAATCAGCCCCAGCCGGATGTTTTCGAAAGCAGGTCGAAGCCCATTTTCAGCAAAGGAACGACAACACAGACGAAAATCGCACCGAGCTGCCAGCGCATGACTTTCATTTCCGAACGGACCTCTGAGATCGAGGCGTTCAGTCTGACTTCTACTTGCTGAAGATCAGCTTTGGTCGCGAGCTTTTCCACATCGGTCTCCCATGCATCCACCACAGCTTTGGCCTTGTCGGCCGGTACGTTGGCGGCTATCAGTGGGGCATACAGCGTGAGCGATATTTTCATGGCATCTCCAGATTTGACGAGGAGACACCGCCTGACGGAGGTTCCCGTCAGGGTGGTTTGAGTAAGCATTCGATCATCGAGAGCATCGATGATTGTCCGCGCTGCCGAATGCGATACGGACTGGGTTGAATCAATGCGGCGAACCGCACCGTAGCCTTTAGGATTCGGGCTACCTGGGCAGGGTGATGTCTGCGACAGCGGTCCTGTTGGAGATTTTTAATAGCTTTGGGGTGGGGCGTCAATCTGACAGCTTTCCCTTCCATGCTTAACGATGTCTAGATAAGCCCCTCAGCACGTTGTAGAAATGTCCGTTCCGGGCTCGGAGTGAGTAAAGGAGCATAGGTTTTATGCCGCCGTTTCCAATACCCCCGCATCCACCAGCATATCCGCTAAACCCTCTGGCCATACTGTTGCCCCCGTTGATCTCAGCTCGTTTGCGGACCACCAATGATGTTCCGACATTACCGGAGTCTCTGCGCGTCTGGATCCTGCGAGTTTTGGATATTCCAGCGCGCGTCGACGCACTCCGGGCTTGCGCCGAGAAGAAGTGGCACACCGGGCGAACATCAGCGCGACCTGGTACACGTGGCTGGAGCAGGGGCGCGGTGGCGCACCTTCTGCTCAGGTATTGAACCGCATTGCTCAAAGCCTGTTGATGACCGATCCGGAGCGTGAGCATTTGTTCATGCTCGCCTTTGGTCATCCTCCCGAAGTAGTTTATTCCGCGCCCGAGGGGGGACGCCGCGCTTGCAACGAATTCTGGATACCCTCGAATTCAGCCCCGCTTTTATTAAAACCGCCACCTGGGATGTGCTGGCCTGGAACAACGCCGCGGCAGCCGTATTTACCGACTACAGTCTTTTGCCGGTAGGGCAGCGCAACATTCTGCGCCTGATGTTTTGCAATCCCGGCACGCGGGATAAGCAAGACGACTGGCAGGCGGTCGCACGTTTCATCGTTGCTGCATTTCGGGCTGATGCCACCCGTGCAGGTGCTGCCTCTGAGGTCATCAACCTTGCCGATGAACTCTGTAGCCTGAGCCCGGATTGTTCGGCGTTGTGGTGTGATAACGACGTTCGCCTACAGGGTGAAGGCACCAAGCGCCTGCGCCATGCTACCCATGGCCTTATCGAGCTGGAATACTCAGGCTTCGCGGTGGACGGTCGCCCGGATCTTTCGATGATCGTCTACAACCCGGTTACGACCACCGACGCCGACCGCGTCCGGGCAATCGTGCAAAGTTATTTGGCTTCAGGGAATGCTGCGAAAAAGTGATGCCGTGAGAAGCAGACCACCGCGCCAAATCACTGATCTGGCGCGGCGCTTGAATTGCAACCGCTGTCTTGCCCCTTATCCCACAGGCAATTCACCGGTCACGATCGCGGTAATCAGGAAGATGAAAAACATCGGGATCGACCATTTGAAGAACTCTTTCTGGTATTCGCCGAACGTCATCTCCGTACGGCTCATCAACAGGAACAACCAGGCCACGGTCGGGCTGGCATAGCGCAGGGCCTGGCCCATGAACGAGGCCACACCGATCTCGGTTGGGGTGATGCCGAACTTGTAAGCGATGGGTGCGACGACCGGGAGGATGCCGAAGTAGTAGGCATCCACCGGCAGGGCGTAGCAGGCCAGGGCGCCCAGGAAGGCGAAGATCAGCGCGGTGTGACTGCCCATGGAGTCCGGGATGAGGCTGGCCATGTGTTCAGCGACGGCACCGGCCATGCCACTGCCGTTGAAAATACCCAGAAAGCACCCGGCGGCCAGAATGATCGAGGCCACTGCCACGGCGTCGCCGCCATTGGCAGTGATGCGTTCGCGCTGTTCAACGGCGGTGTAGTTGACTGTCAGTGCGATGGCCGTACCGAGCATGAAAACCACCGCACCACTGGCCCAGCCGGCAATCAGAATGACCAGCATGCCCAGGGTCAGGGCCAGGTTGAAGAGGAACAGCTTCGGACGCTTGAGTTCTTTGTCGTGGTCCTCGATCACCGTCACCATCTGGGCGATCTGCTCAGGTGTCACGATCACCTTTTCACCTTTGACGAAGCCCAGACGTTTGCGCTCTTTGATGCCCATCAGATAGGCCATGAAGAACACGTAGATGAACGACACGCCGAGGATCGGCAAGATCGCCACGAACAGCGTATTGACCTCCAGATTCAACACCGCCGCTGCCCGCGCCAGTGGCCCGCCCCAGGGCAGGCAGTTGCCCAGGCCGCAAGGCAGGATAATCAGCATCGCAAGGTTGGACAGCTTCATGCCCATCTGTTTATACAGCGGCAGGAAGGCGGTGGTGATGATCAGAATGGTGGTGGTCCCGTCCCCGTCCAGGGTGACGACGGCGGAGGTGAAAGCGGTGACCAGAATGATTTTCAGCGGGTCGCCGTTGGCCTTTCGAATCAGGTAAGTGCACAGCGGATCGAACAGGCCGACGTTCATCATCAGGCTGAAGTACAGCACGGCGAACAGGATCATCACGGTCGGATTGACCGTGCCCAGCGAGACCTTCCCAGCCCCGTTCTGCGAGTAGAACAGGCCCTCGCGTACCCACGTCATGATGGTGCCCATCGGCACGCCGTTGACCAGGCACACCAGCACCCCAACGGCCAGCGAAACCACGATCAAACCGGTGAACGGCGAAAGTTTTTGCTTGATGACCAGCAACAGAAACGAGGTGATCAATAAATAGCCCAGAACTGTCAGCATCTGAACGTCTCCACATTTTATTTTTATAGTGAGCGCAGCGGGTTGGGGCTGCAGGCGCCCCGGTACGGCTTGGAACGTTACTTGCCTTGCAGAAGCTGGGTGACCCAGTCCGGAGCCAATGGGGGCAAGGGCAGACCACTGTCGCGGCAGCGAGTGTATTCGTCCATGACCTCACGGCGCTGATTTTCGTACGCGCTTTTCTTCTCTGAAGCCTCCAGCACTTCCACCAGCCGAGCGCGGGGTACCACGGTCACGCCATCGTAATCGCCGAACACTAGATCACCCGCCGCGACTTCAACACCTGCGCAGTTCACCGTGGCGTTGATCTTGCCGGGGCCTTTTTTGCCAGGGCTTCGTTGCATGAAACCTTTGGCGTAAACCGGGATGTCCAGTTGAGACAGCGGCACCTTGTCGCGCACGCAACCATCAATGACCATGCCGCTCAAACCCACTGCCTGTGCAGCACCGGCCATGAGGTCACCGATGTAGGCGCGGCCAGGGTAACCCTTGCCAGCCACCACCAGCACATAGCCCGGTTGCCCTTGATACACAGCGACGTGAATTGGGAAGTTGTCGCCGTCTTCGGTATCGACGGTGTAAGCGGTGCCGAGCATGATTTTGTTTTCATCAAGGGGCATCAGGTCGGCGTCCATTGCGCCATTGCGTGGGATGCCAAGGCTTTGCATGCCGTCGCACAGCTGCGCCGGGCTGAGTTTGCGAAAGCGCTCCAGCAACTCTTCAGGGATCAAATCGGGCAGCGGGAAATAATGTTCAGTGTTCATGGCAGTTCTCGTTGATGAGCGTTCAGGTGCTGGATGGCAGTGCGGTAGTCCATGTCGCTGCCGTCGGGGCCGAGCAGATCGGCCCAGTCCGTGGCGGCCAGCTTGTCCAGCTGGCCTTGGGTGGCGCGGGACATGCTGGCGTCGACCCCGGACGCTTCGAGCGTCGCGACCACATCGTCCATTTCCGCGCTGCGGCGTTTGGCGTGGATCAGCGTTCGGGCGGTGAAGGTGTTGGTCAGTTGCTCTACCGTCTTGCCGTTCAATGAGTCGCCCAGGGACGCCACGAGGGTATCCAGCACGCCAAAGCGCTCACCCGCCTGGAAGGCTTCCAGCAGTAATTGCGGCAGGCCTTTCATCACCACGCTTTTGAGCATCTTGATCGCCGAGGCGGCACCGGCGTCTGCGTCGAGTACGGTCAGGCGCATGCCCAAAGGCGAGAACGCAGCGGCAAACGCTGCTGCACCGCTGCCCGACAGCAGCATGGGTACCTTGTGGTTGTTGCCGGGTACGGTGCCCATCACCGCGCTGTCGCAGAAGTCCACGCCCACTGCACGTGGCAGTTGGTCCATGGCTTGTTTGACGGTGGGGGCGGCGGAGTTCATGTCGACGTAGGTTTGCCCGGCAACCAGCAAGGGCAAGACTGTTTTCGCGATGCTCAGCGCGCTGCTGGCGCTGGTCAGGCAGACGACAAAACGAGCGCCCTGGCAGGCACTTTGCAGCGAGTCGAAGAGGGTGACTTGATTGTCTGCGGCGCGTTGTTCCAGCGCGGGGCTGACCTTGGCGTCGAAAGCGCCGATGCGCAGGGCGCCGGTAGTGCGCAGGCCGGTGCTGATGTGATGGGCGGCTTCGCCATACCCGATAAAGGTGATATCCATCCGGTGTGTCCTGTGTTGTCTTTATTATTGGCTTGTAGGCAGCAAGGGCTGTGCCAGAAGGTTGATTTTTGACGTTAGTCCTTTGAAAACAAAGACTTGGGAAATCGTCCATAAAATTGAAAAATTTCAGGGCATTTCAATTTGTTGCAGCGTGAAATAGGATGCAATGCACTTGGCATTCAACAGGGCATGTCCATGCAAGGCACCATCGCGGTTATTTCTCCCTCCAGCACGTTAACGTCGGTGATGCGTGACACCGTTGAGCAGCGCGGCCTCTCGCTGGAGGTGGTCGAGGCCGCTCAGCACGACGCCACGCTCAAGGCGCGCCAACTGATCGACGGCGGCGTGAGCGTGATCATCAGTCGTGGCCGCACAGCGAGTGTCCTGCGTGAGCATTTGCGAGTGCCCATCGTTGAGGTCAAACACACGTTTTTCGACTGTATCAATGCCTATCGCAAAGCCCGGCAGTCCTCGGAGCGGATCGCCTTCCTGGCCACCTCCGAGGGCTATGCGAGCATTCTGGAAAAAGCCCGACCGTTCATGGCGCAGGTCTCCATCTGCCTGATCGATCCGCTGGGCAGCAGCCAGGCCACTGAGGCTCATCTGGATCGCTTGCAGGCCGAGGGTATTGAAGTGGCGATTGGCGGCTTGTCGTTGCGCCAGGCGGTGATTGCGCGGGGCATGCGTTACATCATGTCTGATGCAGATCCAGACGCCGTTGACGAGGCGGTTGACGAAGCCTTGCACCTGCTGCAAATCGAGGAGGAACGCCGACTCAAGCGGGTGGAGCTGCAAAGCCGCTACGAGATGATCCAGTCGATTCTCAACTGTGTCTCGGAAGGTATTTTCAGTGTTGATAGCCAGCGCATGATCACCAACATGAACAGCGTGGCCACGGCTTACCTCGGCAGCCTGGCGTGCGGCGACAGCATTGATGGCCTGCTGGCTCAAGACTATTTCGGCCAAGTACTCAGCAGCGGTCGCCCGGTGCGCGGGGCTTTGATCACATTGGGCCGCCTCTCCCTGACCTTGAGCATCGCGCCCATCGTCCTGGACAGTGAAGTCATCGGTGCGGTGGCCACCTTGCAAAGCCAGACGGAAATCACCGCCCTCGAACGCAAGATGCGCCGGGTGCTGGCGCGTCAGCACGTTGCCGACAGAAACTTCGACGACATCATCGGCAGCAGCCCGGCGCTGATCAAGGCCAAACGCCTGGCCACGACCTATGCGGCGGTCGACAGCACGGTCATGATCGAGGGCGAAACCGGCACCGGTAAAGAGCTGTTCGCCCAGAGCATCCACAATGCTTCGCGCCGCAAGCAAGGTCCATTCGTGGCTATCAATTGCGCGGCCTTCGCTCCGGGAGTGCTGGAGAGTGAGCTGTTTGGCTACGTGAAAGGCGCCTTCACCGGGGCGCTCAATGAGGGCAGGGCCGGGGTATTTGAGCTGGCGCATACGGGCACCATTTTTCTCGACGAAATTAACGAAACGTCCACCGATATCCAGGTCAAGCTGCTGCGCACCCTGCAAGAGCGAAAGGTGGTGCGCATTGGTGACGACAAAGTCACGCCCGTCGATATTCGTATCATCACTGCCTGCAATAAAAACTTGCCGCAGCTGGTGGCCAAAGGGTTATTCCGTGAAGACTTCTACTACCGCATCTGCGTGTTGAAACTGCGCCTGCCGGCCTTGCGCGAGCGCCACGACGACATTCCCGAACTGGTGCGCCACCTGCTTCGCAGCCTGCCCATGGATTCTGCGGAACCGGACGAAGCGCTGCTGATGCGCTTGAGCCGCTACCCGTGGCCCGGGAATATTCGGCAGTTGGGCAATGTTGTCGAGCGCCTGGCCGTGATGAGTCAGGGGCAGCCGTTCGCAGCGTCACTGCTGGAGGATGTGCTGGAGGACCTTTCGGTCAGTGCCCCGATAGACGAGGGCGCAGCCGTCAGGAGTGAATTGACGGTGCTGCAAGAAGTGCTCAGCAGTGTGCGTGGCAATCGTGAGGCGGCCGCCAAGCGTTTACAGATCAGCACGACTACCTTGTGGCGGCGTATGAAAAAATATCTGGATGAAGACCCGGAATGTTTTGATGGCGCTCGCTACTGAAGATTTTCAGTATTCGCTGTGGGGCATTGGTGTTCGGCTCCTGTCAGGACGACAGCGTCTGCAAGGCGTCGAGTACTTGCCGCAGCGCCTTGCCCACCGGCTTGTCCTGACGCAGCGCAATGCCCAGCGTATGGGTCAATGGCGGTTGCAGTGACTCGACCCGCAAGCCCCGTCGATGATGAGTGGCTGTCACTGACATGGCCGGCACGATGCTGTAACCCAAGCCGGCGGCGACCATCTCCTTGATGGCCTCAATGCTGCCCAACTCCATCACCGGTTTGTGGGGATCGTTGGAGAGGATCAGCGACAGATTGGGGATGCAGGTGCGGGAAACGACCAGATCAGGGATGGTTTCGTTCTGGGAAATCAGTTGATATGTGCCGCCAGGGGCTTCGCTGTCCAGACGATAGAAGGAGGACAACGAGGGTTGCGTATCGAGGTCGATGACCAGGGTGCGGATATTTGAGTCGGCGCAGAAAGCGCCCAGGTTTGCGGTTACCGTGGTCTTGCCAGGGCCGCCTTAGGTCGAAAGGACCGATGCGATTTTCATGGTGCTTGCCTCTAAATCGATTGATTAGAGACAGCGCTTAAGCCGATCATCGGGACTGAGAATCAGTCTTTCAGGACAGATTTCAACGAAAAAGGGCGGTTTTGTTGGACTTCAGTTCACCCTCGGCTTCAACCACAGAAGAGCCTTTTGCTCTTCACCCAAACCCAGCCCTTTTCGGGTAGGGCTCTTACCCTTGGCTTCCATTCCCTTGCTGTGCCATTCCTTTTGGCTGGTGGGGTTATGGGCCTTTTGGAGCACGGGCAAAAGGGGAAAACTGGTTCAGGTGGTAGGAGGTAAGGGAGGTTTTCCTAGGGGTAGGTGCTTGAAAGATCCATGCCACTGTAGACCGATCTTTTGCATTTTCGGCCATATGGCAGTATTTTAGATGTCATATGTCCGAGCGTGACGGAGGTCACCATGACTGCGACAGCAGAAGTTCTTGAGGGTAAAACGGCGCGCCCAAAAACCGTCAAAGCGAAAGTCGGTAGCGCAAAGGTGCCGGTTAAGCCTGCCGCAAAAAAGGTCATTACAAAGCGCGCAGCCCCGGTCAGCAAGGGCCAGATCAAGCAGAGGGAAACAACGTTGCCCGAAGTTAGCTATTCAATATCAGATGCGGTGCGGTCGAATAGCGCCCATCAGCCCATGGTGAGCCTGTTGCTGCCTGGTACCAATACTGACGATCGTATGGCGGTCTTCAAGGCGACCAAGGCTGGATTCACGCTCAGTGCAGTCATTGACCTGGTTGAATCTGTCGAAGCGTTCAGGCGCCATAACGTTTTGTCGAAGATCGTTGGCCTGTCTGATCGAACCCTCGCGCGTCGGATGAAACACAAGGACGACGCGCTCACTCCTGAGCAGAGCGCCCGTGCCTTGTACTACGCGGAAGCGCTGGAGAAGGCTCAAGCAGTGTTTGGAACGCGCGAGTTGGCAGAGAACTGGATAACCAAACCTGCACGTGGCCTGGATGGCGAGTCGCCAATCGATCTGCTATCCAATCCGGTGGGCTACGAGCTGGTAACTGATTTCCTTCACAGGATCGAGTACGGGATTTATTGATGGTCACAGATCCACTCAGTGCGCCAATCCACTTTTGGCGTCTCGACCAGACTAGACACGCGTCCACCTGGAATAGCGGCATTGGAGCAGAAGGCAGTGGAGGGCGCTGGAATCCCAAAGGCGTGCAGGTTGTTTACACCAGCCTGGACGCCGCCACCGCCATTCTCGAAGTGGCCGTCCACAAGGGTTTTGAAGCGCTTGATTACATGCCGCATACGCTGACTGCGGCCAGAGTGCTCGACATGTCACGGGTCCATAAAGTCGACCCGGAAGACATTCCCAACCCAAACTGGCTTATCCCTGGAACGCCGAGCCGCAGTCAACAGGCCTTCGGAGCGACTCTGCTCGCACAGCACCCGTTTGTGCTGATGCCCTCAAGCGTGTCGCGCCATAGCTGGAATCTGCTGGTTAATCCTATGCTCGCTAAAGGCTTGTACGAGTTGGTGCTGCAGGAGCGATTTGGGCTGGACGGGCGTCTCAATCCGCCTGCTACCTGAACGTATCTGGATTTCAGACCTATGCAGCCTCGAAAGCTCTTTGAGCCAGCAAGTTCTGCAAACCCTCATTGATTCCGTTACCTATCCAGTTGCCTACGCAGCGTGTGAGTGAAATCGATCATTTGCTGCCGCAAAGGTGACACCCGCTCTAATCAAGCAAGGCGGGATTACCGAGCCCAGGCGATCTAATCCAACAATATCAAGATGATGGTATTGTGGGACCATTCTGAATGATTCACCCCCTTTTTGCTGGTGAGTTAATGTGCCTTTTTGGGGGGGGCAAAAGGGAAGCTGTATGTCGGGAGGCAATCAATACATTGCCGTCTTCGAATACCGATGCCTAATTAACGCCCACATCAAATCTCCGACTCACTATGCTTGAGCACTCGTCCTACTGCCTATGTCGACCCCTCGCACCGTTCATCTCTCTGCAGGCACCCGGCAGTCAAAAACCACCGTCTTCGCGATCGTGATTGGCAATGGTCTGGTGATATACGACTTCACCGTTTACAGCTTCTCTGCCGTGATCATAGGAAAACTTTTTTTCCCTGCTGACAGTTCGCTCTCTTCTCTGCTTATGTCGTTGCTGACTTTTGGCATCGGTTTCACCATGAGGCCACTGGGGGCTTTGGTGATCGGTCACATCGCGGACAGCAAAGGTCGCAAAGCAGGCCTGAATATGTCCAATTTGCTGATGGCCTCAGGCACAGCATTGATTGCATTCATGCCGACCTATGAGTCGATTGGCGTTACAGCCACCTTGCTAATCGTCATCGCTCGTTTGCTGCAGGGTTTTGCTGCCGGTGGTGAGATTGGCGTTGCTTCTGCGGTCTTGATGGAGTTGGCCCCTGCGGGTAAACGCTGCTATCTGGTCAGTTGGCGCTCTGCCAGTCAGGCTGCGGCGGCGTTGGTAGGTGCTCTGGTAGGCGCTTGCACCACTTATTTACTGACACCCGAACAGTTAATGGCATGGGGCTGGCGCATCCCTTTTATTTTGGGATTATTGATCGGTCCGATCGGCTGGTTGATTCGACGGAATATGATTGAAAATGTACAGCCTGTTATCCCTAGACCGTCTTTTAAAGTTTTGCTTAACCAGCACCGTTCCCCGCTTCTGCTCGGGATTTTGCTAATGGCTTCACCCACGGCAAGCATTTATTTGATGGTGTTGTATATGCCCACCTATCTGACCCGAAACCTTGGGATGTCGCCCACCATGAGTCTGCTTTCATCGTGCCTGGCGAGTGCGATGCTATTCATCGCCGCACCTTTGTTCGCGCGTATCGCAGATCGTGGTACTCAGCGAAAGCCAACTCAATATGTGACGATGCTCGTCAGTATTGGGTCCGTATATCCCGTATTCCTTGCTTTGACTGAGGGTGTCGGCGAAGGGTTATCCCTTCTGATAATCGCCGTTTATGCGGTTGTAGCGATGGGAAACAATGGTGTGATGACTGTGATGATCATGGAGTCATTTCCCCTGCATTGTCGTGGCATGGGCATGTCGCTGGTTTATAGCCTGGGCGTGACTATTTTTGGCGCGTTCAGCCCGTTTTTTGTCACTTGGTTGATCAGTGTTACGCATAGTCCGATGGCGCCAGCATGGTATTTGCTAAGCGCGATGCTGATCAGTTTGTTTGCATTGAAAGCGTTCCCCATTGAAAGTCAGCGTGACTTAGTTGGGCCTATTGGACAGAAACTATAATTTCTTGCCTATTCTTTGCAGCGCCAGAAAACGATGGTCTTGTGGGGACATGTCATAGTGTCGACGGAAGGCTCGGGTGAAGTCTGAAGCGCTGTTAAATCCCAAGCTGTAGGCGATTTCAATAATCTGTCTGTTGGGATAACGCACGATTTCATCGGCGGCTTCACGCAAACGGCAGTTGATGATGTAGCGCCCCAATCCGCCTTCATGTTGAAACAGCCGATACAGTGTCGCGCGGGGAAGTTGAAGTTTGACCACCACACTTTCTGGCGTTAACCAAGGCTGATAGAGATTCACTCTGACGTAGCGTCTGGCCTGGTCGAAAATTGCACTGCGTGCTGCAGCCCTTACGTTCCCACTGAGTTTGGCCTGTTTGGCAAACGCCCCGAGCATCAACTGGACTGTGGTATCGAAGGCCTGGCTGGCTTCATGTTCGCTCATTCTAGCGACACGTCCTGCCAACGCGGCTGCGTGCTCGACTATCAGTCGGGTCAGCGGGTTTGTGCTTTCGAAGATGCGGCCATGGAGGGAGTCCGCATGGGGCAGTGCCAGCTCAACAATCTGGCGTGGCGCAAAAAAGCTCAGGACCCTGCAACGACTTCGGTGCATGCGGATCGGCTGATTTAAATCTAGAGCCATGATGCTGGCCAAGCCAGGACTACGACTCTCCAGACCCGCACCCTGAATGCATTCGATACCACCCTCGGTATAAACCTGAAACACGTAGTCCCGCTTGTCGTCCGTGGAAATACGCGAGACCGGGCGATCAAGCACCAGATGGTCGCTGGCGCAATCGCTGAAAACCCGGTCACCTAGTGCGTAACGGTCAATGCAGGCGTTGAAGGGCAGGGTCACTGCGCTGGATGACGGGAGAACGTCGATCACATGGCCGACACGACGACGCCATGCCAGCAACTGATTGGCAGCGGGCTCAGCGCTGACATCGAAATGATCGGGGCTCTGCGATGCACGGGCTTGGCTTGAGGATTCAATGAGCGTTGATTTATTCATAAATTAACAGCTGACCAGACGATCAAGCTTTCGTGACTCATTGATTGTGGTACGGGGGCTGCAAATCCGTGGCTGGCCCAGTCGTGAAAGGCGGCGGTTATCTTATCTCCTTGTGCGATCGGGCTGTTCGCAATGTACGGGCAATGCGGTGGTGCTGTCTAGGCATCCGGCTACGGATACCGTGATTTTTAAATAAAGTTCAAAAACTGCAACGCAAGGTCAAGCCATGCGGCAGCCGTCTGATAAGTTTCCTCCACAACAGGTAAGGAATGCCTTTGGTTCAGCGAGTTTATTACCGAGAAGTAATGAATAGTCCAACCCATTCAGGTGTTCACCTGATAGTGCCAGCAGGGCGAACAGATCATCGTTATACCACCGATGAGCAAGACGGTTTGATTTGTAAGAGTAAAGGCATCGACGGCATTTTTGCGCATATGACGTGGTACTCAGTAGTTGTGGTGTCGCAGGAATAACGTATGAGTTACCAAGATCAAGAATTAGGCTCGTTAGCCATTAGTGTGACTAGCCCATCGGGTGCTAATCCACGTGAGAGCGCTGCTTTTGCACGGGCGCAAGCTGAACTAGAGAAGCTGACCAATATTCACGCTGATACCGGAGTTGATTGGCACATTGTTGCCGAATCCTGCGCTGATGTTCTTCGCGTTGAGGGTAAGGATATCAATGCTGCGGTCTGGCTGTTATGTGCCTGGACCACAATCAGAGGCATACCTGGCCTGGTCACCGGTGTGCACGTATTACGCGAAATGCTTGAGCTGTACTGGGACACCCTCACGCCACCTCCCGCGAGGCTGCGTGCCAGACGAAATCAGGCCGAATGGATGCTTGAGTGGCTTACCGCCAAGATCGAGGAAAGCTTTGAGCCTGTGCCCGGTGAGCGATTGGCGGCGCTGCTTGAAGACTGGGATGCGATAGACACTCAGTGGCGTGACCGTGATTCAGAAGGGCCGAGCTTCTTTGCGTTGCGTCGTCGTCTTTCACAGCTCCCTGTAGAGGCTGCAATCGTGTCGACGGTTGCTTCATCCGAGGTGATTTCGGCACCACCTGAACCGGTCCAGGCACCGGTCGTAAAGCCCGCAACACCGGTCGGCAAGGAACCACCTACATTGGCAGCTGCTCAGCCCTTGGGCAGCCTGGAAGGCGATGAAACGGTAGAAAATGCAGTCACCGGTGTGTTCGCCTCGCTGATGCCTCTGGTGGGTTTTTGTCTGGAGTCTAAGGCAACGCTGCCGTTGTTGTTTCGCCTGAATCGCCAATTGGCCTGGATGACTTTGGAGCAGGCGCCGCCTGCACAAGGCACCACAACCCGTTTGCCAGCGCCCTCCGGGGCTGAGGTCGAGAGTTTCAATCGCTTGCAGAGCATCGGCGAGCCATTGGATGTCGTGCGCTTTTGCGAGGGCCGACTCAACACCTATCCACTCTGGCTGGACCTGAATCGAGCCAGTCACTTGGCACTTACGCGCCTTGGCGCCGGAGCGGTGCAAGCCGCCACGAGCCTGGCGCTGGAAACCCGGCATTTGCTGGTGCGTCTGCCGACGCTCGCCGAGCTGACTTTCGCCAACGACCAACCGTTTGCCGATGGCGCGACGCGTAGTTGGCTCGAAGGCTTGGCGCCCGCGACCCGTTCGGGTGCTGCTGATGCCGTGCAAACCCTGATTGAAGCCGCGGCCCAAGACGCCGCCGACGGTCAGCTGAGCAGCGCGCTAAACCGCCTGCAGGACAACCTGCGTGAGGTCAGCAGCGGCCGAGACCGGTTTCGTCTGCGCTGCGCTCAATGTTTTTTGCTCAAGCGATTTGATCCTCATGCCCGGCTGCAAGTCGCGGTTGATGTCCTGCTGCAGGAAGCAACCGAGCAAGGGTTGGACCGCTGGGAGCCCGATCTTGTGCTGCCGTTGCTTGAGCTGGCTTCGAGCTATGAAGACGGCGATGGCAAAGCGATATGGATGCAGCAACTGGCAGCAATGGATTTGCCTGCGTTCTGGCGCTTGGCCAGCCCGCAGGCCAATTGAAACAAGTCACATGCAATGCCCGACAGACATGTGCATATCCATGCCATGAGTTTTTCAATGGCAGCGTTGAGCGTGCCCGGTAACAGGAGTGGGAATGAATGGCTAGTGAAGGTTCGGTCGCGCCCAAAGAGCGCGTCAATATTGTTTACAGCTCCGACACCGGCGGCGCTCAAGAGCAGGTTGAACTGCCCTTGAAGCAGCTGGTAATTGGGGATTTCACCTTGCGTGATGACGATACGCCAGTTGAGGACATCAAGCCGATTCGCGTCGATAAGGACAACTTCACCGACGTGCTCAAAGGGCAGAACCTGAGTCTGCAACTGGCGGTGCCCAATCGGCTGTCGGAAAACGCGCCGGCAGATGAGCAGATACCCGTTTCGTTGACCTTCCAGTCAATTCGCGACTTCGAACCTGACGCCATTGTTGCCCAGGTTCCCGAGCTGCAGCAACTGATCGCCCTGCGCGACTCGCTCAAGGCCTTGAAAGGCCCGATGGGCAATCTGCCTGAATTTCGCAAGCAACTTCAGGCCTTGATGAACGATGACGGTGCTCGCGAGCGTTTGCTCTCCGAGCTCGGCGTCAGGGACAAGGAGTAACCCATGAGTGAAGAAAAAAGCCAGGCAACGAGCGGCGTCGGGCAAGCCGTTGAGTCGGTTTCCCTGCTGGATCAGTTGGTAGAAGCCACCCGTGTCAAGCCCGGTGACGAGGCTTACGCCGTCACCCGTCAAGGGTTGGAAGCCTTCGTCACCGAACTGCTTGAACCGGCTCGCCAGACCGAGAAGGTCAGTGCCGGGCTGATCGACGACATGATCGCCACACTGGATGCCAAGCTCTGCCGTCAGGTGGACGCCATTATTCACAATGAGAAGTTTCAGAAGCTTGAATCTTCCTGGCGCTCGTTGAAGTTCCTCGTTGACCGTACTGATTTTCGCGAGAACAACAGGCTGGAAATCCTCAGCGTCTCCAAGGAAAAGCTCCTCGAAGATTTCGAAGATGCGCCGGAAATCACTCGCTCGGGTCTGTACAAGGCGGTGTACACCGCTGAGTTCGGCCAGTTCGGTGGTCAGCCATTTGGTTCGATCATTGGTAACTACGAGTTTAATCCTGGGCCGCAGGACATGAAGTTGCTGCAATCAGTCGCGGCTATTTCGGCGATGTCCCACACGCCTTTCATCGCGTCGGCAGGCCCTCAGTTTTTTGGTATCGACAGCTTTGCCGATCTGCCAAATCTCAAAGACCTGCAAGCCGTCTTTGAGGGCCCGCAGTTCACTAAATGGAACGCCTTTCGCGAAAGTGACGATTCACGCTTTGTCGGCCTGACGTTGCCGCACTTCCTGCTGCGCACGCCTTATGGCGAAGACACGATTCCGGCAAAAACCTTTCGCTACAACGAAAACGTCAGTGGCGGGAACAAGGACTTTCTCTGGGGTAATGCTGCGTTTGCATTCGCCAGCCGTCTGTCCGACAGCTTTGCCCAATACCGCTGGTGCGCCAACGTTATTGGTCCGCAGGGTGGCGGTACGGTCGGCGATCTGCCTGTTTACAACTACGAAGCGATGGGTGAAACCCAGACCAAGATCCCGACCGAAGTGCTTATCTCCGAGCGTCGTGAATTCGAGTTGGCTGAGCAGGGCTTTATCGCGCTGACCATGCGCAAGAACACCGATAACGCAGCGTTCTTCTCTGCCAACTCGTGCCAGAAACCCAAGTACTTTGGCAATGACAAGGAAGGCAAAGAGGCCGAACTCAACTACAAGCTCGGCACCCAGTTGCCTTACATCTTTGTGGTCAGTCGCCTGGCGCACTACATCAAAGTCATCCAGCGCGAAAACATCGGCACCTGGAAGGAGCGTGGCGACCTGGAGTCGGAACTCAACACCTGGATTCGCCAATACGTGGCTGACATGGACAACCCGGCAGCCGGCGTGCGCAGCCGCCGTCCATTGCGTCAGGCAGACATTACGGTCAGTGACGTTGAAGGGGATCCAGGCTGGTACCGCGTGGGTTTGAAGGTTCGTCCGCACTTCAAGTACATGGGCGCTTCTTTCACGCTTTCGCTGGTGGGCAAGCTCGATAAGAGCTGATTTGCAGACTGAATGGGTGCCGCAACTGCACCCATTCAGGTGTTCACCCGAGGGTCATTGCCTCGGTAATTTCATACGATGGATTCAACGCAGCGAGCCAGGGCCAAGTGTTCTGACCGGTGTTTGGAAACTAGCTGATTTAACCCGGAGTACCTGTTATGCCAATGCCATGCTACTTGAGTATCGAAGGCCAGAACCAAGGCAAGATTGAAGGTTCTGTTCAGATTGCCGGCCATACCGGGAAGATCCTTGTACAAGCTGTTGAACACCTGATCGACATTCCGAAAAACCCGCAAACCGGCCTTCCAGCAGGCAAGCGTGTTCACCATGGTCTGACCCTGACCAAGGAAATTGACAAGTCTTCACCCAAACTGCAGCAAGCCCTCACCTCTGGCGAGCAGCTCAAGACTGTCGTACTTGAGTTCTATCGCATCTCGCCCAAAGGCACCGAGGAAAAGTATTACACCGTCACCCTGAGCAACGCGGTGCTGATCTCTTCGCGCACCTGGATGCCGAACACCTTGAACCCAGAGTTCAAGCAAATGGGCCATATGGAAGATTTCGGCTTCACCTACGAAAAAATCGTCTGGACGTGGGAGCCGGACGGCATCGAAGCCGAAGATTCTTGGTTGGCGCCGAAGGCGTAAACAACGCGTCATGGTTAAAGCGCCGCCCTCTTGCAGGGCGGCGATCCTGGTTCTTCAGAGGGGGTACAGCGATGAAAGAAAAACGATTGCTGGAACGGATCACCATGTTGCAGGCCGATACCGGCCGTACACACCTGACCCAGTCTGAAGTGCTCATGCAGTCGATCATCCTGCACCTGCAACGCATCCTCAATACCCGCTGCGGCAGCGTGCCCATAGACGCCGAGTTTGGCGTTCCGGACTTCACCAATCTGGCCGGTTCTTTTGCCACCGGCGAGACCACGCAAATCATCGAAAACATGACCCGCATGATTGCCCGCTACGAGCCCCGCCTGAAATCGCCTCGCATCCTGGTCGCCGAAGGTTCCCAGGAAGTGCTGTCGCTGAGTTTCACGCTTGACGGGCTGGTTGAAATAGACGATCGAAACATCCCCATTCATTTGGCTACCCGGGTGTCTTCCGACGGTCGCGTTTCCCTGGCGATGCACTAAGTCATGCTTAACAACCATTATCAAAGAGAACTCAATCACCTCAGGCGTCTGGCTGATGAGTTTGCCCTCAGCAATCCGGCCTTGGCGCCACTGTTGGGTGTGGATTCGGCGAACGATCCGGATGTCGAGCGCTTGCTGGAAGGGGTGGCATTTCTCACTGGCATGGTTCGCCAACGCCTGGATGATGAATTTCCCGAGTTCATTCAAGAGCTGGCGCAGCTGCTGTATCCCCACTATTTGCAACCCTTGCCGTGCTTGACGCTGTTGCAATTTCAGCCCCGTGGACCTTTGCAACAAGTGACCCGCATTGATGCGGGATGTGAAGTGGCCTCGGTTCCCGTTGACGGGCAGCGGATACGCTTTCGCAGCACAGCGGCGGTCGAACTCGAACCGCTGCAGCTGGTGAGCACGCGCTGGGATGGCGGCAACGGCGAAGCACGCAGTTTGCTGATGGATTTTGCGTTTACCACCGCCGACCCGAGCGATTGGCAGGCGGACAGCCTGCGCTTCTATCTTGGCGACGGCATGGTAGATGGCAGCAAATTACTGCGTCTGTTGCAGTTGAACCTGAGGGAGATTCGTATCAGCGCGCTAGGCCAACCCCTGACCGTATTGCCTGCGCGGTATCTGCGGGGGCTGGGGTTTGATGCAAACAACCCGTTGCTGCCATTCCCTGATACGGCCCACCCGGCCTATCGATGCCTGCAGGAATACTTTGCGCTGCCAGAGAAATTCCTTTTCGTGGAGCTGGCCGGGTTCAAACAGTGGGGCGCACGCGGTCGGGAGGGTCGCTTCAGCGTCCGGTTGATGTTTGAAAACCTGCCAGACTGGACGCCCGATTTGTCCGCCAACAGTTTCATGATGGGTGTAACGCCAGCGATCAATCTGTTCGAGCAGCAAGCGCACCCGTTACGTATCAATCACAAGCAAGTCGATTATCGTATTCAGCCAGCCGATCATGGCCAGCGCATGAGCATGCGGATTCATTCGGTACTCAGCGTCAGCGCTTACACCGCGGGCGCAGGCGAGCGACCGCTTGAGCCGTTCAATACCTTTTCGCAAAACGACACTTACAATTTGCGAATCCGCTCTTCGAGTATCGACCCTCATGGGTACGACCATTATCTGAGCCTGCCTTACCGCGAAGGTAAAGTGCCGGCCGAAATGACCTTGTCTATCGGTTTGTTGTGCACCAATGGCAAGTTGCCTGAAAGTCTGCGGCCGGGGGATTTGAACCAGCCCACGGACAACACCCCACCCAGGGTGGAGTTCAAGAGCATCCGGGGTGTCACACCCTGCCAGCCACCGAAATTCGACGACAAATTACTCTGGCGAATGCTCTCGCAGTTGAACGCCAATCACTTTCGCCTGGCCGATCGCGATTACTTGCGTGGCCTGCTGACGGGTTATCTGCCCAGCACCGGCGAGGGCGCACAAGACGCTAATCAGCGACGTATCGATGCCATCGAAAACGTCACCGTCATTCAAGAGCGACGTTTTATCCGTGGGCTGCCCATTGAAGGCAGTGTCATTCGGGTCGAGTGTCGCGGTGATCACTTTCTCAGCCCCGGCAATTTCTACCTGTTCGGTTGTGTACTCGACGAGTTTTTCGCTGGCTGTATGGCTGTCAACAGCTTTACCGCTTTCACGCTGTTCGACAGCGTTCACCACGAGACCTTGCAATGGCCAGCGAAGATCGGGCAGCAACGCCTGCTGTGAGCGATTCGTTGCTTGATGACAGCGGCGATTTCGGGTTTTTCCAGGCACTGCGCCTGTTGCGACTGCGTTTCCCCAGCGATAAATCGTTCGCTGAAAATGTGCGGGTCCGGCCGCGTCTGGGGCTGGGTTTCCCACAGCGTGACATTGAGCAGATCGAGCTGGGCGAGGATGGTCGCTACCGCATAGAAGCCAATTTCTTCGGGTTGTATGGGGTGACTTCGCCGCTGCCTACGTTTTACACCGAGGACCTGATCGACGAGCAGTTGCAAGGGCACTCGGCGGGCCGCGACTTTCTCGACATTTTGCATGCCGCGCTCTATCCGCTGTTGTTCCGCGCCTGGGAAAAGCACCGCATCTGGATCGACATCACCGAGCGGCGTGACGTCAAAAGCCTGCGCCAACTGCAGGCCTTTATCGGTGTCGCTGATGCACGGCCTGAACTGCGCGACCAATCCCTGGATTTACTGCAATACGCAGGCCTGTTCAATCAGCACCCACGCTCGGCCCTTGGCCTGCAGCAATTGGTGAAGGCGGTGCTCAACGACGGTTCTGTGGAGGTTGTGCCCTGTGTCGAAACACGGCTGCGTATCGACCGTCCAGCGCGTACTTACCTGGGCATGCAGTGCGGTGTCCTGGGCGAAGACAGCCTGCTCGGTCGAGAAGTGATGGACCGTAGCGGCATGCTGGATATTCGTCTGACTTCATTGAGTGCCCAGCGTTTTCACGACCTGTTGCCGGGGCAGGCGCTGTACCAAAAGCTGGAAAGGGTGGTGGTGCTGTACCTGCAGACGCCGCTGCACAGTCGTTTGGTCATGATGCTTGCGCCACAGGAGCAGCGATGCGCCTCGTTGGGTCAGGGCTGGCAACAACTGGGTCTGGATACCTGGCTCGGCGACACAAATGCGCAAGACGACGTTGTATTCATGTTAACCGCTGCAAACGGCTCGATGCCCGAAGTGAGGACGCTGCAATGATTCAGGTTGAACTCAAACCGCTGTTCGCGCGGCTCAATGTATATGGCACCAAAGCCCTGGAGACTGCGGCAGGGCTGACCCTGGCACGCACTCACTACGAGATTTCCGTTGAGCACTTGCTGCGTCAATTGCTGGACGATACCCATGCTGACGTCACTCGCATCCTGACCCGCTTTGAAATTGATCCGTTGCGCTTGCGGGCACTGCTTGACGACGGTCTGACGCAACTCAAGAACGGCAATCCTGGTCGTCCGGTGTTCGCCAGCCTGCTCACCGAGTTGATTCAGGATGCCTGGCTCGTCGCCTCGCTGGTGGTGGGCACCGGGCGTATTCGCGGCGGTTCGCTGCTGCTGGCGCTGGTTTCGCGCCTGGGCTATTACACCGCCGGGACGCGGTACGGCGAAATGCTCAAGCCGATCTCCACCGACGCCCTGACCGCTGAATTCGCTCATTTGCTGAACGGTTCCAGCGAAGGCCCGCTGGACAGCCTGCACATCGGTTCATCTTCCTCGACGGTCGCCAGCGCAGGCGGTGTTGCAGCGGCCGCTGAAGACAATATCGCGCGCTTTTGTGAAGACCTGACCGCGAAGGCAGCGGCAGGGCGCATCGACCCGATTTTTGGTCGTGATGATGAAATCCGCCAGATGATCGACATCCTTGCCCGGCGTCGTAAAAACAACCCTATCGCCGTGGGTGAACCGGGGGTGGGCAAGTCGGCGGTCGTGGAAGGGCTGGCATTGTTGATCAGCCAGAACGAAGTGCCGGACTTCCTCAAGAATACCCGCCTGCTCAGCCTGGACCTGGGTGCCCTGGAAGCCGGGGCCAGCGTCAAGGGCGAGTTTGAAAACCGCTTGCGCGGGGTGATCGAAGAGATCAAGGCGTCCGCCACTCCGGTCATTCTGTTTATCGATGAAGCGCACATGCTGATCGGCGCGGGCGGCGCAGCGGGCGGGTCAGATGCGGCCAATCTGCTCAAGCCAGCTCTGGCGCGTGGCGAGTTGCGCACCATCGCCGCCACCACCTGGTCGGAATATAAAAAGTATTTTGAAAAAGACCCGGCGCTGGCGCGCCGCTTCCAGTTGGTCAAGCTCGATGAGCCGAGCGTCAAAACTGCGGTACTGATTTTGCGCGGCCTCAAGGGGCATTACGAAAAAGTCCACGGCGTCAGCGTGCGTGATGACGCCATCGTCGCTGCGGCCGAGTTGTCGGATCGCTACATCACCGGGCGCCTGCTGCCGGACAAGGCCGTGGACCTGCTCGACACTGCCAGCGCCCGCGTGCGGATTGGCCTGGGTATCAAGCCCGCCGAGCTTGAGCGTATGGAGCGCGAGTTATCCGGTCTGGCCCGCGAACTGGCGGCGCTGGAGCGTGATCGCAGCAACGGCTTCCCGGTGGAGGTGCAGCGTCTGGCCGATATTGCCGATGAACAGACGAGCATCGAAGATCGCCGTGTGACGCTGCAAACCCGCTGGCTTGCCGAGCGCGAGGCCGCAGTGCGGGTTCTGGAGGCTCGCAAGCAAGTGGCCTTGAAAGAAGACGATCTGCCCGTGCCCCCCGAGGGCGAAACGGCTCAGGTTCTGGCTTCGCTGACCGACCGTCAGGCGGAACTGGAGTCGGCTCGCCAGGCGCTGGCTGCGCTGCAAGGCGATGAGCCGTTGCTGTTCACCGAGGTTAATCCTGACGCCATCGCCAAGGTGGTCTCTGACTGGACCGGCGTGCCGCTGGGCAAAGTGCTGCGTGACGCCGCCGGTGGCGTAATGGCCCTGGCCGCTAACATCAAGACGCGAATTCGCGGTCAGGACACTGCCGTCGAGCAAATCGCTGAAATCCTCAAGGCGGCACAATCGGGCCTGCGCGATCCGCAGCAGCCGCTGGGCGTGTTTCTGCTGGTCGGCCCCTCGGGTGTCGGCAAGACTGAAACCGCCCTAGCGGTGGCCGAGCACTTGTTCGGCGGCGAGGAGGCGATGATCTCGGTGAACATGAGCGAGTATCAGGAAAAGCACACCGTCAGCCGACTGGTGGGTTCGCCTGCCGGTTATGTCGGTTTCGGTGAAGGCGGCATGTTGACCGAAGCGGTCCGCAAGCGCCCTTATTCAGTGGTGCTGCTCGACGAGGTCGAGAAAGCCCACCTGGACGTGGTGAACATTTTCTACCAGGTCTTTGACAAGGGCAGCCTGTCCGACGGCGAAGGGCGGCAGATCGATTTCTCCAACACCGTGGTGCTGTTGACCAGCAACCTGGCCACTGACGAAATCCAGAACCTGTGCGCTGACGGACGCCCGGACCCCGACACCCTTGCGGAAAAAATCCGCCCGACGCTCTCCCGGCATTTCAAGCCTGCATTGCTGGCACGCATGACCATCGTGCCGTTCTTCACCCTGGGCGGAGAGCAACTGGCCGGTATCGTGCGACTGAAACTGGCCCGGCTCAGCGAGCGGCTGTTGGCTTCATCGAAAGTGCGCCTGACCTTTGCAGACGAAGTCGCCGACGTGATTGCCGCACGCTGCACGGAAGTGGAGAGCGGGGCACGTAACATCGATTTCATCCTGCGTAAAAGCCTGACGCCGCGTCTGTCTGACGTGTTGCTGGGGGCCATTGCCGATCAGCGGCCGCTGGCGGAGTTGCAAGTGGCGGTGGATGTGTCGGGCGAATGGATCATTACGCCAGTAGAGGCGGATCCGATCAGGTCTTTACCCGAGGGTGAAGCGCTGCTCGAAACCTTAGAGTGACTGCTCGTTACCGACTCAAGACCAAGGATTAACTGATGGCCCTCAATGATCACGCACTCTGCACTTTCGTCAGCCTGGCACCCTCGCTTGTGCTCGAAACATTGTGGGTGCAGCAATGGCAGGGAGAGGAAAAGCTCTCGCAGCCTTATCGTTTCGAGGTCCGTCTGGCCACTGTCAATCCGCTGTTCGATGACGAAGCGCTGCTGGGGCATCGGGCGGTCTTGACGCTCAGTGATGGAATGGGGGAGCCACACCCTTATCAGGGCGTGGTGACCCAGGTGGATTATCTGGACGCCGATTGCGTTTATTACTACTACCGCGTGGTGCTGGAGCCGCGCCTGGTGCAACTGCGTCATTTCCGGTTTTCCGAAATCTGGCTGGACAAAAGCCTGCCGGAGCTGATTCGCGACGTACTAAAGCTTACGGGGCTGAATGTCGAAGGACCGGGCATCAATGCGGCGCGAGGTTCGGTTTACGACTTCGATATCCGCGTGCCCGTTGATGACGTGGCGCTGACCCAGGCGAGCTTTACGTGTCAGTTCGAAGAGTCGAGCTTCGCTTTTCTGTCGCGTCTGCTCGAATACTTCGGGGTTTACTACTTTTTCGAACAAAACGCGGGTGGCGAAGCCATAGTGTTTTGCGGCGATCAGCGCTTCCAGCCGCAAACCCCTCACCTGTTGACCTACCGCAGCCACGACTCGGCACTTGATGTTGAGCCAGGCTTGGCTGTTGTGCGTAGCTTTGCGCGCAAACTCACTCGCCAGGCGGCAGTGGTGACCTTGCGCGACTTCTCAGCCAGCAATGCACAACTCCAGTTGCAGGCTGATGCTTCGGTGGCCGTCGCGAGCCTGCCCACCGATGCGACGCCAGAGCAGCTGTCAACCGTGTCTGCCTCAGCGGCATTCCTGGGTGAGCAGGGTCTTTATGGCGAACATTTTGGCTCCCAGGCGCAGGGGCAATGGCTGGCCACACGGCGGGCCCAGGTAATCGGCTGTCGCGCTCGCGAGTTCCACGGCAGCGGTCGCGCCAGCAGCTTGCGCGCAGGCGATCCCATGCTGCTTGTCGCCCATCCTAAGTTGTCTTTCAACACCCGCTATCAAGTGATCCAGGTGCAGCACGAGGGCGACCAGCCGTTGCCGGGTCTGGGCGTGGAGGGTGAGGGCATCGTCAAGGGCATCAGCACTCAGTTCATCGCGTTGCCTGCAGATGTCCAGTTTCGGGCGCCATGCCTGACCCGCAAGCCGTATGTGCAAGGGGTGCTCAGCGCTGTGGTTGATGGTGATGAAGACACCGGCCGGCCGCTCCTCAATGAGCACGGTTGTTACAAAGTGAGTTTTCCGTTCATTCGTGGCGAGAAGAATGCGACGCGTGGTTCGGCCTGGCTGCGCATGGCAACCATTTCCAATGGCTCAAGTCATGGCATGGCATTTCCACTGCTCAAGGGCACAGAAGTGCTGGTGTCTTTTCTCGGGGGAGACCCCGATCGGCCAGTTATTACCGGCAGCGTACCCAACTCCGAAAACCCTGCGCGGGTCACGATGGACAATGCAACACAGAGTGGGATCAATACCCCTGGCGGCCACTATCTTGCTATGGAGGACAGTGCATCGGGTCCGATGATGAGAATGGGGGCGCCCATCGGTAATACCAGGCTGACTCTGGGGGAGGGCAGTGTCAGTGGTGCTCACCTGCAAACCGATAATCATATGCAGTTGGCATCCAACTCATACAAGCACGAAGTGTCCGATATGTATTCCCACAGCATGGGCGGCGGATTAGGTGCCTCACCTCCTCCCCCAAGCAATGGGTCGAATGACGACACATCATCTTCATCTTCACCTTCATCATCTACGCCCGCAAAGGCACCGGCACCGGCGCCCAAGTCGGATGATTTCAAGCCTTTTTCATCGGCAGGTAAATACCGCAACGGTTGGGTCCTGCCTTCCGCAAGCTTCACGCCAACCTGGTCGGTAAAGGCCGATTCAACAACCGTACAAACGAGCGCGACGCTTGGCGTGCTAAAGCAAAGCTTGAGTGTGATGGTCCATGAACTTGCCATCAGCATTGCCGGACCCAAAACGTCTTACGCGATCAGTCCAGGTGGTCGCGAATTCAAGTCAGGGTTTGAATCAACCCATGCCACCAAGATGGAGCAAGCCCTCAACTCCAAGAAAGAACACGTCACTGTTACAGAGAAAACAGTTAATAAAACAGTCGATACGGGCACCTATGTTCACAGTACGACAGCCCTGACAAAGATTGTTTGTGGACCGCATAGCATCTCGTTGACTCCTGCCGGAATTACTATCTCTTCACCGGTGACACCCATCTCCTTGCACGGGGACGTCCATGTGAGCGGCCAACTGGTTGTTAGTGGCAATACGATCGCAAAAAATTTGACCGCGATCATGAATGTGAAGGCTGGGTTGGCGATCAATACCAACAAACTTGAGTCGGTCATCATCAAATCAACGCAGCCTTTGCTGGGCACTGGCGTTGCTCCGACCGTGCCCGCCGTTGAGAACGCAATGATCTTTGCAATGGAAGCAGCGCTTCAGGTCAAGTCTCAAGCGGTGATTGTAGCCAGTGTCGTGAACCGGACCGCAGACGAGCTGAACACAGTTGCCCAGGCTGTACGAGATGTAGCCGGCGTCGTATGAAAAACTACAAACTTGATGAAAGCAGTCTGCTGCTGATTGCACGCCACCAGTCGCTCTCATCGAAATACCTGGTGGTGACTGTTGGTTTTCTGGTGAATCTTCAGACAGGCAAGACGGTGCCCGCCAAAGACAGCTGGGACTGGATTTGTGCTCGATTTAGCGGGGCAGCTTTTGATCGAGGTCTGAAGAAAAGCTGCGGCACTTTTGCAGTACATGGACAGGCATTTGCGCTCAATGAGCAGCAGCGCACAGCGATGCCTGTCCATGTCCGAGTGGGTTCATGCGAGAAAACCTTGCATGCCTTCGCCCCGCGCACCTGGCGTTACGGGTTGAGCGGCTGGAATGCAGTCTCCAGCGGTGGGCTGGAATCGGTTGCGCTGGATTTTCAGCATGCATTTGGGGGTGAGGGTTATGCGGATAATCTGGAGGGTGTGGGCTATGTCGAAAACCCTGGGCCATTGCAACAGATTGCTCTGCCACAGGTAGAGCACCCCGATGCACCTTTGCGCAGCCCGATGGATCGTCCAGCGCCGGCCAGTTTTTTACCTATGCCGCCCCAGTGCATGGCGCGCAAGGGATTCATGGGCAGGCTGGACGAGTCCTGGCAGATGCAAACCGCACCTTGGTTGCCCGCCGATACCGATCCGCGATGGTTCAATGAAGTGGCTGAAGATCAATGCCAGGCGCACTACTGGCGCGGTGATGAAAGCTGGTCAGTTAGCGGCATGCATCCACTGCATCCGCAGCTCAAAGGTAATTTGCCTGGCTTGCGTGCGCGACTGTTCGTGGAGCGCGTGGAAAGCTCTTCGCCCATCGTCGAACAACCTTTGGACCTGGATACGGTATGGCTGTTTCCGAACGACGAACACCTGCTGCTGATTTATCGTGCGCAGATACCGGTCAATGAAGTCGATGCTGAAGATATCGCTGCATTGGGCGTGGCCTGTGAACATCGGGATGATCCGACGCTGAGCCCTCAAGCCTGGATTGACAGGCTCTGGGCCCAGGAGACCGTCGAACCGCTCATGGTGCCTGCGCTGGAGATACCCACCTTTGACCAGGAACAGATGTTGCGTGACCTGCAAGCACAAGCAGATCAAATCCACGCGCAGGTTCTAACGGCCCATCAGGAAGGCATACAGGCCGCGCAAAAACTGGCCACCGACATTGGCAAACCGTTTGATGCATCCAGATTCCCGCCACCGGAGCGGGTCAACTTCGCCGAAGCCATCGCGCAGCGCAATGTTGCGTCAGTGATCGCAGAAGCCCCCTTTGATCCTGCTGTGCTAGAGGCCAATATTCGTGCTGCTATTGTCGACTCCGAGCGGCAAGCGCACCGCTATGTTGAGCAGGTAGCCAGACATCTTGATCGCACCGCTGAATCCATTTACGCCCAGGCCGCCGAACTAAAGGCTGCAAACCCGGCACCATCATTCAATGCGGGTTCCATGTTGGCTAAGTTACCGCTCTCGGCTGCCAGCAAAGCGGAGTATCAGGCCAGAATCGAGGATGTATTGAGCCAGGCTGCATCGGTGCAATCTAATATCGGTGCCGAAATCACTGCGCTGACCGAGCAGATTGTGGCAGCTACTGCGCTGCTGCCTGCGTCTGGGCTAGTGGTGGCCAAGGTTGATTGGACCCGTGAGCTCATTGAGGCGTCCTGTGCTGCTTCGCAAGCGCTTGAAAATCAAAAATTCACAGGGCTTGACCTCTCGGGCATCGATTTAAGCGGTGCCCGGCTGATGGGTAGCGTGTTTGAAAAGTGCAAGTTAACGGGCTCCGTGCTGACCGCAGCCGATATTCATCAGGGTGTATTTATCGACTGTGATCTGGCGCAGGCCGCTGTGCATGAAGGGCAGCTGTCCTCGGCTTTCTTTCAGGGTTGTTGTCTGGACGATGCCAACCTCAGCGGCGCACATCTTGCCCAGGCCTATGCCAGCGATTGCAGCTTCCTGCGAGCGCAATTTACCGCGGCGGTGGTGCCTCAAGCACAATTCGTCGACTGCGCCTTGGACCACGCCGACTTCACCCGCGCTGAACTCGCCGGTGCAAGCTTTCACACTTGCACGCTGACGGCGGTGAGCGCCGTTGACGCGGACCTGTCCAAGTCCAGCCTGCATGCCTGCGTGGTGGACGGTTTGCAGATGTCTGGCGCTAATCTTCAAGAAGCGTCCTGGTCGCAAGTGACCGGCACTGCAGTTAATGCCAAAGCTGCCCAGGCAACTAATTTTCGCCTAGACCAAAGTTGCCAGCTACCCGGTATCTGCCTGGATGATGCGCAATTACAGCGGGCTAGTTTTCAGGGGGTGAATCTGCGGGGCGCCAGTTTAAAAGGCACGATGCTCAAGCAGGCGCTGATCAGTCGTTGCGATCTGCGAGACAGCGACGGTTACCACTTGAACGCGGTGCAGGCTGACTTTACCGGCAGTGATCTCAGGCAGGTCCGTTGGCGAGGGGCCAATTTGATGGAGGCATGGTTACGTAAAGTACAACTGGACGCAGCGGACCTGACCGGGAGCAATCTGTTCGGTGCGATGACCGAAGCGGTCCAGGGTACGGGCGTTGTCCTGGATCGAGCTCTACTGGGGCGGTGTCGTCTGAAAGAGGATCTCGCCCATGTCTGAGCAAACATTGACAGCTGATCAGTTGCAAATGCTGGTCGCCAGCAATGAGCCGTTGGTGGGGCTTGATCTGGAAGGTGGAAACTATCGCGCAATTGATCTTCGCAATGTCCGCTTTGAGGGCGTCAATGCGCGTGGGGCAATTTTTTCCCGCGCTCATCTTGAAGGCTGTTCATGGATATCCTGCGAACTGTCCGGGGCGCAATTCGACGACTGCGCGTTCACCGATTCAACGCTCACCGACTGCATATTGAACGGGGCAAGCTTGTCAGGTTCCCGGCTGGATCATGGTCTATGGCTGCGCTGCACGGGCAATGATCTGGATTTGCGCAAGGCCACAATCACGGGGCTGTCGGTGAACGAGGGTGTGTTTGCTCGCCCGCGTTTGGAAGAGGCCAGTATGCAGACCAGCCAATGGGAGGCTTGCACCCTGACTGATCTGCAAACCGCTCAAACTCGCTGGTCACAGACGCGGTTTATCAATTGCCTGCTGGAGCGGGCGCGCTTCACCGCGATGATTTTGCACCAGTGCGCTTTTGATCGTTCCACGCTTACGGCTGCGGATTTCACGGGGTGTGATGCCCCGTCAGCGTCTTTCTACCAGAGCCAGGGTTTACGTGTGGTGTTTAAAGGCGCACGCCTGGATAAAGCCATTTTTGCCGATGCACACCTGCCAGGCGCTGATTTCACTGAGGCCAGCCTGAACATGGCGTGTCTGAACAACGCCCAGTTATCCGATGCCGTGTTCGCCAAAGCTTCTCTTGAGTATGCGCTGTGCGAGGCGCTGCAAGCGCCTCGGGCAAGCTTTGTGGACGCCAGGCTCAACGGTGCTGATTTTCACGGTGCCGACGTTACCCATTGTGACTGGCGCGGTTCCAACGTAGCCACCCTCCGTCCTGAAGACAGCGATCGCCTGGCGGCGCAACGCTGGCTACCCACTCTATAGGCCCTGCGATGCAAGAAGCCCTGAACTTTATCGACTCCCCGGCCGTGTTGCGCCATGCACAGATCAATGCGGTCAGCGGCGAGCGTTTTGGCGTCGTCAGCGCGCAAGGCCATCGCTACTGGTTAAAAACCGCCATGGGTTGCCTGCTTCACCCCGCCGTTGGCGACACGGTGCTTATTACGCTGGCGGGGGAGGATGGCTACATCCTTAGCGTGCTGGAGCGCACTCAACAGCAGCCCTCGCAGCTGCGTGTAGAAGGCGACGTGCATTTGAGCCTGCCCAGTGGCGCATTGAGCATTAAGACCCGCGATGGCCTCTCGGCGGATACGGGGCCCATGCTTGCACTGCGTGCCGATCACGCTGTGGCGCATTTCACTGAGGCGCAGGTTGGCGTCAAGGCGCTGAGCGTCACGGGTGAGCGTTCGGATCACTATTGGAACGAGCGCAACGACAGCGCAATCAGGCATTGCGAGAAAGCGGTGCGACATACCGCGAACTACAGCCAGAGCCGCCGTGAGGTCAAAGGCCATGAGGAGCTGACCTCGGGGTCGCTTCGCCAGCGCGTTGACAAAGACTGGAGCCTGCGCGGCGAGACGCTGGATTTGTTTGCCGAAGTCACCGTTGCCGTCCGCGGCGAACGCATCAAGCTGGGTTAGGAGGGGACTCGCTATGTACATGCTCAACAATGGCGGTGCGACCGCGAATTCCACGGTGCCTGACATCTGCAAGACGCCAACGCCCGCCGGACCGATGCCAATGCCTTACCCCAATACGGCTGATACCTCCCTGGCTGATCCAGGCGGATTGGTTATGCCGGTCCTGGTCTGTGGTTTGCCTGCAATGAATTTCATGAGCAAGGTCTTGTTGAGCACCGGCGACGAGCCCGGCGTGGGGGGAGGCGTGGTGAGCGGGGTAATAATGGGTTCGATGGCATTTATCGATGGCAGCGTCGCGGTCATGGTGGGCGGTATGCCCGCCGTGCGGCTCACCTCGCAGACAGCTCACAACGGAACCCCGCCCAACACCACGGGGATGGTCAGCGCTCCAAGTCAGACCGTGGTCATGGTCATGTCCTGATCAAGGCAACGGTGTCAGGCAAGACCGAGGCATGGCGCCACAGCCTGGCGCTAAGCGGTGAAGTTACAGACGCCCGATGGCGAATGAATAAATGGGGTCAAGGGTAGGTGTGATGATGATCAAAAATGAAGCCGTGACAAACAGTTGCACTGCCTTGGGTCGGCGCAAAACGCCGACACGCGCACGGGTGCTCGGATGATTAAGGTAATTGCGCCACTGCTCACGCTCTGTCTGCTGCTCACCGCCTGCAGCTCCCAGGAGCTCACCCCTGAGCAAAAGGCCCTCGCCGAACTCAAGTGGGATTACACCGAAAACGCTATCGAGCTGACGTTTACCGCCGATAACGACCTCAATCAGTACGACGGTCAGGCGCATAACCTGCTGGTAGTGGTCGCGCAGTTCGATCAGATCAGTGCGTTTTCGGCTTACACCGGCAGCTCTCAGCAATTGAGCAGCCTGTTGCTGATGAACAGCGCACCGACCGGGATGATCGGCCTGACGCGGCTGTTCATCGAACCGGGTCAGAGCAAGCAGTTGCGCCTGCCAAGGCTGGAGGGCGCCAGGATGGTGGGTATCGCCGCCGGTTATGCCCACCTGGACCCGGCCCGTAGCGCCAAGCTTTATCAGGTGGGTGTGGACGTAACTTCCACGGGATGGTTCAGCAAGACCTGGACCGCTACGCCCAGGCCGATTGCCATTGATTTATTGGCAGGGCCGGATGCGCTGCTGCGTGGCAAAGAAAGCCGCCTCGCGTTGCCCAAACCCGTGCAGCCCAGGGAAGGCGAGGTTCGTCTGCCGGACGCTAGGGACTGATCCTTACGTCCTGAATGTGATCACCACTTTTTCCATCTTTTTGCACGAACGCGAGCCCTATGAATATCGATCAGTTGTTGTATTGGCATCAGGGCTTGTTCCTCCAGCCTCAGCATTTTCAGCAGAATGATGCGCGGATTGAGCACCGTTTGAGGCGCACCACCGAGCTGAATCACCCTTACCCATGGGGCTTGATTTCGCTGAAGATCAACGAGTCGGCGCTGGCCGCCAAGCAGTGCTTGCTGGATCAGTTGTCGGTGCGCTTTCCCGAGGGCACGCTGGCGGAGTATCCGGGCAACGCCGTGCTGGAGTCGCGCACGCTCGACCTGAGCGATTTCAGCGGCGGGCGTACGTTGTATGTTGGTCTGCGTCGCTTGCTGCCCGGTGATGCCAATGCCCAAGTCTTCGAAACCCTGGCTGATGGAGTTCGGGCAGAAGCGCGCTTTGTCGTGGCTGCTGACCCGGAAGTCATCGCCGACCGTCTCGGTAACTCACCGGAAGCCCGCGTGCGTTCGATGTCGTATGTGCTGCGGTTGTTTTGGGAAGACGAACTGGAGCATTTGAGCGTTTATGAGTTGCTGCCCATCGCTCGTCTCGATCTCGATGGGGACCGGGTGCGAGTTGCGCAGCGCTACGTACCACCCTCGGTCAATCTGGCGGCATCGCCCATGCTGCTGCAAACGCTGCGCGAAGTACGCGACGAGCTGGTCGGCCGAGCCCGGCAGTTGTCGGTGTACAAGCAGCCTGGCGAATCGCGGCGCGGCGACGTTGACGGCGCGCAGATCAATCACCTGATGGCCCTGGCGATGCTGAATCGTTATGGCCCGCTGCTGACTCATTTGCTGGAAACACCGCAGGTATCGCCCTGGCAGCTTTACGGCACCCTGCGTCAGCTGGTAGGTGAGCTGAGTCTGTTTTCCGATATCTGCGACATGCTCGGTGAAACGCCGGATGACCGTGCGCTGGTCCCGCCTTACAAACATGAGGAGGCAGGGGCCGCGATCATTGCGCTGGTGGCGTTGATTGGCCAGCAACTCAATGAAATCAGCATCGGCTCCGAGTTGCTGGTTCGTTTGCAACTGCACGATGGTTTTTATCAAGCCGAACTGCCGGATGCTTTTTTTGGCCCTCGCCACCGCTATTTTCTGGTGGCACGCAGTGCCGTCGATCCGACCTGGATGGCCGAGAACCTACCGTTGGACGGCAAGCTGGGCGCCGCCAGCGTCATGCAGGGCCTGGTCAACCGTGCCCTGCCTGGTGTCGAGCTGATTTATCTGCAAGTCCCGCCACAAGGTTTGCCGCGAGTTGCCGGGGCGCTGTACTTCCGCCTGGAAACGCTCAGTGATGGCTGGGAAGCGCTGCTCAAAGAGCGTCAGGCAGCGTTCTTTCTGCCCCAGCCGCCAGCTGACCTGGTGATTGATCTGGTGGTAGTGCGTTCATGAGCAATCGGCGACTTTCTTACTGCTGGGCGCCCGTTTTCGATGCCGCCAAGCGCGGCATCAGTGATCCCTCACAGACCTATGAAGACCTGGCACCAGCGTTGATTGCGCTGCTTGATGCCGCCGCCAATCGTGCTCGCGAGTTGCAATTTGCCGAAGCTGAGGTTCGCGAGGCGTTGTTCGCCGTGGTGGCCTGGATTGACGAAACCGCCATGTCTCGCGAATGGCCGGGTTCTGCGCAATGGCGCCGGGCTCCGTTGCAGCGGCATTACTTCTCCACCACCCGGGCAGGTGTCGAGTTCTTCCAGCGCCTGGAGGCGCTGCCTGAGGCTGCGGTGCAGGCTCGCGAAGTGTTCGGGCTGGCCTTGTTAAGTGGCTTTGGAGGTCGCTATGCGGCGCGTCCCGGTGGCGAGCTGGCCCAGTACCGCAGGTTGCTGATGGAGCGGATCATTCTTGATCACCAGATGGTGGGGCTGGATGCAACCAGCCATCTTTTTTCGCAACCTGAAGACCTGCTGACCAAGCGCGCTCGTGTGGTACGTCGTGGTCTGCCGGGCATTTCCCTGCTGTTGCTGATCGGGATTCCTTTGATCGTGTTGACCGTGCTTTACATCAGTTTCGATCTCTCTTTGGGTCGTCAAGTCAGCCAAATACTGGAGATGCGCTGATGTTGAAGAAGGCAGGCGTTTTCTTGCTCTGGGTGCTGCTCCTGGCTGGGTTTGCAGTGCTGCTCTGGGCGCTGGTGCTCTACGAGGGCTGGCCGCTGTGGTACGTGCCGGTGATTTTTATCGCGACCCTGGCGCTGGTTGTGTTGGTCCGCTGGGTCGTGCGCCGCTGGTACGCATGGCGCTTGCGTGCGCGGATGAAAGGCGAGCTGCCGCAGAGTCGTCGGGATGAATCCCCTCATCTGGACCAAGACTGGAACCGTGGTGTGCGCGGGCTGCGCGATTCGCGCCTGAGCCGGCTGGGTTCACCGATGTATGTCCTGCCTTGGTTCCTGATGTTGGGCCAGAGCGGCTGTGGCAAGAGCAGCCTGTTGAACCACAGCGGTCTTACCTCTGCGTTGCGCTCGGCCAACCCGGGCAAGCAGGCGGCTGCTACCGGGACGCTGGATTGGTGGTTCCTGGAGCGCGCAGTGGTGATTGACCCTGCCGGACGCCTGTCTGAAGGTCATAGCGATGCAGGCCCTGAATGGCGGCGTTTGCTGTACTGGTTATTGCGCTCCCGGCGTCGCGAGCCGCTCAATGGCGTGTTGCTGGTGATCGACAGCAAACGCCTGCTGGCGGACTCCGATGAGGCTCTGGGCGAACAGGGGCACCATTTGCGCCGTCGTCTGGATGATTTGGTGAAGGTTTTCGGTGCCCGTCTGCCAGTCTATTTCATCGTGACTCATGCCGAGGCTCTGCCTGGTTTCACACAATGGGGGGCGGCACTGACGCCGGTACAGCGCGAACAGCCCTTTGGCTTGCTCAGCCAGCAACGCACGGGTGCGGGCGCTTTTCTGGATGAAGTCTTCACAGGGCTTGCCCGGCGCCTGTCTGATTTGCGCATAGAGCTGGGCGTGCGCGGCCTGCCCGACGAGCAGGCATTCAGCCTGCCGGAACGCATTGATGATTTGCGTCCGCGCCTTGAGAAACTGCTCTCGCCCGCATTTGATGCCAGTCCCTACAGCGAGTCGCCGCTGCTGAGCGGGCTGTTTCTCACCGCACAATCTGCCGATGCAGAGGGGCGGGCAGAGGGTTGGTTCAGTCATGACCTGCTGGGGCAGCTGTTGCCGGGTCAGCGTTACGCGTATCAAGCCATCGACAGCTGGCATCGCTGGCGACGTCTGCTGGCCCATGCCGCAGTGATTGCCTGGCTGGGATTGTGCGTGGGGTTTGCTGCCTTGATGTTCTATGCCGATCGTCACACCCAAGGGGTGCTCGCTGAAGCGCTCCACGAACCGCCTGCTGTCACCGATTTCGCGGGTGGGCTGGAAACTGATCTGGACGCCTTGCGTCGTTACCGCCAGGCGTTGATCAATTTATCTGAGGCGCAGCAAGGCGGCTGGCGTTCCTTACTTCCGTTCTCACGGCATATCGATGACGTGCAAGAGCACTATCGGGCCGACTACGTCAGCCTGTTCGATAGCGAAATACGTCACCCGGTTTTCGATGGATTCATTTCACAGAATCTGCGCAATGCGCTGAACAATGGCGACCCGCGATTGATTGCCGCGTATGTGGAGTTCCTGGTCCGCAGGATTAATCTGCTCGACGCCCGTCTGAATAATCAGTCAATGGAAAACCTGCCACTTCCCGGCTCCGAGGTGGGCTTTCTGAACCTGGCCTATGGCTCTAAACAGACCATAGGCGCAGGGCAGTTGGTCACCTTGGGGTCTACTTATCGCTCCTATCTGGAGTGGCAAACCGACATCGCGCAGATGCAGACCCAGCGGGCCGGACTGTTAGGGCAGCTCGAAAGCATGGGGCTTGAAGGGCGCCCGTTGGTCTGGCTCACGGAGTGGGCAGAGCTACAGGGTAATTTGCCGCCGATCCAGCTCAGCGAATACTGGACCGACACCGATAACCCAAACCTGAGCCTGTCCGGTGCCTACACCGCGCAAGGGCACAGCGCAATTCTGGGCTTCATTGATGAACTGGGCCTGGCCAGCCGCGACCAGACCTTGTGGAAAGCGCAGCGGGTGAAGTTTCTGGAGCATTACCAGAGTGACACTCAGGACGCTTGGTACCGGTTTATCCAGGGCAGTTTGCTCAGCTCCCAGACACGTCTGAAAACCCGCAGTGACTGGCAACAGACGCTCAGTGTGGTGGGCACTCCCAACGACCCGTTTATCAGGCTGTTGCATCGCAGTGCTGCGCGCTTCGAGTTGATTCCGGTGGAGCACCGGGCGCCATGGGCCAGTCGTGCGGTGGCGATGGATCGTCTGCTCAAGCTGGCGGCCAATAATGATCTGCACGTCGAGCCTGGCGTGTTGGCCAATTTCAAGGTGACCAATGCGCTGGGCGGCGACGTGCTCAAAGGCATGGTCAATGGCGGATCAATCGAAAGCGGTGTCAGTGGTCTGCGCGATGAACTGACGCAGACCCGTGCGCTGGCCCGGTTTGGGCAGCTCATGAAAGGGGTGATTGACGATCTGCAGAAAAACGACGCCCAGGCATTCCAGGTCGCGCTCGATACGTGGGGCTTTGGTGCGGACCCGGCGGTCAAAGCGGCGCCGCTGTGGGAAGCCGATAGCATTCGGACTGCGTTGATCCGGGCACTCAAGGGGCCAGACCCGCGTGAAGATGTGGTCTGGTCACTGGCGACCGGGCAATTGGATTTCTCTTCGCACTATGTCGCGGAGGTGGCCGCCTGCCGTCTGCAGAGTGATTGGAGTGGGCAGTTGCTCAGTTCAATCCAGGGTGTGCGCGATCCGGTGATGCTCAATGAGTTGCTGTACGGAGATCGCGGCCAACTGCCCGCGTTTATGAACGGGCCGGTAAAAACCTTTGTGCAGCGCGACGCGCAGCGCTACAGCGGGCGTGAGTCCCTGGGTGTTCAGATCCCGTTGACCGGGGCGTTCTATGCCTACGTCAGTCGCATGCAGCACGCGCAGAACGATCTGGTCAGCGCGCAACGACAAAGCCAGACCCAGCAAGCGACTGAGCAGCAAAGCAAGCAGGCGCTGGACGCCGAGCAGAAAACCCTGACGGCGCAACGGGCTGAGCTCAAGCAAAGCATTGCAACGCTGCAGGCGACTGCTGCGGTGGTGGAGCTTTCGGCCTCGCCCTCCCAGGTCAACATCAGTGCTCGCTCCTTGCCTCAGCAAACGCGCCTGACCCTGCAATGCAGTGGCCGCTCCACGGTTTTGGACAACTTCAACTTCCCGACCAGCGCCAGTTTCGTCTGGGCGCCAGGAGCCTGTGCGGACGTCTCGCTGGAGATCAGCTTCGCCAACTTCAAGCTGATTCGGCACTGGACCGGCGACCGCGCTTTCGTAGACTTCCTGCGATTGTTCAACGGCGGGCAACACACCTTCACCGCTACCGACTTTCCGAGCCAGCGTAATCTGATGGGCAGCGAAAACCTGATAGGCATCCAGCTGACGTATCGCCAGGAAGGTGAACAGCTGCTGCTGGAGAAGTACGCCAAAGCCGATGAGCTGCAGGTGCAGGTCGCGGTCCTGGATGAGCGCCTGAAGAGCATTGCCGAGCAACTCACGGCGATGGAAGCTCAGGCCGCTGCCCTGAACGTGAGCCTTTCGGCACTTGGGTCGCCGGCTCAGCAGGGCGTCGCCAACATTCAACCGCCTACACAGATCGCCTGGTGCTGGACACCACGGCCAGTGGATACCGGTTTTGCAGCTGGCGAAGGGTTGCGGCTGGACCTGGGTGTCTACGACAACGAAATGCGGACGAGAAACCTGGAGGCGCAATTGCGCACCCTGGGGCTTGCTACGCAACGTGAAGCTGCACAAACCGCCACAGGTGAAAAAGTGCAACGTTTGCTGGTGGTGTCGTTGCGCGACGATGCGGCTGCACAGCGGGCGATACGGGAGATTGCGCGCAAGATGGGGGTCGATTCAAAGCTAGATAGCACCGCTTCTGGCAAAGTCGGCGTGCGATGACGAGTTGGCGAAGATCGCTGGCGCTGCGGATCACCTGTGTGCTGGCGCTGGTTCTGGCGTTGCTGGTGCGTGGCTGCAGGGCTCAGCGCCTGGCGAACCTTCGAGCAGCTGCAAAGCGAGGCTCTGAATGATCTGAGCCAGCGCATGCGTTTGCTTTCCAGATAACGATGACTTTCGCGACGCACAATAGGGTGCCAAGCGGCTGATGACGCGCTGGGAAAGTGGAGCGGCCAACGAGTTTGGCAGCAATATCTTCCAGCGCAGCACCATGCATTGGGTGCTTAACCCACCCTCGCCAGACGACGTCGACAACCGTGTCGCGATCGACAGGCTCGCGCGTGCAGCCTCTGCAGCCGAAGCGTTCGGCACTGCGGGGCAGGCGATGACCGTGGATACGTTTTTCTATTTTCCTGATGCGGGGGCCGCGTTCTCCACGCAGCTTGATATTCCGTCCGGGTTTGTGCAGAACCGTACCGTTCAATTGCGCGCCTTGTTCGACCAGTTGCCAGTCAATGGCCCGCAAGTGGTCTGGGCCATATTACGATGCATTGCTCGATCAGCAGTTGCTCAGCGTGGCGGTGGTGTCCCGGGATGCCAACGGCAAACCGCTGTTCATGACCGGCTATGAGCTCAAGCTGAATGAACGGCTGACCCGCATCGAACAGTTATTGAGCGGTTACCCAAGTCTGTTGCTGGATGCCCAGAGACGAAGGGTTGCGGATCTCTCTGCAAACCTGATGAGCGCTGTCTCTCAAGACGACTTGCAGAAGCTGCTGGGCAGTTTTCCGGCCGGATCCGAGTTCCCTCGAATCGGGATTTTTGACGGTTCGCCTATGGTGGCCGCCTACCTCAGTGAGCCGGACTGGTATGCGAGAGCAATGCACGCAGATCCAGCCATTTGAATTGAGTGCCTGCAAGCAGGCCATAAAACATGTTGTAGCCATCAACGAAAAACGCGGTACGCACGAATATTCATTCCTTGAAAACGAAAAAACCGGCCGAGGCCGGTTTTTTCACCCCAACGGCCAGCGAACTTAATCGCTGCGTACGGGCTTGAGTCGTCTGGAAACCATGGTTCAGGCCGGCATCGATGTCAACCTGAGGATGGCGTAGGAGTTTTCTGATCAAGCGGGTGGAAGATTCCCATGGGTACGAATTCGGGGGCTGTGATCGCCTAGAGCAACCCTTTCTCCGCAAACGAAAGCGGTCTCCCACTTCCCACGACAAAGTGATCAATCAACCGCACATCCACCAGTCTCAGCGACTCCTTGATTCGCTCTGTCAGGCTGATATCCGCATTGCTGGGTTCGGTACAGCCGGAAGGATGGTTATGACTGATGATCATTGCCGCCGCATTGTGAGCTAGGGCGCGTTTGACGATCTGTCTGGGGTGGATGGTTGCGCAGTCGACGCTGCCTCGGAACAGGATTTCGAAGGCCAGCGGCTGATGCTTGGCGTTGAGGAAAATAACGCCAAACGCTTCGTGGGCTTCAGCGGCTAGTTTGAGTTTCAGGTAAGCCGCCACATCCTGAGGGCATACCAGCGGATCAGCGGAGGTAAATAGACGTCGATCCAGGATATCCAGCGCTTCCTGAATCATCTCGTTCTCGATGGTGATGGTAGTAGCGGCGAGGTCAGTGATGGCTTCGTCGATCATGTGCAGTTTCATGAGGTGCTCTCCATTAAGAATGTTGGGCAGCACCCCAAGGGGATGTCTCCCCGGGAGGTTGGTACTGCGGTCATGCTGGGCATGACCGCGAAGGTGGTTGATGAATCAGGCGTTACCAGGCTGCTCAGGCGGCGTAGTAGTCCTCGTCGGGATCTGCTGCAGGGGCTTGCTCTTCTGCAGGTGATCAGGTTGCTGTTGCTCGTCTTTAGGTTTGGCCTGGTAAACAGTTTCACCATCAACCTTGATCCATGAGATGAACAACAACCGGCCTTTCAGACTTGCACCGGGTTTGCCCTGTTTCTCGCCTTTGGTATAGGTGAACGCGTCGGCCCAAATGTCGCCGATCCTGAACGCAACCAGCACTTTCTTGCCGGCGGAAACCTCAGGGCTGTAGCGCATCACCAGGCGTTCTGCTTCGCTGCCGCTGACCTTGCAGTCGATATAGGAATATTCCACATCGTCTTTGGAGCCATGCAGTGCTGCAATGGTGGTGGATATGAACGGCTTGCCTTTGCGCACCTCAACTTCGCGGATGCGATTGAGGTAGCCGATGCCGGTGGTGTGCAGGTCGAAGTATTGGTTTTCGTTGGTCTCAGTCATGTCGTTTCTCCGTTTCTCAATGAAACGCGGAGAACGACTCACCCGGGCGGGAAAGTAATTCCCCGCGTGGGTGGTGTGCTGTCAGGCATTCGATCGTCGATTCTGCCGACGATTGATCGCGCTGCCGAATGCGATGGCGATCTTGGGATGATCAACGCATGGCGGCGTCGTAGCCTTGAAGATCTAAGCTACCTGGGCATGTTGCTGACACGTCAGCGGAACATGGGGGAAGGATGGAAAATGGTGCGGCGGGCGTCAAGGTGGTTTGACGTTGTAAAAGTGGATCGGGCTGGGCGTGTTTTCTGTAGGCTTTGGCTTAGGCGCGATGCCGTTCGAGTTTCAGCACAGCTAGGGACGTCGAGCACCTCGATAGAAGCGTGGACGTCCCAGTTTTTTTCAGGCTGAGGAAGACTTGTTGCCGTCACTCAGAAAGACATGCAGCGAGTTAGCCATGCTGCTCAACTGCGCTTCCAGTTCTTCGACTTGCTGTCGATTGAACGCATTGAGCGATAGCTCTGATCCTGTTGTGAGCAGCCGTTCCTTACCAGGTACAGGCTTGTTGGCAACGCCGAGCGCCTCTCTCAATAACCCGTTGATCAGTGTCTGGTAGCCAATGCCTTGTTCGTCGGCGCGTTCGCGGGCCGCTTCGAGCACGGCGTCGTCCAGCATGATCGTGATCCGGCTCTTGCCCTTGGCAGGGGCAACGGCTCCACGTTTCGCTTTGGAAAAATCGTATTGGTCTTTCATCAGCTTACCCACCTGTGTACTGACTGATCTCATGGGACGTAGCTCTCCTGGCAGAGATCAATCGGATGAAATTCGGGTCGCGGTAGGTGTACACCACAACCAGTATCTGCCCGCTGCCGGCATCGCCAAGCGTTACCCAGCGAGGTTCATCGTGGTCATTGTCCTCCATGGTTAGCGCCCGAGGGTCATGGAGAACAGCTTCAGCGTCGGCGAGACGGACCTTGTGTTTCCTGAGGTTTTTTCGCGCTTTAGCGGGATCAAATTGGATTCTGAACGTCATTATGCATATCTTATATGTATATTGAAATATACAGCCAGAAGCTGCCCAAAAAATGATGGCGAAACGAGGAAGGGGCTGGGTAATAAGCCGAGATAAACTCGGCTAGGAAAATGTAACCACCTGTGAACGCACCGCAGCGACGGGCCCTTGGCATTGACCTGTCATTGCACACAAACACCCGACCCTTTTCGTGGCTGGGATCGGTATCAACTGGCGCGCATCCGCGCACAAAAGGAGCCCTTATTTTCACCGGCGGGCACCGGCAACGAATACTTGCCCTCGGAAGGGTGTCCTCACGCTCCGGCGTGCAGGGCGTCAGGGCACTCTTCAAAGGGACCGCGGAGCAGGGAGGAGGGGCCGCGCTGGAACAGGGCGGCCCGAGGACAGGTGGGCTTCGAACTCTATGCGTCTATGACTACCCATGCAGGGTGATCGTGACGGCAACTTGCCTAGATAACCAGGGAGACGCAGGGAGAATCTGCACGCGCTTCCCGAGGCTTAGCGTGCTGAGCTGGCTTGCTACTGATGACCGACAGTAGCCAACGGGTGTGATCGTTGAGGCAAGCAAATTCTTGCACAAGGCGTGGCCGATGGGAACGCAGGAAACAGGTCTTACATGCCGACAGATTTAGTAGGATTGCTCAGTAGGAATTTTTACCGCTTCCGAGATTTTTTGGCCGGAGCCAGATTCAGGATGCCTTTGCAGTCCGGGTATTTCGAGCAGGATAGGAATGCGCCATTCTTCCCCGTACGTCTTTTCGTTGCCGCGCCGCAGATGGGACAGGGCGACGAGGGCGGCTGATCGATGGTCAGATTCAGTATCGAGCATTGCTCCACGAGCTTGCCGATCCACACGCTCTGACCGGTGAGGAATTTCTCCAGCGGCATCCTGCCGGCCTCGATTTCGTCAGAGGCCTGCTCCCAGATCGCCGTCATGCCAGGATCCTTGACCATGCTCGGGACTGTGTCGATCAGCGCGAATGCTGAGGCAGTAGGGCTTAGTGAGCGGCCTTTCTTGTTCAGGTAACCACGCTGCATCAGACCCTTGATGATCGAGGCGCGGGTGGCCTGAGTGCCGATCCCTGTGGTGGCATTGAGCTTGGCTTTGAGCCGCGGATCCTCAACCACATCGGCAATATTCTTCATCGCCTTGAGCAGTGTGCCTTCGGTATAGCGCTTGGGCGGTGAGGTGGTCAAGGCTTTGAGTTCCGCACTCTGAATGGCACAGCCCTGGCCTGAGCTCAGCTCCGGCAGAAGCTGGGTCCTCCGCTGACTATGCTCATCGCCGTCACTTTCTTGCTCACGAGCGAACAGTACCTTCCAGCCAGGCATCACAACCTGTTTGCCCACCGCCTTCAACACCAAACCCCCAGCGTCGAGCACTACCACCGTGCGGTTGTACTCATGGTGCGGCATGAACTGCGCCATATAGCGGCGGCGGATCAAGTCGTAAACCTTGGCCTCTTTCTCAGACATCTTCGAGATATCCGCCGCTTCGGTGGTGGGGATGATGCCGTGGTGCGGGCCGGTGAGTTTTTGGTCGTCCCAGGCTTGAGAGCGCCTGGTTGCGTCAAGCGTCTGCAGCAGTGGAATGATCGACGGATCGGTTTTAGCCAGCGCCGCCAGAACCGTCGGTACTTCCGACAGCATGCTCTCCGGCAGATAAGCGCACTCGGTCCGCGGGTAGTGAGTGGCTTTATGGGTTTCATACAGCGACTGGGCGATATTCAGCGTTTCCTCAACGCCCAGGCCGTACTGCCGGTCGCATTGCTCCTGCAGGGCTGCCATGTCGAAAGGCAAGGGTGGGCGCTCACTGACTCGCTCAACATCGATCGTCGCTACCGTCGCCTGTCCATGACTCAACTGGCGCTGGGCCTGATCGGCTTGCGCACGGTCAATACAACGCCCATCAGCGTCCACTGCGTTGCGGGGTGGTTGCCACTTCGCCAGAAATGCCGCACCGCTGGCTAACAGACGAACATCTATCTCCCAATACGTCTTCTTCACGAACGCCGTAATCGCACGCTCGCGAATGACCGTCAGGTAAAGCGTCGGTGTCTGCACCCGGCCGACAGACATCACTTGATGATGCCCGCAGCGCCTGGCGATCAACGTGAACAGCCGCGTGAGATTCATGCCAATCAACCAGTCCGCCCGGGAGCGGGCCAACGCTGCGTGATACAGGAAAAACGTCTCCTGCCCAGGCTTCAACGCAGCCAGCGCCTTGCGGATCGACTCAGGATTTAGCGCCGACAACCACAGCCGCTGCACCGGCCCTTGATACCCGCAGTACTCCATGATCTCCCGGGCAATCAGCTCACCCTCGCGATCGGCGTCGGTGGCAATCACCAGCTCTGTGGCTTGAGCGAGCAGCTTCTTCACCACCTTGAACTGAGTCGCTGTCTTCGGTTTTACCTCGACCTTCCATGTCGCAGGAATAATGGGCAGATGCTCCAGCGACCAGCCTTTGAACTGAGGGTTGTAGGCTTCAGGTGGACAGGTTTCCAGTAGGTGACCGATGCACCAGGTGACGCAGACGTCTGGGCCGGTGAGGTAGCCAGTACCGCGCTGGGTTGCGCCGACTACGCGGGCGATGTCTTTGCCTTGGGAGGGTTTTTCGCAGAGGAATAAGCGCATGGGAGGGGTCGTCAGCTCGAAAAGTAGATCGACGGTGCCAGCCTGGGTGGGTAGGGGGGGCAGGAAAACTGGGTTAGGTGCGGGATGTTAAGGGAGGCGGCCACCGCTGTTGCAAACTTCCGGCTCGATTGGCAAACGCGTTTGCACAACCTTCGCTGCGGAGCATGTATGAATTATTGTGCTTAAGGCGCGGTAAGTCTTCCAGTAAGGATATAACTATCGCTTCTTGGCGTCCGTTGCCATGGGGCAGGCCATTTACCTGACACCCGGCACCAATTTCCTGCGGTAGGCCAAGGGTTATTTGCCTCAGGGGAGGTCGTCGTTCCTAATCCAACTCCTAGGGAATTTTCTTGGGTTATGGTACATGGGCGCTGAAGCGCCGCGTTTACAGTCCCAATTGCGAAAAATACAGGTAACTGCCAAGTTAGACTTTTTTCCCTATATTTTACTTTTTTCACAACTAGGCATATTGCCATTGTTGGCTGCGCAGGCCTTGCGGCACGGCAATGCCCCAGCCGCTCAAATGCGGAGGATTGGCGGGGTTGTGGGCGAAGTGTTTTTCAAGGCTGTCGTTACTGACAACCTTCTACATCGCCAGTCAAGAAAATAACCGGGCCAGGCGCTCATGGCCGTACCCGCCTTCGGTACTAAGGAAGCGATCCCGACGATCGGCATGCACGTTTATTAGAATGCTCTACAATTCAAGAGATAGAACGGCAGTACTCGCGATATAGGGACATTCCCCTCTAGTCTGGAGGAGGGAGGCAATAGTGAATATTTTTACAACTAAAAGCTTGCAGTTGTTTGGTTTTTTGTTTTTCTTGTCTCTTGTTGTGAATGCTTCATTTTCAAAGTATGAACATGCCCAAAACTTAATTACATTTAAAGGATGGAAGGGTTATTCTTCGGCTAAGGGTTTCTTGTTCCGATCTACAGATTCTGAAAAAAGACTTGAGTTTCAATGTGGCGTGAGACGCTTAGCTTCTACTCTACAAGTTATAAGTGTGCGGGATAACGGTAGGGAGATTGCCCCAGTCTGCCAGATAGCCCGTGCCTGTAGCACGAATCTGTGCGTTGGAGAAACGGGTATTTTTTCGTTGAAGTGGTGGGGGGATCACTTGAGTTTCTTGAGGGGTTTGGTATCTGTACCGCGTATTGGGTACCCAGTTTTATTGATGATGCATGTTGCAGGACGTACGACTATCGCTGGCCCTAGATCCCTAAACAGTGATGTATAAGCCACTCTGTAATCACAAAGGCCGGAGGCTAAAATGAATCAATTTATAAAAGCACGTTCGAAAATATCGAGCATCGTTAGATGTTTTTGTTATGCCTATTCTCTTTGCTTGCCTCTTACTGCGCATGCATGGTTTCCAGATTGTGATGAAATACAAGGATTATTAACATCCAGTGAATGGCTGCACGAAGGAAGTGGTATCTATCTCACATACAAGCAAACCGGGTTTTACAAAGGTGTACAGTTTGAAAATAGTGCGCCGAAACTAAGTTACGAATTGCAGAATTACAGTTTGCAACGTAATGACAAGGAAGTTGAACAAGTCTGCCAGATTACTTTTGAATACGCTGATGGAGAATGCTCGGGAGACGTTGATGGTTTTTTTGTCGAGCAGGTAGGGTCCTCACTAAGATTCAGAACGTATCGCCGAATAGGTACCTCTCGATGGAATGCTGATTACACTGCAGTTAGTTGCGAAAGGGGGGAGGCTTTTACAATGGTTCTAGCTGATTGAAGGACAACATTCCTACCGTGATTGATGCATCACTGTGGCCCTAGCTGCAACGCGATGTGCGTGTGCGACATCACGAATATGTAGCTTCGTCAGATCGCATGCACGAAGCTTGCGGTCGATTGCTGAGCCGAAAAGGGCGAGGACTCCTCACGTTATTGCGCAACCTCACGCCTGATCCTGATGCCCCAGACGTCACGCGGCAGCAGCGGTTGTTTTTTCGGACCAGTTTGCCTTTATTCCAGAGCTGACAAGGAGAGGTGGTTTTTGTGTTCATGTCATTTGACCTCCGTTGGTGGAGGTCTAGCTTGCCCCTCGTGCAAGATGGACTGCAGTCGGCTGATTCTGTTGAAAAAGTCGGATTTTCAAACTGGAAGATTTTGAGGTTGGTCATCTCTTCAGAACCTGTTCACCACGTTGCGTGGCTTTCCGGTTCTGCGTTGATCGTTGCAGCTTGGTTAGT
>NZ_JPQU01000042.1 GCF_000737245.1 Pseudomonas syringae | reverse complement strand
TAACCCACGAAATGGGCTTCGCCCGTACCGTGGCCAACCGCGTGATCTTCATGGACAAAGGCGAAATCGTCGAGCAAGCCGCTCCAAACGATTTCTTCGACAATCCACAAAGCGACCGTACCCGCCTGTTCCTGAGCCAGATCTTGCATTGATTGGTTGAGTGGCAGGATGAAAAGCCCGGACCTAGTGTTCGGGGTTTTTTATACGCCATCGCACCCGTTGGAGCGAGGCTTGCCCGCGAAGAACGCTGAAGCGGTTTGTCTGATACACCGCATCCCTTTGTGGGAGCCGAGCTTGCTCGCGAATGGGCCCGAGACTCGATAGATTTTCTGCGGATGAAATAATGCTTTCGCGAGCAAGCTCGCTCCCACGGGTTTCACGTGGCCAGTTGGAGCCGGGCAAGCCCGCGAAGAACGCTGACGTGGTGTCGTTGTCGTCCGGATGCAGCCCAGGCCACGCTACGCTCCTGCAGAAAAGTCAGCACTAACATTTTCAAGTCAGGAAACGGTATCTTTGCCGGTCCAGCGCTGCAGTCCCGGAAACACTTATGCCAAAACCCTCAGATAGCGTCTTGCCCAAAGGCGCAAGCCTGACCCTGATCGACGTCGCCAAAGTCGCCGGTGTTTCGCCGATGACGGTGTCCAGGGCCTTGCATCGCCCTGAGCTGGTCAGCGAGAAGACCCGCAACAAGGTGCGTGAGGCCGTGCGTGCGACTGGCTATGTGTCGAACATGTTGGCGGGTGGTCTGGCGAGCAACAAAAGCCGTCTGGTGGCGATTTTTCTGCCGACCATCGCCAACTCGATTTTCGCCGATACCGTCCAGGCGCTGATGGATGCACTGACCAAAGCGGGTTACCAGACCATGCTCGGGCTGACCGGCTATTCCGCCGAACAGGAAGAAGCGTTACTCGAAGCGGTACTGGGACGGCGGCCGGATGGCATCGTGCTGACCGGTACCTTGCACACCGAGGCCAGCCGGGTGCGTTTGGCGCAGGCCGGTATTCCGGTGGTGGAAGCCTGGGACTTGAGCGAGGCGCCCATCGACATGCTTGTCGGCTTTTCCCACGAAGCGGTGGGCGAAGCAGTCGCCCGGCACCTGTTGGAGAAAGATTACAAACGCTTTTCGGTGGTCACCATCAGCGACCCTCGGGGCTTGCGCCGATGCAACAGTCTGCTGGCCGAGCTTGAGCGCCATGGCATTCAGGATGTGCCAGTTGAGGTGCTGGCGCCTCCGGCAACTCTGGAGGTTGGGCGGGAAGGTTTACGTCGTCTGCTCGACCAGGAGGTCGGTCCGGAAATTGTGATTTGCAGTTCCGACACTATCGCTCAGGGCGTGCTCGCGGAAGCGGCCAGTCGAGGCATACGCATTCCCGAAGATCTGGCGGTGATGGGCTTTGGCGACCTGAGCAGCGCCGCGCAAGTCTATCCGGCATTGTCGACGGTCAAGGTCGATGGCCTGCGAATTGGCCAGTTGACTGCTCAGGCCTTGCTGGAGCGTTTCAACAACGCAGATAGCAACGAAAAGCCCTTGCGGGTCGATACCGGCTTCACCCTCATTGATCGCGCGACTACCTGAACCCCTTGCCAAGATAATCAGGGCTCGCAAGTGCCCTGAAACGGCGCTACTGCGCGGCAAACACGGGACCTCGTAGGAGCGCGCTTGCCCGCGATAGTGGTGGGTCAGTCAAAAAATATCGTCTGATCTTGTGCTATCGCGGGCAAGCGCGCTCCTACAGCATCCCGTTGCGTAGAAAGGTGTCTTGTTATATTGAATGATTGCGCAATCATAGTAGTATCTCCATCACCTCTTCATTCATCAGCGGATGTGGAGTTTTTTTTGGCCGCTTAGTGATTGCGCAATCATCGATGAGCAGGCAAATGTCCATAAGGAGCGTTCAATGCCAATCCAACAAGAAATCATCACGTCCTCTGATCTCGACCAAATTGCCTGGGTCAAGGTCTCCTCGGTATTCCTCCCACTTGCCAACCCGATCAGTGATGCGAAAGTGCTGACCGGTCGGCAAAAGCCGATGACCGAAATTGCCATGCTGTTCGTGGAAATCGAAACCAAGGATGGCCACAGCGGCTTGGGGTTCAGTTACTCCAAGCGCGCTGGCGGCCCCGGCCAGTTCGCTCATGCTCAGGAAATTGCTCCGGCGCTGATTGGCGAGAACCCCAGCGACATCGCCAAGCTGTGGACCAAACTGTGCTGGGCTGGCGCTTCAGTGGGGCGCAGCGGCATGTCGACTCAGGCGATTGGTGCCTTCGACGTAGCTCTGTGGGACCTGAAAGCCAAGCGCGCCAATCTCTCCCTGGCGCGTCTGTTGGGTGCGCAGCGTGACTCGGTGCGTTGCTACAACACTTCGGGTGGCTTTTTGCATACGCCGCTGGATCAATTGATGAAAAACACTGATATCTCCCGTGAGAAGGGTATCGGCGGGATCAAGCTCAAAGTCGGCCAGCCGGACTGGACCATCGACATCGAGCGCGTCAGCACAGTGCGCAAACACCTTGGGGATAACTTCCCGTTGATGGTCGACGCCAACCAGCAATGGGATCGCCCGACCGCGCAGCGCATGTGCCGCAAGCTCGAAGAGTACAACCTGATCTGGATCGAAGAGCCGCTCGATTGCTACGACGCCGAAGGCCATGCGGCGCTGGCTCAGCAGTTCGATACACCGATTGCCACGGGCGAGATGCTGACCAGCGTGGCCGAGCATGCGGAGTTCATCAAGCTGCGCGGCGCCGACTTCCTGATGCCGGATGCTCCGCGTGTCGGCGGTATCACGCCGTATCTGAAAGTTGCCGCCATGGCTGAGCAGGCGGGGCTGATGCTGGCGCCGCACTTTGCCATGGAATTGCACGTTCACCTGGCGGCGGCGTATCCGACCGAGCCATGGGTAGAGCATTTCGAGTGGCTGGAGCCGCTCTTCAATGAGCGCCTTGAAACCCGTGACGGCCGCATGCTGGTGCCGACCCGCCCAGGACTGGGGCTTTCGCTCAGCGGACAGGTCAAACCGTGGACTGCGCAGCAGGTTGAAGTCGGCAAGCGTCCTTGATCTGGGTCATGTCCGGGCGTCGATAGCGGCCGGACATGACACGTTATTACAGGCTTGCGTTAAGATCGCTCGATACCAATAACATTCGAGCGATCAATCGAGCATGGCCCCGCGTATCAAAACCCGTGAACGTATCGTGCAGACCAGCCTGGAGCTGTTCAATCAGCTGGGCGAACGCAGCGTCAGCACCAATCACATTGCGGCGCACATGGAAATCTCGCCCGGCAATCTCTATTACCACTTCCCCAACAAGCAGGCGATCATCGCTGAGCTGTTCAGCGAATATGAAACCCTGGTGAACACCTTTCTGCGCCCGCCCAAAGGGCGACAGGCCAGTGTCGAAGACAAGCGTTACTACCTGCTGGAAATACTCGACGGCATGTGGCGCTATCGCTTCCTGCACCGTGATCTTGAGCATCTACTGGACGCCGACCCTGAACTTGCCGCGCGTTATCGGCGCTTTTCCCAGCACTGTCTGATTCAGGCCATGGCGATCTATGGCGGGTTTGTCGAAGCAGGCATTCTGCAGATGGATAAGGTGCAGATCGAATCCCTGACCCTCAATACCTGGATTGTCCTCACGTCCTGGGTGCGCTTTCTGTGCACGACCAGGGAAAACAGCAGCCGGCTGAATCAGGACGCCATGCGCCGCGGGGTTTATCAGGTTCTGATGCTGGAATCCGGTTACGTTACAGCGGGTGCGAGTGAGGAAGTCAGGTCGCTCTGCGAAGAATTTTACGTGCCATTGCAGCAGGCGTTGGCTGATGCTGTCTGAGAGGGATAGCGTTAAGCATCATCGGTTTCAGCTTCCTCGCTAACTCAATTGTCTACAGGAGCCTGTCATGTCCATCGCGCAACTGATCAGCCCCCAGCAACTGGCCGAGCGCCAGCAGCAACCAGGCCTGGTGATTCTCGACTGCCGTTTTGCACTGGAAGATACCGCTTACGGTCAACGCAGCTATGCCAACGGGCATATCGAGGGTTCCTGCTTTGCTGATCTGGAGCGTGATCTGAGCGGCCCGGTCAGCAAAGGCAAGACGGGCCGCCATCCGCTACCGGATGCGCAGACCCTGGTGGAGCGTTTGCAGCACTGGGGCATCAACGCCGACAGTGACGTGGTGCTTTACGACGACGGCCCCGGCGCTTATGCCGCGAGAGCCTGGTGGTTATTGGCCTGGCTCGGCAAACGTGATGGCGTGTTTATCCTCGACGGTGGCCTCAAGGCCTGGCATGCAGCGGGCTTGCCCCTGAGCCTTGATGCACCGGACAAAAAACCAGGGCATTTCACCGGTCAGCCGGATGATTCGCTGGTGCTCAGTGCCAAACACTTGCAGGACCGGCTGGGCGATCCGGAAATGACCTTGATCGATGCTCGTGCTGACGCGCGATTCCGTGGCGAAGTGGAGCCGATTGACCCTGTCGCAGGGCATATTCCCGGCGCCCAATGCGCAGCCTTCACCGATAACCTTGGTCCGGACGGCAAGTTCTTGCCTGTTGACGAACTCAAGCAACGCTTCGCGACCCAGCTGCGTGGCCGCGCTCCTGAACAGCTGGTTGCTTACTGCGGCTCAGGTGTGACGGCGTGTCACAACCTGTTTGCGTTGTGTCTGGCAGGGTATCCGCTGGGCGGGTTGTATGCCGGGTCGTGGAGCGAGTGGATCACTGATCCGCAGCGTGAGGTTGCAACGGGCTGAATCACCTAGGCGACTGCGGGCATACACGAGCGTCCGGAGACCTCGGGCCTGTGAGAGCGAATTTATTCGCCAAGGCAATGTTAATGCCGATGAAAATGCATCGGATGTAATGGCCTTTTCGCGAATGAATTCGCTCCCACAGGTGTTGGTTATGAATCCGTTGGAGCGAGGCTTGCCCGCGATACAGACACCGCGTTCTGTAGCTAGATCACCCAAACCTTATCGCGGGCAAGCACCGCGCCCACCAGAAATCGCATGCCTCCGCTGGAGCCGGGCTTGCCCGCGAATCAGCCAACACGGTGTAACAGGTGCAACGCGTCATCGTTCTTCGCGGGCAAGCCCGGCTCCAACAGATGATCGTTATTGCCAGAACAAAAAAAGCCCCTGCCGACCAAAGTCGCCAGGGGCTTTTTGTGACGCCTGAAGATTACAGGCCGGCAGCGGCGCGCAGGGCTTCGGCGCGGTCGGTTTTTTCCCAGGTGAACGTGGTGAAGGTGTCATCGCCCACGGTCTTGGTTTGCGGCGTGCGACCGAAGTGGCCGTAGGCAGCAGTTTCCTGGTACATCGGGTGCAGCAGGTCGAGCATCTTGGTGATCGCGTATGGACGCAGGTCGAAGATGTCGCGGACCAGCTTGATGATCTTGTCATCGCTGATCTTGCCGGTGCCGAAGGTGTTCAGCGAGATCGAAGTCGGCTGTGCAACGCCGATGGCGTAGGAGACCTGAATCTCGCAACGCTCAGCCAGGCCAGCGGCCACGATGTTCTTGGCAACATAGCGACCCGCGTAGGCGGCCGAACGGTCAACCTTGGATGGATCCTTGCCGGAGAACGCGCCACCGCCGTGACGGGCCATGCCGCCGTAGCTGTCGACGATGATCTTGCGACCGGTCAGACCGCAGTCACCTACCGGGCCGCCAATGATGAACTGGCCAGTCGGGTTGATGTGGAACTGGGTGTCCTTGTGCAGCAGCTCGGCTGGCAGCACGTGCTTGACGATCAGCTCCATCACGCCTTCGCGCAGGTCGTTGTAGGACACTTCTGGGTTGTGCTGGGTCGACAGAACAACCGCGTCGATGCCCACGACCTTGCCGTTTTCATAGCTGCAAGTGACCTGGGATTTGGCATCCGGGCGCAACCATGGCAGCAGGCCGGATTTGCGGGCCTCAGCCTGACGCTTGACCAGTTGGTGCGAGAACGCGATTGGCGCGGGCATCAGCTCTGCGGTTTCGTTGCTGGCGTAGCCGAACATCAGGCCCTGGTCGCCGGCGCCTTGATCTTCAGGCTTGGCACGGTCTACACCCTGGTTGATGTCAGGGGACTGCTTGCCGATGATGTTCATCACGCCGCAGGTAGCACCGTCGAAGCCGACGTCGGAGCTGGTGTAGCCAATGTCGGTGATCACGTCACGAACGATCTGTTCCAGGTCAACCCAGGCGGTCGTGGTCACTTCACCGGCAACGATGGCAACGCCCGTCTTGACCAGGGTTTCCACCGCTACGCGAGCATGTTTGTCCTGAGTGATGATTGCGTCCAGAACCGCATCGGAGATCTGGTCGGCGATTTTGTCTGGATGCCCTTCGGACACGGACTCGGAGGTGAAAAGGGAGTATTCGCTCATCTCTACGGGTTTCCTGAATTTTACCGATGGTGAGTGTTGCCAGCCGGTCGCTGAAAATGGCGGACCTGGATCTGGAAACCATTACGTAAGCCTACATAGAGGCTTTCCCCGGGAACTAGCCCCGCAGCGATGGCCCAACGGGCCAGATCATCCTGTTCGAACCCTAACCAAAGATCGCCACAGGCCTCCCTGGCCCAGCTCTGGTCATGGCTACACAGCTCGGTCACCAACAGGCTTCCGCCCGGATGGACCAATGCTGCGAGTTGTTTGAGTGCCTCGGCCGGCGCGGCGAAATGGTGCAGGACCATATTCAGTACCACGCAATCGGCGTGTACATCGGCGGCATCCAGTGCATCGGCCAGTTTCAGCTCGACATTAATCAGTGCCTGGGCGGTGCATACCTGACGCGCCATTTCGAGCATTGCAGGGCTGTTATCCAGCGCCATGACGTGCTTGAAACGACGGGCCAGTTCCGGCAGAAACCCGCCATCGCCGGGGCCGACTTCCAGTGCTGTCGCCTCTGGGCCGAAGCTCAGTTTGTCGAGCAGTGACAACAGGCTTTCCCGGTATTGGGTCAAGCCTGCGATCAGGTCTTGCTGGGCGCGGAATTTGTCCGCCGTGCGAGCGAAGAAATCCTGGCTGGCGGAGGCACGTTGCCGATGCACCAGACCGATGCGCATCTGCACATCGTCGGGTAACAGCAGCGTGTCCACTTCATCCAGCAGCGCCGCATGCAGCCTGCCGCCCGGTAGTCCGGTATGGGGCAGGGCACGCCGATAGAAAATCGCATTGCCTTCGCGTCGGGTCGCAACCAGATCAGCCTGGGCCAGCACCTTGAGGTGATGGCTCATGCCCGACTGGCCAATGGCGAAAATCTGCGCCAGTTCCAGCACGCCAAAAGAATCGTTGGCCAGAACCCGCAAAACATTCAGTCGCAATGGATCGCCGCCCGCTTTGCACAAGGCAGAGAGGTCGTCGCAGTCATCGTGGCGGATTACGGGTGCGCGCAGGTTCATAGGGCTGGCAGTCTAGTTAGCCTCCGGGGATGTCGCAAGGGCAATATCAAAAAGTTTTGATATTGGATGATGGGTGGCGAACGAGGGCACTAGCACAGCGCCATACCTGGACAAATAACGAGCAACGAGCAGGAAAAACTACCTCAACCCGCTATCTTTCATTGCTCCCAGGCAGTGCCTGAGGGAAAATGCTCGCCTTTTTCAGACCCATTCTTTCCAGTTCCCAGGAGATCAGCGATGCCCAGCCGTCGTGAGCGTGCCAACGCCATTCGTGCACTCAGCATGGATGCCGTGCAAAAAGCCAACAGCGGCCATCCCGGTGCCCCTATGGGCATGGCGGATATCGCCGAAGTACTTTGGCGCGACTATCTGAAGCACAACCCGAGCAACCCTGCATTTGCCGACCGCGACCGCTTCATCATGTCCAACGGCCACGGTTCGATGCTGGTTTACTCGCTGCTGCACCTGACCGGTTATGACCTGTCCATCGACGACCTGAAAAACTTCCGCCAACTGCACAGCCGCACACCGGGGCACCCGGAATTCGGCTACACCCCTGGCGTTGAAACCACCACCGGTCCTCTGGGCCAGGGGTTTGCCAACGCCGTGGGTTTCGCTGTAGCGGAAAAGACTCTGGCGGCCCAGTTCAACCGTCCAGGCCACAACATCGTTGACCACCACACCTACGTATTCATGGGTGATGGCTGCATGATGGAAGGCATCTCCCACGAAGTTGGCTCTCTGGCTGGCACGCTGGGCCTGAACAAGCTGATCGCGTTCTACGACGATAACGGCATCTCCATTGATGGCGAAGTCGAAGGCTGGTTCACTGACGACACGCCAAAGCGCTTCGAGTCATACGGCTGGCTGGTCATCCGCAATGTCGACGGCCATGACGCCGACGAGATCAAGACCGCCATCGACACCGCTCGCAAAAGCGACAAGCCGACCCTGATCTGCTGCAAGACCACCATCGGTTTCGGTTCGCCGAACAAGCAAGGCAAGGAAGAGTCCCACGGCGCGCCGCTGGGTGCTGACGAAATCGCCCTGACCCGCGCGGCCCTGAAATGGACCCATGGCCCATTCGAAATCCCGGCTGACATCTATGCCGAGTGGAATTGCAAAGAGAAAGGCCTGGCGACCGAAGCCGAATGGGATCAGCGCTTTGCTGCTTACTCTGCCGAGCACCCGGAACTGGCCAACGAGCTGATCCGTCGCATGAGCGGCGAATTGCCTGCCGACTTCGCCGAGAAATCTGCCGCTTACGTGGCTGAAGTCAACGCCAAGGGCGAGACCATCGCCAGCCGTAAGGCAAGCCAGAATGCACTGACCGCCTTCGGTCCGCTGCTGCCTGAGTTCCTGGGTGGTTCGGCTGACCTGGCTGGCTCCAACCTGACCATCTGGAAAGGCTGCAAGAGCATCACTGGCGAAGATGCCAACGGTAACTACCTGCACTACGGCGTGCGCGAGTTCGGCATGGGCGCCATGATGAACGGCATCGCGTTGCACGGCGGTTTCGTTCCTTACGGCGCGACCTTCCTGATCTTCATGGAATACGCCCGTAACGCGGTGCGCATGTCCTCGCTGATGAAGAAGCGCGTGCTGTATGTGTTCACCCACGACTCCATCGGTCTGGGCGAAGACGGCCCGACGCACCAGCCAATCGAGCAGTTGACCAGCCTGCGCACCACGCCGAACCTGGATACATGGCGTCCTGCGGATGCAGTTGAATCGGCGGTAGCGTGGAAATACGCCATCGAGCGCAACGACGGTCCTTCTGCACTGATCTTCTCGCGTCAGAATCTGCCGCACCAGGCTCGTGACGAAGCGCAACTGGCGGACATCGCCCGTGGTGGCTACGTGCTGCGTGACTGCGTCGGCGAGCCTGAGCTGATCCTGATCGCTACGGGTTCGGAAGTTGGCCTCGCTGTTCAGGCCTTCGACGCACTCAGCGCTCAAGGTCGTAACGTACGCGTGGTTTCCATGCCATGCACCAGCGTCTTTGATGCTCAGGATCCGGGCTACAAGCAAGCGGTCCTGCCGCTGCAGGTCAGCGCCCGTATCGCCATTGAAGCTGCGCACGCGGACTTCTGGTACAAGTACGTCGGCCTTGAAGGTCGCGTCATCGGCATGACTACCTTTGGCGAGTCGGCGCCTGCGCCAGCCCTCTTCGAAGAGTTCGGCTTCACCTTGGAAAACATCCTGGGTCAGGCTGAAGAGTTGCTGGAAGACTGATAGCGATCTGTTGGAGCGAGGCTTGCCCGCGAACGAGGCGATGCGGTTTGTCTGACAGACCTCGTTGCTGTATTCGCGGGCAAGCCTCGCTCCAACGGGCCTGATACACCCAACGAGAACCCCATGCCCCAACACCGTCCTTACAAAGTTGCACTCAACGGCTACGGCCGGATCGGCCGCTGCGTCGTGCGCGCGCTGTGCGAGCGAGGGACGAAGGCCGGGTTCGAAGTGGTCGCCATCAACGATCTGGCCGACATGGCCAGCCTCGAATACCTCACGCGCTTTGACTCCACACACGGCCGCTTTCCTGGCGAAGTGCGGGTCGAAGGGCAGTATCTGCACATCAATGATCACAAGATCAAAGTGCTGCGCAGCGCGACGCCGGAAGACGTTGACTGGGCCGAGTTGGAAATTGATCTGGTCCTCGAATGCTCAGGCGTCTACAACACCCGCGAAGACGGCCAGCGGTTCCTCGACGCCGGCGCACCGCGGGTGCTGTTTTCACAGCCCATGGCCAGCGAGGCCGATGTCGATGCCACCATCGTGTTCGGCATCAATCAGCAAAAGCTGACGGGTCGCGAGCTGCTGGTGTCCGCAGCATCCTGTACCACCAATTGCAGCGTGCCCTTGCTGCGCCTGCTGGATCAGGCACTCGGTCTGGAATACGTCACCATCACCACGATCCACTCGGCGATGAACGACCAGCCCGTGATTGACGCCTATCATCATGAAGATCTACGCCGCACCCGTTCGGCCTTCCAGTCGATCATCCCGGTGTCCACTGGTCTGGCGCGAGGCATCGAACGGCTTCTGCCGGAACTTGCGGGCCGAATTCAGGCCAAAGCAGTGCGCGTGCCGACCGTTAACGTGTCGTGTCTGGACATCACTTTGCAGACCGCACGGGACACCGACGCTACGGAGATAAACCGCATTCTGCGCGAGGCCGCCACCGGTGGCCCGCTCAAGGGTTTGCTGGCTTATACCGAGCTGCCGCACGCCAGTTGCGATTTCAACCATGACCCTCATTCGGCCATCGTCGATGCGAGTCAGACCCGCGTATCCGGCCCACGGCTGGTCAATCTGCTGGCCTGGTTCGACAACGAATGGGGGTTTGCCAACCGAATGCTTGACGTTGCCGAGCACTTTTTGCACGTCGCAGACCCACAACAGTAAAAAAACAGGGATTCACTCATGACCGTGTTGAAGATGACCGACCTCGACCTGCAAGGTAAGCGTGTACTGATCCGCGAAGACCTCAACGTCCCGATCAAGGACGGCGCTGTCAGCAGCGATGCACGTATTCTCGCGTCGCTGCCGACCATCAAGCTGGCGCTGGAAAAGGGCGCGGCCGTGATGGTCTGCTCGCACCTGGGTCGTCCGACCGAGGGTGAGTTCTCCGCCGAGAACAGCCTCAAGCCGGTTGCCGAGTACCTGAGCAAGGCGTTGGGCCGTGAAGTGCCGCTGATTGCTGATTATCTGGACGGTGTTGACGTCAAAGCGGGCGACATCGTGCTGTTCGAGAATGTGCGCTTCAACAAGGGCGAGAAAAAGAACGCCGACGAGCTGGCGCAGAAATACGCCGCTTTGTGTGACGTGTTTGTGATGGATGCGTTCGGCACGGCGCATCGCGCTGAAGGCTCGACCCACGGCGTGGCCAAATTCGCCAAAGTAGCCGCTGCGGGTCCGCTGCTGGCTGCAGAGCTGGACGCGTTGGGCAAGGCCCTCGGCGCTCCTGCCCAGCCAATGGCGGCCATCGTTGCCGGCTCCAAGGTTTCCACCAAGCTGGACGTCCTCAACAGCCTGAGCGCCATCTGCAATCAGTTGATCGTTGGCGGCGGCATCGCCAATACCTTCCTGGCTGCTGCGGGGCACAAGGTCGGCAAATCTTTGTACGAACCCGACCTGCTGGATACCGCACGTGAAATCGCAGGCAAGGTCAGTGTGCCGTTGCCTGTGGATGTAGTGGTCGCCAAGGAGTTTGCCGAGAGCGCTACAGCAACCGTCAAACTCATCGCCGACGTTGCGGACGACGACATGATTCTGGATATCGGCCCGCAAACTGCCGCGCACTTCGCCGAACTACTGAAATCTTCCAAGACTATTCTGTGGAACGGACCGGTCGGCGTGTTTGAATTCGATCAGTTCGGTGAAGGCACCAAAACTCTGGCCAAAGCCATTGCTGAAAGCTCTGCGTTCTCGATTGCCGGTGGCGGTGACACTCTGGCGGCAATCGATAAATATGGCGTAGCGGACAAGATCTCCTACATTTCCACTGGCGGCGGTGCTTTCCTGGAGTTTGTTGAAGGCAAGGTTCTTCCCGCCGTAGAAATTCTGGAACAGCGCGCCAAGGCCTGATACCAGGCCTTGTGGAAGGGAATTGAAATGCTCAAGCCATTACAGCTGCTGCTGATTGCCGGGGTTCTGGCCGGGTGTGCCAGCGAGCCGGAAGCCGAAGAGGCTGTGAGTGAGCCTGCACTGGCACACCTTGGCTGTTATCAGGCTAATTGGCAGGCTGAAACCGTGCCGGTCATCTACAAGCGAGGTGGCTCGGCGGTGCTGGAGAAGTACGAATTCATGCCGAATGTCGGGTCAGTCGCTTGTCGGTAAGGCGCGATCAAAGTGCGAGTCAGGCAACATCTGGGGTCAGGAGCGGTCTTTAAAGGGTGGATAACTTTTCTGGATAAGGATTTTCACCATGAAAACCGCCGCCCTGACCTTGTTGAGTTGCTTGATATTTGCCGGTTGCAGCGGGGTTGGCACGCATGCCAAGACCTGTGAAGTATTCAGTCCGGCGTCCGTGAACGTGCCGACGACCCAGAACGATCAACGGGTTGAGGCGCAGGCTACGGGCGAGCCGGCCGATGATCGGAACCAGGAACAGAACTGCCCCTGAAGATTGAAGCAACTGGCATTTGCCTTGCTTCGCAGGGCGGGCCAGGAGAAGTAATGAAAGGCTTGATTGCCCTTGCGACACTTGCACTGCTTGGCGGTTGCGCCAGCATGAAAGCTCCGGAAACAAAGGACACATGGGCCAATTGGGTCTGTGACAGCAAAGCCCAGGTGCATTGGCGTTATGTTGATCAGGCCAAGGCTGAAGTTGACGTGCGCCTTAACGAGAGTGATCAGGTATTCCGTCTCAAGGCTGAGCCGGGTTCACCTGCGTTGTACAGCAATGGTGTGCTGGCTTTCCAGAACAAGGGCGATGAAGGCCTTGTTTACTGGGAGGCCACCAATGATTTGATCGGGCGCGGTTGCAAGCAGGTTCGCTGACCGGCACCGATGATCCCGCGCACAGCCTTCTGGCTGCTGCGCAGAACTTGAATAGCAGCCGCCGCTACGGCCGGTTTGCACGATAACGACCCTACCGGGAGAGAGACAGACAATGGCACTTATCAGCATGCGCCAGATGTTGGACCACGCAGCCGAATTCGGTTATGGCGTCCCAGCTTTCAACGTGAACAACCTGGAACAAATGCGCGCCATTATGGAAGCGGCCGACAAGACCGATTCCCCGGTGATCGTCCAGGCTTCGGCCGGTGCCCGCAAATATGCTGGTGCGCCGTTCCTGCGCCACCTGATCCTGGCGGCAGTCGAAGAATTCCCGCATATCCCTGTGGTCATGCACCAGGATCACGGCACCAGCCCTGATATCTGCCAGCGCTCGATCCAGCTGGGCTTCAGCTCGGTCATGATGGACGGCTCGCTGGGTGTCGACGGCAAAACGCCAACCACCTACGAATACAACGTTGAAGTCACGCGTCGCGTTGTCGCCTTCGCTCACGCCTGTGGCGTTTCGGTAGAAGGTGAGCTGGGTGTTCTGGGCTCGCTGGAAACCGGCATGGCCGGCGAAGAAGACGGCGTTGGCGCAGAAGGCATGCTCGACCACAGCCAGATGCTGACCGATCCTGAAGAAGCCGCTGACTTCGTCAAGAAAACCCAGGTCGATGCCCTGGCAATCGCCATTGGCACCAGCCACGGCGCTTACAAGTTCACCAAGCCTCCTACCGGTGACATCCTGGCGATCGACCGCATCAAGGAAATCCACAAGCGCATCCCGAACACTCACCTGGTGATGCACGGTTCGTCTTCGGTTCCGCAAGAGTGGTTGAAGATCATCAACCAGTACGGTGGCGACATCAAAGAAACCTACGGCGTACCGGTTGAAGAGATCGTTGAGGGCATCAAGCACGGCGTGCGCAAGGTCAACATCGATACCGACCTGCGTCTGGCGTCCACCGGTGCCATTCGTGAGTTCATGGCCAAGAACCCGAGCGAGTTCGACCCACGTAAATACCTGGCCAAGACCGTGACGGCCATGCGTGACGTGTGTATCGCTCGCTACGAAGCGTTCGGCACTGCTGGCAATGCCTCGAAGATCAAGCCAGTGTCTCTGGACCTGATGTTCGAGCGTTATGCCCGTGGCGAACTGGATGCCAAAATCAACTGAGTCGTGGTTGATTAAGCACTGAAAAAGCCCGCAGCGATGCGGGCTTTTTTGTGGGTGGTGATTGAGAATCAGCACTTTTCGTTTAAACGGAAATTTTAGCTTTTAAATTTGTCGTTACATCCTTGGCCGATTTATCGCTCTTGTTGGCGGATATATGGCTCAACTTACATTTCTGACTCACCGACATATATTCAACACAGTTTCGATAAGGAAATAATTATGAATATGACAGTCAGTGTCGGCACTCCAGGGGCTCCAGGTTCGATTACTTATACGCCGATGGAGTACGTAATCAAAATCAAGAATCCTGAGATGGTGGAGAATAAATTTACCGTAAAGGAAGATCGTCAGGCTCGGGATGTCATGGAGAGGCTCGGAGTCTTTGATTTTGGCAAGCTGGAGGAGCTTGTGGATGGGCTGGATTTTACAGCGATCAGTACTCGCCAACTAAGTCGCTTGAGCTCAGAACTCCGTGCCTTGGGGCTTAACGATGAGTTTGCTGCTGTCTATCTCTCTCTCGGCAACGAGGACACAGGTTTTGACGGTAAGCAGAGAAACCTAGACGTCAAATTCAATGCGATTCCTTTGCTCAACGAGCAGCTCAATAGCCAGATCGAGTTTGGTCGCAGCCAGGGACTAACCCACGATAAGGCCTATGGTCGGATTCTGAATAGCTATGCCAATGCTAACCATGTGGTGGCTGCACTGTCATATCTGACGAAGAGCGCACAGAAATTGCCCTCTATCAACGAGCGGGCGTGATCTAAAAATCAATGCGCCAGGCCTCCGGGCGTGGCGCATTGAGGCTAGTGATTATCGGGTTGTGGCTATGCTGCCGGAGTAAGCTCGGCTCACTGAGTGCTCGTTGGAGGTCCGAATTTGGAACGTGCCCTCAGTCGTGATTGCTGAGGCAGATGTGCCGTGGGCTTCAGCTATTTTTTTCCATTGGCCGTTTTCCAGTTTTTCAATCCACATCTTCGGCGCTGGGCCGCTTCCAAGAGGTTGGACGCGGGCAGCAACAATCACCGAGCGGCAGCCAGATGCGTTGACCAGCGTAACCGGACCATAGGCTGTCCCCGTACTGTCTGGCGGAATTGCTCCCGAATATCGATTGGTTAGGGTAAGGCATCCCGCTTCAGCTTGTGAAACCAATGCCATAGTGAACAGTGAAGCCAGTAGTGTTTTTTTCATGATGAATTCTCGTTATATAAAATTATTAGTTCGATCGTTATGGAGGTCGAACGGGTACATACGAAATTAATTTCGCATGTCGGAAATTTCTGTGGTGGAAGTACTATTTGTAGGAAGCGTCTTACATATCCATCTACCTCTTGAAGTAGTGTTTAAAATATGTTTTGACGTAATAGATTTTCGATTAAAAGATCAAGCGGATCCTCGCGAAACTTATCCGAAGGGATAGTTTTTTTTGTAGGTGGTACGATGCCAGGATTGTTTGCGTGCTCTGTGGGAGATTGCCCGTCTTCCAGACGCCGCGCTGTCGCGCAGCAAACGGTGAGCGTGTGGGAGCGTGCTTGCTCGCGAAGGCGGTATTGAGGTTAGGCAGGTGCTTGGTAACTCCGACCTCTTCGCGAGCAAGGTGGAGCGCCACCCCGGTCGCTCCCACAAAATCATCTGAATCAAATGATTCCTGTTTTGTTTGATGAGAGCTGCCGAAGGCTGCGAATAGCGGAGTGTCAGGCAAATGGCGTTCGTCGCCGTCGAAACCCCCGACGACGTCACAGGGCCAATGAATAACAGTTGGGTTGAATTCAGCCCTATAAGCGCTCATGAGCGCTTATAGGGCTGTGAAGGGCTTAGCGCACGGCGCTGTCGTTGCGCACCATCAGCAAGCGCGACGCTTCGTTGTAATCGGCCTGGAAGGAGGGACTGCCAATCCACTCAACCGCGGTGTCTTCATCTTCATCGAAGAACATCCCACGGTACGTGATGAGCAGGCCCATCATGAAGTCGGTGGCCTCTTCTTCGTCTTCTTCGGCAATCACCAGTTCCAGCACCGGGTACTGCAGGAACACCGCGCACATCGCCAACTGGCTGATGGCCTGGGCGGCCTTCATGGTCTGGAACAGGTCATCGAAGTCAGCCGGATCGAAACCGTTTTCAACGATGTCCTTGAAATCGAAAGTGCTCAGGTCGATCTCGACGTCATCGAAAGGCTGATCAATCAGGGGCGAAGCGAACATCGGGTGCACGACTTTCTTCGCCGGCTTGTGCGAGCGGTTCTGCTTGGCCTTGGCTTTCGCCCGTTGGGCGCGTTTTTGCTGCTTGTCTGGCGAAGCCATGAATTCGGGTCCTATTGCGGCGAATAATCACAAGGCGCCATTGAAACGCAGATCGGGGGAAATATCCAAGGGGCGGGGCTGCTGGTTACGACGGCGTCGATTGCGGTGCGCGCGACATAGCGCTTTCGCGACCGACGTAACCTCCGATCGCACACAGGTCTATCGCTCGTTCAGGGCTGTCCAGCATCCTGAAATCTCGCTCTGCCAGCTACACAAACCGCAGGCAATAAAAAACCCGCACTAGGCGGGTTTTTTGATTTTCAGATGATGTTGACACCACCTGAAATTAATTAGTGGTGCCCAGAGACGGAATCGAACCGCCGACACGGGGATTTTCAATCCCCTGCTCTACCGACTGAGCTATCTGGGCAACGGGGCGCATTAAACGTGTTTTTCAGGGGGTCGTCAAGCATGTTTTTTAAAAAATCTTAATTATTACCGTCGCTTACGACCCACACTGGCTGAAACGCTTTATTTCTCGGGGGGAACGTAGCCTTCGGCCTGGGCGTACTCCTCGCCGGACAGGAACTTGTCCATCTGGGTCTGGAGGAATTTTCGATCTTCGGCGTTCATCATGTTCAAGCGTTTTTCATTGATGAGCAGGGTCTGGTGCTTCTGCCAGTCGGCCCAGGCTTTCTGCGAGACGTTGTTGAAGATGTCTTCGCCTTTGGCGCCTGGGTACGGGGCGCGTTCCAGGCCAGGCAGTTCTTCTTTGTACTTGCGGCACATTACGGTGCGGGTCATGACGACTCTCCTGCGTTCAATACGTCGGCTGCGCGTTTCAGCAGCTTCTTCACCGGGGCAGCAAGGCCCAGGCGCGGCGGGGTGGCGAGGTTATACCAGAGCCAGTCGGCCTCGGCCACGTGATGAGCGGACTCCTGGACTTCAACCAGCCAAGGCTCGATGCTCAGTTGGAAGTGGCTGAAAGTATGGACGAGCCCTGGCAACTCCTGATGTTTGCCCAGTTCCAGCGAGTGTTGCAGGGCCAGATGTTGCAGGTCGTCGAAGTCGTCCAGCTCTGGCAGGCTCCACAATCCACCCCATAGCCCGGTTGAGGGCCGGCGATAAAGCAGAATAGCGCCGTCGCGATTGGCGAGCATCGGCATCAGGGTGCGCTTCTGCGGGACCTCTTTGCGCGGCTTGGGGATCGGGTAGCGGGTTTCCAGGCCGAGCATATGTGCCTGGCAGCCTGATTCAAGCGGGCAGAGCAGGCAGCTGGGTTTGCTGCGTGTGCATAACGTGGCGCCCAGATCCATCATTGCCTGGGTGTAGTTGTTGACTCTCGTCTGAGGCGTGTAACGCTCTGCAGTCGCCCATAGCTGTTTAGCCACCTTCGGCTCGCCGGGGTAGCCTTCCTGTGCTGTAAAGCGCGCTAGAACGCGTTTGACGTTGCCATCCAGAATCGGCGCGCGCAGGCCCATGCTCAAACTGGCAATGGCGCCGGCCGTGGAGAGTCCGATGCCAGGCAGCAGGATAAGTTTTTCCACATCGCGGGGAAATTCGCCGTCGTGGTCAGCGACGACGATTTTTGCAGTCTTTTGCAAATTGCGTGCGCGGGTGTAGTAACCCAGTCCGGTCCACAGATGCAGGACTTCGTCTTCCGGTGCTTCAGCCAGGGCTTCGACGCTGGGCAGGGCTTCCATGAAACGATCGAAGTAGTTCAGGACGGTGCTGACCTGGGTCTGTTGCAGCATGATTTCCGATACCCAGACTCGATACGGCGTAATTCCTTGTTGCCAGGGCAGGTTGTGTCGACCGTGGCGGTCATACCAGTCAAGTACGGCGCTGGAGAATTGCTCGGGTTGCATTGCTGATCCGGTATGGTGAGTGACTCAGGTCTATGCCTGTCTTGTAGGAGCGCGCTTGCCCGCGATTGCGTCAGTTCAGGCAACAATGATGTCGCCTGACAGATTGAATCGCGGGCAAGCGCGCTCCTACAGGAGGCTGGTCGTTAACGTTTGAACAATCCGCGCAGGGCGTCTTTGAGTTCAGGGCTGACTTTGTCGCCGAGTTTTTCCTCGATCTTGTCGCTGATTTTGTCGCCAGCCAGTTTTGCGGCGACCTGGCCCAAGCCTTCCTTGTCCAGGCGACAGGCTTTGGCGCCCAGTTCCAGCGGACCACGACAACGCACCGGCCACTCGATGCCAACGTAGCGCGGATTGACCTCGCACGCGGGGTCAGGCATTTCGGTTTTATCACCCTCTATCACGATGCCGATGCGGTAGTTCATGCCGAGTACGCGCAGGTCTACATCTCCGTCCCCATTGACGGTCAGGCCAGGGATTTGCACTTTCAGGTCAGGGTTACTGGCAACGCCGTTACGGAACACCAGGTTCCCGTTGAGTTGCTGAAATGGCGTGTCCTTGCCCCGTGGCTCGCCACTGAGGGTTTTGCGGTTGAGCAGCGAGATGCCCTGGCAAAGCTGTTGCTCAAGGTTGGCGTTGACCAGCACGCCGTTGTTGAGCATGAAGCTGGCAGTGCCGTTGAGGCTGTCGATCAAGGCTTTTTCGCTGTTGCCCTTGCCGTTCAGGTCGCTGTTGAGCGTAAGCAGGCCTCTGACCGGTGGCGTTTGATCCTGGCTTTGCAGGAAACGCTCAACCGGGACTTTGGCGACGCGGGTCTGCACGCTGGCCAGCGGCACGTCGGGACGCACGTCAAGGTTGCCTTTGACTTCGAAATTGCCGTTGTAGAGATCCCCACGCAGGCTGTCGAGCTTGACCACCCCGTTCAAAGCCTGGGTCTTGATTGCAGCGTTCTGGATCGGCAGCTTGTTGAGGGTCAGCGTGCCGAAGCTGATGTCGGCATCAACATCGAGCTTGCGCATGCGCTCCAGTGGCAGCAGTTTTTCGGTGCTCCAGGCAGCCTTGGTCGGCTGGTCCGGTAGTGGTGTGGTGCCTGCGCCAGCCACCGCAGCAGCTTCACTGCTTTGCACTTCGGATTTACGCGCGGCGGAAGCGCCTTTCTTCTCTGCGCTTTCTGCCGGGCGATAACGATCGGCGTTGAAGGTATCGCCTTTGAGTTGAACGCGCAGGGCCTGTTTAGCGAAGTCTTCGATGGCAATGCGGCCAGTAAAGGTGCTGTCATCGATTTTCAGGTTGAGGTCGTCAAGGGATGCGCTGGTCGGTGTACCACTCAGGCGGCTGACCATCTCGACCTTGCTCAGGCTGCCTGCGCCCATGGCTGGGAGCGGCTGGCCGATGCTGTCGAGGAACGTGTGCAGGTCGAACTGAGCGATAGAGATCGCGCCGGTGATTTGCGGAGTTTTGTCCAGGTCCCGGGCACGCAACTCGCCCAGCGCGCGCAGTTGATTGGCTGACAACTTGAGGTTGGACCATTCGGCAACGTTGGCTGCAAGGTCTACCAGAAGCTGACCCTGGGCGGCAAAGGTCACGGTTTTGCCCTGCAAGGGCTCGCCGGAGGCTTCGCCTGACAAACGCATGTCACCAAATTGATAGCGTTTGAGGGCGCGATCCAGGCGTAACTCGCCGACCAGTTCGGTCTTGGCGCGCATGACCGGTTGAGTCGTACCCAGAAACGCCGTCAGTTTGATCGGGATATCGGCGCCTTCGTGGATCGCCCCGGTGCTCAGTTGGATGCTCTCGGCGGTGAAAGACTGACCTTTGCGAGCGTCGACATATTCAACCCGCGCGTTGTTTACGGTCAGGCTGTCAATGTCGAGCTTGAGAGGTTGCGATGGCTTGTCAGGCTTGGCGGCAGGGGGGGTAGAGCCGTCAGCGGTTGGTGCTGTAGTAGCACCCACGACCGGCGCCGGCTTGCCGATATCTTCCCAGTTGGCGTGGCCGTTCTCATCACGGTTCAGCCGCAGGTTCAGGCCTTCGACTCGAACATCGCTCATCTGGACTTCGCGACGCAGCAGCGGCAGTACGCGCACGGACAGGCCGAGCATTTGCAAGTCAGCGAAAGGTTGAGTCGGATTGGTCAGGGTCGCCACGCTGGCTTCATGCAGCTCAAGGCCCAGCCAGGGGAACAGGCTCCAGCCAATGTCGCCGTTGAGGGTCAGTTCGATGTTGGCCTTGTCGCGGGCCAGTTGGCGAATCTCGTCTTTATAGTCGTTGGGATCAAACAGATGGGTCAGGGCGAAGCCTAGAGCCACGATGATCAGCAACAGTCCGAGAACAAAAAGTCCCAGGATTTTGCCGAACGCTTTCATGGGCGAGTCCTTGTGTTCTTACGTTCAAAGTTTGCCCGCGAGTATAACCTCCTCACGCAGGAGCTGGGCTGTGGATGCCTGGTGCTCAGCAAATCAGCAGCGAGACCTGGGTTTTGCTCGCCAAAGCCTGGACTTCGGGAGGCTGGGCGGGTGCCAGCAAGCGTAGCTCGCAACCTGCTGCATGGGCTTTTTTTTGCGCATCCATCACCAGTTGCTCGGCGATACCCCGGCGGCGGGTCAAAGTCCGCACGCACAAATGGGACAGTTCCCACACGTCATGTCGCCTTTTCACACGAGCAGCCCCCAGCAGTCGGTCATTCATCCGAGCGGTGACCAGGGTTTCGTCTTCCAGGCAGCTTTCGATCAATTGCAGTGCGTCGGTAAATGGAGGGAGCAACCAGGCGGGCGCGTCTCGGTAGATTTTGCGCAGATCCCCCTGGTCCTGATAGCTGAGGGATTGGAGATATTCAACGACGATGGGCATGAAATGTCCTCAGGCGACGAAAGGCAGGGCCGATTGTGCCTCAAACAGGGGTGTCATAGCAGTGACGTCAAAAAAGGTGATGGCAAAAGGCTCTATTTTTTATCGACAAGTGCTAATCTCGCGCCCGTTCGCTGATCCGGTGCGTCGATTTGTCACGTATTTGGAATCTCTGCCGATAAAACGGTCGTTGCCTGCGCGCACGGAGGCTGTGGGTGGAACGTGAACACCTTGTGAGCTTCTTTATCTGGGGAAACTAATAATGAGTACAAGCACAGCCTTGGGCGCGTCCACCGCCCAACCTGCGTTCTTGTCCAAAGAGCGCATCATCGCCAAGCCCGGTTTCAACCGTTGGCTGGTACCTCCTGCGGCATTGGCTATCCATCTGTGCATCGGCATGGCGTATGGCTTTTCCGTGTTCTGGCTGCCGTTGTCCAAGGCGGTCGGCATCAAGGCTCCGGTTGCCTGCGCACCCGACATGAGCTTCTTCGCGCAGATCTTCTCTTCCGCGTGCGACTGGCCCATCTCCATGCTGGGCTGGATCTACACCCTGTTCTTCATCTTCCTGGGTTGCTCGGCTGCCATCTGGGGTGGCTGGCTTGAGCACGCAGGCCCGCGCAAAGCCGGTGTGGTTTCGGCACTGTGCTGGTGTGGTGGTTTGCTGATATCTGCGTTGGGGATATATACCCACCAGATATGGCTGATGTGGGTCGGCTCCGGCGTGATCGGTGGTATTGGTCTCGGGCTTGGTTACATCTCGCCCGTTTCAACCCTGATCAAGTGGTTCCCGGACAAGCGCGGCATGGCAACAGGCATGGCGATCATGGGCTTCGGCGGCGGCGCAATGGTGGGTGCACCACTGGCGGCAGCGCTGATGAGCCACTTCGCTACGCCTGATAGCGTTGGCGTATGGCAGAGCTTCCTGGTAATGGCTGCGATTTACTTCGTATTCATGCTCGGCGGCGCGCTGTCCTATCGTGTTCCGCCTACCGGCTGGAAACCTGAAGGCTGGACCGCTCCGGTCAAGAAAGCCAGCAACGCGATGATCACCAACCGCCACGTACACGTGAGCGTTGCGTGGAAAACGCCTCAGTTCCGTCTGGTCTGGCTGGTGCTGTGCCTGAACGTTTCTGCTGGTATCGGCATCCTCGGCATGGCTTCGCCGCTGTTGCAGGAAGTGTTCGCCGGCAAGCTGCTGGGCAACACCTTGGCGTTCAACCAGCTTGATGCTGTTCAGTTGGGTCAGATTGCTGCCATCGCTGCGGGCTTCACTGGTCTGTTGAGCCTGTTCAACATCGGTGGTCGTTTCTTCTGGGCTTCGTTCTCGGACTACCTGGGTCGTAAAAACACTTACTTCGTGTTCTTCGCTCTGGGCTTCCTGTTGTACGCCCTGGTTCCAAGCCTGAGCCACATGGGCAGCGTCGCACTGTTCGTCGCGGCCTTCTGCGTAATCCTGTCGATGTACGGCGGTGGTTTTGCAACGGTTCCGGCTTACCTGGCGGACCTGTTCGGTACGCAAATGGTCGGTGCGATCCACGGTCGTCTGCTGACTGCCTGGGCTGCTGCGGGCATCCTCGGTCCGGTTCTGGTCAACTACTTGCGTGAATATCAGCTGAGCCACGGCGTTGCCCGTGCCGATGCGTACGATATGACCTTGTACATCCTGGCCGGTTTGTTGGTGTTGGGCTTTATTTGCAACCTGCTGGTTCGTCCTGTGGCCGACAAGTACTTCATGACTGATGAAGAACTGGCTGTAGAACAATCCTATGGCATGGACAAGGGCGCTGATCACACCACGGTACTTGAGTGGAAAGCTGATCCGTCCACCAAGCCGCTGGCCATTGCCGCCTGGCTGGCCGTAGGTATTCCACTGGCGTGGGGCGTCTGGATCACTCTGCAGAAGACTGCGGTGTTGTTCCAGTAATCAGCTGTAGAGGCTAGCAACCCAGGCCTCAAGTTGGAACGCTGTGTTGTGGGAGCGGTGCTTGCCCGCGATGAGGTTGACGCGATTCATTTTAGATCGCGTCCGGCCTTATCGCGGGCAAGCACCGCTCCCACATTGGCCCGAGTCTGCAGCGCGATACACCGAACAAACACCGATTTGTTTGCACCAAAAAGCAGCATCCCTCCGTAATTCGTCGTCTTCTCCCTTTCCCTTCTTCTGTTTGCTTCATGCCAGCCTGTTCTAGGCCTATAATGCTCGCCTTTTTCGCCCAATGATTTTGCGGAGCTGGTGATGGCCGAACGTAAGGCGTACGTCGAGCGTAATACTCTGGAAACCCAGATCAACGCCTCGATCAACCTGGATGGCACCGGAAAGGCCCGATTCGATATCGGCGTGCCTTTTCTAGAGCACATGCTCGACCAGATCGCCCGTCACGGGCTGATCGACCTGGATATCAACTGTAAAGGCGACCTTGAGATCGACGATCACCACACGGTGGAAGACGTCGGCATCACTCTGGGTCAGGCTTTCAGTAAAGCTATCGGCGACAAGAAAGGCATCCGTCGCTACGGCCATGCCTATGTGCCGCTGGATGAAGCACTGTCGCGCGTAGTCATCGACTTCTCCGGACGTCCGGGCCTGCAAATGCATGTGCCGTACACCCGTGCCGTGGTCGGCGGCTTTGATGTGGACCTGTTCCAGGAATTCTTCCAGGGCTTCGTCAACCACGCCAATGTGACGCTGCACATCGACAACCTGCGTGGCACCAACACTCACCACCAGATCGAAACGGTGTTCAAGGCCTTCGGACGTGCACTGCGCATGGCGGTTGAGCTGGACGATCGCATGGCCGGGCAAATGCCTTCGACCAAGGGTGTGCTCTGATGCAGACAGTCGCGGTCATTGATTACGGCATGGGCAACCTGCACTCGGTCGCCAAGGCGCTTGAGCATGTTGGCGCTGGCCGTGTGCACATCACCAGCGACGCCAATGTGATTCGCGAAGCTGACCGCGTGGTATTCCCCGGTGTCGGCGCGATCCGCGACTGCATGGCTGAAATCCGTCGTCTGGAGTTCGACTCGCTGGTCCGTGAGGTCAGCCAGGATCGTCCGTTTCTCGGTATTTGCGTCGGCATGCAGGCTTTGCTCGACAGCAGCGAAGAGAACGGCGGCGTTGACTGCATCGGCATGTTCCCGGGCCAGGTTAAGTTCTTCGGCAAGGATCTGCACGAAGACGGCGAGCATTTGAAAGTGCCGCACATGGGCTGGAACGAAGTGGCCCAGGCCGTGGATCACCCTCTGTGGCACAGCATTCCGGACATGGCGCGGTTCTACTTCGTGCACAGCTTCTACATTGATGCGGCTAATCAGCGTCAGGTTGTCGGTCGCGGCCATTACGGCGTCGACTTCGCCGCGGCGCTGGCCGACGGATCGCGCTTTGCCGTGCAATTCCACCCGGAGAAGAGCCACACCCATGGCCTGCAATTGCTGCAGAACTTCGCCGCATGGGACGGTCGCTGGTAATGGCCAAGGGCAAGAACAAGCCGCCGATCCTGACGCTCAGCCCGGAGCATGAGCAGCAGGCCATCGACAAGCTCAAGCGCCTGTTTTCTCAGCGCTTCGAACTGGATCTGGGTTCGTTCGAAGTCGCCGAGGTGCTTGAGTTTTTCACCAGCGAGATTGCCCCGCATTACTACAACCGCGCGATTTTCGATGCCCAGCAGCACCTCAAAGAGAGGTTCGAGAGCATCGAAAGCGATTTGTGGGCACTCGAAAAGAACTAGAAGCAGCTGCAAGCTGCAAGAATTGAATAGAGGCAGCTGCAAACGGCCAGCTTCAAGTTGTCGGGCGCGCAAACTTGCAGCTTGAAGCTTGCGGCTTGTAGCTGCTCTTGAGCTCTTTTGACGAAGGAAAAAGCATGCTGATCATCCCCGCTATCGATCTTAAAGACGGTGCCTGTGTACGTCTGCGCCAGGGCCGGATGGAAGATTCCACCGTGTTCTCCGATGACCCGGTCGCCATGGCTGCCAAATGGGTCGAGGGCGGTTGCCGTCGTCTGCATCTGGTCGACCTCAACGGTGCGTTCGAAGGTCAGCCGGTCAATGGCGACGTGGTGACTGCCATCGCCAAGCGTTATCCAAATCTGCCGATCCAGATCGGTGGCGGCATTCGTTCGCTGGAAACCATCGAGCACTACGTCAAGGCTGGCGTGAGCTACGTGATCATCGGCACCAAGGCCGTCAAAGAGCCTGAGTTCGTGGCCGAAGCCTGCCGTGCATTCCCCGGCAAAGTGATTGTCGGCCTGGATGCCAAAGACGGTTTCGTTGCCACCGACGGCTGGGCTGAAGTCAGTACCGTGCAAGTGATCGACCTGGCCAAGCGCTTCGAAGCGGACGGCGTATCGGCCATCGTTTATACCGACATCGCCAAAGACGGCATGATGCAGGGCTGCAACATCCCGTTCACTGCGGCCCTGGCTGCTGCGACGCGGATTCCGGTGATTGCTTCCGGCGGCATCCATAACCTGGGCGACATCCGCGCACTGCTGGACGCCAAGGCGCCAGGCATCATCGGCGCAATCACCGGCCGGGCGATTTACGAAGGCACGCTGGATGTGGCTGAGGCTCAGGCGCTTTGCGACGGCTACCAGCGCTAAGCGATTCCTGTAGGAGCGCGCTTGCCCGCGATAAGGTCGGTACGACCTTCCTACGATGGTGTGATCAATGATTTTACGACTGCTTCGCAGCCGATCGCGGGCAAGCGCGCTCCTACATATTGGAGATTAAGCCCATGGCCCTGGCCAAACGCATCATCCCTTGCCTGGACGTCGACAACGGTCGTGTGGTCAAGGGCGTCAAGTTCGAGAACATCCGTGACGCCGGTGATCCGGTTGAGATCGCGCGCCTTTACGATGAGCAGGGTGCTGACGAAATCACCTTTCTGGACATCACTGCCAGTGTCGATGGTCGCGATACAACGCTGCATACCGTTGAGCGAATGGCCAGTCAGGTGTTCATCCCGCTGACCGTAGGCGGAGGCGTGCGTACCGTGCAGGACATTCGCAACCTGCTCAATGCGGGTGCCGACAAGGTTTCGATCAACACTGCTGCTGTGTTCAATCCGGAATTCGTCGCCGAAGCGGCGCAGCATTTCGGGTCGCAGTGCATTGTCGTTGCCATCGACGCCAAGAAAGTTTCCCTGCCCGGTGAAACCCCGCGCTGGGAAATCTTCACCCACGGCGGCCGCAAGCCAACGGGTCTGGACGCTGTGTTGTGGGCCAAGAAGATGGAAGACCTCGGCGCGGGTGAAATCCTCCTCACCAGCATGGATCAGGACGGCATGAAGAACGGCTTTGATCTGGGCGTTACCCGTGCGATCAGCGACGCGCTGGGAATCCCGGTGATCGCTTCAGGTGGCGTCGGCAACCTTCAGCATCTGGCTGATGGCGTCATTGAAGGCCATGCCAGTGCGGTGCTGGCTGCAAGCATCTTCCACTTCGGCGAATACACCGTGCCGGAGGCCAAAGCCTTCATGGCTGCGCGCGGGATTGTGGTGCGTTGATAAGTCAGTGGTGCTGCTGATTGCCAATAGGCTGCCGGCGAGGTGAGTCGGCAGCTTTTTCCATCAAATAGGCGGTTAGTCCGTCGTGGCCTTCTTGTTTTACCCACGATTGTGAGCAGCCATGTCTACGCCAATCTGGGTTGGAAGCTTTGGCCGCGTCTGGTTTACAGATCAATAGTCCATCCCTTATAGAGTGGACGGGCTGTGTCCGGGAAGCAGGTCGGGCGAGATCATGATGTTGCACAGGGGCAATGGTTGACAGGATGTTGCGTGCAGGCAGCGCGTAGAGTTGGTCAGTTGGTCAGTTGGTCAGTTGGTCAGTTGGGCGAGGTGGTCGCTTGCTGATCTATTGATTACAAGCTGCTAATTCGCTGAATCACCAGCTTGTAATCGGGTTTCAAAATTGTGGCTGGATAACGCGTGGTTTAACTTATGATTTTTTCACTGGCTTTGGAGTCTACGCCTGCGTGATCGGTACCTTTTGCGCATAACTTCATTGGCAATGCCTTCCGACTGAAGACACGCACACTTGTAGTCGTGTATTTATCCGGGCTATTGCAATCGGTTGTGTCGGGGTTGCCTGACTTCATGAAAGTTTGCTTCCATTTTCTGTCGTTGTCCTCCACCGCTGCGGTATATCTCATACGGTTGTGCGTAACTTCAATGTTCGGGATCTCAGGTTCGCCAGCAGCCTGCAGGTTGACTGACAACGAGAAAGCATTACGCAGTGTGCCTTGATCAAACTGGTTATCGGGCGAGGTTGTACCTATTACGCACAGCGAACGTATTCCAGGCTGATCACCAATGGGATCATAGATGGTTTCACTGGAGCCTGAAGCAGTCGCCACTTTATAGCCCTGCGGCTGTTCGCACTCGCCCACATGGTCGACGCTTTTGTAGTGGTAGTAAGGTTTGTCGGTGGTGAACGTAAAACGCCATGTCGGATAAATCGGATTACCGGCCTGATCAAGTGTGATTTTCGCGTATCTCATAAGCGGGTGGTCGGGTTTGATGTCGAAGACCGGGAAGAGTTCGCAGTTAACAGCGTTGGCATTGAATACGCCGTTGGTGAAGCAATCCTTGAGGTGAGTTGCCGGGATCGCCACGTTGAACAGAAATTTCTCCTGTAGCCGTCCTCCAGGTTGTTGGACGCTCTGAACGCTCTGGGCTGCCATCACGCCAAAGACCTCACCATTGCGTGTCATTACAGGGCCGCCTGAACTACCCGGGCTTGTATCACGGCATTGATTAGTCACCATCCGCCGCGTATTCCACCGATCCCCCAGCCCGACAAATGCAGAGATCTCAGGAATCTGACTCTGGCAGGCGGCGGCGCGCAGATAGCCTGGTCTTATCCCGAAAGGAGCTCCCACGACGATTGCATCAGTTCCATTAGCGGGTATATGGCTGGCAATAGCGAGTGGGCGGATTCCTTCGCGATTCAGTGCTTGCAGGGAAGTGTCAATTTCGACAAGGGCGAGATCGTTATTGCGGTAGTTGCTGTAAGTGGTACGTTTCAACGGGTAAACCTGGGAAGGCGTATCAACAAAATAACCAAATTCTACGGTGCCCGTGAGCGCTTTGTCAGTGTCAATGGCTCCGATCCCGGTGTCCACGCAGTGGGCTGCCGTCGACATATATGCAGGGGTGTTTGTTTCAGTGGCCGCGGGGGCTGTGTCGAGCAGTGTGGCGGTACACACATATCCATCGCTGCGAGTTAAGCGAGCGATCCCTCGCAGGTGGTCATTCTGACCATTCGCATTTTGCAAAACAGTAGAGGGTGCGCCGTTGGTCATCCCAGCACCGAAGTCTTTAACTGGGGTTGGAGTTCCAGATGGGGAAGGTGCGGGAGGCGATGTGGGTGTAGATGTAGTCGCAGTTGTAGAGGCTGTCGTCGCAGGCATGGGACTGCTGCTTGGGAGGTGAAAGTTCGACGGTGATTGTTCGACCACCTTACCCATGTGCTCACGAAACCCGCGCACATCCGGTTCGCCTGTCATGCCCAGTGCCCGATGTTCATGGGGTTGCAGAACCGAGGCGATAGCCCGGAAGAAGCTGTCAGTATCGGCATTGACCTCAATATATTGGGCGTTCGGTACGTCGTAAGCCCAATAGACTCCATTGCCGTAGTCACGCAGGATCACGTCTCCAGCTTTTGCTGTCTGCGTATCAAAGGTTTCCCCTTTGCCGAAAATCCTCAGGTTTCGATTAACTTTGAGCAGTTCCTGTGTTGTCGCATCTCTAAGCAACGCATCGGCCTGTGGGTTGTAGGTGCGGGTGTGATAGACCGCATCCACGGCCAGCTCATGTTGCACCGCTTGCTCGATCCGGGCCTTGTTCAGGTTAAAAGCCGTGGGTAGATGGCCGGATTCTAGGTAGACGTTTTGCTCGGTAGCGGACAGCGGTGATGCGTTCAATAGCTCGGTGAGACGGGCCGGGGTCAAGTGAGGGTTCTCGCTGTGCAGCTTGCGCATCAGTTCTGTGCCGGTCGGTGAGCGCTCCAGAGGCATGAACCTGTTTTTGACCGCAGCAGGCAGGCCGGGGTCTGTCTGGCTGCAACTGCTGTGGATCACAGCCTTGAACAGCTCGGGACGCTCAGCCTTGGCCAGGTCGGCGATTTGCTGGCGCAGGGTCACGATTCTTCCCGCTGTCGTGTCACTGCCCCAGAAGTTTCCGCCGCGGCCGAGCTGGGAGTTTCGGGGTTGATTCTGAATGAGCAAGGTCAGCAGCTGCTCCTGGTTGGATGCGCTCTGATGGGGGTCGTGGGCATTCACGTATTCGCCGTTGCTGCGGCGTTGAAGGGTGATGGTTTGATTGGTTCTGCTGGCGGCTTGCTTGCCAAAGGTCGCCAGATGCTGACCCTTGGCATCAAGCACCTCGAGCTTGGCATAGGCAGGCCAGTCTTTGGTCTGTACCGCCAGCGCCAATACCGGATCGTGGTTGCCATCCTGAGGCATGTAGCCGGAGTTTGGCATTGAGGTAATGATTTCATCAATCAGGCGGTCGGCCCGTTGCCGTTGCTGCTCGTCAGCGACAGCCCCTGCCGAGGGCGGGGTGATGATAGTTGGTGGGTTGTTTGAGGTTGTTGGAGTAGGGGCTGCCCCTTGGGGAACCGCCCACAACTGGAGCGGCAATTGCCTCGGTCCGGTCTCGACGTTTGAGGAAGTGCCATTGGGGACTTGCGACAAAGGGGCGTCAGAATAAAGCGAGGTCGTATTTGCAGCCTCGAGTCCCGGCAGTGCAAGAGTGCCTGGGCCACCGGCTACCATGTGTGGTGTCGTTATCCATTCAATGGTATTACAAAGCATTTTTGCCGGTTGACTGAGGTCGCATACTTGTAACATTTGCTCGAGAGGCATCCCTGCCTCGGCATGCATAGCCAGTGTCCTGCCCGTATGTTTGATCAACAAGGTGTCGCGAATTGTGCGCAGCTCGTCTAGTTCGGCGCGCAGGGCGTCTATGCTTTTTCGGTCATCGTGTGTAGGTTTTTTTTGGGCTTCAAACTCAGCAATACGCGCTTCTTTTTTTACGATTTTTTTGTTGGTTTTAAAGATTAAATCGGCTTCTTCAAGAGGCTCGACTTCCTTTCGCAGCGCGTCCAGATGTTCCTTTGCCTGAAACAGTGCCATCCGTTCGTTAGCGAGACGATCTTTCGGGTCTCTAAAATAATTACTGTGCACCATGTTCATGACGGATTCCGTCCAGCTGAACCGGTGAGGAGTTGTGCAGCCCGGTTTATCCGCCTCGAGCTTCTGTGCGAGCCCGGTAATAGTGTTCTGCACGCCGCAGATTTGAGATCTCAGACCTGATAACCTCGCCCTTGGGGCGTTATTTTTTGCGATGACATAGGCGGACGCCGTCTGTGTTGAAGACCTTGTCAGTGCCTGGGTTACAGCCTGGCCCATTGATCAATACTCCTATTAGACTTGCCATCCCCCACTGGGTTGGCGGGCGAAGTCTAGGAAGCAGGTCGGGCGAGATCATGATGTTGCAGGGGCAATAGTTGACAGGATGTTGCGTGGAACCGTCGTCGTTTATCGCCCTGCGGTGCGCGCTGTGTAGCTGGACAAGCCCTTTGCAGCACTGCACTCTGTGCGCTGTCCGCGTCAGGAAGATGCTTATGTTCAGATCTCGTTTTTTTGCACTAACTGCTTTTAGCGCATTACTGACTGGGGCAACCGAGCTCGCGGCAGCCGACGATGCCATCGACGTGCCAAGTGCCGACACTATCGTGCTGATGACGGAAAACCTGCCGCCTTACAACATGGCGGTTGACGGTAAAAATTTCGCTCAGGAAAGCAACATCGAAGGCATTGCTTCAGAGGTGGTGCGCGAGACGTTCAGGCGTGCTGGCGTCAGCTACAGCATGACCTTGCGCTTCCCGTGGGAGCGCATCTACAAACTGGCTCTGGAGAAACCCGGTTACGGCGTGTTCTCCACTGCACGTTTGCCCGAGCGTGAAGCGCTTTTCAAATGGGTCGGTCCGGTGGGGGCCTACGACTGGATCATGCTGGCCAAAGCTGACAGCCCGATCAAACTGACATCTCTCGAGCAGGCCAAGGCCTACCGCATCGGTGCTTACAAAGGTGATGCCATCGGCGAGCGGCTGCTGGCCCAGGGGTTGAAACCCATCCTGTTGCTGCGAGATCAGGACAACGCGAAAAAGCTCGTTAACGGCCAGATCGATCTCTGGGCCGCTGGTGATCCGACCGGCCCTTATCTCGCCAGAATGGAAGGCGTTACCGGGCTCAAGACCGTGCTGCGCTTTCACCACGCTGACTTGTACCTGGCGCTGAACAAAGAAACGCCAGATGAAGTGGTCAACAAACTGCAAACCGCGCTGGATCAACTGCGAGCCGAAGGCAGTGTCGAGAAAATACTGGGGCGGTATCGTTGAGTCGAACTGACCTGCTGGATGCGATCTGAAGTGTGCGCGGTGCCTGGTCTGCGCCGCAGATTGTCGAGTCGACGTGGGACCGGCTTTAGCCGGGAAGAGGCCAGTACAGCCACGCGAAATGTATCGCCTGAAATCCTGCCTTCCCGGCTAAAGCCGGTCCCACGTCGTCAGATCCGCCTGTGAGCAACATGGAGTCTCCCACCAGTGCGGGGTTCACCGAAGCTGCTGTCTGTTCTCGCTCAACGATAAACCCCGTCTTTACCATGCCCGGCCATGGCCTGATTGCCGCGCACGCTGATCATTCGGCGCACGTCAATCCAGTCGATGCCCTGGGCCTTGAGGCGTGGCATTTCTCGCTCCAGCACATCCAGTGTCACCGGGTAGGGATGGCCGATCATCACTGCCGAACCCTGCTTGTGAGCCAGCTCAATCGCGATCTTCAGTTGCCGGGTGATGGCTTCTGCGGTGCGCTCGTCGTCGAGGAATACATCCCTCGACACGCTGGCCAGGCCGATTTTCTGCGCCTGGGCGGCAGCCACGGTTTTTGCACTGGTGCGGCTGTCGACAAAAAACAGATGGCGCCGCTGCAACTCGGCCACCAGCCAACCCATGGCGACGGGTTCGGCGGTCATGCGACTGCCCATGTGGTTGTTGATGCCTGCGGCGTAAGGGACTTTCAGCAGGGCAGCGTTGAGTCGGCTTTCCAGCTCTGCCAATGGCAGGTCGGGATGCCACGCGAATGGGCCGGTGGCCGGATCCATGGGCATGTGCAGCATCACCGTTTTGCCCGCGCGATGACCCTGTCGTGCGAACTCAGCAGCATGCGGCGTATCAGGCATGATGGCCAGGGTGACCGGGCCGGGCAAATTCAGCACGCGCTGATCCCGGGCCGGATTCTGGCCCAGGTCATCGATGATCAGTGTGAGGTAAGCCGTGCGAGGTGTTTTCGCCTGCTCGGCTGGCGCTGCATGAGCAGCGCCAGCCAGGCAAGTGACGACCAGCAAGCAACGTGACAGAAGCAGACGCATGGCTCAATTGCCGCGCGTGATACTCAGGCCCTTGAGCAGGCTCAGGGCCTGGCTCAGCTGGAAGTCGTCATCCTGAGGACGCGCTTTGCTGGCACCGCCTTTGACGGTCGGTTTGTCCGCGCCGCCATTGCCGTTCCCCAGGTGACCGAGCAGATCGGCTTCCTTGTAGTTTTCGCCGTCGGTTTCGTTGGTGACTTTGGCACGCCGCACAACGATGTCCGGGTTGATGCCCTGAGCCTGAATCGAGCGACCGTTAGGCGTGTAGTACAGCGCCGTGGTGATTTTCAGAGCGCGATCATTATTCAGCGGCAACACGGTTTGTACCGAGCCTTTGCCGAAGCTGTCGGTGCCCATCAGGATGCCGCGTTTCTGATCCTGCAATGCGCCGGCAACGATTTCCGATGCCGAAGCGCTGCCGCCGTTGATCAACACCACCAGTGGTACGCCTTCGCTGGCATCGGCCGGATCCGCCGAGAAGCGCAGTTCGGAGTTGGCGATGCGGCCTTTGGTGTAGACGATCAGGCCCTTGGTCAGGAAGTGGTCAGCCACTTCAACCGCCGATTGCAGCACGCCGCCAGGGTTGTTGCGCAGGTCGAGAATCAGCCCGCTCATTTTCTTGCTGTTGTCTTTACGGAACTTGGCCAGCGCCTTGCCGACTTCGTCGCCGGTCTTGACCTGGAACTGGGTAATGCGGATATAGCCGTAGCCGTTCTCGAGCATCTGCGCCTTGACGCTCTTGACCTGGATGGTCGCCCGGGCCAGCGTCACGTCGAACGGATTACCGCCGTCACGTACCAGCGTCAGAGTGATCTTCTCGCCGATTTTGCCGCGCATCTTGTCGACCGCTTCCTGCATGGTCTGACCTTGCGTCGGTGCGCCATTGATCTTGACGATCAGGTCGCCCGCTTCAATGCCCGCCTTGGAAGCCGGAGTATCGTCAATGGGCGAGACCACTTTGACGAAGCCATCTTCGACGCCAACTTCGATACCCAGTCCACCGAACTCGCCGCTGGTGCTTTCCTGCAATTCCTGGAAGTCTTCCGGGCCGAGGTAAGCCGAGTGCGGGTCAAGGTTGCTGAGCATGCCTTTGATGGCATTTTCCAGCAGGGTCTTGTCGTCAACCGGCTCAACGTAGGCGGCCTTCACCCGGTCCATGACCTCGGCAAAGGTGCGCAGCTCTTCCAGGGGCAAAGGCGCCTTGGCATTGCTCGCCGCAGACGGGATGTCGGCAGGTTTTGCCTTGACTTCAGCAGCCTGAGCCAGAGGTGCGCCGATGACCACGGCAATCGCGAGAGCCAGCGAGGTGAGGCGGGACAGATACGGCATGTCTAACGAACTCCTGAAGTTGATACCGACTTATCCTTGAGTGCGGCACCATTGGGCCGGATCACTGGGGCGACCCTGCTGACGAATAGCGAAATACAACGCTGGGGTGTCCTGTCCGCCACTGTTACCGACCGTGGAGATGGCCTCACCTGCTTTAACAATGTCACCAGCCGCTTTAAGCAGCGACTGGTTGTGACCGTACAAACTCAAATAGCCGTTGCCATGGTCGAGAATGACCAGAAGCCCGGCGCCACGCAACCAGTCTGCGAACACCACCCGACCACCGTGCACGGCATGAACCTGACTGCCGGCCGAAGCGCTGATCATTACGCCGTCCCAGGTGGAGCGGGCATCGTCGCCACGCGCATCACCAAAGCGTGCGAGTAATCGACCATCAACCGGCCAGGGAAGTTTTCCTTTGGCACTAACAAAAGCACCGCCATAGGAAGCGCCTGCGCTGGAAACCATCGGTCCGGGCGCTTTGACCGGGCGTTTCGGGGCGTCATCGCTATCGGTTCTGCTGTCGTCGCGGCTGTTGTTTTTGGCAAGGGCTTCGGCTTCACGCTGGCGCTTTTCTTCAGCCTCGCGTGCAGCAATCAATGCTTTCTGCCGCGCCTCCTCAGCTTCGCGGGCCTGGCGGGCAAGCGTCTCTTCAATAGTCTTGAGGACTTTAGCCAGATCCGCCTGATCCTGCTGTCGAGATTGGAGTTTTTGGTCGCGAGCCTTGTAATCGTTATTGAGCTTGGCCAGGACTTTCTGCCGCTCCTGTCGAACCTTGTCGAGTTCTTCACGCTGTTCTTCAAGGCTGCTCTTCTGCACCAGCAGTTGTGCCTGTTGCAGATCGATGTCTTTCTCTACGCCCGCCAGTTGGCGCAAGGTCTCGTTGAACGCCTGCAGCTGAGCCAGACGCGCCTGACTCATGTAATCGTAGTAAGTCAGGGTGCGGGCGAACTTCTCCGGGTGTTGCTGATTAAGCAACAGCTTGAGGTATTCCTGCCGACCGCTCTGATACGCAGCCCGGGCCTGAATGGCGATCAGGCGTTGCTGTTCAACGCGAGCGCTCTGCAGCTTCTTTTTTTCATGGTCGAGCCGCTGGAGCTCGACTTCGGTCTTTTTTAGTTCCTTTTGCAGGACCTCGACCTGCTTTTCCAGCTTACCCATTTCGGTTTCAGTACCGCGCAGGTCCTTCTGCACGCCGGCTTTCTCTTTCTGCAGGTCGCCCAGGGCTTTTTGCAGTTCGGCGACGTCCTGACGCGCAGCGTCAATCTGTTTCTGGGTTTGCGCGCGCTCATCATCGGCAAAAGCCGGATTGAGCAGGCAGATCAAAACAAGGGTGATCAAGGCGCGAAGCATGAGGGTGGGCGATACCGAGCAATTGTGAGAAAAAATGACAGGCCTAGTATGCCCGCCCTACGTTGCGAAAAAAACGCCTCGCTGGAGGCCATGCCTACAAATACAGAATAAAAAAACCGGCATGCCGCGGTTCGACATGCCGGTTGCGGGTTTTACTCCGCGACGAGGATCGAGTGACCGGTCATTTCTTCCGGTTTCTCCAGCCCCATCAGCTCCAGCATGGTGGGCGCGATGTCGGCAAGCACGCCACCTTCACGGACTTTCAGCTTGCGCTTGCCGATATAAATGAACGGCACCGGCTCGGAGGTGTGCGCGGTGTGCGCCTGACCGGTGTGGTCATCGGTCATTTGTTCGACGTTGCCGTGGTCAGCGGTCAACAGAGCTTCGCCGCCGACTTTCTCCAAGGCTTCAGTGATGCGACCTACACACACGTCCAGGCATTCAACCGCCTTGATCGCCGCTGCCATGATGCCGCTGTGCCCGACCATGTCGCCGTTGGCATAGTTGACGACAATCACGTCGTAGCGCTGATGTTCAATGGCGTCCACGATCTTGTCGGTCACTTCCGGCGCGCTCATCTCCGGCTGCAGGTCGTAAGTGGCGACCTTTGGCGAAGGAATGAGGATGCGCTCTTCGCCAGGGAAAGGTTCTTCACGGCCGCCCGAGAAAAAGAACGTCACGTGAGCGTATTTCTCGGTTTCCGCAATGCGCAGTTGAGTCTTGCCTTTGGCGGCGAGGTATTCGCCCAGCACGTTTTTCAGACTGCCGGCCGCAAATGCCGACGGGGCGGGGATGCTGGCCGCGTACTGAGTCAGCATTACGTAGTTGACCTTCGGCTGGCGGGCGCGCTCGAAGTCCTTGAAATCGTCCTCGACAAACACGCGGGTGATTTCCCGGGCGCGGTCGGCACGGAAGTTCATGAACACCACGGCATCGCCGTCTTCGACCCGGACCTTGTCACCAATGCTGGTGGCTTTGACGAACTCGTCGTTCTCGTCGCGAGCGTAAGCCGCTTCCAGGCCTTCTACGGCGCTGGCGGCCTGGAATTGCGAGTCGCCATCGACGATCAGGTTGTAGGCCTGTGCGACGCGGTCCCAACGATTGTCACGGTCCATGGCGAAGTAGCGGCCGATGATGCTGGCGATGCGGCCCTTGCCCAGACGGCTGAAGGTGGAGTCCAGCAGTTCGATGGACGCTTTGGCACTGCGCGGCGGCGTATCGCGACCGTCGAGGAAGGCGTGCAGGTAGATCTTTTCTGCGCCACGTTGTGCGGCCAGTTCAGCCATGGCGACCAAGTGATCCTGATGGCTGTGAACGCCACCATCGGAGAGCAAACCAAGGATATGCACCGCCTTGCCTGCGCCAACCGCTTTGTCGACGGCATTGCAAATGGTCGGGTTCTGGAAGAACTCGCCGTCGCGAATGGATTTGGTCACGCGGGTGAAGTCCTGATAAACCACTCGCCCGGCACCCAGGTTCATGTGCCCGACTTCGGAGTTGCCCATCTGTCCGTCAGGCAGGCCAACGTCCATGCCTGAGCCCGAGATCAGGCCGTTGGGCATCGACTTGTACAAGCGGTCCATCACCGGCATTTTGGCTGCCAGAATGGCGTTGCCTTCGTGGCTCTCGCTGTGTCCGAAGCCGTCCAGAATGATCAGCACCAGAGGTTTTGGCGTGGTAGTCATAGATCCCACTCGTGGCTAGTGAAGTAAGTTATAAATTGGACCGGCATTTTAGGGGCTGTTGATCCGCAATTGCGAGCCGCGATGCCGGAGTTGTCGGTTCGGGTACGATGCGCGGCCAATGCATTCTGCCTCATCGCTGTACGGGCTTTGGCCCGCCATGGGTGCTGTGTATACTGGCCGACATTTTAACGCCCTGGAACCTACTGATGCTTCAGCACCTGATTGGATTTGCAACGAACCACTATTTGATCACTGGCGCTTTCGTCATCCTGCTGGGCATGCTGATCGCCTACGAGCTGAGCAAGGGCGGTCGCAGCCTGAGCACCGGTGAACTCACTGCCCTGGTGAACAAGGATCAGGCCGTGGTCATCGACATTCGCTCCACCAAGGATTACGCGGCAGGCCACATCGTGGGCGCCCTGAACTTCCCGAATGACAAGGTCCTGACCCGCACTGCCGAGCTTGAAAAGCACAAGTCCAAGACTCTGATCATCGTAGACGCCGTGGGCCAGCAGGCCGGTTCTGTGGCTCGCGAACTGCTCAAGTCCGGCTTCACTGCCGCCAAACTGTCCGGCGGCGTGTCCAGCTGGCGTGCCGACAATCTGCCTCTGGTGAAGTGAAATGGCTGAAGTCATCGTCTATTCCAGCGATTATTGCCCTTACTGCATTCGTGCCAAGCAGCTGCTGAAGAGCAAGAACGTGGCTTTCGAAGAGATCAGAGTCGATGGCAAGCCGCAAGTTCGCGCCGAGATGGCCAACAAGGCCAAGCGGACTTCGGTGCCACAGATCTGGATCGGTTCGACCCACGTAGGCGGATGCGACGACCTTTTTGCGCTGGAGCGCGCAGGCAAGCTTGATGCGCTGCTGCAAGCCTGAATTCAACCCCTTACTAGACCTCAATTGAGAAGGATTCGAGATGACTGATCAACCGACCAACGGCGCTGTAGCCGAAGACGAATCGCCGCAATTCTCCCTGCAGCGGATCTATGTTCGCGACCTGTCGTTCGAAGCGCCAAAAAGCCCGGCGATCTTCCGTCAGGAATGGACGCCAACCGTCAGCCTCGACCTGAACACACGTCAGAAAGCGCTGGAAGGTGACTTCTACGAAGTCGTGCTGACCCTGTCGGTCACCGTTAACAACGGCGACGAAGTAGCCTTCATCGTTGAAGTCCAGCAAGCCGGTATCTTCCTGATCAAAGGCCTGGACCAAGGCGCAATGAGCCATACGCTGGGTGCTTTCTGCCCGAACATCCTGTTCCCGTATGCTCGCGAAACCATCGACAGCCTGGTTGTACGCGGCTCGTTCCCGGCGCTGATGCTGTCGCCGGTCAACTTCGACGCCCTGTACGCGCAAGAACTGCAACGCATGCAAGAAGCTGGCGAGACACCTACTGTTCAGTAAGTGTTGAGCTGGACTGAAAAAGCGCCTTTAGGGGCGCTTTTTTGTGGGGTGTAAATGCGGTTTTTGGTTGGAACAAGAACTGTGGGAGCGGTGCTTGGTCTGGGCGGCATTCCGACGATAAGGCTGAATGCGTTCTAAAGTCAGGCCGCGTCATCGTTCATCGCGGGCAAGCACCGCTCCCACAGGGCTTTGCGCAAGGCTCAGTCTTACTTGAATCCCAACTGCCGCCACCCTTCATACACAGCCACCGCAACGGTGTTGGACAGGTTCAGGCTGCGGCAGCCTTCGCGCATGGGCAGGCGCAGGCGTTGATCGTTGGGTAGCGCATCAAGAACCTCGGCGGGCAGGCCGCGGCTTTCAGGGCCGAAGATGAAAGCGTCACCGTCCTGAAAGCTTGCATCGTGGAAGGGCCGCGAGCCTTTTGTGGTAAAAGCAAACAGGCGAGGGTGGCCGATGCTTTCCAGGCAGCTGGCGAGGTCGGTATGGGTCTGCAGCGTGGCGTACTCGTGATAGTCGAGGCCAGCACGGCGCAGGCGCTTGTCATCCAGCTCGAAGCCCAAAGGCTCGATCAAATGCAGGGTGCTGCCGGTATTGGCGCACAGCCTGATGACATTGCCGGTATTCGGCGGAATTTCTGGTTGAAAAAGGATGACGTGAAACATGCACGGCTCCGAACTGAAGGACGGGGAGCATTCTACCCCCGAAGAGGACCCGCGGCCGAAGCTATGGCCGCGAGTTCTGGGTTCGATGGCAATTGTCGGTTTGATGGTGGGCTTGATGATCGGCCGCTTGACCGAGCCCGCGACGCTGGAACTGCTGCAAATCGAAGAGCAACCAACCGGGCTGGTGCTTTGGTTCAACCACGATCCGAAAGTCGCCGCCGAGCATCAGGACGGTATCGTCAGAATGCGCTTTACCTCGGCCGGTCAGCCATGGCGTGGGGAAATCAAAGTCGACGGAAAAGACGTTCGCTGGAAGCTGGAAAGGGATAAGAGTGATTTGCTACTGAGTCTGCTGGCGGCCCGCCCGCTGCACGGCGACTTGCGCGGTGCGGAGGTGGACGGGCGCTGGAGACTGGAGGTCAGTCTCCGAGAGGAATAAAAGAGGGGAATCCCCGGCCTGCCTGTACCAAGGTCCCCAAAACTGGTGATACGTAACCTATTGCAGAGGGCGTGCCAGTTTTGGGTTTTAGTGTCGAAAAGAAATGCTTCGAGTATCTGTTATCGCCCTCAGGCCTTTGATTACAAGGGTTTCAGTGAGGGGTGACTTCTTCTGCGCTGTCGCGTCCGGTTCATTAACGCTGCATGCCACTGCCAAAGCAGGAAACAACCTGTACAAATGCGCGCCTCGTTGTGGTGCGAAAAACTATCCTGATGCACGCTTTTTGTCATTTTCTAGCGACTTGGCAGTCTGTTGCCGACAGCGCCGTAGCGCCTTTGTTCGCGGCGATGCTTCAAAAACCACGTTTTCTCGTGCATGAAATTGTCAGACAAGACACCTTTTCGCCGTATTTACAAAAAAAATCCTTCGCATAACAAGCTGATACCTCCTCGAGTGGTGGCAATTGTCACAATTGCCGCTACCCCTCTCAGAGCTACCGATTTTAAAGGGCTTCAGTCCATTTCGGCCGGGGTTATAGCCGAGCGATTACATGACTGTAGGGTCTTATTACGCCTGTTGCGTCTACCCATCAGAAAGATCTGACGAACGGCAGTGAAATATTTTTTAGGAATTAGTGAAACAGCTCGATACACTCAGGAGCGGAAGGATCCAACAAGGTGATGGCATATAACCGACAGATCTTAAAAGCTTCTTAATAATTCTTTTTCGATTTGTAAAATGTTCACTACCCTGCGACCCACCGAAACACACGGTGTAGTCAATTAGTCTTGTGGCGCCTGTTGATCATTGACTCAAAAGGTCGGGTCTGGCGCTAATCGCAAATCCATGGGTCAGAGCGCCTAAGGCCTCGGCACCAGGGATCATAAAAAAATATAGATTCACGAGGAGCGATACATGAAGAAGTCAACTCTGGCCCTGGCAATCGCCGTAGGCGTCATGGCTCAGCAGGCTAGTGCAGCAGGTTTCATCGAAGACAGCAAAGCGTCCGTTAGCTCGCGTACTTTGTATTTCAACAGCGATCCACGTGAAGGCACTGCAAACCGTAACGAAGAGACAGCCACTGGCCTGAAATTCGACTACGTGTCCGGCTTCACCCAAGGCACCGTTGGCTTTGGTCTGGACGTTCAGGCGTTGGTTGGTATTCACCTGGATGGCGGTCGTGGTCACCACGCTGCGAACGGCGGTATTACCCCTACTGACAGCGACGGCTCTTCCGTTGACGAGTGGACTCGCATTGGTGGTAACGCCAAGGCCCGTTTCTCGAAAACTGAACTTCGCCTTGGTAACGCCTTGGCACCAAACCTGCCAATCCTGGTATCAAACGACTCACGTCTTCTGCCTCAGGCTTTTGAAGGCGGCATCCTGTCCACCAAGGAAATCGACAACGTTACCTTGACTGCGGGTCGTCTGAGCCAAACCATTGGTCGTGCTTCCAGTAACTGGAGCGACATGGGCATGGCTGGCGCTAGCCAGGGTAGCGATAACTTCAGCTTCGCTGGTGGCGACTGGAAAGTTACCAAAGAACTGACCCTGCAGTACTACTACGCCAACCTGGAAGACTTCTACAAGCAGCACTTCCTGGGTCTGGTACACGTTCTGCCACTGGGTGAAGACCAGTCGTTCAAGACTGACCTGCGGTACTTCAATAGCAGCAAAGATGGCAAGAACGGCGACGCCGGCTACGCCTTCAACAACAACGGCGGCTACGCCAAGCACGCTGGCGAAGTTGATAACCAGACCTGGTCCGCGATGTTCACTTACTCTCTGGGCGGCCATGCATTCCTGGTTGGTCACCAGCAAGTGGGCGACGATGGCGGTATTGCTTACATGAGCAACGGCAACGTCACCAAGAATGGTCTGAGCTCTGGCAGTAACGAAGGTAACGGCGGTAATAGCTTCTACCTGTTCACTGACTCCATGATCAACGGCTTTAATCGCGCGGGCACTAACACCACGTTCGGTCAGTACTCCTATGACTTCGCTCGTCTTGGCGTCCCAGGCCTGAAGACCTCGATCGCTTACCTGCATGGCGACGACATCAAAGGTATTGCTGCCAACCGTACTCTTGGCCGTGAATTCTCCGAGTGGGAGCGCGACGTGCGTGTTGACTACGTTATCCAGAGCGGTCCTTTGAAAGGCTTCGGCACTACAGTTCGTCACGGTTCGTACCGTGCTGATTCGGATCTGAGTGGCGCTACCGATGCCGATCAAACTCGTGTGATCTTCAACTACACCTACGCTTTCAAATAAGCCGGGTCAGTTGAACAAGGAACCCCGCTTCGGCGGGGTTTTTTTTGTCTGCGGTTTGTTATTTCTTCCAGTGCTATGCAAAGCGTTATCTATTCTTTTTAATTCGCATCAGGCTCGGGCACAGTTGGCTTCACTCACCCGCTGACAAGGAGCTACACCCATGAGCCTGCGACTTGGCGATATCGCCCCTGATTTTCAACAGGACTCCAGCGAAGGCCGCATCAGCTTTCACGAATGGCTGGGCAGCAGTTGGGGCGTCCTGTTTTCCCACCCGGCGGATTTCACCCCAGTGTGCACCACCGAGCTGGGCTTCACCGCAAAGCTGAAGGATGAGTTCGAGAAGCGTGGCGTTAAAGCCGTTGCGTTGTCGGTCGACCCGGTTGACTCCCATGTCAAATGGATCGATGACATCAACACCACCCAGAACACCCTGGTGAACTTCCCGATCCTGGCGGACGCTGATCGCAAGGTGTCTGATCTTTATGACCTGATCCATCCCAGCGCCAGCGACACCCTGACGGTGCGTTCTCTGTTCGTGATCGATCCGAACAAGAAGATCCGCCTGACCATCACCTACCCAGCCAGCACCGGCCGCAACTTTCATGAAATTCTGCGGGTCATCGACTCCTTGCAGCTGACCGACAACTACAAAGTCGCAACGCCTGCCAACTGGGTAGACGGCGATGACGTGGTCATCGTGCCTTCGCTCAAGGATGAAGACGAGATCAAGCAACGCTTCCCCAAAGGCTACAAGGCCGTCACCCCGTACCTGCGCCTGACTCCGCAACCGAATCGCTGATTCACCCTTCCACGACAGCTGGGGGTTTGCTTGGGCCGATTCGTCGGCCCTTTTTTATGGGCGTAAAAGCGTCTGTCACACGGCGGGCAATCCCACATCTCTGTGGGAGCAAGCTTGCTTGCGAAGAGGCCATTTCAGCCACCGCATCTTCTTGCGAGACAGACCGCCTTCGCGAGCAAGCTCGCTCCCACAAGGAATTCGTCTATTTGCTAAATATGCCTTTAATGAATAACCAAATGAATAAATAAGATTTATAGATATAAAAAATCACTGATAAGGTCACTCCATTCGAAAGAAACCCACAACGCCTTACTCATCCGCCAACGGTCAAGCAGGTGCCACTGAATAAGCAAAGGAGAGCGCTATGCGCACTAGCATTTTGCGTCAAGGTTTGGTTGCTCTGTTTGCTGCAGCGGTCACCTTCGGCGCGATCACACAAGCCCACGCCGAAAGCCTGCGTATCGGTTATCAAAAGTACGGCACCCTGGTGCTGCTCAAAGCCAAAGGCACTCTGGAGAAGCATCTCGCCGAACAGGGCGTGCAGGTGCAATGGACTGAATTCCCCGGCGGCCCGCAGTTGCTGGAAGGTTTGAACGTGGGCTCCATCGACTTCGGCGTGACCGGCGAGACCCCGCCTGTATTCGCTCAGGCCGCAGGTGCCGATCTGGTCTACGTGGCCTACGAGCCGCCAGCGCCCGCCAGCGAAGCGATTCTGGTCCCCAAAGACTCGCAAATCACTTCGGTCAAAGACCTCAAAGGCAAGAAAGTCGTCCTCAACAAAGGCTCCAACGTACATTACCTGTTGGTGAAGGCCTTGGAAGACGCAGGCCTGAAGTACACCGACATTCAGACCATATTCCTGCCTCCGGGCGATGTTCGCGCGGCTTTCGAGCGTGGCAGCGTAGATGCCTGGGCGATCTGGGACCCCTACCAGGCCGCAGCCGAGAAACAGCTGCAGGCGCGCACCCTGCGTGATGGCACCGGGATTGTCGATAACCATCAGTTCTACCTGGCCACCAAGCCTTACGCCGAGAGAAACCCGAAAGTGATTCAGGCGTTGATCGAAGAGGTTCGCGCTGTCGGCAAATGGTCCAAGGCCAACCCGGAGGAAGTGACCAGACAGGTGGCGCCACTGCTGGGGCTGCCTGCGGACATCACCCTGACTTCGGTTAAACGCCAGGGTTACGGTGCGCTGTTTCTCACGCCGGACGTGGTCGCTGCACAACAAAAAATCGCTGATGCGTTCTATCAGCTCAAGTTGATTCCAAAGCCGCTGAAAATTGCGGATGTGGTCTGGACACCCACTGCTGCCGTCGCCGCCAAAGCGCCGTAATCGGCCAGACCCTGAGGAGTCAACTCCATGAGCACTCATGCGTCGCAAAAACTCGTCCAACGCCTGGCCCCTTGGGCATTGCCGATCCTGCTTCTGGCGATCTGGCAGCTATCGGTCAGCGCTGGCTGGTTATCCACACGCATTTTGCCTGCGCCAAGCGCAGTGATTGCGGCCGGCGTCAATCTGGTCTCCAGTGGCGAAATCTGGACCCATCTGGCAATCAGCGGCTGGCGTGCCGGGATGGGTTTCGCCATCGGTGGCGGTATTGGCCTGGCGTTGGGCTTCATCACCGGCTTGTCGAAATGGGGCGAGCGCCTGCTCGACAGTTCGGTGCAGATGACTCGCAACATCCCGCACCTGGCGCTGATCCCGCTGGTGATCCTGTGGTTCGGCATCGACGAAACCGCCAAGGTGTTTCTGGTGGCGCTGGGCACGCTGTTCCCGATTTACCTCAACACGTATCACGGTATTCGCAACATCGACCCGGCGCTGGTTGAGATGTCCCGAAGCTACGGCTTGTCCGGCTTCAGTCTGTTCTGGCATGTGATCCTGCCCGGGGCGATGCCTTCGATTCTGGTGGGTGTACGTTTCGCACTGGGCTTCATGTGGCTGACCCTGATCGTTGCCGAGACCATTTCCGCCAGCTCCGGGATTGGCTATCTGGCAATGAACGCCCGGGAATTCCTGCAAACCGACGTAGTGGTGCTGGCCATCGTGCTCTACGCGATATTAGGCAAGCTGGCCGACTTGGCCGCACGTGGATTGGAGCGGGTTTGCCTGCGCTGGCATCCAGCCTATCAAGTGACTAAAGGCGGTGCCGCATGAGCAGTCTGAAACAGCAACAACCTGCACACCTGTTGCGTGGCTTTCCGCTGGCGGTGCAGCAACTGAAAAAAACCTTCGGCAGTCGTGAAGTCCTGAAGAACATCGACCTGCACATTCCCGCCGGGCAATTCGTTGCAGTGGTCGGGCGTAGCGGTTGTGGCAAAAGTACCTTGCTGCGGCTGCTGGCTGGCCTGGACAAACCCACTGCCGGTGAACTGCTGGCAGGCTCCGGCAAACTGGTGGATGCCCGTGAAGATACGCGGCTGATGTTCCAGGAAGCGCGACTGCTGCCGTGGAAAAAGATCATCGACAACGTCGGTCTGGGTCTCAACGGCGACTGGCGTGGCAAAGCTCAGGAGGCATTGGAAGCCGTCGGCCTGGCCGAGCGTGCTGATGAATGGCCGGCAGCGTTGTCCGGCGGGCAGAAGCAGCGGGTCGCGCTGGCCCGCGCATTGATCCACCAGCCACGCTTGCTGCTGCTCGACGAGCCACTAGGCGCGCTGGATGCACTGACCCGCATCGAGATGCAGCAATTGATTGAGAACCTCTGGCGCAAACATGGCTTCACCGTCTTGCTTGTGACCCATGACGTCAGCGAAGCGGTGGCGATTGCCGACCGCGTAATCCTGATCGAAGAAGGGCGTATTGGCCTGGATCTGCTAGTGGATCTGCCACGCCCCCGTGCCAGAGGCTCGCATCGTCTGGCTGCTCTGGAAACTCAGGTGCTGGAGCGGGTGTTGTCGTTACCCGGCACTCCGCCTGAACCCGAACCCGTTTCACCGTTGCCCACGCAATTGCGTTGGGCCAATTAACTCACCGTTAGACACCCAATCCCCATACAGGAAAAACATCATGACTATTAAAGCCATCAACGTTCGTAACCAATTCCGCGGCACCATCAAGGAAATCGTCACCGGTGACGTACTGTCGGAAATCGACGTACAGACCGCATCCGGCATCGTGACTTCGGTCATCACCACCCGCTCGGTAAAAGAGCTGGAGCTGGTGGTCGGCAGCGAAGTAATCGCCTTCGTGAAGTCCACCGAGGTTTCCATCGCCAAGCTGTAACCGATGGGCAAAACACAACCCCGGAAGGTGACGGCCTTTCGGGGTTTTTTTATTGAAATAGACACGACCTGTAGGAGCGCGCTTGCCCGCGATAGCGTTAGATCAGGCGATAATTTTCCGACTGATCCACCGCTATCGCGGGCAAGCGCGCTCCTACATTATCAGGGTGTGCCCGACGAAACTCAGTTTCTACATAACGGGGTGGGGTATAAAACCTAGTAGTTTTGCTAGGTATACAGGGTTGTGATTTTGTCCGATGCTTTGGGGCAGGCTTCGTCTCAAGGTCGCTTCGCCATGGCTTCTTCATCACAAGCTGTGCTGTGTCGTTATCACTATGACCCGCTGGATCGGCTCGCCGGAACGATTGCGTCGGACTTGACCAATACGCAACTCTTCTTCCAGCAAAATCGCCTGGCTACGGAAATACATGGCGCCGTACAGCGAACCATCGTTCAGCACGAAGATCAGCTACTGGCCCAGCAGCAACGCCTTGGCTCATCGAGTGAAACGACGCTGCTGGCAACCGATCAACAGCGCTCGGTGCTTCACCTGGTAGATAACGCTGAAGTTCATTCGCTGGCCTACAACCCCTATGGGCATCACCCGGCAGAAAGCGGCTTAACCAGTTTGCTGGGTTTTAATGGCGAACATCGCGATCTGGTTACTGGGCATTATTTGCTGGGCAATGGTTATCGTGCTTTTAATCCTGTGTTGATGCGGTTTAACAGCCCGGATAGTTTGAGCCCGTTTGATGAGGGTGGGATTAATGCTTATGCGTATTGTGAGGGGGATCCGGTTAATTTTGGAGATGAGACAGGGCATATTACTGGCGTGCTATGGCGCGGGCTCGCGAGGGTGGGTATTTTTAAATTCCTTCTGAAACGACCAATTCCGCTGATCGGAACGCTAAGGCGTCCAAACTATTTACTAAACTATCAGAAGGGCTCGACTGCGTCAGTCAATGTAGTAAAGGCGCCTCCGGAGAGTTCTCATACATCCTCAATATCAAGAGCACCACCCCCATCCACTTCTCGGTTAGAAGTCGTTACTTCGGCTGGGGCTAATTCGATGAGTCCGGGAATTTTGTCGCCAAAACGCCGTCATGATGCGTGGGAACGCTTAACTAATAACCTGCGTCGTGACTCGAGTTCTCCCGGACAACCTGCGGTAGCGCGCTTTGAAGCGCAGCGTGTGAGGCTGCACGACATTGTCTATGACAGTCGCATATTAAAAAAGCATTACCAGACGGCTCTGTTAAATAATGTAAATCCGGAGAAGTATATCCAGTACATTCAAAAAGCTGTTCGGTATACAAGGTTGGAGAAAAAATACACTAAGAGGGCGCAAGTTTTTTTGAGGAATGCTGAAGCCGCAGCTCGCGTTCGCGCATCAACCTAAAGGACGGCACCCGGCTGTTTACCCCTGAAGTCTCTTCCCCAAAAACACCGGCAAATACAACCCCATATAAGCATCAAACACCCGCATCCCTTCCTCGGCCATGCGTGGCGTAATCTCATCATGCAGTTGCATCGAGCGCGCATAAACCCGGTCACTTAATTCCATGGCCAAGGCAAACACATCGACGTCGTCGGGCAGGGCCGGGAGCTGGAAGTGTCGGTCGAAGACTTCGTGCATCAGGTGGCCCAGTTCGATGTCGTGCTGGCGGTCGGCCTGGGTGATTTCGGTCAGGCCGTGCTGGGCGAGGATCAGTTGGCGGGCGGCGGGGTCGGCGTTGTAGAGGGCCAGCATGCGTTGCTCGACTATCCGGGAAAGGTCACGCCAGGTGTTCAGCGAATCATGGTCGATGGGCGCTTGCAGGCTGGCGCGGAAGGCCGCGTGGATGTCGGCGGTCAAGGCTTCGAGCAAGGCCGGGACGCTGGCGAAGAAGTGATACACCGAGGATGGAGGGATCTGCGCCCGTTCGGCCACGCTGTAAATCGACAGACTCGCCACGCCCTCATTGGCAAGCAGCTCGCGGGCAGCATCGAGGATCGAGTCGATCCGGGCCTGGCTGCGCGCGCGGGGTTTGCGGGGTGTGGCGGGGCGGGTCATGGGGATTCTCGTGGGCGGGGCTGAAGGAGATTGTACAGGTGAGCTGGCTTTGTTAATGAACTCACTTTGCAATGCATTCCCCGTGGGAGCGAGCTTGCTCGCGAAGAGGACTTTACATCCGAAACAATTATGTAGCCTGATACATCGCCTTCGCGAGCAAGCTCGCTCCCACAAATGAATCTTTGCGCAGGCAAAAAAACGCCGCACAACCTTTCGGCTCTGCGGCGTCTTTTGTGCTGCAACACCGGTTAAACGGTATGCAGATACCAGTTGTACTCAAGGTCAGAGATGGAGTGTTCGAACTCTTCCAGCTCACTTTCCTTACAGGCGACAAAGATATCGATGTATTTCGGATCGATGTACTTGGCCATCACTTCGCTGTCGTCCAGCTCGCGCAGTGCATCGCGCAGGTTGTTCGGCAGGCTTTGTTCGTTCTGCTCGTAAGAGTTACCCGACACCGGAGCGCCCGGTTCGATCTTGTTGGTCAGGCCGTGATGCACGCCTGCCAGGACCGAAGCCATCAGCAGATACGGGTTGGCATCGGCACCCGCCACCCGGTGCTCGATACGCACGGCGTCAGCAGAACCGGTCGGTACGCGCACGGCAACAGTGCGGTTGTCCAGGCCCCAGCTTGGGGAGTTGGGTACGTAGAACTGAGCACCGAACCGACGGTACGAGTTGACGTTCGGGCAAAGGAACGCCATCTGCGCCGGTAGGGTCTCGAGCACACCGCCGATGGCATGACGTAACGCGGCGTTCTGCTCGGGATCCTCGCTGGTGAAGATGTTCTTGCCATCGCGATCGAGGATCGAAATGTGGACGTGCAAACCATTGCCTGCCTGGCCCGGGTAAGGCTTGGCCATGAAGGTGGTGTCCATTTCATGGTCGTAGGCGATGTTCTTGATCAGGCGCTTGAGCAGTACCGCGTAATCGCACGCTTTGATCGGGTCGGCAACGTGGTGCAGGTTGACTTCAAACTGAGCCGGAGCACTTTCCTTGACGATGGCGTCAGCAGGAATTCCTTGCTCCTTGGCACCTTCCAGAATGTCCTGGAGGCAGTCGACGTATTCGTCGAGGTCGTCGATCAGGTAGACCTGTGTCGAGTGCGGACGTTTGCCGGAAATCGGCGAGCGCGGTGGTTGCGGACGGCCATTCACATTCTCCTGATCGATCAGGTAGAACTCCAGCTCGAACGCTGCGCAAATGGTCAGGCCCATCTCATCGAACTTGGACACTACCTGGCGCAGAACTTCACGCGGGTCAGCGAAAAACGGATCGCCTTCCAGTTCGTGCATGGTCATCAACAGCTGCGCGGTAGGGCGCTTCTGCCAAGGCTCGTTGCACAGGGTATCGGGGATTGGATAACAGATTCGGTCAGCATCACCGATGTCCAGACCCAGGCCGGTGCTTTCCACCGTCGAGCCATTGATATCCAGAGCAAATAAAGAGGCAGGCAGATTGATGCCCTTCTCGTAAACCTTATGGAGGCTGGTGCGTTCAATGCGCTTGCCGCGCACCACACCATTCATATCTGCAATCAGAAGGTCAACGTACAGAACCTCAGGATGTTCCTTAAGGAACGCGTTCGCTTCGTTAAGCTGAACGGCACGCGGGGGTACCGACATGATGCAACACCTTTGTTGTTAAAAATATCAATCATCGAGCATTACGGGATTCAGTCAATCCGAAAGCCATGCTGAAGTCAAGGGAGCCACTCATTGCCCTCAAAAGGCGCAAAATGGCCATTTTTGCCGCAATAAAGGGCAGGTATTCAACCGTGGAAGGCTTCAGAAACCGAGGCCTGTGAGCGCTTTGTTAGCCCTGTGCTGTATTTTTTACGGCACAGTTGTAGAAAAAAATGAACAAGGCTAAGCTCGATTCAACCCAGAACACCCATAACACGGGGGTCCCATGTCACGTCTGCCCTTGATTGGCGTTACCGCCTGCACCAAGCAGATCGGTCCTCATGGTTATCATGTCAGTGGCGACAAATATGTCCGTGCGGTAGCTGTGGTTGCCAAAGGCTTGCCGCTGATTCTGCCTTCGCTTGGACCCTTGCTCGACCCTGCCGATATTCTTGCCAGCCTTGATGGGCTGCTGTTCACCGGTTCGCCTTCCAATATCGAACCCTACCACTATAGTGGCCCTGCCAGCGCGCCGGGTACTGCTCATGATCCCGAACGCGACCGCACCACCTTACCGCTAATTCGTGCTGCCGTGGCCGCTGGTGTTCCGGTTTTGGGCATTTGCCGCGGTTTTCAGGAGATGAATGTGGCGTTTGGAGGCAGTTTGCATCAGCGCGTTCATGAAACCGGAACCTTCATGGATCATCGTGAACCGGATAATGAGCCGGTAGAAGTGCAATATGCGCCCAGCCATGCCATGCACGTTCAGCCCGACGGTGTTTTGGCCGGGCTGGGGCTGGCCAGCGAGATTTGTGTCAATTCAATTCACGGACAGGGAATCGAGCGTTTAGCGCCCGGCCTGCGCGTGGAAGCCACGGCACCGGACGGCCTGATCGAGGCGGTGTCGGTGGAGGGCAGTACGGCGTTTGCCCTGGGTGTGCAATGGCACCCTGAGTGGCAAGTCAGCGCAAATCCGGATTACCTTGCTATCTTTCAAGCGTTTGGCGATGCCTGCCGAAAGCGCTCATTACAACGCGACGCCGATGCGTCAGCCAACCCCTGATTCGCAATCAGGACCAAGACCACCTGAGGTATTTATGAGTACCAACCTCGACCAGCTCACCGATTGGTTGAAAGAACACAAGATCACCGAAGTCGAATGCATGATTGCAGACCTCACCGGTATCACCCGCGGCAAAATTTCACCCACTAACAAATTCATTGCCGAGAAGGGCATGCGCTTGCCGGAGAGCGTACTGCTGCAGACGGTGACCGGTGACTACGTCGAAGACGACATCTATTACGAGCTGCTGGACCCGGCGGACATCGACATGTTCTGTCGCCCGGACGCCAATGCCGTTTATGTCGTGCCATGGGCCATCGAGCCCACCGCGCAGGTGATCCACGATACCTATGACAAGCAAGGCAACCCCATTGAGCTGTCGCCGCGCAACGTACTCAAGAAAGTCCTGAAACTGTATGCCGACCATGGCTGGCAGCCAATTGTTGCGCCGGAAATGGAGTTTTACCTCACCAAGCGCAGCGACGACCCTGACTATCCGTTGCAGCCGCCGGTTGGTCGCTCGGGACGCCCTGAAACGGGTCGTCAGTCGTTCTCTATTGAGGCGGCTAACGAATTCGATCCGCTGTTCGAAGACGTCTACGACTGGTGCGAACTGCAAAACCTCGACCTCGATACGCTGATCCACGAAGACGGCACGGCGCAGATGGAAATCAACTTCCGTCACGGTGATGCGTTGTCCCTGGCCGACCAGATTCTGGTGTTCAAACGCACCATGCGCGAAGCCGCGCTCAAGCATGACGTGGCCGCCACGTTCATGGCCAAGCCGATGACGGGCGAGCCGGGCAGTGCCATGCACCTGCATCAGAGCATTATCGATATCGAGACCGGCAAGAACATTTTCTCCAACCCAGACGGCACCATGAGCGAGCTGTTTTTGCAGCACATTGGCGGCTTGCAGAAACTGATCCCCGAGCTGTTGCCGCTGTTCGCGCCTAACGTCAACTCGTTCCGCCGCTTCCTGCCGGACACCTCGGCACCGGTAAACGTCGAGTGGGGCGAAGAGAATCGCACTGTTGGGCTGCGCGTACCGGATGCCGGGCCGCAGAACCGTCGTGTGGAAAACCGCTTGCCGGGCGCTGACGCCAACCCGTATCTGGCCATCGCTGCGAGCCTGCTGTGTGGCTTTATCGGCATGGTCGAGCACATCAACCCGAGCGCGCCTGTTGTGGGTCGTGGTTACGAGCGACGCAACCTGCGTTTGCCGCTGACCATTGAAGATGCGTTGGAGCGGATGGAGAACAGCAAGACCGTCGAGAAGTACCTGGGTGAGAAGTTCATCAAGGGTTACGTCGCGGTCAAACGTGCCGAGCATGAGAATTTCAAGCGCGTGATCAGCTCGTGGGAGCGGGAGTTTTTGCTGTTCGCGGTTTGATGTGAACGCATCGGTGTAGCGATATAGATCCTGTGGGACCGGATTTATCCGGGAAGAGGTCAGTACATTCACAGCATTTTCGTCGTTAGAAATGCCGTCTTCCCGGATAAATCCGGTCCCACCGGTCCGGTGCTCACCGCGCGATTGCTCGGTATCAGAAGTGCCAAAGCCTATGGAGTTGTGTATGAGTTCCAAGAATCCCAAGACTCGCGAATGGCAAGCGCTTAGCAGCGAGCATCACCTGGCGCCATTCAGCGACTACAAACAGCTTAAAGAAGTCGGCCCGCGCATCATCACTCGTTCCAGCGGTGTATATCTGTGGGACAGCGAGGGCCACAAGATCCTTGATGGCATGTCTGGCCTGTGGTGTGTCGCCATCGGTTATGGTCGCGAAGAACTGGCCGATGCAGCCGCCAAGCAGATGCGCGAGTTGCCTTACTACAACCTGTTCTTCATGACCGCTCACCCGCCGGTGCTGGAGCTGGCCAAAGTCATCTCTGAAATCGCGCCTGAAGGCATGAATCACGTGTTCTTCACCGGCTCAGGTTCCGAAGGCAATGACACCATGTTGCGCATGGTCCGCCACTATTGGGCGATCAAGGGCCAGCCGAACAAGAAAACCATCATCAGCCGGGTCAACGGCTATCACGGCTCAACCGTGGCAGGCGCGAGCCTGGGTGGCATGACGTACATGCATGAGCAAGGCGACTTGCCGATTCCGGGCATCGTGCACATTCCTCAGCCTTACTGGTTTGGCGAAGGCGGTGACATGACGCCGGACGAGTTCGGCATCTGGGCCGCCGAACAGCTGGAGAATAAAATTCTCGAACTGGGCGTGGACAACGTCGGCGCGTTCATCGCCGAGCCGATCCAGGGTGCGGGCGGCGTGATCGTGCCGCCAGACAGCTACTGGCCGAAGATCAAAGAGATCCTCGACAAGTACGACATCCTGTTCGTCGCCGACGAAGTGATCTGTGGCTTTGGCCGCACGGGTGAGTGGTTCGGTAGCGATTTCTACGGCCTCAAGCCGGACATGATGACCATCGCCAAAGGCCTGACCTCGGGTTACATCCCTATGGGCGGCCTGATCGTGCGCGATGAAGTGGTCGCCGTGCTCAACGAGGGTGGCGACTTTAACCACGGCTTTACCTATTCCGGGCATCCGGTGGCGGCCGCCGTGGCGCTGGAGAACATTCGCATCCTGCGTGAAGAGCGAATCGTCGAACGCGTGAAAGCCGAAACGGCACCATACTTGCAGAAATGTCTACGTGAGTTGAGCGATCATCCGCTGGTGGGTGAAGTCCGTGGTGTCGGCCTGTTGGGCGCCATTGAACTGGTCAAGGACAAGGCGACACGCGAGCGTTACACAGGCAAAGGCGCGGGCATGATTTGTCGAACCTTCTGCTTCGAGAATGGCCTGATCATGCGAGCGGTAGGCGACACCATGATCATCGCGCCGCCGTTGGTGATCAGCTTTGCGGAGATTGACGAGTTGATCGAGAAAGCCCGCAAGTGTCTGGATCTCACGTTGGCGCAGTTGCAGGGTAAGCAATTGTGAGACCTGCTCCCACAGGGATAATGACAGGCTTGAAAGCGTGCCCCGTAACTTGCCAGACTAATGGCTAGAAGCCGCCACCTAATAACACTGGAGCTGTATAAATGAAAAAATTTGGCAAGACTCTCCTCGCCCTGTCCCTGATGGGCGTCGTGGCCGCCGCTGCGCAAGCCGATGACAAAGTGCTGCACGTGTACAACTGGTCCGACTACATTGCGCCGGACACCATCTCCAAATTCGAAAAACAGTCGGGCATCAAAGTCGTCTACGACGTGTTCGACAGCAACGAAACCCTGGAAGCCAAATTGCTCGCGGGCAAGTCCGGTTACGACATCGTCGTGCCGTCGAACAACTTCCTCGCCAAGCAGATCAAGGCCGGGGTTTATCAGGAGCTGGACAAGTCCAAGCTGCCTAACTACAAAAACCTCAACACCGACCTGCTCAAGGCCGTGTCGGTCAGTGACCCGGGCAACAAGCACGCCTTCCCGTACATGTGGGGCTCGATCGGCATCGGCTTCAACCCGGACAAGGTCAAGGCCGCGCTGGGTGCTGATGCACCGACCAATACCTGGGACCTGCTGTTCAAGCCAGAGAACGCTGCCAAGCTGAAATCCTGTGGCATCAGCTTCCTCGATTCGCCAACCGAAATGCTGCCAATTGCCCTGCATTATCTGGGCTACCCGACCGACAGCCAGGACAAGAAGCAACTGGCCGAAGCCGAAGCCCTGTTCATGAAGATTCGCCCATCGATTGGTTACTTCCACTCGTCCAAGTACATCTCCGACCTGGCCAACGGCAACATCTGCGTAGCCGTGGGTTACTCGGGCGACATCTACCAGGCCAAATCCCGTGCTGAAGAAGCCGGTGGCAAGGTCAAGGTCAGCTACAACATTCCGAAAGAAGGCGCTGGCAGCTTCTATGACATGGTCGCCATCCCTAAAGACGCAGAAAACGTCGAAGGCGCCTACAAGTTCATGAACTTCCTGATGCAGCCGGAAATCATGGCTGAAATCACCAACGAAGTGCATTTCCCGAACGGCAACGCTGCATCGACTCCACTGGTCAATAAAGACATCACCAGTGACCCGGGCGTTTACCCGCCAGCTGACGTGTTGGCCAAGCTTTACGCTATTGCTGACTTGCCAGCAGCGACGCAGCGGATCATGACCCGCAGCTGGACCAAGATTAAATCGGGTAAATAACCCGAGTTGATCGCCGAGAGCTAAATCTGTGGGAGCGAATTCATTCGCGAAAGGGTCGGTACATCCAACGCATTGTTTTGTCTGGAATGCCGTCATCGCCGAATGAATTCGCTCCCATCGGTCCGAGGCCACTCAGACTCAACCCGTTGTCACATAAAGTTTTTTTGCGATACGCAGTCAACAACGGTAAGTTGCGCCCCCCTGATTTTTCCGACACGGGCACCAGACCCCACCTCACAAAAGGATTGTTCACGTGTCTATTTCTCTCATCGCCAAATCCATGCTTGCTGCGGCCACGCTGACACTGACTGTCGGTGCCCAGGCCGCGTCAACGGTGCATATTTATAACTGGTCAGATTACATCGGCACGACGACCCTCGAAGACTTCGAGAAGACCACCGGCATCAAGCCGATGTACGACGTGTTCGATTCCAACGAAACCCTGGAAGCCAAGCTGCTGGCGGGCCGTACCGGTTATGACGTAGTCGTGCCGTCCAATCACTTCCTCGGCAAACAAATCAAGGCTGGCGCGTTCCAGAAGCTCGACAAGAGCCAGCTGCCCAACTACAAGAACCTCGACCCTGCGCTGCTCAAGCGTCTGGAAAAAAACGACCCGGGTAACCAGTACGCCGTGCCGTATCTGTGGGGCACCAACGGTATCGGTTACAACGTTGAGAAAGTAAAAGCGGCACTGGGCGTCGACAAGATTGATTCCTGGGCTGTGCTGTTCGAACCAGAAAACATCAAGAAGCTGCAAAGCTGCGGCGTAGCAATGCTCGACTCTGCCGATGAAATGCTCCCGGCCATGCTTAACTACATGGGCCTGAATCCCAACAGCACCGATGAAGCTGACTACAAAAAGGCCGAAGCCAAACTCATGGCAATTCGTCCTTACGTGACCTACTTCCACTCCTCGAAATACATCACCGACCTGGCCAATGGCGACATCTGCGTTGCCGCCGGCTTCTCGGGTGATGTATTCCAGGCCAAGGCCCGGGCGGAAGAAGCCGGCAAGGGCGTGAACATCGCCTACAGCATCCCGAAAGAGGGCGGCAACCTGTGGTTCGATATGCTGGCCATCCCGGCCGATGCCAAGAACACCAAGCAAGCTCACGCGTTCATCAATTACCTGCTTGATCCAGCTGTGATCGCCAAGGTCAGCGACCAGGTGGGTTATGCCAACCCGAACCCTGCGTCGGACGCTTTGATGGATCAGGACATTCGCACCGACGAGGCGGTCTATCCGCCCAAGGATGTGCAGGAGCGCTTGTACGTCAACTCCGAGTTGCCGCCGAAGATTCAGCGGGTGATGACCCGCAGCTGGACCCGGATCAAGTCCGGTAAATAAAGACCTCGCGCCCGGCCGCATTGGCCGGGCTGCAAACCAGTTGGGAGTTCCACCCATGGCAGTTGCCTCCGGCGCCTACAAGAAATCAATCGAGGGCGGTCAGCAACCAAAGCAGGTGCTGGTCAAGATCGATCGAGTCACGAAGAAATTCGACGAGACGATTGCCGTGGACGATGTGTCCCTGCAGATCTACAAAGGCGAGATTTTCGCTTTGCTGGGCGGTTCCGGCTCCGGTAAATCCACGCTGCTGCGGATGCTGGCCGGGTTTGAACGGCCTACCGAAGGGCGGATCTATCTCGATGGCGTCGACATTACCGACATGCCGCCGTACGAGCGTCCGATCAACATGATGTTCCAGTCCTACGCGCTGTTCCCGCACATGACCGTGGAGCAGAACATCGCGTTCGGCCTGCAGCAGGACAAGCTGCCCAAGGCGGAAATCACCGCTCGCGTCGAAGAAATGCTCAAGCTGGTGCAGATGACTCAGTACGCGCGCCGCAAGCCCCATCAATTGTCTGGCGGTCAGCGTCAGCGTGTGGCGCTGGCTCGCTCCCTGGCGAAAAAGCCCAAGCTGCTGTTGCTCGATGAGCCCATGGGCGCGCTGGACAAAAAGCTGCGTTCGCAGATGCAACTGGAACTGGTGGAAATCATCGAGCGGGTCGGCGTGACCTGCGTGATGGTGACCCACGACCAGGAAGAAGCCATGACCATGGCCGAACGCATCGCCATCATGCACCTGGGCTGGATCGCGCAGATCGGCAGCCCCATCGACATCTACGAAACCCCGACCAGCCGTCTGGTCTGCGAATTCATCGGTAACGTGAACCTGTTCGAAGGCGAAGTGATTGAGGACATGGAAGGTCATGCCCTGATTCGCAGTCCCGAACTGGAGCGCAATATCTATGTCGGCCACGGCGTGACCACGTCGGTGGAAGACAAGCACATCACCTACGCCCTGCGCCCGGAAAAACTGCTGGTCACCACCGAACAGCCTTCGTTCGAGTACAACTGGTCGCGCGGTAAAGTCCACGACATCGCCTACCTGGGCGGGCATTCGGTGTTCTACGTGCAGTTGCCATGCGGCAAGCTGGTGCAGTCGTTTGTCGCCAACGCTGAGCGTCAGGGCACCCGGCCAACCTGGGGCGATGAAGTGTTTGTCTGGTGGGAAGACGACAGCGGCGTGGTACTGCGCTCATGAAAATACGCAAGATCAAGCGGACGCTGAACCGCATCGTTCCCAATGGCAGGCAGCTGGTTATCGGCGCGCCGTTTCTCTGGCTGTTTCTGTTCTTTGCCTTGCCGTTCCTGATCGTCATCAAGATCAGCTTCGCCGAAGCCGATGTGGCGATCCCGCCGTACACGGAAATCTTCAGCTACGCCGAGCAGAAGTTCGAGGTGATCCTCAACTTCGCCAACTACGCGCTGCTGACTGGCGATGATCTGTACATTTCGGCGTACCTGGGTTCGCTGAAAATGGCTTTCTTCAGCACCTTGTTGTGTCTGTTGATCGGCTTCCCTATGGCTTATGGCATTGCGACGGCGCGCAAGGAACTGCAAACCGTTCTGTTGCTGCTGATCATGATGCCGACCTGGACCGCGATTCTGATCCGGGTTTACGCCTGGATGGGCATCCTCAGCAACAACGGTCTGCTCAATGCCTTTCTGATGTGGCTGGGTTTTATCGATGAGCCGTTGCAGATCCTCAACACCAACCTGGCGGTTTACATTGGCGTTGTCTATTCGTACCTGCCGTTCATGATCCTGCCGCTGTACGCCAACCTGGTGAAACACGATCCCAGCTTGCTGGAAGCCGCGTCCGACCTGGGGTCCAGCACCTTCAACAGCTTCTGGAAAATCACCGTACCGCTGTCCAAGAACGGCGTGATTGCGGGCTGCATGCTGGTGTTCATTCCAGTGGTGGGCGAGTTCGTTATTCCTGAGCTGTTGGGCGGTCCGGAAACCCTGATGATTGGCCGCGTGCTGTGGCAAGAGTTCTTCAATAACCGCGACTGGCCGGTGGCTTCGGCGCTGGCGGTGATCATGCTGTTGATCCTGATCGTACCGATCATCCTGTTTAACCGCAGTCAGGCCAAAGAGCTGGAGGGCAGAGCATGAGAGGCTTTCGATTCTCGAACATGATGCTGGTCCTGGGCCTGCTATTTATTTATGCGCCGATGGTGATTCTGGTCATCTATTCGTTCAACGCCTCCAAGCTGGTGACGGTCTGGGGTGGTTGGTCGGTGCACTGGTATGTGGGGTTGCTGGATAACTCGCAGCTGATGGGTTCGGTAATGCGTTCGCTGGAAATCGCCACCTACACGGCGATTGCCGCGGTGGCGCTGGGCACCATGGCAGCGTTCGTGTTGACCCGCATCACGCGCTTCAAGGGCCGTACGTTTTTCGGCGGGCTGGTGACGGCGCCGCTGGTGATGCCGGAAGTGATTACCGGTCTGTCGCTATTGCTGCTGTTCGTCGCCATGGCGCAGATGATCGGCTGGCCGCAGGAGCGTGGCATCGTCACCATCTGGATCGCCCACACTACGTTCTGCGCGGCTTATGTGGCGGTGGTGGTGTCGGCGCGCTTGCGTGAGCTGGACCTGTCCATCGAAGAGGCCGCCATGGACCTGGGTGCGCGGCCGTGGAAGGTGTTCTTCCTGATCACCATCCCGATGATCGCGCCTTCGCTGGCGGCGGGGGCGATGATGTCCTTTGCCCTGTCTCTGGACGATCTGGTACTCGCCAGCTTCGTCTCCGGCCCTGGCTCGACCACCTTGCCGATGGAAGTGTTCTCCGCCGTGCGTCTGGGCGTGAAGCCTGAAATCAACGCCGTGGCGAGCCTGATTCTGCTGGCGGTTTCGTGTGCGACCTTTCTGGTCTGGTTCTTCTCCCGTCGTGCTGAACAGCAGCGCAGGAAAGCCATCCAGCAAGCCATCGAAGAAAGCGCTGCCGACACCTACAAACAACCCGACCCACGCCGCGCGGCTGCGCCGGTTTAATTGATTGAGGTAATCCCTGTAGGAGCTGCCGAAGGCTGCGAAAGCGTTCTCATGCCAGACCGAGTTCGCAGCCTTCGGCAGCTCCTACAGGACCGCGGTTTATCTGTAGGAATACAGAACCTGTGGGAGCGAATTCATTCGCGAATGCGTAGGTATTGCCAATACAGATGTGTCGCCTGTACCGGCCTCTTCGCGAATGAATTCGCTCCCACAGGGGGGCGCCAATCAGCTACCCGGCATCAACCTCAAGGTGCCTTTGGTGTTTTTCGCCACATCATCTTCGCTCAAATGCTGCGGCACGTAGCCGCCGCTGATGTAGGTCTGTGCCTGATCCGAATAATGCTTGTCGAACAGCACGCCACTCTGCCCGACCGGGTTGATGCCCAGGGCTTGGGCCGGGTCGGCGAAGTCGATCAGGCGGCGGGTCGAGGGGCCGTAGGTCACCGGCCATGGCGCGGGGGCGATGCGGGCGGAGAGGTTGTTCGGCACTTCATGGGTCCCCGGCGCCGCAAATGGGCCGACGTTGAATAGCTGATCCAGCGGCTTCTGCGTGCCTAACGGATGGGCATGGGTCAGGGTATGGGCCTTGCCCCACAGCCATTCATCCGTGTTGAGGCCGTAACTGGATTTCAAATGGGAAACCGTGGCGTGCCAGGCGACCTTTACGGTATCGGCGCGATTCTCTTTAAACGGCGAGTTGCGATTGTTCCACCACGGCGAGTTGGTATCAGCAGCCAACCGGGGTAAGGCAGCGTCAATCACTCGGGTGGACAGCAGCGTCTCGAACAAGGCATCTCCCAACTGATCATGGAAGACTTCTTCGGTAAGGTCGAAAAGGAACTGGTTGAACAGCGTCGCCCCCACGGAATCCACGGCGTAGTCGCCTTTCCAGTCGGCCAGTCGTTCTACCAGGGCTTTTTCCTCAGGATCGCTGATGACCTCACGCAGGACCGGAATCAGCGGCTTGAGTACCCGCGCGGCATAGTCAGTCTGGGTGCCCAGTTGCAGGGCCTTGCTGTTGTCCAGGTCCCACTTCACTGAGGCATCGCTGAGCTGATGGTTCAACTGCTGACCGCGATCAGCCAGGTTGTAATAACCGGGAATGTGCAGGCCGGTGGGCGAAACTGGCTGGAAATTGGCGGAGACGATATAGCCCCGCGCCGGGTTCTCTTCCTGAGGGTTGGCGCTGAAAGGGTAAAAGCCCAGTTTGTCGGCCTGCTCGCTGCTGCCATCGAGGATGAAATTCGGGTTTACCCCCTCAGGTCGAATCGGTAACTGCGCGGCAGCCCACCAACCGATATCACCCTTGGCGTTGGCCCAGACGATATTCAGCCCCGGCGACTGGATCTTCTCGGCCGCGCTGCGCATTTTGTCCAGAGTATCGGCTCGGTTGGCCTCGTAGAAACCTTCCAGAATCGGATTCTCGGACTCAAGAAAAGACCACCACATGGCAACCGGCGTCGTGCCTGCGGTGACGCCGATCACGTCATTCACAATAGGCCCGTGGGGCGAGCTGCGCAGGGTCACTGCCACCGGCTCTTCGCCTTTGACGGCGATCTGCTGCTGGCTGATGGTCATATCAACCCATTGCCCGTGATACCAGACCTGATTGGGATTCTCGGGGTTGGTCTTCTCGGCGATCAGGTCCAGATCGTCGTTCTGGAACATGGTCAGGCCCCAGCCGAAATCCATGTTGTTACCCAGTGAGGCGAATGGGTTGAGCGGCTGATGATGGCCGTACAGCTCAAAACCCGGCGCAGACAAATGGGCTTCGTACCAGATGGCGGGAACTGAAAAACGAATGTGCGGATCACCCGCCAACAAAGGCTTGCCGCTTTTGGTCCGGCTGCCGGAAACCGCCCAGGCGTTGCTGCCTTCGAACTGTGGCAAGCCAGCCTGTTCCAGTGCCTGATTGCTCAGGTAGGCCAGTTGATTGAGGCTCTTCCAGTCGTTGTTTGAAAGCCGGGTTGGCTGATCGAGAGCACCTTGAGGTTGCCAGTCCAGATCAAAGACTTTCAGATACTCCGGGCCCAGTTCATCACGTACATAAGTCAGCAGCGGTTCGGTGCGAAACGCCGCCGCGAAGCTGTACGCCATATAACCGCCGACGCTCAGCGTATCTTCGGCGGTGAAAGGGCGCTTGGGGATGCCCAGTACGTCGAATTCCAGCGGCTTGGGGTGAGTGGCCTGAAACTGATTGATGCCATCCAGATAAGCTTGCAGCGCTTTCCAGGTCGGAGTGTTTTTATCGTGACGCGCGACGTATGCGTCAGCATGCTCACGAATCCGCAGGCTGCGAAACAGTTTGTCGGTGGCGACCAGCTTCGGACCCAGCACCTCGGCCAGTTCGCCACGGGCCAGACGACGCATCATCTCCATCTGGAACAGACGATCCTGAGCCTGAACATAGCCCAGGGCGCGATACAGATCGGCTTCGTTCTCGGCACGGATATGCGGCACGCCACGTTCGTCGTAACGCACACTGACCGGCGCTTGCAGCCCGGAAAGGCTGACCTGGCCATCACGCAATGGCTGTTTACTGTGCACATACCAGACACCGCCACCGATAAGGATGGCGATGATAAACACCAGGATGGTCAGACTGCGTTTCATACGGCTGCTCGGTCGATGGGCAAAGGAGAGCAGGCTACAGATTTGGTGGGTGATTGAGTAGATGGTGATTTGTGTCTGCTGAAATGCTCTTTCTGTGGGAGCGCTGCTTGCCCGCGATATAGAACCTCGGTCTGTCAGGCATACCGCGCCATCGTTCATCGCGGGCAAGCTGAACTGGTCAAGTAATCACGGACACCGGTTACGG
>NZ_JPQU01000041.1 GCF_000737245.1 Pseudomonas syringae | reverse complement strand
GGCAGCTACATCACCCTCGACCCGAACAGCATCGAATCCGGTACGGCGGGGGACTACAACGTCAAGTCAGCTCATTTCGCCTACAGCGGCCCGGCCAGCATGACCGCCACGCATCCCGACTACCCGAAAAGCCTTTCCAGACAGAGCCTGCGAATCAACGTGCCGCAAGCCGCCAACGCGCCCGACAAAGGCTGGGCACGTATGCCTTACACGCTTTATGCCGATGGGGCGCCATTGCAGAAAGGCATCCTCGACAACACCGGGCAATTACTGATCGAGCATCAGGTCGTCACGCGGCAATACCGGCTAGAGCTGGCCAACGGTGTGACGTATCAGATTCCGATCCCCACCGAATACGACAATGTCGAGCAGGGCGTGCTGGCCAATAGCGGCCTGCACAACCATCGCTCGCAACCCGATGACAGTTTGAGTCAACCCGGGTCGCACACAGATCACCGCGACCTTTATGCAGCGGTGCTTCAAGGGCTCAATGACGACCAGGAGGACAAGCCTCAATGAATCAATCAGACATCGTGACGCCGGCTGCACTCCAGCACACTAACGAAGTGACCTGCGCCTCGCCATGGTACGTGCTGAAGACTAAATACCGCCCGGCCAAAGCCACCTATCAACCTTTGGTCAACGGCGAAGAAGCTTTTCGAGCGGTGCACATGGCGGTCGCCAAGGCCAGCAAAACCATTGACATCATTTGCTGGGGGTTTCAGCCATCGATGTTTTTCATTCGTGATAGCTGTACCCCGAGCATTGGCGAACTGCTGATGATCAAAGCCAGTGAAGGCGTCAAGGTACGCGTACTGGGTTGGGAGTTTCCACTCAATCTCGCAGGTGCGGCGGGGGAGACCAATCTGCCGGGCAAAGGCAAATTACGCATCTTGCAGCGAGAGTTACAGCACACCACCGAAGACCAATATGCCTATGACAAGTATTGGTATGCCACCTGTGCGGTCAGTGGCAACAAGGCCGCCGGGCATGATCCCCGTCTGCCTGTGTTTGTCGGCCGGGGTTTCAGCTGGCAGGAAAGGGGAGAGATCTCCCATTGGGTGAAATACCAGGGGCTGGATCCGGATATCAGCGCGAAAATGCGTTACGTCATGAAGCTTGCGCCCAGCCACCACCAAAAAACCGTGCTGGTGGATTACCAGGTTCCTGACCGCGCCGTGGGTTTCGTCATGGGCCACAACATGCTGGATGAGTATTGGGACACCGATAAGCATTCCGCATTAAACCGCACTGAGAACACCAAGCCTGCACCCAACGTCGGCCCACGTGGCAAGGAGCCGCGGCAGGACATTTCCTGTCAGCTCAGCGGCCCAATTCTAGAGCACTTGCACCACAACTTCGCGACCGCATGGTTCAACGAAACCGGCGAGGACTTGCTGGGGCCGCGCGAGGCCAAGCAGGTGGGGCCCGTATTGCAATGCGCTCCCGAAGTGACTCGACAACTGGCGCAGATCGTTCGCACCCAGCCACAGGAGAAGGCGCTAGACATCGAGCAGCTTTACCTGAAAGCCGTCAACAACGCGACCCGGTTCATCTACATCGAGAACCAGTACTTTCGCTGGCCCCCACTGGCGAAGCTGATCAACGAGGTTGCAGAGCGTCAAATCAAAGGAGGCGTCGATCCCGGTAAGGAGGGTGCCCTGCATCTGTTCGTGATCACCAACGCCAGCGACGATGGCATGGGTAAAGGCACGGTAAAAACCCAGCGCATGCTTGAAACCCTGGGGCGCGCCGACACCATGCCCAATGTCACCAAGCTACAGCGCATCGAAGAGGTGAAACACAACGCGCCACCCCGGCCGCGCCCGGACCTGCGCGACCAGGTCGGGCAAAGGGAACTCAAGCAGTGGCAGGCCGCACTGGACCGGCAAATCAAAGAGATCAACGACAGCACCATCGACGTACAGAAGCGGCCCGGTCTGAAAATCCATGTCTGCTCACTGGTCGCTCCGGACTCCCCGGCAGGCAAGGACTGGATGCCGGTGTACATCCATTCCAAGTTGATGATCATCGACGACGTCTTCACCACCCACGGCTCGGCCAATATCAACAGCCGCAGCATGGAAGTCGACAGCGAGATAAACGTCGCTCATGAGTGGGCGAGCGTGACCGAGAGGCTTCGGCGGCGATTGTGGGATCTGCATACGGGAGGGATGGGGGTGCAGGATGATCCGGCGGTAGCGTTCAAAGCTTGGGGGAACGTAATCGAGGAAAACAGGAAACGCCAAAACGATAAAGAAAAAGCGTGGGAACCCTACGCCCCACTTATCGAGTTTTATTACGGAGAAAAGACCATGGCAGACCTCGACTGATGCGCCGACTCCTTCTGCTTTCAAGTCTGCTGTTAGCCGCCTGTGGAACGGGCGATGCGTTGACTCTTCAATCCAAGGACATGCCAGTGAACCCGATGACCGAAGCCAAGGCCAAGCTGGCCTTTACCTGCGTGCACGAAACTATTCCCACCCCTTCCGCCGAAGCTGACGTGTTGTTCCAGTACGCGCGCTGGCTGCAGAAGAACAACCTGCTTAAACAGGACCCGAGCGTGTATGTCGAGATCGAGCGGCTGTACCGTATCGCCGCCGAAAACGGCCATTACAAGGCAAATATCAACCTGCAGAACGGCACCCGGCGTGGGGAGTTCAAGCTGCGCGGTGACGAGCATTTGCGCCTCAGTCAGAACCTGATCGATGCGGGCGTGGCCAGCGGTTATTACTTTATCAGCGTCTTCCTGAAAAACGGCTCGGCCGGGCTTAAGCAGGACCTGGAAATGTCCCTGCGTTACTTGCGCAAGGCTGCCGACACGGGCAGTGCTCAGGCTCAATACGAAGTGGGCATCAAACTCGAACCTAGCAACATAGCTCCGAGCATTGCTCTACAGATGTATCGCTGCGCCGCTGAGCAAGGACATGGTCAGTCCGCTGTCACTCTTTCGCTTTATCTGCGCGACGATAAGAAATACGACGAAGCTACCCACGTCTTGCAAATGGGGGTTGCCGCTGGTGATGAGAGCGCTGCCGGTCGCTTGGATGATGCATTTCGAAATCCCCCCCCCTCCAACGTAATGCACTACCTCGCCCAACCCGAAGACCTCGAGCGCGCCGACCGCTATAACAAAATCTGGCGGATCCTGGCCAACTACTCCTACGCCAACCCCAAGGTCCCGGAGATCAACGACATCGTTCCCTTGCCACCGGCCCCGTTGCCAGAGTGGGACGGCAAGCTGCAATGGCTGGAAGCAAGGCTGGCCAATGTTTCGCCAGAAAAGCCCAGCATGCAGCTGATCAACGAACTCGCCAATGCCAAGGTCCTTGACCCGGTTACTGGCAAACCCATGCCGGGGTCGTCCGGCTTCAACCAAAACAACTATCTCGGGCTTTACGCCCAAAGTGGTAAGCCCTGTCCCCAGAGCGGCTACTGGAAAATTTCGAGTACCCCCTGGCCTGGACACCTGTTGATGGTGCGCAACGACCCTCGCTATTTCAAAGAAGGCGACATTCTGCCTAAAGCCCCGTATAGCTTCTATCGCCCGATCATCTGGCCGCTGCCCGATAAATACACGGAAGTAGAGCAAGGGGTTTGCTGGGGGTGGATCGGATGAAGCGCTCGTTCATACCCGTACTCCTGAGCGCGACGTTGCTCGGTTGCAGCCAAACCTCGCTGGACCCGATGACCGAAACCAAGGCCAAACTGGCCTTTACCTGCGTGCACGAAACTATTCCCACCCCTTCCGCCGAAGCTGACGTGTTGTTCCAGTACGCGCGCTGGCTGCAGAAGAACAACCTGCTTAAACAGGACCCGAGCGTGTATGTCGAGATCGAGCGGCTGTACCGTATCGCCGCCGAAAACGGCCATTACAAGGCCAATATCAACCTGCAAAACGGCACCCGGCGTGGGGAATTCAAGCTGCGGGGCGACGAACATTTACGCCTCAGTCAGAGCCTGATTGACGCGGGGGTGGCAAGCGGTTACTACTTTATCGGCGTCTTCCTGAGAAACGGCTCGGCCGGGTTGCAGCAGGATCCGGAAATGTCTCTGCGCTATTTTCGCAAGGCGGCCGACACGGGCAGTGCCCAAGCCCAATATGAAGTGGGCGATAAGCTGGCCCCCATTGACATCGCACCGGATATTGCCCGCCAGATGCGCCGATGCGCTGCCGAGCAGGGACATGGTAAGGCTGCAGTCATGTTGTCGATGTATCTCCAGGATGACAAAGAATACAGCGAAGCTGTCAAAATATTGCAGTTGGGGGTGGCCGCCGGTTATAGCTCCGCGGCTTCTCGGATGGTTAAAGTTTTTCGTAATCCCCCTCCCACTAACGAACTGCACTACCTCGCTCAACAAGAGGATATCGAACGCGCCAACCGCTACGAAAAAATCTGGCGAGTCCTGGCCAACTACTCCTACGCCAACCCCAAGGTCCCGGAGATCAACGATATCGTTCCTCTTCCTCCCGCGCCGCTGCCTGAATGGGACGGCAAGCTGCAATGGCTGGAAGCAAGGCTGGCCAACGTTCCGCCAGAAAAGCCCAGCATGCAGCTGATCCACGAACTCGCCAATGCCAAGGTTCTTGACCCTGTCACGGGCAAACCCATGCCGGGGTCGCTAATCTTCAGGCACACCTTCGACGCGCTCAGTGACTAGCCACAAAAAAACCGATGCCAGCGTCCCGGCATCGGTTTTTTTCAGGCTCGATATCAGCCCACAGCAGCCTTACACCAATGTGTTTTTCTTGATCTTGCCTTCCTGAATGATCATCGCCAGGTTTTCGCCTTGGCCGACCAAGCAGTCGATGTTTTCCAGTGGGTTGCCGTCTACGACCAGCAGGTCGGCGATGGCGCCTTCGGCGATGCAACCCAGCTGACCTTCACGTTGCAGGATCTTCGCCGCGACGCTGGTGGCGCTGCGCAGGGCGGCGAGGTTGCCGAGTACTTCTGCGCGGATCTGCAGTTCGTGGCTCTGGTACTGGTGCATGTCGCCCAGCAGGTCCGAGCCGTAGCCCATTTCCACGCCTGCATCGGCGAACAACTTGAGTGCATTGCGGCCCGCCAGGCGGACGTCTTCGATCTTGGCCACTGAATCCGGCGGCAAGCCCGCTTCGGCGCCATGTTTGGCGAGCATCTCGTAGGTGACCTGGGTCGGTACGGCGAACGCGCCTTTTTCGGCCATCAGTTTTGCGGTATCGGCATCCACCAGGTTGCCATGCTCGATGGTCCGCACGCCGCATTCAATGGCGCGACGAATCGCCCGGGCGGTGTAGGCGTGGGCCATCACATAGGTGTTGGCGGCTTCGGCTTCGTCGACGATGGCGCGGATTTCCGCTTCGCTGTATTGAGTGTTGGCAATCGGGTCAGTCGGGGACGATACGCCACCGGAGGCCATGATCTTGATCTGATTGGCACCTTGTTGCAGCTCTTCACGAACCGCCAGGCGCACATTGTCCACGCCGTCCACCACTCGGGCGATGGCGCCTGCGCGGAAGCAGCACGAGCACGGTTCGCTGAGCAGCAGTTCGCCGCGAGCGCGCATGTCGCCATGGCCGCCGGTTTGCGAGAGCGCTTTACCGGCCGCGAAGATACGCGGGCCCGGCACCAGGCCCAGAGCGATGGAGCGCGCCAGGGCCCAGTCCGCACCGCCAGCGTCGCGCACCGTGGTAAAGCCACGGTTGAGCATGGCTTCAAGAATCGGCAGGGCGCGGTACATGATGATCGCGTTGGGTTGCAGCGCGTTCATGCCCAGGTTGGCGTTGGAGGCCAGCACATGAACGTGGCAGTCGATCAGACCCGGCATCAGGGTGCGGCCATCCAGATCAATGACTTGCGCATCGGCCTCGGCGGTGCTGGTTTGGAGGCTGCCTTGCGGGCGAACCGCGCTGATGCGGCCGCCCTCGATGACAACTTCCAGACCGCCCAGTAGCTCGCCCTTGACCACATCCAGCAACTGGCCGTTACGCAGAATCAGGCGCGAAGTGTTTTGAGTACTCATTGCAAAGCTGCTCCTTTGAAGCTGGTGTTGGTGCTGGCGTTACGGTCGCGGAACAGGTACGCGCCGCAGCCGCTGACTACTGCCGCGAACATGATGTAGAAGGCCGGCGCGACATTACTGCCGGTATTGGCGATCAACCAAGTGATGGTGAAGGTGGCGAAACCGCCGAAGATAGTGACTGCAAAGTTGTAGGCCACGGACAGACCCGTAGACAGCACGTGGGTCGGCAACAACTCGCCAAATGCCGCGAGGATCGAGCCGATGTAACCGGCAATCAACAAGCCCATCACCAGTTCAAATATCAGCAGCGATGCGACGCCGGGCACCTGATTGATGAAAAGGAACATCGGGTAGGCGGCGAAGAAAATCGCCACCGCCGAACCCAGCAGCCAAGGGCGTCGACCCTGTTTGTCGGCAAGCATGCCGACGATAGGCGTGGCGACGATCAGCACCGCGCCGCCCATCATCCCCGCGCTGAAACCCATCCAGCTCGGCAGGCCCAGCACTCGGGTGGAGTACGACGGAATGTAGAACAGAATGGCGTAGGTGCACACCGTCCACAGCACCACCAGCGAGAAGCTGATCAGGGTCTGCCGAGGGTAAGTGCGCAGCACTTCGCGCAACGGCGATTCAGTGGTTTTTGCGTCGGTGTAGGCAGGGGTTTCGTCAATGCGACTACGAATATAGAAACCCACCGGACCGATCAAGGTGCCAATGATGAACGGGATACGCCAGCCCCAGCTTTCCAGCTGCGCCTGGGTCAGGTAGCTCGACAGTAATGCACCCAGACCCGAGCCCAAGAGTACGGCTACGCCGATGCTCGCCTGGATCCAGCTGGAGTAGAAGGCTTTCTTGCCATCTGGCGCGTGCTCGGTGAGAAACGCGGTCGCGCTGCCCATTTCGCCGCCAGCCGAAAAACCTTGTAGCAGGCGAGCCAGCACAATCAGCACCGGGGCGATCAGGCCGATCTGCGCATAGCCAGGGGTGATGGCGATGATTAGGGTGCCCAGCGCCATCAACAGGATGGTCAGCGACAGCGCCGCCTTGCGCCCGTGCTTATCGCCGTAGATGCCCAGCACGATGCCGCCCACCGGGCGCATGAAGAAGCCGACGCCGAAAGTGGCCAGTGCCAGCAGGTATGAAGTCAGTTCGCTGTCGGTGGGGAAGAAGACCTTGGCGATAATCACCGAGAAGAAGCTATAGACAGTGAAGTCGAACCACTCCAGGCCGTTGCCTACCACGGTAGCGATTACGGCTTTGCGGGCCTGTTGGTTATGTGTGAGCGTGGAAGCGTTTTTTATAGCGTTCACGTAAAACTCCTGCATGCAGATAACGCAGGGATAGTCCCGCGCACGAGTTGGGCAGAGAAGCATGGGTGAAACATCGTCAGGGTCTGATGCCCTTGTAGGCTGGAGAATACTCGGCGTCTAGGATGCGGCAAAACGCTAATTTGGCAGATTTGCATGCGCTGGGGACATGCAGACGGGCGACCGAAATCTGTAGGAGCGCGCTTGCCCGCGATTGTTTTTTTGCCAATACACATCATCGAAATGTCTGGCGCCATCGCGGGCAAGCGCGCTCCTACAGGTCAAGGTTTTTCAGATCCGCCTCGGTTCTTTAGGAGCTATCGGAGGTTTCGACGGCGACGAAGCGGTGTGTCTGACACGCCGGTTTCGCAGGCTGCGGCAGCTCCTACAGCGGTATCTCGCTCTGCAACGCCAGCCACTTCTCGAACGAGCGCGCTGCTCGGCTGGGGAACTGGCCGGTGGGGTTGAGCAGGTAATAGCCGCCTATTTCCCCGACATGAGCGTCACAGGCTGGCACCAGTGCGCCGGATCGCAGGTGCATGTCGATCATCGGCGTCCAGCCCAGCACGATGCCGCGCCCAGCGATGGCCAGGTCGACCATGACCGGGTAGTTGTTGACCGTCAGGCGCTGGCGAATCACTGAGGCATCGACGCCCTGGCGGGCAAACCAGTCGGCCCATGACAGCCACTGGCGTTGACCGTCTTCGAGCATCAGCAATCGATGCTCGAGTAGCTGCTCCGGTTCGAGTACACGGCCTTGCAGGTAGCCCGGCGCGCAATAAGCGGCGACGGATTCGGCAAACAGCAATCGGCTATCCAACCCCGGCGGCGAGCCGGAGCGCAGGAAGTACACCGCCAGATCAAACTCGGCGCGCACCAGGGAGTCCAGCCCGTCCACGACCCGCAAGCGCACATCGACCGTGGGGAATTCGTCGGCATAGCGACCCGCCAACGGCCCCAGCCACAAGGCTGCGACACCGCTTGAACAGGCCAGGGTCAACTCCTGTTCGCCGCTGTGGGTCATGACCTGAGCGGTAGCCTCAGCGCATTGCGCCAGAACGCGATGCACCTGTTCGGCATAGACCTGCCCGGCAACCGTCAGGTGGATGCGCTTGTGCTCACGACGAAATAACGCTCGGCCCAAGAACTCCTCAAGCTGCTGCACCTGGCGGCTGATCGCGCTTTGGGTCAGGTGCAGCTCGGCCGCCGCACGTGTGAAGCTGCCATGGCGCACCGTCGCCTCAAAAGCAATCAGGGTTTGCAGTGGTGGCAGGGGTTCGATGCGCATGTGGGGCCCGGGGCAAAGTGGAATCGCGCCATGAGAACAAAAAACAGCGAGGTTTTCACCTATCAAGCGCTGTGGAATCTCGTGGGACCGGCTTCAGCCGGGAAGACAATGGTTCGGGCGCAGCAGATGTATTGGTTGTACTTGCCTCTTCCCGGCTGAAGCCGGTCCCACGACGCAACTTTAGAAACGGCGAAGAGAAGGCATATTTCTTGCTTTGCTAACAATAAATATCTTGATAGCTAGCAGAAATAGAGAGCCTTTTTGATCATGATTGCCACTTCCAGCCATGCCGTTATTTGTACACCTCATGCCGAAGCCAGCGCGGCAGGCCTGCGTATTCTCGACGCTGGTGGTACGGCCATTGATGCGATGCTGGCGGCCAGCGCGATGTTGGCAGCAGTGTTTCCGCACATGACTGGCCTGGGGGGTGATGCCCTGTGGATGATCCACGACAGCAAGGTCCGCACCATCGTGGGGATCGGTCAGGCCGGACAGAGCTTGCCTGAAGGTGGCAAGATCGGTTTGCGCGGACCCGGTTCGGTTGCCACCACGGCAGGCGCGCTTAGAAGCTGGCAAACCGCAGCCAATATCAGTCGTTATGAATGGGGCTCGAAGCTGGGCTGGGCCGATTTGTTGGAAGACGCTGCCGCCATGGCTGACGCGGGTGCGACCGTCTCCCGCTCCCAGCTGTTCTGGCAAACCCTGCGCCAGCCGCTGATCGAGCAATTACCGGACTTGCATCGGCTTTGTAAAATCCAGGATCGCAACAAAAACGAAGTCCGCTGGCTGGAGGAGGGCGATACGCTGCGTCAACCCGAGCTGGCTAATACCTTGCGGCACCTGGCCCGACACGGTGTCGAAGACTTCTACAGCGGCGAGTTGGCCGAGGCCTTCGGTGCTGCGTTTGACCGATTGGGCTGTGGGTTGACTGCGGCTGATCTGGCCGCCACCCAGGCCGTTGAAATGGCGCCGCTCTCAGTGCGCTATCGTCAAGGCCGGCTCTACAATGTCGCGCCGCCGTGCCAGGGCCTTTACACCTTGCAGGCCATGGCCGCGCTGCAACACAAGCCGCTGGCCGAGGCGGGCAATGGCAGTGCGCTTTATTACCACTATTTAGTCGAAGCCATTAAACAGGGGCTGTTGCGCCGCAATGCCGAGCTTTGCGATCCGCTGAGCAGCGCGTGGGATTTCGCCATCACGTTGGAGGCTAAGCAAATTCAAGCTTATGCCGACGCCATCGACGATCAACGCGCCGCACCCTGGAACGAACCGGGACGGCCGGCTGACACCATCTGGATGGCCGCGACTGATGCGCAAGGCCGCACCGCATGCCTGATTCAAAGCCTGTTTCACGATTTCGGTTCGGGCTGCATCCTCGGCGATACCGGCGTGCTCTGGCAGAACCGCGCCGCTGGATTTAGCGCGGACCCCGAGCACGTCAACGGCTGGGCAGCGGGCAAGCGTCCGGCGCACACCCTTAACCCTTCCTGTTATCTGGCTGATGATGGCCGACGCTGGTTCTTCGGCACTCAGGGTGGCGATGGTCAGCCGCAGACGCAAATGGTCCTGGCTACCCAACTGGTGGACTTTGAGCAGCCCATCGATATTGCCCTGCAAACCCCGCGCTTTCTACTGGGCCGCAGCTTTTTCGACAGCACCGATAACCTCAAGCTGGAAGGTGACATCAACCCCGACACGGCTGCAGGGCTCGCTGCGCTGGGGCACGACGTTGAAATGATTGCGGCCCGCAGCCCCATGACCGGCCACGCCGGGATCATCGCCATCAGCGCCGACGATCAGCGCAGTGCCATGCATGATCCTCGTGGCGAGGGGGTGGCGCTGGCTCAGGTTTAGATTCAGGTTCAGGCCAACTGATCAATCATGGAGTATTTGCCGGGTTCGGGCTGCTGGCGGATAATGCCGCCGATTGCCCGCCATCCGCAGCCTTGCGCGTTGGCACGAGGCTTTCTGGACAATAGAGGAATGGATGGGCTTGAGCACTGTCACCGCCAAACAGCTTGAGGTGCAACGTATCGTCGACGCGTTGTTCAAGGCTATCGCTCAGCATCGCCTGCCGCCCGGCACTCGATTGATCGAAGCCCAGATTGTCGAGACCCTGCAGGCCAATCGTAATCACGTACAGGTCGCCTTGCAGCGTTTGGCGATGCAGAAAGTGGTGACCATCGAAGCCAATCGCGGCGCGATGGTTGCGCAGCCCACGGCACGGGAAGCGCGAGATATCTTCAGCGCCCGACGGGCCATCGAACGGGCGATTGTCGAAGCCATCACGCCGGCGATCATGCGCAAGCAGCGCCAGCGTATCGCCAATCACATGAACAACGAACGCAACGCCACCAACGACACGGACCGCCGGGCCATCGTTCGCGAGCTGAGCGAGTTTCACTTGATGCTGGGCGAGATTAGCGGCAACGCTGTGTTGAGTGACATCCTCGCCAACCTGATGGTGCGCAGCTCGCTGATCGTGGCGTTGTACCAACGCAATGACGTGCCGTCCTGCGCTTCGGATGAGCATCAGGAGATCATCACTGCCCTGGAAAACGGCGATACCGAACGCGCTGTTGCGGTAATGATCGAGCACCTTGACGAGCTGGAAGGTCAGCTGGCTCTCGAAGAGTCCGCGCCCGAGGAGTTCAACCTCAGGCAGGCGTTGAGTGATTGAGGGTCGAAGTATTCTGTGCGCCCTTCATCCGGACGCCGCTCCGTCGCGCATCAAACGGTGGGCGTGTGGGAGCGAGCTTGCTCGCGAAGGCGGTATTCAGGTTTGGATAGATGCTTGGTAATTCTGACCTCTTCGCGAGCAAGCTCGCTCCCACAAAATCACCTAAATCATCTGGCTCCTGTTTAGTTTGATGAGAGCTGCTGAAGGCTGCGAACGCATTGTGTCAGACCCAACGCTTTCGCAGCCTTCGGCAGCTCCTACACAGGGCTAGCCTTCTGGCTTAAGCAATTTCCCAACCGGCCGGCTAAACGTCTGCCGTCCCGCTTTGAACCCCATCAACGGCGCGCTGATCTCGGCTATCACTGCCGCAGGCGAGAGGGCGTCGAAGACGATGAAGTCGGCGCGGCAGCCCGGTAACAGCCCGTAGTCCTTCAATCTCAGCATGCGCGCCGACTCGCTGGACACCCAGGCCAGGCACTGCAGCAGCTCCGGCACGGTGCCCATCTGGCTGACGTTAGCGAACAGGTTGGCCTGACGAATCAGCGACGCATCCCCATAAGGTGTGAAGGGGTTGCCGATGTTGTTGGTGGAGACAGAGCAGGTCACGCCACAGGCGTGCAGGTGGGCCAGAGGCGCCAGACCTCTCGGCTTGTTGTGAAATGACTCACGCCCCATCAGAAACAGATCCGTGCTGGGCAGGCAGGTTACCTGCACCCCGCCCTTGGCCAGATGCAGGCCGAGCACAGTTAACTGCTCCTTGGGCAAGGTCGAGAGCTTGGTCACATGGCCGATGGTGACTCGACCGGCCCAGCCATACAGTTGCGTGCAGCGGGCTACTTCCATGACGGTCATGCCTTCCGGGTTCAGGTCGAAGTCCAGATGCAGGTCCAGATCGCAGTCGTAGTGCACGGCCAGTTCAAACAAACGCTGGATTTGCCCGTTCGGGTCACTGTCCATGTAAGGGCAGCCGCCGAGCACCGTCGCGCCGTTTTCCAAGGCGTGACACAACAGCTGTTCGGTGCCGGGATTGTTGAGCAACCCTTCTTGAGGGAAGACACAGATCTCCAGGCTGATCGCCCAGGCGTAATCCGCTTGCAGACGGCGAATCGCGTTGAACCCGATCAGGCCGATCTGCGGATCCAGCTCCACATGGGTGCGCATGTGGGTGGTGCCTTGCAGGATCGCCTTGTCCAGCACCTGAGCACCGCGTTGGTAGACATCTTCCTCAGTGAATTCAGCTTTGGCAGCTCGGGTCTGAGCCACTGCTTCGCCCAAAGTGCCTTCCTGTAAATGGCAGCGCTGCATGATGCAGGCTTTATCCAGATGGATATGGGTTTCGATCAGCCCCGGCATCAGCAACATGCCCTGCAAGTCGAGGGTTTGCCAGTGCTTGAGTTCAGAGCTAAAACTTTCGACGAAATGACCGTCCTCAACATACAGCTGAACATTGGTGAGCTCACCGACGCGGGCATTGATGATATGCAAAGGGTTCATGCGCAGGCTCCCTGGCTGGTGGTGCTCTCGCCTAAATAGGCTGCCGCCAGCTCTTTGTCTTCACGCAGTTCGGCGGCGCTGGCGGATTTGACGATGCAGCCGGTTTCAAGCACATAGGCTCGGTCGGCCACTTGCAAGGCAAGGTTGGCCATCTGATCGACCAGCAAAATGGTGACGCCTTCGTCGCGCAGGGCTGAGAGGGCGTCGTACAGTTCGCCGATCATGGCGGGCGACAAACCCAGCGACGGTTCATCCAGCAACAGGATTTTCGGTTTGGCCATCAGCCCCCGACCCACTGCAACCATCTGCTGCTCGCCGCCGGAAAGCAGTCCGGCCGGGTTGTCGATGCGATCCCGCAAGCGTGGGAAGCGCTTGAGGATGGCCTCGATTTCGGCCTCGGCATCAAAGGTTTCCCGACGTGAATAGCCGCCCAGCAACAGGTTGTCGCGCACGCTGAGGTAAGGGAACACCTGACGACCTTCCGGCACCAGTGCCAGGCCTTTGGCGGCGATGGTGCTGGCGTTGGCCTGTTCGATGCTTTCGTTGTCCAGCAGGATGCTGCCACTGGTGGCGCGATGCAGTCCGGCCAGGCATTGCAGGATGCTCGACTTACCAGCCCCATTGGCCCCCAGAATCGCCACCAGCTCACCGGGATTGACCAGCAGATTGACCTTGTCCACCACCGCTGAAGCGCCGTAGTCGATGACCAGGTCCTTGACGTACAGGCGCGCATCACGGCTGCCGTTCCAGGCTTGTTGGCGAGGTGTCGCCTGATAATCGGTGCCGCCCAGATACGCGGCGATGACCTGCTGATTCTGGCGAATTTCAGCGGGTGGGCCAGAGGCGATGGGTTTGCCCGCATCCAGCACCAATAAATGTTCGGAGACCGACATCACCAGCGCCATGTCGTGTTCCACCAGAATTACCGTCAGACCGAATCCTGCCAGTTCGCGCAACAGCACGGCCAATTCGTCCGTGTCGCGACGGCTCAGCCCGGCAGCCGGTTCGTCCAAGAGTAAAACCGCCGGCGCGGTGGCCAGTGCCCGGGCGATTTCCACCAGGCGGCGGTCCACGTGGGGTAAGTCGTCGGCAGCGATGTTCACTTCGCCGCGATAACCGACCAGGGCCAGCAGGTCCAGGGCCAGGCTGCGCTGCTCGGCACTGGAGCGGCTGAATGGCAAACCCAGACGGCCTTTTTGCATGGCCACCAGCAGGTTATCCAGCACCGACATTTCGCCGAACAACAGGGTGGTCTGATAGGTGCGGGCAATCCCGGCACGGGCGCTTTTCCAGGCAGGCAGACCAGCCAGTGGTTGTTGCAGATCAATCTGGCCGCTGTCTGGCGCATAAAAACCACTGATCATGTTCAGCACCGTGGTTTTGCCCGCGCCATTAGGGCCGATGATGCTGGTGATGCTCCCGGCAGACGCATGCAGGTTCACATGCTGCGCAGCCTGAACGCCGCCGAAACGTATACCGATATCAGTAACACGCAAGCCGGACGACGGGCCACGACTGCGCAGATGGGCGGCGATGCGTTCGCGATTAAGCTTTGTTGGGGGCAGCAAATGGGTCGGTTTGATCCAGCGACGGGCGAGGGCGCCCAGCAGCCCGTTGGGCGCGATCCACAGCACCAGCAGCAGGAGGACCGAGAAAATCAGCAGGCGGTATTCGGCGAAATCCGACAGCAGCTCAGGCACCAGCACGATCAACAGTGCACCAATCAGCGGCCCGAACAGCATGCCGCTGCCGCCGACGATCACCGCCAGGACAAACAGAATCGACTGCGAAAACGGGAAGGATTCGGGGTTGATGAACATCAGCAACGGCGCCAGCAAGCCGCCGGCCAAACCCGTCAATGCCGCAGACAGGGCAAAGGCAAGGGTCTTGCTCAGCACCGGATTGAAACCCAGCGAACGCGCGGCGATTTCCGAGGCTTTGACAGCGCGCATGGCTTTGCCCCAGCTGCTGTGGCTCAAACGCTGGTAAAACAGCAGCGCGCCAATCATCAGCGCTCCGGAAAGCAGGGCGAGGAGGATTGCCGGATCAAGACCGGCAAACTCTGGCAATGGGATGCCCATCAAGCCGTTGGAGCCGCCAGTGAAGTCCCGCCATTCAATCAGGCTGTGATGCACGACGAAGGCGAAGGCAATGGTGATCATCGCCAGATATGGGCCGCTGACCCGCAATGCCGGAATTGCCAGCAATGCACCTACCAGCCCGGCGATCACCCCAGCCAGCGGCAGCGCCAGCCAGAGCGGCCAGCCAGCCATGGTCAGAAGTGCCGACACATAGGCACCAATGGCGTAAAACGCGATATGGCCGAAGGAAATCTGCCCGCTCAGGCCAATCAGGATATTCAGGCCGACACCCACCACCGCCGCCAGGGCGCAGAGGGTGAAAACCAGTAAGGAGTAGCTGTCCAGCGTGAAGGCCATGACGCCACAGGTGGCGGCGAGCAGGGCGATGAAAACCGGAGCCGCCAGGGATTTGATGTCTTTCATACTTTCACCAGTGCCTTGCTGCCGAACAGGCCATTGGGACGAATTGCCAGGGCCAGAATGACCAGCGCGAAGGTAAAGATCTGGGTGAATGCCGAGCCGAAATACAACGTGATCAAGGCTTCGGCAAGACCGAACAGCAGGCCGGCGGCAAACACGCCCCCGGCGCTGGCAATGCCGCCGAGGATCGCCACTGCGAAGGCTTTAAGGCCGAACAACATGCCCATTTCTGCATTGACGCTGAACAGCGGCGCAATCAACAAACCGGCAATAGCCGCGAACACCGTGGAGATGGCGAACGCGATGGCCACCACGCGATTGACGTTGATGCCCATCAGCATTGCCGCCCTAGGGTTCTGCACGCAGGCCTCGAGCACCTTGCCCAGTCGGGTGTAACGACGCACCAGATACAGCGCCAGGGCAATGGCTGCCCCCGCCAGCGGAATCAACAGTTGCAATGCCCCCACGTTGTTGCCGAACAGTTCAACATTGAGGTTCACCAGGCTGCTCTCGAACTGACGCGGCTCCTTGCCAAACGTAAACAGCGCCAGGTTGTCCACTAGAATCCCGCCTGCCACCGTCGCCATCAACCAGGCCTGTGAGCCGCGGCTGTGGAAGGGCCGCACCAGCCAGCGCTCGATTACCAGGCCGTACACGGCGCAAAGCAGCAGCGTCAGCGGTAAAGCCAGCCACAGCGACCAGCCCCAGGTGATGCAGAACGTGTAGCCCAAGACCGCGCCAACCATCATGGCGCTGCCCTGGGCAAAGTTGACGGTGCGCGAGACGACGTAGGTCAGGTGAAACCCGAGCGCCAGCAACGCGTACATGCTGCCCAGACCGAGGCCGGTGACAATGGCGGCGGTAAACATGGTGATGACTCCTTAAAGACTTGGCTTACGGCTTGAGCGGTACGATCTGGTCGTTGACGAAGTGCGTGAACAGATAATCGTCCGGGCCTAGCGCGTCGTGTTTCTGTACCGTGAACGGCTGCTTGTAATGCTTGATCAAACCGTCGTAATCACTGATGGCATAAAAGCCGTCGCGCACCGCCTTGCCGTCGGTGTTGCCAGCTTTTTCGATGGCCAGGGCCGCCAGATGCAAAGCGTCGTAGGCATTGGCGATGCCAACGGCAGGGGTGACGTCAGCCAGGGTTTTGATCTGCGGGTAGGCGGTTTTCAACGCAGCCAGCAGGGCGTCGCCTTTGGCGCTGTTGTGCTCGGTGAATACGTAAGTCTGGATGAAGTGCACGCGAGAGGCGTTCGGGCCAGCCAGTTCACCGAAACGACCACCGGCCGGACCCCAGTGGGAAACCACCGGCACATCCCAACCCATACGATCCAGGGACTTGACCACCTGCGCCGAAGGGCCGACGTTGCCGACCATCAAGAGGGTGTCGGCGCCGGCGTTTTTCAGACGGGTCAGTTGCGGTACCACGTCCAGATCACTGTCCTGAATCCGTTCGACACCGGCATTGGCCAGGCCACGTTTTTCCAGTGCACGTTTGAAGCCTGCTTCGTTGGACTCACCCCATGGGTTGTTGATGAGGATCATGCCTGGCTTCTTCATGCCGTTTTCCACGCCGTATTTGACCAGCGCTTCGTCCACCAACTCGTCGACTGCTGATACCCGGAACACGTAGTTATCGGCTGCGCCGTTCTCGGTGATCTTGGTACCTGCTGCCCAGATGCCCATGAACGGCACTTTCATCTGATTAGCCAAGGGCACGATGGCCAGCGAAACCGGGGTATCCAGGCCGCCGAACAAGACCGTGACTTTTTCCCGCTGGACCAGCTCACGAGCCGCCAGCATGCCTTTGGACGGGTTGCTTTCATCGTCGCGACGCACCAGCTCAAGCGGGCGGCCGAGTACGCCGCCTTTGGCGTTGACCTCATTGATGGCCATGGTGAGGCCGCGGGTCAGCGCTTCACCGGATTTGGCCGACTGACCGGAAAGGGCCGCGACCAGACCGACCTTGATCGGCTCGACCGCTTGCGCGCTGCCGAACATGGCGATGTTGAGCGTGACTGCAGCAGCCACGGGGAACAGCAGACGTTGCAGGTTTGGAAGCCGGATGGCCATAGGTCATTCTCCTGATTGCTAGCAGTTGCATATTTATTGCTAGCAAGTAGGATGCCAGTCAGCACGGCGGCTGAAAACCGCCGTCTTCGGCCTAAATACCGAATGTTTACGCGCCAATATGTGGCGTGTCGCACCAAGTCAAGGCGTGGCAGGCCGCATTCATAATCCTTGAGTCAGGAGAATCAGCGATGTCGGAAATCAATAAAGATGTGCAGATTGTTAGCAATTTCCTGGAGGCATCCATGGCCCCTGATCCGGTCCGCGCCGCAACGTTCATGAGCCCTGACGTGAAGATCACCTTCACCGGTGGACGGGTGATGCCAACGCCCCAGGACATTACCGCGTTCAACGGCTCTCGCTATACATGGGTCAAGAAAGCATTGGGCAACTTTGACTGGATGGATCGCGGCGATCACACCGTGGTGTATTCAAACGGCACGTTGTACGGCGAGTGGCCGGATGGCAGCAGCTTTTCAGGCAACCGTTACCTGGATCGCTTTGAAGTCCGCAACGGCAAGATCACCCACATGGATGTCTGGAACGACAGCGCTGAGTGGATACTCACGCCTGAGATCGCCAAGGGTTGATAACAGGCCTGAGCGGCGGGAGCGCGCTTGCCGCGATGCAGGCGCCTCGATTCGTCAGATTCATTGATCGCCCGCAACAATCCGCAGGCTATCCCATAGCCCCATCACTTGGGTCACTGCGGCATCCAGCGTGGCATGTGGAACGCCATCGCGCGCCTGCGTCGACAGGCCCAGCATATAACTGTCGAACACGGCGGCGAGGGTTTCCGGTATCACCGTCCCGGGCAATTCGCCTGAGGCAATTGCGCGGTCGAGGCACGCAACCAAGCCGGCTCGGTTGGCTTTTCTGGCCCGCGCTAGAGGCTCGGAGATGGCTTTGCTTTCGTCCGAGCAAGTGGTCATCAGGCCCAGCGAAACCAGACAACCCTTGGGATGATCGGGCTCACATTGCATTTTCGCAGAGCGGCGAAGGGTCAGTTCAATCGCCTCCCTGGGCGGCATTGTCGTATCAAACAGGCTATCGGTGACTCGACCATGGGTATTGAGGTAGTGCTCCATGACCTCGCTGAACAAAGCCTGCTTCGAGCCAAAAGCTGCGTAAAAGCTAGGCGCGCTGATGCCTCCGCCTATGCCAGCTGCCTGAGATCAGCAGCGGGCTCGGGGTATCGGCATCGTTGGCGGGGCAGATGGTGACTGTTTACGCATTGGGGTCTCTGCTGGCGGCCATCCCGCTGACCATCGCCACGCAAAGCTGGCGCCGCAGAACAGTCTTGCTGCTGACGATTGTCGGCTTTCTGGTTTTCAACTCCATCACTGCGTTGTCTTCCAATTACTGGCTGACCCTTATCGCAAGGTTTTTCGCTGGCGTCTCTGCGGGGCTGGCGTGGAGCCTTATCGCGGGTTATGCACGACGTATGGTAGACCCCCAGTTGCAGGGTCGAGCGCTGGCGGTCGCAATGGTGGGAACGCCTATCGCTTTTTCCCTCGGGGTGCCTTTGGGAACCTGGCTGGGTGGCTTCATGGGCTGGCGCATGGCGTTTGGATTGATGTCCGGGATGACCCTGGTGTTGATCGCCTGGGTGCTGATCAAGGTGCCGGACTACCCTGGCCAATCCTCCTCGCAGCGCATGGCGTTGCGTCAGGTATTTCTGACGCCCGGCGTGCGCTCGGTGCTGGGCGTCGTTTTCACCTGGATGCTGGCTCACAACATTCTTTACACCTGCATCGCGCCCTTTGTTTCCGCGGCCGGATTAACGAGTGACATTGATTTGGTATTGCTGGCATTTGGCGTGGCAGCGCTGGCGGGCATCTGGGTAACAGGGCGGCTGGTTGATCGTCATCTACGAAGGACCGTGTTGGCCAGCCTTGCAACCTTTGCAGCGGTCTCTGTTTTCTTTGGTCTGTTTTCCGACTCTGCCTTTGCCGTCTACGTCGGGGTTTTTATCTGGGGCCTGACCTTTGGTGGTGCCGCCACGCTTTTGCAAACCGCGCTCGCTGACTCGGCAGGTGAGGGTGCCGATGTAGCGCTTTCCATGAACGTTGTGGTCTGGAACAGTGCTATCGCAGGCGGTGGATTAGCGGGTGGCGTTTTGCTCGGTGAATGGGGGGTAAGTTCTTTTCCCTGGGTCTTATTGGCATTGCTGCTGATCAGCCTGGTCATTGCATCCAAAGCGCGAGCCCATGGCTTTGCAGAGGGTGACAGGCAGTCCAGTCAATTGGTCGCCGGGCATTGAAGTCCAGCTGACGGAGGTTTCGACCTGAGAGGGGGTGCGGTTCGTGGTGTTGCGAGCACTCACAAGGCAGGGGGGCAATGGTGTTTCCCTGTTCACCGCTGGTCAATCGTAAATGCTTCTTTGATACATGGCCGTCTGCCTGGCGCTGTGCTTGATGCGACGAACTGAAGCGCCTGCGATAAGTTGGCCGCCCAGCAGGAGATTCCCGCAGGGCGTTTGTGGTTCCAGCATTCTTTGTCTCAGCGCTCTTACCGCCTCGGCCCCCAGTTCATCTCGCGGCACATGCAAGGTTGTCAACGGCACATCGTTGATATCTGCCAGATTGAAACCGTCCATGCTCATCACCGAGACGTCCTGCGGCACTCTCAGGCCTGCACTCTGGAGTGCTTTTACTGCACCTGCGGCCATGAAATCACCGCCGGCGAGAATGGCGGTCGGTCTTTCAGCAGGCGTGCATCCGGCAAGGTAGGCAGTCACCAGAGATTCAGACTCGGCACTGCTGAAGCCCTCGGCAACTATCTGGTGTTTTGCTTCGCTGAACTCCAGATTGTGGTCCTTCCAGGCTTCACGAATGCCGCGCATGCGCAGATCCATCGTATACCTGCGAAGGCATTGCAGCGTCAGCACATTGCGATGCCCGAGCTGGAACAAATAGTTTGCAGCGAAATTACCAATCAAAAAGTGATCAGGCGAGATTGAAGGCAGGCGCATCGTGCGATCCAGGCAATTGACCAGCACGGCGGGTTTACTCAGATCGGCAGCGAGTTGGTGGATGTGGGGATCATCAATTCCGATAAGGATAGCGGCGTCGGTGTCTTTTTGATTCATCTTTTCAAGGAACAGTGCTGCATCGCTGTCGACCTCCTCCAGATTGCAGTAGCGCACCCGGACATCGTGTTGCATGACCGCCTGCGCGATGCCTTGTATGACCTTGTAGTAGAAGATATCCGAGCGCAGATTGAAGGCGCGAGACGGTGCGAATACGGTCAGGCCATTGAGGAGAAATCGGCCATTGGAGAGATTTTCCATAACCCCCTGCTGACGGGCTGCCAGCAATACTTTCTGGCGGGTGGCAGGGCTGGTATTCGACTTGCCGGCCAGCACCCGCGAGACCGTGGCGATGGAAAGCCCGGTCTGAGCTGCGATCTCGGTAATGCGTAGTTTTCCCATCTTCACCCGCCCATTGAAACTATTTATGTAAAAGCTTTCATGGTAGTAGATCACAATAGAATCAGGCTTTGCAGCGGGTTTCTTGGTCTAATCTCGCGGAATATGTAAATTTATACATGCCTGATTGTGTACGAGCATGAGCAGTTGTCTTAGCGTGGAACCTCAATAAAAACAAAACGCCGGTTCAGCCGGTAACAGGCGAAGACATGATTATCGAACGTAATGCTCGACCTTCTGCCATGCGAAAAAGAAATATTCCACACCTGCGCTGGTGGATGCTGTCTCTATTTTTGCTTGGGGTTACGGTTAACTATCTGACCCGTAATTCGTTGGGGATATTGGCCTCGGAACTAAAAACCGAGTTTGGTATGTCAACGGAACAGTATTCCTGGATTGTTGCGTCCTTTCAGCTCGCCTACACACTGTTCCAACCTCTTTGCGGGTGGCTGATTGACGTCATCGGCCTGAAGATGGGGTTCCTGATTTGCGCCGTTATATGGTCACTCATGTGCCTGCTCCATGCGGGCGCGGCGAGCTGGGTACATTTAGCGATATTGCGTTTTTTCATGGGGGCTTCGGAAGCGGCAGCAACGCCAGCCAATGCCAAAGCGATAGGTGACTGGTTTCCGAAAAAGGAAAGGCCGATTGCTGCAGGTTGGGCTGGAGTGGGGTTTTCACTCGGGGCGATGTTAGCGCCGCCTATTATCTACCTGGCTCATATCACGCTGGGATGGCAAGGTGCATTCCTGATTTGCGGGGGCATTGGTTTGGTATGGGCGGGTCTCTGGGCATGGCTCTACCATGCGCCAGATGTGCATCCTCATCTGTCTCCAGCGGAGTCAGCCCATATTCAACAAGACGGCGAAGTTCGCGGTCAGCAACTGCCTTTTTTCAAAGCGCTCAAGAAGATTGGTCGAGACAAACGTTTTTACGGGATTGCGCTTCCGGCATTCATGGCCGAACCCGCGTGGGCGGTCATGAGCTTTTGGGTGCCCCTGTATCTGGCCAACGAAAGAGGAATGGACCTTAAGCAAATTGTCCTCTTTGCGTGGGTTCCCTTCCTGGCTGCCGACCTGGGAAGTATCGCTAGCGGTTACCTGGCGCGTGTTTACTATCGGATTTTCAAGTGCACTCGAGTGAACTCAATAGTCGCAAGTTCTGTGACGGGGGCGTTCTTGATGTTTTCGTTGGCCATCATGACGCAGGTCAAGGACCCTTATGTCGCTATTGCACTTATTTCGGTCGGCGGGTTTGGTCATCAGGTCATTTCCTGCATGTTAAGCGCTTTGGTAGTGGAAACGTTCGAGCGAGATGAACTGGCCACCGTCAACGGATTGCGCGGTTCTTGTGCCTGGATTGCAAGCTTCATTTTCTCGCTGATTATCGGTGTCAGTGTGGACAAGATCGGCTTTCATCCATTGTTTATCGCCATGGGATTATTCGATTTGATTGGTGCCGTCTTTATGATTTATTTCATCGCCAACAGAACCTTGAAAACTGCATCGGTAAGTGCCTCATGAAAACCTTTAAAACCTGGAAGTTGCAGTCACAGGAACAAGGCTACGTTGAACTTCTCGTTGAAGAGCGCCATATTTTCAGAATCTATATTCTGGAAGAGGGGCTGGCCCGTGTGCTGGTGTTGCGGGAAGGCAGTTTGGCGCTTGACCGCACCTGGAGCATCGCGCCGCAGCAGGATGTGCCGTGGGAAGGGCGGTCTCGGGAGTCTATGGCTGACTTTTCTTTACCGGCATACCGTGTTCAACAGCTGCAAGACAGACTGGTCCTGACCACCGATAAACTTCGCATCACAGTGCATCAACCGCTGTGGTTAGAGTGGGAATATCACGATGGCCAACGCTGGAATCCGCTCGTCTCTGATCGTCCCACCGGCGCTTATTTGCTCAATACTCAGGGTGAGGGTGTCGAGCATTACCAGTTGCGTGCCCCTGAACACCGCTATTATGGATTAGGTGAAAAAACCGGCGATCTCAACCGTACGGGCCGACGTTTCGAAATGCGCAACCTGGACGCAATGGGTTATAACGCCGCGACCACCGATCCACTGTACAAACATATTCCGTTCGTTATTACCCATCAGGAGCGTGCCAGCTTCGGGCTGTTTTATGACAACCTGAATACCAGTTGGTTTGACCTGGGTAATGAGCTGGACAATTACCATCGCCCTTATCGTCGCTACAGGGCAGAGGCCGGCGATCTGGATTATTGGGTTCTTGTGGGCCCACGCATACTGGACGTGACCAAGGCCTTCGTTCGTCTGACAGGTCGAACGTTGTTTCTGCCTAAGTGGAGTCTTGGCTACAGTGGCTCGACCATGCGCTATACCGATGCCGACAACGCTCAGGAACAGTTGCTGGAGTTTCTCGAACTTTGTCAGAAACACGATATTCCTTGTGACTCTTTTCAACTGTCCTCGGGCTATACCTCGATTGGCGATAAACGTTATGTATTCAACTGGAATGACGACAAAGTTCCGGACCCAAAGGCGTTAGCCAAAGCCTATCGAGACGCGGGGGTCAGGTTGATTGCGAATATCAAACCTTGCCTGTTGCAGGACCATCCTCGCTACGATGAAGTGGCTGAAAAAAAGATGTTCATCACTGACTCTGAACACAACGTTCCTGAAAGATCTGTTTTTTGGGACGACGAGGGTTCTCATCTGGATTTCACCAATCCGGATACGGTCAGATGGTGGCAGTCGAACGTGACTGCGCAGCTCCTGGAAAAGGGAATCGACTGCACGTGGAACGACAACAACGAGTATGAAATCTGGGATGCGCAGGCGCGTTGCCACGGGTTTGGACGTGAGACGGCGATCAAGCACATCAGGCCGGTCATGGCGCTGTTGATGATGCGTGCTTCTCTGGAAGCGCAACAGCGTTTTTCGCCACTGGAGCGTCCTTACCTTATCTCTCGGTCAGGTTGTGCCGGGATGCAGCGTTACGTGCAGACTTGGAGTGGCGACAACCGCACCAATTGGACAGCGCTGCGCTACAACACCCGCATGGGGCTTGGCATGAGCTTGTCCGGTCTATACAACGTGGGTCATGACGTGGGTGGATTCTCCGGCAACAAGCCGGACCCCGAGCTTTTTGTGCGCTGGGTCCAGAATGGAGTGATGCATCCTCGATTCACGATTCACTCCTGGAACGACGACGGCACTGTCAATGAACCCTGGATGCATCCATCGGTTACCGCTGCCGTGCGTGAGGCCATTCAGCTCAGATACAAACTGATGCCGTATTTCTACACCCTGCTTTGGCAGGCCAGTCACGACGATGAGCCCATCATCCGGCCGACTTTCCTTGACCATGAACACGACCTGCATACGTTCGAAGAAAACGACGAGTTTCTATTGGGCCGGGATATTCTGGTTGCCAGCGTCGTAGAAGAGGGGGCTCGTGAGCGTAAACTCTGGCTACCGACAAATACGACAGGCTGGTGTGACTGGCAGACTGGCGCGTGGTTCGAAGGCGGCCAGTACATTCACCTGGATGCTCCGTTGGATCGCTTGCCGCTCTTGGTACGAGGGGGCGCCGCGATACCCACAGGGGATTGCTACAAATTGAATGATGCGTCGCTTGATCGATCTCGCAAGCTCATGCTTTTCCCTACGCCAACAGGGGCTGTAAGCGGCGAGTTGTTTGAGGATGATGGCTTGAGCCATGGATGGAAAGACGGGAACTGCCTGATGATCAAATGGACCGTCGAATACGGCGTGGATTTCATTGACCTGACGATATCTCAATCGGGTGAATTCCGTCCCGAATGGTCAGACCTTGAAGTTGATTTGATCAAGGAAGACGGGAGGCAATTGAGGATCAATGGCGAGCGCTGCAAAACGTTCAAGTTGTATCCAAATGAGAATCCGGGCTAACCGCAGTCCATCAAGCATTGGCGAGGACTCCCTCATGCCTCGTCGGTGCTTCGGTGATACTACCTCGTGAACAGCGATCGCCAACGGGGTCGCTACCTGGGGCAGTTTTGTTGGCGATGGTCCGTTTTTTTGCAGATATCTTCGATTCATGGCACTCCAGAGCAACGGTGCAGTCCTTCCATAGACAACCATCCATGCACTGCGGGGCAATCATGATCACCCTCCATCATCTCAACAACTCACGCTCACAGCGTATTCTGTGGCTGCTCGAAGAGCTCGACCTGCCTTACGAGATCAAGCGGTACCAGCGGGACTCAAAAACCAATCTCGCGCCACCTGAGCTCAAGGCCATTAATCCATTGGGTAAATCTCCGGTCATTGAAGACGGCCCGCACGTGCTGATCGAGTCCGGCGCCATCATCGACTACCTGATTCGCCGCCATGGCGATGGCCAGCTGCAACCGGATCCCGCCAGCGCTACCTACGACGAATACGTGCAATGGCTGCACTTCGCTGAAGGTTCAGCGATGTTGCCGTTGATGCTCAATTTGTACGTTGGCCGTTTGGGTGAGGCGGGCGCGCCGTTGCATCCTCGTATCGAATCGGAACTGGCTAACTACCTCGGTTATCTGAACGACGCCCTGGGCTTGACGCCCTACCTGCTGGGTGAAGAGTTGAGTGGCGCAGACATCCAGATGAGTTTCATCGGCGAATTCGCCAAAGCGCAACAGATGTTGCAGCCGTATCCGAATGTGCTGGCTTGGGTGCAGAGGTTCCAGGAGAGAGCCGCGTATCGCAAGGCTTTGGAACAGGGTGGCGAGTATCAGTTTGCCAAATAGAAGTTTGAGCCATGGGGCTGACGTGCCGGCCGTGCCCCTGGATTCACAGATACCTGAGGAGATGACCCGATGAACAATGACCAATTCAATCAGTACGATGCCGAACGCTTCCACCTCAAAGTTGCGGCAGAGCTGGGCATCAGCGTTGATGAGCTGAAAACCTGGATGATCAACGATATTGAGCGTGTCACCGAGGGTGGCAAGGAAGTGGGGCACATGGTGGTATTTCGTGAGTCGACGCCTGCCGAAGTGCTCGACAAGCTCCAGAACAAACAGAGTCAGTTCACCGCCATGACAGGTGTGATCGGTCACGAGTGATGGGCACTCCACCAACCCTGTGAGAGCGCTGCCTGATCTGGTCCGCAGCGGCTCGGCAGATAAACTGCGTTATCGTTCATCGTCGGAATGCCGCCCAGACCAAGCACCGCTCCAACAGAAAAACCACCGAATCTGTGGGAGATTCTATGCTCGCCTGCAATTACGTAGGACCGGCCGGGCGGCGCTCCGCTTTAGCCGGGAGAGCGGTATTTGCAGCGAAGGAGATGCAGCGACTGCACTGACGCCCTCCCGGCTAAAGCCGGTCCTACGGACTAACTTGATCCTGTGGGAGCGGTGCTTGGTCTGGGCGGCATTCCGACGATGAACGATGACGCGGCGTGCCTGGCTGACCGCGGCGCCTGGTTTGCGGGCAATCGTCTTATTCCGCAGTGTTCCCCTTTGACCCACAACGAGGCGCATCCGCCCCGGCGCTGTGCATCAGTGGTTTTGCACGTCCTGACCATTAATCCCTCTCATAACCTGCAGCCCTTTAGCTAGGGGCCTCGCCGTTGCCTGACAGATTTTCTAGATGGAAGTGGCCCGCGTCTTGCTCTGTGTAAATTACACATAAATGAAAGTTACACACCACCATGCCCAATCTCACGCTCACGCCAAGCCTTGGCTCCGATCCGGATGTGCCTGTTACCTCAGGGCATCGGATCAATTCGCTGATTGACCTGTGGTTAGGCGAGCAGCTACGCCAGCGCCGTAAATCGTTGGATAAGCCCTTGCGGCATGTCGCTCTCGCGGCAGGCATTTCCGTGAGTCTGTTGAGCCAGATCGAGCGCGGCTTGCGTTCTATTTCCCTACGCACGTTGAGCGCCTTGGCGCACGAACTGGAGTTGCCACTTGAAACCCTGATTCGCAACTCGCAGCCCCACAGCCATGATGCCGAAGGGTGGGTGGTGCGCGCCGGGCAACATCCACGCATCGAGTTGGCAGACAAGGGCATCCAGAAGGTGAACCTGACGCCGCCTGCCGCGCGGGGCCAGATGCAGATGTACCGCGCGCTGATAGCCCCCGGTGGTTCCACCGGTACGGAGTTGTTTTTCACCCAGCCAGGTGAACAGATCGGTTACGTGGTTCAGGGCCAATTGGAGCTCTGCATCAATGATCAGCTGCTCCGTCTGAACGGCGGCGACAGTTTTTGCTACGACAGCAGCATGCCGCGTCGCTGGCGCAATCCGGGAACCACCGAAACCGTCGTCATGTGGGGCGTGACGCAGATCGATCCATAAACGGCTGCTCGGGTTGCGGCTGTGCATCAGGCAGAAACCGGCTTCATGGGGATACATCTACTTTCACTTGAGGAACGCATATGAAAAGTCCATTGGCACTCGCCACATTGTTCTGCGCGCTGACCCTTTCTTTCACCGGTGCAGCTCACGCTGCCACGGTTTTGAAGGTCGCCTCTACGCCCACGGGTAGTCCGTTTACCTTCCTGGATACCAAGACCAACACCGTCGAAGGGGTGATGGTCGATATCGTCAAAGCGGTATCCGAGAAAGCCGGATTCGAGGTCCAGATCGAGGCCATGCCCTTTGCCTCGCTGATCGGTTCGCTGACGTCCAACCGGGTGGATCTGATTTCAGCGGCGATGTTCATCACGCCAACCCGTGAGAAAGTCGTCGATTTCTCGACGCCGATCTATAGCTATGGCGAAGGCGTCGTGGTGCCGGTCAGCGACACCACGGCTTACAACAGTTTTACCGAGATGAAAGGCAAGCGGGTTGGCGCTCAGGTGGGCACAGCTTTTGTTGAACCATTGCAAAAAAGCGGCTTGTTCAGCGAGGTCAAGCTGTATGAAACCACGGCGGATCTGATGCGCGACGCCAATGCCGGACGCATCGATGTGGGGGTGCTGGATTACCCGATCGCTGCCTACGCGATCAGCCAGAAGCACTTTCCAAGCTTGCGCCTGGTGAGCAGCTACAAAGCGACCATGCCCAACAACATCGGGATTGCGGGGCGTAAGGGCGATACCGAATTGATGGGCAAGATCAACACCGCGCTGGCTGCGCTCAAGGCTGACGGCAGCATCGATGCGATCCTCAAGAAGTGGGGGCTGTAAACCTGGTTTCCGCCATCAGGAACGATGACGTCGCGTGCAGCCTGTCGAGGGCAGCACGCCGGGGTCAGCGTTAACGATCATCGCGAACACGTTCGCCCCTACATCGAGTAGTTGATCAATGTCCGAGTTTCTCACCCAATCATGGCAATTTCTGCCGATCCTGTTGCAGGGCGCATGGCTGACCATTCAGGTGACCATCGGATCGCTGCTGCTATCAACGGTGCTCGGACTGGTCTGGGCAGCGATGCGGGTGTCCGGCGTCCCCGTCCTGGCCTGGATCAGTTCGGCCATCATCAACCTGCTGCGCGGTATCCCGATCATCGTGCTGCTGTTTTATATCTACTTCGTGATGCCCGATTTCGGTATCACCATGAGCGCCTTGCAGGCGGGGATCATTGGCCTGGGTATCGCCTATTCGGCTTATCAGGCAGAGAACTTTCGCGCCGGTATTGAAGCTGTCGATCGCGGCCAGCTTGAAGCCGCGCAATCCATGGGGATGGGCTGGTGGCTGATGATGCGCCGCGCCGTGTTGCCTCAAGCGGTGAAGATCGTGCTCCCGCCTTATGGCAACACCATGATCATGATGCTCAAGGACTCCTCGCAGGCCTCGACCATCACCGTCGCCGAGTTGGCGCTGCAAGGCAAACTCATCGCCACCTCGACCTTCCAGAACGCCACGGTATTCACACTGGTGGCGCTGCTTTATCTGATCATGTGCGTACCGCTGATTCTGTTGGTGCGTCATTTCGAAAAACGGGGTGGCAAATGATCGAGATTCGTTCACTGCACAAATCCTACGGCAGCCTGCAGGTGATCAAGGGCATTGATGCGTCGGTGGCCAAAGGTGAGGTGGTCTGCATTGTCGGCCCGTCCGGCTCTGGCAAGTCGACGATCCTGCGGTGTATCAATGGTCTGGAAAGCTATGAAGGCGGTGTGATCGAGATCGACGGCATCAAGGTCGAGCGTAAGTCAGCCACGATCAAGGCGATTCGCACTGAAGTGGCGATGGTCTTTCAGCGCTTCAACCTGTTCCCTCACCGGACGGTGCTGGAAAACGTCATTGAGGGGCCGGTGTACGTCAAAAAGGAAAACCGCGAACAGGCCATCAAACACGCCATGGAGCTCCTTGAAAGCGTAGGTCTGGCTGAAAAAGCCGAGGCTTTCCCCGCGCAGTTGTCGGGAGGGCAGCAGCAGCGAATCGCCATCGCCCGGGCACTGGCGATGCGACCCAAGGCGATCCTGTTCGACGAGCCCACTTCAGCCCTTGACCCGGAGCTGGTGGGCGACGTTCTGGATGTCATGCGCCGCCTGGCCGAGACTGGCATGACCATGGTCGTGGTGACCCACGAGATGCAGTTTGCCCGAGAGGTCGCGGATCGCGTCCTGTTCATCGACCAAGGCGTGGTCGTGGAGCAGGGGCCGTCCGCCGATGTGCTGAACAATCCGCAGCATTTGCGCACGCAGGATTTCCTGCGGCGCGTCCTTCATCCGATGTAAGCCCGAGGCCCGACGCATGACTCGTGAATATTTTCCATTGGGCCCGTCGCTATGGGCCGCCACCGCTGTCGATGCACCCCTGACGCAGCCCTTGGCGCAGGACGAGCAGGCCGACGTGGTGATCGTCGGCGCCGGGTTCTGTGGTTTGAGTACCGCGCTGCATCTGGCCGAGCAAGGGGTGCGTGTCGCCGTACTGGAAGCCAGGGAAGTCGGCTTCGGCGGTTCGGGGCGCAATGGCGGCCAGGTGATTCCGGGGCTTAAATACGATCCCAGTGAGCTGATCAGCAAAATGGGTGCCGATAAAGCCCAGCCCTTGATCGACTTCGCCGCTGGCACCGTCGACGCGGTGTTCAATCTGATCGACAAGCATCAGATGGATGTGCCCCATGTGCGCAACGGCTGGATTCAGGGTTCCCATACGCCGGCTGCGCTGAAACTGGCCGAGCGTCGGGTGCGGGACTGGAACGGGCAAGGGGTTGCAGCGAGGTTCCTTGATCGTGCCGAGACCGCTCGATTGCTGGGCACCGAAAAGTATCATGGCGGCTGGCTCGACCCTCGTGGCGGTGGCATTCAGCCTTTGAGTTACGTGCGAGGTCTGGCTCGGGCGGCGCTGGCGGCAGGGGTCAGAATCTACACCCATTCGCCGGTGGCCAGCCTCAAGGCCGGAGCTGGCAAATGGCAGGTCAAAACGGCACAGGGCTGTCAGATCAGCGCAGAACGAGTAGTGTTGTGCACTAACGGTTATACCGACGATCTGTGGCCGGACTTGCGCAAGACCATCATCGACGCCAACTCCTTCCAGGTTGCCACCGAGCCACTGCCCGAGGCGGTGCGCCGTACCATCTTGCCCGAAGGCCATGTCTCATCGGATGCGCGTAATCTGCTCCTGTATTACCGCATCGACCATACCGGTCGCTTGATGCTGGGCGGTCGCGGGACGTTTCAGGACCCGGATCCTTCCCGGACAGACCATTGGTCGCATCTGGAAAACGCTGTTCACAAGCTGTTTCCGCAGACAATTGGCGTGCCGTTTGCCTATCGCTGGTGTGGTCGGGTAGCGGTCACTCGCGACTATTTCCCGCACATTCACGAACCGGCACCGGGCTTGCTCATTGATATCGGTTGTCAGGGGCGCGGTGTCGGTCTGCAAACTCGAATGGGGCAGGCGCTGGCCAATTACGTGGTCAGCAACGACCGCAATGCGTTGCCAGTTGCGCCGACCGACATCAAGACCTTCCCTTTGTATGGCCTGCGGCGCGCTTACGTTGCTGCAGCAATTGCCTGGTACAAGATGACCGACGGGGGATTGTGAGGGTTGAAGGGTGTTACGGGTTATAACCAGCGGTTAGCATGACCCATGAAGCGAACCGAGGGTGGTTTGCAATCAATGCTGACTCAACGAGGCATCGCGTGAACGAATTTATTGCTCCGGTCGACCCGGCCAAGGCGTATCGGCTGTTGAATCATGGGCCGACGGTTCTGGTTTCGGCCAGGCATGACGGTGTGAACAACGTAATGGCCGCCGCCTGGGCCTGCGCTATGGATTTCATGCCTGCCAAGCTCACCGTGATCCTCGACAAAATTGCGGCAACCCGAGCGCTGGTGGAACACAGTGGCGTGTTCGTCATCCAGGTGCCGACTGTCGCGCAACTGCAACTGACCCATACGGTGGGCACCCGAAGTCTGGCCGACGAGCCAGACAAACTGAAGCGCGCCGACGTCGAGCTATTCTCGATGCCTGGCTTCGAGTTGCCCTTTGTTGCGGGTTGTTCGGCATGGCTGGCCTGCCGACTCATCCCCGAACCGCACAACCAGAGCACTTACGATTTGTTTATCGGCGAAGTGATTGGCGCATGGGCCGATACTCGAGTGTTCAAAGACGGACACTGGCTTTTTGAGGATGCCGATCCTGCGTTTCGCAGCCTGCACTACATCGCCGGCGGTCGTTTTTATGCGATTGGCGAGGCGTTGGATGTTGAGGGATAAGATTTTTCACATCCGTGTGGGAGATTCTATGTTGGCGCAAAAGGTGATGTGAGGACGTGGGACCGGCTTTAGCCGGGAAGGCGGCATTTCAGACGATAGATACGGTATGGATGTACTGGCCTCTTCCCGGCTGAAGCCGGTCCCACGTCGTTACATCCACTTTCGTGCCAACATGGAATCTCCTCTATACCCATCAAACCAGATACTTGTTGAACCAGCCCAACGTCCTTTCCCACGCCAGCCTGGCCGCCGCATCGTCGTAACGGGGCGTTGAGTCATTGTGGAAGCCGTGGTTGCAACCGGGGTAAACATACGCCTCGTAGGTTTTGCCCGCGGCTTTCAATGCCTGATCGTACGCCGCTGCGCCTTCGTTGATGCGGGTGTCCAGTTCTCCGTAATGGATAAGCAGCGGCGCCTTGATTTTCGGCACATCTTCGGCCTTGGCTTGACGACCATAAAACGGCACGGCTGCGGCCAGTTCCGGGTAAGCCACGGCTGCCGCATTGGCAACGCCACCGCCGTAGCAGAAGCCGGTGATGCCGACTTTTCCGGTAGTTGACTCGTGTTTCATCATCCATTCGATGGCAGCGAAAAAGTCGTTCATCAACTTCTCCGGGTCCACTGTCTGCTGCAGGTCCTTACCCTTTTCATCATTACCGGGGTAACCACCGACGGAGCTTAGGCCGTCGGGGGCCAGGGCGATGAAACCGGCTTTGGCTACACGCCGGGCGACATCCTCGATGTACGGATTGAGCCCGCGATTTTCATGAACCACCACCACAGCGGGCAACTTACCGCTGGCCTTGGCGGGACGGACCAGATAGGCGCGCACTTGGCCGTGGCCTTTGGGGGAGGGGTAGGTGACGTATTCGGCGACGATGTCCGGGTCGGTGAATTCCACCTGTTGGGCCAGAGCGTAGTTCGGACTCAAGGAGGCGAGCACTGCACTCGCGGTCAAGCCAAATGCCGTGAAAGCAGCAGCACGATCCAGAAACTGGCGGCGGTTGATCTTGCCATGGGCGTAGTAGTCGTAGAGCTCAAGCAGTTCAGGGGAAAAATCTTTCGCGGTGAGACGCTCCATCTGTTCGCTCCTTTTTCGGTCAATCGGATGATTAAAGCAGCCTTTGGTGTCTGGGCAAATGCGTTCGGTAAAGTCTATGCCGCTGCCGCGGATCGCCCCGGATTCACGCGCAAGGTATGATGTCGACCGCGCTGGGCCGATGTCGGCTGCCCGGAGCAAGTCTTAAAGTCTGGAGTCGCCATCTCGATGTTCACTGTCACCCGCTTCGAAGCCCCACCCTCCGAGCTGATCAAGAGCCAGATCATGCAGATGGTGGTCGATTACGTCACTGACATCAGCATGGTGAACATCGCGCCCAGCAATCCCCTCTACAGCCTTTATCAATACGGGGTCGGCTTTGAGGTCCACCTCTATATCGAGGGCATGGACGGCGCTAAAGGGATTGCTGCAGAGTTGATTGTGGTGCTGGATGCCGATGAGCCGGACAAAGTCGTCGGCTTTCTGCTGTATTTGCCGGTCAAGGATGATCCCCAGGCGTGTACGGTCGCCTACATGGCAGTGCAGGCCAACCGACGGCGTCAGGGTGTGGCGCGGGCCATGCTCAGGGATATGACCGGGCGCTATCCCCATGCGGAGCTTGCCTGTCGCCCGGCTGCGGTGCCGCGCTTCGAAGCCATGGGCTTTCAGGTGCTGGCAGCCCGCGGCCCTCAGGTCCTGATGAACACCCGGGATCACGGCACTGACGGGCTGGTCGCTGTTCTGGATGTTGCGCCGATCTACAATTCGCTGGAGATTCGGCAAATTCATTCTTATTTACTTCAGCAGCACGGAAAACGGCCGATGATAGAAGCCGAGAAACAGCGTGATCGGCATCTTGATCAATTGACGCGACAGGCCAGAGCGCTGGTTGACGCCCGTTTGAGACCGGCTTCGAACGATACACATAACTGAACGCACGTTTGATTATGGGTAAAAGTTCGCTCCGCAACCTCTATCCGATTACAATTGCGGTTCGCGGTTCCCGAAACACGTGTACATGTGTGCTTAACCTCGCATAATTTTCTGATGCCACAAATATCAGATGTTGTTCCGTGAAAGACCTGGGTACTGGTTGTAACAAGGTTGTCGGCGCTGTTTATACCGACGATGTACCAAGAGATTCGATGTCACTCAGCAGCTGAAAACAATGGCAAACAAGAAGTCAGCTCAGGAGAGACAAGAGAGTGAGGTCGATCACAATCTGTCGGCCTTGTATGTCCGCCCGCCAGTCCTGTCAATTGCCGCAGCTCACGAAATGCCGCGTCGCATTGCGTGAAGCAAGGCAGCTTATGCTGAAGACTGATGGGGGGATGACGTTCTATCCTGGAAATCACAGTATGTTAAAAAAAGTGAACACGGCCCTGCTGGGCCTGGCGATGTCGATGGGACTTACGCCTTTGCATGCAGCTGAAGCAAAAAAAGTTGATGTGTTGCTGATTGGCGGCGGCATCATGAGCGCTACCTTGGGTACATGGCTCAACGAGCTGGAGCCGACCTGGACCATGGAAATGGTCGAGCGCCTCGACAAAGTGGCCGAAGAAAGCTCCAACGGCTGGAACAACGCCGGTACCGGTCACTCCGCCCTGGCTGAGTCGAACTACACCCCTTGGGGTAAAGACGGCAAGATCGAGATTGCCAAAGCAATCGAGATCAACGAGCAGTTCCAAGTCACTCGTCAATTCATGTCGTGGCAGGTCAAGAACGGCGTGCTGAAGAATCCGCACTCGTTCATCAACTCCACTCCGCACATGAGCTTCATGTGGGGCGACGATAACGTCAAGTTCCTCAAGGCTCGCTACGAGGCGCTGAAAACCAGCCCGTTGTTCGGCGGCATGCTGTACAGCGAAGATCAGGCGCAGATCAAGCAGTGGGTTCCACTGATGATGGAAGGCCGTGATCCAAGCCAGAAAATCGCCGCTACCTGGTCGCCACTCGGCACCGACGCGAACTGGGGCGAAGTCACTCGCCAATACGTTGCCAACCTGCAGACCAAGCCTGTCTTCGACCTGAAGTTGTCGAGCGAAGTCCAGGAAATCACCCGCAACAAAGACGGCAGCTGGCACGTCGAGTACAAAAACCTGAAAGATGGCAGCAGCCACGGCACAGACGCGAAGTTCGTGTTTGTCGGCGCTGGCGGCGGCGCGTTGAAGCTGCTGCAGAAAGCAGACATCCCTGAAGCGCGCGAATACGGCGGCTTCCCGGTGGGCGGTTCGTTCCTGGTTACTGAAAACCAGGACCTGGCCCTGCAGCACATGGCGAAAGCCTACGGTATCGCCTCCACTGGCGCGCCACCCATGTCCGTGCCGCACCTGGATACGCGTGTCCTGGACGGCAAGCGCATGATCCTGTTTGGGCCATTCGCGACTTTCTCCACCAAGTTCCTCAAGGAAGGCTCTTACCTTGACCTGCTGTCGACCACCACGACTCATAACGTGTGGCCGATGACCAAGGTGGGTATTGAGCAATATCCGCTGATCGAATACCTGGCGGGCCAGTTGATGATGTCGGATGACGACCGCTTCAACGCGCTGAAAGAGTACTTCCCGCATGCCAAGAAAGAAGACTGGCGCTTGTGGCAAGCCGGTCAGCGCGTGCAGATCATCAAGCGTGATGCTGAGAAAGGCGGTGTGTTGAAGTTGGGTACCGAGGTTGTTTTCTCGCAAGACCGCTCCATCGCGGGCCTGTTGGGCGCGTCGCCAGGCGCCTCGACTGCACCTCCGATCATGATCGATGTGCTTGAGAAGGCTTTCAAAGACAAGGTTGCTACTCCAGAGTGGCAAGCTAAGATGCGCCAGATCGTTCCGAGCTACGGCACCAAGCTCAACGGTTCTCCAGAGCGCGTTCAGCAGTCGTGGGATTACACTGCTGAAGTTCTGCAGTTGACCAAGCCACCCGTGCTCGACCCGGCGGCTTACCCTGCTGCCAGCGCTGCACCGGCAAAACCGGCCAAGCCAGCGGCCAGCAACGCTGCACAGGATATGGCGCTGTAACACGCCTTATCGTCAGCAGGATCGGCTTCAGGTTGTAAGCAATGGCCACTTGAACCCCGAACCAGAAACCCGGCACAGCCTTTACGGCGGTGCCGGGTTTTTTTTTTGTCGCAGCCAACTCAAGGACCAAGAAATCAATTCGCATAGATGCAGCAAGTAGGCTATGTTGTGGGACGTCGTATAACTAATCTTTAAAAAAGATGCAGACTGCGACGTTAACCGTACTTAATTAACAATAATAAGGAATAACCATGAATAAGCGTTTCAGGCTGGCAGTCGGGTTTGCGTGTTTGTTAGGTGGTTATATGGGCGTGGCTCAGGCGTCGGATCAAAGTGACGTGGAGCAGGCCGTCGATAAGCTGACTCAGGCAATGTGGCATAAAGACATTGCGCAACTTCAGGCATTGACTGCCGATAACCTTACCTATGGTCACTCCAGCGGCAACATCCAGGACAAGAAAGCCTTCATCGCGGATATCGAGACCGGGAAAAGCGCCTTCAACGAACTGAAGATGCTCAATCAGAAAATCACGATGTCTGATGACGTCGCCCTGGTGCGTAATCATTTCTCTGCCCAGGCGGTTAACAGCGGGAAGGTCGTGCCGACTGAAATCGAAAACTTCCAGATTTGGCAGAAGCAAGACGGCAAATGGCTGTTGATTGGTCGCCAGGCGTTCAAGTTTTGATCTGAACAAAAACACCGCCTGATCGTTCATCGCGAACAAGCTCACGCCTACAGTTAATCCCAAACCTGTGGGAGCGGTGCTTGCCCGCGATGAGAGTGCCTCGGTTTGTCAGGCTAATCACGTGGGAAGCGCACTCTACTGCCGATCAGCCAACCGCGCAGGTGTTCAGCCGAAATGCGAAGGCTCCTGTGGAGTTTTTTCCGGCCCCGCCATGCTTTGACTCAGGAACCCCCATTCCTCTGCGGACTCAAGGCTGACAATCCGATCAATACCGACCAGCGCGGCGAGGTTGACCGTGGTAGGAGGGATGGCCTGCCGGCGGTTTACGCAATAGAAGACTTTGACTTTGGGCATCAGCAACGACTTCTCATGTTGCTCGGTTACCACGCCAATAACGCCGCTTTGCAGGCGCACCAGGGCACCCACCGGATAAATGCCGACGCATTTGACGAACGCCTGAAATACCTTCGCATCAAAATGACCTTGCCACTGCGCCATGCGATGGATCGCCTCCGCGGGCCCCCAGGCTGATTTATAAGGGCGATCAGAGGTCACAGCGTCATACACGTCACACACTGCACCCATGCGGGCGAACAGGCTGATCTGAGTTCCCGCCAATCGATGGGGATAGCCTGTGCCGTCGATTTTTTCATGATGATGCAGGCAGACGTCTACGACCCGCGCGCTGAAGTGTTGGCTCAGCCCCAGCATGTTGGCGCCTGCCATGGCGTGATTGCGCATGGTTGTGAACTCGGCGTCGGTCAGCGCGCCCGGTTTGTTGAGGATGGTCAGCGGGATCACGACCTTGCCCACGTCATGCATCAGGCCGGCGATACCCGCATCTTGAACCAGATTCTCAGGTAGCCCGAGCTGGCGGGCGAGGGCGATCATCAACGCGCAAACCGCAACCGAATGCATGTAAGTGTATTCATCGCAGGTTTTCAGGCGCGCAAGGCTGATGAGGGCATCGGGATGCCGCGATAGCGAACTGGAAATCTCCCCGACCAGTTCGCTGACCTGTTCCATCTCGATGACCTGGCCCATTCTCAAGTCGCTGAACATCTTCTCAACTGCGGCCTTGGCGTGTGAGCACAGCTTGACTGCCCTGGACATCTCCTGATTAAGGGCGACTCGGTCAGGGATCGGCTTGCTCGCCATGGCCTGCAAAATGGGGGGCAGAGCAGGGTCGAGCTGCGTGGTCGTGCTCGGGGGCAGGCCGATGCCACGGCTTTCATCGATCCACACCTCAGCCACTTTGGTGTCGAGAATCCGCTGCAAGTCATGCACGTTCGTGAGCATGAAACCGTTTTTCCAGAATGACTGCTCTATCCCTGAGCCACAGAATTCGTGTACGTACATCCCGAGACGAAGCTCGGTCACAGAGATATGTTTCAGCACGATGGTTACTCGCTTTTGTTATCGCTGAGTGTGGGTGATCGGTGGATTGGCCAATCACTCCGCGTCCTGCTTCGCTAGACTGAAAACCTGGCAACCAAGCGGTTCAGATCCACCGCCAGTAGCGATAACTCACTACTGGCCAACGCGGTCTGGCCCGCTGCCGACGCGCTCTGTGCAGACAGGTCACGAATGCTCACCAGATTCTGATCGACTGAGCGAGCAACTTGCGCCTGCTGCTCTGAAGCAGTGGCAATTAACAGGTTTCGTTCGTTGATGTCGGAAATGGATGTGGTTATCTGGTCAAGTGCTACACCGGCTTCATGGGCAATCTGCAGCGTGGAACCGGCCTCTTGTGTGCTTTGTTTCATGGACTGTACGGCAAGGTGCGAATCTTTCTGAATGCCCTGGATCATTTGCTCGATTTCCCGGGTCGAGGTTTGGGTTCGATGGGCCAGAGCTCTGACTTCATCAGCCACTACTGCAAAACCGCGCCCCTGTTCGCCGGCCCTGGCTGCCTCAATGGCGGCGTTCAACGCCAGCAGGTTGGTTTGATCGGCAATCGAACCAATCACATCCAGTACCTTGGCGATGTGCTGCGCCTGGTCAGCCAGGCCTTCGACCTCCACACCGGTCCGCTCTACGGTGGCGCTGAGCCTTTCCAGTGAGGCGATTGTCTGGCTGACGCGCTCCTGGCCGGTATGTGCCGCTCGCTCGGAGGTTTGTGTGGATTGCGAGGCCGACACTGCGTTGCGGGCGACTTCTTCCACCGCGGCCGTCATCTCGTTGACTGCCGTTGCTGCCTGCTCGGTCTCCATGTTCTGCCGCTGAATGCCGCTATTTGACTCCCGGGTAATCGAGCTCATCTGCTCTGCCGCAGAGGCCAATTGCCCCGACGAGTCGCAAATGTGCTGAATGGTGCCTTTGAGGCTGGCCAGCATGGTCGCCGTTGCAGTCTGTAACTCAGTCAGTTCATCTGTACCGCTTATTTCAACAGTGGCCCGCAGATCGCCGTCGGCAATCTTGCGGGTGGTGACCAGCAATGTCTGAATAGGCCGCGTAATGCTGCGGGTAAACGTTACAGCGACCAACACAGTGATAATCACTGCAATGACAATGAATAGTATTGAGATATTACGACCACTGGAGAAACTCTGATCGGCCGTCAAACCCGACCGGTCTGCGCCTTTCTGATTAATATCAATCAATGCCTCAATGGACGCTTGCAAAGCCAGCGCCTGAGGTTTGGTAGTGTCCTGAATAAAGAGCGCCATTTCCTGGTAGGTACGGGTTTTACTTAACTCGATGAGTTCATCTATTTTGTTTTGATAAGCGTTCGCATTGGCCTGCACCGTATTGAAAAGTTGTTGTTCTGCAGGATCGGACACCAACCGCGCATAATCCTTGATGACACTATTCAAGTTGGCTTTGAGCTGGGTGATTTTTTTGATTGAGGCGTCGCTCTGACGAGCATCGTCCATGACTAACCGTCTGGCATCCAAGCGATACAGCAGCATCGCGACTTCTATCCGGCCAGCCTGCCTGACGCTGGGCATCCAGTTGTCGTTCAGATCGGAAGCCGCCTCATGGATGCTGTTCATTTTGAACAGTGTGGCGACACCCAATCCGATCAATAGCAGGCAAATGATGCCGAAGCTCAACAGGGCTCGGGTGGTAAGTTTTATGTTTCTTATATTCATGGCGGGATACCTCTGGTTCGACAACGCGCTAGCCTGATATTCACTGAGCTGAATGGTGGCTACGTGACATCATAGTATCCCCCGCGATGTAAAAAAAACATTATGCGGATGAAAAAAGTTAGTGGTGCTGACGGGACAGTTGTTGGAGGCTCCAGCAGTAATGACACTGATTCTGTTTAGCGATCAATTAAAGTTGCAAAGCTAACTAACTATATAAGTAAGACCACCATTTAATTCTTGGCAGTCGCGGTAGTGTCTTTAAACACCAACGCCTTAAGCCCACCTTCAACTTCCGCATCAGGAAATTCCGGCGGGTTATCCAGTCGACATTCGAACTTCAGCGTCGGGGCCTCGACGGCGGTGTGGTCGATGAGGAAGTCAGAACCCAGGCTCGGCTCGTTCATGCAAGCCAGCACTTGTCCACCCGGCGCAAGTAAATCCGGCATGCGTCGCAGGACTTTCTGGTAATCCTTGTCGAGCAGGAAACTGCCGCGCTGGAAGGACGGGGGATCGATGATGATCAGGTCATAGGGACCAGACTTCTTGACCTTGCCCCAGGACTTGAAGAGTTCGTGATCGAGAAATGTCACCCGACGCAGATCGTGCTGGTTGAGACGATGGTTTTCCCGCCCGCGAGTCAGCGCCGCACGTGACATATCCAGGTTGACCACATGCTCGGCACCTCCGGCAATCGCCGCCACCGAGAAGCCGCAGGTGTAGGCGAACAGATTCAATACCCGCTTGCCCTGTGCTTGATCTCGCACCCAGTCCCGGCCATAGCGCATGTCCAGAAACAGTCCGCAATTCTGCTTTTTACCCAGATCGATGATGAACTGCAGGCCGCTTTCCGTGATGTTCCACTGCTCGACACGCTCGCCCAGCAGCCATTCAGTGGTGCTTTCCGGCAGATAGCGATGTTGCAATAACAACGTATGAGCCTGGCTGTGATGCCATTGAGGGGTTTGCGTCAGATCCAGCAGCAAGCAGTTCAGCGCCTCAAGTTCTGCCTGCGCCGGTTCACGGAACAGTGAAACCAGCAGCACGCCCTGCATCCAGTCAGCGGTGATGTGTTCAAGGCCTGGCCACACGCGGCCCCGGCCATGAAACAGGCGACGTGTTTCAGTCGGGACTTTTTGCAGGGCATCGAGTAGCTGCTGATTAAGGATTGCGAGTGCTTCTGGGGTCATGGCGCAGGGTTCAGTGTCCGAAGGGCGCGACATGGTAAACGCATTTGCGCCGCTTCGGGCAAAGGCCTCAGCTCTGGCCGCTGATCAGGTACAGGCAAATCGACAGGGTGATCAGCGAACCCAGGGTCGAAATCAGGATCGTGCTGGACACCAGCGAGGCTTCGCGCTTGTAGTACTCGGCAAGCATGAACGGTCCGGTGCCGGTGGGCAGGGCGCTGAGCAGCAGCGCGGCATTGGCCCACAGCAGAGGAACGTCGAATACGTGAAACACCAATACCCAGGTCAGCAGTGGATGCAGGATCAGTTTGATCAGCACCAGCAGCGAGGTGCCATGCCGCGGTCCTTGCTGTTTCTCCGCCAGAAACAGACCCAAGGCAATCAACGCGCAGGGACTGGTTGCGGCACCCAGCAGGCTCAGCAGTTTATCCAGCGCTGCGGGCAAGGGTGCACCGCTGCTGGCCCATAACGCGCCGAGTATTGGCGAAACCACCATGGGATTTTTGGCCAGCGCCAGAAACACTTTAAGGGCAATGCGGTGGGGTTGGCGTTCTGTCTGCAAGCCGATTTCAACGCAGACCAGCGCCAGGGCGAACAGTACGCAGACCACCAGCAATGAAGCGATCAAAGCGGGTTCCAGCCCGCCCTGGCCCAACACCATCACGCACAGAGGGATGCCGATGTAGCCGGTATTGGCATAAGAGCCACCGAGGGCATCGATGCTCGCATCGGCCAGATTGGTACCTTTCTTCCAGCGCAATAACAGGGTGACGGCGAACACCGCCAGGGTGCTCAAGGTGAAGGCTATGACGAAGCCCGGATGCCAGATCTGCTCCCAGGTGGACGTTGCGGTGACACTGAACAGCAACGCTGGCAGACACAGCCACACGACCATGCGGTTGATTTCCGAAGCTGCATTCGGCCCAAGGCGATGGGTACGGCGACAGATGAAACCCAGCAGGATCAGGGCGAAAATCGGCAGCAGCACATTAAGAACAGAGAACATCCAGACCAGACCCATAGCACGCTAACGAACCCGCAGATTAAGGACGAAAATCGTTAGCGTCCAATCTATTTTTCCGTGTGCCCGGTCCCTGCCGAAGTATTGCCAGCGGTCGCCCATGACCGATTGGGGCTGCGGCTCTGTTAAGATCGCCGCCTTGATTTGCGAGGTGTGACATGAGCGAGCCGATTCGTCTGACCCAATACAGCCATGGTGCAGGATGTGGCTGCAAGATTTCCCCTCAGGTCCTGGAAGTGATTCTGGCGGGCAGTGGCGCGCAGAATCTGGACCCTAAACTGTGGGTCGGCAACACCTCACGGGATGATGCGGCGGTCTACGCCATCGACGATGAGCGTGGCGTCGTGTCGACTACTGACTTCTTCATGCCCATCGTCGATGATCCTTACGACTTCGGCCGCATCGCCGCCACCAATGCCATCAGTGATATCTACGCCATGGGCGGTGATCCGCTGATGGCCATTGCAATTCTGGGCTGGCCGGTAAACGTGCTTGCCCCTGAGATTGCCCGTGAAGTGATTCGCGGCGGCCGCGCGGTCTGTGATGCGGCGGGCATCCCTCTGGCTGGCGGGCATTCGATTGATGCGCCTGAGCCAATCTTCGGTCTGGCGGTAACCGGGCTGGTCGAGAAGCGTTTCATGAAGCGCAACGACACCGCGACCGTTGGCTCCAAGCTGTACCTGACCAAGCCGGTGGGCATCGGCATCCTGACCACGGCCGAGAAAAAAGGCCTGCTGCGCGCCGAAGACCAGGGGGTAGCACGGGACATGATGTGCACCCTGAACAAGCCTGGCAGTCGTTTCGGCAAGCTGGCCGGAGTCACGGCGATGACCGACGTCACCGGCTTCGGTCTATTGGGGCATCTGGTGGAGATGGCCGACGGCAGTCAGCTGACGGCACGCCTGGACTATGCTGCTGTGCCGCGTCTGGCCAGTGTCGGATTTTACATCGAACAAGGCTGTGTGCCGGGCGGCACTCTGCGCAACTTCGACAGCTACGGCCAGCGGATCAATCTTTTGAGCGATGCACAGAAAATGCTGCTCTGTGACCCACAAACCAGCGGTGGCCTGCTGATTGCGGTGGCACCAGACGAGCAGCCGACGTTCCTTGCCCTGGCGCAGGAGCTGGGCCTTGAACTGGCGGTGATTGGCGAATTCGTTGAGCGACAGCGTCTCGCGGTAGAGGTGTTCTGATGCGCGACAACAGCGCCGACTACCGCGATATCTTCCTCAATGACGTCCCCCTGATGGACGTCCGCGCCCCGGTTGAATTCCACAAAGGCGCTTTCCCGCTGGCAATCAGTCGGCCTTTGATGAACGACCTTGAGCGCGAGCAGGTTGGCACCAGCTACAAGCAGCAGGGGCAGGAGGCGGCGATCAAGCTGGGCCACGAACTGGTCAGCGGGTCGGTCAAACAACAGCGGATCGAAAGCTGGGCGGCATTTGCCAAAGCGCACCCGCAAGGGCTTTTGTACTGTTTTCGCGGCGGCTTGCGCTCGCAAATCACCCAGCAGTGGCTCAAAAGCGAGGCGGGCATTGAATATCCGCGTGTCATTGGCGGCTACAAGGCGCTACGCAGCTACCTGATTGAAGTCACTGATCAGGCGGTTGCCGAGTGCGATTTCGTGCTGATCGGCGGGCTGACGGGCTCGGGCAAGACCGAGGTTTTGACTCAGCTGAATAACGCACTTGATCTGGAAGGCCACGCCAATCATCGCGGCTCGAGTTTCGGCAAGCATGCAACACCGCAACCGGCCCAGATCAGTTTTGAAAACGCTTTGGCCATCGACATCCTGAAAAAGCGCGCCAACGGCATCAATCAGTTTGTGCTCGAAGATGAAGGCCGTGTGGTGGGCAGCCGAGCCATTCCGCTGGAGCTGTTTCGCGGCATGCAGCAGTACCCGATGGTCTGGCTGGAAGAGACGTTTGAGGCGCGGGTCGAGCGAATTCTCAAGGACTACGTCATTGACCTCTGCGCCGAGTACATTCAGGTACAAGGCATCGAGACAGGCTTCGGTGTTTTTGCCGAGCGTTTGCGCGAAAGCCTGGCGAGCATCCTCAAGCGCCTTGGCGGCGAACGTTACCAGCGTCTGGCGATACTGATGGACGAGGCCCTGATCGAGCAGGAAAAGTCTGGTTCGGTAGAGCTGCATCGAAGCTGGATCAGCGGCCTGCTGGGCGAGTACTACGACCCGATGTACGCCTTCCAGCGTGACAGCAAAGGTGCGCGCATCGAGTTTGCCGGCGATCACGGCGCAATCCTGGAGTATCTACAGGATCGCCGCAACCGCCGGGGTTGATCAGAGCACTACGATGGCCAGCAACCCGCTGAGGATGCCCACCAGCATCGTCAGCAGCGCCACCGTCACCAGCACTCTGGCGTCGAACGACTTACGCAGCATCAACAATGACGGCAGGCTGATACTCGGCAATGTCATCAGAAGTGCCACACCGGGACCCACGCCCAAACCCAGGGACAGCATGGTCTGCACGATAGGGATTTCCGCCGCTGTCGGGATCACGAACAGCGTGCCGACCACGGCAAGGATTACCAGCCAGAGCAGGCTGTTACCCATGGACATGTCGATGTGCGGGAACAGCCAGACTCGAGCCGCACCCAGGATCAATACCGCCAACACGTAAATCGGAATAGTGCTCCAGAACAGCTGCCAGAGCGTCCGGGCCCAGCGGTTCAGGAAGCCTTGCTGATCGACCTCAGTGGCCTGCGCAGCCGCTTCCAGCGCTTGTTCCGGAACCGCTTCAGGGCGAGCGATGCGCTGGGCGATCAACGACACACCGATAACCAGAATCAGCCCAGCGACCAAACGCAGAGCGGTAAATTCCCAGCCCAGCACGAAGCCCATGAACACCAGAGTTGCCGGGTTCAGCACCGGGTTTGCGATCCAGAACGCCAGAGCGGCGCCCACCGAAACCTGCTGGCGACGCAAGCCTGCGGCCACGGGGGCGGCGCAGCAGCTGCACATCATGCCGGGCAATGCGAACAGGCCGCCACGGACCGTGGAACCCAGGCCGGCACGGCCAAACAGTCGAAGTAACCAGTCCCGGGGGATCAGCACTTGCAGCAGGGAGCCGAGAATCACCGCCAGCACTGCAGCTTTCCAGATCGCCAGAAAGTACACCTGGGCATAAGCCAGTGCGGCGGCGACGGGAGAGGTCAACTGATCGTTGATGATCGATGCGCCGATGCTGTGGCTGTCGGCGGCGACAAATGACTTGAGGTAGTAGGGCGACCATTTGACGTAATACAAGCCGATAGCAGCGACGGCAAGAAACAGCAAGGGTTTCCACCAGAACGACCAGCCGCGGGTCGCGGAGGTGGTAGAGAGGCTGGACATGGGGTGATTCCGGACAGTAGGGGACAGCGCTGCATGATAACAGCCGTCGGCTTGTGTGAGAGGTATACGCGCGGACTAACCGCCTTGTTGTTAACGATGACGCGGTATCGCTAACCCCGTGGGATCGGCTTCACCCGGGAAGACGGCATTTCAGACGATGAATATTGAGTGGATGTACTGGCCTCTTCCCGGCTGAAGCCGGTCCCACGTCATCCTATGGCACCGTCCATCCACTCAGCGTCCAGCGTAAGCAGATCGTCACACTCGCTGCCTAGCCTTGAATGCTGCATCTCACATTCAACGCGAGGGCCTGCCATGACCGCCGTAGAGTCGAACTTGATGGATGATCATCAGATCAAAACGGCGCTGCGTCGCCTGTCGTTCCTGCGAGTCAAGATGGAAGCCGCCGCGCAGCTGCCAATCGAGAGCATGCAGGTGCATCCCGATTATCTGGACAGCGCCCGCAATCTGCTCGGCTATCTTGCACTGCGCCGCCACGACATTCGCCCGCTGCAACGTCAATTGGCAGAACTAGGGCTTTCTTCATTGGGCCGCTGCGAAGCCAACAGCCTGGCCGCTGTGGACCGTCTGATCGACGTGCTGCGGCGCCTGACGCCAGGAGAAGGGGCGAAGGATATATCCGGCACTATGTTGTCCGGGCTCGGTGAGCAGCGCCTGATCCAGCATGCCGACCAGCTCTTCGGCGGTCCGGCACCTGAGCGTGGCATTCGGATCATGGTGACCATGCCTCGAGAGGCCGCGACCGAGCCTGAGCTTGTCAGTGCGCTGGTGCAGGCCGGTATGGACTGCCAGCGCATCAACTGCGCTCATGATGAGCCTGATACCTGGCTGAAAATGATTGAAAACGCCCGTGCGGCTGCCGACAAATTGGGCAAGTCCTGTCAGGTCATGATGGATCTCGCCGGACCCAAGCTGCGAACCGGACAGATCCAGCCCGGTCCAGCAGTGGTGAAAATCCGTCCCGAGCGGGATGATTTCGGTCGGGTGGTGACACCGGCCAAAGTCTGGCTCTCAGTAGATCCAGTGGCCGCATCTGAAGCTGATTATTACTTGCAGTTGCCGGACAAGTGGCTAGCCCAGTTGCAGGTCGGGGACGAGTTGCAATTCAACGATGCGCGGGATTCCAGCCGCACGTTGCAGGTCATTGAGGTGTCCGAGCAGGGCTGCTGGGCCGAGCTGCGCAAGACGGCCTACATCATCCCCGGCATTGAGCTGTATCTGAAGAAGCCCAAGGCACGGAAAAAGTCCGCGCGGGTTACGGCTGTTCCGTTACCTGAGCGAAGCATTCTCCTGCACGAAGGCGATGTGCTGTTGCTGACACAAGATACCGAAAGCGGCCACCCTGCCGTGCGCGATGTGGCAGGCAAAGTTCTGACACCGGCGCGAATCGGTTGCACCCTGGCCCAGGTATTCGAAGATTTACGCCCTAATGAAAGCGTCTGGTTCGACGATGGCAAGATCGGCGGGCGTATTCAGTCCGTGCAGAAAGACCTTGTCTGCGTGCGCATTACCCACGCACCCGGCGGTGCCAAGCTCAAGAGCGACAAGGGCATCAATTTACCGGACAGCGATCTCAAGCTGGACGCGTTGTCTGAAGAGGACCTGAAAGCGCTGGAGTTCGCCAGCCAGCATGCGGACGCCGTGGAGCTGTCTTTCATCAACAGTCCGGAGGACGTCAGGTCGTTGCTCGCCCACCTGGACAGGCTGCAAGCGAGGCACCTGGGAATTGTCTTGAAAATCGAAACCCGGCGCGGCTTTGAAAACCTTGCCGCGCTATTGCTGGCCGGTATGCAAAGCCCGCGATTGGGGGTGATGATCGCCCGGGGCGATCTGGCGGTGGAGAACGGCTTTGAACGGACAGCAGAGTTGCAGGAAGAGATTCTGTGCATTTGCGAAGCGGCGCATGTTCCAGTGATCTGGGCCACTCAGGTCCTGGATACGCTGGCCAAGACCGGCGCGGCAACCCGTGCTGAGATCACTGATGCGGCCATGGGCGTGCGAGCGGAGTGCGTGATGCTCAACAAGGGACCGCATATTATCGAGGCTATCGGCACCCTGGATGATTTGCTGGTCCGCATGCAGGCCCACCGCAGCAAGAAGCGTGACCTGCTGCGCAAGCTCAATGTGGCTGAGCAAAGCGCCTGAACAGATGTTCAGGCGGGTTCGGCGCTGTTAATAAAGCTGCGGAATGATCAACTCGTTCGGTGTCGGAACACGGCTGTAGTCTTCGCGCCGCTGACGCTGGGGCAGCTCAATGGCGGGTTGTTCCACTTCTTCGTAGGGCATCTGACCGAGAAGGTGATGGATGCAATTCAGACGGGCCTTTTTCTTGTCGTCGGCCTGGACCACCCACCACGGCGCTTCAGCGATGTGGGTGCGCTCGAGCATGATTTCCTTGGCTTTGGTGTAGTCCTCCCAGCGGCGACGGGACTCAAGGTCCATCGGGCTGAGCTTCCATTGCTTGAGGGGGTCATGGATACGGCTGAGAAAGCGCAGGTGCTGTTCCTGATCGGAGATCGAGAACCAGTATTTGATCAATTGAATGCCTGAGCGAGCCAGCATTCGTTCGAACTCGGGCACGGTGCGGATGAATTCGTCGTATTGGTCGTCATCGCAGAAACCCATGACCCTTTCGACTCCAGCGCGGTTGTACCAGCTGCGGTCGAACAACACGATTTCGCCGGCGGCGGGGAGGTGCGAAACGTAGCGCTGGAAATACCATTGGGTCCGTTCGCGATCATTCGGGGCTGGCAGCGCGGCGACGCGGCAGACCCGAGGATTCAGACGCTGTGTGATGCGCTTGATGACGCCGCCCTTGCCCGCTGCGTCGCGGCCTTCGAAGAGAATCACTACTTTGTGCCCGGTCTTTACGACCCAGCTTTGCAGCTTGACCAATTCCCCTTGCAGGCGGAACAGCTCGCTGAAATACAGCCGCCGCGCCTGCTTTTCGTCATCGCTGTGGATGTCGCTTTCGAACAGCTTGTCCAGGCTGTATTCGTCTTCTGCCAGCTCCAGCTCAAGTTCTTCATCGTTATGATCAAGCAGTTCACGATGGATACGACGCGCCAGGTTTTCTTGAGTAGGGGACATGTTGCGCGCTCATCTGTAGGAAAAGTCCTCAGATGTTAAGCAGCCCACATGACGCTCGGATGACAGTTTGACTCAGCGCGGCATGTAGCGTCGTTGCCAGCGATAGGGTATTGCGAGGGTCGCCAGGCCGAGCAGAGCGGCGAATCCGCCACTGATCAACAGCGCGTTCAGACCCAGGTGGTGCTCCAGCCAGGCACCGATGACTGCGCCGATGAACATCCCGACCCAAGGCACCAATTGCACACGCCAACCGTCACGGCGCTCGCCCAGCATCCAGCGCCCCAGCCCACGGCCGAAGCGCGACAGCGCGCCAGTGACGTAGGTCAGGCCCACCGGCAGACCATTGACCTGCTCCACAGCAGCATTGAGCATGCCCATGGCCAGAATGGCTGCGACGATGGTCGAAATCTGCGAGTCCAGCGGGAAAGCAGCAGCGGCACACAGCAGCATTGCGATGCACAGCAGCAAGGGCAGGGCGCGCCTGCCGCCAAGTCGGGCGACGATAACACCCAGCGCATTGCCGACAACAAAGGTAAATATGGCCAGGAGCAGGCGACCGGTGGTGCCGATATCCGCGTCGCTGATCGCCACCGCCAGACGTGTGGTGTTACCGCTCATGAACGAGACGAAATCGCCGGTTGCCATGAAGCCGATGGCATCGGTCATGCCCGCCAGTACCGACAGCGATGCCGCCAGAGACAGCCCGACGCGGCCTCGCCACATTTGCATCCGCAAATGCATCGGGCTGGCGCTGCTTTTTACAGGGGCTGGAAGCATCGGCTGTGCTCGGTATGTTCAGATTAGGCGCGAAAGAACTTAGAGAGCCTTCGCTCGGACAATACGCTTGGCCTTGACCTCGTCGGCATAAGCCTTGAGCTGGTCCGCATCGCTATAAAGCCGATTGACCAATTGCAGGATCGCCGTCACATCGACGTCTTCCATTTGCTCGGCGAGCTTGAGAATGTCGTTGGCAGTGCTTTCAAGATTGGTGGCCGTACCTTTGAGGTGGCGCTTGAGTTCCAGAGTTGGCTTGTTCAGGGCCATACCTTTTCCTTTTTTATAGCTACTGATTTTATAACTACCGACGATTGTCACACCGCGAGCATGGCTTTTTCTGTGGGAACAAGCAATGCGTGGCTCATTCCGTCACATGGGAAATACCGCCTAATAAATGACTAAGTGGCAATATCTCCAGGTGTTTCGGAAGCATCCTACAGTTTGCCTCTGCTTTTTCTGACTGACGACTCAGATTTGGAACGGCAAAGTCCTGCCCTTTAATTCAGGCCAAGGACTCGCCATGCCAAATCACGCCAGTTGCGCTTTTTTCTCGAAGAGAGTCGCCGACACGAGCCACTCCGTGCAAAAGGACGGCGCTCATGGCTGATAAAAACGGCAGCATGCAGCAACGCCGAGATGCAATATTTCCTGATAGTCCACTTTCCGGCACCGGAACCTGCCCGTTCAAAGGCCCGAACATCGCCATCGTGCCCATGCGCTACGCGCTGGATCGCTCGCGCTACGACGTCGACCCCGCGCAACTCACGCCGCTGAGCGCTGAAGGCAAGTGGGAGTATTTCAAACCGCTACAAAGCCGAAGCTACACCTTGCGCCAACTGCGCGATGGCTTTGTGTATGTCTACGACGAAGCCGATGAAGTGCTGCACGAGTATCGCTACTTGGCCGTGGATGCCAGCCTGACGCGAGTTGTCTGGGATGAAACCCCGCCAGCGCTCGACATTCGCTCAGCTGATGGCGAGAGCCGTACACATTTGCTGTACCCCCGGACGCACAAACTGCGCCTCGCGTTTTCGCCCTGGCAATGGACCCGTCGCATGTGTCAGTTGATGAGCACCAGCGGCGTGAATCGCATGTCCTGGATGCGGGAGCTGGATACAGCCGAACAATGTCCGTGCACCATGCCCTGCCATTGACGCGCTTGAGCAAGCGGGTGGTGGCAGATGTCGATCCCTATCCCATCAATCATGACGGGCGTTTCGCTGATTCTGCCCAGCCTCCGGAGGCCGACGAGGAGGGCAAATATCCCAGCGTGGCGTTGGCTGCCGATGTGCTCTGGACCGGTACTGTCCCGGACAAATCAAGCGCCCTACTGATCGCGCTGGACGACCCGCTGGCGATGCTCGAAGACCTGGGTATGCAGCTTGCGGCTGATCAGGCTGCTCTCCATGAATTCCAGTCCGAGCATGAACATGCGCTCAACATTGCAGCTGTCGTTGAATCGCTTTGCGGGGTGGGTGGCGACAAGGCGTTGTTGCCTGCTTTGGTGCGCGACGATGAGGTGAAAGCTCGGCAATACATTCGCGACGTCGAGGCGTATTTCGAGCAACTTCAAGTCGAAGATGATGCAACCCAAGGTCAGGACAGTCTGACCTACGGGCTGCCTGAGCGACCGTCGCACATGCTGGGTGAGGACCTGAAGGCCGACTATGGCGCACTGCCTGATCCAGCACTGCGCAAAAGCTGGCAGGACCGCAGCAAATGGCGCCGCGAGGTCGATCTGGACGCCGCCCGCGATCACTCGGAAACCCAGCAGGCCCAGCTCAAGACCTTGCGCACACGGGTTACTGAAACTCAGGAAGACATCAAGGTTGTCGCCGAATGGATCGGCACCGAACCGATAAGGTTGTTCATCGACACCACCAACACCACGTCGCTGCTATGTCTGCTGGAAGTCGCGTCCGATCTGCTGTGCAACCTGAGCCAGGATCTGGGCTTTTCAAGCTGGCTGCAGAAAGAAGAAGAAAAGAGCAAAACCCTGTTTGGCTTGGCCCGGTTTGGTTTCTCTCATTCGATCAAACAAGCCCTGACAGACGAGGCCAATCGCCTGATGCAAGGCGTCTCTGACTTCACTGCGTTGGCCGGTCGAGCTGGCGAGCTGAATGGATTTCTCAACCACGAAACCCTTGCAGAAAAACCCTGGATGAAAGCGCTGACTGAACCGGCACAATTGACTTTGAACGCCATTGCCGATGTGGCAAAAGGAGCGGGCAAAACTGCACTGGAAAACATCCAGCTGGCGTTCTTACCCGTCGATAGCCGCTTATCCAAAGGCGCAGTGGGTGACAGCGCCGCACTGATGCTGCGCAATCTTGTGATGGGCCATGTGCTGCTCAGCCACCCCGAGAAACTGCAGATCAACGAAGACTTCGCCAAGCGCCACGCCGCCTGGCGAGCTGACTTGAAGAAAGGGCGCGACCTCTACCAAACCGCCCAACACCGCTGGCTCTACCAAGCCAAGGAGTACGACCGCCGCGCCACCGCCAAACTCATGCAAGACATACAGCACGAGCTCAAACGCCACCTGCTCAACGAACCTAAACCGTTCGACTACCACAGCAAACGCTACGCAGAGGCGATGCAAAACAAGATCTCCAACTTCTTCGCCCGCAACGGCCAACTTACCCAGGAATGGACCCACCAAGCCAAAGCCTGGAGCGCCGAGCATGGGGTCAACGCTGCCGCAATTACCTGGGGCATTGCGGCCATCAACCTGTTCAACACCATGATCACCTACGAAATCGCCAGCCGGGATGGAGACCTGAGCGAGAAAGACGGGGCCAAAATCGGGTCTGCTGCGGCGTATACGGGGAATGCTTTGATGGCGGTGTTTGTGGAGACGGGGTGGGAGGCGATGAAGGATTTGGCGGTTTCTGGTACCGACTCGAAACCCACCAAAATCACCCAGCAGTCGTCAGCTAAGTGGATACGAGCGGGTAAATCCGACTGGGGGAGATTGATAAAAGGATTCGGCGCGAGGTTGGTTGGGTTGGGTGGGTTTGCGGTGGTGGCTGCGTCTTTGGAGATATGGGATATCCAAAACGATCTCGACCAATCGGAAATAGCTTTAGATAGAAAAGCTCTGATGGTTAAGTCCTACGTTGTTGGTGGGTTTCTAATCGTCGGGAGTGCTCAGGTCATCGCCGGTCTTTCGGCATTAGCTGGCTTCGGATTATTCATTCCTGTGGTTATGCACCCCATATTTTTGGGATTTACAGTCTTGATTGGGATTGTCTATTTGTTGTCGACATTGGCCCTCAACTACATGAAACGGGATGTGGTCGGGCATTGGCTGCACAAGTGCCGCTGGTCTCGATACCCGGGAGATCGCTTTAGAGACCAAAATGAGGAGAATCAGACCTTCCTTGAAATCCAACTCGCTCCAGGGCTTTTCGTAAAGCCAACATTCCATGCTAGCCAACAATATTTTCCGGACATTGGCTATCTACCGAGCGAGACCCAAAATGGCGCTTGGGTGCAGCTGCGCTTACCCGAAGCCATTCGAGGCGAGATGGCCTATGTGAACTTGACTGCCAGCGGCAGGCCGTTTCCCGGCTTTCCAGTGCAGAGAGTCGGCGACAGCCTGAAAGAGGAGTTCAGTGGTTACGGTCGGGTTGAGGCCGTGGCCCAGTGGGGAAAAGTTTCGCCGCTCAAATCTCAGAACCGTTTTAACGAGCCTCAACAAAAAGCCACACCTCCTGGGGACGAAGACGTTATCTGGCAAACCTGGGTTCCGCTGACCGAAAGCACGCAATACCTTGAATTACAGGTTTGGTACTCGGCACAAACCTTGACCATCCGAGAAGGCGACAAAGGCTTCCGCTACCAGATGGGGCTGGTTCCAGAGGGTGAAACTGACGGCAGTGATAGTCGAGTCGTGGGGGCAAACAAGAACTCACTGACGGTTGAGTCGTTAGGCTCTCGCGCAGACGCTTTGTTGCTTCCCGTACCGCTTTAGCCATTCAAAACGCTTACTAAGTAGGAGCCGAGCTTGCTCGCGAATAGATTGGGGTCAGTCACCACATCTGTCGGCTATTTTTGACCCTTCGTGAGCAAACTTGCTGCGACAGAGTTCCGTAGTTGATTTTTACTGTTGATGTGTCTTGTATAAGAGTAATAACGTAAATGAGCCTGAAAGAAAATGCGCATATTTGTGAAACACCCAGCGGCGCTAATGTCACCCTTCAAGGGAATTCCAGCTCGGTGTTAGTGGGATGGGAGATAAAAGCCCATGCACACCCGGTCATATTTATGGATGCCGGAATGGCGGTGCTTGGCTTCATACCATTAATATGTTTTCTCTATGGGTGTTTTTTTCATGAAAATGAAAATTCCAGATATCTGTTCACGGATGTACCCATATTCGGCATGGTGCTGGTCTTTATCATGTGGATAGGAATCGCCCGACAAAAAACCTTTTATTCTTACCGCCTCACCGAAAAGGGGGGCGAGGTCAAGTACTGGTTGCACTTTCCAAAATGTTCCGGGTGGATATTGAAGGGTATTGCGATTTTTGCTTTAGTCACCGTACTGGCCATAATCGCGATGATGCCGATGATGATTTTCGCTTTAGTTGGCATTGGCGCTATCACCATCCCGGCTGCGTTGAAGCTGCTGGCTTGGGAGAACGAAGTTGATAGCGATAGTTTTGAGTGGGATAGAGTGCAGCTGATATTGACGGATCGAAAGAGAAATCTTGTGATCCTTGAGCGAAGGTATGACCCCGACATCCCCTTTGAGCAGAATTACATGTGCTTCAGGGTATTTCTTCCGAAGCACCGGATTGATGAATTTCTGGACTGCTGTAAAAAATATGCGCCTTCACATGTTGATTTTGAGGAAGGTAGAAACATTTTCTAGAAACACTCCGATGACGACTCGCTCTGTTGGGAGAATTGTTCGCCCGCGTATGCCAGCAGAGGCAACCTATCTAGAAAGTGCCTGGACGCGTTAACGATTAGCGCTGTGCGTACCGCCTTCTTGATTCATATTGGTTCAGATTCGCTCAGCATTGGCATCCCCCGAGACTCTCGTGTCGCGGGGTGCATCCGTCACTCAATCATCCCGAGTCAACACCTCCAACAGCTCGATTTCAAAATGCAGATCAGCATTGGGCTTGATATGCGCCCCCATGGATCGTTCGCCATAAGCCAGGTGAGCAGGGACGTACAGCTTGCGGATACCGCCGACTTGCATGCCCATGAGGCCTTGATCCCAGCCTTTGATAACGCGACCGCTACCGATGACACACTGGAACGGCTTGCCGCGTTCATGGGAAGAGTCGAAGACCGTACCGTCTTCAAGTGTGCCGGTGTAGTGAGTGGTGATCAGTGCGCCCTTGATTACTGCCTTGCCGTCGCCGGTGCGGATGTCTGTGATCAACAGTTCGTTGCTCATGGTCGCTTCTCTATAAAAGACAAAGGCGGCTTTTTCTCAGGAATGTGCGGGGTGTGCAAGGTTTTTCCTCGGGTTTGATCTTGGCCACCGTGGCTGGCACTCTCTGGAGACATCGCGACTGCCGAGTATGCTTTATTCAGATGATTAAGCATTGCCGAAACTAACCCGGATTGATCAGAAGAGGAAAACAACAAGATGACCGATACCACCGCTGCAAAAGTCGCACTTGTTACTGGCGCCGGGAGCGGCATTGGTCGTGCGGTTGCTTTGGGGTTGCTTGAGGATGGCTACAGCCTGGTGCTGGCCGGACGTCGTCAGGAACCGCTGGATGAATTGGCGGCGACTATTCGCGAGGTGGGGGGCAGGGCGCTAGCGGTATCCACGGACGTGCGCGACCCGCAGAGCGTGGAGGCATTGTTTGCAGAGATCGAGAAAAACTATGGCCGCCTGGATGTGCTGTTCAACAACGCGGGTGTCGGTGCCCCGGCGGTGCCGGTTGACGAGCTCGATGTCGAGAAGTGGCTGAACGTGATCAACACCAACGTCACCGGAGTCTTCCTCTGTGCCCGGGCTGCGTTTGGCCTGATGCGCAGGCAGGTGCCCCAAGGTGGGCGGATCATCAACAACGGGTCGATTTCCGCACATACCCCAAGGCCATTCAGCTCACCCTACACCGCGAGTAAGCACGCGGTACTGGGCCTGACCAAAACTTTTGCTCTGGACGGTCGCGAATACAACATTGCCTGTGGCCAGATCGACATTGGCAACGCACTGACCGAGTTGGCCGCGCGCATGACCACTGGCGTTCGTCAGGCCAACGGCCAGACTGCCGTAGAACCCATGATGGACGTCAAAGAAGTCGCCGATGCAGTGCGCTACATGGCAGGCTTGCCGCTCTCCACCAACGTGCTGAACATGACCGTCATGGCCACCAAGATGCCTTTTGTGGGGCGTGGCTGAGTTAGTTCAGGTTTTGGCTGGCGACCACCATGGCCTGGGCCATGCTGGTTTTTTCTGCTTCGGTGAAGCCGTCCCAGACGTGAACCTTGGCGTAGTAGCCCAGGCCCGCCAGCGAGTAGATGCTCAGGGTGAAGACGATGAAAATCGTTACGAAGGTCCAACGGCCGCTGTCGCTGTCTTCGCGTGAGGAGAAGTTCTCGGTGTAGCGATCATTGCTGCCATTGCGAGAAACCGCGCTGGATGCAACGCGTTTGAACCAGTGGAACAGGTAAGACATTAGAAGACGCAACATAGGGTAAGCCTCAAGGTAGATAAACTGGCAGTCGGCCGCCCCAATGGGGGCCGTCTGGAAATTGCGGTAAGCCGGAAACGAAAAAAGCCCGTCTATGACGGGCTTTTCTTTTTATAAATCGGGTCAAGTCGCCGGGAGTTCGAATTCAATAACGAATGTCGTCGTTGATGTTCGTATTCGCGTCCGCTTGCCGGTGTTGCAACATTTTAGAACAAAACGATATGCGCAGCTATGGCTGTCCAGCAGTTGTCAGACAACTGGTTGAATTTTTGCTGTGGCATTTTGTCGCGCATTGCCCTGTTGGAGGTGCATTCCCTGCGAGAGCGGGGCTTGGTCTGGGCGGCATTCCGACGATAAGGCTGGAAACAATGGACCTGCTATCGGCGTTGCCCTCATCGCAGGCAAGCACCGCACAAGGGTGATCTCAATATTGGCGCGACGACGTGGGACCGGCTTTAGCCGGGAAGAGGTAGTACATCCATCCAATATTTACCTCTGAAATGCCGCATTCCCGGCTAAAGCCGGTCCCACGTCGTCACATCCACTTGCGAGTAAAAATAGAATCTCCCACAGGCAAGTGAAATTCACATTTCGCAAAAATTTATTTGCCATTTCCGAATCCCTGTCTACGCTCCGTAAACCGGTTTAGTAAACCGTTTTACCTTCTGTTCAACCTAAAACAATAACAATCGAGTGAGCACAATGAATCTGACCCGACGTCGCTTCGTCCAGACGGCTGCCATCGGCGCTGCTGCCATGTCTCTGCCAACCTTCAGTCATGCCGCCACGCCTGTTTTGCGGTTGTCGTCCACCATGACTTCTGACGAAAACTCTGCGCACTACCTGTTCTACCAACGCTTTGCCGAGAATCTGAAACAGTCCCTGGGTGACAAGGTCCGTATCGACTTTTTCGCCAACGGTCAGCTGGGCAAGGAGGCGGATGTGGTTCAGCAAGTGCGCCTGGGCTCCATCGACATGATGGTTACCGGCAGTTCGATCTGGGCCACGGCCTTGCCGGAGCTGGCGTTGCTGGATCTCGGCTTTCTGTTCGACAGCTATGCCCACGTCGCCAAGGCGGTGGACAGCGGGGTAGGCGAGATTTACAACAAGCTGCTGCAGGAGCGCACCGGCTGTTCAGTAATTGGCTGGGGCTCGCACTTCAGTGCTCGTAGTGTTTATACCAAGCCACCGATCAAGGACCTGGCCACGCTGAAGAACGTCAAGCTGCGGGTGCTGCCGACCCAGGCATTCATCGAAACCTTCAAGCTGATGGGTGCGATCCCGACGCCGATTGCGTTCAACGAGGTCTACACCGCCGTGCAAACCGGCGTGGTCGAAGGCTTTGAGCACGATGCCGCGAGTGTGTTGGCCAACAAGCTCGATGAAGTGGTGCGCAATAGTTGGCAAACTAACCACTTGTTCAGCCCGTGCATTGCGGTGATCGGCAAGCGAGGGCTGGCGAAAATCCCCGCCGATTTGCAGCCGGCGTTCATAGCGGCGGCACGAGACGCCAGCATCCATCAGCGCGAAGCCGCCAAGGTTAAAGGTGCAGAAGCCATCGCCGCGTTGACCAAGGGCGGCATGACATTCTTCCCCATGAGCGACGCCGAGCGAGAAAGCACGCGGCAGTTGATGCGTGAAAAGCTGTGGGTGCCGTTCACCCAGACCAATCCGGTCACTGCTCCGGTACTCGCCGCCATTGATGCGGCCAGGGGCTGATGATCCCTGGTGATGGCCGCTAGTGATTTGCCCTTGCGAAAGCCGCATTCGAAAAACAACAAGAGATGCCTGCCATGACCACTTCCACGAGCGCAATCGCTGCCGCGGAGCAACATTTACAGGAGCATCCGCAGGAAGCGGTCGGTCCATTGATTCCTACCAGGGAATGGGGTTTTGAAACCCAGGCTGCCACCGGCCGGTGGCTGGCGATGCTGTGTACCTTCATTGAGCGTTTATGCGCGGTGGTGCTGGCAGTCGATGTGCTGGTGGTATTCGCATCGGTGATCCTGCGTTACTTCGTCCATCAGCCGGTGGACTGGGCGGAGGAGGTGGCTCGTGGGCTGATGGTGATGCTGGTGTTTCTGGGCGGTGCGACGGTGCTTGCCCGGCGTCAGCATGTGCACGTGGATTTCTTCCGCGCGCTTCTACCCGCCGCCTGGCAGCAGGTCGCATTGCAGATCGGTGGCTGGGCAGTGGCAGGCACGGCTGCCGGTCTGGCGGTTTCTTCCTGGCTGCTGTTGGAGGATTCCACCAACGTATCGACCCCTATGGGGATGCCACAGTGGCTGAACGTGTTGCCGGTGTTCGTCGGTGCAGTGCTGATGACCGTGGTGGGCGTCGCCAATGCCATTCATGGCGCCACTCGTACCACTTGGCTGACGCTGGTTGGTTGTGTGGCTCTGGGTTGTGCCATCTGGGCGTGGAACAGCCAGTTTGAAGAATGGGCGCTCCAACCCTGGACCTTACTGCTGCTGGGTTTCGTCGGCGGGTTGCTGGTCGGTGTGCCCATCGCGTTTGTGCTCGCCATGTGCGCGCTGCTGTATTTCATGGGCGATCCGTCGTTACCGTTGGTGATCTATTCCCAGCAGGTCATGGCTGGCATGGATCACTTTGTCCTGCTGGCAATTCCGTTCTTTGTGCTGGCCGGGCTGGTGATGGAAGTCAACGGGATGTCCTCGCGGCTGATCGAATTGCTGGTCAGAATCTTCGGCCGGGTCCGGGGTTCGATGAACCTGATCGCGATTCTGGCGACGGCGTTTTTCTCCGGTGTTTCCGGCTCCAAGCTGGCTGACATCGCAGCGGTGGGCGGCATCGTAGTGCCCGCAGTTCGGCGCACCCGCCAGGACCCCAACGAAACGGCTGCGGTACTCGCTGCATCCGGAGTGATGGCCGAGACCATTCCACCGTGCATCAACATGATCATCATGGGCTTCGTGGCGAATATCTCCATTGGTGGCTTGTTTCTCGCGGGCATTGTTCCGGCAGCATTTCTCGCCATGGGCCTGGCGACGCTGGCGGTGATCTTTGGCCGCAAGGTGGATCCCGACGAGGCCTTCCCCAAACGCACTCCACTGTTTCGGCTGCTCGGCGGGGCCTTGGTGGCCTTGATCATGGTCGGCATGATTGGCAAGGGCGTAACTTCCGGGGTCGCGACTTCCACCGAAGTTTCGGCATTCGCCGTGGTCTACGCATTGCTGGTGGGTGGCATTACGTTTCGCGAGCTGACGCCACGGGCGATCGGCAAGCTATTCGTGCGTTCGGCCTCCATGGCAGCGGGCATTCTGTTCATCATCGCGGCGGCTTCCAGCGTGGCGTTCGCCCTGACCATCCTGCAAATCCCGGCGATCATTTCCGACTTCATGCTGGCCTTGGCCCACGACTTTGGTCCTCTGGCATTCCTGATTGCATCGGTGATCATCATGGTGATTTTCGGGGCGGTGCTGGAGGGTGCCCCGGCGCTGATTATCTTCGGCCCGTTGCTGGTGCCGATTGCGGTTCAGGTCGGGATACATCCGCTGCACTTCGGCACAGTAGCGGTGATCGCCATGGGGCTGGGATTGTTTTCACCACCGTTTGGCCTGGGCCTGTTCGCGACCTGCGCAATGACCGGGACCAAAATCGAAGACGTGTCTCGGCGGATGCTCAAATACTTGCTGGTGCTGGCTGTGATGCTGGTGCTGTTGGTCCTGGTGCCCTCGATTTCCCTGTGGCTGCCACGCACTTTCAATATGGGTTAGGCAAAGATGGCAACGATTCATGATGTAGCAGCCCTGGCGGGCGTGTCGGTTAGCTCGGTGTCAAATGTACTCAATGGGCGTACTGAAAAGCTGGGTGCCGACACCTTCGCCCGGGTGGAAGCCGCCATTGGCCAGCTCAACTATCGACCCAACCGGGCAGCACGCCAGCTCAAGACCGGGCATACCCCCATGCTCGGTCTATTGGTGCCGTCCACGGCCAACCCGATGTATGGGCAGCTGGCGTTGAAGATCGAAGCGGTGGCTCAGCAGCGTTATGGCTACCGTCTGCTGCTGGCCAATACTCATCGCGACAAGCAGCATGAAGCGCGCATGTTCGATGATCTGCTGTCATTTGGCGTGCAGGCGGTGATCGTCGTCTCGTCCCGGGACGACGAACGCCACCTTGAAGGCGCAGTGGCGCGCGGGCTGGCGGTGGTGAGTTACGACCGCAGTACTTTGCCGGTGGAAGGTTCGGCGGTCGATCACGTGTCGCCTGACAACTTCAAGGCCGGTTACATCGCTGCCGATCATCTGATCAGCTACGGCCACACCCGCCTCGCATTTCTGGTACCGGGCGGCAAGACCGTGAGCCGTGCCAACAAGATTGCTGGCTTTCTGGAGCGTGCCAGTCAGGCTGGCTTGCAAGGCAGCGCTCAGGTCATCGAGGGGCAGGTGGTAGAGACTTTCGGTGACTCGGAACTCGCCGACCTGGGCTTTGCCATGGCGAGCCAGGTCAAGGCCATGCAACCCATGCCCACCGGGATCGTCACCGTCAATGACATGCTCGCCATTGGCCTGATGGCAGGTTTGCATCAAGCCGGACTGCGGGTGCCAGAGGATGTGTCAGTGGTGGGCATGGACGGCTTGTCGATTGCCGCCTTCACCAATCCGGCTTTGACCTCGGTATCCATGCCGATTACCGAGATGGCCGACGCGATGGTCCAGCGCGCCGTTGATCGCTCTCGTCAACCGGGACAGCGGCCAGTCAATTTCATCTTTCAACCGGTGTTGGTCGATCGTCAGTCGGTCGCCAGCCCGGCCAATCTGCATAGGGAATGAATGCACATGACCACTATCTTCCTGACCCATTCGCCGCAGACCCTGGAAAATTATTACGGGCAGCGCGCCCTGACCCTGCTTCGCAGTTGTGCCAGTGTCAGACTGAATAACGCCCGTCACGTGCTTTCCGTGGATGAGTTGGTCACGGCTGCACAGGGCTGTCAGATCATCGTCTCCAGCCGGGATGCCGCAGCGCCTGCCGAGCTGTTCGAACGCCTGCCGGAGCTGGCTGCCTTCTGCAGAGTGGCCGTGGATATTCGTAATATCGACGTCGACGCTGCCAGCCGCCATGGGGTGCTGGTGACTCAAGCCACGCCCGGCTTCGACACCTCGGTTGCCGAGTGGGTGATTGGCGTGATGATCGACTTGAGCCGAGGGCTGAGCCGCGCTGCTGCCGATTACTGGCAAGGGCGCACGCCGCAAATTGCCATGGGCCGGGAGTTGCGCGGTTCTACCGTGGGCATTGTCGGCTACGGTTTTATCGGCAAGCGCCTGGCCGGTATGGCGAGGGCGATGAATATGAAGGTGCTGGTCAGCGACCCGCTGCTTTCCATTCAGGAGCCAGGCATCGAGCAGGTGCCTTTCGAGCAACTCTTGTCGGCCTCGGATTACGTAGTGTGTCTGGCTCCGGCAGGTCCGCAAACCCAGAATCTGTTCGACGCCAACGCGCTGCGGCGTATGCAGCCCCACGCCTTTTTTGTCAACGCTTCCCGTGGCGAGCTGGTCGATGAACAGGCCCTGGTAGATGCACTCGATCAGGCACTGATTGCTGGTTGCGCACTGGATGTGGGACGGGCTGCAGATCAGATGCCCAGCCCGGATATCGCTGCACACCCGAAAATCATCGCCAATCCTCATATCGGCGGGCTGACGCCGCAGGCCAGTGAACATCAGGCCATGGACACGGTGCGTCAGGTTCAGGCCTTGCTGGCGGGGCAGGCACCTCAGGGCGCTGTCAATCTAGAACATGCCAGCCGGGCAGCGGCGGTATTTGGCCTGCCCAGCCATGCATCCAGGGAGCTGTCCCATGAATGACTCAACGGCTCAACTGATCCCCGGTGCCTGTGACTGCCACGTGCATATCTATGAGCCGGAGCGCTTCCCGCTGACCCAGCAAATCGCCCGTGCCAGTTGGAATGATTACCGCACGGTCCAGCAACGCCTGGGGTTGGAGCGCGCCGTGCTGGTCCAGGCCAATGGCTACGGCTTTGATGTCCGCTGCCTGCTTGATGCGCTAATCCAGGCAGGAGACGCTGCGCGAGGCATTGCGGTGATCAAACCCGATATCACGGATGAGCAGTTGGTCGCGCTGCATCGTAATGGGGTGCGTGGCGTGCGTTTCATGCTGGTCCCGAATGCCCAGGGGGCGTTGGACTGGGACGCGCTGGAGCCGCTTTCGGCACGCGTGGCCGAACTCGGCTGGGTGATCAATCTCCAGGTCGACGGTCGTCTGTTGGCAGATTACGAACAGCGGCTTCGGGCATTGCCCAGCGCGCTGAGTATCGATCACACCGGCAAGTTTCTGGAGCCTGTCGCCAGCGATCATGCGGGCTTCAAAAGCCTGTTGCGGTTGCTGGATACCGGCGATGTCTGGGTCAAGGTCTCAGCGCCGTACGAAACGTCGAAAACTGGCGCACCTCATTACGAAGATGTCAGCCAGCTGGCCCGCGCGCTGGTGCAGATCCATCCTGATCGCTGCCTGTGGGCGAGCAACTGGCCGCACCCTGGACGTAACCCGTTGCCGGATGATCTGGCGATGCTCGAGTTGCTCAGTGAGTGGGCGCCTGACCCGCAGGTACGTCACAAAATCCTGGTCGCTAACCCGGCGCAACTTTATGGATTTGATGATGAGCGTGGCTGATAAAAGCCGGTGATGTTCACTTTCAGCTTGCTCTCAGACAGGCCTCCATCGGTGCCTCGCGTTGCTCGTGAGCTCCTACAGGTTCTGTGTTTTTCATCGGTGTTTCAGAGGCCTCGGACAGGGCGCTCTCACAGAGGGCGCATTTTTTTCGTTGGAGCCTGTGGGCAGCATTCTGGCTTGTCCGCGAATTAGTCGACGCGGAAGGTGAGGCGGCCACTCCGGCTGCTCCGGGATTGATACGGCGCATAAAAAATCCCCCGGTTGCCTGGCGGAAATACCAACGTTCATGAGAGTCAAGGGATAGACCGACCGCCTGTGCTCAGGCGTGCAGTCCGGAAAGAAATTCCGTCAGCCCGGTGTTGAATGATTTCCGGCGCAAGGCTTTAAATGGCTTGATCGATGAGCCGGATTTCGAAAACCGGCCACTGTGAGTGGGCGGCGGGGTTTTCTGGATACGTTTGGCACACCAAGAAGGTGGGGAGGAGGTCGGTCCTGCTGCTGAACGCCGAGTATCCGGATGTGGATGTGCAAAGCCTGCGAGCCTCGCTATGCTGCGCTGCATGAAAGTCTCATTCCCGATCCGCCAACCTTGTCCTCCCGGCGCCTGCACTTGCGGACGCGAGCAACTGCTGGACGGTGAGAGTGAGGCCGCGCAGCGGATTCTTGCCTTGACCCGTCAGGAGGAGAAACGCCTGCTGGAACGACTGGAAAATCTGCAAAGCCTGGCGGATCTGCAGCGGCTGCAGCAACGGCTGTTGGAGCAGCTTGGTATCCGCGTGCAAGTGGCGCCCGGCTTCAACGAAGTGCGGACCATGCGCGGCATCGCTATTGAAATCGACGAGCAACCGGGCCTGTGTCGCAAGACCCGGCAGTCGATCCCGGCCGCCATCCGACGCGGCCTGGAGAAGAACCCTGAAATAGCCTACCGACTACTGGATGCCCACGATCTGTTTCGCGATGCCTGAGGCCAATCAGCTGGCGATCGAAGAGGGATTGGATTGCAGCAGTACCTTGTCATGCACCGGCTTCAGATCATCTTCCAGTGTTGACTTGCCTGTGGTCAGCTGGGAGTTACGGTCGTTGCGCAGGGCCGCGTCGATCATGGCCATCAAGTTGCGCGAATGGGTAATTTCGTTCGGGGTTGTCACGGTATCGACCAGTTTGGCCAGCTCGTAGGTCTGCACGGTGGTGGACTGGCGAGCGGATTGCACGGAACTGGCTTCTACCAATGCGCCTTTGTTGTAGGCGATACGGGTCGTGCTGCTGGCTTCGTCTTCGATCAGGTAGTACTTATAATTCTGCGTCTCTGGGTCCGTCCCTAGTGCCAACGCTACGCCTGGGTAAAGGCTCTTGTGGTAGGCCGCATTCAGGCTGGAGGTCTGCTTCTGCTCCACTGAGCGGTTTTCGGCCGTAGTTCCTTTGGTCTCAGTGGTCTGGGACGCCTTATATGAGAATTTGTCGACCTCGCTCGGGCGCATCGGGTTGGGGCTGCTCGCGGTCTGGGTGAGCGATGCACTGAAGTCCGCAAGACCGGTCAACATCGCTTGATCCACCTGATTGAGGCTGACGCTACTGGTCGGAGTCGTCAGGCTCTTGGTGGTGTTCTGCAACGAAGAAAACGCGTCCTTGAACAGCGCCATCAGGTCTTCATCACCCTCGCCACGTTCTTGCGCGGCGTCGAACTGCTGAAGATAGCTTTGTACCGCTTTTGCCTGTTGTTGAGCGTTCCCGAGAATGGCGTTGTTGTTCTTGACGCTCAACTGAACATTGCCGGTTGGCCCGCTCATTTCAACCGATTTGCTCTTTTCATCGGCTTTGAAACTGAGGGTCTGGTACTGATCCTCACCCAGTTTCAAACGGGCGCTCAGGTCAACGGACGTAAAGACGTCTGGGTCGAGTTGGGCTAGCGCGCCAAGGTTCAGGCGGGGTTTCTCGGCAGTGAGACCGTCGATCGCGCTCTGGAAGGAATCGGCTAGTGAACCCAGTGCTTCAAGCTCGCTGTCGCTCAGCTCGCCACCGCTGACATCGGCCTGCACGCCGAGGCCATCTTTGGAACTCGTCAGGTTCAGCGTGATAGTTGCGCCGCTTTTGGTCTTCAGCGTCAGGGTGATGGTGTTATCTGCCTTTTCATGCAACTGGTTTTGGGCCACCTCCAGCGCCGCGGCGTTTTTCACGTTGTCAGCGGCTGACCGGATGACCGATTGGGAAATCTTGCTGGTGCCGTCCTCGGCCAACTGCTGTAACAAAGCTGCGCCGAGGCCCTGGAATCGGCTGGCCGTCGATGCGGCAGGAATATTGCCGGTCAGTACTTTGGTCAGCGGATTGCTTACATCCTGCTCGAGGCTGTAGACCGGATTGAAACTGGCCAACGCGCCCAACGAGTTGTACGTGGTGGAGTTGGGGATCTTCACGTCCTGGCCAAGCATGACCACCGCGGCAGGTGAGTCGGTCTGTGTGGGCCGAGTTTTGTCTTCGTTAAGCGGCACCGCTGGAGTGGCAGGGCTGACGACGACTGGCGTGTTTGCAGTGATTAACGATATCGAGTTCATAGCGCTTCCATGCTGGCCTGAATGTATTTGTATCTACTTTGTAGCGGCCGGAGCTATGGAAACTTTAGCGATTGGCAGGTGCGTGCGCTGCAAGCAGCGGTGTGCCCTATGAACCGCGTTCGTCGCTTTCCCGAATTGGAATGCTTTTATTTGTAGGAGCGCGCTTGCCCGCGATGCGGCGTGTCAGCGAAAAATGTGTTGCCTGAGCTGACGCAAATCGCGGGCAAGCGCGCTCCTACAGCGGTTGAGTCAGGGCACAACTTTGCAGCTGCTGGCTCTAGCAACTACCGCAGGCTGCGAACAGCGGTGTCGCTATTCACTCATTAGGCTCATCGGTATTGATGTACTGCGGCACTTTAGCCAGCGGCAGGCGGCGGGCCTGTTCGACGCTGATGCCGGGGCGAGTAGGAAGCGGGTCAAGTTTCTGAGTCTGGCCGGTCGCCAGGCTGCGCTCGATAGCCGCCAACACTCGTACATCGCGCCAGCCTTCATCGCCGTCTGGTTCAGGCTCGCGGTCCTGGAGAATGCAATCGGAAAAATACTGGGTTTCTCCTCCGAATTGATCGACTACCGGATGCGTGTGCTCTTTGGTTTTTTTGTCGATGATCGCTCTATAGCTGATCGCCACGCCTTCACCAAAACCGAATGCTGGCGAGGCTTCAAACTCGCCCTTGGTACCTATCACCTGGTAGCGCTCTGTACTCGGCAGGCTGAAGCTGACGGTGAATTGCGCCAGGCGTTCTTCTGAGAAGCGCAACGTGACCGAAACGGTATCCGGTGTATTGATTTCGCGGCCGGGGGTATGAACGCCTACGGCATGGACTTCCAATGGCTCAGCGTCAAACAGGCTGCGTACGGCGTTGATCGGGTAAGGCCCCATGTCCGCCGCAGGTCCCGCCCAATAGCCACTTTGCATGCGATGGTTTTTGGGGTCGGTAGTTTGCGCGAAAGTGGCGGTAAACAACCTTGGCTCACCAATATCACCGGCCCGGATGCGGCTGATCATTTCCACCGTGCCTGGTTCGAAGTGCAGGCGGTAGGCAATCATAAGCTTGGCGCCGGATCGCTCGGCAGCTTCGGTGATGGCCAGGCAGTCCTCTTCGCTGGTCGCCATAGGCTTTTCCAGCAGCACGTGGATACCGGCTTCCAAGGCAGGTACAGCGAATTCGCGATGCCTGAAGTTCGGCGTTGCCAAGTAAATCGCATCGATTTCGCCGGACTTGAGTAGGGTGTCAAATTCGTCGTAGTGGTAGCTTTTCAAGTCGTAAAGTTCTGCCAGCTTGTCGGCTTTCACCGGATCACCGGTCACCAGCGCGGTCATCACCGAGTTGTCGGTCTGATCAACACCCGGCATGAACGCCCCTTGGGAAATCCAGCCCCCGGCGACGACTGCGTAACGAACTTTGCCCTGTGCATCTGGCATGAGATAAGCCTCCAGAATCGCCCGGCGGTGTGCCCGGCACCTATAGAAGGGGCACGTATCGGGGCTGGAAGTTCAAACCAATTTAAAACTGGCGTGGTGTTCTTAAAGGCGATCGGCAAGAAAGATGGGGGTAAATTGATGTCAATCTTTGTAATACTTTTAATGCGTAGGAAAGTGACTTTATCGTTGTAGGATCACTGTCCGTTATCACTGTCAGGATCATATGAACACCGCTCAGGAGCCTCCCCATTGCTCTGGTTATCCCCCCGTTGAATTGAGTTTCGATCCCGTCGCCGGAATGGCTGTACGCGGATCAGTTCCCCCGACTGTCCCTTTCTACCCTTCGCCTCGTGCGCCCAATCGGAATGCGCGGCACCTTGCTGCGTGCGTCAAAACCTGTTTTCGAGAGACTCAATAACTGTATGGAATGGATTGCTGATCCCACGGCATGGCTTGGCCTGCTTACCCTGATCGTTCTGGAACTGGTTCTGGGCATCGATAACCTGGTGTTTATCGCGATTCTGGCGGACAAGTTGCCGCCCGAGCAGCGCGACAAGGCCCGTGTCATCGGCTTGTCGCTGGCGTTGATCATGCGGCTGGGCCTGCTGGCCAGTATTTCCTGGATGGTGACGCTGACCGCACCGCTGTTCGAAATCTTCGATCACAGCTTCTCGGGGCGAGACCTGATCATGCTGTTTGGTGGTGTGTTCCTGTTGTTCAAGGCCACTATGGAATTGCACGAGCGGCTGGAAGGGCATGTCAGCGAACGCGCCAGCAACTCGACGTACGCCAGGTTCTGGCCCATCGTCGCGCAGATTGTGGTGCTTGATGCGGTGTTCTCCCTGGATGCGGTGATTACCGCCGTGGGCATGGTCGAGCATCTGGCTGTAATGATGATTGCCGTGATGATTTCCATCGGTTTGATGATCATCGCCAGCAAGCCGCTGACGCGCTTCGTCAACGCTCACCCCACTGTGATCATGCTGTGTCTGGGCTTCTTGATGATGATCGGCTTCAGCCTGACCGCAGAAGGCCTGGGCTTTCATATTCCGAAGGGCTATCTGTATGCGGCGATTGGTTTCTCGATCCTCATCGAACTGTTCAACCAGATCGCTCGCAAGCGTCGCAAGAAATCCCTGCATGGCATGAAGCCCATGCGTGAGCGCACAGCCCATGCGGTGTTGCGTCTGTTGGGCGGTCGCAAGCTGGATGCTGACGAGGTGGGTGAGGAAATTGCCGACATGCTCGAAGGCGAGCAAACTGCGGCAGTGTTTGATCGCCGCGAGCGGGTGATGATCAGTGGTGTTCTGCAACTGGCCGAGCGCCCAATCCGTTCAGCCATGACCCCCAGGGCCGAAGTCGACCATATCGACCTGGCAGATGACCCGGAAACCGTGCGTATCAAGCTGATGCATTCGTCCTACTCACGCCTGCCGCTGATTCGCGAAGGCCGGGTCGACGAGCCGCTGGGTTTCGTACACAAGAAGGAATTGTTGAAGGAGCTGCTGGCGGGTAACGAACCGAACCTGGAATTCATGGCGCGCAAGGCAATCAACTTGCTGGAAAGCTTCACGATCCTCAATGCGCTGGAACAGATGCGTAAGGAATCGACGCACATCGCGTTTGTGATTAACGAATTCGGTGACTTCATTGGCCTGTTGACCATGACCGACATCCTTGAATCCATTGCTGGCGAGCTGCCGGATGCCAGTGAAATCGAGGGGCCGGATATCGTAGCGGAGCAGGGCGGTTACTTGGTCTCCGGTGCTTTGAACCTCAGCCAGGTGCGTGAACGGGTCGGCTTTCAGGCGCACGCCACAGAGGACTACCAGACACTGGCCGGGCTGGTCATGAGCCTGCTGGATCGCCTGCCGCGCAAGGGCGACTCGCTGCAATGGGATGGCTGGGACATGACGGTAACAGACGTCGAAGAGCGTCGGGTGACTCGGGTCCTGTTACGCAAGCCTGAGTGATCAATGGCCCGTGGATGCTGGGCAAGCGCGGACTAGACGCCTCGCGCTCCAGCATCAGCGGGACTGATAATCGGTATCTGCACAGTTGGTTTTTCATAAGGCGTTGTTGAATCTAGATTGGCCCCATCACTTCGAAACAACCTTTGGAGCCACATCATGAAACGCACTATCGCTTTGAGTTTTGCCCTTTCCCTGCTGACCGCTACCGGTGCTTTTGCCAGCAACTCACCCACCCAGGTTGCCGCCACTGCGACTTCTTCCAGCGTTACAGCCGGACAAGTACAGATCGCCGGGCCTGGCAACAAGACCTTCGACCGTGCGCATGTCGAGTCGAGCAAAACCGTGGTGGTTGCGGAAAACCGCAAAGAGTTCGGTTCCCAATATCAGCGCTATTGATTACAGGTTTTTGTAGAGCAACCCAAGCCCGGTTAAACCGGGCTTTTTGCTGTGTGACGAAGGCTTAGGTGGATCCGAATCTCTGTGGGAGATTCTATGTTTGCTCGCAAGAAAATGTGACGACGTGGGACCGGCTTTAGCCGGGAAGGCTGCATTCCAGAC
>NZ_JPQU01000040.1 GCF_000737245.1 Pseudomonas syringae | reverse complement strand
AGGACACCGCCCTTTCACGGCGGTAACAGGGGTTCGAGTCCCCTAGGGGACGCCACGATTTCTCGCTCTGCGAGACCAAGGGTCATTCGATTATTGAATGGCCCTTTTGTTTTTCTGGCGTTTATTAATTCGCCGCCTTCACATCTACCATCCCCCTTGATTGTTGATCCGCTGTCTGCGACAGGCGGGCAGCAGTGCACTTGCCATTCCAGATGATGAGGATAATATTCTCTGCGTAATCCGGAGGTGGCCATGCAAGACAAAAAATCCAGAACACGCGAACGTATCCTCGGAGCAGCCAGCGCCGCCTTGATCAGTCGTGGGCCTGAGCAGCCCAGTGTCAACGAGATCATGGGGGCTGCCGGCCTGACCGTGGGTGGCTTCTATGCGCACTTCGATAGCAAGGAAGCGCTGATGCTGGAGGCTTTCGAGCACCTGCTCAGCCAGCGGCGCGCGTCTGTTGCGCAGTTGGATGAGCAGTTGCCCGCCGAAGAGCGTCGCGCGCTGGTGGCAGCTTTCTATTTGTCCCGCAAACATCGGGACGCTACCGGAGAGGCTTGCCCCTTGCCTTCGACCATTGGCGACATGGCTCGCATGCAGGGAAGTTTCCAGACGGCTCTGGAGTCGCATCTCGAACTCATGGTGGCCCAGCTTTCCGGGAGCCCTGAGGAGGCGGACAAAGTGCTGGCCGATTTTGCGTTGATGGTGGGCGGACTGGCGCTGTCTCGGGCGCTGGGCGCCAGTGATCTCTCTGATCGGGTCTTGCGGGCAGCCAAGTCGGCAGTGGTTTGAATGCTGCACCTGTAGGAGCGCACGAGCACCGCGAGGCCGCGATGGCGGCGTAACAGACAGACCGCTATCGCGGCCTCGCGGTGCTCGTAAGCTCCCATAAGGAGCGTGTTTGACGATGGGGGATGTCAGTTACACTGCCCGTCCACACGATTGAGCCTCAAGGGAGCGAACATGGTCTGGGATCTGGCAACGCCTTTTGTAATTGACCTCAATGTAGCCGCAGATGACATTGACGGCCTGGGTCATGCCAACAACGCTGTCTACGTGACTTGGCTGGAGCGTTGCGCGTGGCGTCACTCCCAACAGTTAGGCCTGGACCTCAGCGAGTATCGGCGTCTGGACCGGGCTATGGCCGTGGTCCGGCATGAGATCGATTACCTCGCCAGTGCTTATCAGGATGACGAACTGCAGCTGGCGACCTGGATCGTCGACTGGGATCGGCGCCTGAAGATGACGCGACGTTTTCAGCTCAAACGCCCCAGCGACGGCCTGACCCTGCTGCGCGCGCAAACCACCTTTGTCTGCATCGAGCTGTCCAGCGGCAAGCCCAAGCGCATGCCAGCGGAGTTTGTCGAGGGTTACGGCGCTGCGATGCTTCATCCTCTGGTTTCCAATCCGGCCATCGCACCGTAAACTGCCGGACTTTTTTTCGAGTGTGACCCATGCAAATTGCTCTGGCGCCCATGGAGGGTCTGGTTGACGACATCCTGCGCGACGCACTGACAAAAGTCGGTGGGATCGACTGGTGCGTCACCGAATTCATCCGCGTGTCCGAACGTTTGATGCCGGCTCATTACTTCTACAAATACGCTTCGGAGTTTCACAAAGGCGCCAAGACCGACGCCGGTACGCCTCTGCGCTTGCAGCTGTTGGGTTCTGATCCGGTATGCCTGGCGGAAAACGCCGCCTACGCCTGTGAGCTAGGCGCGCCAGTGCTGGACCTCAACTTCGGTTGCCCGGCCAAGACCGTCAATCGCTCCCGTGGCGGCGCAATTCTGCTCAAAGAGCCTGAGTTGCTGCATTCCATTCTCAGCCAAGTCAGAAGGGCAGTCCCGAAGCACATTCCGGTCACCGCGAAAATGCGCCTGGGTTATGAAAACACCGACGGCGCGCTGGATTGTGCCCGAGCATTGGCCGATGGCGGCGCTGAGCAAATCGTGGTGCACGCAAGGACCAAAGTCGACGGCTACAAGCCGCCTGCTCATTGGGAGTGGATTGCGCGCATTCAGGATGTGGTCAAAGTGCCGGTGGTCGCCAATGGCGAGATCTGGACCGTGGATGATTGGCGTCGCTGCCGGGAAATCTGCGGCGCAAGGGACATCATGATCGGCCGAGGACTGGTGGCGCGGCCGGATCTGGCCCGGCAGATCGCCGCAGCGCAGAAGGGTGAGGAGGTGGTACCCATGACGTGGGCCGAGCTGCAACCGATCCTGCGCACCTTCTGGCAGCAATGTCTGGTCAAGATGACCCTGATCCAGGCACCGGGCCGCTTGAAGCAATGGCTGGCCCTGCTGACCAAAAGCTACCCGGAAGCAACTGTGCTATTCGATACCCTGCGGCGAGAAACCGACTGTGAGCGTATCGGAATTTTGCTCGGTGTCAGGGCCGACGAGCGGTCGTAAATTTCGCAAAATAATCTCTTGAAAAGCCGTTGGCTGCCCCTAGTTTGGGATTACGCGATGCCGAATTCGGGTCGCGGATTAACCACTCGCTGATATCAGGAGATTGATCATGACTACTGCATTTTCGTTGGCTCCACTGTTCCGTAGCTCCGTGGGCTTTGACCGTTTCAACGACCTGTTCGAATCGGCAGCCCGCAACGAAACAGCCAGCAGCTACCCTCCTTACAACGTCGAAAAACTGGCCGAAGATCGCTATCGCATCGTGATCGCAGTGGCCGGCTTCAAGGAAGAAGAAATCGACCTGCAGGTTGAGAAAAGCGTACTGACCGTCGACGGCAACAAGCGTAACGGTGGACAAGGCCAGGAAAAATCCAACGTCACCTACCTGCATCAAGGCATTGCAGAGCGGGCGTTCAAGTTGTCCTTCCGGCTTGCCGATCATATCGAGGTTCAAAACGCAGGGCTGGCGAACGGCCTGCTGACCATCGATCTGCTGCGGCAAATACCCGAGGAAGCCAAGGCCAAGCGCATTCCCATCAATGGGCATCAGGCTTTGGAAAACTGAGAAACAACCGTTGGCTGTAACAGGAAGGCGCCCGAGCGGCGCCTTTCTTATTGGTGGAAGGCATCAAAGCAGCGGATGACTTGCAACTGCGCTAAAAACCTCCGTGACCGACGACACTCACCCCACCCGCAACAATGCCTCAAACGCCCTCAACTCCCGCGGCTCACTAAACAAATACCCCTGATAAAAATGGCAACCGATCTGCTGCAGAAACTCCAACTGCTGTGCAGTTTCCACGCCCTCGGCAATCACCATCAAATTCAGACTCTGCGCCATCGCGACAATTGCGCGGATGATTTCGGCGTCGTTGGGGTCGGTGGTTGCGTCGCGGATAAACGATTGGTCGATTTTCAACGCATCGACTGGCAGACGTTTAAGATACGTGAGTGATGAATATCCCGTACCAAAGTCATCCATGGCGAAGGTTACACCCAGCTCTTTCAGTCGGTGCATTTTGGCGATGGTGTCATCGAGATTTTGAATGACGATGCCTTCTGTGATTTCAAGCTTGAGCAGGTGACTGGGCAGGCCGTTGATCTGCAGGTTGCGCGCGACGCGTTCGACGAAGTCGTTTTGCCGAAACTGGCGCGGACTGATGTTCACGCACAGGCTGAAGTGCTGCGGACTGATCAGGCCTTCACGCAGCAGCTTGCCTGCCGCCCGACAGGCTTCTTCCAGAATCCAGGTGCCGACTTCCAGAATCATTCCGCTTTCTTCCAGCACCTGGATGAACTGCCCGGGCGGGAGGTTGCCGGTTTCCGGGTGTTCCCAGCGCAAAAGCGCTTCAGCGCCGATTATGCGGTTGCCGCGTGCATCGACCTGCGCTTGATAGCACAGACTGAACTCGCCACGGGCCAAGGCCATGCGCAGATCGTTTTCCAGACGTAAACGTTCGCTGGCGGCCTTTTGCATGGAATCGTGGAACAGTTGTGTGGTGTTGCGGCCTGAGTCTTTGGCCCGGTACAGCGCGTTGTCGGCGCGTTTTAGCAAGTCGGCGCTGGTAGTGCCATGATCAGGAATCAGCGCGATGCCAATGCTTGGCGTGATTTGCAGACGCTGCCCATCAAGGAACATTGGCTGCGCCAGCAACGCGCGCAGCATGTCGGACAGTTCCATTACCTGGTCGGTAACTTCCTGGCGGCTGCCTTCCAGGCCACTGATCAGCACCACGAACTCGTCACCCCCCAGGCGCGCGACGGTATCCTCCATGCGCACGCTGGCCTCAAGGCGAGCAGTGACGATTTTCAGCACGCTGTCACCCACGGGATGGCCCAAGGAGTCGTTGATGTGTTTGAAATGATCCAGGTCCATGAACAGCAGGGCGCCGCGCAGGTCATGCCGCTGCAGCAGGGCGATCTGTTGGCTGAGGCGATCCATCAGTAAGGCCCGGTTGGGCAGGTTGGTCAGGGAATCGTGATAGGCCAGGTGCTGGACTTGATCCTGGGCGTTCTTCAGTTCGCTGATGTCCCGAGCATTCGTCAGCAGGCATTCAACCTCGTTGAGGATGATCGTTTCGACTGAAACGTCGACCGTGATTTGCACGCCGGACTTGTGGCGCCCGGTCAACTCACGGTGGGTAACCCGGCCATTTTCAGCAAGATCCCGGATCAACTGCCTGCGCTGCTCAAGGTCGGTCCACATCCCCAGCTCATAGACAGTCCGGCCGATGACTTCTGCGGGGGTGAAGCCGGTCAGGCGACAAAAGCCGCTGTTGATTTCCAGATAACGCCCCGTGTCACGCTCGGTAATGGTGATTGCATCGGGGCTGGAGTGGAACGCCTTGGCAAACTTCTCTTCGCTGGCTTTCAGTGCCCGTTCGGCGCGCATGTAGGCGCTGTTGTCCATGAAGGTGCTGAGCAAATAAAGATGGTGTTCGAGCTCGATCGTCAGTGCGCTGAACGTGCCTTGGATCATTCGGCCGTCCCGTGCCCGCAGCCGAACATCAAGACGCACCGGCTCGGCAGTGCTCAATACGGTGGCTACCAGATCCCGGCGATCTGCGGGGCTAGTCCATAGCCCGAGCTCCAGGCCCGTTCGTCCGATGGCTTCGGCAGCGGTCCAGCCCAACAGCAATTCGAACTGCAGATTGACCTCGCAGATCGTGCCATCGTCCAGCCGTGACAGAATCACCACGTTGGGGCTCAGGTGGTAGATGGTTGCAAAGCGTTTCTCTGACTCATCAGATTGCGCCAAAGGCTGGCGGCTACTGTCGGCAGGTATGGGCATGGGATCACTCGCCTGGAAAACATTAAAGGCAGTAATACGATCTTCAGCTGTCTCTAAACAGGGTCAGGACTTGATGACCTGCGCATCAAGCAACGCCATGAATGCCCGTGCGGCATTTGAGAGCGTGCGTTCGGTATGCAGGATGTAGCCTAGCTGACGAGTGAGCTGCACGCCCGGTAAAGGAATGCGCGCCACTTGTTCGTCCAGCATGGTACGGGGCAGGACACTCCAGGCTAGGCCGATGGACACCATCATTTTGATGGTTTCCAGATAGTTGGTGCTCATGGCGATGTTCGGCTTCAGGCCCTGGGCTTCACACAGACCGCTGACGATATGGTGTGTAAACGTGTTGTTGCCGGGGAACACCGCCGGGTAACGCACGATGTCTTGCAGCGTTACCGGCCCGCTATTGGCCAGCGGGTGCTCTGGCGCGGCCACGAAGTCCAGTGGGTCGTCCCAGACCGGCACGGCCTTGACCAGCGTGTGCGGGTCCGGTGCCAGCGTGATGACTGCCAGCTCGGCGCGACCATGCAGAATTTCCTCGTAGGCGACTTCCGAATCGAGAAACTGGATGTCCAGTGCGACCTCAGGGAAGCGGCGGGTAAATTCTCTGAGCAGCGGCGGTAAACGGTGCAGGCCAATGTGATGGCTGGTGGCCAGAGTGAGACGCCCGGTTACTTCGCCCGTCAGGTTGGTCAGCGCCCGGCGAGTATCGTCCAGCACATTGAGAATCTGATAAGCCCTGGGTAACAAGGCGCGCCCGGCCTCGGTAAGGCTGACTTCCCGTCCCAGCCGGTCGAACAACCGCACGTTCAATTGTTGCTCCAGACCGGCTATGCGTTTGCTGATAGCCGGCTGGGTCAGGTGCAGGTGTTCGCCGGCCCCGGAAAAGCTGCCGGTTTCGGCAATGGCAATAAAAGCGTTGAGGTTGGCCAGATCCATTTTCAGATTCCAGTTGGTTATCCAAAGCATAAAAATTATGAATTTGAGTTATTTAAGCACGTTTTGTAGCATTACCTCACAAGCCAAGGGGTCATCGACTTGATTACGATTACCCGGTAGGGCCGTGTGAAGATTTGAAAATGTGTTCCCACGGGCCTGTAAGGCATAGAAATAACAAGCTGATGAGGATTCGCCTGATGGCCGGCAAAACGTTGTACGACAAGCTTTGGGATTCCCACGAAGTAAAGAAGCGCGACGATGGTTCGTCGCTGATTTACATCGACCGTCACATCATCCATGAAGTGACCTCGCCTCAGGCCTTCGAAGGCCTGCGTCTGGCTGGCCGCAAGCCGTGGCGCATCGACGCCAACATCGCGACCCCGGACCACAACGTGCCGACGACCCCTGAGCGTAAGGGCGGTATCGAAGCCATTGCCGATCAGGTATCGCGTTTGCAGGTTCAGACCCTTGACGATAACTGTGATGAATACGGCATCACCGAATTCAAGATGAACGACGTGCGCCAAGGCATCGTTCACGTGATCAGCCCGGAGCAGGGCGCGACCTTGCCGGGCATGACCGTCGTCTGCGGCGATTCCCATACCTCTACCCACGGCGCGTTCGGCGCATTGGCTCACGGCATCGGCACTTCCGAGGTTGAGCATGTGCTCGCTACTCAGTGCCTGGTTGCCAAGAAAATGAAGAACATGCTGGTTTCGGTCGAAGGCAAATTGCCAGCCGGCGTGACGGCGAAAGACATCGTCCTGGCCGTCATTGGCAAGATCGGCACCGCGGGTGGTAATGGTCACGCAATGGAGTTTGCTGGCAGCGCAATTCGTGATCTGTCGATCGAAGGCCGCATGACCATCTGCAACATGTCCATCGAGGCGGGCGCTCGCGTCGGTCTGGTGGCTACAGACGAGAAGACCATTGCCTACGTGGAAGGTCGCCCTTTCGCGCCTAAAGGCGAGCAATGGGACTTGGCTGTCGAAGCCTGGAAAGATCTGGTTTCAGACGTCGATGCCCACTTTGACACCGTTGTCGAACTCGATGCCACGCAGATCAAGCCGCAAGTCAGCTGGGGCACGTCCCCGGAAATGGTCCTCGCCGTTGATCAGAATGTTCCTGATCCGGCCCAGGAAATGGATCTGGTCAAACGTGGCTCCATCGAGCGCGCGTTGAAATACATGGGCCTTAAAGCCAATCAGGCGATTACCGACATCCAGCTGGATCGGGTGTTTATCGGCTCCTGCACCAACTCGCGGATCGAAGACTTGCGTGCCGCTGCAGAAATCGCCAAGGGACGCAAAGTGGCGTCGACCATCAAGCAGGCCATCGTCGTGCCAGGCTCGGGCTTGGTAAAAGCCCAGGCAGAAAGGGAAGGGCTGGACAAGATCTTCCTTGAAGCCGGTTTCGAATGGCGCGAGCCAGGTTGCTCGATGTGTCTGGCGATGAACCCGGACCGCCTGGAGAGTGGCGAGCATTGCGCCTCCACGTCCAACCGCAACTTCGAGGGTCGTCAGGGTGCCGGTGGTCGCACTCACCTGGTAAGCCCGGCCATGGCGGCAGCGGCAGCGGTCAACGGCCGTTTCATCGATGTTCGCGAATTGATTCAGCACTAAGGAGCCCCGCATGAAAGCCTTTACTCAGCACACCGGCCTTGTGGCTCCTCTGGATCGTGCCAACGTTGACACCGACCAGATCATTCCCAAGCAGTTTCTCAAGTCGATCAAGCGCACCGGCTTTGGCCCGAACCTGTTCGACGAGTGGCGTTACCTGGATGTCGGGCAACCTTATCAGGACAACTCCAAGCGCCCATTGAACCCGGACTTCGTGCTCAACAATGCCCGTTATCAAGGCGCCAGCGTGTTGTTGGCCCGGGAAAACTTCGGCTGCGGTTCAAGCCGTGAGCATGCGCCGTGGGCGCTGGAAGAATACGGTTTCTGCGCAATCATCGCGTCCAGCTATGCCGACATCTTCTTCAACAACAGCTTCAAGAACGGCCTGTTGCCGATCATCCTTGCCGAGTCGGAAGTCGATGAACTGTTCAAGCAGGTAGAAGCCACCGAGGGTTATCAGTTGACCATCGATCTGGCGGCACAGACCGTGACTCGCCCTGACGGCAAGGTATTGAGCTTTGAAGTCGATGCGTTCCGCAAGCACTGCCTGCTGGAAGGCCTGGACGATATCGGCTTGACCCTCAAAGACGACGTGGCCATTGCTACGTTCGAAACAAAGCATCGCGCCAGCCAGCCATGGTTGTTTCGCGGATAAAAGGATTGGAATGCTTTCCTATGTGGGAGCGGTGCTTGCCCGCGATAAGTTGGAACACGGTATCGGAAACCGAGTCGCCCTTATCGCGGGCAAGCACCGCTCCCACAGGGGGGGGACACATACATTCGCAAGATTTTCATCAGGAAAAATCCCATGAGCCACTCAGCCCACACCCAAGTCGTACAACGTCAATTCGGTGAACAGGCTGCGGCCTATCTGAGCAGTGCCGTGCACGCACAGGGCACTGAGTTTGCGCTGCTACAGGCAGAAGTGGCGGGGCGCAACGATGCCCGGGTTCTGGATCTGGGTTGCGGCGCAGGGCATGTGAGTTTCCATGTCGCCCCGGCAGTAGCCGAAGTGGTAGCGTACGACCTTTCTCAGCAAATGCTCGATGTGGTCGCTGCCGCCGCCATGGATCGCGGGTTGAGCAATGTGCGCACGGTGTGCGGCGCGGCCGAGCGTTTGCCGTTTGAGGACGGCGAGTTTGATTTCGTATTCAGTCGCTATTCGGCTCACCACTGGAGCGATCTGGGGTTGGCCTTGCGAGAAGTACGTCGGGTATTGAAACCGGGCGGCGTGGCAGCGTTCATCGATGTGATGTCGCCCGGCAGCCCATTGCTGGATACCTACCTGCAAAGCGTGGAAGTGCTGCGTGACACCAGCCATGTGCGCGATTACTCCGCTGCTGAATGGCTGCGTCAGGTCAGCGAGGCCGGGTTGTTTACTCGCAGCCACAGCCGCCAGCGTCTGCATCTGGAATACAGCTCGTGGGTGGAACGCATGCGGACCCCGCAAGCGATGCGGGTGGCGATTCGCGATTTGCAGCAGGCCATGGGCGCAGAAGTGCGCGAGTATTTCGAGATTACCGCTGACGGCTCTTTCAGCACCGATGTTCTGGTGTTGTGGGCAGAACGCTAGATCGGCGCTGAGCGACAGAGCACCAGCGCCTTTACAACAAAATTGAGGATGTTATGAGCAAGCAGATTCTGATTCTTCCAGGTGATGGTATCGGTCCGGAAATCATGACCGAAGCGGTCAAGGTGCTGGAGTTGGCCAACGAAAAGTATCAACTGGGCTTCGAACTGAGCCACGACGTGATCGGCGGTGCAGCCATCGACAAGCATGGCGTGCCGTTGGCCGACGAAACCCTCGATCGTGCCCGTGCGGCTGATGCCGTCCTGCTGGGCGCCGTTGGCGGGCCGAAGTGGGATGCCATCGAGCGTGACATTCGTCCTGAGCGCGGCCTGCTGAAAATCCGTGCCCAGCTGGGTCTGTTCGGCAACCTGCGTCCGGCCATTCTCTACCCGCAACTGGCTGATGCTTCGAGCCTCAAGCCTGAAATCGTGGCTGGCCTGGACATCCTTATCGTTCGCGAGCTTACCGGTGGTATCTACTTCGGCGCCCCGCGTGGCAGCCAGACCCTGGAAAATGGTGAGCGTCAGGCGTACGACACCCTGCCGTACAGCGAAAGCGAAATCCGCCGCATTGCCCGCGTCGGCTTCGACATGGCTCGCGTGCGTGGCAAGAAGCTGTGCTCGGTCGACAAGGCCAACGTTCTGGCCTCCAGCCAGCTGTGGCGTGAAGTGGTCGAAGAAGTGGCCAAGGATTACCCGGACGTCGAGCTGAGCCACATGTATGTCGACAACGCGGCCATGCAACTGGTCCGTGCACCGAAGCAATTCGACGTGATCGTTACCGACAACATGTTTGGCGACATTCTTTCCGACGAAGCGTCGATGCTGACAGGCTCCATCGGTATGCTGCCGTCGGCTTCCCTGGATGCCAACAACAAGGGTATGTACGAGCCGTGCCACGGCTCTGCCCCGGACATCGCGGGCAAAGGCATTGCCAACCCGCTGGCGACCATCCTTTCGGTGTCGATGATGCTGCGTTACAGCTTCAACTTGACCGACGCTGCCGACGCCATTGAAAAGGCTGTCAGTCTGGTTCTGGACCAAGGTTTGCGCACGGGTGACATCTGGTCGGCGGGCAATGCAAAAGTCGGGACGCAGGAAATGGGTGACGCTGTAGTCGCCGCGCTGCGCAATCTGTAATATCTCGGGCCCGCCAGGCATTCGACTCCGAACCTGGGGGCCCACTTTTTAAACAAGGTGTAGTTGCGATGAAACGTGTAGGTCTGATCGGTTGGCGTGGAATGGTCGGTTCCGTGCTCATGCAGCGGATGCTGGAAGAGCAGGATTTTGATCTGATCGAGCCGGTGTTTTTCACCACCTCCAACGTCGGTGGCCAAGGCCCCGCCGTGGGCAAGGATGTTGCTCCGCTCAAGGATGCTTACAGCATCGATGAGCTGAAAACCCTCGACGTGATTCTGACCTGCCAGGGCGGCGACTACACCAACGAGGTGTTCCCGAAGCTGCGCGAAGCCGGTTGGCAGGGCTACTGGATCGACGCCGCTTCCAGCCTGCGTATGCAGGACGACGCGGTCATCGTTCTGGACCCGGTAAACCGCAAGGTTATCGACCAGCAACTGGATGCGGGCACTAAGAACTATGTGGGCGGCAACTGCACTGTCAGCCTGATGCTGATGGGCTTGGGCGGTCTGTTCGAAGCCGGTCTGGTGGAGTGGATGAACGCCATGACCTATCAGGCGGCTTCCGGTGCCGGTGCGCAGAACATGCGTGAGCTGATCAAGCAGATGGGCGCGACCCACGCGGCAGTGGCTGACGAACTGGCCAACCCGGCCAGCGCGATTCTGGACATCGACCGCAAGGTCGCCGAAGCCATGCGCAGCGAGGCTTTCCCGACGGAAAACTTCGGCGTGCCATTGGCTGGCAGCCTGATCCCGTGGATCGACAAAGAATTGCCGAACGGCCAGAGCCGCGAAGAGTGGAAAGGCCAGGCCGAGACCAACAAGATCCTCGGTCGCTTCAAGAGCCCGATCCCGGTGGATGGCATCTGTGTGCGTATCGGCTCGATGCGCTGCCACAGCCAGGCCCTGACCATCAAGCTGAACAAAGATGTGCCAATCGCTGATATCGAAGCGTTGATCAGCCAGCACAACCCATGGGTCAAGCTGGTGCCGAACCATCGCGAAGCCAGCATTCAGGAGTTGAGCCCGACGGCTGTCACCGGGACCATGAGCATTCCGGTGGGTCGTCTGCGCAAGCTGAACATGGGTTCGCAGTACCTGGGCGCCTTCACCGTTGGTGACCAGCTGCTGTGGGGCGCGGCCGAGCCGCTGCGTCGCATGCTGCGGATCCTGCTGGAACGTTGATACGCGACACCGAAACAAAAAAACGCCCCTCGTGAGGGGCGTTTTTCGTTTTGGGCAAGGCGAGACTCACGACACTCGTTCTGGGTTTTCGCCGATGGCTTCGCTCCTGTCAGCAACCTTGCGGCCCCACAGTTTGCCCAGCTCTATACCGGGCAGTTCGATGTAGCGGTAGGTCAGCATGGATAACAGCAGCACCAACACCACCGAAACGCCCATCACGAGGTTGTCCAGCAGCATCGAGCCGGTATCGATGTAGCGAATCATCACGCCCGGCAGCTCACTGAGCAGATCGATCAACAGCGGCAGGCCAGTGATTTTCGCCAGCGCCATCAAGGCTATCGTGACGACAAACAGCACGATGGTGTGGGTCATGTAGATCGAGAACGACAGCACGCCAGCCCACTTGAAAGGCGCGGTGCGCAGCAGCGTCGACAGCCAGCTGGCTTCGAAGGCAAAAATGCCGATGATCACGCAGAACAGCAGGCTCAAGGAAATATTCTGCGACGGCTCGCTGTAGGTCACAGCCAGATACACCGTCAACAGGCCTAGCGCTTCGAGCGCTGTGGCCCAACGCGCGTCTATTTGCGCACCCTTGAATCGGTCGTACAACCGGTACGTCATGATCCCGCTGAAGAAACAGCCCGGACCGATCAGTGCCCCTTCGCTGAAAAGGCCGCTCTTGAAGTACAACGCCAGAAAGGCCACCACCGCAATTCCGGCGAAGATCTGCCGGGACGGGCCGGGCAGGCCTGCTGCGATCAAGGCGAATATCAGGTACAGATAGAACTCGACGCTGATGCTCCATGACGGGAAGTTGAACGACATCTGATGGGGCACGTTACCACCACGGCGATTAAGCCGAGGGAGGGGAGAAACGGGAGGACTTGCAGTATGCGACAGGTTACAAATGAAATGCCAGCGTGTTCTATGTCCCTATATGTGGGATATCAAATTACATATTGAGATTTCTTAATTTTTGGGCTTATAGTCTGCCTCGCACTCACTGTTCAAAAAATAATAGGTGAAGCGATGCAGGCGCAATTGATCGCGCTCGATTGGGGGACAACCTCACTTCGGGCTTATCGACTCGGCGAACGAGGCCGGGTTCTGGAACAACGCTCCTTGAGCGCGGGCATCATGCAATTGCCCACCACGCCCAGAATGATCGGCAACGCACTGTGCAGCGACGGTTTTGAACTGGCGTTCGACGAGGCCTGTGGCGACTGGCTTGATGCTCAGCCTGATCTGCCGGTCATAGCGTGCGGCATGGTTGGTAGCGCCCAAGGCTGGCGTGAAGCGGCGTATCGCGAGACCCCGGCCAACGTTGCAGGCCTTGGGGCGGCACTGCAGACCGTACGTAGCCAGCGCGGTGTCGTCGTCCACATCATCCCCGGCGTGCTTCAGCGCTCGGCGCTGCCCAACGTGATGCGTGGTGAAGAAACCCAGGTGTTGGGTGTGCTCGCCGGGCTGCCTGCCGCCGATGCGCTCAAGTCTGTGCTGATCGGCTTGCCCGGCAGTCACTCGAAATGGGTTCAGGCCGCCGAGGGCTGCATCGTTCATTTCGAAACTTTTATGACCGGCGAAGTGTTCGCAGCCTTGAGCAACCACACGATTCTTGGAAGAACCATGGAGCGCAGCGAGAGCTTCGACGAAATGGCCTTCGATCGTGGGCTCGCGGTGGCCTTGTCCGCCGATGGCGCGGCGGGACCGTTATCGACGATCTTCAGCTGCCGGACCTTGGGCCTCACCGGTCAGCTGGCAGCCAGCGCCCAGCCTGATTACTTGTCCGGGCTGCTGATTGGTCATGAGCTGGCGTCCCTGGCAACCCTGCAACTCTCCCTTCATTCGCACCTGCCCGCCGTGATTCTGCTGGGTGGCGAACAGCTGTGTCTACGTTATACCCGTGGGCTCAAGGCCTGCGGATTTACTGAGGTGAAGGTGGCCGAGCAGGCGACCGAGCGCGGTTTATGGCAAGTGGCAAGCAATGCCGGCTTGCTCGCATCCACTGAAAAAGAGGTCTGAAATGCTCAAGCAAGCGCTGGTTCAAAACGGTTTGATTGCCATCCTGCGTGGTTTGCGCCCGGAAGAGGCGCCCGCCATTGGCGATGCCCTGTACAAGGCCGGCTTCAGGGTGATCGAAGTACCGCTCAATTCCCCACAGCCTTACGACAGCATTCGCCTGCTGCGTCAGAGCCTGCCCGCCGATTGCCTGATTGGCGCGGGAACGGTGCTGACGGCCCAGCAAGTGAACCTGGTCAAGGAGGCGGGCGGCCAGGTCATCGTCATGCCCCACAGCGACCCCAAGGTGCTGCGTGCGGGCAAGGTGGCGGGCTTGTTCCTCTCCCCCGGCGTGGCGACCCCGACCGAAGCTTTCGCTGCCCTCGATGAAGGTGCTGACGTGCTCAAGCTGTTCCCGGCCGAGCAAATGAGTCCGGCAGTGGTCAAGGCCTGGCTCGCTGTGCTGCCGGTTGGCACCGTGCTAATCCCGGTGGGCGGCATCACGCCGGACAACATGAAGGTTTTCCTTGATGCCGGTGTAAAGGGCTTTGGTCTGGGCTCCGGGCTGTTCAAGCCCGGAATGAGTGCAGCTGATGTCGCCGAGCGCGCCGACGCTTATGTGCGTGCCTGGAAACAGCTGACCGAAAGCTTTTAAGAAAGACAGTTCGAGACAAACAGAGCGCTCCAGGCGCCACATCCAATAAGAGAATTGCACACATGAAAATCACCAAACTCACGACTTTCATCGTTCCGCCGCGCTGGTGCTTCCTGAAGGTCGAGACTGATCAGGGCATTACCGGCTGGGGTGAACCCGTGGTTGAGGGTCGCGCCCACACGGTCGCTGCGGCAGTTGAAGAGCTCTCCGATTATCTGATCGGCAAAGACCCGCGCAACATCGAAGATATCTGGACCGTGCTCTACCGTGGCGGTTTCTATCGCGGCGGTGCGGTACATATGAGTGCCTTGGCCGGGATCGATCAGGCGCTATGGGATATCAAGGGCAAGCACCTGGGCGTCTCGGTTAGCGACCTTTTGGGCGGGCAAGTGCGCGACAAGATCCGCGTGTATTCCTGGATTGGCGGCGACCGCCCGGCCGACACCGCCCGCGCCGCGAAAGAAGCAGTGGAGCGAGGCTTCACGGCAGTGAAGATGAATGGCACCGAAGAACTGCAGTTCCTCGACACCTTCGACAAGGTCGATCTGGCACTGGCCAATGTCGCAGCAGTGCGCGACGCAGTGGGCCCGAATGTGGGGATCGGCGTCGACTTTCATGGCCGGGTACACAAACCCATGGCCAAGGTGCTGATGAAAGAACTGGACCCGTACAAGCTGATGTTCATCGAGGAACCGGTGCTCAGCGAAAACTATGAGGCATTGAAAGAGTTGGCGCCCCTGACCAGCACGCCGATTGCTCTGGGCGAACGCTTGTTCTCTCGCTGGGATTTCAAACGGGTGCTGAGCGAAGGTTATGTCGACATCATCCAGCCCGATGCCTCTCACGCGGGCGGGATCACTGAAACCCGCAAGATCGCCAACATGGCCGAAGCCTACGACGTGGCGCTGGCGTTGCATTGCCCGCTCGGGCCCATCGCATTGGCGGCGTGCCTGCAGCTGGATGCGGTTTGCTACAACGCATTCATTCAGGAGCAAAGCCTGGGTATCCATTACAACGAGAGCAACGACCTGCTGGATTACATCAAGAATCCCCAGGTGTTCGACTACGACAAGGGCATGGTGAAAATACCCAACGGGCCGGGCCTGGGTATCGAGATCAACGAGGAGTACGTCAAGGAGCGCGCCGCCATCGGCCACCGCTGGCGCAACCCTATCTGGCGCCATGCCGATGGCAGTTTTGCGGAGTGGTGATTCGCTCTGCCTTCGGATTGGAATGAGGTCCTGTGGGAGCGGTGCTTGCCCGCGATAAGGTTTAGGCGATCTAAATCAATACCGTGTCGCTCTCATCGCGGGCAAGCACCGCTCCCACAAGGATTGCGCCCGCCAAAGTTGCTCTAACCGTTCCAGACCTCAATAAACATAAAAAGAGGCACTTCTTATGCAAACCCGCACCCTCGAAGGCGCGGCATCTTTAGTGACGCCGACTCGAAAGCGCTATTTCATCATGGTCCTGCTGTTCATCACGGTGGTGATCAACTACCTGGACCGCAGCAACCTCTCGATTGCCGCACCGGCGTTGACTACTGAATTGGGTATCGACCCTATTCATGTCGGATTGATTTTCTCGGCGTTCGGCTGGACTTACGCCGCCATGCAATTGCCGGGCGGCTGGCTGGTAGATCGGGTGCCGCCGCGTATCCTGTACACCGCCGCGTTGTTGCTCTGGTCGCTGGCCACCATCATGCTCGGCTTTGCTGCCAGCTTCATTGCGCTGTTCGTACTGCGCATGGCGGTGGGTGCACTTGAAGCACCTGCGTATCCCATCAATAGCCGTGTGGTGACCACCTGGTTCCCTGAGCGCGAACGGGCGACGGCGATTGGTTTCTATACCTCGGGGCAGTTCGTGGGTCTGGCATTTCTGACCCCGGTCCTGGCCTGGCTGCAAGCCCATTATGGCTGGCACATGGTGTTCGTCAGCACCGGTGCGGTGGGCGTGGTCTGGGCGGCGATCTGGTACATGGTGTATCGCGAGCCCCGTGATTTCAAAGGTGTGAACGAGGCTGAAATCGAACTGATCCGCGAGGGCGGTGGGCTGGTGGACATCCAGACTGATACTGCCAAGGAAAAACGCGGTTTCAGTTGGCTCGATCTGGGGATCGTGCTTAGCAAGCGCAAGCTTTGGGGCATTTATCTGGGGCAGTTCTGCCTTAACTCGACGCTGTGGTTCTTCCTGACCTGGTTTCCGACTTATCTGGTGAAATATCGCGGTATGGATTTCATCAAGTCCGGCTTGCTGGCTTCGCTGCCGTTTCTCGCGGCCTTCGTCGGCGTGCTGTGTTCCGGTTTCTTCTCAGACTGGCTGATCCGCCGTGGCTATACGGTCGGCTTTGCCCGCAAGCTGCCGATCATTGCCGGGCTGTTGATTTCGACGTCCATCATCGGTGCCAATTTCGTCGAGTCGACGCCGCTGGTCATCGCTTTCCTGGCATTGGCCTTCTTCGGTAACGGTCTGGCCTCGATCACCTGGTCGCTGGTCTCCACCCTGGCTCCAGCTCGCTTGCTGGGGCTGACGGGTGGCACCTTCAACTTCATTGGCAATCTGTCGGCGATCGCCACACCGATTGTGATCGGCTTCCTGGCCACCGGGGATTCCTTTGCTCCTGCCATCACCTACATCGCCGTGCTGGCGTTGATTGGTGCACTTTCCTACATCCTGTTGGTAGGTAAGGTCGAGCGTATCGAGTTGTAGCGGCTGGCATGCAGACTGGCTGGCGGCGATAATGCCGCCAGCATTTTGATTGGAAAAAGCCTGATATGTCGCAAGCTCCCGATACTCCAGGCAGTGCTTCCAAAGAGACTGCACCCACCGGCACCCAAACCCTGTTACGCGGCCTTGGGGTTGTTCAGGCCGTGGCCAATGGTGCCCGTGACCTCAAGGAAATCGCGCTGCGGATCGGTACTACTCGCAGTACTACCCATCGACTTGTCAGTTGTCTGGTGGATGAGCGCTACCTGCGGGTGTTACCGCAAGTCGGCTATCTGCTGGGGCCCAAGCTGATTGAGCTGGGTTTTCAGGCCCGTGAAGAGGTCCCTTTGGCGATGCTGGCCCGGCCCTACCTCGATGAACTGTCGCAGCTAACTGGTGATACGGTGCACCTGGCGATCCGCGATGGCGACGAGGTGCTCTACCTGCACAAGAATCCGGGTCGCAACGGGCCCGAAATGCGTTCCCGTGTGGGGCATCGCATGCCGCTGGCGCGCACCGGGATCGGCAAGGCGCTGCTATTGGACAGTCCGGAAAAAGAGTGGCGGCGTTTGTATGACATCAGCCTGCCGCAAGTGACACCCAACCCGTTATGGCCAGCGCATCAGGAGCAAACCTGGGAACAGGTCTGTCAGCGCATGCATGAGTATGTTGAGGGTGGGTATGCGTTCGATCTCGAAGACAACGAGCCGTCGATCCGCTGCGTAGCCGCACCGATTCGCGATGCCAGCAAGCAAATTATTGCCGGTATCAGCATCGCCAGTACCGTGCCCTACATGCCGCTGGAGAAAATGGCCGAGCTGGTGCCGTTGATCAAGCAGACGGCGGCCAGGTTGTCGGCTGAATTGGGGGGGTAAACACAGAATCACGGCGCGTCTGAATAAACGCGGGATCTGTGGGAGCGAGCTTGCTCGCGAAGGGGCCAGTACATTCCCAACATTTCCCGGGTCTGGAACACCGTCTTCGCAAGCAAGCTTGCTCCCACAATTTCGACGCGCTGTAGCTGTATTAAGCCTTCAACGTCGCCATGTCGATCACAAAGCGGTATTTCACGTCGCCTTTCACCACGCGCTCAAATGCTTCGTTGATATTGCGGATGTCGAGCATTTCGATATCGCAGGTGATGTCGTGTTCGGCGCAGAAATCCAGTACTTCCTGAGTTTCCGCCATGCCGCCGATCATCGAGCCGGCCAGTACCTTGCGAGTCATCACCAGATTGACCGCATTCACCGGTGGATTGATCGGCTCGATCAGGCCAACCAGGATATGTACGCCGTCAAAACGCAGGGTTTGCAGGTACGGGTTCAGGTCGTGCTGCACGGGAATGGTGTCCAGCAGGAAGTCGAAGGTCCCGGCAACGGCCTGCATCTGCGCCTCGTCAGTGGAGATGACCACATGATCAGCGCCCTGGCGGCGACCTTCTTCGGCTTTGCTCGCTGAGCGAGTGAACAGCGTCACTTCAGCGCCCATGGCCTTGGCAAACTTGATGCCCATGTGACCCAGGCCGCCCATGCCTAGTACGCCCACTTTATGGCCAGCTTTAACGCCATAGTGCTTGAGCGGGGAGTAGGTGGTGATGCCTGCGCAAAGAATCGGTGCTGCGCTTGCCAGGTTAAGCTTCTCCGGAATGCTGACGACGAAGCGCTCGCTGACCACGATGCTGTCGGAGTAGCCGCCCATGGTCAGGCTGCCGTCGATGCGATCGTGGCCGGCATAGGTTGGCGTCATGCCGTTCTGGCAGTAGTTCTCCAGATTGGCGTTACAGGCGTCGCAAGTGCGGCAGGAATCCACCATGCAACCCACGCCGACCAGATCGCCAACTTTGTATTTGCCTACGTCGGCGCCGACGGCGGTGACCTTCCCGACGATTTCATGGCCGGGCATCAGCGGGTAGGATGCAAAGCCCCATTCGTCACGCGCCTGGTGAATGTCGGAGTGGCACACGCCGCAGAACATGATTTCGATGGCCACGTCATCCGGCCGTGGATCACGGCGTTCGAATTTCATGGGGGCGAGGGGGGCGGTCGATGATTGGGCCGCATAACCGATAGCTGTATACATGGAGAAACCTCGCGAGAGAGTGCAAAAGTGAGGTGATCCATTCTCCGGGAGCCGCGGGTTCAAGGCTATGAACATTCCTCCGTGAGTCATGCCTAATCCTCCGGCTGTGAATGCTGGAATCTTGCTCAATCGGGCATTTCTGCGATGATGCCGGTGTCTAATCCTCCGTTCGGTGTTCCATGTCGCTACCCCACCACTCTGATGCCAACGCCACGCTGGTTGAGTTGATCAAGCCGCTGGCGACTCGCCCGGGTTTTGTGCCGACGCTGTTGCCTGAGGTCAATGTCGTGTCGCTTTCGACTTACGTAGCGAGCAGTCCGCAGATCTACGAGCCCAGCCTGATGATCATCGCCCAAGGTGGCAAGCTGGCAAGCCTCGGTGCACGAACCCTGGACTATGGCGCGGGGCATTACCTGGTCCAGGCGCTCTCTGTGCCGTTCATGTGCGAAACGTTCGCCACGCCAGAGGCCCCTTTGTTCGGCGTGTCGGTAGCGATTGATCGGGTGATGCTGGGGGAGCTGGTGCAGACCATGGGGCCGATGCCGAATCAGGTCGTTGAGGCGCAGACGCCGGAGTCCATGACGTCCGTGGTGCTTGACGCGTCGATGCGCGAGGCAGTGGAGCGTTTGTTGCGTTGCCTGCATGATCCGCTGGATTGTCAGGTGATGGGCCAGTCGCGTTTGCGGGAAGTGCTGTATGCGGCGTTACGCGGCCCTCAAGCCGGGGTGTTACGCGCGTTGGTCGCTCAGCAAAGTAACTTCGCCCGGATAGCTGCATCGCTGGCTTATCTGCACAGCCATTACGCCGAGCCGCTGAACGTCGAGACTTTGGCCCGTCAGGCGAACATGAGCGCCTCGACCTTCCACGAGCATTTCAAGCGCAGCACGCTGTTGTCGCCGGTGCAGTACCTCAAGCGGCTGCGATTGCTGAAGGCGCAGCAAATGTTGATCGCCCAGGGCATGGGGGTGGCGCAGGTAGCGCACTGTGTCGGTTATCAGAGCACGTCGCAGTTCAGTCGCGAATACAAACGTTACTTTGATCGAAATCCCGGGGAGGAGGGCATGCAGCTGCGGATTCCGGCCTGAATAACCAGGAATCTGTAGGAGCTCACGAGGACCGCGAGGCAGCGATAGCGGTGTATCAGACAAAATGCTATCGCGGACTCGCGGTGCTCGTGCGCTCCTTGGTGCACTGTTACATGTTGGGGTACGTCGGGCCGCCTGCGCCTTCCGGTGCTACCCAGGTGATATTCTGCGAAGGGTCCTTGATGTCACAGGTCTTGCAGTGCACGCAGTTCTGGGCATTGATCTGGAAACGCTTCTCGCCGTCTTCCTTGGTTACCACTTCGTAAACGCCTGCCGGGCAATAGCGCTGTGCGGGTTCGTCATACAGTGGCAGGTTGGTGCCAATCGGAATGCTCGGGTCGGTCAGCTTCAGGTGGCAGGGCTGTTCTTCTTCATGGTTGGTGCCGGAGATGAACACCGAGCTGAGTTTGTCGAAGCTGAGCTTGCCGTCGGGTTTCGGGTAGTCGATTTTTGCCGAGTCAGCCGCAAGCTTCAGGCAGGCGTAATCCGGCTTGGTGTCGTGCAGGGTGAACGGCAGCTTGCCGCCGAAGATATTCTGATCAACAAAATTGAACGCGCCGCCCATGATTGCGCCGTATTTATGCAGCGCAGGGCCGAAGTTGCGACTGGCGAACAGTTCCTCTCGAAGCCAGCTGCCGTTGAAGGCTTCTACATAAGCGTGCAGCTCATCGCCGCCTTCCTTGCCTGCGAACAGCGAATCAGCGACTGACTCGGCCGCCAGCATGCCGGACTTCATGGCGGTGTGACTGCCCTTGATCTTGGCGAAGTTCAGGGTGCCCAGATCGCAACCGATCAGCGCGCCCCCTGGGAAGACCATCTTCGGCAGCGAGTTCAGGCCGCCTTTGCAGATCGCGCGCGCGCCGTAGCTGATGCGCTTGCCACCTTCCAGGTACTGAGCAACGACCGGGTGATGCTTGTAGCGCTGGAATTCGTCGAACGGCGACAGGTAAGGGTTGCCGTAAGAAAGATCGATGATCAGGCCGACCACCACCTGATTGTTTTCCAGGTGATAAAGGAAGGAGCCGCCCATGTTGTCATCATCCAGCGGCCAGCCCGCGGTGTGCACCACCAGGCCTTGCTCGTGCTTGGCTGGATCGATTTCCCAGATTTCTTTCAGGCCGATGCCGTAGTGTTGGGCGTCGGCTTCGGTGTCCAGATTGAAGCGTTTGATCAACTGCTTGCCGATATGGCCACGGCAGCCTTCCGCGAACAGGGTGTATTTGCCGCGCAATTCCATGCCTGGTGTATACAGGCCGTCTTTGGGCTTGCCTTCGCGGTCAACACCGAGATCGCCGGTGACAATGCCGCGAACCACACCGTTTTCGTCAATCAAGGCTTCCTGGGCCGCGAACCCAGGGTAGATTTCCACGCCCAGGTTCTCGGCCTGTTGGGCGAGCCAGCGGCACAGATTGCCCAGGGATATGATGTAGTTGCCGTCGTTGTGCATGGTTTTTGGCACAAACATATCTGGCACTTTTACCGATTTCTCGGCACTGCGCAGGACGTATATATCGTCGCGTTTGACCGGAGTGTTCAGTGGTGCGCCGAGGTCTTTCCAGTCCGGGAACAATTCGTTCAGCGCGCGGGGCTCGAACACCGCACCTGAAAGAATATGTGCGCCAACTTCGGAGCCTTTCTCCACCACGCAGACGCTGATTTCCTGACCGGCCTCAGCAGCCTTCTGTTTAAGGCGGCACGCGGCAGACAGCCCGGCGGGGCCGGCACCGACGATGACCACGTCGAATTCCATAAATTCGCGTTCCACAGGCTATCTCCTACTCAAGGCTCACAGTATTTTTTATAGGCAGCGTACAAACCGACGTGCGGGACATTGTCCTCGCGCGTTCAAATGGGGCGCATTATATCTACACCACCCGGCAGGTCCAATACAAACGTTTGTTTGAAATGGCTGCAACCCAGATAAATCCTAGTGGTGCGGCTCATGACTGGCAGTTTTGTCGTATTGACCGCAAAACAGGTTGCGGTCAAGATACGGGCGGTTTTGCGCTCGCCGTGGGCTTAACATTGCCTGAACTGCACCTCTGCTGCGTCACGAGCGCGCTACAGAAAATCCAGGTCACGAATACTGCGGTGCGAAGTTTACACGCCCGTTTGCGCCAGATGTACGGCTTCTGGCCTTCATCCCTGGTTTTGGTGGCTTGTTTAACGAGTCCACTGTTCGTTCTGTACGAATACGGCTGTTTCCAGAGGTGGTGCTGTTAATTGCTGACGTATACCTATCGCCAGGCCCGCCCGGCGACTTCTTTTCACCGGAGAGAAACGAGGAATCCATGAAGGTTCTTGTAGCTGTCAAACGAGTGGTCGACTACAACGTCAAGGTTCGCGTCAAAGCGGACAACTCCGGCGTCGATCTCGCTAACGTCAAAATGTCGATGAACCCTTTCTGCGAAATCGCCGTGGAAGAAGCTGTACGCCTTAAAGAGAAGGGCGTAGCTACCGAGATCGTCGTCGTTTCCATCGGCCCGACCAACGCTCAGGAGCAACTGCGCACCGCGCTGGCTCTGGGGGCTGACCGCGCCATCCTCGTCGAGTCCGCTGATGAGCTGAACTCCTTGGCCGTGGCCAAGTTGCTTAACGCAGTCGTAGCGAAGGAACAGCCACAGCTGGTGATCCTCGGCAAGCAGGCGATCGACAGTGACAACAACCAGACTGGCCAGATGCTGGCGGCTCTGAGCGGCTACGCTCAGGGTACCTTCGCTTCGAAAGTTGAAGTGAGCGGCGACAAGGTTGCCGTGACCCGTGAAATCGACGGCGGTCTGCAGACCGTTTCGTTGAGTCTGCCGGCCATCGTCACCACCGACCTGCGTTTGAACGAGCCTCGCTACGCGTCGCTGCCAAACATCATGAAAGCCAAGAAAAAGCCGCTTGAAGTGCTGACGCCTGACGCTTTGGGTGTTTCCACCGCTTCCACGACCAAGACCCTCAAGGTCGAAGCACCGGCTGCTCGCAGCGCGGGCATCAAGGTCAAGTCGGTGGCTGAACTGGTCGAGAAACTGAAAAACGAAGCGAAGGTAATCTGACTATGACTATCTTGGTAATCGCTGAACACGACAACGCAGCACTGGCTCCAGCCACGCTGAACACCGTTGCTGCTGCTGCCAAAATCGGCGGCGACGTCCATGTGCTGGTTGCTGGTCAGGGCGCTGGCGCCGTGGCTGACGCTGCCGCAAAAATCGCTGGCGTGTCCAAAGTCCTGGCTGCCGACAACGCAGCCTACGCCCATCAGTTGCCGGAAAACATCGCGCCGCTGGTTGTCGAGCTGGCTTCGGGTTACAGCCACATCCTGGCTGCCGCGACGTCCAACGGCAAAAACATCCTGCCGCGCGTTGCTGCGCTGCTGGACGTTGACCAGATCTCCGAAATCATCTCGGTTGAATCGGCTGATACCTTCAAGCGTCCGATCTACGCCGGTAACGCCATCGCTACCGTGCAGTCTTCGGCTTCGGTCAAAGTTATCACTGTGCGTGCCACTGGTTTTGATCCGGCTGCTGCTGAAGGTGGATCAGCTTCGGTTGAAACCGTTTCGGCTGCTCACGATGCGGGCAAATCCAGCTTTGTCGGTGAAGAGCTGGCCAAGTCTGACCGTCCTGAACTGACCGCTGCCAAGATCGTCGTTTCCGGCGGCCGCGGCATGCAGAACGGCGACAACTTCAAACACCTGTATGCCCTGGCCGACAAGCTGGGCGCTGCGGTCGGCGCTTCCCGTGCCGCCGTGGACGCAGGCTTTGTGCCGAACGATATGCAGGTCGGTCAGACCGGCAAGATCGTCGCTCCACAGCTGTACATTGCGGTCGGTATTTCCGGCGCGATTCAGCATCTGGCCGGCATGAAGGACTCCAAAGTGATCGTCGCGATCAACAAGGATGAAGAAGCGCCAATCTTCCAGGTGGCCGATTACGGTCTGGTGGCTGATCTGTTTGAAGCAATACCTGAGCTGGAGAAGCTGGTTTAATCCAGACTCTTCGCTTATAAACAAACCCGTTCGTTTGGTCGAACTGAGCATTGCAGGTTTTTTGCATGTTCAGGCGACCGGGGCGAACGGGTTTTTTATTGGTCATTATTTGAACGTGAAGGGCACACCATGTTTCAGCTGAAACGCCTGCTTTCAGCGCTGGGTCTTGGGCTCATCGCCGGGCCGTTTATTGGCGCGAACCTGGCTTTTGCCGCCAGCAAGTGCGAGCGCTTGATCGTCACGGGCAGCCCCGATGCGCCTCCTTACTTATGGCGTGATCCGCAGGACCCCAAGCATCTGATCGGCGCCAGCGCCGACTTGATCAAGCAAGTCGCGGCTGAGTCAGGGGTTAAGGTCGAAGTGCTGTACGCAGGCAAGCGTAGTCAGGCGCTGGACGAAGTGCGCACCGGGCGTATGGATATGTTGATTGATGCGCCTCTGAGTCTGGCGCAACTTGAGGCGCTGGATTACATCCATCCGCCGCTCATCCAGAATGAAATCATGGTCTGGACTCGCCAGGCTCAGCCGCTGCTGCTTGCCAGCGTTGCTGACCTCCAGGGCCATAAGGGCGCCGCGTCCGAAAGAATCCGCCTGACCCAGGAATTTGAATCACAGGTCAAAACGCAATTGACGGTCGAGCGCTTGCCAAATCTGACCGAAGCTTTCCAGAAGCTGATGCTCGGCGAGGTTGATTATGTGCTCGCCAGCCTGTATCCGGGCACGGCAATGGTCCAGACCCTAGGATTTGCAAAAGATCTGCTCCCCAGGCCGATGCCGGTAGACAGGCCGGGATTGTATCTGGCCCTTTCCTTTAATTCGGCCTGTAACGATGGTTGGTTGCGCGGACAGCTGGCGAAAAAGATGACAGAATCGGCCGCCTCCGGCCTGTCGGACGAAGCAGTCAAGCGCAATCTGGACATCTGGAAGGCGCAACTGCTGCAACCGATCAGCGCTAGCGCCCCAAACAAGTAGGAGCGCTAGCGCCCCAAACAAGTAGGAATGTATTTTTTGTGATTTCTTTTGCGACTTCTTTTTTTAACGCCCGGCCCCTGTTTGCCGCCGTGGTGCTCGCCACCCTGGTCGGCTGTGCCAACGATCCGGCGCCTATCGAGCAGATGAAGCTCACCGAAAAGGCTATTGAACAGGCAAAGGCTGTGGGCGCCACTGATGACCAGGCTGAGCTGAAAGCCGCACAGTCAAAGCTCGCTGAGGCCCGGGCTGATATGGCTCGTGAGTCTTTCAAGGCTGCCCGTATGCAGGCTGAGCAGGCCGAGCTAGATGCCCGGCTGGCTGAAGCTCAAGTGCTGACGGCGAAAAGCGAGGAGCAGATCAGCCAGCTCAACACTCGTCTCAATCGTCTGCGCAAGCAACTGGGAGAAGGCCAATGAGCCGCCTTCCGCGTTTACTGGGCGTGTGCGTGTTGTTGGGTTCGGCAGGGCTGTATGGCTGTGCGGGTCAGCAGAGTAACGATCATGCTTTGCAGCAAGCCAGTGCCGATTTTCAGAAGGTCAAAGAGGACACAGATGTCCTGCGCAGCGCGCCCAAGGATGTAATCCGGGCGGGTGAGCTGTTGGGCAAGGCCGAGCGTCTGTCGAGTTATCTGGGGACCGGTAACGACGTGGCTCATTATGCATACCTGAGTCGTCGCTACAGCGAGATCGCCCGGGAGCATAGCAATCTGCTGCTAAATACCGAGCGTCTGGCGAAAATGGAAATGGAGCGTCAGCGCCTGCAATTGGCGTTGCGCGAAGCCAAGCTGGCCAGTGCCCAACAGCAGGGCCGATGGCTGGAAGATCAGATTGTCAGTCTGGCCACCACTCAGACCGAGCGTGGGCTGGTGATGACGCTCGGGGATGTGCTGTTCGATACCGGTCATACGGAGCTCAAGAGCTCGGCCAACCGCACGGTGCTCAAGGTTGTCCAGTTTCTCCAGCTCAATCCCAAGCGCGTAGTGCGCATTGAAGGGTACACGGACAACGTTGGAGACAAGCTGGAGAATCTGCAGCTGTCCAAGGACAGGGCTCAGTCAGTGGCGGATGTCCTGATTGATCTGGGGGTCGATGATAAACGCATCCAGGTTCAGGGTTATGGCGATCAGTTTCCAGTGGACGCCAATGCTTCAGGGCGAGGCCGTGCTCAAAATCGCCGTGTGGAAATCGTTTTTTCTGACGCTGAAGGGCAATTGGGCGCGAATCGTTAAGAATGTTTGAAAATAAATCGACATCGATTCTGGATGTCGATTTTTTTTGGCCAAAAAAGCCTGAGGCTTGGCAGTTATGGCCTCTAAAAAAATAATTCAGCTGCACTTTATGCTGGCGCACCTCGAAACTGTCCCAGTACACTTCTTAACTGTGCTGGTGACGAATTCATAAAAAACAGGTCCAGGACAATATCGAGGCGGCGTGATGACCAATCTTCTTCTTTATCAAAAAATTGCTCAGCAGCTGGCTGAAGATATTCGTCGCGGCGTTTATCAGCCGGGTGAGCGTGTGCCCTCAGTGCGCAAGATGAGTTCGCAGCTCAATGTCAGCCATGCCACTGTCTTGCAGGCTTACGCCAATCTTGAAGATCAAGGGCTTATTCGTGCCCGGCCACAGTCTGGTTACTACGTACACCAGACGCCCGCGCTGACTGCCTCGACCCCTGATATCGCCCGGGTTGAGCGGCCTAGCCTGGTTACGCGCAGCAGCATCATTCAGCAAGTATTGGTCGAATCCCGTCGTGATGGCGTATTCCCGTTGGGTGCCGCCGTGCCGCATGTTGACTATTTGCCGGTGCGCGCCTTGCACCAGCAGATCGCCAAGGTCACGCGCTTCCATAGCCCGCGGGCGTTCAGCTACATGTTCAGCCCGGGTTTTGAGCCGCTGCGCCGCCAAGTGGCCATTCGCATGCGCGATGCGGGGGTCGTGGTTGATCCGTCCGAAATCGTCATCACTCACGGCTGTGTCGATGCGTTGCAGATGTCGCTCAGGGTGCTGACTCGCCCTGGGGATCTGATTGCCGCCGAGTCCCCGGCTTACTACGGGCTATTACAACTGGCCGACTTGTTGGGGCTCAAGGTCATCGAGATTCCCAGTGATCCGGCGACAGGGATAAGCCTCGAAGCCCTCCAGCTGGCGGCCAATCAGTGGTCAATCAAGGCGCTGGTACTGACTTCCCGGCTCAGCAACCCTTTGGGCGGCACAATTCCCGAAGATCGGCAGAAGCATCTGCTGCGCCTGGCCTCGGATTTTGATATTCAGATTGTTGAAGACGATATCTATGGCGAGCTGATGTTTGAACAGGGTCGAACCAAGGCCCTGAAGGCGTTTGATCGTTTGGGCAGGGTCATATATTGCTCGAGTTTTTCCAAAACCCTTTCCCCGGGTGTGCGTATTGGCTGGATGATTGCGGGCAAGTATCAGGCGGAGATCCAGCGTTTGCAGACGTTCAGCACTCATTCGGCGTGCAGTGTTACCCAGATGGGAGTGGCTGCGTATCTGGAAAATGGCGGCTATGACCGACATTTGCGTTTCATTCGCCTGGAGTATCGGAAGAATCTCAGTGCCTTTCAGCTGGCCGTGCAACAGTTTTTCCCGGAGGGCACGCAGATGAGTCGCCCTTTGGGCGGGTTTATTCTGTGGGTCAGTTTGCCTGGGCGGGTAAACACTCAGGATCTACACATTCGTGCTCTAGAGCAGGGCATTAGCATCGCGCCAGGTCTGATTTTCAGCAATACAGAACAGTTCAATCATTGCATTCGCCTGAACTGTGGCATCCCTTGGAATCGCGAGGCGGAGAGAGCGCTCATGACATTGGGAATGCTCGCCAAGCAACTGTGTCAGGAGGCGGTTGTCAGCTACTGATTCGTGGCTGCGCACAATCAGAGGTGCTGCCAATAGTGCCAATTATCAGAGGGTTGGCGCTATCGCCTTGTCAGAATGCTCTCAACAGGCCAGCATAGGGTTTTCTGCCTTTGTCCTCTATGTCCATGAAAGCTCATCGTTGCGTTGGATTGTTGCTAGTCGTTCTGCTGAGTGCCTGTGATGCTCAGGATCCGCCTGCGCCGAAGCCTCAGGTGGCTGCAGATGCCCCGCAAATCAAGGCGCAGGCACCGATTGCTGCTCCGCCACCGGCCGAGGCCAAGAGCGCAGCTGTAGAGCCTGCCAAGCCCCCGGTGCATGACCTTTCGCCCAATGTGTCTGTGGTGCCGGTGACTGCCGGGGGCGAAGCTGCTGCCGCAAAGTCTGCGGCGTCCGCGAGGGCTCAGGCGAAGGCAGTCCCGAAGTCTGCAGCAGATACCAAGCGGGAAGCTGCAGCAAAGAAATCCGTGGCCGCCAGCAAAAAAGTTGTGAAGGAAACCAGTTTGAACAACGCCAAGCTGGACCTGAGCCTGCCTCCAGAGCTTGCCCAAGAGGTGGTCAGAGAGAAAAAGTCCAAGGGCAATACCCGGTCTTCGGCTCGCAAGCCGATCCTGCCGCAGATGTTCGGTGGCAAGGACGATTCTTCAGGCCAAGGGCCTTTTGAGCTGAATGGTCGCCTGCTGAGCAACGAGATGCAGCTGCAGATGCGCAACGACAATCGGCGAGATGTGGAAGGCGCGGCGCTGGACTTCAAGTTCAAGCAATAGCGACAAAGCATTTCAAACGGTTGTTTCAGCCGTTATCATCTCCTCCTCAATTCGCTTCCAAGGGTGCTGGTCATGGACTGCCGCTCGAGTTGTGGTGCTTGCTGCATCGCGCCTTCCATTACGTCTCCAATCCCTGGTATGCCCCACGGCAAGCCCGCTGGCGAACGTTGCGTGCATCTTTCAGTCGAATCACTGTGCGCGCTGTTCGGCAAGCCTGAGCGGCCGCCAGTGTGCAGCCAGTTCAAGGCTGAGCCGGATGTCTGCGGTGTCGATCAGGCTGATGCGATACGCCTGATTACCTGGTGGGAGGTCGCTACGGCAGTTGCATGATCTTTCTCGTGTGACCGAATTGATTCGCCGGGACTTTAAACAATAAGGAATAAAACAATGAGTTCGTTGCATTCGATGGCTGTTATCTGTGGGTTGGCGGTATTCATTTCCGCCGCTGCTCACGCCGAAGACTGGCAGGTGGCGAAGGAGGAGGGCGGAATAAAGGTTTCGTTGAGTGAAGTGGCGGGCTCCAAGTACAAGGCCTACCGTGGGGAAACGGTGATCAACGCCAGTCTTGGCAAGCTGCGTGCCCTTCAGGAGGACGTCGCGGGTGCCTGTGCGTGGATTCACGAGTGCAAGTCGCAGAAACTGCTCAAGAATGAGGGCGGGAAGGTATGGACCTACACCCAATTCAATACGCCATGGCCGGTGACGCCCCGTGATTCGGTACTGCTGGTCACCACTCAGGAAGGCTCGGACGGCAGCCTGACGCGCAAGTTGGAAGGGCAACCCAAATACATCCCTGAAGAAAAGGGTTTTGTTCGGGTAGCGCAGGTCGACGGCTATTGGAAGTTCGTTCCGCAGGGGGCAGGCAAGACTCAGGTAACTTACCAGGTGCATACCGAGCCTGGTGGTAGCGTGCCTTCCTGGCTGGCGAATAAATTCGTGGTTGATGCGCCGTTCAATACTTTGAAAGCGTTGAAGGAAAAGGCTGAGAAGTAAACGCTGGCGTAGTGGGGGCGGAATAAATTTCCTGTAGGCGCTCAGCACCGCGAGGCCACGATGGCGGCCTTTCTGATACACCGCTATCGCGGCCTAGCGGTGCTCGTGCCCTCCTGCAGAGCGCCCGCTGGTTGTGTCACGCAGATATATTCATTCGAAGTGCCATGTCATCGACACAAAAAAGGGCTGCCAATGGCAGCCCTTTTTGTTTGTAGCGTGAAACCTACTTGCGATCTTCCAGTGGCACGATGTCGCGTGCTACGTAGCCAGTGTACAGCTGGCGTGGGCGGCCAATCTTGTACGGGCTGGACAGCATTTCTTTCCAGTGGGAAATCCAGCCGACAGTCCGCGCCAGGGCGAAGATCACGGTGAACATGCTGGTCGGAATACCGATAGCCTTGAGGATGATACCCGAATAGAAGTCGACGTTCGGGTACAGCGAGCGCTCGATGAAGTACGGATCGGTCAGTGCGATCTCTTCGAGTCGCATGGCCAGTTCAAGTTGCGGGTCATTGGTGATGCCCAGTTCCTTGAGTACTTCATCGCAGGTCTGCTTCATCACGGTGGCGCGTGGGTCGCGGTTCTTGTAGACCCGGTGACCGAAGCCCATCAGCTTGAATGGGTCGTTCTTGTCCTTGGCCTTGGCGATGAATTTGTCGATGTTCGAGACATCGCCGATTTCATCAAGCATGGACAATACAGCTTCGTTCGCGCCGCCGTGAGCAGGGCCCCATAGTGCAGCGATACCGGCAGCGATGCACGCGAATGGATTGGCACCTGAGGAGCCAGCCATTCGAACGGTGGAGGTCGATGCGTTCTGTTCATGGTCGGCGTGCAAGATGAAGATCTTGTCCATCGCCTTGGCCAGAACCGGGCTGATCGGTTTGATCTCGCACGGCGTGTTGAACATCATGTGCAGGAAGTTCTCGGCATAGCTCAGGTCGTTACGCGGGTACATCATAGGCTGGCCCATGGAGTACTTGTAGACCATTGCTGCCAGGGTCGGCATCTTCGCCACGAGGCGAATGGCCGAGATTTCACGATGCTGAGGATTATTGATATCCAGGGAGTCGTGATAAAACGCCGACAAGGCTCCGACTACGCCGCACATCACCGCCATCGGGTGAGCGTCACGGCGGAAGCCGTTGAAGAAAGTCTTCAGCTGTTCGTGAACCATTGTGTGGTTCTTGACCACAACCACGAACTGGGCTTTCTGTTCAGCGGTTGGCAGTTCACCGTTGAGCAGCAGGTAGCAGGTTTCGAGATAGTCCGACTGCTCGGCCAATTGCTCGATCGGATAGCCGCGATGCAGCAGGATCCCGTTGTCACCGTCAATGTAGGTGATCTTCGACTCGCAAGACGCGGTCGACATGAAGCCTGGGTCGAATGTGAAGCGGCCGGTGGCTGTCAGGCCGCGTACGTCGATGACGTCGGGACCTACGGTGCCGGTCAGAATGGGCAGCTCGACGGGGGCTGCGCCCTCGATGATCAACTGCGCTTTATTGTCAGCCATGTGGCCTCCTATTTATGCTTCAAATCATCAGACAGGCCCCCCACGCAGGGCCCGCACCACTATAGATAGATAAATTCTAAAGTCAATTTGCCTAAAGTCGTGTTTCAGAAGGCTTTGAGGCTTGTCACTGGGTGCGACATTTTGTCCACTTACGCTTTTTTTCAGGCCAGCGCAATCCACCATTTTGGCGAGTATGCGCGTTGTCATTAGTGGCCTAACTGTCTATACTCGGCGTCCGACCGCCAGGGGCTTTTAGGGCCTGTTTTACCGGAGGTCGTCACTCCCTGGGTGGTGGGTACCTGACCAGTGCACTTCCCAATAATTTGCCCTGATTGTTAGGGGCTCTTCAGTGTGAAAAAAGCCGTGAAAAGCCAACGACCTGTAAACCTAGACCTAAGGACCATCAAACTCCCAGTCACTGCTTACACGTCCATCCTTCACCGTGTATCCGGCGTCATCCTCTTTGTCGGCCTTGTCATCATGCTTTATGCATTGGACAAGTCGCTGAGCTCAGAAGAAGGGTTCGGTGAAGTGAAAGCGTATCTGACCAGTCCGCTGGCCAAGCTTGTGATCTGGGCCCTGTTGTCTGCCCTGCTTTATCACCTCGTGGCGGGCATCCGTCACCTGGTCATGGATGCGGGCATCGGCGAGACGCTGGAAGGCGGCAAGCGGGGCTCCAAAATCGTTATCGTCGTGTCCGTGGTGATAATCGTTCTGGCAGGAGTATGGATATGGTAACCAACGTCACTAACCTGTCGCGTTCGGGCCTCTATGACTGGATGGCGCAGCGCGTATCTGCGGTCGTGCTCGCGGCTTATTTCATTTTTCTGATCGGATACCTCGTGGCCCATCCTGGCCTCGACTATGCCACCTGGCATGCGCTGTTCTCGCACAACGGGATGCGTATCTTCAGTCTGTTGGCCCTGGTTGCCCTTGGCGCTCACGCCTGGGTCGGCATGTGGACCATCGCCACTGACTACCTGACGCCAATGGCGCTGGGCAAGTCGGCGACGACTGTGCGTTTCCTTTTCCAGGCAGTCTGCGGCGTTGCGATGTTCGCTTACTTTGTCTGGGGTGTGCAGATTCTTTGGGGTATCTGATTCATGGCTAACATAAATACACTTTCATTCGACGCCATCATCATCGGTGGCGGCGGTGCAGGCATGCGCGCTGCGTTGCAGCTGGCTCAAGGTGGCCACAAGACCGCCGTAGTCACCAAGGTTTTCCCGACGCGTTCCCACACCGTTTCCGCTCAAGGTGGCATCACCTGCGCCATTGCTTCTGCCGATCCAAATGATGACTGGCGCTGGCACATGTACGACACCGTCAAGGGTTCCGACTATATCGGTGACCAGGACGCGATCGAGTACATGTGTTCCGTAGGCCCTGAAGCCGTTTTCGAGCTGGAGCACATGGGTCTGCCGTTCTCGCGTACCGAGCAGGGCCGTATCTATCAGCGTCCGTTCGGTGGTCAGTCCAAGGACTTCGGTAAAGGTGGCCAGGCTGCTCGTACCTGCGCCGCTGCGGACCGTACCGGTCACGCTTTGCTGCACACCCTGTACCAGGCCAACCTGAAGGCTGGCACCGTATTCCTCAACGAATACTACGCAGTGGATCTGGTGAAGAACCAGGATGGCGCCTTTGTCGGCATCATCGCCATCTGCATCGAAACCGGTGAAACCTCCTACATTCGCTCCAATGCGACTGTACTGGCCACCGGCGGCGCAGGTCGCATCTATTCCTCCACCACCAACGCCCTGATCAACACTGGCGACGGCGTGGGCATGGCATTGCGTGCAGGTGTTCCGGTCCAGGACATCGAGATGTGGCAGTTCCACCCGACCGGTATCGCTGGCGCAGGTGTACTGGTTACCGAAGGTTGCCGTGGTGAAGGCGGTTACCTGATCAACAAGCATGGCGAGCGTTTCATGGAGCGTTACGCTCCGAACGCCAAAGACCTTGCCGGTCGTGACGTTGTTGCACGTTCCATGGTCAAGGAAATCATTGCCGGTAACGGCTGTGGTCCAGATGGCGACCACGTAATGCTCAAACTTGATCACCTCGGTGAAGAAGTGCTTCACAGCCGTCTGCCAGGGATCATGGAGCTGTCCAAGACCTTTGCTCACGTTGACCCGGCTGTCGCGCCTATTCCGGTTGTTCCGACCTGCCACTACATGATGGGCGGCGTTGCCACCAACATTCACGGTCAGGCGATTACGCAAGACGCGGCAGGCGTGGATCAGATCATTCCTGGTCTGTTCGCGGTAGGCGAAGTGGCTTGCGTATCGGTTCACGGTGCCAACCGTCTGGGTGGCAACTCGCTGCTGGACCTGGTGGTATTCGGTCGTGCTGCGGGTCTGCACCTGGAGCAAGCGCTCAATGAAGGCGTGGATTACCGTCGCGCTTCCGAGACTGACATCGATGCTGCGCTGGCACGTCTGAGTGGTTTGAACGAGCGTACTGAAGGCGAAGATGTCGCCACGCTGCGTAAAGAGCTGCAAAGCTGCATGCAGAACTACTTCGGTGTATTCCGTACTGGCGAATACATGCAGAAGGGCATTGCCCAGTTGGCCGGTCTGCGTGAGCGCATCGCCAACGTCAAGATCAACGACAAGAGCCAGGCGTTCAACACCGCCCGTATCGAAGCGCTGGAATTGCAAAACCTGCTGGAAGTCGCCGAAGCAACAGCGATTGCCGCAGAACATCGTAAAGAGTCCCGTGGTGCTCATGCCCGTGAAGACTTCGAAGATCGCGACGACGAAAACTGGTTGTGCCACACCCTGTATTTCCCGGGTGACAAGCGCGTAACCAAGCGTGCCGTGAACTTCTCGCCGAAAACCGTCCCGACTTTTGAACCTAAGATTCGGACTTATTAAGGGTGGCCGATATGTTGCAAGTCAGTGTTTATCGCTACAACCCTGATCAGGACGCTGCGCCGTTCATGCAGGAGTTCCAGGTCAATACAGACGGCAAGGACATCATGGTCCTGGACGTGCTGGCTCTGATCAAAGAACAGGATGAAGGCTTCTCCTATCGTCGTTCGTGCCGCGAGGGTGTTTGCGGTTCGGACGGTATGAATATCAACGGCAAGAACGGCCTGGCGTGCATCACGCCTTTGTCCGCTGTGGTCAAGGGCAACAAGCTGGTGGTTCGTCCGCTGCCTGGTTTGCCGGTTATACGTGACCTGGTCGTCGATATGAGCATCTTCTACAAGCAGTACGAGAAGGTTAAGCCCTATCTGCTCAACGACACTCCGGCTCCGGCCATCGAGCGTCTGCAAACTCCTGAAGAGCGTGAAAAGCTGGACGGTCTGTACGAGTGCATCCTGTGCGCTTGCTGTTCGACTTCCTGCCCGTCCTTCTGGTGGAATCCTGACAAATTCCTCGGTCCAGCTGCACTGTTGCAAGCCTACCGCTTCCTGGCTGACAGCCGTGACAACAAGACCGCCGAGCGTCTGGCTTCCCTTGATGATCCGTTCAGCGTATTCCGCTGCCGCGGGATCATGAACTGCGTAAACGTTTGTCCGAAGGGCCTTAACCCAACCAAGGCTATCGGTCACGTTCGCAACATGCTCCTGCAAAACGGCGTCTGATTTGACTGTTACACCGTAATACCGTAGTAACCGCTGCGGCGCAGGCTTCAACCGGCGCCGTAGTTTTAACCTGAGCAGCAGCTATGTCTGCGGCTCTTATTTTGAAGAAATGAGACCAGCAGGGGCATCCGGGCTGGTACCCGGACTATCTGCGTGATCCTAAGTGGCTTGATACAGTCGCTGCACATGACTATCTCAGGTTTGCTGTGGTGTCTTCGCCGGTGGTGTCCCCTTACCGAGGGTGACCAAGCATGCAAGAAAGCGTGATGCAGCGCATGTGGAACAGTGCCCACCTTTCCGGTGGTAACGCTGCCTATGTGGAAGAGCTCTATGAGCTCTACCTGCACGACCCTAACGCTGTGCCAGAGGAATGGCGCACCTACTTTCAGAAGTTGCCCGCTGACGGCAACGCTGCCACCGATGTATCGCATTCGACGATTCGCGATCATTTCGTGCTGCTGGCCAAAAACCAGCGCCGCGCCCAACCGGTGTCTGCCGGAAGCGTGAGCAGTGAGCATGAGAAGAAGCAAGTCGAAGTACTGCGGCTCATCCAGGCTTATCGTATGCGCGGCCATCAGGCAGCACAGCTCGATCCGCTGGGGTTGTGGCAACGTACTGGGCCAGCTGACCTGTCGATCAACCACTACGGGTTGACCAACGCTGACCTCGACACCACCTTCCGCGCTGGTGACTTGTTCATTGGCAAAGAGGAAGCGAGCCTACGTGAAATCCACGAGACCTTACAGCAGACATATTGCCGCACCATTGGCGCCGAATTTACGCACATCGTCGATTCCGAGCAGCGCAACTGGTTCATGCAACGTCTGGAAAGCGTTCGTGGTCGTCCTGCGTTTTCCGCTGAAATCCAGAGCCACTTGCTTGAGCGCGTAACCGCAGCAGAGGGCCTGGAGAAGTACCTGGGCACCAAGTACCCTGGCACCAAGCGTTTCGGTCTGGAAGGTGGCGAGAGCCTGATCCCGATGCTGGACGAGTTGATCCAGCGCTCGGGTTCCTACGGCACCAAGGAAATCGTTATCGGCATGGCCCACCGTGGCCGTCTGAACGTGCTGGTCAACACCTTCGGCAAGAATCCTCGCGAACTGTTTGATGAGTTCGAGGGCAAGAAAAAGGTCGAGCTGGGGTCCGGTGACGTGAAGTATCACCAGGGTTTCTCTTCGAACGTGATGACCACTGGCGGTGAAGTTCACTTGGCCATGGCATTCAACCCGTCCCACCTGGAAATCGTTTCTCCAGTGGTTGAAGGGTCCGTTCGTGCTCGTCAGGATCGTCGTAATGATCCTAATGGCGACAAGGTTCTGCCGATTTCCCTCCACGGTGATGCTGCTTTCGCAGGGCAGGGCGTGGTCATGGAAACTTTCCAGATGTCGCAGACTCGCGGCTTCAAGACTGGCGGTACCGTCCACATCGTCATCAATAACCAGGTTGGCTTCACCATCAGCAACCCGGAAGACTCCCGCTCCACCGAGTACGCGACCGACGTTGCCAAGATGATCCAGGCGCCGATTCTCCATGTGAATGGCGATGACCCTGAAGCTGTCCTGTTCGTCACCCAGCTGGCCATTGACTACCGCATGCAGTTCAAGCGTGACGTGGTGATTGATCTGGTCTGCTATCGCCGTCGAGGTCACAACGAAGCTGATGAGCCAAGTGGCACCCAGCCGTTGATGTATCAGCAGATCACCAAGCAGCGCACGACTCGTGAGCTGTATGCGGAGAAGTTGACCAAGGCCGGTGTGCTGGATGATGCGCGCGTACAAGGCAAGATCGATGACTATCGCAATGCGCTGGACAACGGTCTGCACGTTGTAAAAAGTCTGGTCAAAGAGCCGAATAAAGAACTGTTCGTGGACTGGCGTCCGTATCTGGGCCACGCCTGGACAGCGCGTCACGACACTCGCTTCGATCTGAAGACTCTGCAGGAACTGTCCGCCAAACTGATGGAGCTGCCTGAAGGCTTCGTGGTTCAGCGTCAGGTGCAGAAAATTTACGAAGACCGTCAGAAAATGCAAGCCGGCGGCCTGCCGATCAACTGGGGTTACGCAGAAACCATGGCGTACGCGACCCTGGCGTTCGAAGGTCACCCGATCCGCATGACAGGTCAAGACATCGGTCGCGGCACGTTCTCGCACCGTCACGCTGTGCTGCACAATCAGAAAGACGCCGGGACTTACATCCCGTTGCAGAATCTGTACGCCGGTCAGCCACGTTTCGATCTGTACGATTCGTTCCTGTCGGAAGAGGCCGTGCTGGCGTTTGAATACGGTTACTCGACGACTCAGCCAGATGCGCTGGTTATCTGGGAAGCCCAGTTCGGCGACTTCGCCAACGGTGCGCAAGTGGTTATCGACCAGTTCATCACCAGCGGCGAGCACAAGTGGGGCCGTCTGTGCGGTCTGACCATGTTGCTGCCTCACGGTTATGAAGGGCAGGGCCCAGAGCACTCGTCTGCACGTCTTGAGCGTTACCTTCAGGGCTGCGCCGAGCACAACATTCAGGTTTGTGTACCGACCACGCCGTCGCAGATTTACCACTTGCTGCGTCGTCAGGTTATTCGTCCGCTGCGCAAGCCGCTGATCGTGCTGACCCCTAAATCGTTGTTGCGTCACAAGCTGGCCGTTTCGACTTTGGAAGACCTCGCTGAAGGTTCGTTCCAGACCGTTATCCCGGAAATCGATACCCTCGATGCCGCCAAGGTGACGCGTCTGGTTCTGTGCAGCGGCAAGGTTTACTACGACTTGCTGGAAAAACGCCGTGCCGAAGGCCGTGAAGATATTGCCATCGTGCGTATCGAACAGCTGTATCCGTTCCCGGAAGATGACCTGATGGAGGCGATCGCGCCTTACACCAACCTGCAGAATGTAGTGTGGTGCCAGGAAGAACCGATGAACCAGGGTGCCTGGTACAGCAGTCAGCATCACTTGCGTCGCAGCGTAGGCAATCACAACCGCAACCTCGTTCTCGAGTACGCCGGTCGTGACGCCTCTGCCGCGCCTGCTTGTGGGTACGCTTCGATGCACGCTGAACAGCAGGAAAAACTGCTGCAAGATGCCTTCACTGTTTAACGCCTTCGCGCATTAGAAACCGAATTAAGGAATTACAGATAATGGCTATCGAGATCAAAGCCCCCTCTTTCCCGGAATCAGTTGCCGACGGCACCATTTCCAAGTGGCACAAACAGCCGGGCGAGGCGGTCAAACGTGACGAGCTGCTGGTTGACATCGAAACTGACAAAGTAGTGCTCGAAGTGCTGGCTGAAGCTGACGGCGTGCTGGCATCGATCGTCAAAGGCGAGGGCGAAATCGTCCTGTCCAACGAGCTGATCGCAACGCTGGATGCAGGCGGGACTGCTTCTGCTGCCCCGGCTGCCGCTGCAGCCCCAACTGCTGCCCCGGCTCAGGCGGCTGCTCCTGCCGCTGCCGCTGCAGGTGACGAAGATTCGGTTGCCGCTCCAGCTGCCCGCAAGCTGGCTGAAGAAAACGGCATCAACCTGGCCAGCGTCAAAGGCACTGGCAAAGATGGCCGTGTGACCAAGGAAGACGTGGTTGCTGCTGTTGAAGCGAAGAAATCCGCTCCAGCCGCTGCTCCTGCTGCCAAGCCTGCTGCTGCCGCTGCTCCTGTTGTCGCTGTTGGCGATCGCACCGAGAAGCGCGTACCGATGACTCGTGTACGTGCCACCGTGGCCAAGCGTCTGGTTGAAGCTCAGTCGAACATGGCGATGCTGACCACGTTCAACGAAGTGGACATGACCGAAGTCATGGCGCTGCGCTCGAAGTACAAGGACCTGTTCGAGAAGTCCAACAACGGCGTTCGCCTGGGCTTCATGTCGTTCTTCGTCAAGGCTACTACCGAAGCGCTGAAGCGTTTCCCGGCAGTCAACGCTTCGATCGACGGCTCCGACATCGTTTACCACGGTTACGCAGACGTTGGCGTCGCTGTTTCCAGCGACCGTGGTCTGGTAGTTCCGGTGCTGCGTAACGCAGAGCAGATGAGCCTGGCTGAAATCGAAGGCGGCATCGCTGCATTCGGCAAGAAAGCCCGTGACGGCAAGCTGTCCATCGACGAGATGACTGGTGGTACCTTCACCATCACCAACGGTGGTACCTTCGGTTCGATGATGTCGACCCCGATCGTCAACCCGCCTCAAGCGGCCATTCTGGGTATGCACAACATCATCCAGCGTCCGATGGCGGTCAACGGTCAGGTCGTAATCCGTCCGATGATGTACCTGGCTCTGTCCTACGATCACCGTTTGATCGATGGTAAAGAAGCTGTGACCTTCCTGGTGACCATCAAGAACTTGCTGGAAGATCCGGCTCGTCTGCTGCTGGATATCTGATTCACGACAGCTGCAAGCCGCAAGCGTCAAGCTGCAAGTAAACGCAGCATGACGCTGAAGCTTTGGCCGTAGCAACATCCTAATGAACAGGTTGCAGCGCTCGTCTGTAATAAATCACAGGCCAGCTTGCAGCTTGCAGCTTTAAGCTCGCAGCTAAAGAGGAACTCTTTTTTATGTCCCAGAAATTCGACGTGGTAGTGATTGGCGCAGGCCCTGGCGGTTATGTTGCCGCCATCAAGGCTGCGCAACTTGGTCTCAAGACTGCCTGCATCGAGAAGTATCAGGACAAGGAGGGCAAGCTGGCCCTTGGTGGTACTTGCCTGAACGTGGGCTGCATTCCTTCCAAGGCTCTGCTGGACAGCTCCTGGAAATTCTACGAAGCCAAGAACGGCTTCTCGATCCATGGCATTTCGACTTCCGAAGTCAGCATGGACGTGCCGGCCATGGTTGGTCGCAAGGCTAACATCGTCAAAGGCCTGACCGGCGGCGTTGCCAGCCTGTTCAAAGCCAACGGCGTGACCACTCTGCAAGGCCACGGCAAGCTGCTGGCTGGCAAGAAAGTCGAGCTGACCGCTGCTGACGGCACCGTGGAAATCATCGAAGCGGATCACGTGATCCTGGCTTCCGGTTCGCGTCCGATCGACATTCCACCCGCTCCGGTTGATCAGAAGGTCATCGTTGACTCCACCGGTGCTCTGGAATTCCAACAGGTTCCACAGCGTCTGGGCGTTATCGGCGCTGGCGTGATTGGGCTGGAACTGGGTTCGGTATGGGCTCGCCTGGGTGCTCAGGTCACTGTTCTGGAAGCGCTGGATAAGTTCATCCCGGCCGCTGACGAAGCAGTCTCCAAAGAGGCGCTGAAGACTTTCACCAAGCAAGGTCTGGACATCAAACTGGGCGCCCGCGTGACCGGCTCCAAGGTTGAAGGCGAAGAAGTCGTTGTCAGTTACACCGACGCAGCTGGCGAGCAGTCGATCACTTTTGATCGTCTGATCGTTGCCGTTGGTCGTCGCCCAGTGACCACTGACCTGTTGGCGGCTGACAGCGGTGTGGACCTGGATGAGCGTGGTTTCATCTACGTTGATGACTACTGCACCACCAGCGTGCCTGGCGTTTATGCCATCGGCGACGTGGTTCGTGGTCTGATGCTGGCCCACAAGGCTTCGGAAGAAGGCATCATGGTTGTTGAACGCATCAAGGGCCACAAGGCTCAGATGAACTACAATCTGATTCCTTCGGTTATCTACACCCACCCGGAGATCGCTTGGGTTGGTAAAACCGAGCAGACCTTGAAGGCTGAAGGCGTTGAGGTTAACGTCGGCACCTTCCCATTCGCAGCCAGCGGCCGCGCGATGGCAGCAAACGATACCGGTGGTTTTGTCAAAATCATCGCTGACGCCAAGACTGATCGCGTATTGGGCGTTCACGTCATTGGTCCTAGCGCTGCGGAATTGGTACAGCAGGGTGCAATCGCGATGGAATTTGGCAGCAGTGCCGAAGACATCGGCATGATGGTCTTCTCCCATCCGACCCTGTCTGAAGCATTGCATGAGGCTGCTTTGGCCGTGAATGGCGGTGCCATTCACATCCAGAACCGCAAGAAGCGTTAAGACAACAAGAGAAACCACGACGGACTGCCCGTCGTGAGCCTTGCGAGCAAGTCTCACCGCGGAATGTCCGCCGGACTCGACCTCCGGACTCTTCCCTGAAGGGTAGGGCCGGAGTAGCGGTCACAGGTGGTGCGGCACGCCAGACGTGCAGCACCGAATGCGCAGTACCTAACGAAGACGGTAATAAGCATGAATCTTCACGAGTATCAGGGTAAGCAGCTGTTCGCTGAGTACGGCCTGCCAGTATCCAAAGGCTACGCAGTAGACACCCCGGAAGCAGCAGCAGAAGCTTGCGACAAGATTGGCGGGACTGAATGGGTTGTCAAAGCTCAGGTTCACGCTGGTGGTCGCGGTAAAGCGGGCGGCGTTAAGCTGGTTCGCAGCAAAGAAGACGCTGCAGCGTTCGCCCAGCAGTGGTTGGGCAAGCGTCTGGTAACTTACCAGACCGACGCCAACGGTCAGCCAGTGACCAAGATCCTGGTTGAGTCCTGCACCGACATCGCTAAAGAGCTGTATCTCGGCGCTGTAGTGGATCGTTCGAGCCGTCGTATCGTGTTCATGGCTTCCACCGAAGGTGGCGTGGACATCGAGAAAATCGCTCACGACACTCCTGAGAAAATCCTCAAGGCCACGATCGATCCACTGGTAGGCGCTCAGCCATTCCAGGGTCGCGATCTGGCATTCCAGTTGGGTCTGGAAGGCAAGCAGGTTTCCCAGTTCGCCAAGATCTTCACTGGTCTTGCCAAACTGTTCCAGGACCACGACCTGGCTCTGCTGGAAGTGAACCCGCTGGTAATCAAGGCTGACGGCGATCTGCACTGCCTGGACGCCAAGATCAACATCGATGCCAACGCCATGTACCGTCAGCCAAAGCTGAAGGCTTTCCACGATCCATCGCAAGATGATCCGCGCGAAGCTCACGCTGCCAAGTTCGAACTGAACTACGTGGCACTGGAAGGCAACATCGGCTGCATGGTCAACGGTGCTGGCCTGGCCATGGGTACCATGGACATCGTCAATCTGCATGGCGGCAAGCCAGCCAACTTCCTCGACGTAGGTGGTGGTGCAACCAAGGAGCGCGTTACCGAAGCGTTCAAGATCATTCTGTCCGACACCAATGTCGCCGCAGTACTGGTCAACATCTTCGGCGGCATCGTTCGTTGCGACATGATTGCCGAAGGCATCATCGGTGCAGTGAAAGAAGTCGGCGTTAAAATCCCGGTTGTTGTTCGCCTTGAAGGTAACAACGCTGAACTGGGCGCTAAAGTACTGGCAGAAAGCGGTTTGAACATCATCGCTGCTACCAGCCTGACCGACGCTGCTCAACAAGTTGTCAAAGCTGCGGAGGGCAAGTAATGAGCGTCCTGATCAATAAAGACACCAAAGTAATCTGCCAGGGCTTTACTGGTTCGCAGGGTACTTTCCACTCCGAGCAAGCCATTGCCTACGGCACCAAAATGGTTGGCGGCGTGACTCCAGGTAAAGGCGGCACTACGCACCTTAACCTGCCAGTGTTCAACACGGTGCAAGAAGCTGTAGAAAAAACTGGCGCTACTGCCAGCGTGATCTACGTTCCAGCTCCTTTCTGCAAGGATTCCATCCTTGAAGCAGCTTTCGGCGGCATCAAGCTGATCGTCTGCATCACCGAAGGCATCCCGACCATCGACATGCTGGAAGCCAAGGTCAAGTGCGACGAGCTGGGTGTGGTCCTGATCGGTCCTAACTGCCCAGGCGTTATCACTCCGGGCGAATGCAAGATCGGCATCATGCCAGGTCACATTCACTTGCCAGGCAAAGTAGGCATCGTGTCGCGTTCCGGCACCCTGACTTACGAAGCTGTGAAGCAGACAACTGACGCCGGTTTCGGTCAGTCGACCTGTGTTGGTATCGGTGGTGACCCGATCCCGGGCTCCAACTTCATCGACATCCTGAAGCTGTTCCAGGAAGACCCGAAGACCGAAGCGATCGTCATGATCGGTGAGATCGGCGGTTCGGCTGAAGAAGAGGCGGCTGCCTACATCAAGGCACACGTGACCAAGCCAGTTGTTTCCTACATCGCTGGTGTGACTGCTCCTCCGGGCAAGCGCATGGGCCATGCTGGCGCAATCATTTCTGGCGGCAAAGGCACTGCAGACGAGAAATTCGCTGCTCTGCAAGACGCAGGCGTTAAAACCGTGCGTTCCCTGGCTGACATCGGCAAAGCCCTGGCTGAGCTGACTGGTTGGGAAGTCAAAAAATAAGCATTTGCTTATTTGATTGACCTGCAAAGGCCACCTTCGGGTGGCCTTTGTGCGTTTGGCAGCGCCTAAATTTATTTGCCGGTAACGTCCTGTAACGGTGCGTTCATCGGCCGATTCGCCCTCTATAAGTGCAATAAACCCGCAAATTCGGTAGGCTAGCCGCCATTTCGTGCATTGCGGCTCTCACAAGGAGCTGTTGCGCAGCCGGCACGTCCTAAAAGGATGCGCACGGATTTCCCTAATCCACCGGGAAATCGCTCTCCAATTCCGATTCTGAAGTGTGGTTTTCTCGATGAAAGTGTTGAAAGGTCAGGACATCCTGGCACTTGGTTTTATGACGTTTGCCCTGTTCGTCGGGGCTGGCAATATCATCTTCCCGCCCATCGTGGGGTTGCAGGCTGGACCGAACGTGTGGATCGCCGCGTTGGGCTTCCTCGTTACGGCAGTAGGTTTGCCAGTGGTTACCGTCATTGCTCTGGCGAAGGTCGGCGGGGCGATGGATGCGCTCAGCAGTCCGATTGGCAAGGTGGCTGGCGGTATTCTCGCAGCGGTCTGTTATCTGGCAGTCGGGCCGCTGTTCGCTACGCCGCGCACGGCTACGGTGTCTTTCGAGGTGGGTCTGGCTCCGTTGACCGGCGACAGCCCGCTGGCGCTGTTTCTTTATAGTCTGATGTACTTCCTGGTGGTGTTCTGGGTTTCCCTGTATCCCGGTCGCCTGTTGGACACAGTAGGGCGCTTCCTCGCGCCGCTAAAGATCATTGCCCTGGCGGTTCTGGGTATCGCTGCGTTCGCACTGCCTGCCGGTGACATCGGCGTAGCAGAACCTGCTTACGCTGCTGCACCGTTTTCCCAGGGTTTCATCAATGGCTACCTGACTATGGATACTCTGGGTGCCCTGGTGTTCGGGATTGTTATCGTCAATGCCATTCGCTCACGTGGCGTTGAGTCACCGCGTTTGATCACTCGCTACGCGATCATTGCCGGGTTGATTGCAGGTGTTGGCCTTGCGTTGGTGTATGTCAGCCTGTTCCGTCTAGGCTCTGGTAGCCATGCGGTAGCAGCCGGTGCGAGTAATGGCGCAGCGGTGCTGCATGCATATGTTCAACATACCTTTGGCTCGCTGGGCAGTGGTTTTCTCGCTGTGTTGATTTCGTTGGCCTGCCTCGTGACAGCCGTGGGCCTGACCTGCGCTTGCGCCGAATACTTCGCGAAGGTATTGCCGCTGTCGTACAAAACCCTTGTGGTGATGCTGGCCGCTTTTTCCCTGCTGGTATCGAATCTGGGGCTGACCAAACTGATCCTGTTTTCGATCCCGGTCCTGACCGCGATCTATCCGCCTTGCATCGTTCTCGTCGCATTGAGTTTCTGCAAAGGCTTCTGGCATTCCCAGAGCCGGATTGTTGCCCCAGTGATGTTGGTGGCGTTTATCTTCGGTCTGATCGATGCGCTCAAAGGTGCCGGTTTCACGGAGTACATGCCGCGTGCAGTTGCAGATCTGCCACTGAGCGAACAGGGGCTGGCGTGGCTGGTGCCCTCGGTTGTCGTGCTGTTCGTGGCGTTCGTCTGTGATCGGGTACTTGGCAAGCGCAGCGAGGCGCTGGCCTGATCTCACGATTTGATGTTTGAAAAGCCAATGCGTTGCGATAAACATCGAGTCAACGCTAACGCTTAATAAGTTGCAACTAATAAAGCCCGCATATAGCGGGCTTTATTGTCTGAAAACTTCTCAGCTTATTTGGTAGTCGTGGCAGGCTCTTGAGTCTTGCCAGCAGCTTCCTGTGAGCGCTGCGCTGCGGCTTCCGCATCTTTCTGAGCGGCTTCCTGGCTCTCTTTGGCGGCGTCATTCACTTTTTCTTGAGCCTTTTTCATGGACTCCTGGGATTGTTCCGCAGCCTTGTTGGCGTCTTGTTGGGTGTTCTCGGATTTCTTGTCGCAAGCGGCAAGACCAAGGGTGGCGGCAAGCATCAAGGCATAAGCAAAAGTATTACGCATGGGGTGTTTCTCCTTATTGAATATCTACGAGCCTAAGAGCCTCGGGCTTTTCATTAAGTTCCAACCAATCATGCGGCAGGTGAATTTCTTTATTCCAGGCTTGGCGCTCGGCTGTCCAGCGGAGGGCAGAGGATTCATGTTTATCGTGAAACGGCTACATGGGCAGCGTGCGGGGTGTAAACCGCGGTCTTGAGCGCTGCAGTTTTTGGTTGGGAGGCTCGAGCGTTGCCAGTTGGCGCCATAGAGAGTTGCCAGCTCCAATACAAATGGCATTACCTCTGGCGCGCCTTATTACAAGAAATCATTGGTGTTTTGGGCTGCAGAAGTCCTGATTACAGTGCCTCACATACCGTTGCAAGAGGACAGATCCGGTTTTGCTGCAAGCAAGCCCTTGAAATCTCTCACCCAGCCCCCACTTTGATGACAACCCGCTGTCAGGTACAGGTTCAAGCCTGGATCTGGCGGCTTATGCCATCTGATTGGAGTTTGATGACCATGAGTGTGGAAACTCAAAAGGAAACCCTGGGCTTCCAGACCGAGGTAAAGCAGCTGCTGCACCTCATGATCCACTCGCTGTATTCCAACAAGGAAATTTTCCTTCGCGAGTTGATCTCTAACGCCTCTGACGCCGTTGACAAACTGCGCTTCGAAGCATTGTCCAAACCGGACCTGCTCGAAGGCGGTGCCGAGCTGAAAATTCGCGTGAGCTTCGACAAGGAAGCGAAAACCGTCACGCTTGAAGACAACGGTATCGGCATGAGCCGTGAAGATGTGATCACCCATCTGGGTACCATCGCCAAGTCCGGCACTGCCGATTTCATGAAAAACCTGTCAGGCGATCAGAAGAAGGATTCACACCTGATCGGTCAGTTCGGTGTGGGCTTCTATTCGGCCTTCATCGTTGCCGACCAGGTTGAGGTGTTTAGCCGTCGTGCCGGCCTTCCTGCCAGCGAAGGCGTGCACTGGTCTTCCAAAGGCGAAGGCGAGTTCGAAGTCGCCACCGTCGAGAAAGCCGAGCGCGGTACACGCATCGTGCTGCACCTCAAGAGCGGTGAAGATGAGTTCGCTGACGGTTACCGTCTGCGCAACATCATCAAGAAATACTCCGATCACATCGCGTTGCCCATCGAGTTGCCAAAAGAACAGGTCGCTGCCGAAGGTGAAGAGGCCCCGGCTGTAGAGTGGGAAACCGTTAACCGCGCCAGCGCCCTCTGGACCCGTCCTCGCACGGAAGTGAAGGATGAGGAGTATCAGGAGTTCTACAAGCACGTCGCCCACGATTTCGAAAACCCGCTGAGCTGGAGCCATAACAAGGTCGAAGGCAAGCTGGAATACACTTCGCTGCTATATGTGCCAGCCCGTGCACCGTTCGATCTGTATCAGCGTGAAGCACCGCGTGGCCTGAAGCTGTACGTGCAGCGTGTGTTCGTCATGGACCAGGCTGAGTCGTTCCTGCCCCTCTACATGCGCTTCATCAAGGGTGTGGTCGATTCCAATGACCTGTCCCTGAACGTATCCCGCGAGATTCTGCAGAAAGATCCGATCATCGATTCGATGAAGTCGGCGCTGACCAAGCGTGTCCTCGACATGCTGGAAAAATTGGCGAAAAACGAGCCTGAGCAATACAAAGGCTTCTGGAAGAACTTCGGTCAGGTCATGAAAGAAGGCCCGGCAGAAGACTTCGCCAACAAAGAAAAAATCGCAGGTCTGCTGCGCTTCGCTTCGACGCACGAAGAGGGTGGCGAGCAGGTCGTAGCCCTGTCCGAATACCTGTCCCGCGCCAAGGAGGGTCAGGACAAGATTTACTACCTGACCGGTGAAACCTACGCTCAGGTCAAAAACAGCCCGCACCTTGAAGTCTTCCGCAAGAAAGGCATCGAAGTGCTGCTGCTGACTGACCGTATCGACGAGTGGCTGATGAGCTACCTTAGCGATTTTGACGGCAAGGGTTTCGTCGATGTGGCCCGTGGTGATCTGGATCTGGGCAAGCTTGATTCCGAAGAGGACAAGAAAGCTCAGGAAGAAATCGCCAAGGATAAAGAGGGTCTTATCGAGCGTTTGAAAGCTGCGCTGGGTGATGCTGTCAGCGAAGTACGGGTTTCCCACCGTCTGACTGACTCGCCGGCGATCCTGGCAATTGGTGAGGCCGATCTCGGTCTGCAGATGCGTCAGATCCTGGAAGCCAGCGGGCAGAAGGTACCGGACTCCAAGCCAATCTTCGAATTCAACCCGGCTCACCCGCTGATCGGCAAGCTGGATGCCGAGCAGAGCGAAGAGCGCTTTGGCGATCTGTCGCACATCCTGTTCGATCAGGCTGCGTTGGCAGCAGGTGACAGCCTCAAGGATCCGGCGGCTTATGTGCGCCGCTTGAACAAGCTGTTGGTCGAGCTGTCGGTTTAATACCCGAGTTACAGAAAACCCGCTTCGGCGGGTTTTTCTGATTAGGGCTTACCTTTTTTCTTACCTGATTGAGGAGTCAACAATGAGCAGCAACGTTACCGTGCGTTCAGTGGTTTACCAGATTGATGGACAGCCTTACGAAAGCCGCCTGGTGTTCGACTCCGGTGACGCTTCGTCGCGTCCTGGTCTGCTGATGGCTCCAAACTGGATGGGTGTCAGCGAAGGTGCCGAGAAAATCGCCCAGGCTGTGGCCGAACAGGGTTATGTGGTGTTCCTGGCCGACCTTTACGGGCAAGGAACCCGTCCGCAGAACAATGATCAGGCTGGCGCAGCCATGATGCCGCTCAAGGATGACCGTGCCCTGTTGCGCAAACGCATGCAGGCGGCACTGGATCAATTGCTGATCCAGACCGATGCTCCGGTTGATGCTGATAAGGTCGCCACCTTTGGTTTCTGCTTCGGCGGTTGCTGTTCATTGGAGCTGGCGCGTACAGGCGCGAACCTGAAGGCCGCCGTATCGTTCCACGGCACGCTGGATACGCCAAACCCTGCAGATGCCCAAAATATCAAAGGCGCGGTGCTCGTATTGCACGGCGCGTCCGACCCGCTAGTGCCAAAAGAGCAACTGCCGGCCTTCGAAGATGAAATGAACGCTGCCGGCGTTGATTGGCAGTTGCTCAGCTACGGCGGAGCCGTGCACTCGTTCACCGACCCGCACGCGCAGACTCCGGGCATGATGCAGTACGACGAAAAGACCGCCAAACGCGCCTTCGTGTCGATGCATAACTTGCTGGATGAAGTCTTCAAGGACTGATGCGGCCCCACGGACTGCATTGTTTTCTATGGGAGCAAGCTTGCTTGCGAAAGCGATATTAGTAACCCGACAAATGTGTCGGTTCAAATGACGCTTTCGCGAGCAAGCTCGCTCCCACAAATGTAAGTTTGTCTGGCCTTCTCAAGGTAACTCAATCCTGCCCACTTCCCCCGGCACTGTCGGCCAATCCCCAGCTGCCCAGCGGGTTCTTGCCTGTTCTATCAATGCCGGATCGCTAGCTACGAAGTTCCAGTTCATGCGTCGTGGCCCGTCCAGTGACGCGCCGCCTATGAGTACAGCGTGGCAATCACTTTCCGCACACAGATTCACTTCCTGACCAGGCTCCAGCACCAGTAGCGTGCGGGATTCGACGGGTTGCCCATCTATTGATGCTTCGCCTTCGAGCACATATAACGCCCGCTCTTGATGCTCCGCAGGGATCAGCAGGGTCGTTGCCGTCTGCAAACGCAGTTCGGCATAGACCGTCGGCGAAAGTACCGGAACCGGTGATGTCAGGCAGAAGCCATTGCCCGCGATCATCCGGATATGGATGCCCAGGTTGTCACTGAACGGCAGGCTTTGCGCGGGATGGTGGCTGTAGTGGCCGTGACCCAACTCGTGGCTCATGGGCGACGCCAGCCAGACTTGCAGGCCGTGCATTCGCGAGCCGCTGGTCAGCAAATCATCCGGAGTGCGCTCGATATGGGCGATGGCCGCGCCGGAAGTCATCCAGCTGACCTCGCCCGGGTTGACCAATTGGTCGCTGCCCAGGCTGTCTCGGTGTAGCAGCTGGCCTTCAAACAGGTAGGTCAGGGTCGACAGGCCGATGTGCGGGTGCTGGCGAATATCGATGCCTTTGCCCGGCGCGTAGTCAGTCTCCAGCATGTGATCGAAAAACACGAAGGGACCGACGTTGCGGCATTTGGCCGAAGGCAGTGGGCGCAGGATGGGCTGGCCTTCTACGTCTTCGGCGCGTGGTTTGATGATGAGCATCGTGATTATCCCGGTGTTCTGGATGTCTCAGGCCAGTGTCGTCTCAATACTGATTTTAGCGCTGGTCATCAGTTTATGGACCGGGCAGCGGTCAGCGATGCGGTGCAACACAGTGCGCTGCTGCTCGCTCAGGGCGCCTTCGAGGGTCAGTTGCACGTTGAGACGGTATTTGCCCTGTCGTTCCTCACTGTCGTCTCGGGAGACGTTGACGGTGATCCCAGTCAGGGGAATGTCGTGCTGCTGGGCGTACAGCTTGACCGTCAGTGTCTTGCAGGAGGCCAGCGCAGCATCGAAGTAATCATGGGGGGAGGGCGCGGAATTCTCGCCGCCCAGCGCCACCGGTAGATCGGTGAACAGCTCATGCTCGGCGTTGATACTGACTGCGTGGCGAAAACCTTGGGGTGCCAGGGTGCTGACGATGACGGACATGAAAGCCTCGGGTGCCAGATAGGAAAGCCATAGCCTAGCCATAAAAAAGGCGCCTCGAAAGGCGCCTTTTTCAATACCAACTATCTGCCAGGCAGATTACTTACCCTGCCAGCGCTTCATGACCAGCGTGGCATTGGTGCCGCCGAAGCCGAAGCTGTTGCTCATGACCTGGTCGATTTTTGCGTTTTCCTGGGTCTTGAGCAGGATCGGCATGTCAGCGACCACGGGGTCCAGTTCGTCGATGTTGGCTGAACCGGCGATGAAGTTGCCTTCCATCATCAGCATGCAGTAAATCGCTTCGTGAACGCCTGCGGCGCCCAGGGAGTGACCCGACAGGCTCTTGGTGGAGCTGATGGCCGGGGCGTTGGCGCCGAATACTTCGCGCACGCCTTCCATCTCTTTGGCGTCGCCGACCGGGGTCGAGGTGCCGTGGGTGTTGATGTAGTCGATCGGACCTTCAGTAGTAGACAGGGCCATCTGCATGCAGCGGATGGCACCCTCGCCACTTGGGGCGACCATGTCGTAGCCGTCGGAGGTCGCGCCGTAGCCAACGATCTCGGCGTAGATCTTCGCGCCGCGCGCCAGGGCGTGCTCCAGCTCTTCGACCACGACCATGCCGCCGCCGCCAGCGATGACGAAGCCATCACGGTCTGCATCGTAGGCGCGGGAAGCCTGTTCCGGGGTGTCGTTGCGCTTGCTGGACAATGCGCCCATGGCGTCGAACAGGAACGACTGGCTCCAGTGCTCTTCTTCACCGCCACCGGCGAAAACGATGTCCTGCTTGCCCATCTGGATCTGTTCCATGGCAGTACCGATGCAGTGAGCACTGGTGGCGCAGGCAGAAGCGATGGAGTAGTTCAGGCCCTTGATCTTGAACGGGGTCGCCAGACAGGCAGAAACCGTGCTGCTCATGGTCCGCGTTACACGGTACGGGCCAACACGCTTGACGCCTTTTTCGCGCAGGATGTCCAGCGCTTCCATCTGGTTCAGGGTCGACGCGCCGCCGCTGCCGGCGATAAGGCCGGTGCGCGGGTTGGAGACTTGCTCCTCGGTCAGGCCCGAATCAGCGATGGCGTCTTTCATGGCCAGATAGGCATAAGCTGCCGCGTGGCCAACGAAGCGATAGATCTTGCGATCGATCAGCTCTTCGAGGTTGAGGTCGATGGAGCCGGAAACCTGGCTACGCAGACCCATTTCGGCATATTCCGGATTGAATCGGATGCCAGGGCGGCTTGCACGCAGGTTGGCGGAGACGGTCTCTTTGTCATTGCCCAGGCACGATACGATGCCAAGACCAGTGATAACGACGCGGCGCATGCGGATAACCCTTAGAAGTTGTCAGTGGAGGTGAAGACGCCGACCCGAAGGCCTTCGGCGGTGTAGATCTCGCGACCGTCGACAGTCACCGAACCGTCGGCAATGGCCAGGTTCAGTTTGCCTCTGAGGACGCGTTTGATCTGGATGTTATAGGTAACTTTCTTTGCAGTAGGAAGAACCTGGCCGAAGAATTTCACTTCGCCCGAACCCAGTGCACGGCCGCGACCTGGCAGGCCTTGCCAGCCCAGGAAGAAACCGACCAGTTGCCACATGGCGTCCAGACCCAGGCAGCCGGGCATAACCGGGTCGCCTTCGAAGTGACAGGCAAAGAACCACAGGTCTGGATTGATATCCAGCTCAGCGACCAATTCACCCTTGCCGTACTTGCCACCCTCTTCGCTGATATGAGTGATCCGATCGACCATCAGCATGTTAGGGGCGGGCAGTTGCGCGTTACCTGGGCCGAACAGCTCGCCGCGACTGCAGCGCAGCAGGTCTTCCCGGGTAAAGGCGTTTTGTTTGGTCATGCGAGCTCCTCAATAATCTTGTGCGGCAGGTAGGGGCGTTGCTTGCCCCAGAAGCCAGTCCTGGCCGGCTGACTCGCCAGTGTTCTGACCGGCAGCCTACCCATAGACTATTGCGTTGTAGTGAAAGTCACAGCACAAGGGAAATGAAAGTACACTTGTGCACTGAAATTTGCCACCCAGCCGAGGCCAGTGGACGATTTAGCGAACAAGACTGCCGTAATTTATCATTTATCGCCAGTCGCAGATGTCCGAAAGGGTAGCCAGCGCTGTAAAACCTGCTGTAAATCAGCACGTTTGAAGGGTTTTGCGAGGTAGTCGGTCATGCCCGCCTGTAAACAGGCGTCCCTGTCACCCTGTAATGCATTGGCGGTCAGGGCGATGATCGGTATCCGATCCAGCCCAGGCAATTTGCGAATCAGGCGGGTGGCTTCGTAACCGTCCATCAACGGCAGACGGCAGTCCATGAATATTGCCGCATAGCTGGAACTGCCGGCCATGCTGACGGCTTGTGCGCCGTCTGTTGCCACGCTGACTTCAAACCCCAGGTTTTGCAGCAATGCGCGAATCACAGTGCAGTTCACTTCGTTGTCTTCGACCAGCAGAACGCTTCGACCCGCACCTTGATCATGGCCGGGTGCTGAGGTGTCAGGCGGGTCCGACAATGTATCGGCCACCACGGTTAAAGGGATTTCCAGCGTAAATACCGAGCCGCGTCCCTCATTGCTCTGGGCCCGCAGCGTTCCACCCATGCGTTCCGCCAGCGTGCGGGCAATGGGCAGTCCCAGACCCGTACCGCCGTAGCGCCGGGAAATCGAGCTGTCGGCTTGTTGAAAAGCATCGAACATGGACTCCAGCCGATCGGCGGAAATGCCGATTCCGCTATCCCGAACGCTACAAATGAATAGGATCTGACCCGGCTGCTGCTCTGTCCAGCCCGCCTCGATGCTGACGCTGCCGGTCTCTGTGAACTTCAAGGCGTTGCCAATCAGATTGACGAGGATCTGCCGGGTGCGAGTCGGGTCGCCGTGGACCTTGAAAGACTCCAGCCCAGGCTGCACTTGCAGTCGAAGCGCCAGATTGCGTTGCTGTGCATCGTGGTGGAATGCCTGGCTCGAGGTGGCGACCAATTCCGCCAGATTGAACGGGATGCTCTCCATCTCCAGCGCCTGACGTTCAAAGCGCGAGAAATCGAGAATGTCATTGATGACCCGTAACAAATGCTCAGTGGACTCGGTGGCCAGTGTTGAATATTCAGTCTGCTCTTCAGTCATGGCTGTGGTTTCGAGCAATTGCAGCATACCCAGTACTCCGTTCATCGGCGTACGCAACTCATGGCTCATCATTGCCAGAAAGTCGGATTTGGCCCGGTTGGCACGCTCGGCTTCCTCACGAGCCTGGATCAGCTCATCAATGGAGCGCTGTTGTTCGCGGCTGGCTTTTTCCAGATTCGAGGCCAGGTTGTTGATGTGCCTGGCCAGATCGCCCAGTTCGGCATCGTCAGGCACTGGCAGCGGGGTCCGGTAATCGCCGGACTGGATCGCTTTCACGGCGTCGCCCATTGCGCTGATCGGGCGCGAGAGGCTGGACGCGAGGCGTCGGGCGAGAATAAAAGTGAACAACAGCGCGAACAGCGCCAGGACCCCGGCCTTGAGCAGGATTTCCTGCTGTCGCTCGCTGAATGCGTCGTTGGACATACCCACCAGCACGCGCCCCAGATAGTCCTCTGCGGTACTCACGGTTTCATCGTGGTTACCCAGGAAACCTTTGCCCAACTTGATCCGCTGCGAACGGATGGGGGCCTGAAAGATTTCCACCTGCTTGGGGTGAGAGCCTATTTCCCCGGGTTGCTCGACGTACACCAATACCTTATTGAGACTGTCCTGGACCTCAATGAAGTGCACATGAGGGGTCGACAGCGTGGCGCGCATCAGTCCCTTGAGTGCGTCATCGTTGCCGACAATCACCCCGTATTCGGAGGCGGGTGCCAGTTGGTTGGCGATCAGCTGGCCGGTATGGTTGAGCTCCTGCCGCAAATCCTGAATGCGCACGAAAGTGAAAAAACCGATCAATAGCAATGTGATCAGCAGGGCCGGGCCGAGGCTGATCATTTGCGTGCGGGTGTTGATATCCCAGTGGCGTCTGATCTTCATGACCGACGCTCTGCATCGCTCAAATTCGGCAAAACCTGCGCAGTTAACCCGGGAACACAGGTTTCAATCGGCAAAAATACCCCCATGATGCTGCACATTTGTCTGGCCGGGATGCCCGCAGCCAAGTCCATATTCATTCGTCCTGTCATTACGATAGTTCATGCGGAGGTGGTGCATGTTAACCGACACGCAGCTTATTTCCATGTTACTGGCGGGCAGCCTACCGGCCCACGGCACGGGTCTGAGGGTGAACAAGCCGTTTTCACACGCGGTTTGTCACTGGCCGCCGCCGCCATGCTCCGTATAATGCGGCATCGCCAGATCAGATGGCTCCAGATGGATTTTTTTATGACCACACAGCAGCCTGTTGCGGTTCTTGGTGGCGGCAGCTTCGGTACCGCCGTGGCGAATCTGCTGGCGGAAAACGGCCATTCAGTGCGCCTGTGGATGCGCGACGCTGCGCAGGCCGAGGCTATCCGGGTCAACCGGGAAAACCCCCGTTACCTCAAGGGCATCAAAGTACTGCCGCAAGTGGAGCCAGTGACTGACCTGACTGCGACCCTTGAAGCCTGCTCGCTGGTCTTCGTGGCCTTGCCGTCCAGTGCCCTGCGCAATGTACTGGCGCCTCATGTGCCGCGCTTGTCCGGCAAGATGTTGGTCAGCCTGACCAAAGGCATTGAGGCTGATACATTCAAGTTGATGAGTCAGATCCTCGAAGAGATCGCCCCCCAGGCACGTATTGGCGTACTGTCAGGTCCCAACCTTGCCCGGGAAATCGCCGAGCATGCGCTGACCGCTACAGTGGTTGCCAGTGAAGATGAGGAGTTGTGCCAGCGGGTCCAGGAAGTGCTGCATGGCAAGACATTCCGGGTCTACGCCAGTGCCGATCGTTTTGGTGTCGAGCTGGGCGGGGCACTGAAAAACGTCTACGCCATTATTGCCGGTATGGCGGTAGCGCTGGGCATGGGGGAGAACACCAAAAGTATGCTGATCACCCGCGCATTGGCGGAAATGACCCGCTTTGCGGTGAGCCAGGGCGCCAACCCCATGACCTTTCTCGGTCTGGCCGGGGTCGGGGACTTGATCGTCACCTGTTCATCACCCAAGAGCCGCAATTATCAGGTGGGTTTTGCCTTGGGTCAGGGATTGAGTCTGGAAGAAGCCGTCAATCGGCTGGGCGAAGTGGCGGAGGGGGTCAATACCCTCAAAGTGCTCAAGGTCAAGGCCCAGGAACTGCAGGTCTACATGCCGCTGGTCGCGGGTCTGCATGCAATTCTTTTCGAGGGTCGTACCCTTGAGCAGGTGATCGGGCAGTTGATGCGCGCCGAGCCGAAGACGGACGTCGATTTCATTTCCACCACGGACTTCAACTGAATCACATCAAGCAGGGAGAAGGTCTTGAGCGAGTCGAAATTCAAGCAGAACGAATCCATTTTGCTGCGCATCCTCTGGATGCTGTTGTTTGTAGTGGTCTGGCAACTGGCTGAGTTGGTGCTCGCCGGTGTGGTGCTGGTGCAATTGGGTTATCGCCTGATCTACGGTGCACCCAGTGCCAGCCTGATGAACTTCGGCGACAGCCTGAGCCAATATCTCGCGCAGATTGGTCGCTTCGGCACTTTCCATACCGATCACAAGCCTTGGCCGTTTGCCGACTGGCCAACGCCCCGCGCACCTGATGGCGAAGCAGCGCACAGCGTTCCGCCTGCTGCCCATCCGGTGCGCGACGAAGAACCGAAGCTATGAAAGTCTGGATCCTGCGGCACGGGGAGGCCCAGGCCCATGCCCGCAGCGATGCCGAGCGCGAGTTGACCTCCCGTGGTCGCGACGAGGTACTGCAAAGTGCCGCGCATTTGCTGGGCAAGCCTTTGACCCGCATCATTGCCAGTCCGTATGTACGTGCGCGGCAGACCGCAGATCTGGTACGTCAGACCCTGGGTTTCAGCGAACAGGTTGCGACTGTGTCCTGGCTGACCCCGGACAGCGATCCGAAGCAGGTCCTGGCCCGGCTGGACTCATACGCAGGCGAGGACATTCTGCTGGTCAGCCATCAGCCTCTGGTAGGTGCTTTGATCGGCTTGGCCTTGCACGGTAATTACCAGCAACCCCAATCCATGAGCACCGCCAGCCTCGCGGAGCTTGAGGCCGAGCTACCGCTGGCGGGCGGGATGGATCTGTTGAGCGTGCGGCACGTTTGAAATCCATTTCACAGACGAAATAACTGCCTGGAATGCTTTTCTGTAGGCGCGCACGAGCACCGCGAGGCCGCGATGGCGGTTTTTCAGACAACGCAATCGCTGCCTCGCGGTGCTCGTGAGCTCCTGCTGGGATCGACTCGCCACCCCTTTCAGATAACCGGCAGCCAGGCCACTGCCTGCCCGAACTACGCTTGCTCCTATAAAAACAAAAAGGAGTGAGTCGCAATGACTATCGCCGTAGCGTTACCTTTGAGCCGCTTCTATGACCGTGAGGCTCGTCACCCAGACAAGTGCTACATGCTCCAGCCAGTGGCAGGCGGGAAGGTGTTGTCGTTGAGTTGGGCTGATGTTGCGGATCAGGCGCGCCGCGCGGCGCACTGGTTGCGGCGTTGCGGACTGCGACAGGGCAGCAGCGTCGCGATCATTTCCAGAAACTGTGCGCACTGGATCATTGCTGATCTGGCGATCTGGATGGCTGGCCATGTTTCTGTGCCCGTGTGTGCAAATCTCAGTGCCGAGTCCGCAGCGCGGATTCTGGAGCACTCCGAGGCTGCGCTGGTATTCGTTGGCAAGGTCGATGACTGGCCAGCCATGAGTCGCGTCGTTCGAGTTGGCATACCCACCATCGGTCTACCCGGTTGCCAAGCCGACTGGCAATTCGACTTCCGTTGGGGGGACTTGCAGGCCTGGACGCCGATCCAGGACAACCCCTGCGGTCAGCGAGATCAGTTGGCGACCATCGTCTACACCTCTGGCACTACCGGAACACCCAAAGGCGTGATGCACAGCTTCGGCGCATTGGGATTCGCCGCCACCCACGGCAGCCGTTTGTTTGGTCTCGGCGAAAAGGACCGGCTGTTTTCTTACTTGCCACTGTGTCATGTCGCCGAGCGCATGTTTGTCGAGATGGGTTCGATCTATTGTGGACAAAGCGTGTTTTTTGCCCAGGGCCGGGAAACGTTCCTTGATGATCTCAAGCGCGCACGCCCCACAGCGTTATTTGGTCTGCCACGGGTCTGGACGGGATTACAGGCTGGGGCTCACAGCAAGGTGCCACCGGCGCGCCTGGACTTTCTGTTGAGGCTGCCGCTGGTTGGCCAATATATCCGGCGCAAGTTGCTACGCTGGCTTGGCATCGATGCGTTGAAGGTTGCATTGATCGGCGCAGCCCCGGCACCGGAATCCTTGTTGACCTGGTATCGGCGGCTTGGCCTGGAAGTGCTGGAAGTTTATGGCATGACTGAAAGCTGCGGCTATTCTCATGCCGGTCGTCCGGGGCGGCATAAACGTGGCAGGATTGGTCAGCCTTGTCCGCAGGTTGAGGTGCGCATTGCCGAGGACGGGGAAGTGCAGGTGCGCAGCGGGGCGACTATGCTCGGCTATTTCAAGGAACCGTTGAAAACAGCAGAAGCGATCACCTCCGACGGCTTTTTACGCACCGGGGACAAAGGGGAACAGGATGCCGACGGTCAGCTACGCATTACCGTGGCAAGAATGAGTCAACGTATTTCCAGCGCTCAGCCAGTGAGCGCTTCATGACAAGGACTGAAAATGAGCCTGTGGTACGCAACGCCCAATCTGGAACAGCTTAACGCCAATAGTAAGAACACCATCCTCGAACTGCTCGACATCCGCTTCGAGGCTTTTACCGAGGATTCGCTCACTGCCAGCATGGTGGTCGATCATCGTACTCATCAGCCTTATGGTTTGTTGCATGGCGGGGCCTCGGTAGTGCTGGCCGAGTCTGTGGGTTCTTCGGCCAGTTATCTGTGCATTGATACCAGCAAGTTTTTTTGCGTCGGCATCGAGGTCAACGCCAACCACTTGCGCGGCTTGCGCAGTGGTCGGGTGACGGCGGTAGCGCACCCGGTGCATATCGGGCGTACCACTCATGTATGGGACATTCGCCTGACCAGCGACGAGGGGAAAGCCAGTTGCATTTCGCGGCTGACGGTGGCGATTGTGCCATTGGGGCAGGAACCGCCGGCTCGGTGAGGTGATACTTCTCTTCTGCTGAAATGACTATCTTCGGATTCAGATTAGTGTGTATATCCGTTTCTGCGGTAACGGCTCCTTAGGGTTGCGCCCTTACGGCGCCTCACTTTTGAAAGGAGCCGGAATGCCGGCCCAGCAAAAGGCTCTTGCCCCACCACTCGGTCCCTCGCCGAGGCTCGGCATGCCCGTAATCCGACATTGATTCGGGAGGCCGGCGCGAAGGGCCATCCCTGGCCCAGCGCGGCTAAACCGGCATCCATGCCGGTTTGCCCGCCGAATCAATATCGGCTCCCGGCCAGCGTGTTTTGACGGGGCGCTGAAGATCAAAAGCGCGCGAGGCGGCCTGACAGCCGACCTGCTTGTGCCTGCCGCCCACTCGCCCCAACGCAAGAACGCCGAACCTGTAGGAGCCGAGCTTGCTCGTGATGAACGATAACGCGGTTTGTCTGAAGAACCGAGTCGCCCAAATCGCGGGCAAGCACCGCTCCCACAGGTTTCGGCGCTCGTCTGTAGGAGCGCGCTTGCCCGCGATGAACGTAAACGCGGTATGTCTGGTAATCCGCGTCGCCTGGTTCGAGGGCAAGCCCGGCTCCAACGGACGACCGAGATCTCTGTAGGATCGACCGGGGTGGCGCTCCACCTTGCTCGCGATGAACGATAACGCGGTGTATCAGGCAGACCGAGGCGTCTGATTCGCGGGCAAGCCCGGCTCCCACAGGTTTGTGCAGGGCTCACAACAAATGACCAGAGTGTCATGCTCGATGGCACTTACAGTCATTGCCGGATAGCCAGTCGGTGCGCACAATCGCCACTGGTTTGCTTATTGGGTCTTCGGCATGTCGCAACAGGTGTTCTTCGCTCACGCCAACGGTTTTCCGTCGGCCACTTACGGCAAGTTATTCACGGCCCTGGCGCCGGATTATGTCGTGAGTCATCTAGAGCAGCATGCCCATGATCCGCGTTTCCCGGTGGACGACAACTGGCTGAACCTGGTGGACGAGCTGATTCATCATTTGCGCGAGCAAGACGGCCCGGTCTGGGGCGTGGGCCATTCTCTGGGCGGTGTGCTGCATTTCCATGCAGCGTTGCGCTGCCCTGAGTTGTATCGCGGTGTGGTGATGCTCGATTCGCCGGTCCTGACCCTTGCTGATCAGTGGATGATCCGCGCCGCCAAACGCTTTGGCTTCATTGACCGGATTACCCCGGCCGGTCGCACCCTCGGGCGGCGCGAGGCGTTTGCCGATCTGGATTGCGCGCGAGTTTATTTCGCCGATAAGACCTTGTTTCGTCGTTTCGATCCCGAATGCTTCGATGCTTATTTACAGCACGGTCTGCAAGCCGACGGCGAACAGCTGCGCCTGCGTTTCGATCCAGCGACCGAGATCAGCATCTACCGTAGCGTTCCCCACACCAGCCCCGGCAGCTCTCGCCTGCTCAAGGTGCCGTTGGCGGTAGTGCGCGGTGAGCAAAGCCGGGTGGTGATGCCTCACCATGCACGTTCGGTGCGGCGCATGCCCCGAGGCGAATACCTTTCAGTGCCCGGTGGACACATGTTCCCCCTTGAACAGCCGGATGCCACGGCGTTGCTGCTGAAAACCTTGTTGGGGCGCTGGTCCGAGGGTGTCAGGCCATGACCCATGCGGTCGAGGAAGTGCGCCTGAGCCTGCCGCATATCGAGTTGGCCGCGCATCTGTTCGGCCCTGAAGACGGCCAACCGGTGATCGCCTTGCACGGCTGGCTCGACAACGCCAACAGCTTCGCCCGCCTGGCGCCGAAACTGGAGGGCTTGCGTATTGTGGCCCTGGATCTGGCGGGTCATGGTCATTCGAACCATCGTCCGGCAGGGGCTGCGTATACGCTGCCTGAATATGTCCATGATGTGCTGCAGGTAGCAGAACAGCTGGGCTGGGAGCGATTTTCGCTGCTGGGGCACTCGCTGGGCGCAATCATTTCGGTGTTTCTGGCCGGGGCTTTGCCGCAGCGTGTCGAGCGGCTGGCGCTGATCGATGGGCTGATTCCGCCCACCGGCCAGGCCGACAACGCACCGGAGCAACTGGGCAGGTCCTTACTGGCGCAGCTGCGGTTGAGCGGCAAACGCAAACCGGTTTATGCCGATCAAGACCAGGCCGTTGAAGCGCGCATGAAGGGCGCGGTGGCGGTGACGCGTGAAGCGGCCGAATTTCTCGCACAGCGTGGCTTGATGCCAGTACCCGGCGGTTACACGTGGCGCAGTGACAACCGCCTGACTTTGCCTTCGGCAATCCGCATCAGTCAGGCTCAGGCGATGGCATTCGTCGCCGCGATTGGTTGTCCGACACATTTGGTAGTAGCTTCCCAAGGCTTGCTGGCGCAGAACCAGACACTGCTGTCGAGCCTGCCTTTTGCCGTCACAAGCCTGTCAGGTAGCCATCATCTGCATCTGGATGATGAAACGGGGGCGTGGGCTGTTGCAGACTGTTTCAATCGCTTCTTCGCCATGCCTTGACTTGCGGCAGTCAACTGCCGAGGCTGGGCGGGTTGAAACAGGAATCAATCATGACGGACCTAACCCCGGTACTACCTGGTCGGCAACCTGCCGATCTTGTTCAAATGACCGCCTTGCATGCCCAAGCCCCTCATTCTGAAGAATGCGCTGCTATCAGCACGCCTCGCCGTTTCACTCGCGCGCTCACGGCGACACTGTGCGTCTCCCTGCTGAGCACTGCGGTGATGGCGGCTGATGTGGATGGCAGTAGCGATCTGCAAATCGTACCGAGGCTCACCGATGCCGAGATCGTCGATTATCGGCCTGCCTCCGAGCTGGAGCGTATCTACCCCATGGGTTCGGTTCGCAAGATCAGCGGCCAACTGCGTTTTGACGGGCAGGTCAGCGCACGGGGCACTGTCACCGGCGTAACTTACCAGTTGCCGTCCGAACGGACTTCAGCTGAGGCGTTTACTGCGGCTCGGGAAGCGTTACAGGCACAGGGCGCCGAATTGTTGTTCTGGTGTCAGGCACGGGATTGCGGCGAAAGCAGTCTGTGGGCCAACGAAGTGTTCGGCAATGCCAAGCTGTATGGCGCCGACGAGCAACAAGCCTATTTGCTGTTGCGTCTAGCGGAACCGAAAAGCGACACGCTGGTAGCGCTGTACGGCATCACCCGAGGCAACCGCCGGGCCTACTTGCATGTCGAGCAGTTCGAGGCGGCCACTCCGTTGGGGGAATTGATGCCGACCTCTGCCACGCTGGTTCGCCAGTTGAAAAGCACCGGCAAACTGGCATTGCCACGATTGAAGGGTACACCACCCGCCGAGTGGGTGACCTTGTTGTCTCGCGGCCTGAATCTGGACAGCAGCCTGCGCGCGACGGTCTCGGGGCCGGACCGCGAAGCCTGGCGTGAAGCGCTGATTGCCAAGGGTGTGCGTGCGGCGCGGCTGGAGGCGGGTAGCGCCGACAGCTCGGGTTTGCTGATCGAAGTCATTCGATAATTAGCCGCCTCTTATCTGCACATAAAACACGGCGAACACGACGTTAACCTCGTTCGCCGTTATGCTTCGCTTCTGAGCCCGACTCCTGGGCTGCTTACTACTGGATAGACCATGTTCAATAACGATCGCCTGTTGGTGCAGATTCTGCTCCTGGCGCTGCTCGGTGCTTGTGTCTGGGTGATGGCGCCGTTCTGGTCGGCGTTGTTCTGGGGCGCGGTGCTGGCCTTTGCCAGTTGGCCGCTGATGCGCTTGCTGACCCGCTGGTTCAAAGGCCGCGAGTCTCTGGCGGCGCTGGTGCTGACTCTAGGCTGGATGGTGCTGGTCGCCGCACCGCTGGTGTGGCTGGGGTTTAACCTGGCCGACCATGTGCGCGATGTCACGCTGTTCATTAAGGACGTACAAGTCGACGGTTTGCCTGATCCTCCCTCTTGGCTGGCGGGCATTCCCTTGGTAGGCGAGCGGCTGGTGGGTTTCTGGACCAGCATTGACCAGCAGGGCGCGGCCCTGATGGCTAACATCAAGCCATATCTGGGCCAGGTGGGTAACTTTTTGTTGGCGCGCAGCGCGCAGATCGGCGGCGGTATTCTCGAACTGACCCTGAGCCTGGTATTTGCGTTCTTTTTCTACCGCGATGGTCCACGGCTGGCGGCCTTTGTGCTGAGCTTGCTGGAGCGTCTGATTGGCGAGAAAGCCCAGTATTATCTGGATCTGGTGGCGGGCACCGTGCAGCGCGTGGTCAACGGCGTGATCGGGACGGCGGCGGCTCAGGCTGTGCTGGCCTTGATCGGCTTCCTGATTGCCGGAGTGCCGGGCGCGCTGGTGCTGGGTATTCTGACTTTCATGTTCAGCCTGATTCCCATGGGGCCACCCCTTATCTGGATCCCCGCTACTGCCTGGCTGGTGTGGAATGGCGATTATGGCATGGCGATTTTCCTTGGCATCTGGGGCACTTTTGTAATCAGTGGTGTAGACAACGTACTCAAGCCGTACCTGATCAGTCGCGGCGGCAATCTGCCGTTGGTGATCGTGCTACTGGGGGTTTTCGGTGGCCTGCTGGCATTCGGCTTTATCGGCTTGTTCATTGGTCCGACGCTGCTGGCCGTGGCCTACAGCCTGTTGACCGACTGGGTGCGCAGTGAACGCTCGACCCGCAGCTGACAAGCCCGCCACTCAAGCGGCCGGGACAGGCGTGTCTGTGACTTCCCCCGGCCGCTGTTGAACCAGCAGGGTTTCCGGCATCGCCAGCAGTAGCAGCAAGGCAGCGGTTGCGACACCGGCAAGGGTCAGAAAGGCGGCGTTGTAACCCGCACTCTGCACCACCAGTCCCGCCAGGCTGTTACTCAAGGCCGCGCCGAGGCCGAAGATCGTCGAGATCACCCCGAGGCTGACGTTAAATCGTCCGGTACCCTGGGTCAGGTCCTTGACCACCAGTGGAAACAACGCCCCGAACAAGCCTGCGCCGATGCCGTCGAGCAACTGCACGCCCACTAGCCACCAGGGGTTGTCCGACAGGACATACAGCACGCCGCGGATGGGCAGGATCAGAAAGCCCGCAAGCAGCAACGGCTTGCGTCCCCAAACGTCAGCCTTGGCACCCACCAGCAACGCAACGGGCACCATCACCAACTGGGCTGCGACGATGCAGGCAGAGGTCAGCGGCGTTGCCAGTTGCAGATTGACCTGAGCCAGCTTCTGGCTGACCAGAGGCAGCATCGCGGCATTGGCCAGGTGAAAGAGGGCGCAACAGGCGGCAAACAGCAGAAGGGTCTTGTTGCCCATCAAAACCTTGAGGCCCGACGGTGAGTTGGCGTGCGGTGCATGCCCGGCATCCAGGCCGCGAGCGACGTCATGATCGATGGCTGCCGCCGACACGCAGCTGACGGCAACCACGCTGGCCAGTGCCATCGCCGCCATCAGGTAGAACACCGCGATGGGCCCGAACAGGTAGGCAAAGCCGCCGGCGAGCAGGGCGGCGCAGGCATTCCCGGCATGGTTGAACGTTTCGTTGCGTCCGGTACGCCGGGTAAATGCTTTAGGGCCGGTGATACCCAGGGAAATGGCCGCGATGGCCGGCGCGAAAACCGACGCCGCCACGCCGCTCACGGCCTGGGTGATTGCAATCAGACTCAATGACGATGTAAAGGGCAGTACCAGACAACTGGCCGTCACCAGCAGCGCCGCCAAGGCAATCACCGCCCGTTTGTAATGCGTGCGATCGATCAACGCCCCGGCCGGTCCCTGTGTCACCAAACCAGCCAGCGCCGCGACGGTCATGACGATGCCGATGCTGGCTGGATCCCAGTGATGCACGGCCAGCAGATAAATCGCGAGATACGGCCCTAGTCCGTCGCGAACATCAGCCAGGAAAAAATTTAGCCCGTCGAGTGAGCGAGTATTACGGCGTTGGGTATGGGCGTCCAAATGGGCTTCTCGAATTCAGGCTGCTGGGAACAACGACTGGGTCACCGGAGCGTTTGAGCGCTGGCCGAGTGAAAGGTTTGATGCCGACTGCACGAGAAATCAGCACGTTGCGGCGCCTAGCCAGGGAGAAGATTTGCGAGCCTGGTAAATTCGTTGGAATTCAACGCACAACCCGACTGTCCAAACGGCGTTGAGCAATATTCTGACGAGCACCAGAGCGCTCTTGGCCAGGTAAACGGAGAGAGAATGAGTCGCGCAGTTCTTGAAAACGAAACCAATCGTCGACAGTTGCAGGAGATCATCGCCGGCCTGTCGGATGGGGTGATACTGATCGAGCTGGATCAAAGCATCCTTTGGGCCAACGAGGCCGCGCTCACCATGCACGGGGTCAAGAGCGTCAGGCAGTTGGGACGCAATGCGAAGGAGTACGCCTCGCGTTTCAGTTTGCGGTATCGCAACAATCACGTCCTCGCGCCCGAAAACTATCCCATCAGCCGGGTGGCCGCCGGGGAGACATTTAGTGATCTGGTGGTGGAAGTCCGGCCTGCCAAGGATGACGAAACCTGCTGGGTTCACCGCGTTCGCAGCCTGATCCTTGATGACAGCGGCGGCGAGCCGCAATTGCTGGTGCTGATCATGAGCGACGCCACGGAATGGGCCAGTGCCCAGCAGCGCTTCGAGCGCGCATTCGCAGCCAACCCGGCACCGGCGGTGATCTGCCGTCTGAGTGACCTGCGTTACATCAAGGTCAATCAGGGCTTCCTGGAGATGACCGGCTACAGCCGGGAACAGGTGATTGGCCGCTCCGTCTATGAAGTAGACGTGCTGGAAAATGCCGATCGCAAGGAACTGGCCATCGAGCGCCTCAACGATGGCGGAACCATTCCTCAGATGCAGGCTGAGCTGAAGTTGCCCGACGGTGGCAGCAAGCTGGTGATCGTCGCGGGCCAGCCACTGGACGTCGACGACGCAGACTGCATGTTGTTTTCCTTCATGGACATGGAGCCCCGGCGCAAGGTCGAGGCGGCGTTGCGTCAAAGTGAAGAGCGCTTTGCGAAGGCCTTCCGCCTGACCCCCGTACCCACGTTGGTGTGCAACGCCGAGTCGCGGCATGTGGTGGAAGTCAATGAAGCATTCGTCAATGCAACTGGCTATACCGCCCAAGAGCTGACCGGTCGATCCGTGGATGAGATCGGCTTCATCGACGGTGCGCACAATTGCGCGCAACTCTTTGACCGGTTACGCAGAACCGGCCATCTGGAGTCCATGGAAGTCAAGGTGCGCAAGCGCGGTGATGAATTGATCGACGGCGCGATTTCTGCCGACACGGTAAGCATCCAGGATGTTTCCTGTTATCTGCTAGTGCTGATGGATATTTCCGAGCGCAAGCGATCCGAGCTTGAGCTGGTGGATGCTATCGAGGAGGTCATGCAGGACGCGTCGTGGTTTACCCGCAGCCTGATCGAAAAACTGGCCAATGTTAAGAAAGTCAAAACCGCGGAACTGCCCGGTCTTTCCTTGACCGATCTGACGGCTCGGGAGAGGGATGTGCTCGGCTTGATCTGCGAAGGCCTGGCTGACAAGGAAATCGCCGCTCGACTAAAACTGGCCCCCAATACCGTGCGCAATCACGTCGCCACCATGTATTCCAAGCTAGGCCTGCACAGCCGGGCGGAGGCAATTGTGTGGGCGCGCGAACGTGCGTTGTTTACCACTGACAGGCGTGGAAAAAGCTAGTACGACGCGTTTCGAGTGCAAATGCACCAGTTGAACCAGTGCAAATTGATCTGTCCTGCCTACCATGAAGTTACTAACCTGACGGTCCAATTTTCCGGACCGTTCCTGAGCTCTTCAAAGGGGTCGGTGCCGAACTTCAATACGACAGATCAAAAGGAAGGTGCTAGTGAGCTGGCTGGTGCATGTCCGCCAAATGGTGGAAAACAGCTTCAAACCGTTGGCTTGTGAATGTGTCGTTTGCGCCGACGGCTCGTTGACTGTGCGTATCTTTGATGACACGACGGGACGAGTAGACTTGATGGTCACTGGCATCGCCTTGTCCAAGGTCAAAACGGTTGAGGACGTTGCTGTCCTCGTCGAAGAGTTACGCGATGAGCTGGCGACCGTCAGCGTCAACCGTCCCGAGTTGCAACCCTCGTCACAGGCTTGAACGGAAGGGGATAGGTTCGCGGCTGGGTTGTTTGTCCGTGTCGTCCAGCCCGACCATTTCTTCATGTACCGCAGGCTGGACCAGAAAGAGTGGGACTTCCGGTACACCAGCCAGATTTTTGCGCGCTTCCTCAATGGATGCGACATGTAACGTTCCACCTTTGGCGTTGATGACTCGCTGGGACTTGCCTGCAACCAGCACGTGCATCACGAACGAACCGCCCTCCATCGCCACCAGATCGATTTCTTCGACATCACCCGCCTTCACGTGACTGGCCAATTTACTCAACTCCATGACTGCACCTTCCGAATGTGTGGCGGGCGATGGCCTGCCTGTCTGTTTTCGAGAGGGGCTGGGGGCGCGAGTTCAATGTTGTGAAAGGCCAGGCGATGGGTGACTGGCTACCACTGTCCCTGCAGGAGCTGCCGCAGGCTGCGAATCGCGGTTTGCCTGACAGCCCGCCTTCGCGGCTGTCGTAACCTCCGGCGGCTCCTACAGGTTCTGCGTTGATTCAGGGTATGTCGCGGTGTTGCAGTAAATTCCGATTAACGCCCACGCCGCTGATACGCCAGGCGCAACCGTTCGCGGATATTGTTCAAGTGGCGACGCATGGCGGCTTTGGCACCGTCGGCGTCACGATCGGCGATGGTTGCGTAGATGTCACGGTGTTCCTGGCGCAACTGGATGCTGTAGTCCTCCACGGCAATGTGAGCCAGCGCCGCGGAATTCAGGCGCGTACGCGGGATCAGGGTCATGCCAAGGTGTTCGGTGATGTCGGCAAAGTAGCGGTTGTCGGTCGCCAGAGCGATTTGCTGGTGGAATTCATAATCAGCGGCTGCGGCGTCATCACGACTGGACGCCGGATCATCCAGCACGGCAAGCGCCTGCTGCATGCGAAGCAATTGGTCTTCGCTGCGGCGCATCGCAGCAAGACCTGCCGAGTCCACTTCAATGCCGATGCGCAGTTCAATCACCGCTAACACATCGCTCAGCGTGCGGTCTGCTCGTGGGTCGACGGGATCAGCGCGTTGCCTGACGACGAATGTACCGATACCGTGGTGGGTTTCCACCAGGCCGTGGGATTGCAGCTGTGAAATGGCCTCACGTACCACTGTGCGGCTGACGCCGTGTTCCTGGGTGATGTGTTTTTCCGCAGGCAGTTTGTCACCGACCTTGAGCTGCCCATCGGCAATAATGTTGGTCAGGATATTGGCCAGCGCCAGGGCGAGATTACGCGGGCGCCGGACAGAGGATTCGGGTTCTGCGTTCAAAACAGGGGTGGGATTCATGGCTTTCCACCTGATAAACAACGCCGGGCTTCCAGCCGCCGGCAATCATGCATTCCAAGCCGGGGTCCAACAAAAACGGCGCGGCTTTTGGGCCGCGCCGTTTTAGCTGAGCAGACTCAGTTTCAAGCGATTGGCTGATCGCTCCACTCGCTGTTCACCAGGCGCTTCAAGCCCAGTGGGTTAGCGTTTTGCAGCGCTTGCGGCAACAGCGCATCCGGGTAGTTCTGGTAGCAGACCGGGCGCAGGAAGCGGTCGATGGCCAGGGTGCCCACCGAAGTGCCGCGTGCGTCGGAGGTCGCCGGGTATGGACCGCCGTGAACCATGGCTTCGCAGACTTCAACACCGGTCGGGTAACCGTTGACCAGGATGCGGCCGACTTTCTCTTCCAGCACCGGCACCAGCCATTGGTACTTCTGCAGGTCGCTCTGCTCGCCAATCAAGGTGGCAGTCAACTGGCCGCGCAGGGCTTGCAAGGCGCTTTTCAATTGCGCGTCGTCAGCGACTTCGATTACCAGAGTAGTCGGGCCGAAAACTTCTTCCTGCAACAGCGGATCGCCATTGATCAGCAAGCTCACGTCAGCCTTGAACAGCTGAGCCTGAGCCTGCTTGCCTTCTTGCGGTTTGCCCGCCAGATGAGTTACGCCCGGGTGCGACAGCAAGTGCTCAACGCCTTTGCTGTAGCTGCGCAGACCGCCCGCATTGAGCATGGTCTGGGGTGCCTGGCCGCCCATGTGCTCCTGAAGTTGCTCAAGGAACTTGGTGAACGTCGGCGAGCTGATGCCGATCACTACGCCTGGGTTGGTGCAGAACTGGCCAGCGCCCATCACCACGGAAGCCGCGAGATCCTTGGCCACGGTCTCGCCGCGAGTTGCCAGAGCATCAGGCAGCAGGACGACCGGGTTGATGCTCGACATTTCTGCAAACACCGGGATTGGCTGAGGACGCTCGGCTGCCATCTTGCACAGCGCATCGCCACCGCTCAGCGAGCCAGTGAAGCCAACGGCCTGGATCGCCGGGTGCTTGACCAGGCCTTCGCCGACACCGCTGCCGAAGATCATGTTGAACACGCCCTTAGGCATGTTGGTTTTTTCTGCTGCACGGATGATCGCGGTGCCTACCAGATCGGCAGTCGCCATGTGACCGCTGTGTGCCTTGAACACTACCGGGCAACCAGCAGCCAATGCTGCTGCGGTATCACCACCTGCAGTGGAGAACGCCAGCGGGAAGTTGCTGGCGCCGAAAACGGCAACCGGGCCTACGCCGATGCGGTACTGACGCAAGTCGACGCGAGGCATTGGCTTGCGATCCGGCAAGGCCAGGTCAATGCGCGCGCCCAGGTAATCACCGCGACGCAGCACTTTGGCGAACAGACGCATCTGGCCGCTGGTACGCCCACGCTCGCCCTGAATACGGGCGGTCGGCAGGGCGGTTTCCTGGCAAACAATAGCGACGAAATCGTCACCGAGCTGGTCCAGCTCGTCAGCGATTGCATCAAGGAATTCTGCACGGCGGGCCGGGCTCAGTTGGCGATATTCAGCAAATGCGCTTTTGGCAGCCAGGGCTGCTGCATCGATTTCCGCGTCAGTTGCCTGGTAGAAGCTGTAAGGCAGCGCTTCACCAGTGGTGGCGTCGAGACTTTTGTGTTGCGGCTCGCCAAGGGCGCTGCGCGCGCCTGCAATGAAGTTGTGGCCGAGAACATTAGGCATCTGTGTCTCCTGTTTTTATTTGCGGGTTTAATCAGGCTGTTGCCTGTCTTAGAGATCTGCCCACCGTTGGCTTACGGTGAAGTGAGTCATTAAACTCAACTATGTTGACAGTCATCGTACAACCATGAGCGGAACTGCGCAACCTGCCTGTAGGACTGCTGAACCTGTCGTGGGGCGGCATTCAACTTGTTCGCGAACCCGCAACCCCGGTTCACCACACACACCCACACACACCCACACACACACCGCGTCATCGTTTATCGCGGGCAAGCACCGCTCCCACAGAAGATCACCGGTCCCGTTGGAGCGAGGCTTGCCCGCGAATCAGGCGCCTCGCTCTGGCAGACACACCGCGTCATCGTTCTTCGCGGGCAAGCCCGGCTCCAACAGACGATCCCGGTACCTGTGGGAGCAGTGCTTGCCCGCAAATCAGGCATCTCGCTCTGGCAGACACACCGCGTCATCGTTCTTCGCGGGCAAGCTTGACTCCCACAGGCGATCACCGATTCCGTTGGAGCGGTGCTTGCCCGCAAATCAGGCATCTCGCTCTGGCAGACACACCGCGTCATCGTTCTTCGCGGGCAAGCTTGACTCCCACAGGCGATCACCGATTCCGTTGGAGCGGTGCTTGCCCGCAAATCAGGCATCTCGCTCTGGCAGACACACCGCGTCATCGTTCTTCGCGAGCAAGCCCGGCTCCAACAGACGATCACCGGTCCCGTTGGAGCGAGGCTTGCCCGCGAATCTGGGGCCTCGATATTACAGATAGACCGCGTCATCTTTCTTCGCGGGCAAGCCCGGCTCAAACAGACGATCCCGGTACCTGTGGGAGCGGTGCTCGCCCGCGAATCAGGCGCCTCGCTCTGGCAGACACACCGCGTCATCGTTCTTCGCGGGCAAGCACCGCTCCAACAGAC
>NZ_JPQU01000039.1 GCF_000737245.1 Pseudomonas syringae | reverse complement strand
AATATCGGGTGGATGTACTGGCCTCTTCCCGGCTAAAGCCGGTCCCACGTCGTCGTGCCAATAGCGAGATCGCTCCCACAGGTTGCCCGGCAATCCAGATAAATCCTGCAATTTTGTGCTGTTAAATCACAAGCACCTCAACAGTGCGCGTTACCGCACGATGGGTATCTTTGGTGCGCTTTTTCCAATTCAGGGTGGGGCGCTCGGTAACAAAACGTTTCATTCCCAAGCTGAAACGTTTCATGTAAAACAAAACGCACCGCTTTAAACCAAACGTTTCCGTGGGCGACGTCGTTTTTGAAACATTTTGGCGCAGTTCTTGCGTCAAGAATAATAAACAGCACCGTAGCTTTCTTTTTACGAACGCTGCGGGGCAGTCGCTCCTCACGCAAAGGTAGTCTTAATGAGCAGCATCCCTAACGCTACAGAGCTCGATCAGGGGCTCAAACCTCGGCACATTACGATGTTGTCGATTGCCGGTGTGATTGGTGCCGGTTTGTTCGTCGGTTCCGGCCACGCAATCGCCGAAGCCGGGCCTGCAGTGCTGCTGGCTTACGCGGCCGCGGGCACCTTGGTGGTGTTGGTCATGCGTATGCTGGCCGAGATGGCGGTCGCCTCACCGGACACCGGGTCTTTCTCGACTTACGCGGATCGCGCCATCGGCCACTGGGCCGGTTTCACCATCGGTTGGTTGTATTGGTGGTTCTGGGTGTTGGTGATTCCGCTGGAAGCCAACGCGGCGGCGACGATTCTGCACGCCTGGTTCCCTGACATCGGCATCTGGGTGTTCACCCTGGTCATCACCTTGCTGCTGACGGCGACCAACCTGTTTAGTGTGAAGAACTACGGTGAGTTCGAGTTCTGGTTTGCCTTGATCAAGGTGCTGGCGATCATTGGGTTTGTGGTGTTGGGCGTTGCGGCGATCTTTGGTCTGCTGCCGAACAGCCAGGTCAGCGGTGTCAGCCATCTGTTCGACACCCAGGGCTTTTTGCCTAACGGCATGGGCGCGGTGCTGGCTGCAATGCTGACCACCATGTTCTCGTTCATGGGCACCGAGATTGTCACCATCGCTGCCGCCGAATCGAAAGATCCGGAGAAGCAGATCACCAAGGCTACCAACTCGGTGATCTGGCGGATTTGCCTGTTCTATCTGGTGTCGATCTTCATCGTGGTGGCGCTGGTGCCATGGAACGACAGCCGCCTGGCTGAAGTCGGTTCCTACCAGACCGTGCTGGACATGATGGGCATTCCGAACGCCAAGATGATCGTCGATATCGTGGTGCTGATCGCGGTGACCAGTTGCCTGAACTCGGCGCTGTATACCGCTTCGCGGATGCTCTACTCCCTGGGTAAACGCGGCGATGCGCCAGCGGTTGCAACCCGTACCAGCAAAAGCGGCACGCCTTACTGGGCGGTGATTTTGTCCACGGCGGCGGCTTTCCTGACCGTATTCGCCAACTACGTGGCCCCGGCTGCGGTGTTTGAGTTCCTGCTGGCCAGTTCCGGTGCTATTGCGCTGCTGGTGTATCTGGTGATCGCGGTTTCCCAACTGCGCATGCGCCAGAAGAGCATTGCTGCGGGCGAGCATCTGTCGTTCCGCATGTGGCTGTTCCCGTACCTGACCTGGCTGGTGATCGTGTTCATCGTCGGCGTATTGGGGATCATGCTGGTGCAGGAAGCCCACCGCGTGGAAATCCTCGCCACTGGCTTGTTGAGCATTCTGGTGATCGCCACCGGGATTCTCGTAGCGCGTCGCCGCAAGGCTGAACGGGTTGGGAAGGTTGTGTTGAATTGATCGATTGATCTGCTGCACACGAAACGGCCGCGATTATCACTGATCGCGGCCGTTTTTGTTTGTCTTGTGACGCACGGGACCTGTAGGAGCGCGCTTGCCCGCGATGGCGGTCTGCCTGTGACAAATCAGGTGTTTGACACGCCGCCATCGAGGGCAAGCGCGCTCCTACAGACAGAAGGCAAGCGCGCAGTGGTTCTACTTACTTTTCATCAACCCCGAACACGCCGCCTTGTAAGCCTCATGCTGATATTTGTTCAGCGAAGGGGGCAGGGCGAAGTCGTGTTTTTTGTTCTGGGCGTTGATGGTTTGCGGCGACAGCAAGGTCACTTCGCAATCGCGCAGCAGCTGGAACACTGTCTCGATCTTGAACGTGGTCGGGCCGCCGGCGAATTCGCCTTTTTTGCTGCGCTTCTTGATCACGACATGGCTGATGCCATTTTCCCGCACAAAGCTGGCTATCTGCGTCGCGAAAGCTTTGACGTTGGCCGAGTCATCATCGTCTTCCAGCGCCAGCTTCTTGGTCGCCAGTGGCAAGTGTTCGAGGCCGCCTTGCTGGCGGGTCGCCAACGCGAAGATGGCCTCGCTGCCTTTGATTTCTACACCGCAAATGATCATTAAAGCGCCTTCACTTCATTGCCTTCAGATATAAGGCAGACACCATAGCTCATCGGTGTGTTCATTCCTGCGCAATTGATTCCAGATACTCGGAGCGTTCATCGCTCATGCGTGCCAGGCAGTCGTTTTCAGCGATGGTAAAGGCTTTGCTACCTGCCGCTGACGGGAAGACTTCAACGGCGCAATCGGCATCGCGCAGCTTTTCCCAGGCGAGCTGGGCGGTTTTGAGCTTGTTGGTAAAATCGTTGAATTGGGTCTTGTTGGCTACGAATTGGCTTTGAACCCGCTTTAACAGATTCTGAAAGTTCTCCTTCAGCAGCTCTTCGGCTGTTTCACGGCTGTATTTCGAACACTCGAGGGTTTGTTTGTCCTCATCGACGCCATCGCATGGCGAAACGTCGGGGTTTTGAGCCGCGTGAACGCCAGTGATACCAGTCACCATCAGCGCCAAAGCCAGGAATACCGTTTTCATCGAGTCGCTCCGATTCATTGATGGCCTGAATTCTGGCCTAACCGCAGGCTAAAGAACAGGTTGGCGATGAGTCGCCGTGTCGCGTCCCGTCGCCCATTGTCGTTTCTTGACGCTTTCGGCAAACCCCCTGTCGTTTTTGCACCCGGCTCCCCCGAGCCTCAGGCATATGCTGGCCTCAATAGCGCCGGCACACGATTGGCGCATCAACACCTATAAGGGGACAGCCTGATGAGCCCAGCCGAATTGCACGCCGACAGCATCGTTATTGACGGGCTGATCATCGCCAAGTGGAACCGTGAGCTGTTCGAAGACATGCGCAAGGGCGGCCTGACCATGGCCAACTGCACCGTGTCGGTGTGGGAAGGCTTTCAGGCAACCATCGACAGCATCTGCAAAAGTCAGAAGCTGATGCGTGAGAACAGCGACCTGGTGATGCCGGTGCGCACTACCGCTGACATTCGCAAGGCCAAGGAGCTGGGCAAGACCGGCATCCTGTTCGGCTTCCAGAATGCCCATGCTTACGAAGACCAGATCGGCTACGTCGAAATCTTCAAGCAGTTGGGCGTGGGCATCGTGCAGATGTGCTACAACACCCAGAATCTGGTGGGCACCGGCTGCTACGAACGTGATGGCGGGCTGTCGGGCTTCGGTCGCGAAATCGTTGCTGAAATGAACCGTGTCGGGGTCATGTGCGACCTGTCCCACGTGGGCTCCAAGACTTCAGAAGAAGTCATCCTCGAATCGAAAAAACCTGTCTGCTACTCCCACTGTCTGCCGTCCGGCCTCAAAGAACATCCACGCAACAAGTCTGACGAGGAACTGAAGTTCATCGCGGATCACGGCGGCTTCGTCGGCGTGACCATGTTCGCGCCGTTCCTGGCCAAGGGCATTGAGTCGACCATCGACGATTACGCCGAAGCCATCGAATACGTGATGAACATCGTTGGTGAAGACTCCATCGGTATCGGCACTGACTTCACTCAGGGTCATGGCCAGGACTTCTTCGAATACCTGACCCACGACAAGGGCTACGCCCGCCGCCTGACCAGCTTCGGCAAGATCATCAACCCGCTGGGCATCCGCACCGTGGGCGAGTTCCCGAACCTGACCGAAACCCTGCTCAAGCGCGGCCATGCCGAGCGCACTGTGCGCAAGATCATGGGCGAGAACTGGGTCAATGTCCTGGCGGACGTCTGGGGCGAATGATCGATTCCGGAGCCTACTGCGCCCGCCGATAGCTGCGTCAGGTCCTCACTCCAAGCTCGCCGTACGTTCGTACTGGTCTTCGCTTGTCGTTCCGGTCCTTCCTTGCTCTCGACGTGCTCGCTACGGCTCCGAAACCAATCATCTGGCTTGTTTATTAAGAGAAGCAAAAGCAAAAGCTTTGTTTCGAAACGAAGAATTTCTGGAGTTTGACCCCCCATGGCTAAAATCGCCCCGCAACTGCCTATCGAAGTCGACAGCGAAACCGGCGTCTGGACCTCTGATGCACTGCCAATGCTGTACGTGCCACGGCACTTTTTCGTCAACAACCACATGGGCATCGAAGAAGTCCTGGGCGCTGACGCCTACGCCGAGATTCTCTACAAAGCCGGCTACAAATCCGCCTGGCACTGGTGCGAGAAAGAAGCTGAATGCCACGGCCTGGAAGGTGTTGCGGTGTTCGAGCATTACATGAAGCGTCTGTCGCAGCGCGGCTGGGGCCTGTTCAAGATTCAGGACATCGACCTGGAAAAGGGCACCGCCAGCGTCAAGCTTGAGCACTCCTGTTTCGTGTACGTCTACGGCAAAGTCGGTCGCAAGGTCGATTACATGTTCACTGGCTGGTTCGCCGGGGCCATGGACCAGATTCTCGCCGCCAAAGGCAGCCCGATTCGCACGGTTGCCGAGCAGGTCTACGGCGGTTCGGAAGAAGGTCACGACGATGGCCTGTTCATCGTCAAGCCGCTGTAAGTCGAGGATTGTGTTATGGCTTTCGAAGCGATGTTCCAGCCTATCCAGATAGGCAAACTCACGATCCGTAACCGGGTATTGAGCACCGCGCATGCCGAGGTCTACGCCACCGATGGCGGTATGACCACGGACCGCTATGTGAAGTACTACGAGGAAAAGGCCAAGGGCGGTATCGGCTTGGCGATTTGCGGCGGTTCATCCAGCGTCGCTATTGACAGCCCGCAAAGCTGGTGGAAGTCGGTCAACCTGGCGACCGACAACATCATCCCGCACTTCCAGAACCTCGCCGACGCCATGCACAAGCACGGCGCCAAGATCATGATTCAGATTACCCACATGGGCCGTCGGTCCCGCTGGGACGGCGACCATTGGCCGACCCTGCTGTCGCCTTCAGGCATCCGCGAACCGGTGCACCGTGCCACGTGCAAGACCATCGAGCCGGAAGAAATCTGGCGGGTGATCGGCAATTATGCCAGTGCTGCGGGCCGTGCCAAGGCCGGTGGTCTGGACGGTGTCGAGCTGTCGGCTGTGCATCAGCACATGATCGACCAGTTCTGGAGCCCGCGAGTCAACAAGCGGACTGACGAATGGGGTGGCAGCTTCGAAAACCGCATGCGTTTTGGCCTGGAAGTGATCAAGGCGGTGCGCAAAGAAGTCGGCCCTGATTTCTGCGTGGGCTTGCGCCTGTGCGGCGACGAATTCCATCCGGACGGCCTGAGCCACGAGGACATGAAGGAGATCGCCAAGTACTACGATCAGACCGGCATGATCGACTTCATCGGTGTGGTGGGTTCGGGTTGTGACACCCACAACACCCTGGCCAACGTCATCCCGAACATGAGTTATCCACCGGAGCCGTTTCTGCATCTGGCGGCCGGTATCAAGGAAGTGGTCAAGGCCCCGGTGCTGCACGCGCAGAACATCAAGGACCCGAACCAGGCGACGCGGATTCTCGAAGGTGGTTACGTCGATATGGTCGGCATGACCCGCGCCCACATCGCTGACCCGCATCTGATCGCCAAGATCAAGATGGGCCAGATCGACCAGATCAAGCAGTGCGTCGGTGCCAACTACTGCATCGACCGTCAGTATCAGGGCCTCGACGTCCTGTGCATTCAGAACGCCGCGACTTCCCGTGAATACATGGGCGTGCCGCACATCATCGAAAAATCCACCGGGCCGAAACGCAAGGTGGTGATTGTCGGCGCCGGGCCAGCCGGCATGGAAGCGGCGCGGGTGTCTGCCGAGCGCGGCCATGACGTGACCCTGTTCGAGAAGAAAGAATTCATCGGCGGGCAAATCACGACGGCATCGAAAGCGCCGCAACGTGATCAGATCGCCGGTATCACCCGCTGGTTCCAGCTGGAGCTGGCGCGTCTGAAAGTTGATCTTCGGTTGGGTACGGCTGCCGATCCGGCAACCATCCTCGACTTGCGTCCGGACATTGTTGTGCTGGCAGTGGGCGGGCACCCGTTCCTGGAGCAGAACGAGCATTGGGGCGCAGCGGAAGGCCTGGTGGTCAGCAGCTGGGACATCCTCGACGGCAAGGTTGCGCCGGGCAAGAACGTGCTGGTCTACGACACCATTTGTGAGTTCACCGGGATGTCGACGGCCGACTTCCTGGCAGACAAAGGCAGCCAGGTGGAGATCGTCACTGATGACATCAAACCGGGCGTGGCGATTGGCGGCACCTCGTTCCCGACTTACTACCGCAGCATGTATCCGAAAGAAGTGATCATGACCGGCGACATGATGCTGGAGAAGGTCTACCGCGAAGGCGACAAGCTGGTGGCGGTGCTGGAGAACGAATACACCGGCGCCAAGGAAGAGCGGGTGGTGGATCAGGTGGTGGTCGAAAACGGCGTGCGTCCGGATGAAGAGCTGTACTACGCGCTCAAGGCCGACTCGCGCAACAAAGGCCAGATCGATATTGAGGCGCTGTTCGCCATCCAGCCACAGCCTTGTTTGAGTGAGCCGGGCGATGGGTACTTGTTGTTCCGCATTGGTGACTGTGTTGCTCAGCGAAATACCCATGCGGCGATCTATGACGGGCTTCGACTCTGTAAGGATTTCTAAGCCGAACCCGTAGGAGCGCGCTTGCCCGCGATGAACGATGATGCGATATGGCTGACAGACCGCAGCGCCTGGATCGCGGGCAAGCACCGCTCCCACAAGAAAATGCTGAGATCCGTTGGAGCGAGGCTTGCCCGCGAAGAAGTCGACGCGTTGTGCCAGACAAACTGCGCAATGGCCTTCGCGAACAAGCCCAGCTCCAACAGAGATCGAAATTCCCTGTGGGAGCGGTGCTTGCCCGCGAAGAACGATGATGCGATATGGCTGACAGACCGCAGCGCCTGTATCGCGGGCAAGCACCGCTCCCACAGAAAAAAGCTGAGCCCCGTTGGAGCGAGGCTTGCCCGCGAAGAAGTCGACGCGTTGTGCCAGACAAACTGCGCAATGGCTTTCGCGGGCAAGCCCAGCTCCAACAGAAAAAATGCCGAGCCGCGCCGTAGGAGCTTCACATGTTAAACACACTGCTTCCCGTCCTGCTGTTCGCTGCTTTGGGGCTTGCTGTCCTTGGGGCGATGAAGCGGGTGATGCTCTGGCGCAACGGCCGGGCATCGAAAGTCGATCTGCTGGGCGGTCTGCTGGCCATGCCCAAGCGTTACATGGTCGATTTGCACCACGTGGTGGCGCGGGACAAGTACATCGCCAACACCCACGTTGCCACGGCGGGCGGCGCGGTGGCGTCTATCGTGCTCGCGATTCTGGTGCACGGTTTCGGCCTGCATAACCGCATACTTGGCTTTGCTCTGCTAATCGCCTCGGCGGTGATGTTCGTCGGCGCGATCTTCATGTTCCTGCGCCGCCGCAATCCCCCGGCTCGCCTGTCCAAAGGCCCGTGGATGCGCCTGCCGAAAAGCCTGCTGGCGTTTTCCGCCAGCTTCTTCCTGCTGACCTTGCCGGTGGCGGGCATCCTGCCAGAAGACTTTGGCGGCTGGGTACTGGCTGCGATTCTGGCAGTGGGCGTGCTGTGGGGCGTGTCGGAGTTGTTCTTCGGCATGACTTGGGGCGGCCCGATGAAACATGCCTTCGCCGGCGCCTTGCACCTGGCTTGGCACCGCCGCGCCGAACGCTTTGGCGGTGGTCGCTCAACCGGCCTCAAACCCTTAAACCTCAGCGACAAAGCCGCGCCGCTGGGCGTAGAAAAACCTGAAGATTTCACCTGGAATCAACTGCTCGGTTTTGACGCCTGCGTGCAGTGCGGCAAATGCGAAGCGGCATGCCCGGCGTTTGCAGCCGGCCAGCCGTTGAACCCTAAAAAGCTGATCCAAGACATGGTGGTTGGCCTGGCTGGCGGCACCGATGCCAAGTTCGCGGGCAGCCCCTATCCCGGCAAAGAAATTGGCCTGCACAGCGGCAACCCGCATCAGCCCATCGTCAACGGTCTGGTGGACGCCGAGACCCTGTGGTCCTGCACCACCTGCCGCGCCTGCGTCGAAGAATGCCCGATGATGATCGAGCACGTTGACGCCATCGTCGACATGCGCCGCCACCTGACCCTGGAGAAAGGTGCGACCCCGAACAAAGGCGCCGAAGTGCTGGAAAACCTGATCGCCACCGATAACCCTGGCGGTTTCGCGCCAGGCGGGCGGATGAACTGGGCGGCGGATCTGAGCCTCGATCTGCTCGCTGACAAGCAGTCCGTCGACGTGTTGTTCTGGGTCGGCGACGGCGCGTTTGATATGCGCAATCAACGCACGCTTCGCGCCTTCGTCAAAGTGCTCAAAGCGGCCAAGGTCGACTTCGCAGTGCTCGGCCTCGAAGAGCGGGACAGCGGCGACGTGGCCCGTCGTCTCGGCGATGAAGCCACTTTCCAGCTGCTCGCCAAACGCAACATCCAGACCCTGAACAAATACAGCTTCAAACGCATCGTCACCTGTGATCCGCACAGTTTCCATGTGCTGAAAAACGAGTACGGCGCGTTCGATGGCAATTACCTCGTGCAACACCACAGCACGTATATGGCCGCGTTAATCCAGGACGGCGCGCTGAACCTTGGCCAGCACAAAGGCTCCAGCGTGACCTATCACGACCCGTGTTACCTGGGCCGCTACAACGGTGAGTACGAAGCGCCCCGTGACGTGCTCAGGGCGTTGGGGATCGAGGTCAAGGAAATGCAGCGCTCCGGTTTCCGCTCCCGCTGCTGCGGTGGTGGTGGCGGCGCGCCGATCACGGACATCCCCGGCAAACAGCGGATCCCCGATATGCGCATGGAAGACATCTGCGAGACCGGTGCCGAACTGGTGGCCGTCGGTTGCCCGCAATGCACCGCGATGCTTGAAGGTGTGGTCGAGCCGCGTCCGATGATCAAAGACATTGCCGAACTGGTAGCCGACGCGCTGGTGGAAGAAGTTATCCCCAGCAAGCCAGCGCCAACCAAACGTGAACCTGCGGAGGTGCTTTGATGAGCGACATCATTAGACGCGACCCGCGCGCCGAGTGGATCGCCCGTAACCGTCTGCACCCGCTGCATGCGGCCATGCAACCGGCACAAACCAGCTGGATGGGGCCTAACGGCCTGATGCGCAAGAATGTGCATGGCCTGGGTTTTATCGGCCCGAACGGGATAAAGCGCATTGACCGCAGCGGCGCGCAGCAGGGCGGGGCGGTGAAACGCTCGGCTGCAGCTGACGTGCAATTGCCTCTGCATCAAGTGCCGGAGCCAGCTTTCTATATTTGTGTGGTGCCGGACATGGTCGGCGGCCGCCTGAGCGCACACGACCGGGATCTGCTCGGCCTGGCTCATCAACTCGCTGGCGCAAGCGGCGCGGTGCTGGCGGTGGTGTTTGGCGAACATAAAGAAAGCACCTTCGCCACGGCGGGGGTTGATCGTCTGTTGCTCCTCGATGGCAATGAATTCGACGGCTACTCCCCGGAGCAACGGGTACAGGGCTTGCGAGCTGTGGATAACCAGTTCAGCCCTCGACATTGGTTACTGCCAGACAGCCGCACCGGTGGTGGCGAGTTGGGCCGACGTTTCGCGGCAAACCTGGGCGAACGGCCAGCTACCCGTGTCTGGCAGGTAAGGGATGAACAATGCATTGGTCGCGCTGGCGCAGGTCGTGAAGATCTGGCTCGCCCATTGGCGCGTCTTATCCTGGCCGCCGTGGAATGCGCCGAGCCGGTCAGTGAAACCCGTCATGAAGCGCTGCCGGTGGAGTTATCCACACGCGTGGCGCGCAGTCTGCCGCGTATCGAAGATCTGGGCGCGGTGGCGGTTGATCCGGGCCTGATTCCCATGGCCGAGGCCGAGTTTATTTTCTCCGGCGGCAATGGTGTGAAGGATTGGGACTTGTTCCACCGAACCGCCGCTGCGTTGGGCGCTACCGAGGGTGCCTCCCGTGTGGCGGTGGACGATGGCTTCATGGGCCGCGATCGCCAGGTGGGCGCCAGCGGCACCTGGGTGACGGCAAGGGTTTATGTGGCGGTGGGTATTTCCGGAGCGATTCAGCATCTGCAAGGCATCGGTGCCTGCGACAAGGTGGTGGCGATCAACCTCGATCCGGGTTGCGACATGATCAAGCGGGCTGACCTGTCAGTGATTGGCGAAAGCGCGGAAATCCTCAAGGCGCTGATCGAAGCGGTGGAAAACTATCGCAATGGAGCAAAACGAGATGCTGCCTGATCCTCTGAATTCGCCTGTGGATAAAACTCCGTTGCACGTTATCAGCCTCGTTTCCATCGGCGCCCACCCGACTTCCGGTCGTCCTCGTCGCGCCGAGCAAGACGCCCGCGCGGTGGAATTGGGCCTGCAACTGGCCGGGGGTAACTTGCATGTGCTGCATGCGGGCAATGCCGAGGAGCCCGCGTTGCGGGCGTATTTGGGCATGGGCCTGGATCAGCTGCACGTGCTGGAGCAACCTGAAAACGCCGATGCCTTGCCAGCATTGAGTGATTACATTCGTGAGGCCGGGGTGCAGATGGTGCTCGCCGGCAGCCAGGCAGAAACCGGTGAAGGCTCGGGGATGTTGCCGTTTTTACTGGCGGAAAAGCTTGGCTGGCCGCTGATTGTTGGTCTGGCTGAAGTTGAATCGCTGGAAGGCGGCACCGCCCTGGTGCTGCAAGCGCTGCCCCGGGGTCAACGGCGGCGGCTGAAAGTGCGTTTGCCGTTCCTGGCCACGGTGGATAACGCCGCGCCCAAGCCTCGGCAAAGCGCCTACGGCCCGGCGCAGCGCGGCACGCTTGATGCCGAAGAGGTGGAAATCATCAGTGATGAGCTGCTGACAGGCTCAACCCTGCAGCCCGCCAAACCACGACCCAAACGCTTGAAAGTCATCAAGGCCAAAAGCGGCGCCGACCGCATGAAAGCCGCCACTGCCAAAGCCAGCGGTGGCGGCGGGCAAGTGCTCAAAGGCGTAACGCCTGAAGCTGGGGCCGAGGCGATTCTCAAGCTGTTGATCGAGGAAGGCGTGGTGCGCTGAGTCACGGGCAAGCAACAGAACCCCTGTGGAGTGAGCTTGCTCGCGATCCAGTGCGCAGCGCTGGCAAAAGGGTTTGAATTCAAACCATCCTGAAGGCTGTTCCAGCCTTATCGCGAGCAAGCTCCCTCCTACAAGGGCGCTGTCATCCCCACCCGACCAGCACCGATTGCCAGCATTCTGCTGCTCTGACACAATCGCGAATAATTATCGTTAGTTACCTCGCTAGCATCGAAGGCCTCCGCACTGACGGCGGCCTTTTGCTTTGGGCAGAAGAATGAAAAGCCAAACCGTGCGCCGCTGGTCCTTTATCCATACCTGGACCAGTCTGATCTGTACCCTATTTCTGCTGATGCTGGCACTGACCGGCTTGCCGTTGATTTTCAGCCATGAAATCGACCATGCGTTAGGCAATGCCCCTGATTTCAAGGAGATGCCCGCCAATACACCGCACCTGAATCTGCAGCAACTGGTGGAGGCCGCCGAGGCGCATCGTCCCGGCGAGGTTCTGCAGTATTTCGGCTGGGACGAGGATGACAGCAACGGCGTCTGGGCCATCATGGCCAAGACTGCGGGCACTGATCCCAACGATTCCCACTCCTTCATGCTCGACTCGCGCACCGGCCAGGCCTACGAAACACCGTCTGCCAACGGCGGGTTCATGATGGTCATGCTGCGCCTGCACGTGGACATGTACGCCGGGCTACCAGGTAAATTGCTGCTGGCGTTCATGGGCTTGATGTTCGTTTTGGCGATTATTTCCGGGACGGTGTTGTATGCGCCGTTCATGCGCAAACTCAAGTTTGCCACCGTGCGTGTTGATAAATCCCGGCGCATGCGCTGGCTCGATCTGCATAACCTGATCGGCGTCGTGACCCTGACCTGGGCTTTGGTGGTGGGCGTTACCGGTGTCATCAGTGCCTGCGCCGACCTGATAATCGCCGCGTGGCGCAATGACAGTCTCGCGGCAATGATCGCGCCCTATCAGGACGCTCCGGCATTGACCGCACGTGCTCCGGCGACGCGCCTGCTGGAAATCGCCGAATCGGCAGCCCCCGGCATGCAAGCAGATTTCATCGCTTTCCCCGGCACGCGCTTCTCAAGCGAGCACCACTATGCGGTGTTCCTCAAAGGCAATACGCATCTGACCGCCCACTTGATTACTCCAGTGCTGATTGACGCCAAGACCCTGGAGGTAACGGCTGTGGTCGAGCGGCCGTGGTACATGGATGCGCTGGGCATGTCCCAACCCCTGCACTTCGGCGATTACGGCGGCATGCCGATGAAAATCCTGTGGGCGGTCCTTGATGTGCTGACCATCATTGTCTTGGGCAGTGGCTTGTATCTGTGGTGGGTGCGCCGGCGGGCAGCGCGTCCGGTGATTGACGTGCAAGGGGAGGCCGTACAGTGAAGCGGTCCACCTTATGGAAGACCTTCGCTGCGCCTATCGTCATCGGTGTGCTGATTTCAGCAGGTCTGTTTGCTGCTCTGCTCGGCGATGGCTGGTGGGATGCGCTGGCCTGGCTTGGCATGGGTATCTCGGCTGTGCTGAGCATCCGTGGCTTGCTGGCGCGCAGCGGTCAAGAACAGCAGAGCAAAGCAAAGATTGCGGACGTGCAGGACGCTGGCTAGTCTGTAGCGCTGTCTCATTCGAGGAGCACCCATGTCCACGCCGACCATGACGTTGTACTTCAACAAAGCCTCACCGTTCGCACGCAAGGTGGTCATCCTGCTGCATGAAACCGGTCAGCTGGACAGAGTCACGCTTCAGGAAACCGTTTTGACCCCCGTCAATCCGGTTGCTGAACTCAACGATGACAACCCTGCGGGCAAGATCCCCGCCTTGCGTCTGGCCGACGGCAATGTGATCCACGATAGCCGGGTGATCCTCGACTACCTCGACCACCAGCACGTGGGTAACCCGTTGATCCCCCGCGACGGTTCGGCACGCTGGCGGCGTCTGACTCTGGCCTCGTTGGCGGATGCGTTATTGGATGCCGCATTGCTGATTCGCTACGAACAGGCGCTGCGTCCTGAAGAGAAACACTGGGATGTGTGGCTGGATAACCAGCAGGAAAAGATCGAACGCACCCTCAACTATTTCGAGCAGGACGCGATCACTGAACTCAGCTCGGCGTTCGACGTGGCCGCCATCAGCGTCGCGTCCGCCCTAGGCTACATCGACTTCCGCCAGCCGGATCTGGCTTGGCGCAGCCGCTACCCGCGCCTGGCTAACTGGTATTTCGAAGTCAGCGAACGCCCGTCCATGCGGGCGACCCAGCCTTCGGTTTAACAGCCGTAGAAGCTGAGTAACCAGCGAATCTGTGGGAGCAAGCTTGCTTGCGAAGGCGGTGCTCCGGGCGCAGATGATGTCTCGCCGCTGATTGCCCCTTCGCGAGCAAGCTCGCTCCCACGGGGGCATGGTTGTATGCACGGGTCTGAATGATCTGCACGATGCTCGTGCGCTCCTACAGGGGATCGCGTCCACCGGCGCCATCGATCACTTTGCGATAAAACGCCCACTCTTTCTCCAGCGCATCGGCCTGGTTCGTTGCCTTGCGGAAGCCGTGGCGTTCGTCGGGGTAGAAGTGGCCTTCAGCGTGGATGCCTCTGGCGCGCAAAGCTGCAAGCATGGCCCGGGTTTGTTCGGGCACGACCACAGCGTCCAGTTCGCCCTGAAAGAAGATAACCGGCACCCGAATCTGCCCCGCATGTAGCAGCGGAGTTCGGGCTTGGTAACGTTCGATGTCCACGACGGGATCGCCAATCAGCCAGTCCAGGTAGTCGCTTTCGAACTTGTGCGTCGCAGCGCCCAGGGCAATCGGGTCGCTGACGCCATACAGGCTGGCACCGGCGCGGAATACATTGTGGAAAGCCAGGGCGCACAAAGTGGTGTAACCGCCAGCGCTACCACCGCGAATGAATGTCTGATCCGGATTGATCAAACCACGCTTGGCCAGATGATCGACCACCGCACAGGCGTCTTCCACATCCGCCACACCCCAATTCAGATGCAGGCTTTGCCGATAAGCACGACCGTAACCGGTGCTGCCGCGATAGTTGAGGTCGGCGACCGCGAAGCCGCGTTGGGTCCAGTATTGAATCTTCGGGTCGAGCACCGGATAGCAGGCGGAGGTCGGGCCGCCGTGGATGAAGACCACCAGCGGTGGCTGTTCAATTCCATTCATCGCGGGATAGAAATAGCCGTGAGCTTCGCCTTCGCCACTTTTATAACGCAGCGTTTGCGGGCGGCTGATGCGCTCTGGTGGGAGCGGCGCGATGCCTCCGGCCAGCACTTGAACGCTGTGATCACTGCGGCTGATCACCAGCACCGCCGAAGGACTCGTCGCTGAAGCCGCGATGCAATAGATGAATTGATCATCGACTGCCAGGCTACGGAAACGGCTGTACTCGCCGCTGAAATCTTCCAGCGTGCCATGGCTGTCACGGATGCCCAGCACGCCGCCGCCGTCTTGCGACCAGGTGGCAAGGTAGGCACCATGCTGCAACGGCACCCAACTACCACCACCCAATTGCCAGGGTGCTGGCGCATGGTCCGCGTCGGCCGCCTTGAGGTGGGTCAGGCCAAACGAGCCTTCAACGCAGGGTTGCCAGTAACCGCCCTGATCGCTCAGGCAGTACAGGCGTCCCGATGCATCGAAACGTGCTTGCTGGATGGATTCTTCTTCTCGGTCGCCTGCCAGACAGCGCGGCTCGGACCAGCCACCGCTGGCCTGGCGTTTGCTGCTCATCAACAACGTGCTGGTCCACGGCTGGTGCGGCTTTTGCCATTCGATCCAGGCCAGACGCTGGCCATCCGGGCTCATGGTGGGCGAAGCATAAAAATCCGCACCTCTGGCCAGCAGCAGGCGCTTGCCATTGGCAGCGTCAATACTGACCAGCTGGTGATTGTCCTTGTCCTCTTCAACCGCGAGGACCTGCCCGTTGGCAAAGACCAGATCCCCGTAGCGTTTTTTGCCTGTGGTGATAGCTTCCGGCAAGCCTTCTTCTTCGAGCTCGTCCCAGATCAGGGGCTGACGATAAAGCTGCTGATCACTTTCGTTGACGAACACCAAGGCATCGTCGGTCAGACAGAAAGATCCGCCGCCGTATTCATAAACCCGGCTGCGCACGCTGAAGCCTTCAGGCGTCAGGCAGGTCTTTTTGTCTTCGAACCAGCGCCAGATTCGGCTCGCGCCATCCTCCGGCCGATATTCATTCCAGAACAAACCCAACGGGCTGACCGCCAGCTCGGCGAAATCAACGCCGGCGGCGACCGCCTGGGCTGCGGTGAAGGTGTCAGGATTTGGCGATGAGGCGCGAGTTTCGGTCATTGCGAAAGGCCAGCTGCTCAATGGTTTGAGTAGCATACTCGGCTTCTTCTCGCGCCTGAACAATCATCCCGTGATGAGGCGATTTGCTGCACACCGGGTCGGCATTCGCGGCATCTCCGGTGAGCATGAACGCCTGGCAACGGCAGCCGCCGAAGTCCTTCTCTTTCTCATCACACGAGCGGCATGGTTCGGGCATCCAGTCATAACCACGGAAGCGGTTGAAGCCGAACGAGTCGTACCAGATGTGCTGCATCGTATGTTCGCGCACATTGGGAAACTGCACCGGCATCTGTCGCGCGCCGTGGCAGGGCAGGGCGGTGCCATCCGGCGTCACGGTGAGGAAGATGCTGCCCCAACCGTTCATGCAGGCTTTCGGGCGCTCTTCGTAATAATCGGGGGTGACGAAGATCAGCTTGCACGGGTGATTGTCGGCAGTGAGTTTGTCGCGGTATTCGTTGGTGACCCGTTCGGCGCGCACCAGTTGGTCTTTGGTGGGCAACAGGCCTTCGCGGTTCAGGTGCGCCCAGCCATAGAACTGACAGGTTGCCAGCTCCACGAAGTCCGCTTCGAGGGCGATGCAAAGCTCGATGATTTTGTCGATCTTGTCGATGTTGTGCCGATGGGTAACGAAGTTCAGGACCATCGGGTAGCCGTGCTTTTTCACCGCGCGAGCCATTTCCAGCTTTTGTGCGAAGGCTTTTTTCGAGCCGGCGAGCATGTTGTTCACTTGCTCGTCGCTGGCCTGGAAGCTGATCTGGATGTGATCGAGACCGGCTTCCTTGAAGTCGATGATTTTCTGTTCGGTGAGGCCGATGCCGGAGGTGATCAGGTTGGTGTAATAACCCAGACGCCGCGCTTCGGCGATCAGCTCGGCCAGGTCCTGACGCACCAGCGGTTCGCCACCGGAAAACCCGATCTGCGCCGCGCCCATCTGCCGGGCTTCGCGCATCACCTTGAACCACTGCTCGGTGGTCAACTCCTGGCCCTGTTTGGCAAAGTCCAAAGGATTGGAGCAATACGGGCATTGCAGCGGGCAGCGATAAGTCAGCTCGGCCAGCAGCCAAAGCGGCAGGCCGACCTCGGGCTTGGGCGGAATCTTTATGGCTGACTCGACAGGCGTCGGCTCAGACAAGGTCGATCCAGTGTTCGGCACGGGCCACCTCCATGAATTGCTCGACGTCTGCGCCGAGTTCGGGGAAACCCGGAAACTGTTCGCTCAACGCCTCAATGATTGCGGCGACGCTGCGCTGGCCATCAATCAGGCCGCCAATGGCGCTGGCGCTCTCGTTGAGTTTGATCATGCCTTCGGGGTAGAGCAGCACATGGCCGTTCTGCGCCGGTTCGAACTGGAAGCGATAGCCGCGGCGCCAGGTCGGGACTGTTTGTCGATCGAAGCTCATAGGGCGATCCCCTTATGCCAGACACGTTGGTCGGTCACGCTGTGATAAGGCGGGCGGTTCAGCTCGTAAGCCATGCTCATGGCATCCAGCATGCTCCACAAAATGTCGAGTTTGAACTGCAGGATTTCCAGCATCCGCTGCTGGCCTTCGTAAGTGGTGTAGTGCTGCAGAGTGATCGCCAGCCCATGCTCTACATCGCGACGGGCCTGACCGAGGCGGGTACGGAAGTATTCGTAACCGGCGGGATCGATCCACGGGTAATGCTGCGGCCAGCTGTCCAGGCGCGACTGGTGGATCTGCGGAGCGAACAGCTCGGTCAGCGAGCTGCTGGCCGCTTCCTGCCAATTGGCGCGGCGGGCGAAGTTCACGTAGGCATCCACGGCAAAACGCACGCCGGGCAGAACCAGCTCTTGAGAGCGCAGCTGATCCGGGTCGAGACCAACGGCCTGACCCAGGCGCAGCCAGGCCTCGATGCCGCCGTCTTCACCGGGGGCGCCGTCGTGATCCAGCAGGCGCTGAATCCATTCCCGACGGATTTCACGATCCGGGCAATTGGCCAGAATCGCCGCATCTTTCAGGGGGATGTTCACCTGATAGTAAAAGCGGTTGGCGACCCAGCCCTGAATCTGCTCGCGGGTCGCACGGCCTTCATACATCGCCACGTGGTACGGGTGATAGATGTGGTAATACGCGCCCTTGGCACGCAAGGCCTGTTCGAATTCAGCGGGGGACAGCGGCGTTGCTTCGCTCATGTCGGCTCCTGGTTAAAATGGCACGGTCCTGTGGGAGCGAGCTTGCTCGCGAAGGGGCCGGTACATTCGACACATTTCTGCGTTTGATACGCCGTCTTCGCGAGCAAGCTCGCTCCCACAGGTAGACATCATTGCTCGCTAAAGCTCAATACTCATCCCATCAAACGCCACTTCGACGTTACGCCGTGCCAGTTCTGCGCGTTCGGGGGAGTCTTCGTCGAGGATCGGGTTGGTGTTGTTGATGTGGATAAGCACCTTGCGCTGCTCGGGCAGGCGTTCCAGCACTTCGAGCATGCCGCCGGGGCCGTTCTGGGCCAGGTGGCCCATTTCCGTGCCGGTGCGAGTGCCGACGCCACGGCGCTGCATTTCGTCGTCGTCCCACATCGTGCCATCCACCAGAAGGCAGTCTGCGGCCACCATCTTCTCCATCAGCGCGTCATCGACCTTGCCCAGCCCTGGCGCATAGAACAGCTTGCCGCCGGTCTTGAGGTCTTCGACCATCAGGCCAATGTTGTCGCCCGGATGCGGGTCGAAACGATGTGGCGAATAGGGCGGTGCGGCGCTGCGCAGCGGGAAGGGCGTGAAACGCAGATTCGGGCAGGCCGGTATCACAAAGCTGCCTTCCAGTTCGATACGGTTCCAGTTCAGGCCGCCGTTCCAGTGCTTGAGCATGGTGAACAGCGGGAAGCCGGTGCTCAGGTCTTCGTGAACCATGTCGGTACACCAGACCTGATGCGGGCAGCCCTCGCGCAGGCTGAGCAAACCCGTGGTGTGATCAATCTGGCTGTCCATCAGGATGATGGCGCTGATCCCGGTATCGCGCAGCGCCCGGCCCGGTTGCATAGGGCCGAAACCCGCGAGTTGCGCACGGATGTCCGGCGAGGCATTGCACAGCACCCAATTGACGCCATCGTCGGAGATCGCGATGGACGACTGGGTCCGCGCGTGGGCGCGCAGGCTGCCGTCACGGAAACCGGCGCAGTTCGCGCAATTGCAGTTCCATTGGGGGAAACCGCCACCTGCGGCGGAACCTAGAATCTGGATATACATGTCAGCTCCAACGGCGAGGCCTGATGCGTGGCGTTCTAAAAAAAAGAAGTGTCATAACCATAAAAAAAGCCCCGGCGAACCGAGGCTTTGCACCGCGTTGTCATCAACGGCTTGCGAAGTACATGGTGACTTCGAAACCGATACGCAGATCAGTGTAAGCAGGTTTAGTCCACATAAAAGACTCCTTCTGGGTGATTGCAGCGGTGAGTGGTAAATCGTTAGTACCCCTGCGAGGCGATACGTTCGATGGTTAGGCAGCTATGTTACTTAATTTAACAATTCCTGACTGTCGGATTCATGAACAAAGCTTTTGCAGCTTTGGTAATGATCACGGGTTCGCCCAAGGGTTTCCAAGGCTGTTGGTCAGGCACAGCCAGCCACCGGCCGCAGTGTTGAGGCTAGCAAGGGCGTTGGATAAATCGGCTGCTTGCAGGCGACCTAGCGCTTGCATCAGGCGGGGCAGATAGTCGGCGTCCCGACCTGCCAGACGCGCCTGCCAGAACAATTCTGCGGCGCTGGCGTTATCCATGCCGTTGGTATCCAGCTGGGCGATCAGCGCTGTGGTTTGCGCGCTGAGATCGGCTTCTTCGAGCAATCTGGGCAGTTCGCCCAGAAACCCTTCAATGTGGCGAACCAGCGCCTCGGCCGACGCACTGGGCGACTGGACGCCAAATAGCAAACCGGACTGCCCGGCAATCTGTCGGAAACCGCTGAACACTGCGTAACCCAATTGAAGCTCGACCCGCAGGCGTTGATAAAACGGCCCTTGCACCAGCTGCGCTAGCAGTCGCCAGATCGCTTCGTCGGCGATGGACGAAGTCGGGGTCGAGCAGAACAGCAGGACTGCGTTTTCCGACGAATCCGAGTGTTCGGCCTGCCAGTGTTTTCCAGCGGCCAAGGTTTTGACCTGCATCGGTCGTGCGTCTGTTACGCCCGGTGTCTTGTTCAGAGCGGCATCGCAGTTCAACGATCCCGAGATGAAGCTTATCCAGCGGGTCGAGGCCCAGAGGCGTGTTATGTCGGTTATTTCTGCGCCCGCTTCGGCACTCAGATAGCGGTCTGGCAGGACTTTAAGCAGCTGGCGTATTGGGATCAGTGGCGGTTCGAAATTGTGCCCGCTCTGGGGCTCATCGTCCGGGCGGTTCAGCAGTGCAAATACATGCTCCAGAATGTCCGGAATGGGGGCTGCAATACCGCATAGCTTCAACTGCCAGTAATTGCCATAAGCCGTGAACGCCAGATCGACCCCTGCTTGTTTTGCATCGGCCGTCAGTTGTCGCAGGCTTTGCTCAATCCTTTGCCACAGGGCGGGTTGTGGATATTGCAGCTGCCAGCGCAGGTACACAGCGCCTTCAGTACCGTCGCTTACTGCGCTGAGGAAGGGATTGGGTTTGGGTAATTGCCAGTCGATCGTTGCCGTTTGCGTTTCGGGTTGCAGATGTTCAAGCAATGCAGTCAGCGCCACGCAGCCTTGGGCGGACAGGCCTAGCGGCAGCGTCCGCGCATAATGATGGGCCAAGTCCAGCGGCCCGGCGGTCTCCAGGCGGCGTTGGGAAAGGCGGTTGTATTCGGTGCGCAGGGTAGGCCAGGTGGTTTTGAAGAATTGGAACCAGTCCAGAATCGGCGTCGACGCTATCGCGGGCAAGCGCGCTCCTACAGAAGCTCGCATTTCATCTGTAGGAGCGCGCTTGCCCGCGATAGCGGTTTTATTGGCGACGCTAATTAAAGCCTGCCCCGCAAACTGATAAACCACCTCGGCCTTCAGCGCCCCAACCCCCTCTGCACGGCTGCCATTGATGGCATGGCACAAAAACGCCACGGCCTCATCAGCACCCGCCGGCAGACCTTCGAATGCAAAAAGATCACATGGCATCACGGACCCGCGCTCAATCAGCCTCGGCGGGCTATCTTGCTCGACCTTCTCCCCCGCAGCGAAATACCCGCCATAACCCGTCGCCAACGCCCGCAATTCTTCCAGCGATTGCGGCCCGGACAGACACAAGGTCATTTGCCCGGCTTGATAAAACCGTTGATAGAAATCCTGCAGAGCCTGCTGAAACGCCTGATCGGGCACTCGCAAGCTATAGCGATTACCCGCATGAAAGCCACGCAAGGGATGGCGGGCTGACAAGCCTTGCAGCCGCTGCGTTTGCTGACGAGAAGCGGCATCTCGCGACCAGGCAATGAACTCGGCGTGCAGCACTTCTCGTTCGCGCAATTGATCGGCGAGCGTCATGCGTGGATGGCTGAGCATGTCGCACAGTCGCTCCAGCCCTTGGGCGAAACTCGCGACGGGCAGCTCGAAAAAGAAGTCGGTGGTCCGCTCCCGGGTGCTGGCATTGATCTGCCCGCCGTGGCGCTGGACGAAGCGCATCAGTTTTTCGTCATCGGCAAAACGCTCGGTACCGAGGAAAAACAAATGCTCAAGAAAGTGCGCCAACCCCGGCCACGCAGCAGGCACATCATGACTTCCCGCCGCCACCCGCAACGACGCCGCACAGCGCTTGAGCCGTGGGGCGTGACACAACACGACGTTCAGACCGTTGGCGAGGGTCAGGTGTTGGGTGGAGGGGCGGGGCATGGGCTTTCCGATTGGAGGAATCAGGTCATGCTAGCGCGCCAGACCCGTGGGAGCGAGCTTGCTCGCGAAGAGGCCATTACATCCGACATATGTCTGTGACCATTGCGCCGCCTTCGCGAGCAAGCTCCCTCCCACGGGTCTAGCGATCACTCAAACCTATATAAAACCCCGGCCTGCGATCATTGAAGTAGGTATTGATCGAGCGTGATTGCTCCATCAGCTGACGATCCAGTGTACCGACGATCAGCGCTTCATCTTGTGCCGCCAAGGCCACGCGGCTGCCGTCCGGGGCGCAGAGGCTGCTCAGACCGCAGTAGTGAATCTCGCCCTCACTGCTGCAGTAATTGGCGTAGGCCACGTAACACTGGTTTTCATAGGCCCGGGCGCGGATGGTGACGTCGGCGACGAAATCGTAAGGCGCCATATTCGCGGTCGGCACCAGAATCAACTCGGCGCCGGCCAGCGCCAGGCGACGGGTATTTTCCGGAAATTCCACGTCGTAGCAGATCAGAAAACCCAGCCGCCAGCCGTTGAGCTCGACAATCGGGAAGCGATCCTCACCCGGCATGAACATCGCCTTGTCCAGCTCGCCATACAGATGGGTCTTGCGGTAATTGCACAAGGTCTGGCCGTGGCTGTCGATCAGTTGGATCGAGTTGTACACCTGCTCGTCGGCGCTCAGTTCGGGGTAGCCGTAGAGGATCGCGATGCCATGGGCCTTGGCAATCGCCGCAATATCGCCAGCGGCAAAACCATCGTTGGGTTGCGCCAGGGCGCGGGCGGCTTCGGCACCTATGTTGTAGCCAGTGAGGAACATTTCCGGGCATACCAACAAATCCGCGCCTTGCGCCGCTGCATCGTGCGCTTGCTGTTCCAGTCGCTGCAGATTGCCGCCGACGTTTAGCGGCAGCGGCGGGCATTGGTACAAAGCGATGCGCATGGTGGTGCCTCTTGTTCAGTCAGCCAGAGCGATAGGGCCGATTTCGTCGAACACATCGCCGGGGCCTGGGTTGTCGGCGTGAGTCTTGCCGCCGAAGTGGGTCATGATGCCCCATACCGCGTTCAATGAGGTCTGCACCGCGCCTTCGACCCAGGCAGGTGTCCAGGAAACATCGTCACCGGCAATGAACATGCCGCGCTGTTCCACGGGCATGTCCTGCTGCATGAAGTGCGCGTACATGCGCTGGTTGTAACGATAGTGGCCCGGCAACGCGCCTTTGAAGGCACCGAGGAAATGCGGGTCCGACTCCCAGGAAACAGTAATAGGGTCGCCGATGATCCGCGCCGCGATATCGACTTTAGGGTAGATCTTTTTCAGAGCGTCGAGCGCCAGCTTCACGCGTTTTTCGATAGGCTGCGGCAGCATCTTCAGGGCGTCGCTCATCCACGAATAGGAAAGGCAGATCACCCCCGGCTTGTCGTCACCGTTATCGAACAGATATGTGCCACGGGTAAGGCGGTCGGTGAGGGTCATACTCATCAGGTCGCGACCGGTTTCCGGGTCTTTGTCTTTCCAGAACGGACGATCAACCATCACGAAGGTTTTCGACGATTGCATATAGCGCGTGCGGTCCAGAGCCATCCACATCTTCTGCGAGAACAGCGACTCTTCGCACTCGATCTGAGTGGTGAGCAACCAGCTCTGACAGGTGGTCAGGACCGCGGCGTAATGGCGTGTATCGCCCCAGTTATCAGTGACAGCCAACCGACCGTCTTCTGCGCGGGCGATGCGTTTGACGCCCGTGCGCGGCGCGCCGTGGTGCAGCGACGACAGGCTGGTGCCTTGCGGCCAGTGAGCGCAGCGCTCCGGTACGTGTCGCCAGATGCCCAGCGGCACTTGCTCGACGCCGCCGACGATCAGGTGCTGGTGATCGTCGCAATTGGTCATGACCACGCGGAAGATTTCCAGCATCGAGTTGGGGAAATCCGAATCCCAGCCACCGGTGCCAAAGCCTACCTGGCCAAACACTTCGCGATGGTAAAACGACAGCTTGGCGAACGCCTTGGAGGTCGCGACGAAATCATAGAAGGTGCGGTCGTCCCACAGCGGCACGAGGGTGTTCCACAATTCCTTGAGGCGCGGCACGTCGCGGTCGCGGATGGCTTGCTGGATGTCTTTGAAGCCCGAACCTTCTTCCAGTGCGTCCGCCCACGCGTCGGCCACCTCTTGGAACATCGCCGGCAAGTCCGAGAGCTGTTGCGCGTAGTAAGTGACACCCTCCAGATCAATTACAGTGCTGCCCGATGCTGCGGTCAGCGGATTAGGGAAGGGTTTGGACTCCAGACCGAGCTTATCGACGTAGTGATAAAACGCCGTGGACGACACCGGAAAGCGCATGCCGCCCAGCTCCGCGACGATGCCATCGGTGCCCTGAAATGCCTGAGAGCGAAGACGGCCGCCCATCTTCGACGCTTCGTAGATCACTGGTTTGAGGCCCAGTTTCATCAGCTCATAAGCGGCGACCAGTCCAGCAATGCCAGCCCCGACGATCGCCACTTCCTGACCATGATTCTCCACCGGAATACTGCCCAGCCCGGCCGGATGCTCGATCCAGTCGTCAAAGGCGAAGGGGAAATCCGGGCCGAAAATCGTGATCGGCTTCTTACCGTCTGCGGGGTGGCGATTGTTTTTCATGACTGACCTGGCTGATGCGCGAAAGGCACAGTCTAGACAGGAGTGAAGACATTAATAAGAAGCAAAGTGTCGTCGATATGGAGTGGTTTTGTGCGATGTGACGACCCTGATGAGCACTTTGACCTGTTGGAGCGAGGCTTGCCCGCGAAGAACGATAACGTGGTGTGACAGGGAAACCGATATGCCTGGTTCGCGGGCAAGCCTCGCTCCAACAGACTGCACGACCCTATACAGGCTGTCCCCGATCAATCTTGCTGCTGAGAATGATCGAGGTAGTGGTCTTCTCAACGCCATCAACGCTACCGATCAGGTCCAGCAATTGATCAAGTTGCTCGGGGGAATCAGTGCGCAGCCAGGCGACGTAGTCGAACTCGCCACTGACAGCACACAGCTGCTGGACTTGCGCCAGACTGCTGAGGCGGCGCAGCACTTCCTTGCCCGAGCGCGGCTGCACGGTGATGCCGACGTAAGCCTGCAATCCACCATCAACCACCCGTTGACTCAAGCGCACGCCATAACCGGTGATCACCTTGGCGCTTTCCAGCCGCGCCAGCCGGGACGTGACCGTGGTACGGGCGATACCCAACTGACGGGCAAGCATGGCCACGCTTTCCCGGGCGTTGAGCTGCAAGGCCGCAATCAGCTGGCGGTCGATTTCATCAAGGACGGGCGGGCGCGTGGTGGACAAGAGCATCTCCTTCAGGGCAGTGGGCATCTTACCTGTGGGCGACGCAAATGGCTTGGCGCGAACTAAAACGAAGCAGGGAGATTCATTGTGGTGCGCGCGGCTGCCAGTCGCTAATCCACTTAATTAGGGCTTTGTCCGTTAAGCGATGTCATCTGTCTTGCCAGCGTTAGAGCGATAAATCATCCGGGCGTAGAGTGGGTGGTGCTGATAACCAAGTTATAAGATTCAACGAAGTGCTAATGCCGTTATTTCGATCTTTGCATCGGAAGTTAAAAGTGTGGGCGCAGGTTTTATTTGGCTAATAGTTGGGGTGTTGTTGGTTAGATGGATTGCTAGCGATTGGCATGGCCCTTGCTGAACAGGTTGTATCGACCACCTGCACAGTGAGGTTTGTTATGAACAGCAAGACGCTTACGCTAGAGCAGCCATTGACCGGTGCGTTCAGCTCCCGCTGGTATCAACTGGTTATTGGTCTGGTTTGTATGATGGCTATCTCCAGCCCGCAATATGTCTGGACTTTATTTACCGGTCCATTGACTCAGAAGTTGGGTGTGTCTCTGGCTCAGGTGCAAATAACTTTTTCACTGTTGATCATCTTGCAGACATTCTTCTCCCCCGCTCAAGGCTGGTTGATTGATCGGTTCGGCTTGCGAAAGCTGATTGCGACCGGCTGCGCGCTTTCGGGGCTTAGCTGGGTATTGGCCAGCCAGGCCAACTCCCTCACCTCGCTGTATCTGAGCTACGGTCTTCTCGGCGGGCTGGGTACCGGCATCGTGTATGTCGGGATTGTCGGGCTGATGGTGCGTTGGTTCCCTGACCGTCGCGGGCTGGCGGCAGGTGCAGTCGCGGCGGGTTACGGTATGGGCGCGATGCTCACCACTTTTCCGATCAGCAATAGCCTTAAAGAGGTTGGCATGGAAGCCACGCTCATGACCTTCGGTGTGATCCTCGGGATCGTCGGCTTGCTGGCCTCGCAGTTCCTGCGCCAGCCACCGGCTCAATTGGCCGCGGCGCCGGTGCCGATTGTGGGCAAGGTTGTCGCTGACATGGCGCCTCGGCAGATGCTCAAGACTCCGATTTTCTGGCTGATGTTTGCCATGTTCACCATGATGTCCACTTCCGGGCTGATGGTGACTTCGCAAATGGCCAGCTTCGCCAAAGACTTCGGCATGACCAATGTGATGGTCATGGGCATGGCGGCGTTGCCGTTGGCATTGACCATAGACCGCATCTGCAATGGCCTGACCCGCCCTCTGTTCGGCTGGATCTCCGACCGTTGGGGCCGGGAAAACACCATGGCCTTTGCCTTCTTCTTCGAAGGCGTCGCCATGACGCTGTGGTTTTTGACGATTGATAACCCGGTGCTGTTCGTGCTGCTTTCCGGGGTTGTATTCCTGGGTTGGGGGGAAATTTTCTCACTGTTCCCGTCGACCCTGACTGACACCTTCGGCGCCAAGAACGCTACAACCAATTACGGCTTTCTTTACATGGCCCAAGGCATCGGCTCAATCTTCGGTGGGCCAGTCGCCGCGCTACTGCATCAGTACACCGACAGCTGGATCCCGGTATTCACCGTGGCGATCAGTTTCGACATCATTACCGCCGCGCTGGCTTTCTTCGTGCTCAAGCGTATGCGCCGCAATTGGCTGGCGAAGAACGCCCATGGCCTGTGAATCAAGGACTCTGCATGCTTAATACAACCCTTGCCGCTCGTGGAATTGCGGTTGCCCCTCATAGCCTTGCCGCTCAGTCGGCTCTGGCAGTCTTGCGCGATGGCGGCAATGCCGTCGAGGCGATGGTCGCCGCTGCGGCTTCGATTGCGGTGGTGTACCCACACATGAATAGCCTGGGGGGCGATGGCTTCTGGCTGATTGTTCCTCCAACAGGTGAGCCGATTGCCATTGATGCCAGTGGCCCGGCTGGGAGTCTCGCGACCCTGGATCGCTATGCAGGTATGACGCGCATTCCGATTCGCGGTGCAGGGGCTGCGTTGACGGTGGCCGGGACGGTGGGCGGATGGCAGGAAGCCTTGCAGGTGTCTGCGGAGCTGGGCGGCCAGTTACCGCTGCCACGTTTATTGGCCGACGCGATTTATTACGCCGAGTCAGGCATCCCGGTCACGCCTTCCCAGCATCTGGCAACGGCCAGCAAAAAGGCCGAGTTGCAGGGTATTCCCGGTTTCGCCGATACCTTTCTGCACAACGGCGAAGCGCCAGCAGCGGGCAGCCTGTTCAAGCAGACCCGACTCGCCACCACTTTGCGCACCTTGGCCGAAGAAGGCTTGGACAGCTTTTATCGCGGCGCCCTGGCGGATTCCATCGCCGAAGATCTGCACACCCTGGGTGCGCCCGTAACGCGAAGCGATCTGGCGAATTACCGAGCCAAACGGGTGCGTGCGTTAACCCTCAAGCACAGCGCGGGGACGGTGTTCAATCTGCCGCCGCCGAGCCAAGGGCTGGTTTCGCAACTGATCCTCGGGGTGGCCGATCATGCCGGGTTGAGCCAATGCACTCCAGACAGCGCCGATCATATTCATACTCTGGTTGAAGCGACCAAGCTGGCGTTCGCGGTGCGCGATGAGCACATCACCGATCCGGAACACATGACTATCGATCCGCAAGCATGCCTTGAGCCGGACTACCTGCATCATCTGGCCCAGCGCATCGACCCTCAACATGCGGCAGTGTGGGGCGAGGGCAAAGGGCCCGGCGATACGATCTGGATGGGCGTCATTGATGACAGCGGCCTCGCCGTCTCGTTTATCCAGAGCATTTATCACGAATTCGGCAGCGGCGTGGTGTTGCCTGGCAGTGGTCTCAACTGGCAAAACCGGGGCGCCTCGTTCAGCCTTGATCCCAGTCACTTGCTGGGCTTGCGGCCGGGCAAGAAGCCTTTTCACACCTTGAATCCGGCAGCGGCTCGCCTGAATGACGGACGACTGCTGGTTTACGGAACCATGGGTGGCGATGGCCAGCCACAGACGCAGGCGGCGGTGTTTAGCCGATACGCCGTGTTTGGTCAGTCGTTGCAGCAGGCGGTCACTGCGCCGCGCTGGTTATTGGGCAGAACATGGGGTGACAGCAGCGACACGCTTAAAGTTGAGTCCCGCATCGCGCCTGAGGTTATCGCCGAGCTGCAACAGCGTGGTCATGAGGTGGAAGTGCTTGGGCCGTTCACCGAGACCATGGGCCATGCGGCAGCGGCAGTACGTCTGCCGAACGGGTCATTTGAGGGGGCCTTCGATCCGCGAAGCAATGGCGCTGCGGCGGGGTATTGATGGGGCGGGCAGGCAATCCTCTGTGGGAGCGAATTCATTCGCGAAAGCGGCTTGTCAGACGATGGATTTCTATCGAATGTACGGGCCTCTTCGCGAATGAATTCGCTCCCACAGGGTAGGGTCGTTTGTATTGGCTACACCTCAATCGCCGGCAACTGCTGCTCAATCACCCCAAGCCAACCCATGCCCGGATAGGTCTCAAACCCCGGTGTCAGGCAATAACCCTGAATCAGGCTATTGGGCAACGTTCGATAGCCGCTGGCCTGCCCGGCTTTGGTCTGCAGATCGACGTTTTGCCCCAGATGACTCTGCGCATCCGAGCTGGCAATGATCTTGTGGTTGGCGTCGACCATCATCACCCGGGTTCGTGAGCGCTCATCGTCGCTCAAACGCACGCCGTTGATGACCGAGTCGGCCTGGTTTTTCCAGTCGAAGAAGATCCCGATGACGCCAATCACGGGCGCTTGTTTACCCGCGTTGGCGCGCACGGCTGCGCTGAAGGCACAGGTCGGTGCGCCGTTGAGCAGCGGCTCTATGGCAACCTCTCCGGCGAAATACTGGTCGCCCGATGAGTGTCGCAGTGCGTGTTTGAACCAAGGCACATCTGCCACATTGGCGCCGAGGACTTTGCCAAAGCTGTCCGGCCTGCCCGACGCAATGACGCGGCCGGTGTTATCGGCCACCCAGATATCGAGGTAGACGGTGTAGCTGTCGAGAATAATCCCCAGGCGTTCGCTCGCATGGGCGCAGGTTTCGAGGCTTTGAGTGGTCAATACATCGACCAGCGAAGCATCTGTTGCCCACCAGCGCACGTCACAGGTGCGCTCATACAAATTGCGGTCGATGATCTCGATCAGGTTCAGCGAAAGATCCGCCAAGCGCTGGCCGCGAACATCGAAACACATGCTTTTGCCCAGCTCGGTGAGTTCGTTGACGGATGCCTGTAAATCCTGAGTCAGGCCACTGGCGATCTTGGAGATGCGCTCAGAGATATCCTTCACCTCTTCGGCGACGACCGAAAAGCCCAGGCCTGCCTTGCCCGCATGTGCAGCTTCGATTAGTGCATTGATTGCCAGTAATCGAGTCTGGCGCGTGATCATTTGTATATCGCTGACACCGCGAGTAGCCAGCGCTTCCACTTCCCGGGAGAGGGTGACGATCCGTTCAGGTTCGATCATTTTCGTTCTGCTTCAAAGGGTTAATGTTTGCGGCAGCTTTCACATCAAATAATGTGACAAAAATAATATAATTCGGGCGCTATTAGTTGCCCCGTTTAATGCGCAAATACCTGAGCTTAAAGTCAACTAAAGTTTGCGAGATGGCATCCTGCCTTTACGCAAGTTAGCGCAGATTTAATGACCTGTCATCTGTGGTTGAAGTCGTACCTTGAAAGATTAAATGCGAGCTGTAAAAACGAAATAAATACGTATTTCTGTGGGAGCGCTTGCGTGGCAGACGCAGCGCTGTCGCGCAGCAAACAATGGGATTGTGGGAGCGACCGGGGTGGCGCTCCACGTTGCTCGCGAAAGCGGTGTTCAGGCTTAAAGGTTCGCTCAGCAATTCTGGCCTCTTCGCGAGCAATGTGGAGCGCCACCCCGGTCGCTCCCACAAAAGCCGACCGCATTCAGTTAGTTATATATTTGCAAGGAGCGCATCACACATCGGCCTTAGAACTTCCAGCGGCGTGAAGTCTTCGCCAATCGCTGCTGCAAGCCATCGATATTGATTGCCAGCTGGGACATCAACAGATGGTAGGCGGTGAGTTCGCTGGGCAGTGCCGCCGCAGGCGTGGGGAGGGTGGTCTCGGACGCGCGCTGCAGTCGCTCGGTGGCGCCGGTCTGCAGAGCGCGGGCCATGCCCACCAGCTGCCGGCGGGTCTGGCGATACTCGGCGTCCAGGCGCTCTTTCCACTCAGGGCCGGCGACATTATCGATATCGGCAGGACGAATGTTGGCGAGGATCTCCAGGGTACTCAGACACATGCGGAAGTGCCCTTGAATGGCGTCGAGCTCAACCATGGAGATTCGCACTTCCTTGGAGACAGAAGGCATCAGCGAACGCAGTTGCAACATGGTGTTGTTGAGGCGAGTCATCAGCTTGCGATGATCATCGGCGGCAGTTACCTGGCCATGGATGATACGGCCATAAACTTTCGCACAGTCGCGTAAGCCACTGGCCAGGTTATAGCGCCAGGAAAAAACGGCGTACAACGGCAGGGCAAAAGAAAACGCCAGCGCCAGGGCGATACCGATCAGGATATCCACGGTGCGCCACAGCCCATCACTGATCGGGTTGTAGCCGTGACCGGCGACGATGAACAGCGTGATCGCCGAGAGCAACGCGGTATACCCGCCCTTGCCAATGGCGTGATATGCAAAGAACCCGCACATCACCGACATCATTGCGTAGGTCAGCAGCGGCATCTGCAGATAACCCTGCTGCACCACCACCAAGAGCCCAAGCCCCGCTCCAATCAACGTTCCGTAAGCTCGCTCGACAGACTTCTTGCGGATATTGCCGTGATGCTGCAGGCCGCCAATCACGATCAACATCGTCACCGATGCCCATTCTCCGTGTGGGAGGTTCAAGCCGGTGGTCAACAGAATCGTCACCAGCAAACCCACCGCAATCCGCGCGGCATGGATCAGACGTGCATGTCGAAAGCGTCGATAAGGGTCCAGCACCGGTCGTAAAACGCGGCGCAACCAGAAAGGCAAACGGAGAGAGCGGGAAGTCATCATGCGTAAAAGACCGCGAGGATTGGGATTTGATCCCGTAAGAGACGAGGGTAGATGTCAGTAAGCCACAGTTAATCGGGGATTTGTGTCAGGTGTTTTGGGTTCACGGCAGCGGGAGAGCTTACGGCATGGAATTGTTTCATCACATGTGAGGTGTTGCTTGTGGCTATTTTTAGGCGTAGCGTGCGTTTCCATCACATGTGATGCCTTGGAGGGCGCTCAGATGGCTCGGAAAACTTCAACCGACTACATGCGTGAAATGCGCGCACGGCTGACGGCTGCCGGGTACGTGAAGAGAGAACTCTACGTGCTTCCTGAAAACGCAGAAGTGCTAAGAAACGTCGAAAAAGTCTTACGCCAACCCTACATGGGTAACCGCATCAAACTGGAGGGATTCATGAGCGAAAATATCAACTGGACAATCGATACGCTCCATTCGGCCTTTGTCGAACTGGATGTGGTGAAAAACAACGAAATCGAATTGACCCTCGTCCAGGGTGCAGAACCAAGCTTGAGTGTGGCGATGAATAACTTCGGCGGTCTGCCGATCATCATCGCGATTGCCGGCGACCAGATCCTGGTGGATTCAGTGCTGGTCTACGCCTCGCAAGTCAAAGACGTGGCGGCCTTCAACGACACCGTGCTGCGCAGCCGGGACATTTTCCCGCTGTCCTCGATCGGTATTGAAACCATGCCTAACGGCGAAACCGTCTACAACATGTTCGGCGCGCTCAGTGCGGCCTCCTCGCTGACGGTCATCGTCCATGAGGTGTTCACCCTGGCGGATAACGTGATTCGCGCCGCTGATGCCTACGAAGATTTTCTAACAGTCGATCCACAGTAATCAGGAGACAGATCAATGAGCCTTTGGAAAAAAATGGTGACCGCTCTCCGTGGTGGCGCCTCGGAAGTTGGCGAGGCAATCGTCGACGCACAAGCACTGCGCATTCTGGATCAGGAGATTCGCGATGCCGATGCCTCGATGCTCGCCGCGCGTAATCAGCTGATTCAGATCAAAGCCAAACACAAGCTGTCCGTACAGCGCGTGGACGAGCACGACAAGAACATTGCGAACTGGGAACAGAAAGCCATCGCTGCCATGAACAAGGGCGAAGAAGGCCTTGCTCTGGAGTGCGCCGAGAAAGTCTCCGAACTAACCGCCTTGCGCGATCAGGAGAAGGCAGCGGCTGATCAGTTCGGGATTCAGGTCACCAAGCTCACCGCTCAGGTCACCAAGGCCGAAAGCCAGATCAAGGGCCTGCGTCAACAGGCTGATATGGCCAAGGCACGTGACAGCGTACAGAAAGCCCAGATCAATGCCGCTGCCGCGACTGGTGGTGCCAATGGCCGACTGGAAACAGCAGTGGGTTCGCTGGCGCGTATCAAGGCACGTCAGGACGAGCAGGATGCCAAGCTCGAAGCCGCTGAAGAACTGGCAGATGCCGCCAATGGCGGTGACCTTGAGCGCCGCCTGCAAGATGCTGGCATTGGTGCGAAAACCGGTGGTGCCGCTGACGTGCTGGCCCGCTTGAAAGCGCAAAACCAGGGTGGCGCGGGTCAGTGATATCCACAGTCAGCTAACAATCCTTGTGGGAGCGAATTCATTCGCGAAAGGGCCGGTGGATTCGATAGAAATGCATCGCCTGTGATGCAGCATTCGCGAATGAATTCGCTCCCACCGGGGCTTGCGTTTTATCCAGGCTGACAAAGTGGGGCAGGCGGATATCCGTTTGCCCCTTTTTTGTCTGGGTTTTGTCCAGCGCCAGGGTGGGGAGGGCTACATGAATATCGGAAATGGACTACGCATTATTCTTGGCCTCGCCGCTTTGATGATCGTGGCGCAGGTGGTTAACTCTCTCACCGCTAACAGCCTGTTACAGCATGGCCTGATCCCTCGGACGCTGGCTGGTCTGCAGGGCATCCTTTTTTCCCCGTTCCTGCATGGCTCGGTGCGTCATTTGCTGAGCAATCTTGTGCCGTTTATTGTGCTGAGCTGGCTGGTGGCGACTGAAGGCGTGCAGCGTTATGTGCGTGTGGCGCTGCTGGTTGGGCTGGTGGGTGGTCTGCTGGTCTGGATAGTCGGCCGACCGACGATTCACGTGGGGGCCAGCGGTCTGATCTTTGGGTTATGGGCTTATCTGTTGGCGCGGGCCTGGTATCAACGCAGCCTGGTCAGCTTCGGCATAGCACTGGTCACGTTGGTGGGGTATAGCGGATTGATTCTGGGCTTCATCCCGGTACCAGGGGTTTCGTTTGAATCGCACCTCGCGGGCGCTGTTGCCGGTATCTTCGTGGCCTGGCTGATGCACTCGAAAACGCTCGTCGAGAACCCGTCGGTATGAGCGTTTCCGGGTTGAACAGCTGTCCGCTCTTCATCCTCCAGCACACATGAAATGGAAGGAAACGCATTATGAGTTGGATCAAACGAGCTTTAGGCCTGGCGCCGCCAAAACCGCCTGCGGGCTCAGTACCCCTAAATGGGGCTGGCTTGCTCACACCATTTGGCCTGGCCACCGGGCGCATGCTGGATCTGGATGACTCGCTGAAGCTGATGCTCGACGGGCACTCGGAACTGGTCGTCCCCGATGAAGAAGTGGTCTGGTCTGTAGGTCATGTTGACCTCGGGCAGTCCATCCGGCTGGTGCGCTTCTACTTCGAAGATGAAGATTACTGGATGCAGGTCATGATGAATGGTCCTGCGGCGGAGGACGTTCAGGACATTATCCTGTTCGGCTACAGCAGCGTCGTGACCATCAACAGCGAGTCTGAATTGAAGCGTCTGGTCGGGCCTGAATCCAGAATCGGACTGCCGCTGTACGAGCACGACGGCTGGGAATACGAGCGTCAGTGGGGTACGGAAGCAGGGCAGACCGAACTGACCCCGATGACCGAAGCTGTCAGCAATCCTGATGGCAGCTACCGTATCGAACACCTGAGCATGCTTTACGCGCGTGACACGGGCTTGATTGATCGCCGCGAGTTTTTGCTGCTGTCGGTTGAAGAGGATGAAGAGGGCGTGGTTTCTCTCACCACTTCGGTTGGCGTCACGCTGCAGTCCACTGACTTCACCGTCATCTAAAAGGAAGTAAAAATGCTTGATGCGCTAAGTTTGTCTCTCAGCTTTCAATCGGTGCTGAGCTTCGTGATTTACATCATTGTGGCGGGTGGCTTGTTCGGCCTGTTCCAGATGGCCTATACACGGCTGACACCGCACAAGGAGTTCGTTCAGATTCGTGAGGGCAATGTCGCTGCGGCGGTTGCACTGGGCGGCGCATTGATTGGCTTCGCACTGCCTGCCAGCAACGTGATTACTTACAGCATCAGTGTGCTGGACGTAGTGATCTGGGCAGTCATCGCAGCCGTCGTGCAATTGTTGGCATTCACCGCTACCAACTTTGTTCTTAAAGACCTCTCGGCTCGCATCACCCGGGGCGAACTGGCCGCTGCCATCTACGCAGCCAGCGTCTCGATCAGTGTCGGCTTCCTCAATTCGGCCTGCATGACGCCGTCGACCTGATTGCCCGTGATCGAAAGGAGTATTCGATGAGACGTAGTTCCTTGAAGCTGGTTCTGGCCAGCACGCTTCCGCTGGCACTCAGTGCATGCGGCAAGTCCGACACCGTGGATGTCAGCGCGCAACAGACGTTCCCGACGGTACAAGCCTGCGTGGATCAGAAGATTCCCGTAGATGTGTGCTCGGACGCCTACATGACTGCCTTGGCAGATCACCGCCGCATCGCACCAACCTACGACAATGCGGCCGCGTGTGAGGCAGACTTTGTTCCCGATTACTGCCAGCAGAACTCGGATGGCAAGTTCACTCCCAAACTGGGCGGTTTTCAGCTGGAGCTTTCCGGCCAGTTGCCCAAATCCCAGGTCGATGCGGCCAACGCTCAGGCCGGTCAGTCCGGTGGTTCAGGTTTCGCCAGCTCAGGCGTCAATGGGTTTCTGATGGGCATGCTGGTGAGCAACATGGTCAGTAATATCGGCGGTGGCGGTCGCTACAACTCTCAGCCGGTCTATCAGGAGCGTGATTCGCGCGGTGGCTATCAGTCCTCGACGCTCTCCCGGCAAATTGAGCGTGGCAAGACCTTCGGTAACTCCACTCAAGCTCGGACCAGCTCAACCGGTGCTTACACCAAGAGCACGCTGGGCCGTAACTCGTCAGTCTCGTCATCGGTTTCCCGTGGCGGGTTTGGCAGCCAGGCGACTGCTCGCAGCGGTTGGGGCGGTAAAAGCAGCGGCTTCGGCGGCTGACAGGAGCGCGTGCGATGAAAAAGATCAATATCGAAGAGCGGCCTGACTGGCGCGAAACCGCCGCGCGTGAGGGCTTCGATTTCCACACCATCGACGGCGAACGATATTGGGATGAGCGGGCTTATTACCAGTTCACTGAAGCTCAGATCACGCAGGATATTGAAGCGCCGACTCAAGAGCTTCATGCCATGTGTATGGATGCCGTTGAGCGGGTGGTGGAAAGTGAGGAGTTGCTGACCCAGTTGGCAATCCCTCCAGCGTTCTTTGATCTGGTCCGCACGTCCTGGAAGGAGGGGCACCCACATCTCTACGGGCGCTTCGACTTCAGCTACGACGGCGTCAATCCGGCGAAGCTGCTGGAAGGCAACATGGATACGCCGACGTCCGCCTATGAGGCCGGCGCCTTTCAGCTCATTTGGCTCGAAGAGCAGATTGCCCGAGGTGTGTTGCCTGCCCATGCCTCGCAGTTCAATTCGCTGGCCGAAGACCTGGTTCGCGCCTTCGCGGCAATCAGAGAGGGCGGACCGTTTTACTTCTCCGCCATGTCAGGTTCCGCCGAAGACCGGGGCACCACCGAATTCCTGCGCAAGATGGCCGATCATGTTGGTATTGAAACCCGACACATCGACATCGAAGACATCGGCTTGAATGCTCAAGGCCGGTTCGTCGATCTCGAGGGCCGCTGGATCGAACGTATCTTCAAGCTCCACGCTTGGGAGCACGTATTCCACGAACCCCATGGTCAGGCAGTCCCGCAGTGCGACACGCAATTCATTGAGCCGGCGTGGAAGTCCATCATCTCCAACAAAGGCATCCTGCCCCTGCTGTGGAAATTCAATGAAGGGCATCCGAATCTGCTGCCGACTTTCGTCGACAAAGACCCAACTGCGCCTGTGCCGAAAGGCTGGGTCCGCAAACCCTACTTCTCCCGCGAAGGCGCCAACATCGAAATCCGCACCCCCGGTGACCAGGTCATTTTCGAAGACGGCCCCTACAACGACGCCCCCTACATCCTGCAAAAGTTCGCCCCGCTGCCGCGTTTTGGCGACAGCTACACGCTCATTGGTTCATGGGTGGTGGGCGACCTGGCTTCAGGCATCGGTATTCGGGAAGACGATAGCCTGATTACCAAGGACAGCAGTCGGTTCTTGCCGCATGTGGTGGTGGATTGATTGTGAAACCGTGGGCAGTCTGGCGTAGGTGTAGTCAGCAGCCAGATCCTGAAGTGATCTTTAATGGTTTCGCTCATCTGTGAGCCGAATAGGGCAGCTATTCGGCTCACCATCCACTTGGCGCGCAATACAGGCGCCAAGCAGGCTGGCTCACTCTAGCCTGCCAGTCGGAGTGATCTGCTTCGGATCTGTAATCAGTTCGATCAGCGCAGCTTTACCTGCTGCTTGAGCGCGACTGAACGCTGCGGGGAAGTCCGACGTGTTATCTACCCGTTCGGCATGCGCACCAAACGCTTTTGCCAAGGAGACGAAGTCGGGGTTGACTAGATCGGTTGCATAAACACGGTTCGGATATTCGCGCTCCTGATGCATGCGGATGGTGCCAAGCATGGAGTTGTTCACCAGAATGACGATTACCGGAGCGCCATATTGCAGTGCCGTCGCCAACTCTTGCGGATACATCATGAAGCAGCCATCTCCGGCCAGGCATACCACGCAGCGCTGCGGGTTGTTCAAACTCGCCGCGATGGCAGCAGGCAGCCCGTAGCCCATGGCACCGTTGGTAGGCGCCAGTTCAGTGGCGGGCTGTCGGTAACGGTAGAAACGGTGAAGCCAAACCGTGTAATTGCCAGCACCATTGGCAAGGATTGCGTCATCAGGCAGGGTCGCGTCCAGGTGAGCAATGACCTGTGCCAGGTCTACACCGACGTTGTCGGGGTAGCGGGCTGGAGGTGTCGAATGGACCAGATAGTCTTGATGAGCGCTCTGAGTCCACTCTGACCAGGGCAGGGTTTCAGGTGCAGGAAGCTGCGCCAGCGCATTGGCAAACGTGCTCAGCGAGGCGTTGATCGGCAGATGCGCCTGATATACACGGCCCAATTCGCCCGGGTCCGGATGAATGTGAATCAGCGTCTGACGCGTCACTGGGCTTTCGAAGAGGGTGTATCCGCCCGAGACGGTTTCAGCCAAGCGAGAGCCGATCACCAGAAGCAAATCTGATTGCTTCGCCCGTTCTGCCAACGCAGGCGAAACCCCTAGCCCCAGCATTCCAACGTAATGTGCATCGCGGTTATCAAACAGATCCTGTCGGCGAAAGGACGCCGCAACCGGCAGATTGTAGGTGTGCACGAACTGACGCAATGCATTGCAGGCTTGAGCATCCCAGCCGGTGCCGCCGACTATCAACAAAGGGCGGCTCGCCTTGCCCAGGCGCTCACGCAGCTCGCTCATGGCCTCAGCTGATGGGGATGCATGGGTGATTCGCACTGCCGGTGCGTCAGCAACTTCGGCGCGCCCAAAAAGAATCTGCTCCGGGAGCGAGACCACCACCGGACCGGGACGGCCCGACATCGCAATGCTGAATGCCTTGGCGACCACTTCAGGTATGCGTTCAATGCTGTCGATTTCGGTTGCCCATTTGGCAAGTCCACCGAATACCTGGCGATAATCCACTTCCTGAAAAGCTTCACGCCCAATGAAAGCACTGTCTACCTGGCCGACAAACAGGATCATTGGCGTGGAATCCTGTTTGGCAGTGTGGACGCCGTTCGCAGCATGCGTCGCCCCCGGCCCCCGCGTGACGAAGCAGATACCGGGTCGGCCAGTCAGCTTGCCATAGGCATCTGCCATGTTTGAAGCGGCACCCTCATGTCGCGTTACGATCGTCCGGATTGATGACTCGTCATGCAGGGCGTCGAGCACCGGTAAAAAACTTTCGCCAGGCACGCAATAGAGCGTATCGACAGCATTGCGGCGCAACGCTTCGACCAGTATCTGGCCGCCGTTGCGAGGTGGGATTGAATCAGGCATGGGCGTTACGTTCCGTAAGTAAGTGGGCATGACCTCGGGAGCGGAGGCATTGCGGGGAATGCCTCCGCGCGCGTCTTCATTCAGACGGGCGAGTCTGGGTCAGGCCCGTGGGCGGGCCATCGATGGCGGTCCAGCCACCATCAACCGACAGACTGCTCCCGGAGATAAAGCTGGCCGCGTCAGAAGCGAGGAAAGCCACCGCAGCCCCAACTTCACTTGGCTGGCCCCAACGATTGAAGACCGTATGTCCGGCGTAGGTCTTGTAGATGTCCTCACGCTCCTTGAGTGGCGCAGTGAGACGCGTCTCGATGATGCTGGGCATCACGGCATTGACTCGCACGCCATAGCTGCCTGTTTCTGCCGCGAAGGCTTTTACCATTTGCTCGATGCCTGCCTTGGTTGCAGCGTAGATGCCCAGCCCGGGTTCGATCGTCACGGCACGCATCGAAGAGCAGAGAATCAGACTGCCAGAGCCCTGTTGCATCATTGGCCGGCCGAAGTGACGCATGAAATGAAAAGCGCCGCGCAGGTTCAGGTTGATCACCTGATCGAACTCTTCTTCACTGTAATCCACGATCAGCTTGCGAATGTTCATGGCCGGTGTGGACACCCCAATGTCCACTTTGCCGTGCTTGTCCAGGGCGTCCTTGGCCAGTGCGGCTATCGCCTCCCCATCGCCGGCGTCGACTTCTCTCCATTCTGCCGAGCCATTGCTGGCGATGTCTTGCGCAGTGCCTCGAGCCCCGCTTAGATCCCGGTCCGCACAGATCACGTGAGCACCCAGGGCGCCCAAGGCGTGAGCAGAGGCTTGGCCAATGCCTGACGCGGCGCCCAGGACGACGGCGACCTTACCTTCCAGGCTGAATAGTTGACGATAATCGATCATAGGAACTCCAGAAGACGGTTACGGAAGCATCCAGGCCAGCGGGCCTGTCTGCAGGAATACCAGGACGGAAAGGGCTGCGAGCATCACCAGGCTGATTCCGATCACTTTTCGAAAAATAACGCCCTCCTGGCCAATGATGCCCACAGCCGCTGCGCCTACCGCCAGGCTCTGGGGCGAAATCATCTTGCCCAGTACCCCACCGGAGGCATTGGCTGCCGCGAGAAGCGCAGGGTTCAGGCCGGTCTCGTGGGCCGCAGCGACCTGAAGCGCGCCGAACAGGGCATTGGCAGAGTTATCCGACCCCGTCACGGCAACACCTATCCAGCCAATGACCGGCGACAGGAATGCGAACGCTGGCCCGGCCTGTGCCAACCATACGCCCAGCGTCACCGTTTGCCCGGAGTAGTTCATGATGAACGCGATTGCCAACACACAAAGTACCGTCGGGATCGCCCAACGCAATTGATGCAGTGTTTCGCCGTAGGTTTTTATCGCTGTATTAAAACGTACGCGCAAGAGCAGAGCGGTCAGCAGTCCGGCCAGCAGTAACAGAGAACCGGTAGCGGAAAGGCTGTTGAGAGTGAACTGGGTTTTAACCGGAGCGCCCTGACCATTAGTGATCTCAAGCCCCGGCCAAGGGAAGCTCAAGGTGCCCACCGACAGCCATTGCTTGACCGTGGGGATCTGAGCAAGCGAAAAGATGATGATAATCAGCAGGTAAGGCAGATAGGCAAGCCACATGTTCCGGCGACTGTGCTTAATGGTGCTGGCGGGCTGAACGTCCATGCCGTCGATTTCCGTGACGGTGGGTGGGGTCCAGATGCGCATGAACACGATCAGCGCGGCGGCTGAGCCCAGTGCTCCAAGCACGTCTGCCAATTCAACGGAGATGTAGGTAGCGCTCAGCCATTGGCTGATACCGAAACCCAAGCCGGCGACCACGGCGGCAGGCCAGACCTGCACCAAACCACGGCGACCGTCCATCAGCGTGATCAGGATCAAGGGCACGAAAGCCGCCAGGATAGGCGTTTGCACACCGACGATGGCCCCCAGCTCGTGAAACGATTGTCCCGAAACCTGGGCCAACGTCGTGATGGGCACTGCCAGGGCACCAAATGCTACCGGTGCAGTGTTGGCAACCAGCGCCAGTACGGCCGCTTTGATGGGTTTGAGCCCGATCGCCAACAGCATCGCGCCGGAGATAGCGATGGGCGTGCCGGCCCCGGCCAGTGCTTCAATCAAAGCACCGAAGCTGAACGCGATGACGATGGCTTGAATGCGCGGATCAGGACTCAGCATCGCGAAACTATCCTTGAGGATCGCAAAGTGCCCGGACTTTACCGTCAGGTTATACAACCATATGGCGTTCAAAATGATCCACAGGACAGTCAGGACGCTGAAAGCCGCCCCGTACAGACCAGCATTGAGCGTGGTGGCTAACGGCATGCCGTAGGCAAATACAGCGACCAAAGCGCAGACGGATAGCGAAACAAGTGCAGACAGATGCGGTGCCAATCGTAACCAACCTAGCAGGACAAACATGGTTACAAGAGGCAGCGCTGCGAACAGGGACGAAAAAAGTAGCGACCCGCCTACGGGGTCATATACCTGCTGAAACATGGCGTTCTCCTTATGTGGAGCTTTTTATTTTTGGGAGAGGTTGCGCTTGGATCGCTGAGCATCAGCTCTCGAAGAAAGGAGTCGCGGTCATCAGCCTATTTTCCTGGCTGATCAGATAACCCGCTTCAGCACTCACCACCAGATACTTCGCCCAGGCTGGATCTTTTTGCAAAGCCTGGCGTTTGGCGTCGCGGTCGGCGGCGCTGTCGTATACCCAGATATGCATGTAAGTGTTGATATTGCCGCTTTCGGTCTGCAAGTACGCCAACGGTTTGCCGAGGTAGCGACTTTGGGTCGGGTAACCATGCTCAGCATAAAGTGCGAGGTGTTTTTTGATGGTGCCTGGGCGGCAGGTATAGGTGCGAACGTCGTAAAGCATGGTGGAACCTCAGTTTATTAGTTCTATTGAACAGGGTTATTGGTTGCCAGGAACGCAAGCGCTAGCCCGCAGCGGGCGCAAGCACGTTCAGTAGATAAAGGAGCGAGGAGGGCGCAAAGAGGCTGTCAACACACGGGTTGACGTGGCCTCCACTGAATTATTCGTGGGCCACTGGCGATGGTGGTACGCCGGGAGACGGCGGCAGGAACTGGCGGTTTTATTATTGTATTGGTCATGCGTTGAGCCCGTTTGTTATCACGTAGGACATGAAACGACTCTACGGATTCGTACTGAGCACGCGTTAGGACAGTTTGGAGAATGTTTTGTACTTTTTTGTAATCAGTCGAAAGGTCGGGAGTATTTTTGCCTGAACAGGCCGGGGGTGTGGTCAGTGAGTTTCTTGAAGAAACGGGTGAAATAGGCCGGGTCGTCGAAATTGAGCTGGAAGGCAATCTCGGCTGTGCTCAATGTGGTGTTGCTCAACAGGCGTTTGGCCTCTAACGCGACGCGCTCCTGGATAAGCCGGCTGGCCGTATGACCCACAGTGGCCTTGAGCACGTCGTTGAGTTGACGCTCCGTGACGTTCAGCGCGTCGGCGTATTGCCGGATGGTGGTGAAGTCGAGGTAGCGTTCTTCAATCAACAGCGTGACGCGTCGGGCCATCGAGTAATTCGGATCTGAGCGGGAGATGCCTTTATCCACAGGATAAAGCCGGCGCAGTTGGGTCAGCAGAATCAGCAGGTAAGACCGCACAATATCGAATCGGCCAATATCGCGACTCAGACACTCACGCTCGATATGCTGCACCAACGGCAACAGTTCGTCGTGCTGGTCCGGGGTTAGGTAAATGGCGGGCGTACCACCGTTGATGTGAAAGAACGGAAACTTGGCGATATCGTCCGCATGCGGAAACATATGCGTGAAGAACTCAGCGCTGACATTGATCACATACCCGCGAGGCTGAATGGTCGAGGTCCAGGCGTGCAGCTGTCCGGGCGAAATGAAAAATACCGAACGCGGCTGCACCTCAAATGTTTCGAAATCCACTCGGTGGGTGCCCTGCGCCTCGGTCATCCATAGCAGGTGGTAGTAACTATGCCGATGCGGGAAACCTCTGGGGATATCCTGACGATCGTCCATTCGCGCCAAGTCGAAGTAGAAGTCATTGTCGCCGGCGAAATCCGATGACTCGAACGTCGGGAATGTCGCTTTGGGCTCGCCACTCTTCAAGGTCTATCTCCAGAATGCTTTGCCCGGACTATAAAGGAGTCTGCTCATAGCAGAGTAGTCCCGCGCCCCGGCAAGCGTCAGTGATGGCCGGCTTTACGGCGTTCTCCAGTCAGGTGGGTTGCGTGCTGGGGTGTCGATACGTGTTTTGAAACGCCAGCTGCAAACGTGACACGCTTAGACGCTTTCAGCCGGGCCGGGACGTCTCGCTGTTCAGCAGGCAGGGGCTCGCCCCAAAAACAAAAAAACCGCGCAATGCGCGGTTTTTCAAAGATGGTGGGCCCACACGGACTCGAACCGTGGACCAAGGGATTATGAGTCCCCTGCTCTAACCAACTGAGCTATAGGCCCTCAGTAGGCCGCGGATTATAACGGCGGTTTGGCTGGTGTGCTATCCGAAAAGTCCGAAAGAGTTGTACGAAGAAACTTCGCGCTGAATTCCTCCGGGCGTTGCGGCAGGCTGACGATGTAGCCCTGGATTTGTTCGCAACCCTCGTCGGCGAGGAACTGCTGTTGTTCCAGGGTTTCCACGCCTTCGGCAATGACGGTCAGTTGCATGCTGCGGCCCAGGGCGATGATGGCCCGGACGATGGCGGCGTCATGGGTGTCATCGGGCAGGCCGCGTACGAAGGACTGGTCAATTTTCAGGATGTCCAGAGGCAGGCGCTTGAGGTAGCTCAGGGATGAGTAGCCGGTGCCGAAGTCATCGATCGCCAATTGCACACCAAGGCGTTTGAGCCGGTACAGGACGGCAAGTGCTTCTTCGGCTTGGCTCATGATGAAGTTTTCGGTGATTTCCAGCTGCAGGCATTCGGGCGCCAGTTGGTAGTCCGCTAACAGCTGTTCGATTCGTGCCAGCAGTTTTGGCTGGCGCAGTTGCGCCCCGGCCAGGTTGACGGACAGCGCGCCGAACGGCTGGTAGATTTTGTTCCATTCATACATCTGCATGCAGGCATGTTCCAACACCCAGTCGCCGATCTGCAGAATCATGCCGTTCTCTTCGGCCAGCGCGATGAAATGTTCGGGTGGGACTTCGCCGAGCGTAGGGTGCGTCCAGCGAATCAGGGCTTCGGCACCCACCACTTGCTGATTGAGCAGGCTGATCTTGGGCTGGTAGCTGAGGCTGAATTCGTTGCGTTCCATGGCTCTGCGCAATTCGTGTTCGAGGGCTATCCGCGCGCTGGCCTGAGAGGTGAGGTCCCGGGTATAGCTTTCGACGCGGTTGCGGCCCTTGGCCTTGGAGCGATACATCGCGGCATCGGCGTTTTTGACCACGGTGGCGACGTCTGTGCCGTCAGTAGGGAACAAACAGCTGCCGATGCTGGAGCTGATGAAGAACTCGTGCTCACCCGCCTGGAAAGGCGCGGCGAAGGACGCGAGCAGCTTGTTGGCAATGGATTCTGCATCGTTGGGGTGAAGCAGGCCGGGCAGCAGGATGATGAACTCGTCGCCGCCCAGTCGCGCGACGGTGTCGATATCCCTCAGGTTTTCTTTCAGGCGTTGGGCGATCCCTTTGAGCAGCAGGTCGCCCACTGGATGGCCGAGGCTGTCGTTGATGTGCTTGAATCGATCCAGGTCGAGGAACAGGACCGCGCCGAGGCTGTTGGATTCCAGGCTGTGGTTGAGTGCTGCCTGCAGACGGCTTTCAAACAGCGTGCGATTTGGCAGTCCGGTCAATGGGTCGTGATGCGCCTGATAGTCGAGCCGCGCCTGGGCGTGCTTGAGGCTGGAAATATCGGCGAACACCGCGACGAAGTGGGTGATGAACTGGTCTCGGTTGCGTACGGCGCTGATCGTCAGCCAGCTTGGATAGACTTCGCCATTCTTGCGGCGGTTGCTGATTTCTCCCTGCCAATGGCCCTCGGCGGTCAGCTGATACCACATGGCGGCGTAGAACGCGCTGTCGTGCAAGCCGGAGGCGAGCAATCTAGGTGTACCGGCCATGGCCTCCTGCTCGCTGTAGCCGGTTATTTCGCTGAATGCGCGGTTCACGGCGGTGATTCGCTGGCGGGTGTCGGTGATCAGTACGCCTTCCGCCGTACTTTCGAAAACGGTAGCGGCAAGTTGCAGCTTTTCCTGCATCTGATGCCGTTCAGTAATATCCCTGGCGATGGTCAGCATGCAGTCTTCGCCGCCTATCAGGAGTGGCCGTGACGATATTTCGCACAACCGAATCTGTCCGTTCTTATGGCGTATGTGGCTACGGAAATCGCGAACGAATCCATCCCGGCTCAGTTGCTCAAGCAATCGCTCGCGCTCGTGCAGGTTGGCCCAAATGCCGAGGGTGAGGGTCGACTCGTCCTTCATCAGATGGTCGTCGTAGCCAGTCAGACGGGTGAAGCCATCGTTCATTTCCACCAGCAACCCATCGCTCTGCCGGGTGATGACCATGCCGTCCGGAGAGGAGTGGAAAGACTTGGCGAATTTCTCCTCGGACAGTTGCAACTGTTGCTGGGCCTGTTTGAGTTGGGTGATGTCGCGCACCACGACCACCACGGCCTTTGTGGAATCCAGATCGAAAGGTTCAGCGGAGAGCAGGCCGGCGAAGGTGCGGCCGTCCTTGCGTCGAAAAGGCATTTCCAGGTTGCGGATACTGCCTGACTGCAGACGATGCAACATACCAGGGCCTACGCCGGGCACGCCCCATATGTTGAGTTCGGACGGTGTTCTGCCTATGACCTCTTCTGCAGCCAAGCCGATTTGTTCGGTGAAGGCCCTGTTGGCTTCCAGCAAAGTGCCATCGGCCAGGCTGGCAATGATCAGAATGTCCGGGCACTGAGCAAACACCGAGGCAAATTTACCTTCAGAAAGTCGCAGTGCTTCTTCGGTTTGCTTGGTTTCGGTGATATCAATCATCAGGCCGCGCATCAGGGGGTGGCGCCCTTGGCGTATCAGGCTGATGATGTCGCGCACCCAGAGCGTCTTGCCGTCTGCACTGACGACCCGATAATCGATGCTGTGGTCCCGGCCGCTGGCTGTTTCTCGCTGACAGAAGGCCTCAGCATGCGGTAGATCCATGGGATGCACGATGCTGCGCCAGAACCCCGGCTCTTTCCATTGGCGCAGTGGATAGCCCAACAAGTGCTCAGCCTGGGGCGACACGTAGTTGTAGCTGTAATCCTCTGTATTGGCTTCCCAGGCGATGGCAGAGAGGCCTTCAATCAGGCCGCGGTAATGATATTCGCTGCTGCGAAGCTCAAGCTCGAGTTCGACCCTGCGGGTGATTTCCGAACTCAGTTGCCGGTTGACCCGTATCACGATCACCAGGACGGTGGACAGCAATAACAGGCCTGGCAACCCGTACAACAGAAATTTTTCCCACATCCCTGGTAGTTCTCTCTCGTTATTATCCCGTTGTCTCAGGCCTGATAAACGTTCAGGTCCGTTTCTGTACGCCGGTGAATCATCTGCTTGGCCGCTGCCTGATATAAAACCATCGGCTGTTTGCGAGGTTCCTGAAGGAAGCCTGCACAGGCTGGTGCTTTAACGAAAATATCCAGGGTGCTGGTGATCACCGATGAGTACGGATAATGGGCAAGGATGACAGTTGGCAGTCTCAACGTGTCAGCCCCGTAATGGGACGAGTGTAGCCGTACTGAGAAAAGCGTGGTCCTCAGGTTAAAAACTTATAAGCCATAACGCAAAAACCCCGGCAAGGCCGGGGTTTTTGTGGTTTTGACAAGTGCTAGCGTGCTTGCTTACTCGTCCAGGAACGAGCGCAAATGCTCGCTTCGGGTCGGGTGACGCAGCTTGCGCAGAGCCTTGGCTTCGATCTGACGAATCCGCTCGCGGGTTACATCAAACTGCTTGCCGACTTCTTCCAGCGTGTGGTCGGTATTCATATCGATACCGAAACGCATGCGCAGGACCTTGGCTTCACGGGCGGTGAGGCCTGACAGCACTTCGCGAGTCGCCTCTTTCAAGCTTTCGACTGTAGCGACATCGATTGGCGACTGCATGGTCGAGTCTTCGATGAAGTCGCCCAAGTGCGAATCTTCGTCATCACCGATCGGGGTTTCCATGGAGATCGGCTCTTTGGCGATCTTCAGTACCTTACGGATCTTGTCCTCAGGCATTTCCATGCGTTCGCCCAGCTCTTCCGGGGTCGGCTCGCGACCCATTTCCTGCAACATCTGCCGGGAAATGCGGTTGAGTTTGTTGATCGTCTCGATCATGTGCACCGGAATACGGATGGTGCGTGCCTGGTCGGCAATCGAGCGAGTGATCGCCTGACGGATCCACCATGTGGCGTAAGTCGAGAACTTGTAACCGCGACGGTATTCGAACTTGTCCACGGCTTTCATCAAGCCGATGTTGCCTTCCTGGATCAGATCGAGGAATTGCAGGCCACGGTTGGTGTACTTCTTGGCAATCGAGATCACCAGACGCAAGTTCGCTTCAACCATCTCTTTCTTCGCGCGACGGGCCTTGGCCTCGCCGATCGACATGCGACGGTTGATGTCCTTGATTTCAGCAACGGTCAGACCGGTTTCGTTCTGCAGTGCGATCAGCTTCTGCTGGCAGCGCTGGATATCCGGCTGCAGGCGACCGATGGCTTCGGCGTATTTGCCTTTGCCTTTGGCCAGTGCGTCGGACCAGCTTTCGTCAACTTCATTGCCTGGGAACTGGCGAAGGAAGTCGGCACGAGGCATACGAGCATCACGTACACACAGCTGCATGATGGCGCGCTCCTGAGCACGAAGACGCTCAAGTGCACCGCGAACACGCTCAACCAGACCTTCAAACTGCTTAGGAACCAGTTTGATCGGCATGAACAGCTCAGCCAGGGCAACCAGCTCGGCAATCGCCTGCTTGCTGTCACGGCCATGCTTCTTCAGGGCTTTGCGGGTAATTTCCATTTGATCGGAAACTGCACCGAAGCGCTGCTGGGCAATGACTGGGTCAGGACCGCTTTCGACTTCTTCTTCGTCGTCAGTGGCGTCGTCCTTCTCTTCCTCGTCGTCATCACCTTCGGCAGCCTTGGCTGTTTTAGGGTCGACAGGCGGCGGGACTTCGGCTGGCGGCGCAATGCCGTCATCCGGGTCGATATAACCGCTCAGGACGTCAGAGAGGCGACCGCCTTCCGTCGTGACACGTGTGTACTCGGAAAGAATATGGTCAACCGTGCCAGGGAAGTGCGCGATTGCGCTCATCACTTCACGAATGCCTTCTTCGATACGCTTGGCGATTTCAATTTCGCCTTCACGGGTCAGAAGTTCGACCGTACCCATTTCACGCATATACATGCGCACGGGGTCAGTGGTGCGACCAATGTCGGTTTCAACCGCTGCCAACGCTGCGGCCGCTTCTTCTGCGGCTGCCTCATCGGTATCGGCGTCGGCCAGCATAAGGGCGTCCGCATCCGGGGCACTCTCGTGTACCGGGATCCCCATGTCATTAATCATGCGGATGATGTCTTCCACCTGCTCGGGATCTGAAATATCCTCAGGCAGGTGGTCGTTGACCTCTGCGTAAGTCAGATACTTCTGCTCACGACCCAGGGTAATCAACTCTTTGATACGAGACTGCTGTTGCGCTTTTCCGGACATAACACCCTATCCACTGAAGGTCTTGGCGGGCAAAAAACAAGCCGAGGATTATACCCGAGCTATGACCTCACGCGCCAGTTGAGGTCGGGGTTTGTGCAGGAACATTCCGATTTAACAGCTTCAAAAGCAGAAGTTTTTCATCTGCGTCCAAACCTGTCTGGCGTTCCTTCCTGATTAGTTGCTCCAGGCTGCGCTCGCGTTGGCGGGCGGATAACCTAGTTATAGTGTCGAAAAACTGTTGTTCAAGGTTATCGGCCGATATCAGCCATTCCTTCTCCGCTAATGCACGCAGTAATCGGCCCTGTTCGGTACCGTGCCAGCGAGCAATCAGCTGCAACGAGCGCATTTTTGGATTCTTTTGCAAAGCTTCCAGCAAAGAAACCAGTAATTGCGCCTGAGTATTGTCTTCTGCAGCCAGGTGACTTGCCTCTTCTACTTTCTCGGCCAGCTCCGGGTGATGCAAAAGTGTTCTTAATGCGGTGAGCGTTGGTGGTTCGACGCTCGTAGGTGTGCGTGGGGCACGTGGTTCGAAGTCAGGACGCTTGCCTTTTTTGTCCCATGGCTTCTTTTCCCACTTTTTCTGGCCCTGAGCACCCGCCTTTTTAGGCGTCCACTCCTGCTGAGTTTCGTACCCACCCTGTTGCTGATAATCAGCGTAGTCAGGCATGGCGTCGTAATCGAAGCCGGGGTCGTAACTGGGTGGCGCTTCAGTGGGTGCGTTTTGCACCAACTGACTAACGGTCTCGCTGTTCAGGCCGGTAATTTCGGTCAGGCGCTGACGCATCAGGGTGCGCAAGTTTGCCCCTGGGACCTTGTCGATCAGCGGCGCTGCCAGCGTGGCCATGTGGGCCTTGCCTTCCAGGGAGCGCGGGTCGGCTTCCTTGGTCAGTTGCTCAAAAAAATAATCGGCCAGCGGTTGCGCGTGCTGGTTGATCCTCGCCTTGAATGCGTCGGTGCCTTCAGCGCGGACCAGCGTATCCGGGTCTTCGCCTTCAGGTAGAAACAGAAACCGGGCGCGTCGCCCGTCCTGCAGGCTCGACAGCGTTGCTTCCAATGCGCGCCAGGCTGCATTTCGGCCTGCCTGATCGCCGTCGAAGCAGAACAGCACATTCGGCACAACCCGGAACAGGCGTTTCAAATGCTCTTCACTGGTGGCAGTGCCCAGCGTCGCCACGGCATTGCGCAGGCCTTGTTGGGCCAGCGCGATGACGTCCATGTAACCTTCAACCACGATGATTTCATCGAGGCTGCGATTGAATTTTCGGGCTTCAAATAGCCCATAAAGCTCCTGACCCTTGTGAAAAACCGGAGTTTCCGGTGAGTTCAGGTATTTGGGCTTGTCGTCACCCAGTACGCGTCCGCCAAAGGCAATCACGCGGCCACGGCTGTCACGGATCGGAAACATCACGCGGTCACGGAAGCGGTCGTAACGCTTGCCGGTTTCGGCATTTTCGATCAGCAGGCCGGCATCGATCATGGCTTTTTGCTGAAGCGTGTCGCTGCTCAAGTGTTTGTGCAGGTTGTCCCAGCCCGGCGGTGCAAAGCCTAGACCGAAGTCCCGGGCAATTTCACCTGAAAGGCCGCGACCCTTGAGGTAGTCCACTGCCGCTCGGCGTGTAGGATGACTCTTCAGGGCCTGTCGGTAGAACTCGGCTGCCGCTGTCAGTAGTGGATACAGTGGCGAGTCGGTGGGCTGTCGTGGCTTGTTGCCTTTGACGCCCTGTTCTCGTGGGACTTCCATGCCCGCGGCTTTCGCCAGATCCTCGACGGCCTGGACGAAATCCAGGTTGTCGTGGTCCATGATGAAGCCGAGGGCGTTGCCGCCCGCGCCGCAACCAAAGCAGTAGTAGAACTGTTTGTCAGGGCTGACGCTGAACGACGGGGTCTTTTCTTTGTGGAACGGACAGCAGGCGCTGAAGTTCTTCCCGGTTTTCTTCAATTGCAGACGTGAGCTGACAACATCGACGATGTCGGTGCGGTTCAGGAGGTCGTCAATGAAGCCTTGGGGAATCAGCCCGGCCATGTTGTTCTCACATCAAGTCAAGCGTCTCGCCAGGAAGATCGTGGCGAATCCAGGATGTAACGGCTGCTGCGGGTCTTTCTGTAATGCCGGGAGGCATGCACAGGTTGATCGCCATGTGGCTGCTCATCAATATCTGGAATGGTAGCTGGCAGCTAATCCACCCGCAGCCCTCTGAGCAAATCAGGGCATGGGCCAGAATAGTGGCGGCTTTCAAGCGTATAGGCTGTGTATAGCAAATCGAATGCCGGATTACGGTTTCGGTTTTCGCTCAGCGTGCGAGGGTGACGCTGCCTTGGCTGAGCTTCTTGCGAAGATCATCAAGGCATACTCGTCATTCACTTTGATGCAGGCGCCGTAATAGCGTGATCAACGTGGCCTGAATCTCAGGCTGGACGTGCTTGACGAAGTGACCAATGCGCATGTGCGCAGTGAGTTGCTTCTTCAATGTAGCTTATGCGTTGCCTTAACTGCCGCTAGCCCGGCTTTGAGGCCGGGCATTGCAGAAGCTTGCGACAGACGTCTGTAAATTAATACAGACGAACGGCGCGGCGCTGTTCGCGCTGAACTTTCTTGGCGTGACGCTTAACAGCGGCTGCTGCTTTACGCTTACGCTCAGAAGTAGGCTTCTCGTAAAATTCGCGGCTACGAACTTCAGCCAGAACACCGGCTTTTTCGCAGGAGCGCTTGAAACGACGCAGAGCTACGTCGAAGGGTTCGTTCTCTTTAACTTTGACGGCTGGCATCCAGAGCTACCTTCATTCATTACCGGGGTCAACGTCTCGTGCAAAGACTGCACATAAGTACGTCGGTTTTTAAGGGTTGCGGATGTTAACCCCTCATTGAGAGGAATGCAAAGCCTCTGATCGAAAACCGCTGGTCGGGGCATCGGGTGGCGACTATTATGCGCGCCTTCGAATTCAGCCTCTACAAGGCGCAAACCCATGCTAGTACTGGGATTAGAAACTTCTTGCGATGAAACCGGCGTCGCGCTCTACGACAGCGAACGCGGTCTGCTGGCTGATGCTTTGTTCAGCCAGATCGACCTGCACCGGGCCTACGGCGGGGTGGTGCCAGAGCTGGCTTCCCGTGATCACGTCAAGCGCATGCTGCCCTTGATCCGTCAGGTCATGGCGGATGCCGGGACCGTCGCGGCGGACATCGATGCCATCGCATACACAGCAGGGCCGGGGCTTGTAGGCGCTTTGCTGGTCGGCGCCTCCTGCGCTCAGGCGCTGGCATTCGCCTGGGATATTCCGGCCTTGGGTGTGCATCACATGGAAGGCCATCTACTGGCTCCAATGCTGGAGGCGCAGCCGCCGGAGTTCCCGTTCGTCGCTTTGTTGGTTTCTGGTGGTCATACGCAGCTGGTTCGCGTTGATGGCATCGGTCTTTACGAGCTGCTCGGTGAAACGCTGGATGACGCCGCGGGCGAAGCTTTCGACAAAACCGCGAAAATGATGGGCATGCAATACCCCGGTGGCCCTGAGATCGCTGCGTTAGCGACCAAAGGTGTAGTGGGGCGGTTTGTATTCCCTCGGCCGATGACCGACCGCCCAGGTCTGGAATTCAGCTTCAGCGGTCTGAAAACCTCGGCTTTGAATACCTGGCAGCAATGCCAAAGTGCTGGGGACGACAGCGAGCAAACCCGTTGCGACATCTCGCTGGCCTTCCAGCAGGCGGTGGTAGAGACTTTGACCATCAAGTGCAAGCGAGCCCTGAAGCAGACCGGCCTCAAGCGGCTGGTGATTGCCGGTGGGGTCAGCGCCAACAAGTCATTGCGTCTGTCGCTGGAAAAAATGCTCGGCGATCTCAAAGGCAACGTGTTCTACGCCCGTCCTGAATTCTGTACCGATAACGGCGCGATGATCGCCTTTGCCGGTTGCCAGCGTTTGCTGGCAGGCCAGAAGGAAGACTTGAGCATCAGCGTCCAGGCGCGCTGGCCGATGGAGCAGTTGAAGGGGTTGCACGACGCGACGTGAGGCAGACTCATCGTCGCTCGTTAAAAATGCCGTTCGCGCCCGGCAAACAGGTCGCGTAGATTGCTCCGATGGCGCCACACGATCAGTACGGTGAGCAGGCTCATCGGCAGTAGCGCTCGGGGCTCCTGCCAGGCGAGTAAGGGCAGGGTCAGCGGAGTGGCGATCAGTGCGGCGAGTGAGCTGGTGCGGGTCATGTAGAACACCAACGCCCAGGCACAGACCGCAAGGGCTGCTGCAGGCGGATACAAACCCAGTAACATGCCTGCCGCGGTCGCAACGCCTTTGCCGCCACGGAAGCGGAAGTACAGCGGGAACAAGTGGCCCAGAACTGCGTATAGCCCAATCCAGGCTTGCGCTCTGGGGTCCAGGCCGCAGAGGTTGGCAATCAGCACCGGCAGCAGGCCTTTGCAGAGGTCGCCGAGCAGTGTGAGTATCGCGAGTTTTTTTCCGGCCAGACGCAGCATGTTGGTCGCGCCCGCATTGCCAGAACCACTGGCGCGCGGGTCCGGGCTACCTGTAAGGCGGCTGAGCAATATGGCGAAGGACAGTGAGCCAAGCAGGTAGGCGAAGATCGCCAGTAACCAAAACATGCTAACTATTCCGGGCTGGGAAGCCCTGATTCTAACGGCGCATCGCGCCCTTGTCGTGCAGTGGAGAGTGGTGCTTGGACAGAGTGTTCATTGAGGGTCTGGAAGTGGATACCGTTATCGGCGCCTACGACTGGGAGCGGGGCATTCGCCAGTGCCTGCGTCTGGACCTGAGTTTTGCCTGGGACAACCGACCTGCCGCAGCCGGGGATGACCTGAGCAAGGCGCTCGACTACGCCAGCGTGTCCACACGCATCCTGGAATTTGCTGACAAGGCGCAGTTTCAGTTGGTGGAAACCTTTGCCGAGCGTCTGGCTGAAGTGCTGATGAGCGAGTTTCAAATCCCATGGTTGCACCTGAAGCTGACCAAGCCTGGTGCCGTTGCAGCCGCTAAGGGTGTGGGCGTGGAGATCGAGCGCGGATGTCGCTGACAAGGGTTTACCTCGGCCTGGGCAGCAACATAGAGCGCGAAAAGCATCTGGTTGCAGGGCTCGAAGCGCTGGACGGGTTCGTCAGTGAAATGACGTGCTCGGCGGTGTTCGAGAGCCAGCCGGTCGGGATCAAGAGTGGTCTTTTCTTCAATCTGGTAGTGACCGGTTACACCGAGCTGCCGTTGATGGAGCTGGATCGCCGCCTGAAATTCATCGAGGCCGATAACGGCCGCTACGCGCCCGACCGCAAGGGTCTGCCACTGGATATCGATGTGTTGCTGTATGGCGAGCAGGTCGGCAACTTCGACGGGCTGATCCTGCCCCGCGCCGAGATTCTCAAGAATGCTTTCGTATTGTGGCCTCTGTCGCTGATCGCGCCGGATCGGGTGCATCCTGAGGCGGGGGTTTCTTTCGAGAAGTTATGGGCGGATGCGCAGATTGGACAGCTGCTGTGGCCGGTTGCGTTCGAGTGGCGGGGGATGCAGCTGACGCCTCAAGACTTACTACGGGCTTGGCCGCGGAAGACGCACTAGTCCTTTGTGGGAGCGAATTCATTCGCGAATAGGCCAGTACTTTCAACGCATATTTGTCGTTAGGAATACCGTTTTCGCGAATGAATTCGCTCCCACAGGGGCATCAATCCGGGTTGAGCCCTGCACTCAGCTGTTGTACTGCGCCTTGTAGATTTTCAACGCATCAAGACGTTCGACTTTGAGTGCCTCGCCCAGCGCCATGCCTTGCAGACCTTTCTCGATCAGTGGCTGAACCGATACCGCCTTGGCGGCTTCGGCGGCGCCGCGCAGGTAGTCAGCCTGGGGATAGTCACGCTGTTCAAAGCCCTCTCGGCCTCGGGCGTCCATTTCGCAGGCGATGATGAAATCTTCGAAGCGCTGCGGACGGCGATATACGTCAAAGCTATGCAGTAGCTCAAGCACGGTGGACGGCTTCAATTCCAGGGCCCTGTGGCCATGGGTGTGGTACTGACCCACCAGCAAAGCTAATTCCTGACAATCCCTTGGCACCTTGAAGCGGCTGTTCACCGCCTTGATCAAGGGCAGGCCCGTATGCTCGTGGGCAATGTGCCGGGGCCAATCGGCCTCCGGCGTCAGGCCCTTGCCCAGATCATGCAGCAGGCAGGCCCAGCGCACGCTCAGCGGTTGCTGATGGATGGCAGCCTGTTGCAGAACACTCAAGACATGCACGCCGGTATCGATTTCGGGATGATGCGCGGGGGGCTGTGGGACACCGAAAAGAGCGTCCACTTCAGGCAGCATTTCCTTGAGTGCGCCGCAGTCGCGCAACACCTGAATGAACACCTGAGGATGACTTTCCATGAGCGCGCGGGAGATTTCCTTCCAGCTGCGCTCCGGTGTCAGGGCATCCAGTTCGCCCGATTCGCTCAGTTGACGCATCAGCTCCAGGGTCTCTGGGGCGACGGTGAAACCCTCCGGTGCGTAGCGAGCCGCAAACCGCGCAACCCGTAGCACTCGGAGTGGATCTTCGGCGAACGCCGGTGATACGTGACGTAAAACGCGTGCTTCCAGATCGTGCTGGCCGCCATAAGGGTCGGTGAGATTACCCTCTTTGTCTTCAGCCATCGCGTTAATGGTCAGGTCGCGGCGGATCAGGTCTTCCTCGAGGGTGACTTCGGGGCTGGCGTGGAAAACAAAGCCGCCGTAGCCGCGCCCGCTCTTGCGTTCAGTGCGGGCCAGGGCGTATTCCTCGCCGGTCAGCGGATGAAGAAATACCGGGAAGTCGGTACCGACAGGGCGATAGCCTTTGATCAGCATTTCTTCAGTGGTCGCGCCGACGACAACCCAATCGACATCAGTCACCGGTTTACCCAAGAGACGATCGCGCACAGCGCCACCGACTTTATAAATCTGCATAAAAAACCTCCGTAAGCGCGACAGGATAAACCTTTGTCGCCCTAACGGAGGCAAAACCGATTTGGATGGGCGTGAGCGGTAGAGAAATACCGCTTCACGGTCTGCGTTTAGAGGTGAACCACGGAGAGGTCAAGTCGGGGATATTCTCCGTCGGGATGGTCACTTTTGGGGGGGACGTGATGGGTCTTCATCACCTGATCCCCTTGCAGGGTTTCCAGGTGAATATCAAAGCCCCACAAGCGATGCAGGTGTTTGAGGACTTCGTCGGTGGATTCCCCCAAAGGTTTACGGTCGTGCTGTTGGTGGCGCAGGGTCAGCGAGCGGTCGCCTCGGCGGTCGATGCTGTAAATCTGCACGTTAGGTTCGCGATTACCCAGGTTGTACTGAGCGGCCAGGGTTTCCCGGATGATCCGGTAGCCCGGTTCGTCATGGATTGCCGGGACCAGCAAATCATCTTTCTGATCGTCATCCATGATGCTGAACAGCTTCAGATCGCGGATCACTTTCGGTGACAGATATTGCAGGATGAAGCTTTCGTCCTTGAAGCTGCTCATGGCGAATTTCACGGCGGTGAGCCAGTCTGTGCCGGCAATTTCGGGGAACCAGTGGCGATCTTCGTCGGTAGGCTCTTCGCACATACGGCGGATGTCGCGGTACATGGCAAAGCCCAGCGTGTAGGGATTAATGCCGCTGTAGTAGGGGCTGTCGAAACCGGGTTGATAGACCACGCTGGTGTGAGAGGTCAGGAATTCCATCATGAAACCGTCAGTTACCAGCCCTTCGTCATACAGGTCATTCATCAAGGTGTAGTGCCAGAAGGTGGCCCAGCCTTCGTTCATCACTTGCGTTTGGCGCTGAGGGTAAAAGTACTGGGCGATCTTGCGCACGATCCGCACCACTTCACGTTGCCAAGGCTCCAGTAGAGGCGCGTGTTTTTCGATGAAGTACAGGATGTTTTCCTGAGGCTCGGCCGGGAAGCGGGCATTGTCTTCCTTGCTGTTCTTGTCGGCATTCTTAGGGATGGTGCGCCACAGATCATTGATCTGTTTCTGCAGGTGTTCCTCCCGGTCCTTCTGCCGGCGTCGCTCTTCTTCGGCAGAAATGGGATACGGACGCTTGTAGCGGTCGACGCCGTAGTTCATCAGCGCATGGCAGGAATCGAGCAAGTCCTCCACGGCGTCGATGCCATGGCGTTCTTCGCATTGCATGATGTATTGCTTGGCGAACACCAGGTAATCAATGATCGAGCTGGCATCGGTCCAGGTGCGGAACAGGTAGTTGCCCTTGAAGAAGCTGTTGTGCCCGTAGCAGGCGTGGGCCACGACCAGTGCTTGCATGCAGATGGTGTTTTCTTCCATCAGATAGGCGATACACGGATCGGAGTTGATAACGATTTCGTAGGCCAGACCCATCTGACCACGGGTGTAGGATTTTTCGGTGCTCAGGAAGTGCTTGCCGTAGGACCAGTGGTGATAGCCCAGCGGCATGCCTACCGAAGCATAAGCATCCATCATCTGTTCAGCGGTAATGACTTCAATCTGGTTGGGGTAGGTATCCAATGCATAACGCGCCGCGATACGGCTGATTTCGCGGTCGTAGGCCTGGATCAGTTCGAACGTCCACTCTGAGCCCGTGGATAAGGGTTGGCGCTTCTGCTCTCTAGCGGTCATGTCACTAACCTGCGCTGGAAGAGTTCACGGAATACCGGATAGATATCACCGGCAGAGACCAGCTGCTGCTGGGCAAACGTGTCGGCAAAGGCCTCACCGATGCGTTCGTATTCAAACCACAAGGCCTGATGTTCCCGTGGGGTAATTTCCACGTAAGTGTAGTACTGCACGAACGGCATGATTTGTTTGATCAGGATATCGCGGCAGATCGGTGAATCGTCATTCCAGTTATCACCGTCAGACGCCTGCGCGGCGTAGATATTCCACTCGTTGGTGGGATAGCGCTCAGCCATGATTTCCTGCATCAGCTTCAGGGCGCTGGAAACGATGGTGCCGCCGGTTTCCCGCGAATAAAAGAACTCTTCCTCGTCTACTTCCCGGGCGCTGGTGTGGTGACGGATGAACACCACTTCGATCTTGTCGTAGTTCCGTTTGAGGAACAGGTACAGCAGGATGAAGAAGCGTTTGGCGATGTCCTTGGTGGCTTGGGTCATGGAACCGGAAACGTCCATGAGGCAGAACATCACCGCCTTGGAGCTGGGGTTGGGCTGTTTGACCAGCAGGTTGTATTTAAGGTCGAAGGTGTCCAGATACGGCACGCGACGAATTCGGGCCTTGAGTCTGTCGATTTCGACTTCCAGATCCTGAATATCACCGAAGTTATCCGGCTCTTCGCGTTTGAGCCGGTCCAGTTCGCTGACCGCTTCCTTGAGTTTGGCGCGGCTGCTGCCGGACAGGGCAATGCGACGCGCGTGCGCGGAACGCAGGGTGCGGATGATGTTGATGCGTGAGGGATTGCCTTCGTTACTGATGCCAGCGCGAACGGTTTTGAAGGTATCGGTACCGGTCAGGTTACGTTTGACCAGATTAGGCAGCTCCAGATCTTCGAACATGAATTCCAGAAACTCTTCCTGAGTGATCTGAAATACAAACTCGTCCATGCCTTCGCCAGAGTTACTGGCTTTGCCGGGTCCTTTGCCACCGCCGCCGCCTTGAGGGCGAGCGATGTGCTCACCGGTGGTGAATTCTTTGTTGCCTGGGTGAACCACGGTCTGCTTGCCGCCACGACCGTGATGGAGCACCGGCTCGTCGATATCGCGACCGGGAATGCTGATTTGTTCGCCATGCTCCATATCAGTAATGGAGCGGCGGCTGACGGCTTCTTCGACTGCTTTCTTGATGTGATCACGGTAGCGCCGCAAAAACCGCTGACGGTTTACCGTGCTCTTGTTCTTGCCATTGAGACGTCGGTCGATCACATAGCTCATCTGGAGCCCTCCGGGCAGCTTCAAGTTGTGAGCTGCAAGCTGCAAGCGAGTGCGCATCAACTCCCGAGCCGGGACTCAACCGCTTTTCTCTTGCAGCTTGAAGCTTGTAGCTTGCGGCTGCTCTACTGCGACTTCCGGACCCGTAGGTACCATTCGGAAAGAAGCCGTACCTGTTTGTCGGTGTAGCCCCGCTCGACCATCCTGGTGACAAAGTCGTTGTGCTTCTGTTGATCCTCTTTGCTGGCTTTGGCGTTGAAGCTGATAACCGGAAGCAGGTCCTCGGTGTTGGAGAACATTTTCTTCTCGATAACCACACGCAGCTTCTCGTAACTGAGCCAGGTCGGGTTCTTACCATTGTTGTTGGCTCGGGCACGCAGTACGAAGTTGACGATTTCGTTGCGGAAATCTTTCGGATTGCTGATGCCTGCCGGTTTTTCGATCTTCTCGAGTTCTTCGTTCAGTGCCACACGGTTGAGGATTTCGCCGGTTTCCGGATCGCGATATTCCTGATCCTGAATCCAGAAATCCGCGTACAGCACGTAGCGGTCGAAGATGTTCTGACCGTATTCGCTGTAGGACTCCAGGTACGCCGTCTGGATCTCCTTGCCGATGAACTCGATATAGCGCGGTGCCAGGTATTCCTTGATGAACCGCAGATAACGCTCGCGGGTTTCGGCCTGGAACTGCTCCTGCTCGATCTGTTGCTCCAGCACATACAGCAGGTGCACAGGGTTGGCAGCGATCTCGTGAGGGTCGAAGTTGAACACTTTGGACAGAATCTTGAACGCGAACCGTGTGGACAGCCCGTTCATGCCTTCGTCTACGCCCGCACTGTCGCGGTATTCCTGAATCGACTTGGCTTTCGGATCGGTATCCTTGAGGTTCTCACCGTCATACACGCGCATCTTGGAGTAGATGTTGGAGTTTTCCGGCTCTTTGAGGCGCGACAGGGTGGTGAACTGCGCCAGCATCTTCAACGTATCAGGCGCGCAATGGGCTTTGGACAGGGAGCTGTTGAACAGCAACTTGTCGTAAATCTTGATTTCATCGCTCACGCGCAGGCAGTACGGTACCTTCACGATGTAGATCCGGTCGATGAAAGCCTCGTTGTTCTTGTTATTGCGGAAGCTGTGCCATTCCGATTCGTTGGAGTGGGCCAGCAAAATACCGGTAAACGGAATCGCGCCCAAGCCCTCGGTACTGTTGTAGTTCCCTTCCTGAGTGGCAGTGAGCAATGGGTGCAGCACCTTGATGGGCGCCTTGAACATCTCGACGAATTCCATCAGACCCTGGTTGGCCCGGCACAGCGCGCCAGAGTAGCTATAAGCGTCGGCGTCGTTCTGTGGGTATTCCTCGAGTTTACGAATATCGACCTTACCCACCAGCGCTGAAATGTCCTGGTTGTTTTCATCACCCGGCTCGGTTTTCGCGACGGCGATCTGGTTGAGGATCGATGGATAGAGTTTGACCACTTTGAACTGGCTGATATCGCCCCCGAACTCAGCCAGACGTTTGGTCGCCCACGGCGACATGATGGTGCTCAGGTAGCGACGCGGGATGCCGAAGTCTTCTTCGAGAATTGCACCGTCTTCGGTGGCATTGAACAAGCCGAGGGGCGATTCAAAAACCGGAGAGCCTTTGATCGCGTAGAACGGGACTTTTTCGATCAGTTGTTTGAGTTTTTCAGCCAGCGATGACTTGCCGCCACCGACCGGGCCGAGCAGGTAAAGGATCTGTTTCTTCTCTTCCAGGCCCTGAGCGGCATGGCGGAAGTAGGAGACGATCTGGTCAATGCATTCTTCCATCCCATGAAAGTCTGCAAAGGCCGGGTAGCGGCGAATGACCTTATTGGAAAAGATCCTCGATAACCGGGAATTGGTCGAGGTATCAACCAGCTCCGGCTCGCCGATAGCAAGCAACAGTCTTTCTGCCGCAGACGCGTAGGCGCTGCGATCCTGCTTACAGAGCTCTAGATACTCCTGTAGGGAGAGCTCCTCCTGCCGTGTCGATTCAAAGCGTTGTTGGAAGTGGCTAAAAATACTCATGACGTCACCTCGCTCGATACGTAGAGCCGGCGGCGGATCGTCAGTCGATGTTGGCAGCAGCTGAGTATCCAGCCGCCATTGAACCCCCCAAACACCATAAAAGTAGCTACCGATGACCCACGCGCCGGTGTACCGGCTCTCCCCTGATTACGGATGGCCTGAGGCTAAGGATAGTTCGGAATCGGAAAGATAAAGAAGTGAAGAGCAGAAAGTCAGGCAGACCGTTCGTCAGTTAGGGCGCGAACCCGCGCAGCACGCGGGATCAACTGAAATAAAAATATTTTTCGTCAGCCTTGCGAGATTTCGTTCGGAAAGGTGCTGCGCCACAGCTCGAAACCACCGTCCATGCTGTAGACGTCGGAGAAGCCCTGGCTCACGAGGTAAGCAGCGGCGCTTTGGCTGGAGTTGCCGTGATAACAAACCACGACCACTGGCTTGTCCAGGTCCGCGTTGCGGATAAAGTCGGCGATGGAGTGGTTATCCAGATGTTGAGCGTCAGGGATGTGATTGCTGGCGAAAGTCTGGGGGTCGCGAACATCCACCAGCACCGCGCCTTGCTCACGCAGGGTCTGAGCCTGTTCTGGGGGAATGCGTTTGAATTCGGTCATGGTTGGCTCCTTGAAGATTCTGTTGAACAAGGTCTGTGGGGATTCTGTGTTGTGCCACAAACATATCTCTCGCAGGAGAAACGCGATCTCATGTGGGAGCGGTGCTTGCCCGAGATGAATGATACGCGGTGTGTCAGATGGTTGGCATTGTCTCCATCGCGGGCAAGCACCGCTCCCACAGAGTGTTGCGTTGTCCTGTTGAGGTCTTGATTTTAGCGCCTGATCACGCCAGCGGGGTTGTGCAGAATGGTTCTGGTCGCTCCGGTTTGTGCATTGCCGTGGTCGTCGCAATCGCACAGATGCCGCTCAAGCGTATCGACATTGAGCATCGTCATCGCAGAGCCCCACACGCAGCCGGTATCCAGCGCGTACACATTGGGCTCGTCACAGCGGCCTTCCAGTGCAGCCCAGTGACCGAAGATGATTTTCACTTCGCTGGTCTTGCGGTCCTTGTGCTCGAACCATGGCGCATAGCCCGGCAGGGCGGTGTCGGCGCCTTCCTTGCCTTTGAGGTCAAGCTTGCCATCGCTGGTGCAGAAGCGCATCCGGGTGAAGTAGTTGGTGATGACCCTCAGGCGAGTCACGCCGCGCAAATCACTGTCCCATTTACTGGGCTCATTACCGTACATGCCATCCAGGAACGGCTGATAGAGCGCGTCATCGTGCAGAGCGTTTTCCACCTCGGCGGCGCACTTCAGGGCTTTCTTCAGCGACCATTGAGGAGGTATCCCGGCATGGACCATCGCCACGTTGCGCTCGGCGTCGTAGTGCAGCATTTTTTGCTGACGCACCCATTGCAGCAGGTCGTTGCAATCCGGCGCCTCAAGAATCTCGCGCAGGGTGTCACCCTTCTTCAGGCGCTCAATGTTGCGTGAGGCAGCGAGCAAGTGCAGGTCGTGGTTGCCGAGTACGCAGACCACCGATTCGCGGATGCGGTACAGAAAACGCAGGGTTTCCAGAGACTGGGGGCCACGGTTGACCAAGTCTCCCACTAGCCAGAGGCGATCCTTGGCTGGATCGAATCTCACATGTTCCAGTAGGCATTGCAGTGGTTCGAGGCAGCCTTGCAGGTCGCCGACGGCATACACCGCCATTAGTGAAGGGACCCCGGAACTGCCAGGCGAAATGGTGCGATGACAGCGTCGAAGCGTTTACCGTCTTCGGCGAGCATTTGATAAGTGCCCTGCATGTTGCCAACTTTGGTGGTCATGACCGTGCCGCTGCTGTAGGTGTGGCTTTGGCCTGCATCGATCAACGGCTGTTGGCCGACCACGCCTTCACCACGGACTTCTTCCACGTGGCCGTCACCATCGGTGATCACCCAATGCCTTGAAAGGAGCTTGGCAGGCAGCTCGCCGCTGTTGTGCACCGTAACGGTGTAGGCAAAGGCAAAGCGATTGTGCTCGGGCTGGGATTGCTCTGCGAGGAAGCGAGTGACGACGCTGACGTCGACCTGATATCGGGAATCGGACATGCAGAAGGCCTTGGAAGCGAATGCGGATAAAACCGGAAAGCCCGGTGGAATCAGTCTAGGACATGTAGACGATAACAGACGAGCTGTACTTTGATCGTCCACATGTCCCGCAAGGTCATGCCTGGGCGGGTTTTTCGCTGAGTTTATCCGCCAGACGGACGAACGCGGCGAGGTCAAGCTGCTCAGGACGCAAGCTGCCATCAACGCCGGCGGCCTCGATATCATCGTTGCTGAGCAGCAGTTTCAATGTATTGCGCAGGGTTTTACGGCGCTGATTGAAGGCTTCCCGCACCACGCGCTCAAGCACACGGTGGTCCTTGGCGGGATGGGGCAGTGTTTCGTGGGGTACCAGGCGGACAATGGCGGAATCGACTTTCGGCGGCGGATTGAAAGCGCCGGGGCCGACATTGAACAGATATTCGACCCGGCAGTGGTACTGAACCATGATCGACAGTCGGCCATAATCACCGCCGCCTGGCGCTGCTGCCATGCGCTGAACCACCTCTTTCTGCAACATGAAGTGCATGTCGCGGATCAGATTGGCGTTCTGCAACAGATGGAAAATCAGCGGCGTGGAGATGTTGTAAGGCAGGTTGCCCACCACCCGCAGACTGGCAGCGGGTGCATTGAGGCTGGTGAAGTCGAACTTCAGCGCGTCGCCCTGATGCAGGTTGAAGTTGGGTTTGGTGCCGAACTGGTGGATCAGGATCGGGATCAGGTCCTTGTCCAGCTCGACGACGTCCAGTTGTGCGCCACTGCCCAGCAAGCCTTGGGTCAGAGCACCCTGGCCCGGGCCGATTTCCAGCAGGCGCTCTTCCGGGCGGGCATGGATGGCGCGCAGGATTTTGTCGATCACGCCCGCGTCATGCAGGAAGTTTTGTCCAAAACGCTTGCGCGCCTTGTGTTGGAATTGCTCGGTCATGTAGGGGTCTCGGCCATCTGATAGGCGGTTTGCAGGGCCACTTGCAGGCTGCCGGTGTCGATCTTGCCGCTGCCTGCCAGATCCAGGGCCGTGCCATGGTCAACAGAGGTGCGAACAATAGGCAGGCCCAGCGTCACGTTGACCGCGGCACCGAAGCCTTTGTATTTCAGCACCGGCAGGCCTTGGTCGTGGTACATCGCCAGCACCGCGTCGCAGTGCTCCAGATATTTGGGGGTAAATAGAGTGTCGGCAGGCAGTGGGCCACGTAGATTCATGCCCTCGCTGCGCAGGCGCTCCAGAGTGGGTTCGATGATGTCGATTTCTTCGCGGCCCAGATGCCCGCTTTCTCCGGCATGTGGGTTGAGCCCGCAAACCAGGATGCGTGGCTGGGCAATACCGAATTTGCTGACCAGATCCGCGTGCAGAATCCGGGTTACCCGCTCAAGTCGCTCTGCGGTGATGGCATCGGCCACATCGCGCAGCGGCAGGTGAGTGGTCACCAGCGCAACCCGCAGGTCGCCGGTCGCCAGCATCATGACCACTTGCTCGGTGTTGGTCAGCTCGGCGAGAAACTCGGTATGCCCGGAAAAGGCATTGCCGCCTTCATTGATCACGCCCTTGTGTACGGGGGCCGTAATCATCCCGGCAAAGCTGCCGTTCATGCAGCCTTGTCCGGCGCGTGCCAGGGTTTCCAGCACGAACGCGCCGTTGGCTTTGTTCAACTGGCCGGTGACGACGGGAGCTTGTAGGGGCGTATCCCAGACATACAGGCTGCCAGCAGGCGCGGGCAGGTCGGGGAGAGCATCAGGGTTTACACGAATCAGGTCGACAACCACACCCAGCTGGACGGCCCGCTCGGAGAGCAGGTCGCAGCTGGTAATGGCAATAAGGGGGTGCGGCTGAGGCTGGGTGGCGAGTAGCAGGCAAAGGTCAGGACCAATGCCGGCCGGCTCGCCGGGTGTCAGTGCGAAACGCTTTGGTTTCACTGTGCAGCCTTGTCAGCGCCAGGCAGTTTGATTTCAACATAGGCTTCGTCACGGATCTGACGCAGCCATGTTTGCAGCTCTTCGTCGTACTTGCGGTTACGCAGTGCGAGAAGTGCCTGTTGATCGCGGGCCTGGTCGGTGGCGTCAGTGGAGCGACGGCCGAGAACTTCCAGCACGTGCCAGCCGTAAGCGGTTTTGAACGGTTTGGACAAGGTGCCTTGCGGTGTCTCGTTCATGACCTGACGGAATTCCGGAACCAACGAGTTAGGATCAACCCAGTTCAGATCGCCACCGTTGAGTGCTGAACCCGGATCTTCCGAGAAGCTCTTGGCCAGGGTGGCGAAATCATCGCCGTCCTTAATGCGGTCGTAGATTTTCTGCGCCAGACGTTTGGTTTCTTCTTCGCTGCGGATCTCGCTTGGCTTGATCAGGATGTGACGCACGTGAACTTCATCGCGCATCTGTGCCTGACCCTGACCGCCGCGTTTTTCCAGCAGTTTGAGGATGATGAAACCGCCTGGGGTCCGAGCTGGAGGGGTGATATCGCCAACCGGCATGGAACCCAGCATGTCACCGAATGGAGGTGGCAACTGAGCAGCTTTACGCCAGCCCATGTCGCCGCCTTCCAGCGCGCTTTCGCTTGCTGAGTTGGCGATCGCTGCCTGACCGAAGTCAGCACCTTGCTTGAGTTTGCCGTACAAATCCTGAGCCTTGCGCGCAGCGGCCTGGATCTGGTCCGACGATGCGCTGTCAGGTGTTGCGATCAGGATGTTGGCGAGGTGGAACTCTTCGGACAGCTGAGCCTTGCCCTGGCCTGAAGCCAGGAAGTTCTTCACTTCCTGTTCGGAAACCTGAATACGCTCCGCAACCCGGCGCTGACGCACCCGGCTGATGATCATTTCCCGGCGAACCTGCTCGCGAGCATCGTTGAAGGAGAGACCGTCATGAGCCAACGCGGCGCGGAATTGCTCCACGCTCATGTTGTTGCGCTCGGCAATGGTACCAATCGCCTGGTTCAGCTCTTCGTCTGTGATGCGAATGCCAGAGCGCTCGCCCATCTGCAACTGAAGGTTTTCCAGGATCAGACGATCCAGAACCTGCGGTTGCAGTGCTTCGGCAGGCGGAACGCCCGAACCGCGTTTGGCGATGGTCTGTTGGACCTCGCGGACACGCTGGTCCATCTGACTCTTCATGATCACGTCGTTATCGACGATGGCAACCACGCTGTCGAGCGGTTGAACCGCAGCTTGCGCTGCGGTCCCCAGGAGTAACGCGCCCAGCATCAGCGGGCGCAGACAATCAGAAAGCTTGGTCTTCACGTTCACGGTAACCTTGAATGCCTTTGTCGAGGAAACTCTCTACTTTGGCGCCGGTAACGCCACCAAGTCCCTTCAACACGATTTGTAGGAATACGCCGCGGTCGCCTTTTTCGTTCTGAGGGGCTTCCTGGCTGAACTCGTCGTAGTCAACCCAGTAACGGCTGATCAGGCGCAGCTTCCAGCAGCAACTGTCATATTCGAAACCACCGAAGGCTTCGAGTGTGCGGTTGCGGTTGTAATCGAACTGCCAGCGGCTGATCGCGCTCCATTGCGGCACGATTGGCCAGATGACCGAGAAATCGTGCTGCTGGATCTTGTAGTAGTCCTTCACGTAGCCCGGTTGCCCTGGCGTGCCGTAGTCACCACCACCCACGCTCCAGCGACCGGTATTCTGGTCGTAGCGGACCAGGTCATTGCGGTAGCGGTAGCCGAGGTTGACGATCTTGTTCGGATTGTCTTCAGGCTGGTAGCGGAACATCGCGCTGCCCGAACGGGTGCTGCGGCTGTCCGGGTCCCAGTTGAAGTCCGAATTAACACGCCAGTCGCGGTTGAAGCGGTATTCGTATTCCAGTGCGTATGGCGAGACGTTCGCTTGTGCGTCGTCGCGATCCTTGAACACTACGCCCGGCAGTTGCACTTCACGATCCTTGAAGTACAGCGCCTGACCAATGCTGAAGCGTTGGCGTTCAAAACCGTTGTCTTCGATCCAGCGGTTGGTCACGCCCAGCGACAGTTTGTTTTCGTCGCCGATACGGTCGGAGCCGACGAAACGGTTGTCGCGGAACAGCGAGCTGTAGTTGAAGGTGGTTTCAGCGCTGTCGAATACCGGGATGTCGGTCTGATCTTTCTCAGGAACATAGAGATAGAACAGGCGTGGTTCCAGGGTCTGGCGATAGTCCTTGCCGAACCAGTTGGTATTGCGGTCGAAGTACAGACCGCTGTCTACGCTGAAGATCGGCACGCTGCGGCTTTGGCTGCTGCTGTACTCTTCGTCGGCAAGCAGGGACGTTTTGCCCTTGCTGTCCAGATCCAGATCGTACTGGGTGTAGACGTATTTCAGCTTCGGCGTCAGGAAACCGTAGCTCCAGTTCATCGGCAGACTGACCGATGGAGCCAGGTTCAGACGGTCACCGTTGGCGCGGGCCAGGCCTGCAACGTTGTTGTCTAGGCGCGGCGAAACGTTGCCGTCCTGGTCAACATAGCTGCCGTTGCGCAGGTCCCGGTCAAAGCGGACCGCTTCGGTCTGGTAATCGAACTGCAGACCACTCGGGTTGTACGGCAGAGAACCATTGAAGGTGATCTGCGGCAGGCGGTTGTACGGTGTGATGTTGGAAACCGTCGCCAGCTTATAGGACTGCGCGTTCAATACGGCGGCGAAGGTGTCGCCACGGTACGTCAGGGAGCCCTGCTGGTTCAGGAAGTCATTGGTTTTTACGCCGACCTGATCGGTTTCCAGATCCTGGAAGTAATACGGATCGCTGATGTCGGTGTAGTCGACCTGTGTCAGCCAGCGCGAATCCAGGCCGCCCTTGTGCTGCCAGTTCATCATCCAGCGAGTGTCTTTATAGTCACTCTGCCGGCTGCGCTCGTCATCGTCGTCGTTGAGGTATGCGCCGCCAAACTGACCTTCGCTGCTTTTGGTCAGGTAACGGAATTCGCCTTCCATCAACAGGCCGCGCTTGCTCATGTAACGAGGATAGAGCGTGGCGTCGTAGTTCGGTGCGAGGTTGAAGTAGTACGGCGTGACCAGCATCAGGCCGGTATCGCTGCTGGTGCCAATGGATGGCGGCAGGAAACCGGATTGGCGACGGTCATCGATCGGGAAGTAGATATACGGCGTGTAGAGTACCGGTATGTCTTTGACCCGAAGGGTTGCGTTGGTCGCAGTGCCGAAACCGGTAGCCGGGTTCAGCGTGATGTTGTTGCCCTTGAGTGTCCACGCATTGCTGTTGGGTTCGCACGTGGTGTACGTGCCGTCCTTCAGACGAATGATCGCGTTCTCGGCACGCTTGGCGTACAGGGCGTTACCGCGGATGTTCGATTTGTGCAGGACGTATTCCGCGTTGTCGATCTGGGCTTCGCCGGTATCGAGCTGTATTTCGGCGTGGTCGCCGACGATAAGGGCGTCGTTGTCGCGCAGACGGACGTCACCGTTGAGCGTGCCACGGTTCTCGGCCTGATAGAGACTCGCTTCCTGAGCCTGGACCTGCCTGCTGCCCTGACGCATGACGACGTCACCGGCCAGGGAGGCAACCTGTTGCTCCTGCTCGTAACGCGATGCCTTGGCGCCGATAAACATCGGCGCGTCTTTCATCGGCGTCTTGTCGTCCATGCCCGGACGAATCGGCTCGACATAGGCACCCGAGCAGTACGGGCCTGTTTCGGCCAGTTGCGCAGGAGTCAGCTGTTCGCGAGGAACCCAGTCGAGGTGGCTGTAGTCAGCACTACGCGACTTCAGGCCACGGCCTTTGGCTTCGGTAACCAGCTTGGCCGCAGGAGCAGACGGTTCACTGGCGGTGGAACTGCTGTCCGAAGTGACCGTGCCGTTCGAGCTGACCGACGTCGTGCTATGCACGGGACGTGGCGGCAACTGGGCGGCATTGGTTTTTGGAGCACAATTCCAGGCGCCCGAAGCAGACACTGAACAGTCATACTGTTCCGCTGCGACCGCGAACGGAGTGGCTAGAGGTTGCATCGCCAGCAAACTGCCGGTTATGAGCAACGGAAATTTTCTACGAAACGCGGGGGATTTCAATGCCATCTTATTAATCCGGGCTTCCTGCGCGCCATCTGCCCGCGGGGGGGCCGCACGCCTCTCGATGGGCTGAAAAAGATGTCGGATAATAAAGCATGACCCGCTTGACGGCTAGCGCCGTCGGAGACCCTAGCAATGCCAGATCAAGATGTACGCCTGCAACACCTCAAACTTTGGCTCGATGAGCAACTGCCAGCGCTCTTCGCCGCTCAAGGCTGGGGCGCGATACCCCCGGCCACGTTGACTGCGGCCAGTAGCGATGCAAGTTTCCGCCGTTACTTCCGCTGGGAGGGCGGTGAGCAAACTTTTATTGTCATGGATGCGCCACCGCCCCAGGAAAACTGCAAACCGTTCGTGGATATCGCTCGTTTGCTGAAAAAAACCGGCATTAACGTTCCGCAAATTTATGCCGAAGACCTTGAACGAGGCTTTTTGCTGCTCAACGACCTGGGCCGCAAAACCTATCTCGATGTGATCGACGCAGAGAATGCAGATCAATTATTCGCCGATGCCTTCGATGCGCTGCTGGCCTATCAGCAATTGCCTATGGATGCGCCATTGCCCAGTTATGACGTGGCGTTGCTGCGACGGGAGCTGGAATTGTTTCCAGAGTGGTACGTGCGTAAGCACCTGGGTATCGAGATGGACGCGCAACAGCTGGGCCTTTGGCAGCAAGTCAGCGCTCAACTGATCGACAGTGCATTGGCGCAACCCAAAGTATTGGTGCACCGCGACTACATGCCGCGCAATCTGATGCTCAGCGAACCCAATCCCGGTGTGCTGGATTTTCAGGATGCGGTATACGGGCCTGTCACTTACGACGTGACGTGTCTGTTCAAGGACGCCTTTCTCAGTTGGCCTGAAGAACGGGTGCATGCGTGGCTGGAAACTTATTGGGGCAAGGCGCGTGCGCTGGGGATCCCCGTGCAGGATGAGTTCGCCGAGTTTCTGCGCGCCAGTGACTTGATGGGCGTACAGCGGCATTTGAAAGTGATCGGTATTTTCGCGCGCATTTGCCATCGCGATGGCAAGCCGCGTTATCTGAGCGACGTGCCGCGCTTCTTTGCTTATATAGAGGCCGTATTGGCCCGGCGTCCGGAATTGTCAGTGCTTGGGCAGTTGCTGAGCAGCCTGCAGCAGCCGACGAGCGAGGCAGTGTGAATCCCCCGGCGATATGAAGGTCATCATTAAAATAAGGCTATTGATTGTGTTGACGAGGCATGTATGAAAGCGATGATTCTCGCTGCTGGAAAAGGCGAGCGGATGCGCCCGTTGACCCTGCACACCCCCAAACCGCTGGTTCGGGCCGGTGGCGTGCCATTGATTGAATACCATGTGCGCGCCTTGCAAGAGGCGGGGTTCCATGAGGTGGTGATCAACCACGCCTGGCTCGGCCAGCAGATCGAGGATTACCTGGGTGACGGAGAGCGCTTCGGGCTGCGTATTGAGTATTCGCCGGAGGGTGAGCCTCTCGAAACCGGTGGCGGCATATTCCGTGCGTTGCCGTTGCTGGGGGATCAGCCTTTCATGGTGGTGAATGGCGATATCTGGACCGACTACAACTTCAGGGCCTTGCGCATGCCGCTGGCGGCTCTGGCGCATCTGGTGCTGATCAAAAATCCTGCGCATCACCCAGACGGCGACTTTTCCTTGATCGACGGGCAGGTGCGTGACTCTCGGGATGCAGGCACGCGGCTGACCTACAGCGGCATTGCCGTGCTGCATCCGAAGCTGTTTGCCGGTTGCCGGGATGGCGCATTCAAGCTGGCACCGCTGTTGCGTGCCGCCATGGATCAGGGGCAGGTCACGGGCGAGCATTTCACCGGACGTTGGGTCGATGTCGGCACTCACGAACGGCTGGCCGAAGTCGAGCGCTTGCTCGTGGCGGGTCGCTGAATGCTTTGGCCAGGTACGGTACTAGGCGCTGGCGCTGGATTTGCCATCGCCAGCATTCCCGGCGCTCTGCTGGGTGCCTTGCTGGGACAGGCCCTTGATCGACGGCTGGCGCTGCAAAACTGGGCGCAATTGCGTGAGTGTCTCGGCGGTCGAGCAATGCCCAGGGATGACGAGCTGCTATTTGTGCTGCTGGGGCGTCTGGCGAAAAGCAATGGGCGGGTGGTGGAGCAACATATTCAACAGGCCCGGGTAGAAATGGGCCGTATGGACATGAGCGAATCCGCGCAGCGTCGAGCCATCGCAGCATTTAATCGCGGCAAGGACGGGCGGGACAGCTTGCGAAGGTTTTTGAGCTCCCGCAAAACCCAGCCCCACGCCGCCGAAGGCCTGCTTCGTGCCTGCTGGCGCATGGCATGGGCCAATGGCAAGCCATCTCGTGGCGAGCGGGAGTTGATTGTGCTGTGGGGCAAGTGGCTGGGCTGGTCGGCTGCGAAGGTCGAAGCCCTGGCGGCCGAGCATGAGCCAGCAAGAAACCACTTGGCCAACAATAGCGGTAGTTATCAACAGGCGCTGAAGTTATTAGGTGTACAGACTGACAGTGAGCCGGCGCACATCAAGCGTGCTTACCGCCGCCTGCTCAGTCGTCATCATCCGGACAAAATCGCTGGCTCCGGCGCGAGCCAGATGCAGGTTCGCGATGCCACTGACCGGACACAGGATCTGCATAACGCCTACAAAGTGATCAAAAGCCGACGTGGATTTTGAGAGTAGCGCGACGCTCTGTAGGAGCTGCCGCTGGCTGCGAAGGGGTATTTCTGAAAGACCGCTTTCGCAGCCTTCGGCAGCTCCTACGGATTGCATCCAGTAATACCGAGTAAACGTTTTTCGCGGGCAAGCCCGGCTCCAACAGGTTGGTGATTGTTTGTGGGAGATTCTATGT
>NZ_JPQU01000038.1 GCF_000737245.1 Pseudomonas syringae | reverse complement strand
GGCGCTCGGACAGCTGACGGGCACCTTGCAGCGGGGTTTCCACGGCGATGTCGTAGACGCGGGAGGTGAGGATCTTGCGGGCGTAATGATTGAGCAGATCGGTCATCGCGTCGTCCCCGTACTGTGGGTAACGATGCGTTGAATGTTGGAAGCGAAGAGGGCGGCTTGAATGATGATCATGTCTGACTCCTGGTTCTTGTGGTTTGGCCCAGGAGACAGAAAAAACCCGCCTCTAGGGCGGGTTGGGTGCACGCGTCGGCTAACCCGCCATAACTGGAATGGCGGTAATAATAATCTGGCCGAAGACGTGCTGATTTGAGTTCATGACGCGAAGACTATTTCGGTTGCGCAGAGCAAGTCAAGCCACTAAATCGCACTCAGCGCGCCACGTATCTTTAACTAGCGAGACATTTTTCCTTCACCTTGGCACTTTATGGTGAAGGCCATGGTCAGTGAATCACGTCATTTAAAGAACAGCCAAGAGGGCACGCGTTATGGACGACTACCAAGAAGAACTGCTGGAATATCAGGCTTTTGAATTTGAACCGCTGGAGCCGGCGGACGATGCGACTGAGTTGTGAAGCTGAATCTAAATGCTTTGTAGGAGCGCGCTTGCCCGCGATGACATCGGCATATCCAACGTTGATGGCATCTGACACAACGCCATCGCGGGCAAGCGCGCTCCTACGGGTTTGGAGTTTATCGTGAGAGACGCTGCCCACGCCTGAACTCTCCCGGTGTCTGGCCGCACCAGCGCTTGAAGGCGCGTTGAAAGGCTTCGGCTGAAGCGAAGCCAAGCAGGTAAGCGATCTCCCCGAACGCCAGTTCAGTATCACGAATGTAGGTCATGGCAAGATCCCGGCGGGTGTCGTTGAGGATACGGCGAAACCCCGTGCCTTCCTCGGCCAGCTTGCGACGCAACGTCCAGGCCGGCAGCTTGAGTCTGGCGGCGATTTCCTCAAGATCCGGTTCCCGTCCCCCATTCAGCTGCGGCCCCAGTAGTCGTGTGATGCGTTCGCGCAGGCTACGGGTGCGGGTCAGTTGCTCAAGTTCTTTCTCACAGAGTTGCAGCAAATGCTGCCAGGTACTTGGGCAATGCTGCGGGTTGCGCAGACCGAGTGCCGCCTGATCGAGCCTGAGTTGATTGGCGCCTGCGGCAAAAACAACGGGCTGCACGCTCAAGCCGCTGTAATCGGCGGCATAGTCTGGAGCATCGAATTCGATCTCGATTTTCTGCGCTCGCACCTCAACACCGCTCAAGGCGGATAGCTGTTGTAGCCAACCGGCGAAAATCGAGTCCACCACAAAACGGTTGTAGCCGTTGTAGGGACTGATGGAATAGAAACGCAGCCAGGCACCGTCGGCATCTTCGTGAAAGGATGACTGCCCGCGATAATTGGAGCCGTACAGCGCTTCGAAACGAATCAGGGTCCTGACTGCCTCTCGCACGGTCGGAGCCTGCCCAGCCGTCACGCCCGCCAGACCCGCCTGGCTGATCCGGCTCACCTGGCCCATGCGTAAACCCAGTGCGGGCTGCCCTGTGAGCTGAATCGCTGCGTGACCCAGGCGCATATAGCGGGGTATCGACAGTCGACCCCCGGCTTCGGCCAGCCACGCAGCGTTCAGCCCGTATTGCGCCAACAGAGGCGCGGGGTCGTGGCCGAAACTGCGCACCGCGTCCGCCAGATTCTGCACAAAGCCGGTAGACAGATCACCCAGTCGAGTCGGTGAGGTGCTCATGGTCACAACCAGATGTTGATCAGGCGTGCGCCGTGATTGGCTTTATCGTCGGCCAGTGGTTCGACGATGTGCTGGCCGTCGCGGCTGGCGAAACTGTGGCCCGAACTGCCTTGATCCCAGAGTTGGCCGCGCATGAACACACTGATCCCGGCCCTGGCTGTGCTGATAGGTGCCTGACTGGTCAGGGTCAGACGCTGCCAGGCTTCGCCTTCACTGACATCGGCGGGGGCGTCGGTTTTGGCGGCGATATCAGGTGTCCGATAGCCACGCCACGGACGCGCCCAGTTATCCGCGCCGATGACAAAGGCGGGCACTGCGATGAGCTCGGCACCCTTGGCATTGAGGCTGGCATAGTTGCCGGGATACCAGCTGTCGCTGCCGATCAGAATGCCGAGCCGACCGGCTGGCGTGTCGAACACGTTCAACTCGGTGTCGCCAGCGGCATGGATGTAGTTGCGTTGGTAGGCATTGGGAAACAACTGCCGCTGGGGCTGGCCGATGGGCAGACCATCGCTGCCGAAGGCTACGCTGCTGTTGTACAACGGCCCGCTGCCGGTTTTCAGCTTGCCGCCGTCGATGCTCGGCTCGGGCAGTACGATGGAACCTGCTACCAGAGTGACGCCAAATTCCCTGGCGAGCCCGCCAAACAGGGTTTGATAATCAGCAGCCATGGCCGGCGCCTTCATGCGCAAATGGGCATCGTCCAAGCGGTTGTCGCCCTTGGCCTGCATCATCGCCGCAATGAACTTCAACGGGTTGCTGGCCGACACCCAGGTCATGGCTTCGTCGATGGTGGTGGCCTCGTAGACCTGATTCTTTTCGCCGCTGGCAAACAACCAGGTGCCCACATGCTCGGGCAATACCACCAGGGTTCGGCTGTTGATCAGACCCTGGTCGCGAGCCTGCTGCAGATAGGCCGCCAGTTTGCGATGCAGACGGGCGATGCTTTGATAATCGGCAGGAAACAGCTCGGGCTGGATCCCCAGCATGTTGCCGCGCTCACTCGGCTGACCTTCATCGACCGCCAGTTGAATGCGTAAGTCAGACAGGTAATGACCCACAGGACGCTGTTCGGTCCAGATGCCATAGCCGGCGAGTGCAACGATGAGCCCAAGGCCGAGGACGATAGTGAAGAATGTACGCATAGGGAATTGGAAGGCTGGCGTTTCCGAATGGTGGGACACAGGTGAAGTGCGCCCGAGCGTACGGGAAAACAACGGGTTAACGAACTTTTTTATTGGTTTTCATTTTCCATATCAACACAGAACTGTAGGAGCGCGCTTGCCCGCGATTGGATTTCAAGACTACACATTTCGTCGACTGTACTCACTTCCTCGCGGGCAAGCGCGCTCCTACAGGCGCAAGCGTTGGCAAATTGACCGGTTTACCTCAAATCAAACCGATCCAGGTTCATCACCTTGTCCCACACCTCGACAAACTTCTGCACAAAGATCTCCTTCGCATCGGCGCTGGCATAAACCTCTGCCAGAGCACGCAACTGGGCATGGGAGCCGAATACCAGGTCGACACGCGTTCCGGTCCACTTCACTGCGCCAGTCTTGCGATCACGTCCTTCGAACTCCTCTTTAGCGTCGGAAACCGCTTTCCATTCGGTGTTCATGCCCAGCAGATTGACGAAGAAATCATTGCTCAGCGTCTCAGGTCGCTCGGTGAAGACTCCATGCCGGGTTTGTCCGACGTTGGTATTGAGCACCCGCAGGCCACCCAGCAGCACGGTCATCTCGGGCGCGGTCAACGTCAGCAATTGAGCCTTGTCGATCAGCCAGGCCTCGGCAGGAACACCGTGGCGACTCTTCAGGTAATTGCGGAAGCCGTCGGCGATGGGTTCAAGAAAGCCGAATGACTCCACATCGGTCTGTTCCTGCGAGGCATCGGTACGCCCCGGCGTGAACGGCACGGTAATGGAGTGACCGGCGTTCTTTGCCGCCAGCTCGACACCTGCGCAACCGGCCAGAACAATCAGGTCAGCAAGGGAGATTTTCTTGCCTCCAGTTTGCGCGCTGTTGAATGCCTGCTGGATGCCTTCAAGGGTTTGCAGTACGTTGGCCAGTTGTTCCGGCTGGTTGGCCTGCCAGAACTTCTGCGGTGCCAGGCGCAGACGTCCGCCGTTGGCGCCGCCGCGCTTGTCCGAGCCCCGGAACGTCGAGGCCGCCGCCCAGGCAGTTGACACCAGTTGCGAAACCGAAAGGCCGGACTCAAGAATTTTGCTCTTCAGTGCGGCAATATCGCCTTCATTGACCAGTGCGTGATCCACGTCTGGAATCGGGTCCTGCCAGATCAGTTCTTCACTGGGCATTTCCGGACCCAGATAGCGTGAAAGTGGGCCCATGTCCCGGTGGGTCAGCTTGAACCAGGCGCGAGCAAAGGCGTCCGTCAGTTGGTCGGGGTTCTCCAGGAAACGCCGTGAAATCGCCTCATAAGCCGGGTCAAAGCGGAGCGCCAGGTCCGATGTCAACATGGTCGGTGCGTGTCGTTTCGATGGATCGTGGGCGTCGGGAATCAGCCCCGCGCCAGCGCCGTCCTTTGGTCGCCATTGGTGAGCTCCGGCCGGGCTCTTGGTCAGCTCCCATTCGAAACCGAAAAGGTTCTCCAGATAGTTGTTGCTCCATCGGGTCGGGGTAGTGGTCCAGGTCACTTCCAGACCGCTGGTAATGGTGTCCGGGCCCTTGCCGGAGCCAAAGCTGTTTTTCCAGCCCAGGCCTTGCTGCTCGATGTCGGCGGCTTCAGGTTCGGCGCCGACGTTGTCTGCGGGTCCCGCCCCATGGGTCTTGCCGAAGGCGTGGCCGCCTGCGATCAATGCCACTGTTTCTTCGTCGTTCATGGCCATGCGTCCGAACGTCTCGCGGATGTCTTTGGCCGACGCGACGGGGTCGGGATTACCATCCGGGCCTTCCGGGTTGACGTAAATCAGGCCCATTTGCACGGCGGCAAGTGGGTTTTCCAGATTACGTCCCTGGTCGGTACGACTCTGCTCGGTGCCGTGCTTATCCGGCTCTGCCACCAATACGCCTTCGCCTGGCGGCTGTGCTTCTTTGCCGTAACGGGTGTCGCCGCCCAGCCAGGTTTTCTCCGAACCCCAGTAAACCGCTTCGTCTGGCTCCCAGACATCAGCACGGCCACCTGAGAAACCGAAAGGTTGGAAACCCATGGATTCCAGCGCGACATTACCGGTCAGTACGATCAGGTCGGCCCAGGAGATTTTTTGTCCATACTTCTGTTTAACCGGCCAGATCAGCCGCCGGGCTTTATCCAGGCTGACGTTGTCCGGCCAACTATTGAGCGGAGCGAAGCGCTGTTGACCGGCACCCGCGCCGCCACGCCCGTCAGCGGTGCGGTAGGTGCCGGCGCTGTGCCAGGCCATACGAATGAACAAGGGACCATAGTGACCAAAATCTGCTGGCCACCAATCCTGCGACTCGGTCATCAACGCGCGCAGGTCCTGTTTTACAGCTTCGAAGTCCAGACTTTTGAAGGCTTCGGCGTAATTGAAGTGCTCGCCCATCGGGTCGGACAGCGGTGAGTGTTGATGCAGGATTTTCAGATTCAGCTGGTTGGGCCACCAGTCACGGTTCGTGGTGCCACCACCAGCCGCTTGGTTGAACGGGCATTTTCCTTCTGTTGCCATGGTGTATACCTCTGGTCGTTGTATCCAACTATCCGACCCGCTCAGGCTTGCGGGTTGCGATGAGTCAAAGGGCACAGGCTGAGCCTTGACCGGATCGATCTTTTTGTGGGCCCACGTGCACCAGCGCCAGATCAAGCCTAGTCGACGTCCAAAGGTCGGCCAATACAGAGAGACTAAGGGCTTGATAGGTAAAACCGTTTGCGCGCTATGATCATTAACTTGTCATCTACAGTCATTGAGTGCGACGTGCTGGCTCTTTACTGTGGCGCAATGAACGGGCCGACAGGGCCTGAATAATCGACGGTTGCCCAAGGCATCCGCATCCCGTGATCCTGCTTGATGGAGTTCTTATGGCCGCCGCCCCTTACCCGCACCTGCTTGCCCCGCTTGATCTGGGCTTTACCACCTTGCGCAACCGCACGCTGATGGGCTCGATGCATACCGGCCTGGAGGAAAAGCCGGGCGGCTTCGAACGCATGGCGGTGTATTTTGCCGAGCGGGCCCGAGGCGGTGTCGGTTTGATGGTGACCGGCGGCATCGCACCCAACGAAGAAGGCGGCGTATACGGCGGGGCGGCAAAGCTGACCACGGCTGAAGAGGCCGACAACCATCGTGTGGTGACTCAGGCGGTGCATGAAGCGGGCGGCAAGATCTGCCTGCAGATCCTGCATGCCGGGCGTTATGCCTACAGCAAGAACCAGGTCGCCCCCAGCGCCATTCAAGCGCCGATCAACCCGTTCAAGCCTCGGGAGCTGGACGAAGAGGGGATCGAGAAGCAGATCGCCGATTTCGTGACCTGTTCGACGCTGGCGCAAAGCGCCGGGTACGACGGCGTCGAGATCATGGGCTCCGAAGGCTACTTCATTAACCAGTTCCTTGCGGCTCACACCAATCACCGCACCGACCGCTGGGGCGGCAGTTACGAAAACCGCATGCGTCTGCCTGTGGAAATCGTGCGTCGGGTGCGTGAAGCGGTTGGCCCGGAGTTCATCATCATCTTTCGCCTGTCGATGCTGGATCTGGTGGAAGGCGGCAGCAGTTGGGAGGAAATCGTACAGCTGGCCAAAGCCATCGAGCAGGCTGGCGCGACGATCATCAATACCGGCATTGGCTGGCACGAAGCGCGGATCCCGACCATCGCCACCAAAGTGCCGCGCGCAGCCTTCAGTAAAGTCACGGCCAAGCTGCGTGGCTCGGTGGCTATCCCGCTGATCACCACCAACCGCATCAACACGCCGGAAATCGCCGAGCAGATCCTCAGTGAGGGTGATGCGGACATGGTGTCCATGGCGCGACCTTTCCTGGCTGACCCGGAGTTCGTCAACAAGGCGGCCGCCGGGCGCAGCGATGAAATCAACACCTGCATCGGCTGTAATCAGGCTTGTCTCGACCATACGTTCGGCGGCAAGTTGACCAGTTGCCTGGTCAACCCAAGGGCCTGCCACGAAACCGAGCTCAACTACATCCCCACCCGCCACAGCAAGAAAATCGCCGTGATCGGTGCTGGCCCCGCAGGTCTGGCGGCGGCCACGGTGGCGGCTGAGCGTGGGCATCAGGTGACCCTGTTCGATTCGGCCAGTGAAATCGGCGGCCAGTTCAACATCGCCAAGCGGGTACCGGGCAAAGAGGAGTTCTTCGAAACCCTGCGTTATTTCGGCCGCAAGCTGCAAACCACCGGTGTCGATGTACGCTTGAATACCCGAGTGGCGGTGCAGGATTTGCTCGGCGCAGGCTACGACGAGGTAATCCTCGCCACCGGGATCGCGCCACGCACCCCGGCGATTCCGGGTATCGATAACCCCAAGGTGTTGAGCTACCTGGATGTAATTCTGGGACGCAAGCCGGTAGGCCATAGCGTTGCCGTGATCGGCGCGGGCGGGATCGGTTTCGACGTCTCGGAGTTTTTGGTCCATCAGGGCGTGTCCACCAGCCTGGATCGCACCGCCTTCTGGAAAGAGTGGGGCATTGATACCACCCTTCAAGCACGCGGCGGGGTAGTAGGCATCAAGCCGGAGCTGCATGCGCCAGCGCGTCAGGTATTTCTGTTGCAGCGCAAGGCTTCCAAAGTCGGCGACGGCCTGGGCAAGACAACCGGCTGGATCCATCGCACGGGCCTGAAGAACAAACAGGTGCAGATGCTCAACAGCGTCGAGTACCTGAAAATCGATGACGCGGGCCTGCATATTCGTATCGGTGAGGCTGAAGAGAAACTGCTGCCCGTGGATAACATCGTGATCTGCGCCGGACAGGACCCATTGCGCGAATTGTATGACGGGCTGCTCGAAGCAGGGCAGTCCGTACACCTCATCGGCGGCGCGGACGTGGCGGCTGAGCTCGATGCCAAGCGTGCGATTGATCAGGGTTCGCGGTTGGCGGCGGGGTTGTAAGCTGCACTTCTCTGTTGGAGCGAGGCTTGCCCGCGAACCGGTCACTCCGGTTTCATAAGCACTCCGCGTTATCGTTCTTCGCGGGCAAGCCTCGCTCCAACATAAGTAAGCCAATGCTAAACTTCCGCCCTTTCCCAAGCGGCCCAAATCCGTGTCTATCTCTCCAATCCACTGGCAACCCAGCGCACCCCTCGAACGGCTGAATCTACCCTGGCTTGCGCAGGCCGGGGTTGAGGTGGCGGTGCTGCGGCTGGATCTGATCGATCCGCTGATCAGCGGCAACAAGTGGTTCAAACTGGCTCATCATCTGGCCAAGGCCAGTGATGTGGGCGCGAAAGGGGTTATCAGCCTTGGCGGCGCTCATTCCAATCATTTGCATGCCCTGGCTGCGGCGGGCAAGCGTTTTGGTTTCGCTATGGTCGGGCTGCTACGCGGTCACGCTGTAGAGACGCCAACAACTGAAGACCTGCAGGCGTTCGGCATGCAGTTGCACTGGCTGGGCTACAGCGGCTATCGGGCCCGGCATGAACCTGATTTCTGGGAGCCCTGGCTGACCCAATATCCGGATTTCTATCCGATCCCTGAAGGTGGCGGCGGCCTGCCCGGTGCGCTGGGCTGTGCCGGGTTGTTGAGGATGGTCAACGATGAGTTGAGCGTATTGGGTTGGGACGACTACCACGCCTGGTGGCTGGCTGCAGGGACGGGCACGACGTTGGCAGGGCTGGTGTTGGCCGAGGCGGGTGAACGTGCAGTGTATGGCGCAATGGCCGTGCCGGATGATCATGGGGTGGCGCAGAATGTGGCGTCGATCTGTGGGCCGTCCCAACCCCGTGGGAGCAAGCTTGCTTGCGAAAGCGATTGGTCAGGCTCAAAAGATGTGTTGGATGTAATGGCCTCTTCGCGAGCAAGCTCGCTCCCACAGGAGGAGTATTTGACGTCAGCTGGCCACGGCTACCACCTCATCAACGCCAGCCGCGGCGGCTTTGCTAAAACTGATCCCGCCTTGCTGGATTTCATCGCCACCAGCGAAGCGCAAAGCGGTATCCCCCTCGAATCCTTGTACACCGGCAAAGCGTTGATGGCCTTGCATGATGAAGTGGTCGCGGGGCGATTTTCTTCAGGGAGGCGACTGATCTTCGTGCACACCGGCGGCTTGCAAGGTCGGCGCGGGATGCTGCTTTAAAGCGCTGATGTAGAACGGGTGGCATGAATCATGCGCAATCGTTTGACGGTGAGTCGGTCCTGACTATGTGGATGACACTTTCAGAGTGAGCCATAGCCGCGACTGTCCTGATAATCGATAGCTTCCTGATGAAATGTCGAGGTCCAGCATGACAAGCACAGCTACTGAGCAGGTCAGCCCCAAAACCCTGAGAAAAGTGATTGTCGCCGCTGCCATCGGTAATTTCGTTGAATGGTTCGATTTCGCGGTCTATGGCTTTCTGGCGACGACCATTGCCCAGCAATTTTTCCCCAGTGGCGATGCCAGTGCAGCCTTGCTGAAAACCTTTGCGGTGTTTGCCGTGGCGTTCGCCTTTCGCCCGCTGGGCGGGATTTTCTTCGGCATGCTGGGCGACAGAATTGGTCGCAAACGAACCCTGGCGATGACCATCCTGTTGATGGCTGGCGCAACGACCCTGATCGGTCTGCTCCCCACTTACGCGGCTATTGGTGTCATGGCCCCGATTCTCCTGACTCTGATCCGCTGCGCCCAAGGCTTTTCAGCCGGGGGCGAATACGCCGGGGCTTGCGCCTATCTGATGGAGCATGCGCCCAGCGACAAGCGTGCCTGGTATGGCAGCTTCATCCCTGTTTCGACCTTTTCTGCCTTCGCGGCGGCAGCGGTGGTGGCTTATGCCCTGGAAGCGTCACTGTCGGCCGAGGCCATGGGCAGTTGGGGCTGGCGTCTGCCGTTCCTGATTGCTGCGCCGTTAGGGCTGGTCGGCTTGTATCTGCGCTGGAAACTGGATGAAACCCCGGCATTCCAGGCGGTGACTCAAGAACACGCGGTGGCCCATTCGCCCCTCAAGGAAACCTTGCGCAACCATGGTGCGGCGATTTGCTGCCTGGGCGCATTCGTATCGCTGACGGCGTTGTCCTTCTATATGTTCACCACTTACTTCGCGACCTACCTGCAAGTGGCTGGCGGGTTGAGCCGTGCTACCGCGTTGCTGGTATCGCTGATTGCATTGATCTTTGCCGCCGCTATGTGCCCGCTGGCCGGTTTGTATTCGGACAAGGTCGGCCGGCGGGCGACGGTCATGACCGCCTGCGCGTTGCTGATCGTGGTGGTTTACCCATCGTTCCTGATGGCCAGCTCCGGCTCGTTTGCAGCGTCCATTGTCGGGGTGATGCTGCTGGCGGTTGGCGCGGTGTTGTGTGGCGTGGTGACAGCAGCGCTATTGTCGGAAACCTTCCCGACTCGCACGCGCTACACAGCCTCGGCGATCACTTACAACATGGCCTACACCATTTTTGGCGGCACCGCGCCGCTGATGGCCACCTGGCTGATCAGCACCACTGGCAGCAACCTCTCGCCAGCGTTCTACTTGATCGCCGTGGCACTGCTGGCGTTGGCGGGTGGTCTGGCGCTGCCCGAGACATCGCGGATTTCCCTGCATGATGTTTCGGCGGGGGAGAAGGGTGCGGGTGTGAGTGCGGCTGCCTGATTCTGAATTTGATAATGCAATTCATGTGGGAGCGGTGCTTGCCCGCGATGAGGCTGGACTCGGTTCACTGGAGACCGCAGTGCCCTCATCGCGGGCAAGCACCGCTCCCACATTGGGATCCGCGTGCTCTTTCCTGCAACAAAATGTAGCGGCAGTGCCCCCAAAAGTGGCACATTGGCAGGCCTTGTGCCGCTGACATATCTTGCAATGACTGGGTCGTGGCACATCCAATAGCTTCGCGGATGAATTCCATGGCCGTCAGCAATCCTCCTGCAACTGCAATTCCCACTGCTGCTCCTGCAAGTACTTCAAGCCCGTTGGTCATGCGCATCATCGGTGCCGTAGCGCTGGCGCATCTGGTCAACGATCTGATTCAGGCCGTGCTGCCTTCGATCTATCCGCTGCTCAAGGAAAGTTACGGGCTGACCTTTACTCAGGTCGGGCTGATTACCCTGACGTTTCAGATTACTGCTTCGTTGCTGCAACCCTGGGTCGGCTACTACACCGACCGCCACCCGAATCCGTTGGTCTTGCCGGTAGGCTCACTGTGTACCTTGATCGGCATTCTGATGCTGGCGGTGGTGGGCAGCTTTCCGATGATCCTGCTGGCGTCTGCGCTGATCGGCATCGGTTCTTCGACCTTCCACCCTGAAGCATCGCGCATTGCCCGCCTGGCTTCCGGTGGCCGTTTCGGTCTGGCGCAGTCGACGTTTCAGGTAGGTGGCAACACGGGTTCAGCGTTCGGCCCGTTGCTGGCGGCAGCGATCATCATTCCGTTCGGTCAGGGTCATGTGGCCTGGTTCGGCCTGGTGGCGCTGTTTTCCGTGGGTTTGCTTTACGCCATAAGCCGCTGGTATCGCAGCCACTTGAGCCTCTTCAAGCTCAAACAGGGGCAGGCGGCGAGCCATGGTCTGTCAAAAGGTCGGGTGACCGCTGCGCTGGTGGTGCTGGCATTCCTGATCTTTTCCAAGTTCTTCTACATGTCGAGCATCACCAGCTACTTCACCTTCTACCTGATCGAGAAATTCGACCTGCCGGTGGCGACCTCGCAGCTGTATCTGTTCCTGTTTCTGGGTGCTGTCGCTGCAGGCACGTTCTTCGGCGGGCCAATCGGTGACCGGATCGGCCGCAAGGCAGTGATCTGGTTTTCGATCCTCGGTGCTGCGCCATTTACCCTCGCGCTGCCCTATGCGGACCTGTTCTGGACTGGCGTGTTGAGCGTGATCATCGGCTTCATCCTGGCCTCGGCATTTTCCGCCATCGTGGTTTACGCCCAGGAACTGGTGCCCGGTAATGTTGGCATGATCGCCGGGATTTTCTTCGGCCTGATGTTTGGCTTCGGTGGCATCGGCGCAGCCTTGCTCGGCTATCTGGCCGACAGCCACGGGATTCTCTTTGTCTACAACCTGTGTTCGTATCTGCCGTTGCTGGGGATTCTGGCGATCCTGCTGCCACGCACAAAAAAGGCAGCCTGATGTTTTAAAGCGATGCAGCGGGCAATGCCACCGTTTGAGTTGCATTGCTCGTGTCGCCGAGCCGGGGCCAGAGGTCGGACACCAGAAATACTCGCTCAGCTTCCTCCCATTCGCCGCCGTGGTTTTCCACCATGCGTACCAGCAGTTGCGCCGGTGCCAGCGGATTGAGCTGGGCCAGCCACTCGTCCAGTTGCTCGATGCTCCAGGCCTGGGCGTAATGAGCCGGCGCCAGCCAGGCGTGGCGGGGCAGTAATTGCCAGCGTCCGGCGGGGCGTTGCGCGGCGAACTCGTACCAGTCTTTCTGATGCAACCAACTGCCGCGCAGATGTTGCGTGTGCGCACCTTGCGGCGGTTGCGCCTGCCCCGGCCACGGGTACAGCAAGTAGCCACCCAGCCACAATTCAGCACTGAAACTGCAAATGCCAAGCTGAGCGAGAGCTTCGTGGCTTTCCGGTCGCGATGAGATCGGCAATTGGTGCTGGCTCAAATGCGCAAGTTTGCGGTCCAGACGATCGTGACAGCCTGGGCCCAGCCATTGCGCCGGGTCCCTGCCGTCGCCCCGTTGCGGCCCCAGATAGAGCTTGATTGCCAGTTCCACGTGATGCACGCCTTCGGTATCGCGCAGCAACATGTCCAGCTCCCCCAGCGTCTGCCCGGCCACACGAATCTGCAGGTTGGCGGCGAGCATCTCGACGCCGGGCGCCTTGTGTGCGGCAAACTGCCAGAGGCGTTCGTAATACAGGCCCAGCCGCCGGGTGGCGCCTTGGGCCAGCCATTGGTCGAGGCTGCTGCTGTCGTGGTCCAGACTGAACAGAAAGTCCGCCAGTTGCTGCGGTTTGGCGACCCATTCACTGGCCGACAAGGGATGACGCTGGGGCCAGGGTGTTTCGCCGAGCATCGGTGGCGCGAGGATCACCCACGCCAGATCTCGCACTTGTGGCGTGCGTAACTGGCGGGGCAGGTGTGTGAGGCTGGGGAATAGGGTCATGGTCGGAGAATAGCGGAAATGGTTTTGGTGCGATAAATGATAAAGCGGTATGTCGGCGGGCGGCGTCTCCTGTATCGCCGGCAAGCACCGCTCCCACGGAATCCTCGGACCTGTTGGAGCCGGGCTTGCCTGCGAAGAACGATGACACGATTCACCTGACAGACCGCACCGCCCGCATTCGCGGGCAAGCCTGGCTCTAATGGAATCCCCTGACCTGTGGGAGCGGTGCTTGCCCGCGATACATGAAAAATAGCCAGTAGCCATACCGCTTTATCTTTTATCGCCCAAGTAAAGCCACGCCGGGTTTGCCGCTACCCCGACCTTTCACCCATAATCCCTGTCTTTAAGCCGTATCGAACCCCGCAGGAGCCCCATGGAGCAATTTCGCAATATCGGCATCATCGGCCGCCTGGGCAGTGCTCAGGTGCTCGAGACCGTGCGCCGACTCAAGAGATTCCTGCTGGATCGGCACCTGCACGTCATCCTGGAAGACACCATCGCTGAGGTGTTGCCCGGCCACGGCCTGCAAACCTCTTCGCGCAAGATGCTCGGTGAAGTCTGTGACATGGTGATCGTGGTTGGCGGTGATGGCAGTTTGCTGGGCGCGGCACGGGCGCTGGCCAAACATAATGTGCCGGTGCTGGGTATCAACCGTGGCAGCCTGGGGTTTCTCACCGACATTCGCCCGGACGAGCTGGAAGTCAAAGTCGCTGAGGTGCTGGACGGTCATTACCTGGTAGAGAACCGCTTCCTGCTTCAAGCCGAGGTTCGTCGTCACGGAGAAGCCATCGGTCAGGGCGACGCACTGAACGACGTGGTGCTGCATCCGGGCAAGTCGACGCGGATGATCGAGTTCGAGATTTATATCGATGGCCAGTTCGTCTGCAGCCAGAAGGCCGATGGCCTGATCGTTGCCACGCCAACCGGCTCCACCGCCTACGCGTTGTCTGCTGGCGGACCGATCATGCATCCCAAGCTGGACGCCATTGTGATCGTGCCGATGTACCCGCATACGTTGTCTGGCCGGCCGATTGTGGTTGATGGCAACAGTGAGCTGAAAATCGTGGTGTCCAAGGACATGACGATTTATCCCCAGGTCTCCTGCGACGGGCAGAACCATTTCACCTGCGCCCCCGGTGACACCATTACCGTCAGCAAAAAGCCGCAAAAACTGCGCCTGATTCATCCTTTGGACCATAACTATTACGAAGTCTGTCGCACCAAGCTCGGCTGGGGTAGCCGACTTGGTGGTGGAGGCGACTGATGCTCGATCCCGCGCGTAGCTACGATCTGATCGGTGACGTGCATGGATGTGCCCATACGTTAGAGCAATTGCTCAGCGTGCTGGGTTATCGCTTTCAGGCTGGCGTCTGGCGTCATCCTGAGCGCATCGCGTTGTTCCTGGGCGATATCATCGACCGCGGCCCGCTGATCCGTGAGTCATTGCATATCGTGCGCGATATGGTGGCGGCAGGACATGCGCTGTGCATCATGGGCAACCACGAATTCAACGCGCTGGGCTGGGAAACACCGGCCCTGCCGGAAAGCGGCAAGCAGTTCGTGCGTGAGCATTCGCTGCGTCACGCGCGACTGATTGGCGAGACCCTGACCCAATTCGAGCAATACCCGGCGGAGTGGAAGGAGTTCGTCAGCTGGTTTTATGAATTGCCGCTGTTCATTGATGCCGGGCGTTTCCGGGTGGTACATGCCTGCTGGGACGCGAGCCTGATTAACCCGCTGCTGGCGATGCATGGCACTGGCTGCATTGATCGCCATTTCGTTCAGGCCTCGGCCGTGCAGGGCAGTTTTGCCTGTGCCGTATTTGACCGTCTGCTGCGTGGCACCGACTTGCGTTTGCCCCACGGCATGACTCTGACCGGCGGCGACGGCCTGACGCGGGAGTTCTTCCGCACCAAATTCTGGGAAGACGACCCGCAAACCTATGGCGACGTGGTTTTCCAGCCTGACGCTCTACCTGAAGGCGTGGCCAAGACGCCGCTGTCCACCACCGAAAAAAATGCCTTGCTACGTTACGGCGTAGACGAACCGATGCTGTTCGTCGGCCATTACTGGCGCAGCGGCGTGCCTGCGCCAATTCGACCCAATCTGGCCTGTCTGGATTACAGCGCCGTGCTCTACGGCAAACTGGTCGCCTACCGGCTGGACCAGGAAACCCGCATCGATCCGGCGAAATTCGTCTGGGTCGATGTCGAACGTCCCGAGGCTGTTTGATGAGTCCTGTTGCTGTATTACGCCTGCCGTTGACCACCGACCTGAGTGGTTTCGTCAGCCTGTTGAATCGTTTGCGCGTACCCCATCGGGTCAGCGAAGAAGCCGGCGAGCAAGTGCTGTGGGTGCCGGATACGCCGCAACTGGCCGACGACATTCGCGCGCTGTATCAGCAATATCCCCAAGGTGATGAGCACTATCAGTTGCCGCCGGGCGAGCAGGGCAGTCCTGCGTCGCGTCCCGGTTTTGTTCAGCAATTGCGTGACAGCCCGGTCACCGCTTTGGTGTTGCTGGCCTGTCTGATCGTCGGTGGCATCACGTTGCTGGGCGATAATCTCGAGGCGGTGCGCTGGCTGACCTTTCTTGATTTCCAGGTACGCGGTGACTACGCGACCTTCGTGCCGTTGGCCGACAGCCTGGCGTCAGGCCAGTGGTGGCGGATCGTCACGCCGATGCTGATCCACTTCGGCATCCTGCATCTGGCCATGAATGCCTTGTGGTACTGGGAACTGGGGCGGCGCATCGAGTGGCGCCAGGGCGGGTTGCAGCTGTTGGGCCTGACCCTGTTATTCAGCGGGGTTTCCAACTTCATTCAATACCAGTTCGGCGGTCCCAGCCTGTTTGGTGGTTTGTCCGGCGTGCTGTATGGCCTGCTCGGCCATTGCTGGATCTTTCAAATGCTCGCGCCCAACCCCATCTACCGTTTACCGCGTGGGGTTCTGGTGATGATGCTGGTCTGGCTGGCGTTGTGCTTGTCGGGGCTGGTCAGCATGCTCGGCTTTGGCGAAATCGCCAACGGCGCGCATGTGGGTGGTCTGATTATTGGTTGTGCAACAGGTCTGATCGGCGGGGCGATTGCCCGGGTCAGAGCTTAAAGTCTGCCGTCTGCTACTTATTCGAGAGTCAGGAGTGCTCCATGTCCTCTTTTGCTGAAATGATTGAAAACATCACACCGGATATCTACGAGAGCCTGAAACTGGCCGTGGAAATCGGTAAATGGTCCGATGGCCGCAAGCTGACCCAGGAACAGCGTGAGTTGTCCCTGCAGGCGTTGATCGCCTGGGAAGTACAGAACCTGCCGGAAGACCAGCGCATCGGTTACATGGGCCCGCAGGAATGCGCCTCCAAGTCGACGACTGTACCCAACATCCTGTTCAAGTCGGATGCTATCCATTGATTGAGATTGGTCGTGGTGCAGTCAACAAAATGTCAGCGCGCCTTGATACGCCGCTGGTGCAGTATGCGTTTCGTCTGGGTGACAGCGAGATCCCGGTCAACCCGCTGATTGGTACAACGGTGCGTCTGGAGTTCCTTGGCGCGATTCATTGCAGCCATTGCGGCCGCAAGACCAAATCCAGCTACAGCCAGGGTTATTGCTACCCCTGCATGCTCAAGCTCGCGCAGTGCGATATCTGCATCATGAGCCCGGAAAAGTGCCACCACGAACACGGTACCTGCCGCGATCCGGCCTGGGGCGAGCAGTTCTGCATGACCGATCATGTGGTGTATCTGGCCAATTCGTCCGGCGTGAAAGTCGGCATCACCCGCGCCACTCAGTTGCCCACCCGCTGGCTGGATCAGGGTGCCAGCCAGGCTTTGCCGATCCTGCGGGTTGCGACCCGCCAGCAGTCTGGCTTCGTCGAAGACCTGCTGCGCAGTCAGGTGGCTGACCGCACCAACTGGCGTGCCTTGCTCAAGGGCGACGCCGAGCCAGTGGATCTGGTGGCTATTCGTCAGCAATTGTTCGAGAGCTGTGGCGCAGGTCTGGCTGGCTTGCAAGAACGATTTGGCCTGCAGGCCATCCAAATGCTGCATGACGTCGAACCGATCGAGATCCGCTACCCCGTCGAGGCGTACCCGACCAAGATCGTCAGCTTCAATCTGGACAAGAATCCGATCGCCGAAGGCACATTGCTGGGGATCAAGGGCCAGTACCTGATCTTCGATACCGGCGTGATCAATATTCGCAAATACACGGCATATCAGCTCGCCGTGCATCAGTAAGAGGACTCATCATGCGCACCGAACAACCGCAAATGATCTACCTGAAGGATTATCAGGCTCCCGAGTACCTCATCGACGAAACGCACCTGACGTTCGAGCTGTTCGATGACCATTCCCTGGTCCATGCCCAGCTGGTGATGCGCCGTAACCCGGCCCGTGGCGCGGGCCTGCCGCCGCTGGTGCTGGACGGCCAACTGCTGGAATTATTGTCGGTGCAGCTCGATGATACCGAGCTGAGTGCTGCCGATTACCAGTTGACCCCGGACCACCTGACGCTGCATCCAAAGGCCGAGTCGTTCACGGTGGATACCAGCGTGCGCATCCACCCGGAAACCAACACCGCGCTGGAAGGCCTGTACAAATCCAGCGGCATGTTCTGCACCCAGTGCGAGGCCGAAGGCTTCCGCAAGATCACCTATTACCTCGACCGCCCGGACGTGATGAGCAAGTTCACCACGACCCTGAGTGCCGACAAGCACAACTTCCCGGTCCTGCTGTCCAACGGCAACCCGATTGCCAGTGGTCCGGAAGACGACGGCCGCCACTGGGCGACCTGGGAAGACCCGTTCATGAAACCGGCGTATCTGTTCGCGCTGGTGGCGGGTGATCTGTGGTGCGTCGAAGACAAGTTCACCACCATGAGCCAGCGGGAAGTGACCCTGCGCATCTACGTCGAGCCGGAAAACATCGACAAGTGCCAGCACGCCATGACCAGCCTGCAGAAATCCATGCGCTGGGATGAAGAGACCTACGGTCGCGAGTACGACCTGGACATCTTCATGATTGTTGCGGTCAACGACTTCAACATGGGCGCCATGGAAAACAAAGGCCTCAACATCTTCAACTCCAGCGCCGTGCTGGCCCGTGCCGAAACCGCCACCGACGCCGCTCACCAGCGGGTCGAGGCCATCGTCGCCCACGAATATTTCCACAACTGGTCTGGCAACCGCGTGACTTGCCGCGACTGGTTCCAGTTGTCGCTCAAGGAAGGCTTCACGGTGTACCGCGACTCCGGTTTCTCCGCGGACATGAACTCGGCCACGGTCAAGCGCATTCAGGACGTTGCCTATCTGCGTACTCACCAGTTCGCCGAAGATGCCGGTCCCATGGCCCATGCCGTACGCCCGGACAGCTTCATCGAGATTTCCAACTTCTACACCCTGACCGTTTACGAAAAGGGCTCGGAAGTGGTTGGCATGATTCACACCTTGTTGGGCGCTGCTGGCTTCCGCAAGGGCAGCGACCTGTACTTCGAACGCCACGACGGCCAGGCCGTGACTTGTGATGACTTCATCAAGGCCATGGAAGACGCCAACGGCGTGGACCTGACCCAGTTCAAGCGCTGGTACAGCCAGGCGGGTACGCCGCGTCTGGCGGTGAGCGAGTCTTACGACAGCGCAGCCAAGACCTATAGCTTGACCTTCCGCCAAAGCTGCCCGACCACACCGGGTCAGCCTGGCGAGAGCAAAAAGCCGTTCGTGATTCCGGTGGAACTGGGTTTGCTGGACAAGCAGGGCGGCGAAATTGCTCTGCGTCTGCAAGGCGAAGAGGCGGCAGGTGGCACTACGCGGGTGATCTCGGTGACAGAAGCCGAGCAGACCTTTACCTTCGTCGACATCGCCGAGCAGCCTTTGCCATCGCTGCTGCGCGGCTTCTCGGCGCCGGTAAAACTCAGCTTCCCGTATAACCGCGATCAACTGATGTTCCTGATGCAGCATGACCGCGATGGCTTCAATCGCTGGGATGCGGGCCAGCAACTGTCGGTTCAGGTCCTTCAGGAACTGATCGGCCAGTATCAGAAGGGCCAGCCGATGGTTCTTGATCAGCGTCTGGTCACTGCCCTGGGCACCGTTTTGGCGGATACTTCGCTGGATCAGGCCATGATCGCGGAAATGCTGTCGTTGCCGGGTGAAGCCTACCTGACCGAAATCAGCGAAGTGGCTGACGTCGACGCGATCCATGCCGCACGTGAGTTTGTCCGCAAGCAGCTTGCGGACAGCCTGTTCGACGGCTTGTGGACGCGTTACACCGCCAATCGCCAGTTGTCCAAGGCCACGCCTTACGTGGCCGAGGCCGAACACTTCGCCCGCCGTGCGTTGCAGAACATCGCGTTGTCCTACCTGATGCTCAGCGAGAAACCAGAGGTGTTGGCCGCTACCATTGAGCAGTTCGATAGCGCTGACAATATGACCGAGCGCCTTACCGCATTGGCAGTGTTGGTCAACTCGCCATTCACCGCGGAGAAAGACAAGGCGCTGGCGGTGTTTGCCGAGAACTTCAAAGACAACCCGCTGGTCATGGACCAATGGTTCAGCGTCCAGGCCGGCAGCCCGTTGCCGGGAGGTCTGGATCGGGTCAAGGCATTGATGCAGCATCCTGCGTTCAACATCAAAAACCCGAACAAGGTGCGTGCACTGATCGGTGCTTTCGCGGGCCAGAACCTGATCAACTTCCATGCAGCGGACGGCTCAGGCTACCGCTTCCTGGCGGATCTGGTGATTCAGCTCAACGGCTTCAACCCGCAGATCGCGTCCCGCCAATTGGCGCCACTGACCCGCTGGCGTAAATACGACAGCGCCCGTCAGGCGTTGATGAAAGCCGAACTGGTGCGTATCCGGGATTCCGGTGAGCTTTCCAGTGATGTGTTCGAGGTGGTGAGCAAAAGCCTCGCCGAATAAAATCCACAGGTAATGCAGGGGCCTTCCGCGCACGCGGCAGGCCCTTTTTTTTGCATGGCTTTTTTGTAGGGGCTTTCCAGCACTTCACGGTGAGAATTCATACAGGTTCATAACGCTTTGTCTGGCAGAAGCGTCCTTCAACAACCTTCATCCTTTCGTCCTCCGGTGCGCTGGCTTTCAGTCGGCGCACCTATGACCCTGATCTAGGTGCTGGATGTTGTTGAAAAATGGACGCAATACATTGCTTTTATTAACTGCACTGGGTTTGAGTGCGCTGGGACAGCAGGCATTGGCCGATGCCAAGGTGACCAATGAGCAACGCTTGAAGGTGGGCAGCGTTGATTTGAGCCTGGGCCTTGGACTGTTGAATGGCCGGTCCCAGGAAAAGGTCTACCAGGATGGCGAAAAACTCAGCCAGCTGACCTGGGATATCAAACAAGTCCCCACCATGCATCTCGGGCTGGCTTTCCATCCGCTGGACTGGCTGTCCTATGACTTGCGCGGCTGGACCCGGATCAGTGCCGGCAATAGTCATATGAAAGATTACGACTGGCTCAGTGATGAGGATGTCGGCTGGACCCATTACTCGGACCATCCGAAGACCCGCCTCAAGAACGCCTGGCAGGTTGAGTTCGCTGCCACCGCCTGGGCGCTCAAGCGTGAAGACCTTGCCCTTGGGGTAATGGCGGGTTATCAGCGCAGCCGATTTGATTGGGATTCCAAAGGCGGGAGCTACACCTATTCTTCCCAGGATGGATTTCGCGATCGAGAAGGAAGCTTCCCGGATGGGCTGAAAGTCATCAGTTATCAACAGACCTATGACACGCCTTATCTGGGGCTTGTCGGGCTCTACAATCTGCATAACTGGACCCTGGAAAGCCGCTTCAAATACAGCAATTGGGTGCGGTCGAGGGATTTCGATAATCACCACCTGCGCGCAACGACGTTCAGTAGCGACAACGGCAACACAGGCCGCATGCAAAGCCTTGCTCTGGGACTTACCTATAACGTCAATCCGCAGCTATCAGTCAAAGCGGGTATCGATCATCAGGTCTATACGTCGACCAAGGGCAATAAGCTGATCAAGGATGCCTTCAACGGTTGGAGCGGTGTCACTGAACCCAAATCCAGCGCCCAGACCAACCGGACAACCATGACCACCCTGGCGGTCGCCTATCAGTTCTGACAATTGCAGGCCGGGCGCTTAAACTCGGCCTACACTGGCATTTGCCGGATGCGGTACGTGGGAGATTCTTTGTTTGCTCGCAAGCGGAACGCCGCCCGGGCGGTCCCACGTCGTCGCGTCAATATTGAGATCACTCTTGTGGGAGCGGTGCTTGCCCGCGATAAAGCCGCCACAGATATCAGGTCCAACGCGTCCAGCCTTATCGCGGGCAAGCACCGCTCCCGCAAATGCCTGAGTTACCGTCGAACAGCATCACCCCAACTGATAACCCACCAATCACAGCAGAGGGCTAGACCAAAGATGACGCCATGTTGACTGTCATGGCTTTCGAAAGCTGGATAGGATAGGTCTGCCTCCAGAACACCAAGCCTAGAGCGCCTGGCCGGGGTCGACCTCATAAAAATAAAATGGATAGGGGACGCTTCATGAGTGAGCCTGTAAATCGGCGCACGCGAGCCGGTGTGGATCCGGTGGTCTGTCAGCCATTGGCTTGCGCTACAGGCAAGCTCCAGCCCACGGCATTTTTGCTATTGGCGGCTATTTCACTGTTGTTTCCTGCCAGCCCGGTGAGCGCAGCCACTGCACCGGCTGACGCCACCCAGTACTCCATCGAATCAGCCAAATCCTCCCGTGGCCTGCTGCTGGACGTGGCGCATGCGGGCGCGAGACTGGTCGTGGTCGGTGATCGCGGACATATTCTTTATTCCGACGATCAGGGCAAAACCTGGACCCAGGCCAAAGTGCCCAGCCGCCAGTTGCTGACAGCGGTGTACTTCGTCGATGACAAGCATGGCTGGGCGGTGGGGCATGATGCGCAGATCCTCGCCAGCAGCGACGGCGGCGTCACCTGGACCAAGCAGTTCGAAGACCTCAAGCGCGAAGCCCCTCTCCTGGATGTCTGGTTCAAGGATGTCAGTCACGGTTTCGCCGTTGGCGCTTACGGCGCTTTGCTGGCAACCACCGATGGCGGCAAGGATTGGCAGGACGTCAGCGACCGACTCGATAACGAAGATCAGTACCACCTCAATGGCATCACTCAAGTGACCGACAGCGGCCTTTTCGTCGTGGGGGAGGCGGGGGCGATGTTCCGTTCGGCGGATGACGGGCAGACCTGGGAAAAGCTCGAAGGACCCTATCAAGGCTCGCTGTTTGGTGCGATTGGCACCGGCAAGCCGGACACGCTGCTGGTATATGGCCTGCGGGGCAATCTGTATCGGTCAACGGACTTTGGCGACAGTTGGACCGCTATTGAACTCCAGGGGGCTCGCGGCCCTCTTGAGTTCGGCCTGTCCAACGCTACGGTGCTGGATGATGGCTCACTGGTCCTGGTGGGCAACGGCGGCAGCGTGATGCGCAGCACCGATGACGGCCAGACCTTCCAGGTTTACAACCGTCCCGACCGGATTTCGCTGTCCGGGGTTACAGCTGACGCGCAGGGCAATCTGATTCTGGTTGGTCAGGGTGGCGTTCGCGTCACCTCGCCGACGGGCGCCGAGTCGACCCAACAATAAGAACTATCAGGGCGGGGAAATTCCGGCATGAGCAATCTTCATGACACTCAGCAGCACAACGGCGACAAGGCGACTTTTCTTGAGCGCCTGATCTTCAACAACCGACCGGCCGTGATCGTGATCTGCCTGCTGGTCAGCATTTTCCTGTTCTGGCAGGCGACCCTGGTTCGGCCGTCCACCAGTTTCGAGAAAATGATCCCGCTGGATCATCCGTTCATTCAGAAAATGATGGAACACCGCAACGACCTGGCCAATCTGGGCAACACGGTGCGCATTTCGGTGGAGGCGCTGGACGGCGACATATTCTCCAAGCAGTACATGGAGACCCTGCGGGAAATCAACGACGAGGTTTTCTACATTCCCGGCGTTGACCGCTCGGGTCTGAAGTCACTTTGGAGCCCAAGCGTGCGCTGGACCGAAGTGACCGAGGAAGGATTCGCCGGCGGCGAAGTCATCCCCCAGAGCTACAACGGTTCCGACGACAGCCTCGATCAATTGCGAAACAACGTGCTCAAGTCGGGTCAGGTTGGCCGGTTAGTGGCTAACGATTTCAAGTCGAGTATCGTCGATGTCCCGTTGTTGGAGTCTTATCCTGACCCAGAGGATCAGGGCAAGCTGATCAAGCTGGACTACCAGCAGTTCTCCCATCAACTCGAAGAAAAGATTCGCGACAAGTACCAGGCGCAAAACCCGAATATCAAGGTGCACATCGTCGGCTTCGCCAAGAAGGTCGGCGACCTGATTGACGGACTGCTGATGGTGGTGATGTTTTTCGGCGTGGCGTTCGTGATTACCCTGGTGCTGCTGGTCTGGTTCACCCGCTGTATCCGCAGCACCATCGCGGTGCTTTGTACCACGCTGATTGCGGTGATCTGGCAGTTGGGGCTGATGCATGTGGTGGGCTTTGGACTGGACCCGTATTCGATGCTGGTACCGTTCCTGATCTTCGCCATCGGTATCTCCCATGGTGTGCAGAAAATCAACGGCATTGCTCTGCAATCCAGCGATGCCGAGAACGCTCTGACGGCTGCGCGGCGTACATTCCGGCAGCTCTTCCTGCCCGGCATGATCGCGATTCTGGCCGACGCGGTGGGCTTTATCACCTTGCTGATCATTGATATCGGGGTAATTCGAGAGCTGGCCATTGGCGCCTCTATTGGTGTGGCGGTCATCGTGTTCACCAACCTGATACTGCTGCCGGTGGCGATTTCCTACGCGGGTATCAGCAAAAAAGCGATCAGTCGCAGCAAGAAAGACGCGGTGTCAGAGCATCCTTTCTGGCGCCTGTTGTCGAACTTTGCCAGTGCCAAAGTGGCCCCGGTGTCCATTGTTCTGGCGTTGCTGGCCTTCGGTGGCGGGCTTTGGTACAGCCAGAACCTGAAGATCGGCGACCTGGATCAGGGTGCCCCAGAGTTGCGCCCGGATTCGCGCTATAACCAGGACAACAGTTTCATCATCAACAATTACTCCACCAGTTCCGACGTGCTGGTGGTGATGGTCAAGACACCTCGCGAAGGGTGTTCGGCTTACCCGACTATGTCCGCGATCAACGAGCTGGCCTGGAAGATGGAGAACACCCCCGGAGTCCAGTCGGCAATTTCGCTGGTCACCGTGTCCAAACAGATGATCAAGGGCATGAACGAGGGCAATCTGAAGTGGGAGTCCTTGTCCCGCAACAAGGACGTGCTCAACAGCTCCATCGCCCGGGCTGACGGCCTGTACAACAATGACTGCTCGCTGGCGCCGCTGCTGATCTTCCTCAACGACCACAAGGCCGAAACCCTGGACCGCGCTGTACATGCGGTGCAGACCTTTGCCGATGAGAACAATCGCGAAGGCCTGGAATTTCTGCTGGCGGCTGGTAATGCCGGCATTGAGGCTGCCACTAACGAGGTCATCAAACATTCCGAGTTGACCATTCTGGTGCTGGTCTACGTGTGTGTTGCGGCGATGTGCATGATTACTTTCCGCTCCTGGGCGGCGACGTTGTGCATCGTGCTGCCGCTGGTGCTCACCTCCGTGCTGGGCAACGCGCTGATGGCGTTCATGGGCATCGGCGTCAAAGTCGCGACCTTGCCGGTGGTGGCACTGGGTGTGGGCATTGGCGTGGATTACGGCATCTACATCTACAGCCGTCTGGAAAGCTTCCTGCGCGCGGGGCTGCCGCTGCAGGAAGCCTATTACGAAACCCTGAAGTCCACCGGTAAAGCGGTGCTGTTCACTGGGCTGTGCCTGGCGATCGGCGTGTGCACCTGGATCTTCTCCGCGATCAAATTCCAGGCCGACATGGGCTTGATGCTGACGTTCATGCTGCTGTGGAACATGTTCGGCGCCTTGTGGCTGCTGCCAGCGTTGGCGCGGTTCCTGATCAAGCCGGAGAAGATGGCAGGCAAGGTGGGGAATTCACTGTTTTCACATTGAGGTCCAGGTTGTAGGAGCGCGCTTGCCCGCGATAGCGTCAGGTCAGTCAACAAATGAATCAACAGATCTGGCGCCATCGCGGGCAAGCGCGCTCCTACGGGCCGTTTTTACAACCCCAACTCTCTCCCCAACACCACACTCAACGCATTCCGCGCATCATCAAGCTGCACCAACGTCGCATGCCGGGCGCCGAGTGCGTCGCGGTTTTCGATGGCGGTGAGGATCGCTTTATGACGGGGCAGCGCCAGTTCATGCAGGTTGGGCCGCTGATTGGAGTGTTTTAGCGCTTCACGCAGCGCCAGCGACAACATGTTACACAGGTGAGCCAGCAGGTCATTATGGGTGGCGTCGGCGATCCGGCTATGGAAATCCAGGTCCGGTTGCAGCAAGGCTTCGGGCGTTGGCGCGGCTTCCATGCGCTGATAAGCCTCACCGATGGCGGCGATTTCATCTTCGGTGGCGTGTTGCGCGGCAAGGGCTGCCACGGCAGGTTCGATGACCGCGCGGACGCTGGTCAGCAGGTGGAAAAACTCATTCTGCGGCGTGCTTTGCATGATCCAGTGCAGCACGTCCGGATCGAGCAAATGCCATTCGCGTCGGACCTTGACCACCGTGCCCACTCGCGGCCTGGAATACACCAGACCTTTGGCGACCAACACCCGGGTGGCTTCGCGCAATACAGGACGACTGACCGCGTACTCCTCGCATAAAAGGGCTTCGGCAGGCAGTTTCTCGTCAGGCTTGAAACGCCCGGAGACGATCTGCATGCCCAGCTCCTGGACGATACGGGCATGCATGCTTTTACGGTCGGAGGGCTTTCGATAATCCATGGGAACGCAAGTCAATCCTGAGCGATGAGTGCGGAGCATCATAGCATCGGCGTTGAGCTGTAGGAGATCGCGTGTGCTGGCGCTATCCCTGTGGGAGCGGTGCTTGCCCGCGATAAGGCTGAACGCGATTCACTTTAGATCGCGTAGACCTTATCGCGGGCAAGCACCGCTCCCACAGGTTAAACCGCGATCAATGCGAATGCCGCGGCACCTCTGCCCCGCGCATGCCCACCAGGAAGTCGAAGTCGCAACCCTGATCGGCCTGCAGCACGTGCTTCACATACAGCTCGCGATAGCCGCCCACCAGAAGTTGCTGCTGTTGCGGTGGCTGCCAGTCGGCCAGGCGTGCGGCCAGTTCGGCGTCGGTGATGTCCAGATGCAGGCGGCCGCTGGCGCAATCCAGCTCAATCCAGTCACCTTCTTGCACCACCGCCAACGGCCCGCCCGCTGCGGCTTCCGGCGCCACATGTAAAACAACGGTGCCGTAAGCCGTGCCGCTCATGCGTGCATCGGAAATACGCACCATGTCGGTCACACCCTGGGCCAGCAGCTTGGCGGGCAGGCCCATGTTGCCTACTTCAGCCATGCCCGGATAACCCTTGGGCCCGCAGTTTTTCATGACCATGATCGAATTGGCGTCGATGTCCAGATCAGGGTCGTTGATGCGGGCCTTGTACATGTCGAAGTTTTCGAAGACCACCGCTCGGCCCCGGTGCTGCATCAGCGATGTCGTGGCTGCCGAGGGTTTGAGCACCGCGCCCAGGGGGGCCAGATTACCGCGCAGGACACAGATGCCGCCGTCGGCACGGATCGGGTTGTCCAGGGCACGGATCACCTGGTCTTCACCATAAATCGGCGCGTTCTGGTTGTTCTCGCGGATGGTTTTGCCATTCACGGTCAAGGCGTCGGGGTTGGGCAGTAGATTGGCTTCGTCCATGCGCCGCAGAACAGCGGGCAGACCGCCCGCGTAATAAAACTCTTCCATCAGGAAGCGTCCGGAGGGTTGCAGGTCGACGATGGTCGGCATGCCGCGCCCGATACGGGTCCAGTCGTCCAATTCCAGATCCACGCCGATGCGCCCGGCAATGGCTTTCAAGTGGATCACGGCGTTGGTTGAGCCGCCGATAGCTGCGTTAACCCGAATCGCATTTTCGAACGCAGCCTTGGTGAGGATCTTCGACAGACGCAGGTCTTCGCGGGCCATCTCTACCGCGCGCATGCCGGACATATGCGCCAGCACATAGCGCCGGGAGTCGACCGCCGGGATCGCTGCGTTGTGGGGCAGGGAAGTGCCCAGTGCTTCGGCCATACAGGCCATGGTCGAGGCGGTGCCCATGGTGTTGCAGGTGCCCGCCGAACGCGACATGTCGCCTTCGGCCGCGAGGAAATCATCAAGGGTGATTTGCCCGCCTTTATAGGCTTCGTGCATCTGCCAGACCACCGTGCCCGAACCAATGTCCTTGCCCTTATGCTTGCCGTTGAGCATCGGTCCGCCGGTCACCACGATGGCTGGCACGTCGCAACTGGCCGCGCCCATCAGAAGCGCAGGGGTGGTTTTGTCGCAGCCGGTGAGCAGCACTACGCCGTCAATCGGATTGCCGCGAATCGCTTCTTCGACATCCATGCTGGTCAGGTTGCGAGTGAACATCGCGGTGGGGCGCAGGTTGGATTCGCCGTTGGAGAACACCGGGAATTCCACCGGCCAGCCGCCTGCCTCGATGACGCCGCGTTTTACGTGTTCGGCGATCTGTCGGAAGTGGGCGTTGCAGGGAGTGAGTTCTGACCAAGTGTTGCAGATGCCGATGATGGGCTTGCCCTGAAACTGATGGTCGGCAATGCCCTGGTTCTTCATCCAGCTGCGGTACATGAAGCCGTTCTTGTCGGCAGTACCAAACCATTGGGCGGAACGCAGGGGTTTTTTATCGGAATCAGACATGATCGGCTCTCTTATTGTAAGACTTAATGGCGTTTCTGATGATTAAGTTAAGCGTTAATTCGTGCCATTGGAAGAGTTGTTAGCTAAATAGTAATACTATATAGTCGATTTTCAGTGAGGCATTGACCCTGGCAAAAGCACCCGCGTGCTCGAGGCGAGAGGCAAAACCCGCAGGTTCCACAATAAAAACAATTGGAGACCGCACATGAGCCAGGAACTCAGGCTTATTCGCCGCATCACCCTGAAATTGATTCCTTTCCTGATCCTGTTGTACCTGATCGCTTATGTTGACCGTTCCGCCGTAGGTTTCGCCAAGCTGCATATGGGCGCAGACATCGGCATCGGCGATGCGGCCTACGGGTTGGGCGCCGGTTTGTTTTTCATCGGTTATTTCCTGTTCGAAATCCCCAGCAATCTGATGCTCGAACGCTTCGGCGCGCGGCGCTGGTTTGCGCGGATCATGATCACCTGGGGCGCGATCACCATCGGCATGGCCTTCGTGCAAGGCCCACATAGCTTTTATGTGATGCGCTTTTTGCTGGGGGCGGCTGAGGCTGGCTTCTTTCCGGGTGTGCTGTATTACATCACTCAGTGGTTCCCGGTTCGCCATCGCGGCAAGATTTTGGGCCTGTTCATCCTTTCGCAACCCATCGCCATGATGATCACCGGCCCGGTTTCCGGTGGTTTGCTGGGCATGGATGGCGTGCTCGGCCTGCATGGCTGGCAGTGGTTGTTCATCGTGATCGGTACGCCTGCGATCCTGCTGACCTGGCCGGTATTGCGCTGGCTGCCGGATGGTCCAAAGCAAGTCAAATGGATGGATCAGGCTGAGAAGGACTGGCTGACAGGTGAACTGAAAAAAGACCTGGAAGAGTACGGCCAGACCCGCCACGGCAACCCACTGCACGCTCTCAAAGACAAGCGCGTCCTGCTGCTGGCGTTGTTCTACCTGCCGGTCACCTTGAGCATTTATGGTCTTGGCCTCTGGTTGCCAACATTGATCAAGCAATTTGGCGGCACCGATCTGGTGACCGGTTTTGTCTCATCCGTGCCTTACATCTTCGGCATCGTCGGCCTGCTGATCGTGCCGCGTAGTTCCGACCGGCTTAACGACCGTTATGGTCATCTGGCGGTGCTGTACGTGCTGGGTGCCATCGGCCTGTTCCTCAGTGCCTGGCTGACCGTGCCGGTGGCACAACTGGCCGCGTTGTGCCTGGTGGCCTTCTCGCTGTTCTCCTGCACGGCAGTGTTCTGGACCTTGCCCGGTCGCTTCTTCGCCGGCGCCAGTGCTGCTGCCGGCATCGCGTTGATTAACTCGGTGGGCAACCTGGGTGGCTACATCGGTCCGTTCGTGATCGGCGCGCTCAAGGAATACACCGGCAACCTTGCTTCCGGCTTGTACTTCCTGTCCGGAGTGATGGTTTTTGGGCTGATTCTGACAGGCGTTGTGTACCGCGTGCTTGAGCGAAAACACGTACTGCCAGCCAGCGACTTCGCCGCCAGCGCTCGCAGCCGACAGGCCTAAACACTGGATGGCGCCTTTCCCTGTGGGAGTGGTGCTTGCCCGCGATAAGGTCCACGCGATCTAAAGTGAATCGCGTCCAGCCTTATCGCGGGCAAGCACCGCTCCTACAGGAGCGCGCGCCGTCTGCGATGACTTTGCAAAGGAGCAAAACCATGAACCTGATTCAATTCGAACTCAGCAACGGCCAGCGCCGCGTCGGCCTGGTAGATGGCGATCTGATTCGCGAAGTGAAAGGCGCAGAAAGCGTGCGCGACCTGGCGTTGTCGGCCATTGATGCCGATATAGGCCTGGCGCAACAGGTGGATAACCAAGGGCTGGGCGACAGTCATGACTATGCCCAGCTGCTTGAGGAACTGCGGATTCTGCCGCCGCTGGACCATCCTGATCCCGCTCATCTGTTGGTCAGCGGCACCGGTCTGACTCACTTGGGAAGCGCCTCGGCCCGGGACAAGATGCATCAGCAAGCCGGTGACGAAGCCTCGATGACCGACACCATGCGCATCTTCAAGTGGGGTGTGGAGGGCGGTAAGCCTGAAGCAGGGCAGGCGGGCGTGCAGCCGGAATGGTTTTACAAAGGCGATGGCGGAATTGTCGTGCGCCCCGGCGCGGCGTTCTCGCTGCCACCTTTCGCCGAAGATGGCGGCGAAGAGCCGGAGCTCAGCGGTTTGTATGTGATTGGCAACGACGGCAAACCCTATCGTCTGGGATTTGCCATCGGCAACGAATACTCCGATCACATCATGGAGCGCCGCAACTACTTGTATCTGGCCCATTCGAAGCTGCGTGCCTGCTCCTTCGGCCCGGAACTGCGAGTTGGCGACCTGCCACAGAATCTGTCGGGTACCAGTCGGGTGCTGCGTGACGGTGAGGTGCTGTGGGAGAAGGAATTCCTCAGCGGCGAAGCCAACATGTGCCACAGCCTGGAAAACCTCGAGTACCACCATTTCAAATACCGCCAGTTCCTGCGCCCCGGTGACGTGCATGTGCACTTCTTCGGCACCGCGACCCTGTCTTTCGCTGATGGCGTGCGCACTCAGCCGGGGGATCAGTTCCAGATCAGCCAGGCCGAGTTTGGCAAGCCGTTGGTCAATGGCATTGAAAAGACCGAAGCGGCGTTTTTGCCGGGCGGGATAGGTAGGTTGTAAACCTGTTGAGTCTCCGTGCAAGTGCTCAACCTGTGGGAGGTCCTACTGAGTTGCAGGTAAACATAGAATCTCCTACAGGTTCGGAACCGTATTGCAGTTCACCCTCCAATAACAACAACGAGGTGCGCACATGACCACCAATACTGCGCCGGTCGAGGCGTTCGATGAAGACGCTTTCGAAGAGAAGATCTACCGCAAGGTCAACTGGCGCATCATCCCGCTGTTCATCCTGTGTTTTCTGTTCGCCTATCTGGATCGGGTCAATATCAGCTTTGCCAAGTTGCAGATGCAGAGCGACCTGGGCTTTAGCGAAACAGTTTACGGGCTAGGCGCGAGTCTGTTTTTCGTCGGCTATTTCCTGTTCGAAGTCCCCAGCAACATGCTCTTGCACAAGATCGGCGCGCGGGTCTGGATCGCGCGGATCATGGTCAGTTGGGGCATCACCTCGGCCTGCATGATGTTCGTGCAAACCGAGTTCTGGTTCTACACCCTGCGATTCCTCATCGGCGTAATGGAAGCCGGATTTGTCCCTGGGGTGCTGTATTTTTTCACCCAGTGGTACCCAAGCAACCGCCGCGCCCGGGTCAATTCCTACTTCAAGAGTTCGATCTGCCTGTGCGGGATCGTCGGCGGGCCGATTGCCGGTTTGATCCTCGGCCATTTCGACGGTGTGATGGGCATGGCGGGCTGGCGCTGGCTGTTTTTGCTCGAAGGTATTCCTTCCGTATTGCTGGGCGTCGTAGTGTTCTGGTTCGTGTGTGACCGGATCGAAGACGCCACGTGGCTCAATGACGCGGAGAAGAAAGTCGTACTGGCGCGCATGGCCCGTGAAGTCCAGCCGCAAACCCCGCAAACCTTCAAGGACATCTGGAAGCATCCGACCACTTATGTGATGTCGGTGATTTACCTGTGTCTGGTGATGGCCCTGACTGGTTTGCTGTTCTGGATGCCGCAACTGATCAAGAGCGCAGGGGTGGCTGACACCATGAACATCGGGCTGCTGACGGTGATTCCTTATCTGGGCGCAGTGGTTGGCAATCTGTTGATCGGGTCCAGCTCTGACCGACGGGGCGAGCGGCGTTGGCACATGGCCGGTTGTGCGTTGCTGACCGCTGCGGGCTATCTGGTTTGCGCGCTGTTCCCTGGCCAGTTGCTGCCGTTGATGATCGGCATGACCATGATCCTAACCGGCATCATTGCCTGGATGCCGATTTTCTGGACCATCCCGCCACGCTTCCTCAGTGGCCTCGCGGCTGCGGCCGGGATCGCCCTGATCAACTCCATCGGTCAGTTGGGCGGGATCATTGCGCCCTTCATGGTGGGCCGCATCAAGGACCTGACTGGCGCGGCCACTCCGGCGTTGTTCGTGCTGTGTGCCGTCTGCGTATTGGCGACCGGCCTGATCATATGGGGTATTCCGGACCGTTATTACGTGCGTGAAACCACCCATGACAAAGCTCCAGCCGGTGCAGTTGAAGCAACGGCCTGACGTTGACGGTGGTTCTGTCGAGGGTGGTTTTGGCCTATCATTCGCGCTTTTACACAGACGAAGACTGCCATGACCACCAACTCGACCGATCTCAAAGCCGCCCTGAAAGACGCCACCATGCTGGAAATCGACGGGTTGCATGCCTGGGATTTCTTCCTGGGTGACTTTCTGACGCTCGAGTGCATGGATGGCCGCGAGCGTAAAACCTGGCGTTTTGAAATGGCCCAGGTCGAGGCCGCGACATTCGACGAAGCTCAGCAGTGCTGGCTGATCACCGATGGCATTCACGAACATCGGATGAAGTGCCTTGAAGCGTTCACCCCGAGCAAGGACGATGAGGAAGACGTGCTCGAGGACTGATCTGCGTAAAACAATCAGGGGCAGGCAGTGTCATAGACGTGAATCCCGCGTCTATGGCGCCCGACAATAATCCTCGAAAGAAGGCTAAAGCCCCATGACTCGTAAATTTCTGCCGCTGCTGGCGTTTGCCGGCGCAATGAGCGCTTTCCCGATACAGGCTCAAAGCATGACTGAATACGACGTACTGATTGGCTCCTACACCCAGGGTGCCAGCGAAGGCATCTATCGTTACCGCTTCGACAGCCAGACCGGCAAGCTCGACAGCAAACCTCTGCAAGTGATCAAGACTGACAACCCGTCCTGGCTGACCCTGTCCAGGGATCAGCGTCATCTGTTCGTGGTCAACGAAAACGGCCCCGGCGGCAAGGATGTAGTGGGTAAGGTCAGCAGTTTTGCCATTGATCCAAAGACCCACCAGGTCACGCCGATCAATCACGTGCAGAGCCGTGGCGAAGAGCCGACCCATTCCAGTCTCAGCCCTGATCAGCGCTTTCTGTTTGTTTCCAATTACGCCGTGCACCCCGATCCGGGTGGTGCGCTGGCAGTGATCCCGGTGGGCAAGGACGGCAAGCTGTCCGAGGTCGTGCAGGTGAGCAACAATCACGGCGCGAGCAAGGTCAACCCGGAGCGTCAGGCTTCTTCCCACGTGCACTCGGCCATCCCGACGCCGGATGACAAATACGTAGTCACCAGTGATCTGGGGGCCGACAAGCTGCTGGTGTTCAGCTATGACGGCAACCGCGCCGAGCCGCTGCAACCGGCGAAAGCGCCCATCGTGCAGTTGCCGCCGGGTAGCGGTCCGCGTCACCTGCTGTTCAGCAGGGATGGCAAGCATGCCTGGTTGACTTTGGAGATGGTGGCGCAGGTCGCGGTGTTTGATTACCACGACGGCGTTTTCAAGCAGACGCAAACGGTCGATCTGAAAAATAAGGATCCCCAGCAGAAAGTGGGCGCGGGCGGTCTGCATACCTCACCGGACGGCAAGTTCCTGTATGTCGCCAACCGTGGCGAGGCCAACCAGTTGCTTGTGTTCGCCATTGATAGCAAAGGGCAGTTGAAGGAAATCCAGCGTCGCTCGGTGGAAGGTGTCGAGCCACGCGAGTTCAGCTTCGATCCCAGCGGGCACTTCATGCTGATTGCCAATCAGAAAAGCAACCAGATCGTCTCGGTTAAGGTTGACCCGAAGACCGGCATGCTCGGTGAAACCGTGCAGAAAGTCGACTTCGACTCGCCGTCGGACTTCCGTTTCCTGACCGGCAAGTAGCTGTCGCTCAACTCCAAGCCCCCGGTTTTCGGGGGCTTGCGGGTTCTATCAATTCAGATGATATGAGCTAGTGCTACAAAACATTTCGGCTGAACCGCCCTCGGGGGTAAGTTTGAGTCACGGCCAAGACGGTCAAGACTTGAAACGCAGTTAGATACTGCACTTACATACAGAAGCCGAGGATTACCGCCATGAACTTCAATCTCTTCTCCATCATCGCCGCATCTGCCATTTCTGCCACTGCTGCATTACCTGCCCATGCCAGTGTTGACGCACCGACCAGTAAAAACCACAGCACCCAGACTTACACCGCTAAATACTTGCAGCAAAGTGCTAATTTCTACGCAGCACTGGATCACAAGACTCAACAATGAATAAGCGATTGAATCCATTCCCGGTTAACGACCCTATCGCTACCCGGGAATGGATTCGCAGAAAACACTGTTGTTGATGAAGGCCGCTTTCGCGAGCATGTTCGCTTACCCAGGTTTTTGCGACCCACTGATCATTGCGTATCAGGCCCTGCAAATTCTGCCAGTGAGCCTGCTCGCGAAAGCGACACCGGTATCCCCTCTTGGCCCGCGTCTCTCATAGGATGCGGGCTTTTTTTTGGACAATTTCTGGCATGTCCACTTACTTGTGGGAGCAAGCTTGCTTGCGAAGGCGTTGTGTCAGCCAAAGAGGGTTTAAATGAGCTGGCCCATTCGCGAGCAAGCTCGCTCCCACAGAGGATGTGTAATATCGCTGGCCCTATCAACCCAACTGATATCCGCTATTCCCACTCATGGTTTTTCAATAGTTCCGTATTCAACCATTCTGTCGGCCTGGAAACACATCACGGAGTTACACCCATGGCCACTGCCATTCTTCATTCAATCAAACAAGGCGCTTATATCGCCATTTCACTTTATGTGGTCTTTATTGCAGTGGTTACTGTCGGCAGCATGAGTCCGCAACTGACCACTCCCTCAACACAATCCCTTGTTGAACGTACAGCCTTGAACATTCAGGAGCGTGCATCGTGAGTGGCGGCAAGTTGTGGGTAACAGCGGGGCTGGCAGTCATGATCAATGGCAGTTCGCTATTGGGCATCGGTCAAAACTCAGTGGGCGGGGTGGCACGCAATATTGAATGCCGGCACGAAATCGCTCAGGCCATCGCCGTATCCCGGGCGCAGAAAGTGGTCGCGGGGAATCGGCCGGAGAGAGTTGGGGTGGTTGGTTGACGGGCTATCCCCTGGAAATGTTGTTCTGTAGGAGCGCGCTTGCCCGCGATGACATTCTCCCCAGCGACTAATGTGCTGGCCTTGAAATCGCATCGCGGGCAAGCGCGCTCCTACGGGTCGTGTGTTAGCTGTCCGATAGCGCCGTGTCAGATTTACAGGGGTACATCAGGTTTAGTGTTGCGTTCACTTCACCATCACCGCCCTGAACAGCTCTGACTCGACGAACCGCTGCAACCAGCCGCGCAATTTTGGATAGGGGCTGGTGGCGAACCATTCGGGATCGACTGCGCTGAACTGTCTGATAAAGGGCGCCAGGGCGATATCGGCCAGGGTCACTCGATTCGTGATCAAAAAATCCCGCCGCTGCAAACGCGTTTCCAGTTTCTGCAAAAAAACCTCGCCCAGTTGCCGATAGTGTTGCTGCGGATGCTCAGGGTGGCGGACGAAGTATTTGTAGCGATCCAGATGTTGTTTGAACAACTGATCGTTCTCTTCCACCAGTGCCTGAATTTCCCGGCGGCTGTCGCCATCCTGAATCATCAACCAGTTGTCCGGATCGTTCCGGGCCAGGGCCCAGTGCATGATGTCCAGGCTTTGCTCCAGTACCTGATCATCCAGCACCAGCACGGGAACAGTCCCTTTGGGTGAGCGTTCGAGCATTTCTGGCGGCTTGGCCTTGAGGCTGACTTCCTGAATCCGCACTGTGCAGCCCGCGTACCGCAACGCCATACGGGCACGCATGGCGTAGGGGCAGCGACGAAATGAATAAAGTACGGCTTCCATCAGTTGCTGACCTCCACCGTGCTCAGACCGTTGCCTTGACGCCGCACCTGGATCTGTACCGGAATCCTTTCGTGCATTTCCTGCACGTGAGAAATCACACCGACCTTGCGACCCTGAGCCTGCAACCCGTCCAGCGCATCCATGGCCAGTTGCAGGGATTCCGGGTCGAGGCTGCCGAAACCTTCGTCGATAAACAAGGATTCGATCTTCAGGGTGCTGGACGCCATGGACGCCAGGCCCAACGCCAGCGCCAGGGAGACCAGGAAGGTTTCGCCGCCGGACAGCGAATGCACCGAGCGCAGTTCGTCGCCCATTTCCGTGTCCATGACCAGAAGGCCCAGCATGCTGCCGCCGCGTTTCAGGCGATAGCGGCGCACCAGTTGCTTGAGCTGCGCGTTGGCGTGATGGACCAGCAGATCGAGGTTGTAAGCCTGGGCGATCTTGCGGAATTTATCCCCCTCGGCCGAGCCGATCAGGGCTGCGAGTCTCGCCCAGCGCAAATATTCAGCGTAGGCGCTGGCGATCTGTTCCTGCAAGTCGCGGCTGGCGTTGTTGCGGCGTTCGTCTTCGCTCAATTGCGCCCGCAGGTCGGCGCATTGTTGTTCGTGGTCGGCGCTGGATTTTTGTGCGTCCTGCAAGGCTGCGGTCAGCTGCGCGGCGTCAGTCACGTCGCTGTGATGTGCTTGATGTTGCTGCACTTGCTTGTCCCGCTCCTGAAGCAGGATGCGGCTCTGCTCCAGGTTTTTTTCGCTCTGTTGCAATTGCTGACGGAGATGGCTCACGCCTTGCTCGCTGTAGCCCAGCAGGGTATCCAGAGCGGCATCGTCCAGTTCCGGATGGCTGGCGCGCCATTGGGTGATCTGCTGATTGAGCTCGCCGGACTCTTGTTGCAGTTCTTGCAGGCGCGCCTGCTCGTTTTCCAGCCCGGTGGCCAGTTTGATCAGCTCACTGCGGGCCAGCTGCAACTCATCAGCGGCGCCGCTTTGAGCACGGCGTGCCTGTTCCAGAGCGGTTTCAAGCTGTTGTTGCCATTGCTCGGCGCTGGCGTGGCTGCCGAGCATTTCGCGGAGCCGTTGCTGGCTGGCCGATTGCTGGGCTTGCAGGGCGGCGAGACGTTGTCGCTGCCTCACGCACTCCTGTTCCAGATTGTGCAGGCTGTCCTGTTCGCGCTCGATTTTACGCGCCCGCTCGCTGTGTTCCTGCTGTTCTTCCTGCTGGCGATCGAGTTGCTCAAGGCGTTGCGCGATGTCGTTGTCCAGTTGCATGAAGCTGTCGGTGGCCGACTCACGCCAGCGGGGCAGGCTCTCGGCTGGCAACAACGGCTCGAATTCCTGTAGCGCGGCTTCGAAGGCCTGATTATCCAGGGCGATATTGCGCTGCTGGTCATCGAGCATCTTCATCGCTTGCTGGCTGGCGTCACGGGCGGTTTGTACGTTCTGCTGCAACTGCTCGGCTTGTTGCTGAACCTTGAGCAGCAGGCCCTGGCGTTGTTCGCTGCTGGCGATTTCTGCGGTCAATGCGTGCAGGCGTTCGCTGAGCCAGTCGCCGCGCTGTGACTCAGGCTGTTCTAGCAAGCGCGCATACAGCGGATGAGCCTCCAGCTCCGGGATCAGCTTCTGCAATTGCTCGGTAAGTTGTTCCAGCTGCGGCCGGGCTTGTTTCAGACGGGCATTGAGTTCGGTGACTTCGCTGCGCAACTCGACCAGTTTTTCCGCCAGCTGGCTGACCTTGAGTCGCGCGCTGGTTTCTTCGCTGTCGTCATGGCCGGACAGCGCCTGGAGCAGCGCGTCGGACTGATGATAAGGATGATCTTCGCTGCCACACACCGGGCACGGCTGCTGATCGATCAACTGACCGCGCAATTCTTCAACGCTGGCACTGCGAGCCAGACGCTGGCGTTGCAGCAGTTCAACGGTGGTTTTCAGCGCAAGCTCGGCAGCTTCGTGTTCGATTTTAAGTTGCAGGCCGCTGGCGATGGCCTGGGTGCGACGTTCGTTGGCCTGTTGCTGTTGCCGTTCGATTTCCTGCAGACGGTTTTCGATGTCCTGATGGCGCTGCCAGATGCGCTCCAGTGAATCGCAGGCGCTGTGCTGCTGCCGGTTGTCCTGCAACAACTGACCGAGGCGCTGGATTTCCGCACTCACTGCGTCGGCCTTGACCTGTGCTTCGCTGTACAGCGCTTGCAGGGCATTGCGCCGGTCGGTGAGTTCCTGTTCGACCCGGGTCGAATTTTTTTCCAGCTCCGGCAGTTCTTCGCGGCCTTTATTGAGCCGTGCGCTGAGTTTCATCGCCTCCTGCAGGCGAGGCCGGTATGCAGTCCACGCTTGAGCCAAGGGCGCGAGTACCGCGCTTTTTTCCAGTTGCCCGGTGATGGCCTGCAGGCGCTCGTCCAGCTGGCGTTGCTGTTCAAGCAGTTGACTCAATGCCGTCTGGCCTTCAGCTTTGGCGCGTTCTGCCGCGTCGGCCTGAACCGTTGCGTCCTGCACTTCCTTGCTCAAGTGGCTGAGGTTGCCTTGCTGTTCGAAGGCCTGGCCGATGATCGGTGCAGCGGTTTTTTTCTGCTGCTCGGCCTGTTCCAGTGCGCCATTAGATGCCAGCAGCTTTTCTTCAAGGCCGGTCTGTCTCGCCTGGACATCGCTCTGGCGTTGCGCATGTTCGGCAATTTGCGCGCTGAGGGGGCTGAGTTGGGCATTCAGGCGATTGCGCTGGGCGAACAGGTGGCGTTGGGGCGCGAGTCGTTCCAGCTGACCGAGTAATTGACGCTGGCCGCTCTGGTTGTCCCAGTCCTGTTGAGCCCGGGTGAGCTGTTCAGCGGCGCTCAGGTGTTCGTCGCGCAAACGTTGCAGCTCGGCCAGCCATTGCTGTTTGAGCTCCAACTGACGTTGTTGCGCCTGTTGAGTTTTGAGTTGCTGCTGGGCATCGGTGAAACGCTGCTCCAGTTCCGCCCGCTGCTCCGGCGCCATGGGTGCGATGCCGGTGGCCAACAGCTTGAGGTCGTCGTGAACCTTTTCCGCCTCCCGGCTTTTGCTGAAGGCGCGGCGGCCCAGCTGGCTGTAGATCGCCGTATCGGTGAGCTTTTCCAGCAGCTCGCTGCGTTCTTTGTCGTCGGCCTTGAGGAAGGCGCTGAACTCACTCTGGGCGAGCATCACTGCACGGGTGAACTGCTCGAAATTAAGGCCCAGACGGGCTTCGAGCATGGTTTTGTATTCGGCTTTGTTCTGGGTGCTGAGGATCTGTTCGCTGTCCAGATCGGTCAGCGTCTGACGACTGGCCTGAAGTTTCTTCGCGGCGTTGTCCCGGGCTCGGTTGGTTTCCCAGCGAGCGCGGTAGCGACGTTTGTCGATGCCGACGAAATCCACTTCGGCATAGCCACTGCCAGTGCCACGGCGCAGCAGGGTGCGCGGGTCGTTGGTGCTGATGTCGCCGTCGATTTCCGGGACCCGGGACTGGCCGATGTTGCTCAGCCGCGGAATCGCGCCGAACAGTGCCAGGCACAAGGCATCAAGCAAGGTGCTTTTGCCGGCGCCGGTGGGCCCGGTGATGGCGAACAGCCCGGCGCTGGCCAGCGGCTCTGCGGTGAAGTCCAGTTCGAATGGTCCGGCTAGCGAGGCGAGATTCTTCAGGCGGATGGCGAGGATTTTCATGGTTGTTCGCTCTCCAGCTGGACTTCCTGCAACAGGGTGGCGAAGTCACTCAGGGTCTGTTCGTCCACCTCGCTGCCGTAGTTGTCCAGCCAGGCGCGGCTGAACAATTCCTGGGGGCTGAGCTGATCCAGTTCGATCAGGCCTTCATCGTTATCACCGCCTTCGCCGCTGCCTTTTCCGGCATATTCGGCACCGATACGCACCAGACGAACGGCTTTACCCTCCAGTGCGCTTTCGATCTGGTTGCGCAGGTCTGGCTGCGGCTCGTCCAGCCGCACCCGGACTTCGAGCCAGGGTTGCCGGTCGATATCGGCCAGCAGGTCGATGTCGGGCAGATCCTTGAGTTGAAGCAAGAGTTCAGCCAATGGCGCGGGGCCGATGCGTTGCAGGTTGACGGCACGGGGCACCAGCAGGGTTTCGACGCTGCGCAGTTGGTCGCCTTCGCAGTCGATTTCGAGAATCTGGTGTTGATAACCGATTTCGGAAAACGACAAAGGGATGGGCGAGCCGCTGTAACGGATACGTTCTTCGCCGTTGACTCTCTGGGGTTTGTGCAAGTGGCCGAGGGCGACGTAGGTGATGCTTTCGCCGAACAGGCTGGCGGGCAGGGCCTCGGCATTGCCGATGATGAGGCTGCGTTCCGAGTCTTCGGAAACCGAGCCGCCGGCCATGTGCGCATGGCTGATGGCGATCAGCGCCTGGCCAGGCCGGCGTTTGAGGTTGGCCGCGGCGATCAGCAGTTCATGAACCTGGCCGATGCCGCGCAGGTAGTTGTCGCCCAGGGTCGGGCCGGTCACTTCGGCGGGACGCAGGAAGGGCAGCGCAAGACACCAGGCGCCGATTTCACCATTAGCGTCGGGCAGTGGTAACAACAGGCGTTCGACATCCAGCGTGCCGTCATCAAGCCACAGCACACGGCCCAGGGCATGGGTGCGCAAACGGCGCATCAGGGGCGCTGGCAGTTCGATTCGTGAACCGGAGTCGTGGTTGCCGGCGATCATCACAATGGTCAGCAGCGGCTGTTGCTCGTGGGCGTTGACGATGAAGTCGTACAGCCGCTCCTGGGCTTTGACCGTTGGATTGACCGTGTCGAAGATGTCGCCGGCGATCAGCAGGACGTCAGGCTTACGCTCGGCAAGCCGGGCCAGCAGCCAGGCCAGGAAGCTGGCATGTTCGAAGTCCCGCTCCTGGCCATGAAGGTTCTGGCCAAGGTGCCAGTCGGAGGTGTGGAACAGTCGCATGGGTAATCAATCCTGAATATGTGGCTTGTGGAAGCGCAGTGGAAACCGTGGGAGCGAATTCATTCGCGAAAGGGCCGGTGTATCTGGCAATTATGCGGCGTCTGAACGAATGTCTTCGCGAATGAATTCGCCCACAGGGTCGCTCTTGCCAGCTCAACGCTTCCTATTTTGGATACAACGGCGGCAGGCTCTGGTCGCTTGCCGGGTCTTGAATATGTTCTGGTGCGGGTAGAGTGCGCACCGCCCGCCACAGTTCCTCGCCCAGCCATAATTGGCCGGTTTCGCTGTACAGCGCGCCGTTCAGGCCATCCAGTGCGTCGGACAGCGGCACGAAGCGCGCAGCCATGTCGGCCAGGGTTTCCGGTTGCTGGCGGGCCCACGCATCCAGTGCCTGGCGAGTCGCCTGGGGGTCGTTGGCCAGGCTTGCGCGCTTGAGGTCATCCAGCACGGTGCGCGGGCTCGGACCGGTCTGCACGGCGCGGGCCACTGCCGGTTGCCAGCGGGCTCGCCACCAGAGAACAAAACCGACCAGCGTGGTGCAGGCAAAAAACAACGTGCTCATCTGCCATGGCCATACCGGCGGACCGATCACTGTCACGCCGCCCATGTCACTGTTGACCGGGGTGTCCACCACCAGGCTCGGGTTGACGCTGATCTGCAAGGTGCGGGCGGGCAGGGTGGTGTGCTCCAGATGGTCTTCCAGCGTGTTCCACCAGACCACGTCCACCGCAGGCAAGTCGATGGCACCGGGGCGATTGGGCACCAGTGCTTCGCGTTCTTCGCGGCTACCGATGATGCCGCGCTCACTGATGACATTCGCCAGCTTGGGTTGGTCCGGGTAACGTCGCAGGCTGCTGATGTCGGTAGCAGGGAGAGGGGGCAATTGTGCGCTGGAGAGGCCCTCGACTTTGAGGGTCAGGGTGCGGGTCAGTGCGTCGCCGACCTGGCTGCTACCTGGCTCCGGGCTCCAGCTTTCATTCAAATTGATGCTGCGCGCGGGCAACCACGGCGCATCCGCCGGGTAGTTGGCAGGTTTGGCCTTGACGGTCAGCGGCACTTCCACCGAATTGACCCGCATGACCTTGCCCGGTTGCGGTCCGAATGAGGTGCCGGGCTCATTTTTTTGTGAAGAGTTTTGCGACGGCTCCGGACTGGGTTGCACCAGAGTCGCGCTGAACACTTGCGGCGGGATCATCAGGGTGCCGCTGTGCTGCGGGTAGATCCCGTAGCGCATTTCGATCACCCCGTGGCGAATACCGTTGATGAGCTTTTCGTAAGTGCGCGATTCGCCCAGCTTCTCGACCCGGGCATCGGGCAACTCCAGCGGGCTCATGGTGCTGTCGTCGAACAATGACACCGAGTGGTAGATGCGCACAGTCAGTACGGCCTGAGCCTGCACATAGACGTTGTCTTTATCCAGCGTCGCTTCGATGAACACCGGCGCCTGCTGTGCTGCTTGCGCCGGGTTGTCGCTCTGAATGACTTGCAGAGTAATCGGCTGGCTCTTGAGTTCGCCCAGCTCCAGAGACGGAATCACCACCGAGCCGGTCTGTTTGGGCAGCAGCGTGATGATCCAGCGAGTGGTGGCCTGATTGCCGCCATCCAGGGTATTAAGCCGGTTGATTTGCCGGGTACCGCCGACATCGAAGATGGCCTCAAGGGCCGTCAGATCCGGTTTGCCGAATTGCGTGACGTCGCTGGTCTCCAGAGTCAATTCCACGGTTTCGCCGGAATTCAGGCGCGTGCGATCGACGCTGGCGACCAGCTCCGCCGCCTGGGCGGAGAGCGTGACGAGGTACAGGGAGCACAGCACCAGGCTGAGCAATAGGGTGACGGCGCGACTCATCGGGTCTTTTCCTGATGCTGTTGCTGTTCGTACCAGAATTTACGCCGCAACAGTTCGCCGGGATCATCCGGGATCTGCCGCAGCCATTGTTCCAGCGCCTGACGGCGTTCGCCGGTTATGGTGGGGTCGGCGGGCTGGATCGGTGGTCGTGTGGTTTCTTCATCATCCAGGGGCGAGCCGGGAGCTGGCTTGGCTTCGGCGCTGTTTTGGGCGTTGTTTTTGGCGGTGGAGCTGTTTTTGGCAGTCGTGCTGCTCGGCTCGCCGTCCGGGCTGTTGTCTTCGCCGGGTTCAGCAGCTTGCTGATCCTTGGAAACCTGGGAGGTGGCCGCCTGACTTTGTGGATTGTCGCTGTCTTCGTTGGCGTCTTCGGACGGCTTGTCTTCAGGTTCGGCGGGTTCCGGGCGTTTACTCTGTTGCAGCGCCTGTTCCACTAGCGCCTTGTTTTTGACCGCTGCCTGCAAGTCCGGTTGACGCTCCAGGGCCTGTTCATAGGCATCCAGTGCCGCTTCCAGTTCCCCGCTGCGGGCCAGCGCGTTGCCACGATTGTAATGGTCGGCGGCGCTGCTGCCTTCGGCAAAGCGCTGGGCGGCGGCCGCATAGTCGCCCGCTTCATAAAGGGCTATGCCTTTCCATCGCGGGTCTTTAAAGCGTTGCGCGGCTTCTGCGGGCTGGTGTTTTTCAAGTAATTGCTGACCTTGCTGATCGGGCCGCAACCAAAGGTCAACGAAATCAAAAGCGTAGCTGTTCTGCGGCGCCAGCATCAGGAATGGCAAGCACAGCAACCAGCCACGGCGGCCCGCGCAGGCGGCCAGCAACAGGATCGGTAACAAGAACCAGTAACCTTGATCGGCCCAGCTGTCCAGTTCAATCAGCTGTCCGTCGGTCTGCATGACCTTGGGAGCATCCAGCAGGCCGAGTTCGCGAAGGTCCTGGTCATCCATGCGCAACTGGCGATATTGGCCGCCCATTTGCGAGGCGAATTCGGCAAGGCTGGCGCTGTCCAGACGCGGCAACAGAATTGCGCCTTGCGCATCCTTGAGCAGGCCTCCTTTTTCCTGCTCCACGGGCGCACCCTGGGCAGTGCCGACACCGAGAATCAGCAGCGGCGGAGCCTGGATGCTAAGTGTCTGGCGGATGCCCTGGCGTTCCTGTTCGCTCAGCGACGAGCCAATCAGCAGCAGACGACCACGGCCCAATGCGGCCTGATTGAGCAGGGCAACGGCCTTTTTTACCGCCAGATCGGCGCGATGCCCGGTTTGCGGCATGATCGAGGGTTTGACCGCATCGAGCAGATTGCGAATGGTCAGCAGATCGTCGGATAACGGCACCAGCGTATGGGCGCTGCCGGAGTAGACGATGACCGCAGTCTGCGAGTCGCTGCGCGCTTGCAGCAGGTCCAGCAGTTTGCGTCGTGCCTGTTCCAGGCGCGTCGGCGGGCTGTCGCTGGCGAGCATTTCAGGGGTCAGCTCCAGTAACACCACCAGCGGGTCTGCAGGTTTCTGACTGAGCTGTTCAAGCCGTTGCCAGCTGGGGCCGAGTAATGCGAGCACTGCCAGCAACCAGGCCAGGCCCAGTACCAGCCATGGCTTTTTACTGTCGCGACCCCGGCCACCGCCCAGCAGCACTGAATGGAATGCCGAGGGCAGTATCATCTGCCAGCGACCGGCGCGTTTTTGCCGGTGCCAGAGTTGCCAGAGCAGCCAGCCCAGCAGCGGCAATAACAGCAACCACCAGGGGCGGAACCAGTGCGGCCAGAAGGCGATCATGGTTTGCGCCTCAGACGTTTGATGCGTTGCCGCCAGTGCTGGGCGTCGCGGATAAAGCGTTGCTGATTGAGAAAACGTTGCAGCGCGCTGTTGGGCCAGCGCTCGTGGATCACCAGCAACACGCTCAAGATCATGGCCAGCGCCAATGGCCACTGATACAGCGCCTGAGCAGGGCGGGCTTGAGTCTGATGCTGAGCTACGGGTTCCAGGGCATCGAGGGTTTTGCGGATCTTTTCCAGTTGATCGCCGTCCCTCGCGCGGAAATATTGACCACCGCTGAGCGCGGCGATTTCCTTCAGCATCGGTTCATCCAGATCGAGGCTGGGGTTGAGACCGAGCATGCCCAGCGAGCCTTCTTTATTGGGATCCGAACCAATGCCGATGGTATAGATTTTCACCTGTTCTTCAGCGGCCAGACGCGCGGCAGTCACCGGGTCGATCTGCCCGCCATTGTTGGCGCCATCGGTGACCAGTACCAGCACGCGACTTTGCGCAGGGCGCAGACGCAAACGCTTCAAGGCAAGCCCTATGGCATCGCCCACGGCGGTGTTCTTGCCGGCAATGCCAATCCGCGCTTCGTCCAGCCAGGCCCGTACGGTATGCCGGTCAAAGGTCAGCGGTGCCTGAACGAAAGCCTGGCTGCCGAACAGAATCAAGCCGACCCGGTCACCTTTGCGACCTTCGAGGAAGTCACCGAGCAAATGCTGAACCAGCACCAGGCGGCTGACTTCATCGCTCTTCCATTCCATGTCCGGGTAATCCATGGAGCCGGAAACATCCACCGCCACCAGCAAGTCTCGACCGCTGGAGGCCAGCGGTAAAGGTTCGCCCAGCCATTGGGGGCGGGCAGCGGCAACCAGCAACAGCAGCCAGATCAGAATGAACGGCAACTGCTGCCGCCATGCCGGAAGATTGGCCTTGGCACGGCGGCCTACCAGACTTTCCAGGTCAGCGAGGAAACTGACTTTGAGCGCCGCTTCGCCGCTGTCCGCCACTGGCAGCACAAGGCGCATGATCCACGGCAAGGGCAACAGGGCAAAGATCCAGGGCCAGGCGAACTCAAACATGTTTGCGAATCCAGGTTTCAACGGACTGGGTCAGACCGGTGATCGCCTTGTCGTCGAGTTTGCATTCGGGTTTGTAGGCGCCTTCCACCAGCACCATCCAGCGGGTCAAGCCGGCTGCCGGGCAACGGTTGTCTAGGAAGGCCAGCCATTTGCGGCCGTTCAGGGTGTGGCTCTGACTGTAGGGGTAATGATTGCGGCACAGGCGTTTGAGCAAACCATTGATTTGCTGTAACCAGGCACCCGCCGGCGCGCCGTCGTAGGGTTTGGGCAGTTGTGCCAGTTCGGCCAGGGCTGCGACGCGCACCGGGTCCAGGGGTTGTTCGGCACGGCGCGTCCGGGTTTTAACCGGCAGCACATGGCGCATGCGCCACAGCCCCCAGCCAGCGACAGGAATCAACAGCAACAGCAGCCACCACCCGGGCGCCAGTGGCCAGAAGCCGACGGCCTCTGGGGCGATCAGGGGTTGCAACTGATCCAGCGGGTTCATTTCTGCTTTACCGGGCGCTGGGCATTGAGGTATTCCCGCAATTGCTCGACCATCTCGCGTTGGGTACTCAGGGGCATCAGCAGCACCCGCAGTTTTTGCGCGAGCAGTTCCCAGCGCGCGGCTCGGGCTTCGCCTTGGGCGCGATAGGCCTGGCGCAGTTCCGGGTCAAGGGTGTCGAGTTCCAATTGCGCGCCGCGTTCAGCAAAGCGCAACAGCCCGGCTGCCGGCAAAGCCCGGTCCAGCGGGTCGGACAACGGCAGCAACAGCAGGTCGCAATGCCGCGACAGCAGGCTCAACTGTTGCTCGGCGGCGTCCGATAACGCGCGCTCATCACAGAGCACGATGACCAGACTGCCAGGGCGCAACACTTCCCGTGCCCTACGCAGGGCGATGCCCAGAGCGTCGCGGTCTGCTTCGATTTCGGTGTGCAGGGACTGATTGACCCGCACCAGCCTGTTCAGCAGCTGCAACAGGCTTTGCTTGCTGCGTCGCGGTTTGATTTCGTAATGCTCGTTGTCGCCGAAGACCAGCCCGCCGACCCGATCATTGTGAATCAGGGCCGCCCAGCCAATCAGCGCGGCAGCCTGTGCGGCCAGCACCGATTTGAACATCAGGCCCGAGCCGAAAAACAGCCGCCGGCTTTGTTCTACCAGAATAAAGATCGGCCGTTCGCGTTCTTCATGGAACAGCTTGGTATGCGGCTCCTGGGTGCGCGCGGTGACCCTCCAATCGATACTGCGCACGTCGTCGCCCGCCTGATAGACCCGCACCTGATCGAAGTCCACTCCGCGTCCGCGCAGTTTGGAGTGATGCAGACCAATCAACGGGCTGCGCTGGCTGGGCGTCGAAAACAGCTGAACCTCGCGCACGCGATGGCGCATTTCGATCAGCTCGGCGAGGCTGACGCGAATGCCCGGTTGGGGGATCAGGTAAGGTTGCATGGCTTCACGCGACAGCCACGACGTCGAGAATGCGCTGGATCACCCGATCCTGATCGATACCGGCGGCTTCCGCTTCGAAGGACAGAATGATCCGGTGCCGCAGTACGTCGAACAGCACCGCTTGAATGTCTTCGGGACTGACGAAATCACGCCCGGCGAGCCAGGCATGGGCCCGGGCGCAGCGATCCAGGGCGATGGAGCCCCGGGGGCTGGCGCCGTAGGAGATCCATTCGGCCATTTCCGGATCGAACTTGGCCGGCGTGCGGGTCGCCATGACCAGTTGAACCAGGTATTCCTCAACGGCGTCGGCCATGTACAGACCGAGGATTTCCTTGCGCGCGGCAAAGATTGCCTGCTGGCTGACCCGGCGTTCTGGCTTGGTTTCGCCGTTCAAGGCTTCGCCGCGGGCCTGGGCAAGAATCTTGCGCTCCACCGAGGCGTCAGGGAAACCGATCTTCACATGCATCAGAAAACGGTCGAGCTGGGCTTCCGGCAACGGGTAGGTGCCTTCCTGCTCGATAGGGTTTTGAGTCGCCATCACCAGGAACAGTGGAGATAAATCGTAAGTGCTGCGCCCGACGCTGACCTGACGTTCGGCCATGGCCTCCAGCAGCGCCGACTGCACCTTGGCAGGCGCACGGTTGATTTCGTCAGCCAGCACCAGGTTGTGGAAGATCGGCCCCTGTTGAAAGACGAAGCTGCCGGTTTCCGGACGATAAATCTCAGTACCTGTGATGTCGGCAGGCAGCAGGTCGGGAGTGAACTGAATGCGATGGAACTGCGCTTCGATGCCTTCGGCCAGTTCTTTGATCGCCTTGGTCTTGGCCAGACCGGGAGCCCCCTCGACCAGCATATGGCCGTCGGCAAGCAGGGCGATCAGAAGGCGTTCGATCAGTTTTTCCTGGCCGAGAATCTGCGTGGAAAGAAATGTTCGCAGCGCTATGAGCGCTTCACGATGTTCCATCGGTGACTGTTCCTGGCAGGAGTGATCAGCGGTGTCACGCGACACGAAAGCTGGGGGCGTTACTTTAATCCATGGAGGGGGGTGCCGACTAACGGCTGTGGGGTTTTTTATGGGGTTTTGAGCATTACGCTACAAAGGATTAGGAATTGTCCTACAGGATCAAGTTAATACCGTTCTTGGAGGAGCCCACGAGCAGCGCGAGGCCGCGATGGCGGTGTGTCAGGTAAATCGCTATCGCGGCCTCGCGCTGCTCGTGCGCTCCTACCGGAATATCACCTGTAGGAGCGAGCTTGCTCGCGAAGGCAATGTTCCTCCCGCCAGTAATATATTCGGATGCCCCGGCCTCTCCGCGAGCAAGCTCGCTCCCACGGGTAATCAGGTTGTAGGCTACCGACTCATCCAATCTCGCTAACGTAAGTGCCTACACCCTCAAGAATAATCACCAGGGTCTCTTCCACGTCCTTCAGCTCATCCCCCGCCGTGCCGTGCAGGATTTCGTATTGGGAATGGCCATCAAGCTGTTGGCCGTCCGCGGGATCGAGTTCGATCAGCAGCCGTTCGGCACTGAAGGTCACTTTAAGCTGCGACACTGTGTGCACCTTGTCATCGCGCACGGTGATTTCGATTTCCTGCTCATCCGGAAAGCGGGTCAGGGAGAACAGATCGCCGGTCTCTCCATGACAGCAGAGCAGGGCCATGTCGTCATATTCGTCATCGCATGGGTTGACGATGAAGCTTGCAGTTTTGATTTGCATGAGAGTTCCTGGCTGGACAAAAACGGGCAATGGGGATTTTGCCAGCCTTGGGCGGGCTTTGCTCGGGTGATTGCCGCATGCAATTGACCGAATATGTCGCAGCGCTGCAAGTATCGGCGGGCTGGCTGTCGTTAAGCTGGGGGGGCAGATGAACGGTCGCGCGAATGTCCTGTCTTCAAAAAGGACGTTCATAAGCCGGTTTGGGAAAATTGAATGTGACGAGTCGTTCACGGCAAGCGTTAGTTCTTTGGCCTAAGCTGTGCCACTGCCCGTTTTATCCAGGCACAGCATGTGCAAGCAACACTTCCTTCAAGCTTCCTTCTAAAAAAGCACAAGCGGAGTACCTCAGATGGCGTTCTTCACCGCAGCCAGCAAGTCCGATTTTCAGCATCAACTGCAATCGGCACTGGCGCAGCACATCAGTGAACAGGCACTGCCACAAGTGGCGCTGTTCGCTGAGCAATTCTTCGGCATCATTTCCCTCGATGAACTGACCCAGCGTCGGTTGTCTGATCTGGCTGGCTGCACCTTGTCGGCCTGGCGTCTGCTTGAGCGTTTTGAACACGACACCCCTCAGGTACGTGTCTACAACCCCGATTACGAACGTCATGGCTGGCAATCGACACACACTGCCGTCGAAGTGCTGCATCACGATCTGCCATTTCTGGTGGACTCTGTGCGGACCGAACTGAACCGTCGCGGTTACAGCATTCATACCTTGCAAACCACGGTCCTGAGCGTCCGGCGTGGTAGCAAGGGTGAGCTGCTGGAGTTGTTGCCAAAGGGCACGACTGGCGAAGGTATTCTGCAAGAATCGCTGATGTACCTGGAAATCGACCGCTGTGCCAACGCCAGCGAGCTGAACGTACTGGCCCGGGAGCTGGAGCAGGTACTGGGCGAAGTGCGGGTGGCGGTGGAAGATTTCGAACCGATGAAAGCCCGACTCCACGAGTTGCTGGCGGGTATCGATACGGTGCAGTACGGCGTGGATGAGGACGAGAAGTCCGAAATCAAGGCTTTCCTGCAATGGCTGGTGGATAACCATTTCACCTTCCTGGGCTACGAAGAGTTTGAAGTCAGCAGCGAGGCCGATGGCGGTCAGCTGGTGTATGACGAGTCGTCCTTCCTGGGCTTGACCAAGCGTCTGCGTGCAGGCCTGACCAAGGAAGATCTGCACATCGAAGGCTATGCAGTGAATTACCTGCAAGAGCCGATGCTGCTGTCGTTTGCCAAGGCCGCCCATCCGAGTCGCGTGCATCGTCCGGCTTATCCGGACTATGTGTCGATCCGTCAGATCGATGCATCCGGCAAAGTCATCAAGGAATGCCGCTTCATGGGCCTGTACACCTCGTCGGTGTATGGCGAGAGCGTGCGGGAAATCCCTTATATCCGCCGCAAGGTTGCGGAAATCGAGCATCGCTCGGGCTTCCATCCCAAGGCGCACCTGGGCAAGGAACTGGCGCAGGTGGTGGAAGTGCTGCCCCGCGATGATCTGTTCCAGACTCCGGTGGATGAGCTGTTCAACACGGTGATGTCCATCGTGCAGATTCAGGAGCGCAACAAGATCCGCGTGTTCCTGCGCAAGGACCCGTACGGGCGCTTCTGCTACTGCCTGGCTTACGTGCCACGGGACATCTATTCCACTGAAGTGCGGCAGAAAATCCAGCAAGTGTTGATGGAGCGCCTCAAGGCCAGCGACTGCGAATTCTGGACGTTCTTCTCGGAGTCCGTGCTGGCCCGTGTGCAATTGATTCTGCGGGTTGATCCAAAGGTCAATCTGAATATCGACCCTGTGCAGCTGGAAAACGAAGTCATTCAGGCCTGCCGTTCGTGGAAGGATGACTATTCGAGCCTGATCGTCGAAAGTTTCGGCGAAGCCCATGGCACCAACGTGCTGGCCGATTTCCCGAAAGGCTTCCCGGCTGGTTACCGCGAGCGTTTCGCCGCTCACTCTGCTGTAGTCGACATGCAGCACCTGTTGAGCCTGAACGAAGCCAGTCCGCTGGTGATGAGTTTTTATCAGCCGCTGTCCGGCGACAAGGCGCAGTTGCACTGCAAGCTGTATCACGCCGATACACCGCTGGCCCTGTCCGACGTGTTGCCGATTCTGGAAAACCTTGGCCTGCGAGTGCTGGGTGAGTTTCCGTATCGCCTGCGTCATACCAATGGCCGCGAGTTCTGGATCCATGACTTCGCCTTTACCGCCGCCGAAGGTCTGGAAATCGATATCCAGCAACTCAACGACACCTTGCAGGACGCCTTTGTCCACATCGTGCGTGGTGACGCCGAAAACGATGCGTTCAACCGTCTGGTGCTGACCGCCGGTCTGCCGTGGCGCGACGTGGCGTTGCTGCGCGCTTATGCCCGTTACCTGAAACAGATCCGCCTGGGCTTCGATCTGGGTTATATCGCCAGCACTCTGAACAACCACACGGACATCGCCCGTGAGCTGACCCGGCTGTTCAAGACCCGTTTCTATCTGGCACGCAAACTCACCACCGAAGACCTGGACGATAAACAACTGCGTCTGGAGCAGGCGATTCTTTCAGCCCTGGACGATGTTCAGGTGCTCAACGAAGACCGCATCCTGCGTCGCTACCTGGACCTGATCAAAGCCACCCAGCGCACCAACTTCTACCAACCCGATGCCAACGGCCAGAGCAAGAGCTACTTCAGCTTCAAGTTCAACCCGCGACTGATCCCCGAGCTGCCAAAGCCGGTGCCGAAGTTCGAAATCTTCGTCTACTCGCCGCGGGTTGAAGGCGTGCACCTGCGCTTCGGCAACGTGGCCCGTGGCGGGTTGCGCTGGTCGGATCGTGAAGAAGACTTCCGTACTGAAGTGCTCGGCCTGGTGAAGGCCCAGCACGTGAAGAACTCGGTGATCGTGCCGGTGGGAGCCAAAGGTGGTTTTCTGCCGCGTCGTCTGCCGTTGGGTGGTAGCCGGGATGATATTCAGGCTGAAGGTATCGCCTGCTATCGCATCTTCATTTCGGGTCTGCTGGACATCACTGACAACCTGAAGGAGGGCGGCCTGGTACCGCCAGCCAACGTCGTGCGTCATGACGACGATGACCCGTACCTGGTGGTCGCCGCCGACAAAGGCACCGCGACTTTTTCCGACATCGCCAACGGCATCGCCATTGATTACGGCTTCTGGCTGGGCGATGCGTTCGCCTCGGGCGGCTCGGCCGGTTATGACCACAAGAAGATGGGCATTACCGCCAAGGGCGCCTGGGTCGGTGTGCAGCGTCACTTCCGTGAGCGCGGTATCAACGTTCAGCAGGACAGCATCAGCGTGATCGGCATTGGTGACATGGCTGGTGACGTATTCGGCAATGGCTTGTTGATGTCTGACAAACTGCAGCTGGTCGCAGCCTTCAACCACCTGCACATCTTTATCGATCCGAACCCGGAGCCAGCCAGCAGTTTCGTCGAGCGTCAGCGCCTGTACGACCTGCCACGTTCGTCCTGGATGGATTACGACACCAGCATCATGTCAGCCGGTGGCGGTATCTTCCCGCGCAGCGCGAAAAGCATCGCCATCACGCCGCAGATGAAAGAACGCTTCGACATCAAGGCTGACAAGCTGACCCCGACCGAACTGCTCAACGCGCTGCTCAAGGCACCGGTGGATCTGTTGTGGAACGGCGGTATTGGCACCTACGTGAAATCCAGCGAAGAAAGCCACGCCGATGTCGGCGACAAGGCCAACGACGCACTGCGGGTCAATGGTGACGAACTGCGCTGCAAAGTAGTGGGCGAGGGCGGCAACCTGGGCATGACCCAGCTGGGTCGCGTGGAGTTCGGCCTCAACGGTGGCGGCTCCAACACTGACTTCATCGACAACGCCGCTGGCGTCGACTGCTCCGACCACGAGGTCAACATCAAGATCCTGCTCAACGAAGTGGTGCAGGCTGGTGACATGACCGAGAAGCAGCGTAACCAGCTGCTGGAAAGCATGACCGACGAAGTTGGCAATCTGGTGTTGGGCAACAACTACAAACAGACCCAGGCGCTGTCCATGGCGGCCCGTCGTGCCTACGAGCGGATTGCCGAATACAAACGCCTCATGGCTGATCTGGAAGCGCGGGGCAAACTGGACCGCGCTATCGAGTTCCTGCCTGCTGAAGAGCAGATCAACGAGCGCGTGGCTGCCGGTCAGGGCCTGACGCGTCCAGAGCTGTCGGTGTTGATTTCCTACAGCAAGATCGACCTTAACGAAGCGCTGCTGGATTCTCGTGTACCGGATGATGATTATCTGGCTCGGGACATGGAGACTGCATTCCCGCCGTCATTGGGGGCCAAGTTCTCCAACGCCATGCGTCAGCACCGCTTGAAGCGTGAAATCGTCAGCACCCAGATCTCCAACGATCTGGTCAACCACATGGGCATCACGTTCGTGCAGCGACTCAAAGAGTCCACCGGCATGAGCGCGGCCAACGTGGCCGGTGCTTACGTGATCGTGCGGGACATCTTCCATCTGCCGCACTGGTTCCGTCAGATCGAGGCACTGGACTACAAGGTTCCGGCCGACATTCAGCTGGCCTTGATGGACGAACTGATGCGTCTGGGCCGTCGCGCCACGCGCTGGTTCCTGCGCAGCCGTCGCAATGAGCTGGATGCCGGTCGCGACGTCGGCCACTTCGGCCCGCACATCGCCGCTTTGGGGCTGAAGCTCGACGAGTTGCTGGAAGGCCCGACCCGGGAAGTCTGGCAGACCCGCTATCAGGCGTATGTCGAAGCTGGCGTGCCGGAGTTGCTGGCACGAATGGTTGCTGGCACCAGCCACCTGTACACCTTGCTGCCGATCATCGAGGCGTCTGACGTCACCGGGCAGAACGCTGCCGACGTGGCCAAGGCTTACTTCGCTGTGGGCAGTGCGCTGGATGTGACCTGGTACCTGCAACAGATCAGCAGTCTGCCGGTGGAAAACAACTGGCAAGCTCTGGCCCGTGAAGCGTTCCGTGACGACATCGACTGGCAGCAACGGGCGATTACCATTTCGGTTCTGCAAATGGCCGATGGCCCGGCAGATATCGAGGAGCGGCTGAACCTGTGGCTTGAACAGCACGGCGCCATGGTCGACCGCTGGCGTGCCATGCTGGTCGACATCCGTGCAGCCAGTGGGACGGACTACGCGATGTACGCGGTAGCCAACCGTGAGCTGCTGGATCTGGCCATGAGTGGGCAGGCTGTCGCGGTTTGATGGTTTAGATTGGTGGTAACAAAAAACCCTGCATCGTGAGATGTGGGGTTTTTTATTGGGTGCTTGGCTATCGGTATCGTGAGCAAGCTCGGCTCTCACAGATCCCCGAGCTCGTGGAAGCGGATTGATTCGCGAAGGCGAAGGCGCAAACAACGGCTACAGCGCGACAGGCGCACACAGAAAAACAGGTCGGTTATCAGGCCGTCTCGTTTTGCTTTTGATTTTGATTTTGATTTTGGGTGCCCCGTTAAACCACGCTGGGCGGAATTCGATGTTGAATCGGCAGGACGCCGGTTTAGCCGCACTGGGCCAGGGATGGTCCTTTGCGGCGGCCCCCCGGTTTAATGCCGGATTACGGGCACATCGAGCACCGATCCCGGGCGAGGTGCCGAGTGGTGGGGCAAGAGCGTTTGCTTATTTTTGACTGGGCCGGCATCCCGGCTGTTCAAAAGTGAGGCTCCGTAAGGGCACAACCATAATCCCAACACCCAGAAATAACGGATATGCACGCCTAAAAACCGCTATTTCCCCTCCCACCCCCCACCCAACGCCAGAAACAAATCAATCTGCCCCATCGCCACCTGGGTATTGGCCGTCGCCAATTGCCCACGCACATCGGTATACGTCCGTGTGGCCTGCAAGTCAGCCAGAAACGAAGCTCGACCGGCCTGGAAGAACCGGTGAGTCTGGTCAGCCGCCTGTTCAGCCGACTGCGCCGCGTCAGTCAAAGCGTCGCGGCGTTGCAGCAGGGCGGTGTATTGCGCAAGGCTGGTCTGGGTCTCGCGGATGGCATTGAGCACCACGCCATCGAACCGGGCCAGCGCCCCTTGGGTCGTCGCTTCAGCTTGATGAATACGCGCCCGCGAACCGTTGGACGGCACGGTCCAGCTGATCAGCGGTCCGAAGCCCCAGCGGTTGGCTGAAGGTTTGCCGAGGTTTTCCAACAGACCCACTGTGCCCACGGTCGCACCGATGCTGATGTCCGGGTACAGCTCGCCGGTGGCCACGCCAATCTCCGCCGTTGCGGCAGCCAATCGACGCTCGGCCTGGCGCACGTCCGGGCGGCGTTTGAGCAAGGCTGCGCCGTCACCCACCGGCATCACCTGCGCGATGTGCGGCAGTTCATTACAGGTTCTGACACCCGCTGGTAATTGATCCAGCGGCTTGGCCAGCAGCATCGACAGGCGGAACAGTCCGGTCTGGCGCAGTGCCTCGAAGCGGGGCAGTTCGGCGCTCAGGGATTTGAACTGAGTCTCCGAGCGGGTCACCTGGGTTTCATCACCGCGCCCGGCATCGCGCAGGCGTTGTACCAGGGTCACGCCCTGCTTTTGCAGGTTCAGGGATTGCATGGCGATGTCATGTTCTTCATTAGCCGAGCAGATTTGCGTGTAAGCCCGGACCACATCGGCGACCAGCGTAATCCGCGCGGTATCGGCAGCGGCCTGGGCGGCCTCAACGTTGGCGTTCGAGGCTTCGATACCGCGTTGCAAGGTGCCGAACAGGTCGAACTGATACGACGTCGAAATGCCCACATCACCGACATTAGCGACCGGTACTTTTTCAGTCAGCAAGAAGGCTTCGCCGGACTCCTGCAAGCGCTGCGCTCCGGCCTTGGCGCTGGTGGTGAAACCGCCCGCTGCCTGGGCTTCGGCGGTCTGGTAGCGGGCGCGCTGCAGGTTGGCGGCGGCGATACGCAGGTCGGTATTGGATGCCATGGCCTGTTGCACCAGTTGGTCCAGGCGCGGGTCCTGGTACAACCGCCACCAATCGGCGGGCACTGGCGCGGACACGGTATTGACCGATTTCCCGGCGAGTTCGCCCTGCAGGTCCGGGCGATTGATCGCCGCGTCCTTGGGCAGTTTGTAGTCCGGGCCAACCATCTGACACGCCGACAACAGCAAGCCAAGCCCGACCGTTGCCGACAGGCGCGTGAGGTGTGTCATTTACCGGACTCCTGCAAGCTGGATGCCTGGGCATCCTCCATGATCGATACGGTGGCGGTGCGCCCGGCGATCATGCGGAAATTGGCCGGGACGTCATCAAAGGCGATACGTACCGGGATCCGTTGTGCCAGGCGCACCCAGCTGAACGCCGGATTGACATTGGGCAGCAGGTTCGAGCCGCTGCTGCGGTCGCGGTCTTCGATGCCGGCGACGATGCTCACCACGTGCCCGCGCAACCGTGCGTTGTCGCCGATGACCCGGATGTCCACGCTTTGGCCAATGTGGATGCCATCAAGCTTGGTTTCTTCAAAATAACCGTCGATGTGGAACGATGCGCCGTCGACCACCGACAGGATTGGACGGCCCGCCGTAACGAATTCGCGATCACGGGGCGCACGGTCGTTGAGGTAGCCGTCCACCGGGCTGCGGATCACCGAGCGGTCGAGGTTCAGTTGCGCGGCATCTACCGCCACTTGCGATTCGTTCAGGGCGGAGAGGGCACGGGCCTCCCGGGACTGGCTTTCTTCCAGTTGCTCGCGAGCCACCAGGTTGCCCAGGCTGCGGTTGCGTTTGTTCTCGCGGCGCGCCTGTTCCCAGCTTTCCTGACGTTCGGCCACGGTCGCCTGAGCCTGACGCAGGGCGAGACGGAAACGGTCTTGATCGATGGTGAACAGTACCTGGCCTTTGCTGACCAGTTGGTTATCGCGCACTTCGACCTTCTGAATCAGCCCGGAAACGTCCGGGGCAATCTGGATGACGTCGGCGCGGATGTGCCCGTCGCGGGTCCACGGTGCGTACATGTAATACATGACCATGCGCCACACGACGATGGCGGCGAAGGTCACAACCAGCAGAGTCAGGACCACGCGGCCCAGGGTAAGCAGAGGTTTTTTCATTTCATCAGGTATCGACTGAGAGTATCCACGGCGCCGAGCAGCAAAGCGTATAGACCTGTATTGAACAATGCCCGGTGCCAGACCAGACGATAAAAGTGGGCCCGCGATAACACCGCGTGGACGCCCAGAAACAACACGTAGGTAATGCCCATCAGCGCCAGAAAAGTGGGCACGAAGACCCCGCTGATGTCCAGATCGCCAATCATAGAGACGCTCCGTCGAGGCCGTAGGGGGGATGAGATTCGGTTTCGATGGCTGTCGCGTTGACGATTTCCACGCCGGGCAGCAGTGCCAGACGCAGACCACTCAAGGCGTGCAGCAAATGGATGCGGACCTCGTCGTCAATCTGCGACTCGGCATTAAAGGCGCGTCGCGCACGGTCCATGGTCATCAGGATGGCGTTGGGCGCTGGCAGGCGGCGCCCGGCCTTGAGGCAGGCCTGAAAATGACCGCCCACCTCATCGATCACCTGGCGCAACAGCAGTTGTTGCGACGCATGCGCCCTCGGCAGCCATGCCAGGGTGTCCAGCAAATTCAGGGCAACTCGCAATTCACGCACGGCCACGCCGGTGTCTTGCGCGGTGGCTGCCAGACGCGGCAAATGCTGCATGAGGCGATCGAGCATCTTCACGCCCATGGCCCGGCGCTCAACCAGCGTGGCGGGTTTGGTCAGGGCGACGATGTCGCGCCAGCCAAAGCGGGTCAGGCGTTTCGATGCCAGTTCAACGCCGAACGGACGCATGATCAGCGTCCAGACAAACGCGAACAGCAGGCCCACGGGACCGGCCAGGTTGGAGTTGATGAAGTTCAGGAAGTCGGCGTCGTAGGCACTCTGGATGCTGATGAAGGACGAGGTGTTGACGATGGTCAGCAGGGTGCCGAGATAGAAACGCGGCTGTAAGGTCAGGGTGCCAACACAAATGAATGGCACCGCGAAGGCCAGCACCAGCATCGGGAAGTCGTGCAGGTTGGGTAGCACCACGAACAGATAAAGGCTGGCGAACAGCACCGAAAGCATGGTCCAGAAAAAGAACCGATAGATTTGCGGGGCCGGGTCGTCCATGGCCGCGAAGAAACTGCACGACACCGCCGCCAGCGCCACCGCAGCAGCGCCATCGGTCCAGCCCAGCAGAATCCAGAGCACCGACGCGACGATGATCGCCAGCACTGAAGTCATGACCGAATAGAGCATCAGGCCGCGATCCAGAAACGGCTTGATCTTCGCCAGCCGCCAGTGGCGATAGACCGCCCGCCAAGGGGATTGATCGTCAGTCTTGATCGCGTGTTGCAGGGAGCGGCAGTCCTGCCACAGATCAATCCATTCCCTCAGGCGATACAGCGCGTTGGACAGCAATAGCTGCTGGCGATCATCAAGCTGCTCCGGCCTCGGCTCCAGACGTTCAAGGTGACGATGCAGGGCTCGCCACTGTTCGGTTTGCAGTCCGCTGGCGGTGTTGTCCAGCCAGTTTCGGATTTCCATCAGCAGCGGCGTGATGTCGGCAATCGATTGCGCTGAGCGCCGTTCCAGTGCCCACAAGGCATCATCCAGCGCGTCGATTACCGGCAATAAATGGATCATTCTGCCGCGCAGTTCTTTGGCGTTGCGTACGGTCTGGTTTCGGGCGCCTTCGTGGGGCAACTGGCCAATCATCGGTTCGAGGGTGTTGAAGGTGGCTGCCATCGAGACCCGCAGGGCGCGAACCTCCTCGGCCGATACTGTGCGGGCCAGAAACTGACTGCTGTAAGCCGACGCATCGCTGAACCATTGAGCCGCAGCGCCCTGCATGACCGGGGCCAGGCGGCGCGGCCAGAACATGCTGCCGACCACCGCGGCGCAGACGATGCCGAGGAAGATTTCTTCAGTCCGCGATACCGCGATTTCAAACACTGCCTGGGGGTTATCCACTACCGGAAAGGAAATCAGCGGCATGGTGTAACCGGCGAGCATCAGGGCATAGCTGTTGGCGGTGCGCAGATGCAGGGACAAGAACAGCAGGGTGCCGGTCCAGAGGGCGATGACCACTGCCAGCAGAAACGGCGTCTGGACGAACATCGGCACGATAAAAACCGACGCGGCTGCGCCGGTCAGTGTGCCGAACGCACGGTACAGCGCCTTGGAACTGGTCGGGCCGACAAACGGGCTGGAGACGATGTACACGGTGGCCATCGCCCAGTACGGGCGCGGCATTTCCATCAGTAGTGCGATGTACAACGCCAGCATCGACGCGCCGAAAGTACGTACCCCATAAAACCAATCGCGTGCGGGGGGGACGCCGGCAAAAAAATCTTTCAAATCGCCCCCAGGTTGTCTTGGTTGGCGGCGTTGGCGAACGCGCTGAACACCCGCAGGGTGGCTTCGAGGTCTTCCTTCGCTACGCCCTTGAGTACCTCCCGACGCAAACGCAGTAACTCATCTTCGATGGCCAGCGCCACGGCACGACCTTTTTTCGTAAGGCTCAAGGATTTGGCGCGACGGTCAGTAGGGTCTTCCGTGCGGCAGACGATGTCGGCGTTGCACAGTTGATCGAGCAGTCGCACCAGGGTCGGGCTTTCCATGCCAGCAGCGTGAGCCACGGTGACCTGATTCACGCCGTCGCCCAGACGCAGGATCATCAGTAGCGGAGCGGCACAGGCTTCGGACACGCCGAAGTGCAGCAGCGTGGTCTGGCAGATGCGTCGCCATTGGCGGGAAGCAGCGACCATGCCACTGCTGATACTCATCTGCAGGGAATCAAGAGACATGAAAAGACCGTTTAGGGATGGGCGAGGTTGATATTGTTCGTAACGATATAATTAGCTTGCTAACTATAATCCTGTAACAAAGTCTTACAGTCAACCCGTAAACGCTAAACGGGTGCGTTAAGGGGAAGTGTTCGTTGTTGAGATAGTTGGAAGCGTCAGGGACAGCCTTTTTTAAAAAAAGTGCCGAGTTGTGAAAAATAATTCGTACCGCTGGTCGGTAAAAAATCAGGCTTTGGATGGTAAAAACGAGAACAGATCGACAGTCTCTCCAAAAAAATGACGTCAACAAATTTTTCCTGCGCCCTGTTTTTTAACGGTTGCACAGGCGCAGCCGTTTTCAGTCAGCCGGTTCTAGTGATGTCTAAATAGTGGCTTTGGCCCCGCGCCGATGGTTTATTGGCGCTTGGGTCATGCTGCGGGTCCTTCATCAAAAAATCGAGTCAGCCGATATGCCAGACGAAGCAAACAGGCGGCGCCAACGCCCGTTCTAGACACCTTTGTCGGTGCGCTCGTCGCACCTTGTGAGCATGCAATGATCGATCTCGCCATGTGGAATCTGTCCGTTCCTGTAGGCACACCAGCCATCATCGTCGATACCCCCAAACTGGTGGGTGGTTATCAGGATGGTTATTTTCGTTCCGGTAATACCCTGTTCTTCTGGGCGCCGGTGACCGGTTCGCGAACGGAAAACGCGATCTATCCGCGAACGGAGTTGCGCGAGACCAAGGCCGACGGCAGCGTCAACAACTGGACCTACTCCCAGGCCGACAATTTCCTGCGCGCCTCACTGGTGGTCAACCAGGTGCCGTCCACCGGCAAGATCGTGATTGGCCAAATCCACGCCTTCAAGAGCCAGGAGCCGCTGTTGAAAGTGGAGTATCAATTCAAGGAAAAACTGCAGACTGGCAACATTGTCGCCAAGTTTCGCCGCGGGCCGGATGCTGAAATCGAAGTGATCATGATCGCTCAGGGCGTGCCGTTGAATACGCGTTTCAGCTACAGCATCCACCTCACGCCGGCGGGCAACCTGTCAGTCAACGCGGCGGATTATGTGTGGAACGCCAAGCTGGATGCAGGCTGGAAAGACAAATTGCTGTACTTCAAAGCGGGGGTTTATACCCAGGACAACACCGGGTATGCCACCGAAGGCGGGGCTGCGACGTTCTACAAGCTGACGATTAATCACGATAAAAAAGCGTGATCGGGCGGTTTCTTCACAGGCGGGCGCGCAATATATCTGTAGGAGCGCGCTTGCCCGCGATGCGTTGAATCAGCGAAAAAAATTTGCTCTGACCTGACGCTATCGCGGGCAAGCGCGCTCCTACAGGGATCGTGTCTGTTGCGATACAGCGCGGCGTCCCCATGCCATTGGTGCAATGGTCAAACCGGGAACGCCAGGGTAAAGCAGATCGTCCCCGCCACCGGCTGCGCGACGCTCACCCGGCCATTGTGCAAATGCATGATTGCCGCGACGATGGCCAGGCCCAGGCCATTGGAGTCAGAGCTTTGGTGGCGTGACGCGTCGCCCCGGTAGAAACGGTCAAACAGTTTGCCCAGGGCTGACTCATCCAGCGGTTGGCCATGGTTTTCCACGTCCACCCGCCACTCACCATCCCGCTGATTGACCCGCACCTGAATCTCGCTGGCTTCGTCGGCATAACGAATGGCGTTGGCCACCAGATTGCTCAACGCTCGCCGCAATAGAATCGGGTCGGCCTTCAACGTCCCGTCGCCCGAGGTGCTGATGCTCAATTGACGCTCTTCAGCCGGCCCTTCGAAATAACCGGCCACTCGCTGCAACTCGTCCTGTAAACACAGCGGCTGACGTTCCAGCGCCGCCTGGGCTTCATCGGCACGGGCCAGAAACAGGATGCTTTCCACCAGCCGTGAGATGCGCTCCAGTTCTTCCAGATTCGACGCCAGCAACGCCTGGTATTCATCGGCGCTGCGAGTTTGGCGCAGTGCAACCTGACAGTGGCCCATCAACGAGCCCACAGGCGTGCGGATCTCGTGGGCCAGGTCAGCGGAAAACTGCGTCAGGCGCCGATAGCCATCATCCAGTCGCTCCAGCATGGCGTTCAGGGCATTGCCCAGTGGCTGCAATTCAATCGGTGCATCGTCGCTGTCGAGGCGGATATGCAAACGGGCCGGCGTGATGTTGGCGGCGTGGTCAGTCATGCGCAGCAAAGGGCGCAAGCCACGTCTTAGCAAGGCATAGCCGAGCAGGGCGGTGACGATGAATGCCAGGGCCACCGCGAAATAGATGCGCTGACGGAAGCTGGCCAGCATAGCCATTTCCTTGACCATCACGTGCGCGGCCTGCAAGCGCACCTCAACACCCCCGGATACCGCCAGCACCGAGGCCACCCGCAGCGGCACGCCTTGCAGACTCATGCCGCTGCGCAGGTCGGCGTCACGTAACGTGGCATCCGCCGCCACGGTGGGCGTTTCCGGCAGCGGTGCGCGTGATGGATTGACCGAAATCACCGGCGTCTTGCCCGGCTCGCCGATGATGAAGATGTCTTCTTCGCTGTCGAGCATGTTCTCGAACAGTTGCGGGCTGCCCTTGAGATGCTCGAGGGTCAGGTCGTAGCTGAGGAGTTTGCGAAAGTGATCGAGGCGCGCCAGTACTGCATGATCAGTGCGCTGCATCACCGAGCTTTTCATCGACTCGTACAGATACCAGCCCGCGCCCGCCACGGTAAACATGGCCACCAGAGCGAAAGCCAGGGTCGAGCGCAGTGTCAGGGAGTGTCGGGCGCGCATGGCCGCACCTCGCAGACGTAGCCGATGCCGCGCACGGTATGGATGAGTTTGACCGGGTAGGGCAGGTCGATTTTGCTGCGCAAGCGTTTGATGGCGACATCGACGACGTTGGTGTCGCTGTCGAAATTCATATCCCAGACCTCCGAAGCGATCTGCGCTCGGGACAGCACATCGCCCTCCCGGCGCAACAACAGATGCAGCAGGGCAAACTCCTTGTTGGTCAACACAATGACCTGTTGCTGGCGAGTCACCCGGCGGCGCAGCAGATCCAGCTCCAGGTCGGCCAGATGGAAGTGGTCGGCCTCGCGAACCACTCCCCGGCGCAGAATCGTGCGGATGCGCAGTAACAGCTCGGTGAAGGAGAACGGCTTGACCAGATAGTCGTCAGCCCCCAGTTCCAGGCCGCGAATCCGGTCCTGCAATTGATCCCGGGCGGTCAGGAACAGCACCGGCACATCCTGTCTGGCGCGCAGCACTTCAATGATCTGCCAGCCATCGATACCGGGCAGCATCACATCCAGGACGATCAGGTCGTAGCGGTTTTCCAGGGCCAAGTGCAGGCCATCGGTGCCGTGCTGGGTCCAGTCGACCTTGTAGCCGGATTCGCCGAGGCCCTTTTTCAGGTACTCGCCGGTCTTGGTGTCGTCTTCGATCAGCAGGATATGCATCGTTAAGCTCGGGCGCGGTACGCCGGCAGGGTGGCAAAAGTGCGGAGTGGGCCAAGTTTAACCAAGTGCTTGTGCGGTGTCGGTTACATCTTTGTCATTAAGGGCTTTACTGATCAGGGCACCCCAATGCAGTGGCGGCGTTTATGACAAAGATGTCATTCGCCGGTCATGGTCCAGTGCCGGTAACGGGGTGAATATGATTACGAATTCACCTGCCAAGGAATCACTCATGAAGACTGCATTGTCCACCACGTTCGGCCTGTTGCTGCTCAGCGCCGCTGTCATGACTCAGGCTGCCGACATGCCAGTGGTCAAACCGATGCGCGGCACGGTCGACAGCGTTCAGGCCGACACCTTGAACTACACCACCCGCAGCGGTCAGCACCAGAGCATCATGCTGACTGACAAAACCGGTATTCGACTGGTCTCCAAGGCCGATCTGGATTCGATCAAAGCGGACAGCTTTGTCGGTTCCGCCGCAATTCCACAAGCCGATGGCAGCTTGAAAGCCCTGGAAGTGACTGTATTTGAAGCCAGCCTCAAAGGCAGCGGCGAAGGTCACTACGGCTGGGAAAATGCCGACGGCACCACTGGCACCATGACTAACGGTACGGTGGGCAAACTGTCCAAGGCCAACGGCCGGACGCTGACCGTGTTGTACAAAGGCGGCGAGAAGCAACTGGTCGTTCCGCAGGATGTGCCGATTGCCTACGTTGAACCCGGCAAACGCGACGAGCTGAAAGCGGGTGCGAAGATCGTCCTGTTCCCGGCCGACGACGGCAAATCGGCTCGCGGTGTAGCTGTCGGCAAGGATGGTTTTACTCCGCCGATGTAAACGTGTGAGGCCATTCGCGAGCAAGCTCGCTCCCACAGGTTTAGCGTAGATCTGTGGGAGCGAGCTTGCTCGCGAAGGCGTCTGTTCATGCAATCAGGTCTGACAGGTGGCGCCTGACTGGCGATCACAGGAGAGCCCTATGAAAACCCGCACCATCCACCCCTGGCCCGTGCGCCTGACCCACTGGCTCAACGCCGCCGGCATGGTCGGCATGTTTATGAGCGGCTGGGCGATCTATAACGCGTCGCCGCTGTTCGGCTTCACCTTTCCCAAACAACTCACGCTGGGCGGTTGGCTCGGTGGCTCCATCGCTTGGCATTTTGCGGTGATGTGGCTGCTGGTGATCAACGGCCTGGCCTACGTGCTGTATGGCGTGTTCAGCCGCCATTTCAAGCGCGATCTGCTGCCTGTGCATGTCAGCGCCGTGAAACGCGACGTGGTGGACGCTTTGCGTTTTCGACTGGCCCATGAGCACGGGCGCTACAACTCGGTGCAGCGGTTGATGTACTGGCTGGTGTTGCTGATGGGCGTGCTGATCGTACTGTCCGGCCTGGCCATCTGGAAGCCGGTGCAGTTTCAGGAGCTGGCCAGTCTGTTGGGCGGCTATGACACTGCCCGCTATGTGCACTTTTCCGCGATGGCCGCCATTGGCGCGTTCGTCGTGGTGCACCTGGCGCTGGTTCTGATTGTGCCGCGCACACTGTTACCCATGATTACCGGGGGCAAGCGCACGCTTGAAGATGCTCATGAATAAGCCACTCTCTAACCGGGATCAGCGCCGCGAACAGCGCATCCGCCTGGAACCGGCACAGCAAACTCAATTGATCAATATTCAGCGCCGTTCCTTCCTGCGCGCCGGTCTGACCGTGGGGGCGATGTCGATGCTGACAGGCTGCAACCTGCAGGACGGCGATCAGGTCGACAAGGCACTGTGGGCCATGTCGCGCTGGAATGACCGAGTGCAGGCCTGGTTGTTCAGCGGCCAGAAACTCGCGCCGGTGTACAGCAAGGCGCAGCTGACCAATCCGTTCCCGTTCAATGCGTTTTACCCCGAGTACAACGTGCCGGAGGTGGATCTGTCCGATTACCGTCTGGGGGTTTCAGGGCTGGTGCGGGACAAGCAGGAGTGGACACTGGAAGGGCTACGCAAACTGCCTCAGCGTTCGGACATCACGCGCTTGATCTGTATTGAAGGCTGGAGCGCCATCGGCCAGTGGGGCGGGGTGCCGTTGCGGACTTTCCTGGAGCGCATCGGTGCCGACACCACGGCGAAATTCGTCGGCTTCAAGTGCGCCGACCGCTACTACTCAAGCTTGGACATGCCCACCGCGCTGCATCCGCAAACGCTGCTGGCGCTGGACTTCGGCGAGGTCGCCTTGCCGCCTGACTACGGTTACCCGCTGCGGGTGCGGGTACCGACCAAACTGGGCTTCAAGAACCCCAAACACATCGTCGAGATATTCGTGACCAACGAGAACCCCGGCGGATATTGGGAAGACCAGGGGTATAACTGGTTTAGCGGGATTTGAGGTTGGCAATGGCCCCGTAGGAGCGCGCTTGCCCGCGATGCGGTGTGTCGGGCGATATTTATCTATCGGCTGTACCAACGCCATCGCGGGCAAGCGCGCTCCTACAGGGGACTGCGCTTGCCTTCTGGACTCAGTTCAAACCCAACTTGCCACGCAAGGTGGACAGGTCTTCAGCCAGGGTGTTGACCGGGCCAATCAGTGCTTTACGGTCGTTTTCCTTCACTTTGTCATACGTCTCGAAACCGCCATCCTTGGTTTTGTACTTGGCCAGGATCTTGTCCACGGTGGCGAAGTTCTTGTCGACCTTGGCGGCGAAGACTTTGTCAGACTTCTCGATTTGCGGGCGGAACAGGTCGACGATTTTCTTCGCGCCGTCGATGTTGCCCTGGAAGTCGTAGAGGTCAGTGTGGCTGTAACGGTCTTCTTCACCGGAGATCTTGGTGGCTGCGACTTCTTCGAGCAGCGCAGCGGCACCGCCGACGACTTTCTCAGGCGGGAAGGTCAGGCCGGTCACACGGGCTTCCAGATCTTTCACATCAGCCATCAGCTTGTCAGCAATCGGGCCCTGATCCTTGGTGCTGTTCTGGGCGAACAGGGCGTATTCCAGGCGGTGGAAGCCGGTGAAATCTTCAGCGTTCACGCCTTTTTCGTGGTCATCGACGCGGGAGTCGATGGACGCGTCCAGGTCGCTGAAGAGCTCAGCCATCGGCTCGATTTCTTCGTAGAACACGCGGGTTGGTGCGTAGAGTTTCTTGGCCGTGGCCAGGTCACCTTTCTTCACTGCGTCGGTGAATTTCTGGGTGTGGCTGACCAGCTCACTGATCTGCTCGGACACATAGATTTTGTAATCCGACACCGGCCCTACCAGATCCAGCGGCGCGGTGGCGGCGAAGGCTGGGGTCTGGAGCAAACCAACGGTGAGCAGCAAAGCAAAAGGCAACTTTTTCATGGGACTCTTCCTGTTGAGGTGTCTGATAGCGGGTTAAACGGTTTTAGTGTCGGCGTTGGCCGAAGCCTGGAGCAGCGAGCGACCGATAAAATCCTGATCGTTGACCACCCCCGGCAAGGTGAAGAAGTAACCGCCGCCGATGGGCTTGAGGTATTCCTCCAGCGGCTCGCCATTGAGACGGGTCTGGACTGTGATGAAGCCTTTTTCCAGATCGGACTGGTAACAGATGAACAGCAGGCCCATGTCCAACTGGCCGTTCTTGTTCACTCCGTTGGAGTAATTGAACGGGCGGCGCAGGATCAGGTTGCGCTGGCTTTCAGCGGTGCGCGGGTTGGCCAGGCGGATGTGGGAATCCATTTTGGTTTTCTTGCCATGGGGGTCGGCCGCGTAGTTCGGGACGTCGGTTTCGACCTTGCCGTCCATGGGCGCGCCGGTGGTTTTGACCCGGCCGAAGATGGCTTCCTGTTCCTGCAGCGGTGTGCGGTCCCAGCGTTCGACGAAGTTGCGGATAATCCGCACTGCCTGGTAGCTGCCGTTGGCGGCCCAACTCGGCTCGTCGCTGCCCGGTTGTACCCACACCAGTTCGTTCATGGTTTTCTGGTTGTTGGAATCAGGGTTGGCCGAACCGTCACGAAAGCCAAGGAAGTTGCGCGCGCTTTCTGGTGGCTGGCCAGGTTTCTTCGGCGCTTGCGGCGGCACGGTGCCTTCTTGCTTCCAGCGCACCAGCAGCAGGTCCGGCAGGTTTTTCACGATGTCGCGCAGGGCGTGAATGTTGCTGTCGGCGGTGTTGGCGCAGAACTGGATGCTCAGATCGCCATGGCAGCAGTCGGCGTCCAGTGCGTCATTGGGGAAGCCGACCATGCGGCTCAGGCGCTTGGGTTTCACCGATTCCAGACCGAAGCGCTCGTCGAATAGCGACTCGCCCACCGAAACGGTGATGGTCAGATTGTCCGGGGTGACCACCGGGCCGAGGATGCCCGAATCCAGCGGCGGCAGTTTCGGATCGACCTGAGGCACGCTGCCGCCGGTCATCAGGAAGGCGATGCGTTCATTCAAGGTGCGGAACAGGCGCTCCAGATCTTCACGGTCAGCGGCCAGCACATCGAAGGCCACCAGCATGCCGGACGCCGGACGCGGGTTGACGATCCCGGTCTGGTGGATGCCGTGGAAGTCGTTATGGTCTTCGGTCTTTTCGCTTTTCGGCGCTTCAGTGACTTGCGCTGGTGCGGCGGCCAACACGTTGCCGCTCAGGCTGCTGCCTGCCAAAGCCGCACCGGCCGCGCCAAGGCCAAGCAGTACTCGGCGGCGCTGGGCTGATTGTGGGGCGTTGCTGGTATCTGAATCGTTCATGGCTTTTGGTCTTTCTCAAAGTCTGTGCGTATTAACCCGTGGGAGCGACCGGGGTGGCGCTCCACCTTGCTCGCGAATGCATTTGTTTGGCCACAGAAAACGGGACAGACGTAACGGCCTCTTCGCGAGCAAGCTCGCTCCCACAGGAATGCATTTCAATTCAGAGGATCGCGATCATTCATCAAAGCCCCGACAAACCCAGAGCCGCATCAATCCCATCCAGCGCATCGGCCAATGTCTTGGCCTTGTCGGCGATCAACTTGCGTTGTACTGCATCGACCTGATCGTAGGGGCGGTAGCCACTGTCGGTTTTCAGGCCATTGAGCTCAGTGTCCAGTCCGGCGCTGGCGGCATCGATTTTTTCCAGCAGCGGCCCTGAGCTCTTGCTCAACAATGGGCGCAGCAGGTCGATGACTTTGCGAGTGCCTTCCAGGTTGGCGGCGAAACCATTCAGGTCGTTGTGGCTGTAACGTTCCTCTTCGCCATTGCTGCGGATTTCCGCAAGGCTGCGCATGTTGCGTACAACAATGGCGGCCAGTTGCTCGGGGGCCATGTTCTGCGCCAGCAACTGTTGCTTGAGGGACGTGACATCGGTTTGCAAGCGCTGGGCGATGGGGTTCAGGCTTTCGACGCTGTGCTGATCGAACAGCCCATACTCGATGCGATGGAAGCCGCTGAAGGCCGCATCCTGCTCACGCTTTTCGTAATAGTCGGCGCGGGCGTTGATGGCGTTGTCCAGCTCAGCCAGACGCTGCGCAGCTGGGGCGATCCGCTGATACGCGGCGCGGGCAGGAACATAAGCGGCCTGTGCAGCATTAAGGTCGCCAGCCTCGATGGCTTGTTGCAACGCGGTCACGGCCTTGATCAGTGCCGAACCTTGCAGGCTCAGGTAAACCCGGTATTCAGATAGCGGGCCAATGAACGCCACCATCGACGGCCGCGCCTTGGCATTGGCTTCGGATTCTGCAGTCGGCGTGACATGCAGCGTGCCGCGCGGGTTGCTCAGTAATCCGCAGGTGATGGCGTAGTCGCCGGGTTGCAGATTGGCGTTGATCACCTGGCTCAGTCCGGGCGCGATGTTTTCCCGTTCTTCTATCACCAGCACACCGTCGAGGATTTCCCATTCAACGGCCCGCTCGGAGCGGTTGACGATGCGGAAGGCGTTTTTGCCGGCCGGCACCGTCAGGGCATTGGGTTCACAGGCATGGGCGTGAATGGTGACTACGGTTTCCGCGCTGTTGTTGGCGGCGCGCTTCTTCATGGCGGTCTGGGACGCGTAATAAAACAGCCCGCCTGCAGCGATCATGATCACCACGGAGCCCGCGACCGCCAATTGCAAGGCGCGGGGAGGCTTGGCTTTCTCTGAAAGCCGGTTAGGACGATTCGACATGGATGCCCTTATTCGTTCGTAGCTGAAGATGGGTGCGAGTGCGCCGGTCGGCTGGACTGACCCGCGTGCGGCATGAAGAACAATGCCAGCGCGAACAGCAGGTAAATCAGGTAAACGCTCAGCGTGCTGACGGTCGGCGCATCCTGATAACCAAACATGCCCGCCAGAACCGAACCGGTCGGCCCGTCCATCGGCAATGTGGCACTGATGTCGAAGACCACCGCTTGCAGGTGATTCCACACGCCGGCTTCATGCAGCGCTTGCACCGAGTTGGCGAGAATCCCGGCGGCAACCACCAGAATGAACAGCCCGGTCCAACGGAAGAACAGGCTCAGATTCAGGCGCATGCTGCCGCTGTAGATGGCGAAACCCACGGCGACCGCAAGGACCAGGCCGAGCAGGGCGCCCATCGGCGCACCGGCACCTTCGCTCTGCTGGAACACGGCGAGCAGGAAGAATACGGTCTCCAGACCTTCACGGGCCACGGCGAAAAACACCATGGCGATCAGCGCGTAGGTCTGGTTTTTCGAACCGGCGAGGGCGGCGTCCAGAGATTCATGCAGCGCATGCTTGATCGAGCGGGAGACCTTACGCATCCAGAACACCATGGAACTGAGGATCACCACGGCGACCAGTCCGACGATGCCTTCGAACAATTCCTGCTGCTTCTGGGGGAATTCGGCACTGACCAGTTCCAGACCACCACCGACGAACAGCGCCAGGGCAACGGCGAGGAACACCCCGATCCACACAGCGGGCATCCACTCGCCGCGACCGGTCTGTTTCAAATAACTGGCGATGATGCCAACGATAAGCGCGGCTTCAATCCCTTCGCGCAGCATGATCAAAAAAGGAACGAGCATGATTCACCAGGGTTAAATCGGAAATCTGATCTGCTTCGGAGCGGGGAAACGCGGGAGCATCCGAAACAATGTGTAACATAATGATACTCATTATTGAATGCGTATAGTTGTTTTTTTGTTTTGGATCAGATTCTCAATCGTGTTCAGGCGGGGTTCAGGTGGGGAGGTGTGTGCGTCATATGTCTGTGGGAGATTCTATGTTTGCTCGCAATCGGATGTGACGACGTGGGAGCGGCCGGGCGGCGTTCCGCTTTAGCCGGGAAGGCGGTATTTCTGGCGACCAATTATCAGTGATAGTAACGGCCTCTTCCCGGCTAAAGCCGGTCCCACGACATCGGCAATATCGAGCCACACCTGTGGGAGCGAGCTTGCTCGCGAAGAGGGCGTGACATTCGCCACGTTCTTCGCGCCTTCGAAATTGCCTTCGCATGCAAGCTTCCTCCAACAGGGATCTGGGCCTTAATCCAACTCGCTGAGGATCTGATACGCCAATTTAACCCGCGCTTCGTTCGGGTAATTCTTGTTGGCGAGGATGACGATGCCCAGTTTTTTCTGCGGGATGAACGCTATATAACCGCCGAAGCCATTGGTGGAGCCGGTCTTGTTGATCCAGGTGTTTTGCTGCGCAGCCAGCGGCGTAGTGATCGCCTGGGCGGGATGGGTTTCAAGAACCATTTTCGCCGAATTGCCCTCCAGCAGCGTCTCCAGTTTCACCGGGTAGGCATATTGCTCCCACACCAGATCCTGCGTAATGGCGCCTGCTTTGAAGTAAGCCACCTGCGTGTCGGCAACCGCTCGAGCCAGGGCGGTGTCGAGCTTGGCAGGGTTGATATTGGCTTCGACAAAGTGAATCAGGTCCTTGCTGCTGGTTTTCATGCCATAGGCTTCGTCACCGAGCACGCCACCGTTCAGCCGAACGGGCGCATCTTTTTTGTCGTACCCCTGTGCATACAGCGGCAGTTTATCCGCCGGTACATTCAGGTAGCTGTTGGTCAGCCGAAGCTTCGGATACAGCTGCTGTTGCATCGCCTCAACGAAGGGCATGTTCATGGCTTTGGCAGTGATCATCCCCAGCATGCCGATACTGGGGTTGGCGTAAGTTCGGGCAGTTCCAGGGGCGTATTCTGGCTGCCAGTTTTTCAGATAAGTCAGCAACTGTTCGTTGCTCTGTACCTCATCAGGCACCTGCAAAGGGAAGCCGCCAGCGGTGTGAGTGGCCAGATTCAGGAGTGTGACTTTGTCGAACGCCGTGCCTTTAAGCGCAGGCAAGTATTGGCCTGGATGATCGTTGAGCGAGAGCTGGCCATTGGCCTGGGCGTAGGTCGCCAATGTTGCGGTGAGGGTCTTGCTGATTGAGCCGACCTCGAACAGAGTGTCGTCGCTGACCTGTTTTGGAGCCTCTCTGGAGGTCACGCCAAAGTTATAAAAGAACTGATGCCCGTTGGCTGTGACCGCGATTGCCATGCCCGGAACCTTGTATTCCTGCATGACTTGCTCGGCGGCGGCGCGGGCTTTGGCCTCGATGTTCGGTGTTGGCTGAGTCGCCGAGGCGAGGAGGGGAAACGAGAAGCTGCAGGTCATGAGCAGCAGGCGTGAAATAGTCAGCATTGGATGTCCTTCAGTGTCTTTCTGAGCCCGGAAACTATCGCCGTGGGAGATCAACTCTCGACAAACGATTCATCACATCGCGTTTAGCGCTGATGACCAACCATCAGGCATCCGGTAGCGCGAATAGTACGGGCCCCGGAGGTTATGGCTACAACCAGAGTCGCGTCTTTGCCAGATCAGTTCAACCGTGCTGCACATCATTACGCTTGAGCAACTGTTTGCAGCGGTCCGACAGGTGTACCACGCGCAGATGCTTGCCCGCTTTGCTGTAGCGTTCGCGCAGGGTGGTCAGCGCCGATACCGCCGAGTAATCGACAAAGATCAGGTGGCGGCAGTCCAGGGTTGTGTGCGCCGGATCTTCCCCTGGGGTGAACTGATTCAGAAAGCGCGTGGTGGAGGCGAAAAATAGTGTGCCGTGTACGGTGTAGATTTTTTGACCATCCGCTTCGATATGACTGTCGGCGTACAGCTCACGGGCATGCTGCCAAGCGAAATTGAGCGCGGCGATGACAATGCCGAACATGACGGCGGTCGCCAGGTCAGTGAGTACGGTGACGATAGTGACGGCGATGATCGCCAGCAGGTCGTTGACCGGGACTTTGTGCAGAATCCGCAGCGAGGCCCAGGCGAACGTCTGTTGAGCGACCACGAACATCACGCCGACCAGTGCTGCCAACGGAATCTCTTCGATCAGTGGGGAAAGGAACAGCACAAACAGCAGAATCATCAGCCCCGCGACCACGCCGGACAGGCGACCTCGGCCACCGGAGCTGAGGTTGATCACCGTCTGGCCAATCATCGCGCAACCGCCCATGCCGCCGCAGGCACCGGACACCATATTGGAGACGCCCAACGCCACGCATTCACGGTCTGGATTGCCTCGGCTTTCGGTGATTTCGTCAGTCAGGTTCAGGGTCAGCAGGGTTTCCAGCAGGCCTACCAGCGCCATGAGGATGGCGTAGGGGGCGATGATGCGCAGGGTGTCAAAATTCCACGGGATATCCGGCAACGCCAGGGTCGGCAGGCCACCGGCGATGTGCGCCATGTCACCCAGTGTATGGGTGGGCAGATCCAGTAAATAGACCAGCAGCCCGACGCCGAGGATGGCGATCAGTGCTGGCGGCACCGCCCGGGTCAGGCGCGGCAACAGATAAACAATCGCCATGGTCAGCGCCACCAGCCCGAGCATCAGGTACAGCGGCTTGCCGGACAACCAGGCATCGCCCACCTTGAAGTGCTCCAGTTGCGCCATGGCAATGACAATTGCCAGTCCGTTGACGAAGCCCAGCATCACCGAATACGGAACCATGCGCACCAGCTTGCCCAGACGTAACACGCCAAACAGGATCATCAGCAAACCGCCCAACAGCACCGTGGCCAGCAGGTACTGCACCCCGTGTTGCACCACCAGCGCGACGATCACCACGGCCATGGACCCTGCGGCCCCGGAAATCATCCCCGGCCGACCGCCGAACAGCGCGGTCAGGGTGCAAATGACGAATGCTCCGTACAAACCCATTAAAGGATTGAGGTGAGCCACCAGCGCGAAGGCAATGCATTCCGGCACGAGGGCGAAAGCGGTGGTGAGGCCTGCCAGAACATCGGCGCGTATACGAGCTGGTTTCATGAACTACCTGACTGCGGGAAGCGTAAAAAGGAGGGGATGTTACTGAATGTGAGGGAGTACCGCGACCTAAAGTAGGCACATGACCCTGTGGGAGCGGCGCTTGCCCGCGATACAGGCGGCGTGGTTTATCAGGCACACCGTGTAATCGTTCATCGCGGGCAAGCACCGCTCC
>NZ_JPQU01000037.1 GCF_000737245.1 Pseudomonas syringae | reverse complement strand
GCCGAGCTTGCTCGCGAAGAACGATGACGCGATGCGCCTGGCGTGCCGCGTACCCTGTGGGAGCGGTGCTTGCCCGCGATGAACGATGACTCGGTATGGCTGATGGCCCGGGGCGTCTGGTTCGCGGGCAAGCCTCGCTCCAACAGGGGACCTTGGTCACCCGTTGAACACGGCTTAATCGCGCTCTTCCAGTCCGCTCCAGAATTGCTCGGCGAAATCGCTCAACGGCGTTTTTGGCCGGAACAGGCGGATTTGCGTCTCGATGTTTTCCAATTCCGGCCCTGCCTGTTGCAGACCACCCGCACTGATTTCAGCTTCAGCGAGGGATTCAGGTAGCCAGGCGACACCTTTGGCCTGTCGGGCCATGGACAGCAGCACCGCCGCCAGGTGGGAGCTGAACACCACTTCCAGATCAATGGCTATCTGATGGGTCTGCCGGTGTGCCTGAATGATCCGCCCCAGCCCGGATTCAGCGGTGTAGCTCAAGAACGGCAGCGGGTGTGTCGCCTGCAAGTCCGGGGATTGCAGCGGGCGCAGGATGTCATGACCCACCAGCTTGCTGAGAAACTGGCTGCTCTCGAAACGCGGCGGCACGTCCGGGTGCTGATGACACAGCAGGAACTGCACCTCGCCGCTGAGCAGCATGTGTTCACACACCGTCATGTTGTCCGAATGCAGGCGAATGGCCTCGATCGGCGCGCCGCGCTCGACGCGGCGGATCCAGGCCGGGAAAAAGGTGAACGACAGCGAGTGAGTCGCCGCAAAGTGCAGTGTGCGTGTTGCTTTGCCGGCGACTTCGCGCACGTCCATTCGCATCTGATAAAGCCGTCGCGTCAACTCCCGGGCGTTTTCCAGCATGCTGCGCCCGGCTTCAGTGAGTACCGCGCCCTGGGCCGTGCGCTCGAATAGCTCAACCCCCACCCAGCCTTCCAGTGCACGGATACGCCGGCTGAAAGCCGGTTGAGTGACGTGACGCAAATCGGCGGCGCGGGAGAAATTTCCGCTCTCTGCAAGGGCGTTGAAGTCTTCCAGCCATACCAGTTCCATGGGCAATGCCTTGTTCGCATAGGGTGGCGCATTATTAGCATTGGCCCGAATTTGCCGTCCAGTTTTAAAGTCCTCTCGCACAAACCCGGCATCGAACTGGATGGCGGGACTAACAATCAGAGAGGAGTTACCCCATGCGCATCGTCGACATTCGTGAAAAGACGGTCTCCATCGCATCGCCCATTGCCAATGCCTACATCGATTTCTCGAAAATGACCTGTTCGGTGGTGGCCGTCGTCACGGACGTGATTCGCGATGGCAAGCCGGTGATCGGCTACGGCTTCAACTCCAATGGACGCTACGGGCAGGGCGCCTTGATGCGTGACCGTTTTCTGGCCCGTGTGCTGGAAGCCGATCCGGAAAGCCTGATCGACCAGGCCAATGACAACCTCGACCCGTTCGCCATCTGGAAAGCCCTGATGACCAACGAGAAGCCGGGCGGGCATGGTGAGCGTTCGGTCGCCGTGGGCACCATCGACATGGCGGTGTGGGACGCAGTGGCCAAGATCGAGGGTAAACCCTTGTATCGCCTGCTTGCCGACCGCTACCGCAACGGTGTGGCTGACGACAAGGTATGGGTGTACGCGGCCGGTGGCTATTACTACCCGGGCAAGGATCACTCCAAACTGCAGCAGGAAATGCGCGGCTATCTGGATCGTGGCTACGACGTGGTGAAGATGAAAATCGGTGCCGTGCCCCTGGCTGAAGACATCAGCCGTATCGAGGCGGTGCTGGAAGTGGTCGGCTCCGGCCGGCGTCTGGCGGTGGATGCCAATGGTCGCTTCGATCAGCAGACTGCCATCGCCTACGCCGAAGCGCTGCGACCTTACGACCTGTTCTGGTACGAAGAGGCGGGCGATCCGCTGGATTATGCGCTGCAGGCCGAGCTGGCGAACCACTACGAATTGCCGATGGCCACTGGTGAAAACCTGTTCTCCCATCAGGATGCCCGCAATCTGCTGCGTCACGGCGGCATGCGTCCGGATCGTGATTACGTGCAATTCGACTGCGCGCTGTCCTATGGGTTGGTGGAATACATGCGCACCTTGAAAGTCATGGAAGACATGGGCTGGTCCTCCCGTCGTGTGGTGCCCCATGGCGGTCACCAGATGTCCTTGAACATTGCCGCAGGCCTGCACCTTGGCGGCAACGAGTCTTATCCGGATGTGTTCCAGCCGTTCGGTGGCTTCGCCGATGGCATCCGTGTCGAAAACGGTTACGTCGGTTTGCCTGACATTCCTGGCGTTGGCTTCGAAGCCAAGTCCGCACTCTATGCGGTCATGCGTGAACTCGGCGAAGGCTGATCGCTGGTTGCTGCACAGCGGGTCCGGAATGGGTCCGCTTACTCCTCCCTGCTTAATCCTCATACAACAAAACAACACTGAGGTTCAGCCATGAACACCGCCACTCGCTGGTATCAGCATCTCTACATCCAGGTATTGATCGGCATCGTTATAGGGGGCCTCTTGGGGTATTTCATCCCCGGCTTCGCAGCCAAACTGCAACCCTTGGCTGACGGCTTTATCAAGCTGATCAAAATGCTCCTTGCACCCATCATCTTCGGCACTGTCGTGGTGGGTATCGCCAAGATGGGCAGCATCAAAGAGGTCGGCCGCATTGGCGGCAAGGCCTTGCTCTACTTCGAAATCGTCTCGACCATCGCGTTGGTGATTGGCCTGGTGGTGGTCAATATCATGAAGCCGGGCGAGGGGATGAACATCGATGTCGCCTCACTCAACGCGAGCGCCGTCAGCGGTTATGCCCAAGTGGCGCAAGCGCAGGGTGGTGTGGTCGAGTTCTTCCTCAACATCATTCCCACCACCATGTTTGATGCCTTCGCTAAAGGCGCGATGCTGCAGGTAATTCTGATCTCGGTCTTGATGGGCGTGGCATTGGTGCAACTGGGTGAAACCGGCAAGCCGCTGGTCAATATCATCGATCTGTTGCTGCAGGGGCTGTTCAAGATCGTGGCAATGGTCATGCGTCTGGCACCTATCGGGGCCGGCGCGGGCATGGCGTTCACCATCGGTAAGTACGGGATCGGTACCTTGTTGTCACTGGGGCATCTGATCCTTGCCTTGTACGTCACCACGCTGTTTTTCATCATCGTGGTGCTTGGCTCGATTGCCCGTTGGTCCGGGGTGCCGCTGTTGACCTTCCTGCGCTATTTCAAGGATGAAATCCTCGTCACTTTGGGGACCTGCTCAACTGAAGCCGTATTGCCGCGCATGATGGTCAAACTGGAAAGACTCGGCTGCCGGCGATCGGTGGTCGGCATGGTGCTGCCCACCGGTTACACCTTCAACTCTGACGGCACCTGCATTTACCTGACCATGGCTGCCATTTTCGTGGCTCAGGCCACTAATACCCCGTTGGGCCTGGGGGATCAATTAGTGGTACTTGGCGTGTTGCTGCTGACCTCCAAAGGATCGGCGGGTGTAGCAGGCGCAGGCTTCGTGACTCTGGCAGCGACCTTGTCAGTGATTCCGGAAATTCCCTTGGTCGGTCTTGTGCTGTTGCTGGGCGTGGATCGCTTCCTCAACGAGGCGCGGGCAGTGACCAACCTGATCGGCAACGGCATTGGCACTATCGCCATCGCCAAATGGGATGGCGCTTTTGATCAGGCTGTTGCTGATCGGGAAATCGCTGCGATGAAAAACCCTGCCAAGGAGATCGCGCCTGCTTCGGTGACTTCGGCTCAGTGACACCCGCGGACGCTGCGTTCCGGCAGGTGGACCGTGTCATCGTTCATCGCGGGCAAGCACCGCTCCCACAGAGTTGGTGATTTCGTTGGAGCGAGGCTTGCCCGCGAAACAGGCGCCTCAGGTCGTCAGGCATACCGCGTCATCGTTCTTCGCGAGCAAACCCGGCTCCAACAGGCAAACGCAATCCCCTGTGGGAGCGGTGCTTGCCCGCGATGCAGGCGACACGGTTTAGCAGGCATACCGCGTCATCGTTCATCGCGGGCAAGCACCGCTCCCACAGAGTTGGTGATTTCGTTGGAGCGAGGCTTGCCCGCGAATCAGACGCCTCGGGTTGGCAGGCATACCGCGTCATCGTTCTTCGCGGGCAAGCCCGGCTCCAACAGGCAAACGCAATCCCCTGTGGGAGCGGTGCTTGCCCGCGATGCAGGCGACACGGTTTAGCAGGCATACTGCGTCATCGTTCTTCGCGGGCAAGCCCGGTTCCAACAGAAGTACGCGGTCCCTCGCTCACCCCCTGCGACGATCCAGATAATCCAGCCCGCGATACCAGCCGCTGACGATGGGCAGGAACCAGGCTTTGCCACGATAAAGCGGGTTGCCGGGGAAGTTCGGGTTGTCGAAGGCGCAGGGCTCCTGCAGCTTACCCAAATGTTTGCGGGCGTATTGATAGCCAAGGTACGTCATCAACGCCACACCGTTACCGTTACAACCCACCGCATGCTCGCTGCCATCGTGTTCCCCCATGTGGGCGATCTTGTCGAAGGTCATGCCGACCTGACCATGCCAGCAGTGAGTGACTTGATAGCCTTCAAGCTGTGGCCAGATTTCCAGCATTTTCGCGTGAAGATGCGGCGCCGCTTCGTACTCGCTCATTTCGAACGCGCCTGGGCGGGCACCAAACATCACGCGGGTGCCATCCGGGGATGGACGGGTGTAGATCACTTCGCGCTGGCTGTCGGTGATCATCAGGCGGCGCGGGTTGATCTCGTCCATCAGATGGACAGGGATCGCTTCGGTAGTGATCTGATAACTGCGCACCGGTATCACTCGGCTGCCCAGGTAAGGCGTCGCATTGCTGGTATAGCCATTGGTGGCAATGAACACCGTCTTGGCGGTCAGCGAGCCACGGCTGGTAAACACTCGCTTGGTCGGGCCCTGGTCTTCGATTTTCTGCAGGCGGCAATGGGAGGCAAATTTCACCCCGAGAGATGTGGCGAGCTTGCGCAAGGCAGCGTGATATTTACCCGCGTGCAGGCCGCCGTATTCCTCGATGAGGATGCCGCCCTTGTAGAAATCAGTAGCCGAAACTTCAGCCTGACGCGCCTTGCTGATTTCGTGCACGGTGACCCCAGTATGGCTACGCAGCAACTCGCCGTCCCTGCACAGTTGCTCGTAGTGCCGCTGGCTTATGGCGCCGAAAAATCGCCCGCTGATGTTCAGATCCGCGTCCAGATTTTCTTCACCAATAAAGCGCTTCAGATAGTCGAACGACGCCAGGGAGTCCTTGAGCAAGCGGGCCTTTTGCGCTTCGTTGACGCCTTTGACCGCGCCGCCTATCACCAGCTTCTGACCGCTTGAAACCATGCCGCCGGTGCGGGTGCTGCCACCGGCACCGATAGCCAGCTCATCCATCACCAGCACCTGGACGCCTCCACGGGCCAGCTCGATGGCGGCGGTCATGCCGCAAAAGCCTGAACCGACGATGAGCATCTCGACCTGTTCCGGTAGCGGACCGTTATGGCTTTCCGGTGAAGCGGCTTCCCACCAGTAGGGGGTCGTCTTGAAGTCGGGCGAATAGATCGAAGGCATGGCTCAGTTTCCGGCAGTAAGAAAAGAGGACAGGAATTCCCGGGTGCGGGGGTCCTGTGGCGCGCTGAACATGATGGCGGGCGGGGCCTGCTCGATGACGCGGCCTCCTGCCATGAACACCACCTGATCTGCCACTTCCCGGGCAAAGCGCATCTCGTGGGTCACCACCACCATGGTCATGCCCTCGTTGGCGAGATCACGCATGACCTTGAGCACGTCGCCAATGGTTTCTGGGTCCAGGGCTGAAGTTGGTTCATCGAACAGCATCGCTTCAGGCTTCATGGCCAGGGCGCGAACAATCGCGACGCGCTGTTGCTGACCACCGGAAAGCTCGCTGGGCCAGGCATCGGCCTTGTGTTCCAGGCCGACTTTTGCCAGCAGCTTGCGGGCGTCCGCTTCGGCTTCGGCGCGGTTGCACAATTTGCGCCGCACCGGCGTCAGGGTGATGTTGTCGAGCACGCTCAGGTGTGGAAACAGGGTGTAATCCTGAAACACCATGCCCACCTGCAGGCGCAATTTTTGCCAGGCGCTTTCACTGTGAGTATTGAGCTGTTTGCCGCTCAGCTCCACGGTGCCCTGATCGGGCTGGACCAGGCCGTTAAGCATGCGGATCAGCGTGCTTTTACCCGAGCCACTGGGGCCGATCAAAACCATCACGCTGCCGGGCTGCACATCCAGGTCGATGCCTTTGAGCACCTGAAGCGTGCCGAAGCTTTTATGCAGGCCGCGCAGGCGCAGCAAGGGCAGGGCGGAGGTGAGATCTGACATGGGGTGGTTTCCGGAATGATCAGTTAGGCGTCAGCGCAGGGCTGTTGACGGGAGTGACGTCAAGCGCTGGTCGTTCGTGCTTGAGCTTGCGTTCGAGGCGGCGACCGAGCGCGGTCAGTACCGAACACAACAGGAAGTACACCAGCAGGATCAGGCCGTAGACCGCAGGCGCGGCGTTGTAGCCGTCCATCATGGTGGTGCGTTCGACCACCAGTTGGCCGACCCGGAAGAACTCACTGACGCCGACGATGGCCCCCAGGGTGGTGGACTGCAGCAACAGCGTGAGCAGCCCCACATAGGCAGGCAGTACATGGCGAAACGCTTGTGGGCCGCTGACCAGACACAGCACTTCCCAGCTCTTGAGGCCCAATGCACGGGCGCTGTTGATCTGATGCACCGGTACCGCATTGAGTGCGCCACGCACCAGCTCCGCGGCGTTGGCACCACCCCACAGCGACAGGCCCAGTGTCACCGCAGCGAAGGGCGACAGGTCCAGGCCCAGCAGTGGCGCGCCGAAGAATACGAAGAAAATATTGACGATCAGCGGGATGCCGCGCAGCAGTTCGATATAGCCGCGCATCAGCCAGCGCAGCGGCGCAAAGCGCGCGTTGGCGAGAGTCCCGATAAGCACGCCGATCACGGTCGCACCCAACAGGGTGACACCGGCCAGGGCCAGGGTTTTGAGCAAGCCATCGAGAAAGAAGCCAGCGTTGTTGATCAACAGATTCATGGTCGGCTCCTCAGGTGCGATACGGCTTTTGCAGCCGCGCTTCGAGCCAGGCCGAAGCCAGGGACAATGCGACGACCAGCACCAGATAAATCACGCACATGGCGGCGAGCATCTCAAGGGTGCGGAAGTCCGAAGCAATCTTGTTCACGGCGACGTAGGTCAGTTCCGCCAGGCCAATGGCTTGCAGAAACGCCGAGTTTTTCAGCAGTGAAACCGCCGTGTTGAGCATTGACGGCAAGCTGGTGCGCAGGGCCACTGGCCGGGCGATCAGCCACATGAACTGCCAGCGATTGAGGCTCATGGCCGTCGCTGCTTCACGCAGGCCCAGCGGTACCGAAGCGAGGCCGCCACGCAGGTTCTCGATCTGGTAGGCCCCGGCCCAGAGTGTCAGGGTCAACACACTGGACCAGTACAGCGACAGCGGCAGACCTAGCCCTGGCAGCCCGTAGTAGATGAAGAACATTTGACCCAGCAGCGGCGTGTTGCGGATGAATTCGACGTAGCCTGCAACAACCGGGCTGATCCAGCGCAGCTTGAAGTAACGCACCGTCGCGCCCAGCAGGCCAATCACCAGCGATAGCGCGATTGCCACTGCGCTGACATTGAGGGTGACCCAGATGCCTTTGAGCAGCGCCGGCCATTGTTGCAACAGGTAGTTAACGTCGAACTCCACGATCACCTCACATGTGCCGGAACACAGCGGTTACTTGTTTTCCTGCGGCGTCGGCTTGGTGAAGCCGTCCACATAAAACTGCTCGGTGCCTTCTGGTGCCACGGCCTTGATCCAGCCGCCGTAGAGGTTCTTTTCCTTGATCTGAGCCAGGGCAGCATTCACGTAAGCCAGCCAGGCGTCTTCGTTTTTGCGCAGGCCGATGGCCGCTTCGGATATGCCGTAAGGCTGGCCAATCAGGCGCACGCTCTTGTCTCGGGAAGCGATCATTACCAGGGTTGCGCTGTCATGGGCGTAACCGTCGGCACGTCCCTGTTTGAAGGCCATCAAGGCTTCCGAGGAGCTGTTCAGGTTGGTCAGTTGCACGCCGCTGGCGTGCTCACCCAGCCAGCGGGCTTGAGTCGAGCCCTTCAGGGCAATCACGGTTTTGTCAGTCAGATCGGCAATAGTTTTCGCCGGGCTGTCGTTCTTGACCATGATGTCGCTGCTGTCCCAGCGATACGGTGTGCTGAAGGCAACCACACGCTCACGCTCGGGGGTGATGCCCAGAGTGGCGACCAGCATGTCGACTTTCTTACCCATCAACTGCGGGATGCGGCTTTCGGCGGTGACGCAGGTCAGTACGGCCTTGTCCTTGGAGCCAAACGCGTACTCGGCGATCTGCCGCGCTACTTCGACCTCCACACCGGCAAAGCCGCCGTTCTGATCCTTGAACCCGAAAGGCGGCTGATCGCAACGAACGCCGACAGTCAACTCGCCTTTTGCGGCGATCTCTGCGGGCAGCGGTGGCATCTGGGCGGCGCTGGCAGAGGTCGCATTCACACCCAGAACGCCGAGTGTCAGAGCGCACGCCGTCAAGGTGGTGCTCAGTCGCGGTTTGGTCGTAAGGCTTGTCATGAGTCTTTTCATTAAGTTACTCCGCAGCGGCAAGGTCGAAAGACTGGAACCGTTTCAGTCTCGTTGCACTTGGCAATTCAGTCCAATTGTTATATTCAGGGGTGCTATTCATCACTGATATAGGGGGGCGGATGAATCTGCGTCAGATCGAAGCGTTTCGGGCGGTCATGATGTTTGGCACCATGACCGCCGCAGCTCGCGAACTGCATACCTCTCAACCGAGTATCAGTCGCCTGGTGACGGAGCTCGAAGAGCGCTTGCAATTCAAGTTGTTCGTACGCGGCGCGAGTCGACTGACCCCCACCGACGAAGGCTCGGCGTTTTATCGAGAGGTGGAACACAGCTTCAGTGGTCTTGCCTACCTCAATCAGGCCGCCCATGAGATCCGCGTCTCGGGCACCGGCCGACTGCGCATTGCGTCGATTCCGGCCATTGCCGGTTTGTTACCTCGGGTGATCAAGCGCTTCAAGGCGCGTTTTCCTGCGGTGGCGATCCTGCTGGAAATGCGCAGCGAGGCGACGGTGCGCCGCTGGGCCTCGGTGGGTTATTGCGACATCGGTTATGCGTCGAGTGTTGGAGAGTCACCCAATGTGCATGCCGACAAGTTGTATCAGTTGCCCGGCGTGGTGGTGCTACCCGCCGGGCATCGTCTGGCAGCTCAGGCCCGCATCAGCCTGGAAGACCTGCGCGGCGAGTCGTTCATTTCCCTGTCAGCGGTGGACCGCACCCGGCGGCTGATCGACGAAGCCTTCGAGCGTGCGGGCGTCAACCGCCACCTGAGCATCGAGACCCCCTACAGCATGACTCTCTGCGCGCTGGTTTCTCAGGGTATGGGCGTCAGCATCACCAATCCGCTGTCGATGCTCGACGCGCCTTCGGGCCTGGTGTTTCGGGAGTTGACCACGGCCATTCCATTCTTCGGATTCACCGTGCTGCCCACCGACAAAGTGCCTAGCGCCCTTGCCACGGTGTTCATGGAAATGGCCCGGGAAGTAATGCACGAGGAGGAATGGCGCGAGCGGTTGCCGGGGTGAGGGTTTTCTTCGCGGGCAGGCCCGGGTTCAACCTGCAACCGGGGACCCCGGTGGGAGTGGAGCATGCCCGCGATGCCGTCGATGCGGTATATCAGGCACACCGCGTTATCGTTCATCGCGGGCAAGCGCGCTCCTACGGATGAATACTGAACCTGTCGGAGTGTCAGGCAAACGGGATTCGTCGCCTTCGTAACCTCAGACGACTCCTGCACGGGCAAGCCCGACTTCTCTAGACGACGGAGGGCCGTAGGAGCGCGCTTGCCCGCGATTCGGGCGCCTCGGTTTGCAGGGGGACGCGTCATCGTTCGTCGTAAGCAAGCTCGCTACAGGGATCGCATTCAATACCCCTCATCCCGAGCAATAACCCCCAGCATCGGTTCGCCCCGTTGATGGCGGCGGATATTGGCCAGCAATACGTCAAACGCACTGTCCGGCGAGGTCATGGCGCCGATGTGTGGGGTGACCCAGATGCGTGGGTGTTGCCAGAAGGGATGAGCGTCCCTTGGCGGTTCGTCGTTGAGGACGTCAACGATGGCGTGCTCGATCTGCCCTGATTCGAGTGCATCCAGCAAGTCGGCCTCGATCAGGTGCGCGCCGCGCCCAAGGTTGATCAGCCGTGCACCATGGGGCAGGGCGGCAAAGGTCTCGGCATTGAGTATCCCGCGCGTGTCTTCGGTCAGGGGCAGCAGGCAAATCAGGATGTCGCACTGATTGAGGAACGGTTGGAGTTGCTCATTACCCGCAAAACATTGCACGCCGTCGATGGACTTTTCCGAGCGGGCCCAACCACTGAGGGCAAAACCGAAAGGCCGCAAGCCTTCCAGCGCGGCAACGCCCAGATTGCCTAAGCCCATGATGCCGACACGTCGTTGTGGCGCGGCCATCAGCGGCCTGGCTTGCCATTGCTGATGATGCTGTTGATCTAGATAAAGCGGGATGTCCCGGTGCAGGCTCAGCACGGCGAAGCAGACATATTCGATGATGCCCCGAGCGATGCCCGGGTCGAGCATGCGTACCACGCTGATGGGGTCGGGCAATGTGCTCAGGTCGAATTGGTCGACACCCGCCGAAGTGGCAAAAACCACCTCCAGGTTGGGGAATCGCTCATGCAGATCCTGAGGCGGCTGCCAGGCTGAAAAGTAACGGATCCGCTCAGGGTCTCCGATGTCTGGCCACAGGCGAACTTCGATGTCCGGAGCGTATTTTTCAAACAGCGCTTTCCAGACGGGGCCGCGTTCGTTATCGACTTTGAACAGCAGGGTCATGGATTTCTCGAGGGCATGTGAGGAATCCAGACAATGCCTGAGTTGCGCACAACAATCTCCCGAATAGCGCTTGGCAAACGGGAGATTGCGCTTGATTGGCAGCTCGATCATCTGTTGGAGCCGGGCTTGCCCGCGAAGAACCATGACGCGGTTTGTCTGATACACCTCGTCGACTGATTCGCGAGCAAGCTCGCTCCCACGGGACCTGTCGCGCGTCCCGTTAGCGGGCCTGACAGGCTGCGGCAATCGCCTTGCCCAGCGATTCGGTGTTGCCCTTGCCACCAATGTCGGCCGTCAGCGGTGCATTCTCCGGTCCCATTGCCAGCACGGTTTCGATGGCGCCGAGCACCGCCGCGCCAGCTTCCGGGTGGCCCAGGTGCTCCAGCATCATCGCACCGCACCAGATCTGCCCGATGGGATTGGCGATGCCTTTGCCCGCGATATCCGGCGCGGAACCATGGACCGGCTCGAACAGGCTCGGGAAGTGGCGCTCCGGGTTGATGTTGGCCGAGGGTGCTATGCCGATGGTGCCGGTGCAGGCCGGCCCGAGGTCAGAGAGGATGTCGCCGAAAAGGTTGCTGGCCACGACTACATCGAACCAGTCCGGGTGCAGGACGAAGTTCGCGGTGAGAATGTCGATGTGATACTTGTCGACGTTCACTTCTGGGTATTTCTTGCCCATCTCGACAACGCGCTCGTCCCAGTACGGCATGGTGATCGCAATGCCGTTGGATTTAGTCGCCGAGGTCAGGTGTTTCTTCGGCCGAGTCTGGGCCAGGTCGTAGGCGAACTTGAGGATGCGATCGACCCCGACTCGGGTCATGACGGTTTCCTGCAGGACGATTTCCCGATCGGTGCCGGGGAACATCTTGCCGCCCACGCTGGAATACTCGCCCTCTGTGTTTTCCCGCACCACCCAGAAATCAATATCGCCAGGTTTGCGATTGGCTAGCGGCGCCTTTACGCCGGGCATCAGGCGGCATGGGCGCAGGTTCACGTACTGATCGAATTCGCGACGGAATTGCAACAGCGAATCCCACAGCGAAATGTGATCCGGTACGACGTCCGGCCAACCCACGGCACCGAAGTAAATCGCGTCATAACCCTTGAGCAGCTCCAACCAGTTGTCAGGCATCATTTTGCCGTGAGCCAGGTAGTAATCGGCGCTGGCAAAGTCGAACCAGTCCCACTGCAACTCCAGATTGTGTTGTGCAGCGACCACGTCCAGCACGCGAACGCCTTCGGGCATGACTTCCTTGCCTATGCCATCGCCAGGGATGACGGCAATTTTGTAATGGGACTTGCTCATGGATTCGGCTCCGAGGATTGATGGGGAACAGAACTCAGTGTAAGTACTGTTTTCAGATTAATAATTAGCTCTGACCGAAAGCCATTCTTAGAAAAAAGGAAACAATGCGGTGAGCATGATTGATGACCTAAGCTTCTTTCAGCAGGTCGCAACTCGGGGCAGCCTTACCGAAGTCGCACGGCAGATGGGTTTGTCACTGCCTGCGGTGAGCAAGCGCCTGAGCCAACTGGAGGCGCGGCTGGGTGTGCAATTGCTGCAACGCACCACGCGGCGTTTGTCTCTGACCCCCGAAGGGGTGTTGTATCTGGAAGGTGGGCGACCGATTCTGCGTCAGCTTGAAGAACTGGAAAGCGCCCTCAACAGCCGCCAGCCAACCCTGCATGGGCGCTTGCGCATCAACGGCACGCTGGGCTTCGGTCGACGGCATCTGGCACCAGTGGTGTCGAGCTTTGCGCGTTTGCATCCCGAGCTGGAGATTTCTCTGGAACTGACCAGCCAACCCCTCAGCCTGCTGGATGATCAGTTCGACATTGGCGTGTTCATGGGCGAACCGCCTGACTCTAGATTGATCGGTATCCGCTTGCTGGAAAACCCGCGCATCCTTTGTGCGTCACCCAATTATCTGGAGGGCAGGCCGGTGTTGCAGAGCGTGGCGGACCTGGCCGAGCATAACTGCATCGTGCTGCGTCAGTTCGGCAGCGACTACGCCATCTGGCGTTTTCACAAGGATGGACAAGACTATTCCCACAAGGTCAGTGGCACGCTGTCCAGCAACGACGGCGAAGTGGCGTTGAATCTGGCTCTAGAGGGGCACGGCCTGATCCTGCGCTCTCGCTGGGATGTACAAGCGCATCTGCAAAGCGGCCGGTTGCAAGCCGTACTGCAGGAATATCAACCGCCCCCGGGCGATATCTTTGCCATGTACCAACACCGGCGTCACATCCCCCAACGGATTTCGCTGTTTACCCAATATCTGGCGCAGGAGCTGGCGAAGAGGCTACCGTTTGCGGTGGTGGGGTGAGGTTTTGAGGGATGCACGATCCGTTGGAGCGTGTGGGCGGCATTTCCAGGGGGATACACAGTTTCCGTGGGAGCGAGCTTGCTCGCGAACGGCGCGCTGCGGTGATTCAGGCAAACCGCGTCCTCGTTCTTCGCGAGCGAGCTCGGCTCCCACGGGAATCGCGGTTTCTGTTGACGAGTGGGCGGTATATCCAACAGGGATACGCGGTTGAAGTGGGAGCGAGCTTGCTCACGAACGGCGCGCTGCGGTGATTCAGGCAAACCGCGTCATTGTTCTTCACGAGCAAGCTCGGCTCCCACGGGTGATCACCGAGCCTGTCTCCCGCAAGAGTGAATAGGCATAACACCAGATCATGGCTCGGATGATTATTGGTGTATTGCCGGATCACGTCCGGCTCTTGTAACGTCCTGCCGACCCGCTCGGTAACAATAAGAATTCAGGCCTGGGCAAGCACTGGCTTTGCAGGGTGTTCAGACAAGGTTTTTAAAGCTGCCGAATCATTTCTACGTTCAGGAAGATTTGCCATGAAAACCGTTCCATTGGGTTCAGTCTTATCCCTGTTGTGCCTGTCGGTGTCGTGCGCGATGTCGGTATCGGCAGAAGAAATTACCTTTGTTTCCCAGGGCGGGGTTTATCAGGAGGCCCAGACCAAGGCGATCCTTGATCCGGCCGCCAAGCGCCTGAACATTACTATCAAGCAGGACAGCGTTCCTGACGCGTTGCCCATGGTCAAGGCCCAGGGCTCGGCAGGCAAGCCGGTCTGGGACGTGATCGACACGCCACCATCGAACTGCATTCGCGGCGGCAACGAGGGGCTGATCGAAAAGCTCGACCTGAGCAAGATGCCTAACGTCCAGGCCATGCCAGCGGCCTATCGCACGCCTTATTCGGTGGCGTACGAGTTCTATTCATCGGTACTGGGCTATAACACCAAAACATTGAAGAAGCTGCCGCAGAGCTGGGCGGACTTCTGGAACGTCAAGGATTTCCCGGGCACCCGAGCGCTGCGCAATGACCCGATGGGTACGCTGGAAGCTGCGCTGCTGTCCGACGGCGTGCCGCGTGACAAGCTTTACCCGCTGGACGTCGACCGGGCCTATAGACGACTCGAACAGATCAAGCCAGACATCGCGGTATGGTGGAGTTCCGGTGGTCAGTCAGCGCAGTTGCTCAACGACGGCGAAGTGGACATGTTGATGATCTGGAACGGCCGCGCGAGTGCGGTGCGCAAGGACAACCCCGATGTGGCGTTCACCTACAACGACGGCCTGCTGCAAAACACCCAGCTGTGCATCCTGAAAAACGCGCCGAACTACGCGACAGCGGTCAAGTTCGTCAACGAGGCAATGTCGCCCGATCTGCAAGCCAACCTGCCGCTGTATATCGATTACGGTCCGGGTAACCCGGCTGCCTTCGGCACTGGCAAGCTGACCGCCGAACGCGCCAAAGAATTGCCAAGCTCGCCGGACAATGCTGCGAAACAGGCGCTGCTGTCTGAAGAGTGGTGGTCGTCGGCAGCCGGCATTGCCGCCAAGGATCGCTGGCTGAAGTTCCTGCAATAAGTTGGGATAGCAAACATGATCGACTACCTGATTCTTGGCGGTGGCTCGGCAGGCTGCGTGCTGGCCGCACGGCTGTCCGAGGATCCTGACAAACAGGTGTGCCTGGTTGAGGCCGGTCGCGACATCTCGGCGGGCAGCATGCCGGCCGAGATTCGCAGTCGTTATCCGGGACGCGCGTATCTGGATACCAGCAATATCTGGCAGCGCCTGACCGCGTTGGTGGGCAAGCGCTCCAGCGAGCGCCGTTATGAGCAAGCGAGGATTCTGGGCGGTGGCTCGGCCATCAACGCGTTGATGACCAATCGTGGCGCGCCAGACGACTACGACGAATGGCAGCGACTCGGTGCCGAAGGCTGGAACTGGGACAGCTGCCTGCCGTACTTTCGCAAGCTTGAGACCGACACTGATTTCGACGGGCCCCTGCATGGCAAGCAGGGGCCGTTGCGAATTCGCCGTACCGCGCCGGCTTTTATCTCGCCCTTCGTCAATGCCGTGATGAAGGCGTTGGGCGAGAGGGGATTGGCTTCCAAGGCCGATCAAAACGGTCCTTGGGAGCCTGGTGTATTCGTCGGCGCCATCGGCGTCAGCCCGGCAGGCGAGCGTATTCCCACTTCCGTGTGTTACCTCACGGATGAGGTTCGGCGGCGCAGCAATCTGAAGGTGCTGACCGATTGCCTGGTGGAGCGCGTGCTGTTTAAGTCCCGGCACGCCGTTGGCGCGCGGATTATCCAGGCGGATGGCTCCGCGCGGGATGTGCTGGCCCGGGAGGTGATCGTCTGCGCCGGCGCGATCCACAGCCCGGCGCTGCTGATGCGCAGCGGTATCGGTCCTGCGGATGAGCTGCTGCAATTGGGAATTTTCGTCGTGGCGGACCGGCCAGGTGTTGGAGGCAATCTGATGGAACATCCCTCGATTGCGGTTTCTGCCTTACTGAATAAGGCTGGCCGCACGGCGTTTGTAGACGAGCATCACGAGCAGGCCATCGTGCGCTTTTCCTCGAACCTCCCGGACACGGTACCTTGCGATATGCATGGGGCGATTTTGTCGCGTTCAGGATGGCATTCTCTCGGCTACCGGCTGGGAACGATGTTCTTCTGGGTCAACAAGTCCTATTCCCGAGGCCGCTTGCGGCTGGTGTCCAGCGATCCGGCCGTGGAGCCTCAGGTTGAATTCAATATGCTGTCCGAGCCTCGGGATCTGGAGCGGCTGAAGCAGGCGCTGAGGCTTGGCGCCGAGGTCTTGTCAGTGCCGCAACTGGATGCCGAGCGCAGTGTAGTGTTCCCTTCGAGCTACTCCCCCAGAGTGGCAAAAGTCGCGCAGCCCGGACTGATCAATGGCTGGTTGCGAGGCGCGTTGAGTGCCTTGCTGGATATCGCTGGGCCATTGCGGGCATGGCTCATCCACCGCCTGATCACTCAGGGCGTCACCCTGAAAAAGCTATTGGCCGATGATGCCGCGCTGACTGAATTCGTGCGGCGCAATGTCGGCGGTACATGGCACCCGTCCGGCACCTGCCGCATGGGCGCCAGCGACGACCCGCAAGCCGTAACCCTCAGCGATGGACGGGTGATCGGTGTCACCGGGTTACGGGTCTGCGATGCCTCGCTGATGCCGTCGATTCCCTGTGCCAACACCAATGTGCCGACCATCATGATTGCCGAACGGATTGCGGACTTGATCAAGTCTGAATCACCGTGATTGAACCCGTTGGAGCGAGCGGGCGGTGATCCGACTTGCCCGCGAAAAACGATGACGCGGTATACCTGAAAAACCGTGGCGTCTGATTCGCGGGCAAGTCGGATCGCCGCCCGCTCGCTCCAACGGGTTAAACCAATTTCACGGGTAAAACCCCACAATTGCCTTGGTCTCCAGAAACGCTTCCAGCCCCCATTCGGCATATTCCCGGCCATTGCCCGACTGCTTGTAACCCCCGAACGGCGCGCCGGGATTCCACGCCGGGTGGTTGATGGAAACGCCGCCAACACGCAATTGCAAGGCAATGTTCCGAGCTCGTTGCAGGTTTGATGACTGCACGTAACCGGCCAGGCCAAACACGCTGTCATTGGCCAGCGCGACGGCGTGTTCATCATCCTCATAAGGCAAAATCGCCAATACCGGGCCGAAGATTTCCTCACGGGCGATGGTCATCTGCGCGGTGACTCCGGCAAAGACCGTCGGCTTCACGTAATAGCCATGGTCCAGGCCATCCGGGCGATCCAGCCCGCCGCAGACCAGTTGCGCGCCTTCTTCGATGCCAATGGCGATCATGCGTTGAATGGCCTGATATTGCCGTTCGCTGATCACCGGTCCCAACGTGGTTTGCGGATCAGTGGGTGCGCCGACCTGATGGGCAAGGGCGGCCCTGCGGGCGATCTGCACCGCCTGATCATGCAACGTGGCTGGCACCAGCATCCGGGTCGGGGCGTTACAGGATTGCCCGCTGTTACCGAAACAGCTGTTTACTCCAGCGGTCACAGCTTTCTCCAGATCCACATCATCCAGCAGGATATTCGCCGATTTACCGCCCAGCTCCTGGTGCACACGCTTGACCGTCGGCGCTGCCAGCCGGGCGACTTCCACCCCAGCCCGAGTCGAGCCGGTGAACGACACCATGTCTACTTCCGGATGCGCAGCCAGCGCGGCACCCACAGTAGGCCCGTCGCCATTGATGAGGTTGAATACTCCGGCCGGCACTCCGGCTTCGTGCATGACCTCGGCAAACAGCAAGGCATTAAGCGGTGCGATTTCGCTGGGCTTGATGATCATGGTGCAGCCTGCGGCCAGAGCCGGCGCCACTTTGCAAACGATCTGGTTGATGGGCCAATTCCATGGCGTGATCAGCGCGACCACACCTACCGGCTCCAGATTGATCAGGGTATTGCCGTCGGTTTTCTGAAAAGCAAAGGTGTCCAGGGTGCGCAGCAATTGTTGCAGGTGACGTTTGCCGATGCCGGCCTGCCAGTCGTAGGCCAGAGCCTTTGGCGCGCCGACTTCGGCCATGATGATTTCGGCGATTTCGTCATAGCGCTGCATAAAGGCATCGAGCACCTGCTCAAGCAGAACTTTGCGCTCGTGGGGTGATGTGCGGGCAAAGGCCGGAAACGCCCGGCGGGCGGCCATGACGGCAGCATCCACATCGGTCTGGTTACCCATGGCGATCCGGCTGAAGGCCTGTTCGGTGGCCGGGTTCACCACCGCCAGTTGTTCGTCACCAGCGGGCGTTACCCAGCGACCATCGATATAAAACTTCAGGGTGTTTTCCATCATCAGGCAAGTTCTCATCAGGCGGGCACAGGAGGGAAAGTGCCGGGAGAATGAAGTGCAAGGATTCGCTCGCAAGAATAGGCCCGGTTTTTTGCATCCGGCAATTTACTAATAGTTGCGTCAGGCATAAGCTCAGATCATGTCTAACCTTCGTCGCAAGCTCCCCAGTTCGAGTTCTCTCTTCGTCTTCGAGGCGGCCGCACGCTGTGGCAGTTTCACACGGGCGGCGGATGAATTGTGCGTCAGCCAACCTGCCGTCAGCCGGATGTTGTCCCGTCTTGAGGAGCATCTTGGGGTCCAGCTTTTCGAGCGTACTCGAGGCGGTGCACGGCTGACCGAGAGCGGCAGCATTTTGTATCGTCGGGTACAGGAAGGCTTCAGCACCATCGAGTCGGCCATCAGCGAAATCGAATCCCGTGCCACGGGGATCGAGACCGTTACCCTGTCGGTTTCCACGGCATTCACCACCCATTGGCTGATGCCGCGCATGAGTCGCTTCAGTCAGCGGTTTCCCACTGTCGACATGCGTTATCAATTGATGTCCGGCAGGATTGGCGGGCCTTTGGTGGATGTCGATCTCGGGATGCGCTATATCGAATCAGGCAGCCTGAAAGGCACGGAAACCCTGGTTATTCCGGAAGTAACCCTACCAGTCTGCGAGCCGCAATACCTCAAGCAGGTCTTGCAGGGAACAGGCAAGAAACTGCCGCCGACCTTGATCTGCATGGACAGTCAGGATCGCAATTGGGCACAGGATTTCGGAGCGTCAGAGCGTGCGGAAAACCCGCTGATATTCTCCGATTACGCGGTGGTCGTGCAGGCTGCGTTATTGGGGCAGGGCGTAGCGCTGGGCTGGCTGAATGTGGTGTCCAACAGCTTGAGCAAAGGTGAACTGGTGCCCGCAGCGGATCAGGTTCGGGTCGGTTCTCGACACTGTTGCCTGGTCACGCCAGTCAACCGGCCGGTGCGTCCGGTGGTGGAAAGTGTACGGGATTGGATCATTGCCGAAATGCGCGCCGATATCGCTCAAGTCGATGCGCTTTACCCGAATCTGGGGTTGGCGGCAGTGGTCGATCTGGGGGCCTGAGCACAGGTATGCCGTGCAGGGTGAAAAAACCGTAGGTTATGCTCCGAGGTGTGCGCAAAACGGAATATTTCACGAGGGGGCGGGCAGATAATGGACCTACCCACATAGCTTTACCCTCATGAATTATCTTGCGGAGCGCCTTATGTCATTCAAGCAATTCAAAGCCCTGACGTTCGATGTCGTCGGCACCCTCATCGATTTCGAAGCCGGCATTCTCAATCACGTTTGGGAAGTGGCGGGCGAAGCGGGTAAAGCCCATACCGATGACGACATTCTCAAAGCCTATCGCGAAGCCCGTGCGCAGACTGACTCTGGCTGGTGGCCTGATGACCTGGAGCGCTGCTACCACGTGATCGCCAGCAAACTGAATCTGCCGGATAACGATGAATACGCTAAAGGCCTGGCACAGGCGGTGCAGAACTTTCCGGCGTTCCCGGATTCGGTCGAAGCCCTGAAACGTCTACACAAGCATTTCAAACTGGTCGCGACTACCAACTCGCGGATCTGGGCGCTGGATTACATGGCCAAGACTCTGGGCGAACCATTCGATGTGCGCGTGACCGTTGACGATGTACGTTTCGAAAAGCCGGACCCGCAGTTCTTCGCCTACACCCGTGGCGTGCTTTCGACCCAGGGCATTCTCTTCGAAAACATTCTGCACGTAGCCCAGAGTCAGTACCACGACATTGGCGTGGCCATGCGCCTGGGTTATCAGACCTGCTGGATCGAGCGCCGTTTTGCACAAAAAGGCACCGGCGGCACGTTGGAATCCGATCGCGTCGAACCGCATTACCACTTCACTTCGCTGGCGCAACTGGCTGACGCTGTCGAGAAAGAGCTGGGCTGATACTGCTTTAGCTAGCTGCTGCGAGAGCTGCGCTGACTGTTCTTGTGGCTGCGTTAATGACTCTGGCGCTCTGGTTCATCCCGAGCGCCGCACTTCTTTTTTAGCCGGATGCTGACCATGACTGTGCAGAGCTTGTGGGCGGCGACCGCCCAACTTTCCCCCGCACTGCAATCGCTGGAAGGTGATCGCCAGTGCGACGTGGTGATCATCGGCGCGGGTTACACCGGTCTATCGGCCGCTCACCATATCGCGTCGAGTGGTCGCGAGCCGCTGATCCTTGAGGCTCACACCCTGGCCTGGGGCGCCAGCGGGCGTAACGGCGGTGTGGTTTCGCCCAAGTTTCGAGTCGGCTTCCCGACCCTCATGGCGCGCTTTGGTCGTGACACCGCGTTGCAGATGTACCGCACCGGTTACGCGGCAGTAGACAGCGTGGTGGAAATGGTTGAGACCCTGGGTCTGAGCGAAGCGCGCTTGCATATGGGAGGGCACATCGCCGCAGCCCACAACGTGCATGCGCTGAGCGGGCTGGAGTCCACCGCGAACTGGATCAAGCGGGAAACCGGTGGCGAATCCTCGGTGATGATCAGTGCCGAGCAGGTCCGGGAAATGACCGGCTCTACGATTTTCAAAGGCGGTCTGTTGACTCCTAAAGCCGGCGGTATTCATCCGCTCAACTACGCACGGGGCATGGCTCAAAGCCTGAGCGATCGTGGCGTGAAACTGTTCATCAACAGCCCCGCCGAACATGTGCGCAACGAGGGTGGCCGAGTCATCGTGCAGACGCCTCAGGGGCGAATCAGTGCCCGGCAGGTGATCTACGCCACCAATGGTTATTCCGACCAGACCAAGGCCACCGATACCTTGCATCGTCGGCTGATTCCATTCCGTAGCGCGATCATCGCAACCCAGCCGCTGCCAGCCGAGGTGCTGGCGAAAATTATGCCGGGCGGTCAGGTATGCGGTGACACCAAACGTATGCTGCGCTGGTTCCGAGTGGTGGGTGATCGACTGATCTTCGGTGGCCGTGGAGCCTTCGGCAAGAACGACTCCGAGAGCGCCTTCCGCACATTGCAACGCAGCATGGGCGAGGTGTTTCCCGTCCTGCGCGATTACAAACTCGACTATCGCTGGTCAGGTCTGGTGGCCATGACCCTGGATTATCTGCCCCACGCTGGACAGCTCGACGAGCGCAGCTTCTACGCCATCGGCTACAACGGCGGCGGGGTCGCCATGTCGACCTTGATGGGTGAGCGATTGTCGAGAATGACCGCAGGAGAAAAGGTCGATCTGGGCCTGCTCTGCGGTGATAAGTTCAACCCTATTCCCATGCATGCTTTCCGCGCACCAGGCGTTCGTCTGGCGGCGGGGTGGCAGCAATTCCTTGATGTCATCGGCCGATGAGCGAGCGTTAATCCATGCCTGAGATATTGCATTACTCAAACCCTTTCACGGACCGCCAATTGCCCCAGGCGGCCTTTGCCTTGCGCAACGATCCACTGGCGGCGGGTCGAACTGTGCACTTTCACGATCCGGTCCAGAGCTATGCGGTTGGCAGCAGCGAAAGTGTGGGGGCGAATCTGTTGATCGATGATTTTCCGTGGGTCGAGCTGGGTATTGTCGAGGCGGGTGGGCTGACGTTGCAGGGCGAAGATTATCGGCTGGACCTTACGGCCGGCGATTGCTTCGTGGTACCCAGTGGTATCCCGATCCGCTGGCACCATCGCGGGACACTGCGGCGGTTATTCATGGCATTTCCTGGCCTGGCGCGGAGCAAGGATATGCCGACCCGACCGTTGAAGATCGACTTTTCCAGGACGTTGCAGGCGTGCAATCCGCCTGCTGCCAATGTGCTGCTGACTCCATCACCCAGGGCCTGGAGTGAAGAGTTGTTCGCCTGCGCCAATCTGCGAATCGGTCTGTGGCAATGCGAGGCGTATGCTCGCAAGGCGGTCGAACCGAGCTATAGCGAGCTGATGTTTATCCTGGAAGGGGCGGTCACGCTGACGCCTGAGGAAGGGCCGGCTTGTCGTGTGGGTGCGGGGGAAGTGGTGGTGGTGCCGGCTGGCGCGACTACGGCGTGGAGCAGTGAAGAGACGGTGCGTAAGGTTTATTGCATTGTTTCTTGATGGGTTGGTTGGTATAGGTGTTGGTTTTGGGTATCTATCCGTTGCTGCGGTAACGGCTGCTTAGGGTTCCGCTTTTACAGCGGGTCACTTTCGAAAAGCGCGAAAGTAACCAAAGCGCTCTTGCCCCACCACTCGGTCCCTCGCTGGTGCTCGGCATGCCCGTAATCCGACATTGATTCGGCGGGCCGCCGCGAAGGGCCATCCATGGCCTGGGGCGGCTAAGCCGGCATCCATGCAGGTTTGCCCGCCGAATCAAAATCGGATTACGGCCAGCGTGGTTTGACGGGGCGCCAAGATCAAAATCAAAAGCTCGGCGGCCTGAGAGCCGGCCTGGTTGTTTGAACTTACCCCGCTATATTTGTCGTCTGCACCACTGCTTTCGCGAGCAAGCTCGCTCCTACGGAATCGATGACTAGCTGTAGGAGCCGAGCTTGCTCGCGATGAACGAGAACGCGGTGTGTCCGAATCACTGCGTCGAGTGATTCGCGGGCAAGCCTCGCTCCAACAAAGAAACGCGGTCTGCCCGCACAAGCAGGTCGGCTATCAGGCCGCCTCGCGCGCTTTTGATTTTGATCTTGGCGCCCCGTCAAACCACGCTGGCCGGAATTCGATGTTGAGGTGTGGGGCAAGCCGGCAGGGAGCCGGCTAAGCCGCCCCAGGCCATGGATGGCCGTTGGCGGCGGCCCCACACCTCAATGTCGAATTACGGGTATGCCGAGCCTAGGCGAGGGACCGAGTGGTGGGGCACAGCGTTTTTGGTTACTTTTTTGGCGTCTGAAAAAAGTGACCCGCTGTAAGAGCGGAACCATAAGTGGCCGTTACCGAAGAAATGGATATGCATCCAAATAAGTGGCCGTTACCGAAGAAATGGATATGTTCTCAACAGAACGAAAAACGAACCTCAAACCGCCGTAACCAGACTCCGCAACGGCACCGTACTCTTGACCACCGGCGACTTGATCACGATGTAACTGAAGTACTTCTCGATCCCGATGTTCTTATCCAGGATCGACTCCATCAATTCCTGATAATGCTGAATGCTGCTGCACAGGAACCGCACCAGATAGTCATAACCGCCGCTGATCAAATGGCACTCGAGCACTTCATCAATGTTGCGGATGCTGGATTCGAACTTCACAAAGTCGCCGCGTTTGTGGTCCGAGAGTGTGACTTCGGTGAACACCGTCACCGAGTTGGCAAATTTGGCCAGGTTGACGTGGGCTTCGTAACCACTGATATAACCGGCGGACTCAAGACGTTTGACCCGTTGCAAGCAAGGACTGGGGGACAGGCCAACGGCTTCGGCGAGGCTGACGTTGGTCATTCGCCCGTCTTTCTGCAATTGGACCAGGATATTGATATCGATACGATCAAGCTTGGTTGCAGCGTCCATGGTTCAATCCTCGCAGTTCAAAGTCCTGGCTTCACGCGTCAGGCGTGCAGCGCTTTTTGATGGGCGTGGGCGAGGTCTGCCAGGCTTGCGTATTCACAGCGCTTGCCGTCCAGTGCCTGTGGTGAGTGATTCCACGGCTGGCTATGACCCCGTCGTAACGTACATACCGGAAAATCCACCCGCTCGTTCCACGGGTCATCCGTTTCGGTACTACGCACCGGTAACAGTTCCGATCGCTCCAGCTCAAGGTCCAGTAACGCAGCGTCGAGGCTGGTGTGCCAATCGTCGCTGCTGGGTTCGATGACGGCGTCGAACGCCACCGGCAGCCGGCTGGTCAACGAGCGCACATCGATACCCTGAGGTGGAGCAATCAGTATCAATCGGTAAAACTTGCTCAGGTACTGCAATGCACCTGGGACATCCTCGAATATGGGCCATTGGGCAGAGGAGCTACTGAAAGCAACACTCTGATCCCAATCCGCAATGGTATGCAATTGGTGAGCCACACGTTGGTACAGCTGGCCATGAAAAGCGGTGGGGCTAGCCATGGCTGGACTGCTGCTCAGGTCCTGGGCGACGCTTCGATAAGTGTTGAGCAACTGTTCGTCAGTGATGGTCGGATTGCCTTGCACTGCCAGTGGTCGAAGACCTTCAAGAATGCCCCGTTCTCGATCAACCAGTGTTCCAAAGGAAAAACCCAATGCCTTGTACTGGGTGACTTTCATGATTAGCTCCTGAGTTGCACGTATCGGTTCCGTCATGATCCAGCCATGCCTTTTTTGCAGCCCGGCACTGCTGGTTCAGCAGCCCGGGCGCATGCATTGCGACGCGTGGTCTCAGCAGGCGGCGGCCAGCGCGGTGTCGAGCATCTGCAAGGCTTCTGCCACCTGTTCTCTGGTGGTTACCAGCGGTGCCAAAAAGCGCACCACGTTGCGGTACACGCCGCACTTGATCACCAGCAGGCCGGCATTGCGCGCTTCGTCGATGACCTTCTGCGCAAGGGCGGCATCCGGGCTTTGTTTGCTGTCATCAGCGACCATTTCGATGGCCAGCATGAAGCCCAGGCCTCGCACATCGCCGATGCGCGGGTAACGTTTCTGCAAGGCCAGCAGACCTTCGCGCAGTTGCGCGGCCAGTGTCTCGCCTTCGTTCAGCAGATCCTGCTCTTCGAACAGGTCCATGACCGCCAGCGCTGCAGCACAAGCCACCGCATTGCCGCCATAAGTGCCGCCCAGGCCGCCAGGCGTCGGCGCGTCCATGATCTGCGCACGGCCGACCACTGCCGACAGAGGCATACCGCCGGCCAGGCTCTTCGCAACAGTGACCAGATCAGGCTGGATGCCCGCATGCTCGAAGCCGAACATCGTGCCGGTACGGCCGAAACCTGCCTGGATTTCATCGAGGATCAGCACTATGCCGTGTTGTGTGCAGCGTTCGCGCAGGGCTTGGAGGAATTCCTTGGGTGCCGCGATGAAGCCGCCGTCGCCTTGTACCGGCTCGATGATGATGGCAGCGACGCGATCGGGGGCGACATCGGTGGCGAATAGTTCATCCAGCTCGGCCAATGCGTCGTCACTGCTGACACCGCGATAAGCGTTCGGGTAGGTGGCGTGATAGATCTCGGCGGGGAAGGGTCCGAAGTTCTGTTTATAGGGCTGGCTCATGCCGGTCAGCGTGACGCCCAGCAGGGTCCGGCCATGGAAACCACCTCGAAACGAGATCACCGCCGTGCGATTGGTATGGCCACGGGCGATCTTGATCGCGTTCTCCACCGCTTCGGCACCCGAGGTGAACAGCACGCTTTTGTAGTGCTCATCGCCGCCGATCATTTTGTTCAGGCGCGCGGCAACGTTGATGTAGCTTTCGTAAGCCACGACCTGGAAGCTGGCGTGGGAAATTTCACCGACCTGGCGGCGCACTGCTTCAACGACGCGAGGGTGGTTGTGGCCGACATTGAGCACGCCAATGCCACCGACGAAGTCCAGATAGCGCTTGCCGTCCACATCCCACAGCTGTGCACCTTCAGCACGTGCCGCGACAACCGGGTGGGCAGTAATGATGCCGCGTGGGATGTGTTGCTCGCGCAGGGCGAGCAGGCGTTGATTTTCAGTCAGTGCAGAATTCATCTCAATCTCCGTGAACGCCGGGGTGGCTGGTGATGTGATCAGGATAAGCACTGGCCGAAACCACAAGCACTGAAGTTGCCCGGGTCAGTGCTGTGATCGACTGTTTTAGGGGGAGGTTACGGAATATTTCGCTGTGGGGGTGTTGCCGGGAATCCCGAGTAGAGCGCAAATCCTGTGGGAGCGAATTCATTCGCGAAATGGGCCGTAAATCCGACACGATCTCTATCGTTGGGAAATCCGTCTTCGCGAATGAATTCGCTCCCACAGGTTATGGATGGATGTGATCTCTTAAACCACCGCCCTGGGCACCACAATCGTGTCTTCCGGATGCAGGCGCATCAGCATCGGCGAGCCAATCGGCGGCAGGCTGAGGTTGCCTTCGTGGTGGCTTGGCTGGCGCAGGCTGACAGTGGGACCGCCGTCCAGGTCGACGAACACCTTGAGACTTTCGCCCTGGAACACGATGTCGGCAACGCGTCCGCTCAGGCGGTTCCATTCCGGGCCTGAAGCCGGGTTGTCCAGCAGCAGTTTTTCCGATTGCAGAGCCAGGAAGACATCACCGGATGGCGGAATCGGCCGGGTGGTGCGCAGCGCGGTTTTGCCCAGGGTCAGGCCGTTGTCGCCGCGTTGCAGTGGGACCAGAGTGCTTTCGCCGATGAAGCTGGCGACGAAGTCATCGGACGGATGATCGTGCAGACGACGCGGGGTATCGACTTGCACCAGCTGACCGCCACGCATGATCGCAATGCGGTCGCTCATGGTCAGGGCTTCACGCTGGTCGTGGGTCACGTAGATCATGGTCGCGCCCAGGCGTTTGTGCAGGGCGCGCAGCTCGATCTGCATGGTTTCGCGCAGCTGTTTGTCCAGCGCCGAAAGCGGTTCGTCCATCAGGATCAACTTGGGCTCAAAGACAATCGCCCGGGCCAGTGCCACACGCTGGCGCTGACCGCCGGACAGTGCCGCGATTGAGCGGTTTTCATAACCGCTCAGCTCGACCGTCGCCAGTGCCTGTTTGACCCGATCCCGGCTTTTGGCTGCGTTTTCACCTCGGGCGCGCAGTGGGAAGGCCACGTTTTCGCCCACCGTCATATGCGGGAACAGCGCGTAGTTCTGGAACACCACGCCGATCTCACGCTTGTGCGGCGGCATTAACGTGACGTCGCGTTCGCCGAAATAAATGCTGCCGGAACTGACCCGGATGAAACCGCCCAGGATGCTCAACAAAGTTGTTTTGCCCGAACCGGAAGGGCCGAGCAGGGACATGAACTCGCCAGCCTCGACCTTGAGGCTTACGTTATTGAGCGCCTTGAGGCTGCCGTAATCCTTGCATACCTGATTGACGCTGACCGATTCAAAACCTTCAGTGAAATTCATGAAGCATCTCCTGGGCAGGGCACCGAAGCTGTCGGCGTATCTGCTGTCATCTGAACACAGCCGCAAGGCCTGTTCGTGCCGTATTGGTAGGCCGGGCTAACAGGATCTGCTGCGCGGCCAGGTTTTTTCCAGACTGGATCAGATGATGTTCAGCCCAGGCCGCCGATATGCCAGGCCTTGACCTCAAGGAACTCATCCAGGCCGTACTTGGAGCCTTCGCGGCCGGTGCCGGATTGCTTCATGCCGCCAAACGGCGCGACTTCCATGGAGATGATCCCGGTGTTGAGGCCGACCATGCCGAACTCCAGACGCTCGCCCACCCGGAATGCGCGGCGAATGTCCTGGGTGAAGTAGTAGGCACCCAGGCCGTACGGCGTGGCGTTGGCCATGCGCAGGGCCTGTTCTTCATCCTTGAAGCGGAACAGTGGAGCCACCGGACCGAAAGTTTCTTCGCTGGCCAGCAGCATGTCAGTGGTGGCGTCCAGCAACACGGTGGGCTGCACGTACAGACCTTCGCCCTGGGGTTGGCCGCCGATGGCGACGCGGGCACCTTTGTCCAGTGCATCGCTGATGTGATGGCTGACCTTGTCCACGGCAGCGGCGTTGATCAGCGGGCCAATGGTCACGCCTTCGCTCAGACCGTCGCCGACTTTCAGCTGTGCAACCGCTTGGCTCAGTCGTTCGGCGAAGCGCTCGTAGATGCCTTCCTGAACGAGAATACGGTTGGCGCACACGCAGGTTTGTCCGGCGTTGCGGAATTTGCTGACCATGACCCCGGCAATCGCCAGGTCCAGATCGGCGTCATCGAAAACAATGAACGGCGCATTGCCGCCCAGCTCCAGACTCAGGCGCTTGATGGTGCTGGAGCATTGGCTCATCAGCAGCTGGCCGACCCGGGTCGAGCCGGTGAACGACAGTTTGCGCACTGCCGGGTTGCTGGTCATCTCGCCGCCGACACCCGCTGGCAAACCGGTGAGGACGTTGAATACGCCAGCGGGGATGCCTGCACGTTCGGCCAGGACCGCAAGGGCCAGGGCGGACAGTGGAGTCATCTCCGAAGGTTTGACCAGCACCGTGCAACCGGCTGCCAGCGCCGGCGCACATTTGCGGGTGATCATGGCATTGGGGAAATTCCACGGCGTGATAGCCGCGACCACGCCAATGGGCTGCTTGAGGACCACGATGCGGCGGTCGGTGGTCGGTGCTGGAATGGTGTCGCCGTAGATGCGACGGGCCTCTTCGGCAAACCATTTGACGAAGCTGGCACCGTAGCCGATTTCGCCTCGGGATTCGCTCAGGGGCTTACCTTGCTCGGCGGTCATGATCAGGGCCAGGTCTTCCTGGTTCTCCATGATCAGCGCGTACCAGACTTCCAGATAACGGGCGCGCTCTGCTGCTGGAACTTCGCGCCAGGTGGCGAAGCGTGCTTCGGCGGCTTCAATGGCACGTCGGGTTTCAGCTGCCTGCAGCGCAGGCACCTTGGCGATAAGGTCGCCGTTGGCAGGGTTGGTCACTTCGAGGGTCGCGCCGTCATCGGCGGCAATCCACTCGCCATTGACGTAGGCGCGTTCAACGAGAAGAGAAGGGTCACGCAGTGAGTTTTTCAACATGATCAGGGTGCCTTGAGGGTCCGAACGATGGACTCATTGTAAAAATGTCCGGCCAGTGGCCGATGCCGAGATGGCCGCAGGAACGGGTGGTAGATGCTGAATTTGTAGTGCTGGCGGCAGATGTTGCTGGCGCAGAGCATGACCCGTAGGAGCGCGCTTGCCCGCGATTAAGGTGTGTCAGTCGACAGATTTATTGCTGATCTGACGCCATCGCGGGCAAGCGCGCTCCTACAGCATCAGGTTTGTTTATTGCGCCCCGCAATCACCACCAGCAACAGCGACGCCAGGATCAGGATCGAGCTGATGGCCGCGATGGTCGGGTCGATTTCGTCCCGCAAGGCGGTAAACATGCGCTTGGTCAAGGTCTGGTTGTCGCCACCGGAAATGAACAGCGCGACAACGGTTTCATCCAGCGAAGTGATAAACGCGAACAGGGTCGCCGAGACCAGACTCGGCTTGATCTGTGGCAGGGTCACGGCCATGAAAGCCCGGAAGCGATTCATGCCCAGGCTGCGGGCGACCATTTCCTGAGACATGTCGAAATTTCGCAGTCCCGCCAGCAGGGCAATGATCACGTAAGGCAGCGCCAGCATGATGTGCGCCAGAATCAGACCGGTCATGGTGCTGATCAGGCCGATCCGGGCGTACACGAAAAACACCCCGGCGGCGATCAGGATGATCGGCACCATCATCGGCAGTAGGAGGATGATTTGCAGGGTGCGCACCACCTTCAGGCTGGAGCTGTTGATGGCATACGCTGCCGCCATGCCCACGGGCAGGCTGACCACCGTGGTGACCGCCGCCGTGATCAGGCTGACTCGTGCCGCCGACATCCATTCGGCGCTCTGGAAGAACGCTTCATACCAGCGCAGCGACCATTCCTTGGGTGGGAATTGCAGGAAGCGCGCTTCGGAGAACGACATCGGCACCACAATCAACACCGGCAGGATCAGGTACAACAGGATCGCAGCCACCAGCACGGTGAACAGCGCATGGGAAGGGCGGACCTGACGCAAATAGGCAACCAGTTTCATTTAGCGCGCTCCCAGGATGCGTTCGATAGGGATGAACTTGTTGATACCCCAGAAAATCAGGAACACCACCAGCAATAGAACCAGACCCACCGCGCTTGCGGCACCCCAGGCGTGGTAGAGCTCGACGTTGCGCTGCACCAGCATCGACACCAGGATTGTGCGACCGCCGCCCAGCAGTTCCGGGGTGATGAAAAAGCCCAGGCAGATGACGAAGACCAAGATCGAACCGGCCATGATCCCCGGCGCGGCCATGGGCAGGAACACCCGGCGGAAGGTGTAGAAGGGCTTGGCGCCGAGGCTTTCCGAGGCCTGCATCAGGTCCTGGGGGATCTTTTTCATCACTGAATACAGTGGCAGGACCATGAACGGCAGCATCACGTGAAGCGTGCCGATCACCGTGCCAGTGGTGTTGTGCATCAGGTTCAGCGGCTGATCGATGATGCCCAGATCCATCAGCGTCTGATTGACCAGGCCACGGCGCTGCAGCAAGACCAGCCAGGCGTAGGAGCGCACCAGCACACTGGTCCAGAACGGAATGATCACGCAAATCAGAATCAGGTTGGCCCAGAAGCCATGCAGACGCGACGCGGCATAGGCAATAGGGAAGCCGAGGAAAATCGACAGCACGGTGACGATCAGGCTGATCTTGAAGGTCAGCACAAAGGTGTCCCAGTAGATGCGCTCCTCGAAGATGCGCACGTAGTTGGCCAGGGAGAAGCCTTCTTCAGTCTGTACTGACTGGAAAGCCAGCCAGCACATCGGCAGGATCAGCAGCACCACCACCATGAACAGGGCTGGGGTGAGCAACAGCATCATTGAGGTGTTTTCCTTGCGCTCTTCGCGGGCAAGGGCGTCGCTGCTGGTCAAGGGCGGCTGGCGCTGCTCGTTGCCTGCGTCAGGCACGGATTTGGCGAGATAAGCATTGGACATGTCTGTCTCCCGTCACAAGGTCTGGCTGAAGCGCTGGAGGGCGGAATGCGTGAGTGTTGCCATATGGAAGACTCCCGAAGGGTGGGGCAGATACTGAAATCGTGCTTGCTGTTATAAATTCGGGTCGCTCTGCGGGACCGTCTAATCAGTAATGTAACCAGATGCCGGCAAATGAAGCCGCTGAAATGCCCTGCGTCAAAGTGCTTTATTGCGTAATCGGGCAGGCGTACGGCATGTCCTGCGTTGGCCCTTGTAGCTCGGGCCTTGCAGCCCGGGCTGAGCGGCAAGGCACGGTTCATGAGTTCGTTCTCAAGGGCTTTGTCTGCTAGATGCGAAACCTCGCCACTAGCAGATTCAGCGAGTCGGCCAGCCCTGACAGCTCCTTGCTGGAAGCCCCGGTTTGTTCGACACCCGCGGCCGTTTCAGCGGACAGGCCCTGGATGTTGATCAGGTTGCGATCCACTTCACGGGCCACTTGCGCCTGCTGTTCCGAAGCGCTGGCGATCACCTGATTGCGGTCGGAGATCTGCGCGACACCCTCGGCAATGGCTTGCAGGGCGCCACCGGCATCCCGCGCCAGGCCACGGGTCTGGTTGGCCAGGTCCTGAGTGCTATTCATCGCGCCTGCCGCTTGTTGAGCGCTGTGCTGCACGGCACCGATCATCTGCTCGATTTCCCCGGTGGATGCCTGTGTCCGATGTGCCAGTGCCCGGACCTCATCGGCCACCACCGCAAAGCCACGGCCTTGCTCACCGGCCCGAGCCGCTTCGATCGCCGCGTTCAGGGCCAGCAAATTGGTCTGTTCGGCGATGGAGCGAATCACGTCCAGCACGCTGGTAATGGCACGGGTTCGGCTTACCAGATCGCCCACCATGGACGACGACGCGGTCATTTCCAGGACCATGGTTTCGATGGACTCAATAGCCTGCTGGACCTTGGCCTGACCGTTCTGTGTACGGGTGTCGGTTTCCTGAGAGACCTGAGAGGTGGACACCGCATTGCGTGCGACTTCATCTACGGCGGCGGTCATCTGGGTGACCGCCGTGGCCGCCTGCTGGATCTCACCGTTTTGCCGGGTCAGACCGTTGCCGGTGGCCTGAGTGATGTGGCTCAGATCACCTGCGGCAATACCCAGTCGGGTCGACGCATCGCTGATCGCGCCTACTGTGGCTTTGAGGTTGCTCTGCATGGTGTGCAGAGCTTGCAGCAGCTGGCCGGTTTCATCCTTGCCGTCCACCTGGATGTGGAGCGTCAGGTCACCGTCTGCAACTCTTTGTGCGGTCAGAACCGCCCGGGCGATGGGGCGGGTGATCGAGCGAGTGATGAGCATGCCCAGCACCAGTGCCAGGATGAATGCCAGTGCGATTCCGCCAACCATCGATGCATTGAGCAGGCGAATCAGGCTGTTGCCGTCTTGCTCGGCGCTCTTCGCCTGAGCGACGTTGGCGCTGACGATATTGTCGGCATCTTTCTGTATCTGCACGAAACTGATGCGTAATTTCCCGTTAAGAAGTCGCTTCGCCAGGGGATAGTTATCGCCTTTGATCGCGCTGAAAAACTCCTGCACCTGGCTGGTGTATCTATCCCAGTCAGCCTTGAGTTTATCTCTGGCAGCGCTGCCTTCTTCATCCAGGCGCTGGGCCTGGTAGGTGGTGAAAGTGGCGCTGACCGAGGCCTGTCTGGCATTGAGCAGTTCGATGGTTTCAGTCAGGTCGCCATCGCTGGCATTGTCGGCTTTTTGCGAGAGCAGAAAATACAGGGTGCGGTTGTGGAACAATGCGGTATTGAACAGCTCGTTGACGGTGTTGATCGACACGATGGTTTTGCTTTGCAGGTCCTGCATCATGTCGCCGAGTTTCTTGTTACCCGCCATGCCCATCAGACCGATGACCACGGTAATCATCGAAAAGAAAATAAAGGCGAGGGCCAGCTTCGCCGAAAGGCGTAAATTCTTGAAAGTGTTCATGAGCAGTCATCCCCGAAAGCCCTGCCTGTTCATCGAATCCCGCCCAAAGCGGGGTCTGATCAGGTAAATGACACGCGCGCAACGAAGCGTGACCCGAACCAGGGTTCGGGTCAGCGCTGAATCAGAGTGTTTGTTGCGCGAGTCGCCTGATTACTTCTTCTGGACGAAGGCCAACCAGCGCTCTTCGGCTTTTACGCCTTCCGCAGACGCCCACCATTTGGCGGACAGCAATGCCTGGCGGGAGATGTTTTGCGGTGCTGAAGGCAATTTGGCCGCACGCTCGGCAGGGATGGTGCCGGTCTTGAACGCTTCCGGATTGAGCGGGCCGTAATCGATGATCATCGGCAAAGCCGCCTGCAGCTTGGCGCTGATGGCTTCGTTGACGAACTTCATGGCGGCTTCTTTGTGCGGTGTGCCTTTGAGCACGCATAGGGAGTTGGTTTCCAGCACGCCATTACCGTAGTCGAACGCTACCGGTGCGCCATCGGCCTGCACGGCGGTGATTCTGCCGTTCCACGCCTGGATCATGTCCACTTCGCCGTCACTGATCAGCTGCGCCGACTGTCCACCCGAAGTCCACCAAGTGGCAATGTGCGGTTTGATTTCTTCCAGTTTCTTGAAAGCGCGTTCTACATCCAGCGGGTAGAGCTTGTCTGGCGCGACACCATCGGCCATCAAGGCGATTTCCAGGGTTGGGCGCGGCAGATTGCGCAGCGAGCGCTGGCCAGGGAATTTCTTGGTGTCCCAGAAATCTGCCCAAGTCTGCGGGGCGGCTTTGCCCTTGAAGGCATCGGTGCGATAGGCCAGGACCGTCGAGTAGCTGATATAGCCGACGCTGTAATCGTCCTTGAGCTCGGCGGGCAACTGCGCTGCATTGGGGATCAGTGCAAGGTCAAGCTTTTCGAACAGGCCTTCCTCTTCGCCACGGATACAGTCACCGGTAGGCAGATCCACCACGTCCCAGGTGACTTTTCCGCTTTGGATCTGGGTCTTGATGATGGGGTAAGCCTTGGGTGAACTGTCCTGCTTCAAGGTCAGTCCCAGATTCTTCGCTGCGGGTTCCAGAATGGCTTTGCTTTGCGCTTCTTGATAGGCGCCGCCCTGGGACACAAAGGTGATGTCTTCAGCGAACGCCATATTTGCGCTGCTGATGAGAATAGCCAGGCTCGCCAGCCTGAAGGTGCGGATACTGGATGCTGTCATATGAAGGACTCCCGATGGTTGGCAGATTTCTGAAGCGAGCTGGATATTTTTGTTGTAGGTCGCTCTGCAGGACCATGGGCTTAATGTACTGGCAGTTTGATAAACGAAGCGGGCACATATTGGCGGCGTAGAAGTGCTTTATTGCGAAAATGAGGGCGTGGACGGCATGTCCTGCGTCTTTGGGAGCCGCTTATTTTTGTTTACATATCCGTTGCTGCGGTTATGGCGACTTAGGGTTGCGCTTTTACAGCGCCTCACTTTTGATAGAGCCGGAATGCCGGCCCAGTCAAAAGTCAGCAAAACGCTCTTGCCCCACCACTCAGCACCTCGCCTATGCTCGGTGTACCCGACCGCAGACCTTGAACCGTGGGCCGCCGCGAAGGGCCACCCCTGGCCCAGCGCGGCTAACCCGGCGTCTTGCCCCTCTTTTTAATCAAGGGCATCCCACGGTTCAAGCTCAGCGTTCGGCCAGCGTGGTTTAACGGGGCGCCAAGATCAAAAGCGCGCGAGGCGGCCTGAGAACCGACCTGTATTTTGTTTGAGCCTGCCGCACCATTTGCACCATTGCTTTCGCGAATGCATTCGCTGACACAGGTGATGATCTTCTGTGGGAGCCGAGCTTGCTCGCGAAGCAGGCTCCGCGGTGGATCAGATACACCGCGTCATCGCTGATCGCGGGCAAGCGCGCTCCTACGGCGTAACGGTTCTGTTGGAGCGTGTGGGCGGCATTCCGACTTGCCCGCGAATCAGTCGCCTCGGTCTGGCAGGTTTACCGCGTCATCAGTCTTCGCGAGCAAGCTCGGCTCCCACAGCTACGGAGGTTTGCCAGACACACCGCGTCATCGTTCTTCGCGGGCAAGCACCGCTCCCACAGGTTCGGTGTTCGCCCAAAGGAACACGGTATGAACAAGCAGGCCGGCTGTCAGGCCGCCGCGCTTTTGATTTGGCTTTTGATCTTAGGCGCCCCGTTAAACCACGCTGGCCGAACGCAGGCCTTGAACCGTGGGCAACCCGGCAGGACGCCGGGTTGCAGCGCTAGGGCGATGAACTCTTTTTTCAGGCTCATGGCATCTCTCGTATTCCAAGGCATGATGGCTTCCCGGCGAAGTGGGTTCGCTAGAAAGTGTTAACCATGTCCCCGTACACGTGTAAGCGATGTCTCCGGTCTATACACGCTTCTCAAAAGTGAGGCGCTGTAAAAGCGCAACCATAAGCAGCCGTTACCGCAGCAATGGATATGTACCCAAAAAGCGCCACTGCACTCAGCCCGCAACCTTCAACACCGACACCGGATAAATCGCCGTAAACGCCCCGTCATCGACGCTGATTGCCCGGCAGTCGACGCCATACACGTGGGCCAGGTTTTCCGGGGTCAGGGTGCTACGGGTCGGGCCGCTGCAATGCACGTGGCCGTGGTGCAGCATCAGAGTGTCGTCGGCATAACGACTGGCGAGGTTCATGTCGTGGAAGATCGCCAGGGTGACGATGTTTTCCTTGCGGGTATAGGCGTTGACCGCATCGAGGATCTGCAACTGGTTGGCCAAGTCCAGCGCCGACGTCGGCTCATCCAGCAGCAACAGGCGAGGGCTGCGGACCAGCGCCAGGGCCAGGGAAATCATCTGCCGCTCACCGCCGGACAGCTGCCCCGGCTGAGCATCGGCGAAGCGTTGCAAACCCAGCAATTCAAGCATTTCACTGGCCTTGCGTTGCGCATCCTTGCCGGTGGCCCAACTGCGGGCGTTGCCATGTTGCGCAAGAAGCAGCAGCTCGTAGGTGGACAAGCGCACGTCCAGGTGTGCCAGGTCCTGCGCGACATAGCCGATCAACTGGGCGCGGGCGGTGGGCGAAGCACTGAGCAACTCGACCCCGTCGATGGTGGCCGAGCCCTGCGCTTTGGTCAGGCCGCACAGGCCCTTCATGAAGGTCGACTTGCCGGCACCATTGGCGCCCAGCAGCGCCAGCGTCCGGCCTGCAGCAGCATTGACGGCCAGCCCGTCGAGAATCCTCCTGCCGTGAATGTTCACGCGGTAATCAGCAGTGGCAAAGCTCATCGGGCTGTCAGTCTCCGGTCACGCAGGATAAGGATGATGAAGAACGGCAGGCCGATCAGCGACGTGACCATGCCGATGGGCAATACCGCACCGGGTACGATCAATTTGCTGACCAGAGAGGCCAGGGTCACGAAGATGATGCCGCAGGCGATGGTCACGCCGATGGTGAAGCGCTGGTCTTCGCCCACCAGCAACCGCGCCACATGGGGTGCGACCAGTCCGACGAAACCGATGATGCCCACCACCGAGGTCACGGCGCCGGCCAGCAGTGCAGCGAGCATCAGCATTGTGGTGCGAATCCGTCGCACGGGAATGCCGAACACCACGGCCTGTTCACCGAAGCTGCGCAAGGCCGTCAGCGCCCAGGCCTGGACCAGTACCACCGGGATGGCGATGATCGCGATCACTGCGCAAAGCGCGACTTTATTCCAGGTCGCGTGGAGCAACGAGCCCATGAGCCAGAACACGATGCTTTGCAGCTGATCGACACTGGCCACGTATTGCACCAGCCCGAGCAGTGAGCTGAACACGAAGTGCACGGCAATACCCAGCAGGGTGATCGCTTGCAAGCCGACATGGCCACGGGTCAACAGCAGGATGATGCCTACGGTGAGCAACGAGAACAGGAAGGCATTGCCGGTGACCAACAGATCGGCACCGAAGCCTGGCAATGCGTTGCCCAGGGAAAAGTTGAACGCCAGCGCCAGTGATGCACCGAACCCGGCCGCTGACGAGATGCCCAGGGTGAAAGGCTCAGCCAACGGGTTGTCGAGCACTGTTTGCATCATTAACCCGGCCAGTGCCAGACAGGTGCCAGCCAACACAGCCATCAAGGTCATCGGCATACGCAGTTCCCAGAGGATCACTCGGGTACTGGCGTCAACGCTGTCCGGTTGCAGCAAGCCGCTGATTGCCTGGCCGAAGGTCAAGGTGCCAGAGCCGACGATCAGGTCAGCAACGAAGGCCAGCAGGGCGATGACCAGCAGCGCCACCAGCAAGACACTGCGCCGCCACACCGTATTGGCGTAGCGGGTCTGGTAGGTGGCCGCCGCAGGAACGGGTTGAGCCGCATTGATCGGGGTGGTGATCGGGGTTGTCATGGTCGCTCGTCAATCAACGGTTGGCAGGTGCAGGCGCGTAGAGAATCGCCGGCACGGCCTTGATGCCGGTCAGGTCGAACATCGACTTGAGGCTCGCGGCGGGGTCAAGTTGTTTTGCGCTGTCCGGGTAGAACGCCTGATTGAGGTTTTCTAGCGCCAGGATGTTCCAGCTGCTGGCGTAGAACTGGTGATAGATGCCGTACACGCGGCCTTCCTGACTGGCCTTCAACTGCGCGAAGCCCGGGCGCTTCTGCAACAGACTCAAGGATTTGTCGATCGCGGCCTGCTGAACGTTAGCGCCGAAACCGAACGGCGGTGAAACCGAGGTACTGCCCGGGAAGCGGGTGCCGGTCATGACATACACGTCAGGTTGTTTACCCAACACGGTTTCAAGGGTCACGTCGCCGGTTGCCCCCGGCAGCAGGTTGGAGCCCAGGTTCACGCCACCAGCGGCTTGAACCAGCTTGCCCCAATACACGTCGCCATGGGTGAAGCAGCAGGCAGTCGCGCCGCCCTGGCCCGCTTTGGCCTCGACGAACACCAGTGGTTTTTTCTGATGCTGGGCGGTGATGGCTTCGATCTGGGTCAAACGGCTTTTATAGAAGCCGACATAGGCCTTGGCCTCGGTTTCGCGGTTGAGCACCTGACCCAGCAGGGTCACGGTCTTCTGGCTGTTCACCACCGGATCCAGATCGCTGTCAACGAACAGCACGGGAATGTTCAGCGCTGCGAGCTTCTGGGCGACTCCAGCGTTTTCCAGCGATGCGCGGGCGCGGGTCTGAAAGATCAGCAGGTCAGGACGGGCGGCGACCACTGCTTCAAGGTTCAGGTCGCCATCGTCGCCGAACTTCATGTCGGTTGCCTGATTAGCCGTCTTGGGCCACTGGCTTTCAAAGACCTGCCAGGTGTTGGGATCCGAGCGCTTGACGATGTTGTTCCAGGCCACGATGCGCTGAAACGGGTCAGCGCGGTCGAGCAGGGCGAGTGTGAACAGGTCGCGGCCGTCTTGCAGAACGATGCGCTTGGGCTCCTGCTTGATCTCGACCTGACGATTGGAAAGGTCAGTAACGGTGAGCGGGTAGGTGGTGGCGTGAGCCAGCGTCTGGCCTGCCAGCATCAGGGAGATGCCGGCCACGAGGTGCTTGAGTAGGTGCATGTGTGGGCCCGTTCCAGATGGATAAGGGCGAATCGGTCGAGACTGGCACGACAAAACCGCCATAAAAAATGTGCGGCTAGGGTAGCGGAATTATTCTCATTCGTCAGGTTTTAGCATTTGCGAGGGGAGCGGCCTGTAGGAGCGCTTGCCCGCGATGGCGCCGTGTCAGTCAACATTCCTGTCGATTGACACGACGCCATCGCGGGCAAGCGCGCTCCTACAGAAGCTGGAACTTGCTAAAGCCCTTTTACTTAGCCAACAACACCGCCGCATCAAACCCCATGCGCAAGTTGCCCCAGTGGCGGCCTTCGAAGAAGAACGGCACGTCGATCTCGGTCATGATTTCCCCGGTGTCGCGCAGGTAGGTCTGTAGCAGGAAGCGCTGGGTATTGCTGGCCGCTCGCAGGCCTATGGGATCGGAGAACATGCGTTTGTTGCGGCACACTGGCAGGTCAGTGGCGCGGTCACCCGTAGGTTTTTTCGACACCCAGCTGTTGTTGACCGGGCAATAGCCTTTGTTGTCGACGATAAAACTCACGATGCCACCGGTGGTTGCCTTCGTGAGTTTGTCGCACTCTTCCTGGCAGATCTGCGCAAAGCGTTCGGTATAGCTGGTGAGGTATTGCTTGGGATCTGTGTTGGGGATCAATTTATAACTTTGATCAAACAGATTCAGGCCTTCGCGCTGCGCGGCTGCCAGGCGTACTTGCAAAACGTCCCGGCATTGGCTGGCGCGGGTAATGGCTGCGTCCAGTGCGCCATGGCCCAGCACGAACTTGCCCAGCAGTGTCTGCACCCGCTCGGCGACCCCTGAAAGATCGCGAGTGGCAGCAGCCGAATGCTGCATGCGTTGATCAATGGACTGGCTGTCGGCGTAGATTCGGGTCACGCGCTGATTGATGCCGGTATTGGTGTCCGCAAACTGCTGGATATGTCCGGCGATGTCGGCGAGCTTGCCGTTGGTGGACTCGAAGTCGACGATCATGCTCTCGAAGTGGCCGGACGCACGCTCCACCACTTTTTGGGTTTCCTGGGCGCTCTGGCTGATCTGGGTGGTCTGTTCGTGGGTTGAACTGACTTCCAGCAGCATGGCGTCGATGTTCTGTGAAATATCATCGGTGGCACGGCTCACGTTCTGAGCCAGGGTGCGCACTTCATCGGCAACCACGGCAAAGCCTCGGCCGCTTTCACCCGCCCGGGCAGCTTCGATGGCGGCGTTGAGCGCCAACAGGTTGGTCTGCGAGGAAATCTGCTGGATCAGCCCGACAATCGACTTGATGCTCGACGAGCGCTGGTTCAAGGCCGAAACCAGAGTGCCGAACTCACCCAGGCTGCGGGAGATTTCGCTGATGTTGCCAGTGACTTCCAGCAACTCGGCATAGGAGTCGCGCGCCATGCTCAGGTTTTGCGCGGTGGTGCTGGAAATACCCTGGGTCTGGTGCGAGACCTCTTCGATACGGCCGACCGCCGTGTTGCTCTCGTCCATCACTTCCTTTGCGAAGCGGGCCTGATGCGTGGCGCTGTCGCTGGAGTCGCTGATGTTTTTCAGCGAACGTGCCGACTCCACGGCGATATGCACCGTCAGGGCCTGAACGTTGCTGATGATCTCCCGTTGCTTGGCCAGGAAGCGGTTACAGGTGCTGGCCAGGGTGCGAATCTCGTCGTGAGTCAGTAGCGGCAGGTCCTTGGAGAGGTCGCCTTCACCGTTGGCGATTTCCTCAAGCGCCTGGGTCATGTAAGTCACCGGCCTGACGATCAGGTGGCGAAAGTACAGGATCATGAAACTGACCAGGCCCAGGGTGAACAGCGTGCTGAACAGAATGGCGGCGTTGAGGGTGTCCAGCTTGGCCTCGATCAACCCCGAGACCTGCGGATCGAGCTGGGCATTGCGCAATTGCAGCGCGATATCGGCGCGAATGCTCAGGGCAATCCAGTACAACAATGCGCTGACGATCACCAACAGAAACAGGCTGGACAGCTTTTTCGTCAGCGTATTGAAGAATTGCCGCTCGATTGAATCGTATAAAGCCTTTACCGCGTCCATGCCGCTGCCCCCTTGGAAAGTAAAAAGATTCATTTAATGCGCGGTCCTGTAGGAGTGAGCTTGCTCGCGATAGCGTCAGGTCAGACAACGATTTATCGTCAGAAATACCGCATCGCGAGCAAGCTCACTCCTACAGATTCGCGTTGGTTCACGACACCCCATCGCCTACACGAACATTGCACGCAACCCGATTTCTTCCCGATGATTTTGCGTGGTACAGCTGCTGATCGGCGCGTTTGGTCAGTGCTGTGGTATTGCCGTCCGAGGCTTCAGCCATCCCAATACCGATGCTGACCGTTACCTGGCCGGCCAAGGGGAAGCTGGCGTTGGCGACGCTGGCCCGGATGTTCTCTGCGACTATCGCCGCGCTGCGCTCGTCCTCGATTTCCGGCAGCAGTACCGCAAATTCCTCGCCACCGTAACGGGCAACGAAGTCAGTCAGGCGCACGCTGTCCTGAATCAGCCGGGCCAGTTGGTGAAGCACTTCATCACCGGTGGCGTGGCCGAAGGTATCGTTGATCCGCTTGAAATGATCGGCGTCGATGAATAGCAGGGCGAAGGCCCGTCCGGTGCGTTCAAACAGCAGACTGCATTCGCCGAGCTTCTCGTCAAAACGCCGCCGATTATAAACACCGGTCAGCGCGTCGTGCGTTGCCAGTTTCAAAAGCTCCGCATTGGCTTGGGTGAGTGCTGCGGTGCGTTGCGTCACGGTGACTTCCAGGGAGGCGTTGGCATCCTGAAGTTCGCGCTCCTTGCCAAGCAGCGATTCAGTCATGCTCTGTATGGACTGCCCGAGCTGCGCGATTTCAAGGACTGAATGCTGCTGGGGGAAGGTCACACCTTGGTGCTTCGCCTGAACCCTCTTTGCGGACTGGGCGAGCAGCTCAATCGGACGACTCAAGCGCTGCGCCAGAAAGTACGCAACCGCTGCCAATCCCAAGGCAGCCAGTACACCCAGGGCCAGCAGCTTGTAGAGCAGAATATGTGCCGGATACAGCGCGCTGTTCAGGGGTTGCCGGACGATGATGTACCAGGACAGCCCGGCAGCGGGCGGGGTCGGCACCGCGAGCACACTGCTGACATAACCATCGGCAACTGACCAGCCCTGAGCGCTCGGGCTGTGCTGCAGCTGGGCAAGCAGCTCGGGCCGCTGTTGGCCTGTCATCTGCTGCGGATAAAGCACGTCACCCGCGCCATTGACGATCAGCACTTCTACATCGGCGGTTACGCCTTCGCGAGAGATGGCGGATTCCACGATCCGGGTCATCCAGTTCCAGTGCACGTGCGCGCTGAGTACACCGGCCACGCGGCCATCAGCGGTGTGGATGGGCGCAGCGAAATCAATAAAGCGCAACAGCTCGCCACTGGCGTTGGCTGGCAGCAGTTTGGCTAATAGAACAGCTTCATGAGGATCGCCTGTATAGGAACCCAACAGGCCAGCCTTGAACCACGGCCGCTCCTTTACAGACTGGTTGACCAGCAGACCATTGACCGCCTGACGCACGCGGCCCTCGGTGTCGGCCACGCCCATCCAGGCGTATTCGGAATGCGACTGGGTGCGTAGCTCCATTGACGGCAAGATGTCCGGGTCGTCGAGGTTGCCGCGTACCAGATGGGGTTCCCTGCTGAGCAGGAAGATCTCGAGCTGTCGTTCGCGCAGTTGCGTGGCCAACATCGTCGCGGCTGATTTGGCCGTGCTGGCCAGCGCAGTACCGCTGGCCTGTTTGACCTGCCCGGTTGCGATGTGCCCGACGTAGAGGCCCACGCTCACCAGGGCCAGCAACGACACGCCTGCAAACCAGAGGGTCAGGTGACTACGCAGGCTGGCTGTCATCATGGAAATTATCTGCTGATCTGAATGGTGGCATATTAGGCTTCATGCTGCTCTGGCCGCCAGCAATGCTTGTCGTACGACGCAGTAAACGCACTTAATCAAAGTAATGACCTGGCCGATAATCGCACGCTTTATTCAGCTAAATATCCGAATAGCAAGGGCATTTCTTGTTGCTACTGCCTATTTTTCCGCTCGATTGATGCGTTTTTTGCGCGGCGAGGTGGTTTTCCAGCAACCGTGTTTACATCTTTTTTGCTCCCGCACGTGTTTAGATATTGACCGAATTAACTGGTTAGTACATTTTCTCGCTAGCAGAACTGGCCGATGTCGCCAGCAAAACAATAAAAACAACATGGAGTTACTCCACATGCAGCAGCCCTTGCTCGCTCTTGATCCTGTCTGTCCGGCCATGCGTTATCGCTGGCTGACGACGGCCTCGCTTTGTCGATCACTCGCACGTATTTCCTGAGTCACTCAATCGGGTTGTGCATCTGTGCACGCATTGCGTGATGCACCGGTCGGCTTTTCCGACAACAGCGAGGTATCGAAAATGACAACAATCGTCGGCTTGTACTTCAAATTACTGAAGCTGCTGATCGTGCTCTGCATGGTCGCCATGGTCGTGCTGGTGTTCGGCAACGTGGTGCTGCGCTATGCCTTTAACTCCGGGATCAGCGTGTCCGAGGAATTGTCGCGCTGGTTCTTCGTCTGGATGATTTTCCTTGGGTCGCTAGTGGCCTTGAAGGAGCGTGCACACATGGGCCTGGACAGCCTGGTCAAGCGGCTGTCGCCCACCGGCAAGCGCGCATGCCTGGTTATTGGCCATCTGCTGATGCTTTACATCTGCTGGCTGGTGTTCAGCGGCAGTTGGCAGCAGGCGGTGATCAACTGGGATGTGGTCGCCCCGGCGTCGGGGCTGTCCATGGCGTTGTTTTACGCCGCCGGATTGGTGTTCGGCGCTAGCGCCGCCGCGATCCTGATCTACGAGCTCTACCTGGTGCTGTGCGGCAAGCTGGGTGATGACGAGCTGGTCATGGTCAAAGACAGCGATGCAGATTTTGAAATCGAACATGCCCAGGCACCCCGCACGAACAATGAGAGGTCCCGACCATGACCCTGGCCATCTTTCTCGGTTCGTTGATTGGCACCATGGCGCTGGGCATCCCGATTGCCTTCGCCTTGTTGTTGGTCAGTGTGGCGCTGATGCTGCATCTGGACATGTTCGATGCGCAGATCATTGCCCAGAACCTGCTCAATGGCGCTGACAGCTTTCCGCTGATGGCAGTGCCGTTTTTCATGCTGGCGGGGGAAATCATGAACGCCGGCGGGCTGTCCAAACGCATTGTGGACATCGCCATGGCCCTGGTGGGGCACAAGCGCGGCGGGTTGGGTTACGTGGCGATCATTGCGTCATGCCTGCTGGCGTCGCTGTCCGGCTCGGCGGTGGCGGATGCAGCGGCGCTGGCGGCTCTGCTGGTGCCCATGATGATTCAGGCCGGTCATAACCGCGCCAATTCAGCCGGGTTGATTGCCGCAGGCGGAATCATTGCGCCCATTATTCCGCCGAGCATCGGTTTTATCGTGTTTGGCGTGGCGTCTGGCGTGTCCATTTCCAAGCTGTTTCTGGCGGGAATCGTGCCCGGCCTGATGCTTGGCGTTTCACTGGCCGTGGCCTGGTGGTTTGTTTCGCGCCGGGAGAATGTCGCAACCCCAGCCAAACGCAGCCTCGCCGAAGTGCTGCGCACACTGCTGGACGGCGCCTGGGCCCTGGGCCTGCCGTTGATCATTGTGTTCGGCCTCAAGTTCGGGATATTCACACCCACTGAAGCGGCAGTGGTTGCGGCGGTTTACGCCTTGTTTGTGGCCGTGGTGATCTACCGCGAACTCAAAATCAGTCAGCTCTACGATCTGGTGCTGTCGTCGGCCAAAACCACCTCGGTGGTGATGTTGCTGGTGGCGGCGGCCATGGTTTCCTCCTGGCTGGTCACCGTCGCCGAGCTGCCTGAGCAATTGGTGGGCTTGCTCGAGCCGTTCATGGATAACCAGACCATGCTGCTGATTGTGATCATGCTGCTGGTGATTCTGGTGGGAACGGCGATGGACATGACACCGACCATCCTGCTGCTGACGCCGGTCCTGATGCCTGCCGTGGTCATGGCGGGGATCGATCCGGTGTATTTCGGCGTGCTGTTTCTCATCAACTGCGCCATCGGCCTGATCACCCCGCCGGTGGGCACGGTGCTCAACGTGGTGTGCGGTGTTTCGAAAATCAGCATGGACGAGATCATTCGGGGTGTGTGGCCGTTCATGCTGGCGCAGTTTGTAGTGCTGTTTCTGTTGGTGCTGTTCCCTTCGCTGGTGCTTGTACCCCTGAAGTTTTTCACCGGTTAATCGCCGGTAGCTCGACTCACTCGACCTCTAAAAACAACATCGGAGCGTGACATGAAAAAACTGATCAAAACCCTGCTCGCAGGCGCCTGCGCGACGGGCCTGTTGTTCGCCAGTATGAGCAGCCAGGCGGCAGACATCCGCGAGCGGACCCTGCGATTTGCCTTCCAGAACGTTAAGGACCACCCGCAAGGGCAGGGTGCGCAGAAGTTTGCGGACCTGTTGGCCGAAAGCAGCGGCGGCAAGATCAAGGTCCGGCTGTTTCCTGGCGGAACGCTGGGCGGGGATTTGCAAACGGTCTCTGCGCTGCAGGGTGGCACGCTGGACATCACTGTTCTCAACTCAGGGATTCTCGCGGCCCAGGCACCGGACTTTGCCATGCTGGATTTCCCGTTTCTGTTTAACAACGTCGAAGAGGCGCACGCCGTGATCGACGGGGCGGTTGGCCAGAAGCTCGCTGCGCAACTGGACAGCAAAGGATTGGTCAGCCTCGGCTACTGGGATCTGGGTTTTCGTCACCTGACCAACAGCAAGCATCCGGTGACAAAGATCGAGGACATGCAGGGTTTGAAGGTTCGCGTCATTCAGTCGCCGATCTACCTGGAAACCTTCAGCGCGCTGGGTGCCAACCCGGTGGCCATGGCGTTCCCGGAGGTTTACACCGGGCTTGAACAGCGCACCATCGACGGTCAGGAAAACCCGTTTACGGTGATCGAAGGCAACAAGTTTTACGAGGTGCAGAAATACCTGTCCGTGACAGGCCACATCTTCAATCCGCAATCGCTCATCATTGGCCAGAAGACCTGGAACCGGTTGAACGACGATGAAAAAGCCCTGATCCGCGACGCCGCGACCAAGGCACAGGAATACCAGCGTAAAGTCACCGCCGAGAGCATGGACAAGGCCCGTAGCAACTTGGCCGAGCACATCGCAATCAACGACATTTCACCTGCGGAAATGGATCGTTTCCGCGAGAAGGTGAAGTCCGTCGTCGACAAATTTTCCCAGACTGTCGATGCCGGTTTGGTGAAGACGATGTACGAAGAAATCGCCAAGGTGCGTGCAGCACAGTGAGGTTTCATCAGGACTGGCCGTAGGAACCGGCTTGGCCGCGATGAATACCACGAGGTGATTCAAACGCACCGCGTTATCGATCATCGCGGGCAAGCGCTCCTGCAGAAATAGCAACGGCACTTATATTGTTCGGTCCGGCGGACGTCTTCATTTATGATGGCGCCCCTCGAACAGGCACCCAATCGCCGCGCTTTATTCAGGAGCTTCAATGGTCAGGTTTTATCGGGCATCCAGGCTGTCGTCAGTTGCCAACCGTTTCGCCCCGAACCTGCTGCGGATGAGTTTCGCTGTGAGCTGTGGGGTAGGCGGCACGGCATGGGCGGCTGATTCGGCCAGTATTCAGCTCGATGCGACCACGGTTGTTGGCGAACAGGATGTGGGCTATCGGGCGGACAAGGCCTCCGTTGGCGGGTTCGAACCTGCGGCGCTGATTGATACTCCAGCGTCGATCACCGTGATCAACGAGCAACTGATCAAGGATCAGCAAGCGCGCCTGCTCAGTGAAGTGCTGCGCAATGATGCGTCGGTGGGCGAGAGCTATGCGCCGGTGGGTTACTACGAGAACTTCGCGATCCGTGGTTTTACCCTCGACTCCGCCAGCAGTTACAAAATCAACGGCCGCACCATCACCGGTGAACAGAACGTTGCCCTGGAAAACAAACAACAGGTTGAAGTTCTCAAGGGCCTGGCAGGTTTGCAAAGTGGTGTCGCCGAGCCTGGCGGGTTGATCAACTACGTGACCAAGCGCCCGGAAGATGTGCGCTCGGTGACGCTGTCTACCGATGATCGTGGCAGTGGCTACGTGGCCACCGATGTGGGTAGTTTTTTCGGCAGCGAGCGGCAATTCGGTCTACGCGCCAACCTCGCCCACGAAGACATCAACTCCTACGTCGAGCATGCAGATGGTCAGCGTGATTTCGCTTCCCTGGCGTTTGACTGGAACATCAGCCCGGACGCGCTGCTGCAACTGGACGTGGAATATCAGAACAAGGAGCAGCGCTCCTCGCCAGGTTATCAATTGCTCGGCGGCAATGAACTGCCTCACCACGCTTCGCCGAAGACCAAGCTGGGGCATCAGGGCTGGTCGAAGCCGGTGGGCATCGATTCGCTCAATCTCAGTGGCAAGTTTGAGTATCGCTTCAGCGACACCTGGAAGGGCAGCCTGAGTGCCTCGCGCAGCAAAGTGGTGATTGACGACTACAGCGCTTTTGCCTGGGGCTGTTACGGATCGGCCAGTTGCGCCTCGACGGCGGTGCCCAATCACTTCAGTGCCGAGGGTGATTACGACATCTATGACTTCCGCAGCCCCGACGACACGCGCCGTAATGACGAAGTTCAGGCGGCGCTGGCCGGAGCGTTCGACACCGGTTCGCTCAAGCATGAGCTGACCTTCGGCACCAGTGCCCTGCGCCGGGTGATCGACAAGCGTGACGATATCAATGAGTGGGTCGGCAGCAGCAATCTGGACGCCGCACCGCTGGACTTCGAGCCATTCCCGGGTGAATCCGGCCCGTCCTACCGCCGCCTGGATAGCCGCCAGTATGGGTTATTTGCCAGTGACCGGATCAGCTTCAACGAGCACTGGCAAACGGTGCTGGGCGGGCGTGAAGTACGTCTGGATGAGAAGACCTTCGACAGCGCAGGCAATACCACGCGCCACACTCAACGTTATGTTTTCCTGCCGCAAGCGGCGCTGATCTACAAGCCGGTGGAGAATCTGTCGCTGTACACCAGCTACAGCAAGGGACTGTCCCTGGGCGGTGAAGCGGCCTGGTTTACCAACAACGCGTTCGAGATTCTGCCGCCGACGGTCTCCCGGCAGATAGAAGCGGGCATCAAGTATGACTGGCAGCGCATCAGCCTTGCCGCTGCGTTGTTCCAGACCCGCCAGGCTTATCAGTATTCACAACCTCAGGGCGACGGCACCTTCAACTACGTGCAAAGCGGCGAGCAGAAAAATACCGGTCTGGAATTGTCCGCCAATGGCTGGGCCACCTCGCGTTTGCAGGTTTCCGCCAGCGTAGCGGCCATTCGTGCGCGGGTCAGCGGGACCGGAACGCCTGAGTATGAGGGGCACCAATCGTTGAATGTGCCCAAGTTGCGCGCCAGTCTGTATGCCGATTACAGCCTGCCGTGGGTCGATGGCCTGGCGTTGCTCGGTGGCGTGCAATACAGCGGCAGCAAAGCCGCCAATCGTGAGGGCAGCGTCAAGGTCGGCGATTATGCGGTCTTCAACGCTGGTAGCCGCTACACCACGAAGATTGAGGGCTACCAGACGGTGTTTCGCCTGAGTGTCGATAACCTGTTCGACAAACGCTATTGGCGCGATGCCGGCGACTATATCGGCGATGGTTACCTGTTCCAGGGCGCACCACTGACCGCAAGGCTCAGCGCCAGCGTGAATTTCTGATTGTTGTTTGAGGGTTGACCATGTCCACGCTTGAAATTATTGCTGTGATCGTCAATGTGCTGGGTGTCTGGCTGACGGCCCGGCGGATCCGCTGGTGTTGGCCGGTGAGTGTGGTGGCGGTGTTGTTGTATGCGTGGATTTTCTACGACGCCAAACTTTATTCGGACATGCTCTTGCAGGTGCTGTTTGCCTTTTTGCAGGGTTATGGCTGGTGGCGCTGGAGTACCGGCGGGCTGGATCACGGCAAAGTGCATGTCGGACAACTGGCGCTGGGCGAGGCGGCACTCGGTTTGATCGTCGGCGCGCTCGGCGCGGTCCTGCTCGGCAGCCTGATGGCGACCTTTACTGACGCTGCAGTGCCCTGGCTGGATGCTTCATTGACGGCGTTCAGCCTGGTAGCCAGCGTCTGGGCCGCACGCAAATACGTCGCCAGTTGGTGGTTATGGATTGTGCTGGATGTGGTTTACGTCGGTATGTACCTGTTCAAGGACTTGCACCTCACGGCAGGTTTGTACGCCGGTTTCATCCTCCTGGCGTTGTATGGCTGGCGCGAGTGGCGGCGGGACTTTCAGGTGCAGCAGTCTGCTGTGAGCTGACTGAATGCCTGTAGGCGCGACCGGGTGGAACGATGACGCGTTGTAACTGAAAGACCGCAGCGCCTGATTCGCGGGCAAGCCCGGCTCCAACAGGTTTCCGCTTAGTCTGTAGGAGCCGAGTTTGCTCGCGATGAACGATGACGCGTTGCGTCTGGCAGACCGAGATGCCCTTATCGCGGGCCAGCACCGCTCCCACAGGGTTCGGTGCCATTCTTTTGGAATGTTTGGGCCGCAGCTAGCGTGGTATGCCTGAAGCCGACCCTAGCGCCTATTTGCGCACGTTCTGATACAGCATCAATCGCGACGTTTCGTGCATGCCTCTGGTCAGCTCAACCAGCCGCTTGAACTCTTGCGGGTTCTGTTCTGCCACGTTGTCCAGTGGTGTCATGGACGCCAGGTCGTGGAGGGTGGGGGAGCTGCCGTCGTGTTCCATTTGCACCATGTAGTGCTGGGTCACCCCGGCGATGAGCGGGAAGGTGCCTTCACGCAAAACCAGCGGCACAACGCGTTCGCCTTCAGGGGCAGGCTGTTGAATGTCGCGGCCCATGCCGCTGTTGCGGAATTCGATGCCAGCCATGCCTGCCACGGTTGGCAACAGGTCCACCAGACCGACCGCTTCCTTGACGTTACGGGTCCCCAGCAACGCCGGGGCATGAATCAGCATCGGCACAGCGTTGCTTTCCAGGCCCAGCTGTTCATAAGCGGGCGGCAGGAAGGGGATTTGTGCGATGCGCGTGTTGTGGTCGCCAAACAACACGAAGATGGTGTTCTCGTACCAGCCGCCAGCCTTGGCAATTTCCATCAGGCGCCCGATGTTGAAGTCGAGCAGGCGCACGGCGTTGTACTGTTCGACGCTGCGCGAACCTGCGGCCTGTACTTCGGCCAGCGTTGGGTGCTTGACCTCGAAGCCGTCATTGCTTTTGGGAATGGTGAAGGGGCGATGGTTACCCGCAGTCTGCACATAGGCAAAGAATGGTTTGTCTTTAGGCATTGCCTGCACGATCTGGTCGGTTTCCTTGAACAGGTCCAGATCGGAAATACCCCAGACGTCCACCACCGGGGATTTCCAGTCGCGCTCTTCGTATAGACGCACACCGTCGATGCTCTGGCGAATCAGGGCGTTCATGTTGGCCCAGCCAGAATTGCCGCCGATGGTGTAAATCTTCTCGTAACCGGTGAAGGCGTTGATCAGGGTGTGTTGCTGGGTGATCAGCGGATTGCGGGTTGCGGTTTCCTGGCGGGTGACGTCGGGGACGCCGCTGATGCTGGCCCAGACGGTTTTCGCGGTGCCAGTCACCGGCACATAGAAATGCTCGAAGAACCAGCTCTGCCGCGCCAGCCGATCAATGTAGGGAGTGGGGTTGATCGGGTTGCCATAGGCACCCACGGCGCTGGTGCCCAGTGACTCAAGCATCACGAACATCACATTCGGTGGCCGCGAGCCGGTTGTCTTGTAGGGTTGCGGTGCCTGATGGCGGACAAAGTTCAAGGTTTGAGGATCGGGCTTGTCGACACCCAGATACTTGGCCATCACCGCGTAATGCTGGCGGACCTGATCTTCGTCGTAACGCGACTGGCCGACCTTGAGTGTGTCATAGAGGAATATGACCGGATTCAAGCCGGTGGCGGCGATCTGGTTGTTGCCTGAGAAGAACGCATCACTCCAGCGCAGGGGCACCGGGTTTTCCAGGTTCATGTTTTCAACGCGACCAAGAATGCCCAACAGAACCGCCACTACCATCACAGCAGCGCCCCAGGTTGCCGACAGGGGATGAATGGCGCGCCGTGGGCGGTCCAGCGTTACCCGTTCCAGGCGCACCAGTGCTACCAGTACCAGACCTACGGTTGCCAGCCAGCCCAGCGTGATCCAGATCACTGGGTAAGTCTGCCAGACCATATCGCGAGAGATTTGCGCGTCTTCGATAAAGCGCAGCACCGTGGCGTTGATGCGCACGCCCAGATAGGCGTAATGACCGAAATCGATGATGTAGATCAGCAACATGACGCTCAACGCCGCCAGCAGATATCCCCGGGCCAGCCAGCGCAACATGCGGCTGCCCAACAGGTTCCAGCGCGGCAGCCAGGCGAGCAGAGCGACTGGCAGCATCAGCAGAATCGCTAGCCTCAAGTCAAAACGAAAGCCGATGCCGAGGGTTTCCAGCAGCGCGCTTTCGGTACTCAGTGATTGCGCGCTAAAACCGGAGAACCCGAAAAAGAACACCACCCGCAGTAAGGCAAACAGCGCAAAGGCTAATGCCGTCGCACCCAGCCAATAATGCAAACGTCTCGACTGCAGCCAACCCATCCCTCTTCCCCTGTCAATAATTGTCGCCAAATCTCAAGCGGATCTGGTTGCGTTGTTGCGTGTCGTGCTCAGCCACGTGATGAGCCGCCGTGCCGCGGCGATCAGTAGCGCTACGCAGCAGTACAGGCCCAACGGCGGATCTATCAGGTAATCCCAATAGTTCTGTGACTGTTTGATTCCCAGCATGAACGCCAGCGTTGCACCCGCCAGCATCGCCACGCCCAGCCCGTTGCGCTGGTAGAACAGGCCAATCGTCAGCAGGGCAATCCCGATCAGCATCGGCCTTGGACTGTAGCCGAAGCGATAGGGATCCAGATCGCTCAGGCCCAAGGTCGCCGGGTAGAGTGCCAGTGCTAGCACGGCGAAGGTCACCAAAACCGAGGTTTTATCCTGCGGGGCAGGCCCCAGGATATTCAGCCGCCTCAGGCAGCCCCAGGCCATGAACACCAGCGTGGTCAGTGCAAGGTCGTCGATGTAACTACGCAGGTGAGCGGCCAGCGACAGCCCGCCCACAGGCAGGAAGCTGGCGGCCAGCAACACGCCCAGCAGCGCGACTCTGGGCCAGCGAGGCAAGCCGAAAGCCGGCAACAACAAGAAAGCCAGCATCGCGAAACTGACATGAGCCTGCCACAGGTTGATCATTTGACACGCTCCGCCAGCCAGGCATCGTTGAAACTGACGTGCTTGATGAAAGTGTTATTCCACGAATACACCAGGTGATACATGCCGTCGGGACTGCGGATGAAATACGGATATTCGTATTCAAATTCACAGCCACGAGCCGAGCACACACGGGTGTCGAGGTTGCTCAGGAACTGGGCCTCAAGAGGCTGGCGTAGGGTGCCGCTGGAGCCACGGAATTCGTTGCCCATGATTTCCTTGAAAGCCTCGGGGGAGAACGGACCGCCCAGTGGATCCGGTGACTTATCCAGATCGCGTACCGAATACCAGTTATCCATTTTGGCATCGGTGCCATAAAGGCTGAGTTTGAAGCGGCCGTCCCGCAGGTCGTTGAGGGCGACCAGCAAACCCTGCTCCGGTGTCGCGACGGCGGCCAGCGAGGAATTGGGATTCGACGGGTCCAGTGGGTAGGGCTCACTCCAGGTTTGGCCGGCGTCCTCAGTGCGCGTGGCCAGCACCCGATGATGGGTGTTGCCGGCATAACGCAGTAAAGCAATGCCTCGCTGCCCATCCAGCGGCACCACGGTGGGTTGCAGCGAGTTGTTGCCGTGACTGATACGAAATTTATCGATCACGTTACCGTCTGCGCTCAGGTACAGGTACTCGGCAAATTTGCCTAGAAACTCGTGGTAAACCGGCAGCCCGATTGAACCGTCGGCGTGAAATACCGGAGCCGAGCGCACCAGGGTGCTGATATTGAGGAAGGGCGAGGTGATCAACTGGCGCGGCGTTGACCAGTTGCGCCCGAAATCGTCCGAGACCATGACATTGACCGCGCTGCCTGCCCAGCCACCCATGGACACCGAAACGTAAAACAGCCAGAGGCGTTTGTCTGGTGCCAGTGCTACCACCGGGTTGCCCAGCTTGCGAATGAATTTCTGAGTGCCCTGTTGGGTAGAGGCCCGGGTCGCCAATACTTGCTCCGCGCCCCATTCGCCGGTACTGGCATCAAAGCGCGCAGCCCGCACCTGCACGTCGGCGGCGCCTTCTCGGGAGCCAGCAAACCAGACGGTCATCAAGCTGCCGTCAGGCAAGGCAGTCACGGCAGACGAGTGAACGAAGTCCACCAGGCCTGAAGAGGCGAAACGGCTGGTATAGATCGGCTTGGCCACCTGCCCGGCAACTGCCAGCACGGGGTTCATGAGCGCGAAAGAGGAGTGCGGTGTAGCGGGGTTGGCAAACCATGCGGCGCCGAACAGGCAAGACAGTGCAAGGTAAGCGCAGAAGGCGGACAGACGGGGTCGTTTGATGCGCATGATTGTAAATTGAGCATCCAGTGGCCAGATCAAGCGCCGTAACCTAACACCCACCGCTGTTGAAACGTTTTTTAACCTCAGGCTGTTTTGTAAGCAATTGTTTTTGCTGTAGGTTGACCGGTCTTGCCCAACCTGAATATCGGAGCCTCTTTGTGAGTTCTCGCAGTACCGTTACCCGCAACGCCTCCAATACCCACAGCCAGGCGCAGGAACCTGCCTCATGGTGGGCCATTCTCTGCGTAGCCCTCGGCGCATTCGCCACCGTCACGTCTGAATTCCTTCCCGTCGGCTTGTTGCCGGTCATGGCTCGGGATCTGGGCGTCAGCGTCAGCCATGCCGGTCTGATGATGGCCGTTCCCGGGGTTCTGGCGGCCCTCTCTGCTCCGACCTGTATCGCGCTGTTCAGCCAGGTGGACCGCAAACGCTTGCTGTTGGGGCTGTTGGTAATGTTCTTCTGCTCCAATCTGGTAGTGGCGTTTGCCGAACAGTTCTGGCTGACCCTGGCGGGTCGCGTACTGCTGGGTTTCGCCCTGGGTGGTTTCTGGACCATCGCGGGCTCCCTCGGCCCCAGGCTACGTCCCGGCAAAGACGGTGTGCGTGCGACCGCTTATATTCTGGCGGGCGTTTCACTGGGCACTGTTGCAGGCATCCCGGTGGGCACCTTGCTGGGCGAGGCCTTCGGCTGGAGGAGTGCTTTCCAGGCAGCGGCGGGTCTGACGGTAGTTGTCGCTGTGCTGATCACGCTGTGCCTGCCATCGTTGCCCGGTCAACGGAGTGCCGGGCTTGCCCAGATGCTGTCGCTGGTCAGCGATCAAGGCATGCGTCGGCGCTTTGCCGCTGCACTGCTGATTTGCGTCGGCCACTTTGCGGCCTATACCTTTCTCGCCCCGTTCGTTCAGGAAGTCGCCGGGATCAGCGGACAGACCTTGGGCACCTTGCTGTTCGCCTTCGGCCTGGCATCGGTGGTCGGCAACCTGGCAGGCGGCGCACTGGCCGCCAGAGATCCGGCGACCGCAGTGTTGACCATGACCGTCCTGATGTTCGCCGCCCTGGCTGCATTGCTGGCCTTTGGCAGCAGCGCGTGGTTGCTTTGGCCCGTCGTGCTGGTCTGGGGGTTTGCATTCGGCATGGTGCCGATCACGATCCAGATCTGGTGCTTCGACGCATCCAATGGCCGCATTGAAGGTGTTCAAGCGCTGATAGTCTGCGTGATCAATCTGTCGATTGGCGGTGGCGCATTTCTGGGTGGCGTCGTCGCCGACTATGCTGGCTTCGGGTCGGTCATAACGCTCGGCGCGCTGTGTGCTTCGTTGTCGGTGGTGACTGTTCTATTGTTGATCATCAGGCAGCGACATGTTGTTTGTGAAAGCTGACCACACCTACCCGCCGGAGAGCGTTCATGAAAATTGTCATCGCCCCTGATTCGTTCAAGGACAGCCTCAGCGCCGAAGGCGTCGCTCGCGCGATAGCCGAGGGCTTGAAAGTGATACTGCCCGATGCGGAGCTCGTGCAGTGCCCCATGGCTGACGGTGGCGAAGGCACCGTGGATGCAATTCTGGCGGTGATCAGCGGCGACCGGCGCGAAGCGCCTGTCAGCGGTCCGCTGGGTGTAGAGGTGACGGCCCGTTGGGGATGGTTGCCGGAATCGCGCACGGCAATCATCGAAATGGCCGAAGCCAGTGGTTTGCAGTTGATCGCTCTGGAACAGCGGGATGCCTGCCGCAGCTCTTCTTATGGCACCGGTCAACTGATTGTTGCTGCGCTGGATGCTGGCGCCGAAAAGATCATCCTGACCATCGGCGGCAGCGCCACCAATGACGGTGGTGCCGGGATGCTGACTGCGCTGGGGGCCAGATTTTACGATACAGCTTCGAACCATCTGCCAGCGGGCGGTCTGGCGTTGGCGGATCTGGCACGCATTGACTTGCAAGGCCTGGACCCGCGCTTGAAGTCGGTGAGTGTCGAGGTGGCGGCTGATGTCGACAATCCGTTATGCGGTCCACACGGCGCTTCCTTTATCTTCGGCCGGCAGAAGGGCGCCACCCCCGCGCAGATCGAATCGCTCGACAGGGCCCTGGAGCACTTTGCCGATTGCTGTGCAGCGGTACTCGATCGCGATGTTCGGGAGGAGCCGGGTTCAGGTGCTGCGGGTGGAATGGGATTTGCCGCGAAAGCGTTCCTGGATGCTGGTTTTCGCCCCGGCGTTGAAGTGGTTGCCGAGTTGGTCGGCCTGGCGGACAAGGTCAAAGGTGCGGATCTGGTCATTACCGGGGAGGGCCGTTGTGATATTCAGACCCTGCGCGGCAAAACCCCTATGGGTGTGGCCCGTGTTGCCCGTCAGCAGGGTGTGCCGGTGGTGATCATCGCCGGAACGCTGGGCGAGGGGTATGAGGGTTTGTACGAGCATGGTATCGATGCGGCATTTGCTGTCGTTTCAGGCCCGATGAGTCTTGCCGATGCCTGCCAACAGGCTCCGCGATTGTTGCAGGAGCGGGCAAGGGATATTGCCAGGCTTTGGCAGTTGGGGCGCTCTGCCCAAGGCGGCGAAAAACGATGTGACTGACCCACCGCTGTTCGCAGCCTTCGGCAGGTCCTACACAGCGGCATCCGGCAATCTGGCAATCACCTTGATCTCGAAATCAAAGCCATACAGCCAGGTTACGCCCACCGCCGTCAGTGTCGGATGAGGGGCGGTGCCCCAGAACTCCGGCACGACTTTCCAGATGGTCTCGAACTTCGATTGCGGATCGACCATGAACACCGTCACGTCAATCACGTCGTCGAAACTGCAGCCCGCTGTTTCCAGGATCGAGTTGAGGTTGGTGAAAGCCTGCCGAACCTGGGCTTCCAGATCGGGTTCGGGGGAGCCGTCTTCGGTGCTGCCCACTTGCCCGGAAACGAACAGGAAACCATTGGAGCGAATGGCCGGCGAGTAGCGGTTGCGCTCGTACAGCGCTCGACGGCCGGCGGGGAAAACAACGTCACGTACTGTCATGTCCTGCTCCTTTAACGGGATCTAGCGTGATCCCGTGAACGATGACCGGACTTTAAGGGGCTTGCGTGGGCGCGATAAACAGGCAACTGTAGTTATCACTGTTTGCAATTCCCAAACAATCAACTGTTCTTGAGGCAACAATGGACCGTTTTGATGCCATGCAGGCATTTGCCCGAGTCGTGGAAACCGGCAGTTTCACCAAGGCTGCTGAAACCTTGCACATGAGCAAGACCAGCGTGACCCAGTTAGTGCAACAGCTGGAGGCCAGGCTGCGGGTCAAGTTGCTTAACCGCACCACGCGCAAGGTCAATGTCACGGCTGACGGTGCGGTGTACTACGAGCGTGTGATACGCCTGCTGGCAGATCTGGACGACGCCGAGACAAGCCTGTCAGGCGCGGCAAGTCTGCCCAGGGGCAGGCTGCGGGTCGACGTGCCCAGCCCGTTGGCTGCGCTGATCCTGGTGCCTGCCTTACCTGAGTTTCATGCCCGATATCCCGACATCCAGATCGACCTTGGGGTGAGCGACCGCATGGTAGATCTGATCGGCGATAACGTGGATTGCGTAGTGCGCGGCGGTGAAATGACAGACCAGTCCCTGATTGCCCGGCGGCTCGGCGACCTGCAGCTGGGGGTTTATGCTGCGCCGGATTATCTTCAGCGTTTGGGCGTCCCTGAACATCCGGGTGAGCTGGAAGTCTCCCAGCATCGCATCGTCGGTTTCCTCTGGGCACGCACCGGCAAGGCCATGCCCTATGCCATGCGCAGAGGCGGTGAAAGCGTGCGTATCCAAGGCCGCTACGTGTTGGCGGTTGATGACGGCAACGCTTATATCGCGGCCGGTATTGCAGGCCTCGGCGTGCTCTGGTTGCCGGATTACATGGCCAGGCCCCATCTGGCGTCGGGAGCGTTGGTGAAAGTGTTCGAAGATTGGCAGCTTGATCCGATGCCGCTGTACGTCGCGTTTCCGCCGAACCGGCATATCAGTTTGAAGCTGCGAGTATTCATTGACTGGATCATTGAACTGATGGCGCAATATGCGCCGCTGTCTGTGCACAACAGTTCGGGAACATCTTGATTGAACGAAATATATTTACTGCTCGCTATCACCCGAGTGCCAGGTTTATTTATCTTCGGATAGCACTCAAATGAGTGCATACTAAATTTAACGGCCTTTCATAGGGTGTTTTTCAATAAAGCACCGTGTGCCAACAGCCCTTATGCATTGTATTTAAAGGGAATAACTATGGAAGGTGGCAAAGTCTTTTCCCTCGGTGCCGTGATTGAGCCTGGCGATCCCGAGACAGTGGTCAACGAACCGCTGGACGCCGCGTTACGTGCACTTGGGGCCAAGCAGGCAGAACAGGCGTCTCTGGTCAGTAAACTCGAAAAAGCTCAGGTGCAGCTGCTGCAGTCAGAACGCCTGGCCACGATTGGACAACTGGCTGCCGGCGTCGCTCATGAAATCAATAACCCGGTGGGTTATGTATTTTCCAATCTCAAAACCCTTGCCGGTTATGTGGACGATCTGCTCCGGATAATTGATGCAGTGGACAGCGTCGCCACTCTTGATGAACTGCGCCAACTCAAACTCAGCCTGGAATATGACTACATTCGCAATGATGTGGAGGCCTTGATTGTCGAGTCAGAAGACGGCATTGAGCGGGTGAAGAAAATTATCACTGCGCTCAAGGACTTTTCTCATATTGAAGAAGAAGAGTTTGTTCAGGCCGATCTGTTGCGAGGTCTGGAGTCGACGTTGAACATGGTCAATAACGAGCTCAAATACAAGGCTGAGGTAGTCAGAGAGTTCGCAGATCTGCCGCCGGTTGAGTGCATTGCGTCACAGATCAATCAGATAGTGATGAACCTGCTGATAAATGCTGCTCACGCCATTGTGCAATTCGGGGTCATAACGTTGCGTTGTGGCCACGAAGGCGCGTGGGTCTGGATTGAGGTTGAAGACACCGGTAGAGGAATCGATCCTGACATCCTCAAGCGCGTCTATGACCCGTTCTTCACCACCAAACCAGTCGGGCAGGGCACGGGCCTGGGTCTGACCCTGTCGTACAACATCCTGCAAAAACATCATGGCCGTTTCGACGTGGTAAGTAAGCCCGGCCAGGGTTCGCGGTTTCGTTTCTGGCTGCCGGTTCGTCAGCCCGGGGTGTATGTGGACAGCACGGCAAACTTGTAGGGGCTGAGAATGCAGTGGTTCCTTGCACCGCCATTCGCAGCCTGCGGTAGCTACTGCAGCCAGCTTCTATAAGTCATCGGGTTTCAGTGTTCATGAGGCTAGGCAAGCAATGAAAAATGGTCATGTAGTCAGCCAGATCTATATACATCTGGTGGCGTTTGCCTTGGTCGCGTTCAGCGTGGTCGGGTTGTATGGCTACCTGTTCATCGACTCAGCCAGTCGCCTGAAGGTGCAGAGCCTGTCGGATGTGGCCGTGGCAGGCCTGCTGATTGCCGCGGGGCTGCTTAGCGCCGCACACAATCGACATCGGCTTGGCACCTTGTTTGCTGGCCTGCTGCTGGGTTTATGTATCTACACCCTAGTGCACAACCTGGCGGCGCCGAGCCTGGAGCGGGGCACATCGTGGGCCACCGGGCTGCTTCGAATGCGCAGTCCACTGGCCGCCTTGCTGGCGCTGACCGGTCTGGTCATGGCCTGTGCGCATCGAGGCTTGCCGGGCAAATATCTTGCTCAGAGCTGCGGCGCCGGGCTGGTGGTTGCCATCGTCATCGCCCATGTCAGCTCGTGGTTGCCAGGGCTGAGTATTCAGCAGATCGGCTTCCGCATCGAACTCAACTACATCGTCCATCTGTCCCTGATATTCATTGGCGGGGCATTGATGCTGTTGCCACGGCTGCCTGATAACCGCGGCCTGCTGATGGATCGCCTGACCGTCGCGGCCGGTGTGTGCGGGACGTTCATTACCGTCATCACCTGGTTTTTGCTTAATCAGCAGCATCTGGTCAATCAAGATCCAGCCGACAGTTTTGCCGTGACCTATCTGCCCAATCTGATTCTTATTCTGGGTCTGATCTTCAGTTTTCTGATCATGACTAGTCAGAGGCTGGCACGCCTGGCAGTCAAGCATGCTGAACACCTGGTCCTGGCCAATCATGCGCTGCAAGCCAGCCTGCGCGAGCAAGCCAGCCTTCAGGCGCTCAACCAGCGCATCGTGGAGTTTTCCGAAGACATTCTTTGTGCTCTGGACGAACACCTGCGCTTCACCCAACTGAGCCCTTCGACCCTCATCGTGTTGGGCTATCGACCGGAGGAAATGCTCGGTCAGTCAATATTCGACTATCTGCTGGCCGAGGATCGTGGCCCCACCCATTCCACGTTGCGGGCCATGATCGAGAGTGGGGAGCGGCATCATTTCCGCTGCAGTTTCCGTCGTGAAGACGGCCTGGTGGTCCACTTGCACTGGACCGGCCGCTGGTCGGCCAGCGAGCGCACCTTGTTTGCCATGGCCCATGACGTGACGCCCCTGGCGGGGAGTGAAAGTTTCTACCGCTCGCTGTTCACCTTCAATCCTGATCCGGTGTTCTCGTTTGACCTGGCAGGGCGCTTCACCAGCGTGAATCGGGCGGGCTGCGCGCTGGCCGATTACAACGAAGAAGAGTTGTTGGGTGAGCATTTGTCGATGCTGGTGCACAACGAAGATCCGTCCAAACTGGCGGACTACATCAGCACGGCCATTACCGGTGGCTCGCTGCGTGCTGATGGAGTGCTGCGCACCCGCAGCGGGCAAATGATCGAGGTCGGTCTGACTCATTTACCAATCATCATTGATGAGAAAGTGGTGGGCGGTTTTGGCATTGCCAAGGACTTCAGTGAGCGCAATCGTACCCTGAGGGCGCTGCGTGAAGCGTTGCAGCATTCCGAGCATCAGGCTGAGCTGCTGGGCGGACTGAGTGAGACGGCCGTCAACATCAACAGCATCATCAATAGCCACACTAAAAACGACACCTTGCTCGACTACATGGCCGAACGTTTGCGCCTGCTGCTTGGCGCTCACCAGTCCGTCATCCACTTGAGCCCCACGGCACAAGGTGCGCCAGCGATCTACTCGGCCTCGCTGTCGAGCAAATATTCCGACTGGCCTGACGACCAGTTAGCCAGCCATGAACCGGAGTTCAGCGCCAAGATTCGTGACACCAATCAGCCGATCCTGCTGACCCGGGATGAATTGGACAATCATTCCCGCTGGTACAACAAAGGTGCCATGGCCAGTGCTGCCCCGGCCAAGTGTGGTTGGCTGGCGGTACCCCTTAAAGATCATGACGGTACCAACCTGGGCCTGTTACAGCTCTCTGACAAGTACGAGGGCGACTTCGATCAGGATGATCTGGCCATCGCCCAGCAGTTCGCGCAAATGGCCGTTGCCGTGATGAAAAACAGCCAGCTGGTGCAAGTGGTACTGGCGGGCGAACGCCGCTTGAAAACTCAGCTTGAGTTCACCTCGGCCATCACCAACAGCGTCAGCGAAGGCCTGTTGGCGGTGGATCGGCAAGGGCTGCTGACTTTCATCAATCCGATAGCAGCGTCGCTTCTCAATCAGTCGGCGGAGCAGATGGTGGGCCAGGCCTTGGCGCAATACTTGCCGCTGGCGTTAAGCGACAGTGAACACAGCGCGCGCACCAGTAGCTATCACGGGGAGGTCAGTTATGGCCTGCTGCCGCCAGGTGAGCGCTATCTGGCTTTCGACAGTGCACCGCTCATAAACGACGAAGGTCCCCAAGGCTGGGTCGTGGCACTGCGGGATATCTCCGAGCAGAAGCGCTTCGAGTCGGAGCTGGCGTACAGCGCCAGCCACGATGTACTGACCGGTTTGCCAAACCGCGCGTTGCTGGAAGACCGTCTGGCCCAGGGCTGCGCGTTCAGCGTGCGTTACAAGCGCACCCTGGCAGTGATGTTCATTGACCTGGATGGCTTCAAACCCATCAATGACAGCCTGGGGCACAGCGTAGGCGACCTGATCCTGATCGAAGTGGCGCGGCGTATGGAGTTGCAGGTCAGGCCGGGTGACACGGTGGCGCGCATGGGCGGCGATGAATTCGTGATCATCCTGCCGGACCTGGCCAAGGATGAGGACGTGCTGTTGGTGGCCAACCGTCTGATTGAAAACATCGCCCGGGTCTACACCATCGACGGCACCGAATTGCAGGTGACTGCGAGCATGGGCATCACGCTGAGCGACGGCCGGATCGAGCAACCCATGCACCTGATTCAGCAAGCCGATCTGGCGATGTACAAAGCCAAACAGCAAGGCAAAAACAATTTCCAGTGGTACACCGAGGACCTCAACCAGAAGGTCAGCGAACGGGTCTATCTGCGCAACGAATTGCAAAAAGCCATTGAAGCCCAGAGCCTGCAGCTGTATTACCAGCCGCAGGTCGACGCACGTAGCGGCCGAGTCACCGGGTATGAAGCCTTGATGCGCTGGCAGCACGCCGAGCGCGGTTTCATTCCGCCGATGCAGTTCATTCCAGTGGCCGAAGACACCGGGCAGATCATACCCATGAGTGAGTGGGCGATCACCACGGCCTGTCAGCAGGCGCGACTGTTGTTCGACCAGGGCTGGAAAGATCAGGTCATGGCCGTGAACATCTCGCCGATGCAGTTTCAACGGGTCAACTTCGTCGACTTTGTAAAAGCCACCCTCGAACAGACCCGGTTGCCCGCGGAGCTGCTAGAGCTGGAAATCACCGAGTCGGTGCTGATGGACAACGCAGAGAAGGCCATCGCGACTCTGCATGAGCTCAAGGACATCGGCGTGCATATCGCCATCGATGACTTTGGCACCGGGTTCTCGAGCCTCAACTATCTGAAACGCCTGCCCATCGACAAGGTCAAGATTGATCGGTCCTTCGTCGGCGAGATCATCAGTGACCGCAGCGATGCGGCCATTGCCCAAGGCATCATTTCCATGGCTCACCACCTGGGGTTGCAAGTGATCGCTGAGGGCGTGGAGAACGAGCCTCAGGTCGATTTCCTGAAGAGAAACCACTGCGACACCTTCCAGGGTTACTACTTTGCCAAGCCGATGCCGTTCAAGGATCTGGAGGTGTTCCTGCTTGAACAGCAGGTGAGGTTGCAGGTGCTGCGACCCTCGAGAAGCATCCATGCCGGTGAGCGAACGCTGCTGTTGCTCGACGATGAAGTGAACATCCTGCGTGCGCTCAGCAGGGTTCTGCGCCGAGACGGGTATCAGATCCTGGTCGCTCGCAACGCCCATGATGCCTTCGCCTTGCTGGCCAAACATGACGTACACGTGATCCTCTCTGACCAGCGCATGCCGGAGATGAACGGCACCGAGTTCCTGCGCCGGGTCAAAGACCTGCACCCCAACACCGTGCGCATCGTGCTTTCAGGCTATACCGATCTGAAGTCAGTGACGGATGCGATCAACCAGGGCGCGATCTTCAAGTTTCTGACCAAACCCTGGGATGACAAAGAGCTGCGCAGCACCGTGGCCCAGGCTTTCCAGCATCATGATTTGATTAAACACAAACAAAATCTGCCTGCGGCAACCTGAGCTGTGCGAGCTGCCAAAGCCTTCGAACGGCGGTGTATCAGATAGATCGCCTTCGCGGCCGTCGTGACCTCCGGCGGCTCCTACAGACAAGGTAGTTGTTACAGCCCCACCCGCTTGCGCATCTGCGCGGTGATGGTCTGTCGGGTTTTCGCCATGTCGGCCCAAGGGTCGCTGTCCAGTTCGGCCAAGCGCTCATGAACGTTGTTGATGGTCCAAAGGTTGGCGCCTTTGATCTCCTTGATCTCCTCGCGAAAGATCGGCACCGATACCGGCAAACCTTCCCGGGTGCGGGGGGCGTAGGCACAAATCGTGGTGGCGCCGAGGCCGTTGCGCAGGTAATCGATGAAGATTTTGCCAACCCGATTTTTCGGGCCCGACACCGCTGAAAACCGGTCAGGCAAGAGCTTGGCGATATGTTTGACGATGGCGTGGCTGAAATCCTTGACCGACTCCCAGTCGGCCTTCGGGGTCAGCGGCACGACCAAGTGAATGCCTTTGCCACCGCTGGTCTTGAGGAAGGATTTCAGGCCAAGCTCATCCAGTACGGTCAGGGTCAGTTGAGTGGCCTCCACCATGCTTTTCCAGGGCAGGGCGGGGTCAGGGTCCAGATCAAGAATGAAGCGATCCGGATGTTCCAGATCTTTGGACACCGCGTTCCAGGTGTGCAGTTCGATAGTGCTCATCTGCACCGCGCCGATCAGCGCCTCGAGGTTATTGATCAGCATCATCGGGTGGCCGGTGTATTCCTTGCCCATGGTCTCGATGCCGGGAATGGCCAATCGCTCGGCGTTTTTCTGAAAGAACAACTCGCCCGTGATGCCTTCCGGCGCCCGAACCAGGGCCACGGGCCTGTTTTTCAACTGTGGCAGCAGCCAATCCGACATGCGGATGCAGTAATCCGCCAGATCCCGTTTGGTGGCGCCGCTGACCGGATCAATAACCCGCTCCGGGTGGGTGAGTCTGATTTTTCCGGATGTCGGGGTTTCAATGGTTTTAGGTTCTTTGGTATTGGTCGTGGCTGATTGAGCCGCCGTCTTGCGGGTTTTCTTCTCAGCGGCCGGAGCAGGGCGTTCCTCGGTGATGGATTTAGCGGGCTTGTCCGTGCGCATCCCATGAAACACCGCATGCCGCACCGAGCCTTCCTTGGTGATCTCGGCAAAGGCGACCTCCGCCAGCAGCTCGGGTTTCAACCAGTGCACACCTTTGGCTTCAAAGCCGGTGGGTGGATTGACCACAGCAGCTTTTTTTACCTCCAGGGGCGTCAATTGGTCGTGGATGCTGCTCAAGGTCGCCTCATTGAAACCGGTGCCGACCTTGCCCGCGTAACGCAGCTCACCACTGTCTGCGTCGTGCAGTCCCAGCAGCAGCGCACCAAACTTGCTGCGTGCGCCCTTGGGCTCGGTGTAGCCCACAACCACGAACTCCTGGCGGCGTTTGCATTTGAGTTTGATCCAGTCACCGCTACGCCGGGACACGTAACTGCTACCGACCCGCTTACCGATCAGCCCTTCCATCTGCATCTGGCACGCCGTATTGAGCAGGGCGTCGGGGGTTTCAGCAAAGTCGTCAGAGAAACGCAGCACCTCATCCTCGCTCCGCTCCAGCACCTTTGCCAGCGCAGCGCGGCGTTGCTCGACCGGTACCTGACGCAGATCCATGCCATTGAGGTAGGGCATGTCGAACAGGTAATAAGTGATGGCGTCACTGCTACCGGCCTCGAAGGCGTTCTGCAACGCCTGGAAGTCCGGTACCCCTTGGGCATTGGCCACCACCATTTCACCGTCCAGCCAGGCAGAGTCCAGAGCCAGACTGGCCAGCGCTTCGGCTTGGCGGGGCAACTTGTGAGTCCAGTCGTGACCGTTGCGAGTGAAGAGCTGGACCTTGCCGTCGTTGATCTTCGCCATGATCCGATAGCCGTCGAATTTGATCTCGTAGCGCCAGTCGCCTTCAGGGGCAGTATCCACGAGGGTGGCCAGTTCCGGTTTGATGCTCTCCGGGATATCCGCTGGCTCGGCATTGCTCAGCGGTGTATTGCCAGAGCTCTTGGCTTTGGAGGTGCTTTTTGAAGAGGTTTTTTTGGGCGCGGATTTCGCAGCGACAGATTTGACGGGCTTAGGCTCCACGGCCTTGGCGGCTCTTTTCTTTGCGGTCTTCTTTGTCGTCTGTTTTGGAATCAGGGTGCGCTCGCTCAGCACGCTGTGAGGCTCGGCTTCGACTACATCGTAATCGCTCGCTGGGCGGGCAAACTCGTCCTGATGTTTGATAAGGAACCACTGTTCCTGTTTTCCCGGCATATGGGTCCTGACCAGATTCCATACCCCACCGAGTTTTTCACCCACCAGTTCAAATTTGAGCCGACCTTTGGCATAGGCTTCAGCGGGGTCCGACAGCGGGTTCCATACACCTCGGTCCCAGACGATGACATCACCAGCACCGTAGTGGCCTTCGGGGATGCTGCCTTCGAACGTGGCGTAACTGATGGGGTGATCTTCGACGTGAACTGCCAGACGCTTGACCTTGGGGTCCAGAGACGGGCCTTTTGGTACAGCCCAGCTTTTCAAAGTGCCATCAAGCTCCAGGCGAAAGTCGTAATGCAGGCGGGAAGCGTCATGCTTCTGAATGCAGAACTGCAGGGCTTGCGCTGGCGCGACGGCCTTTTTGGATCTGCCAGTGGCGCGTTTGGCTTTTGCTGCGCCGGAGGGCTCGGGGGTAGCGTCAAAGTCCCGCTTGCGGTTGTATTCGTCCAGTGCCGCGCTCATGACAGGTCTCCGTGCTGTGATATGCAGCAGAACGCGACCGGCAAAGGGAGTTCCGGCACCGGGATAACCGGTCTTGATCGCCGTGCTGTGTCAATTTGAAGGCGGCACGTTCAGTTCAGGGTATGGCGAAAGGCTTACATGGGAATCAGTGAATGTGCCGTTTACATCCCCCGCGCCGAGGCTCAATCTAGAGCCATCAACTGAAGCACAGGAAGGGCTTCAGCGGTCAAGGATGATCACCATGGCTTGGATTGCCACCGACAGGATGTTGGAATGGTTTTGATGAAAAATAACCCGCTTCGGCGGGTTTTTTATTGCGCGTCATTTTTATCCGGCTTGTATAAGCCGGTGGTCCGCGTGACGGGATTGACGGTGAACTTGGCGCGGCGGGGAGCTTCTAAGGTTCAACTGAATGCCGAGAGGTCACCGTGTCTAAGATAATCACGTCTCCTGAGGCTTTCCATGAGGAGAGCGAGCAGGAGATCAGGATATTTGCTTCTGCCAAAGAGCGACTGGACTTCTATCGCAACGAAATTCATTTCGAAACTACTAACTTGTCCAGCCGAACCAATGCCTACCTGTCCGCCCAAGCCTTTCTAGTCATCGCCTATGCGTCGAGTATGGCCAACCTCAATCCACAATGGGGTGTCATCTTCACACTGGTAGTGCCAGTAATGCTGGCGATTTTTGGTGTGGTCAGTTCACTCATGGCCTGGCCTGGGATCAAGGCAGCCTGCGACATCATCGACCATTGGTATCTCAAACAGAGTGGACTGCTCAGAAGTGATCCCGTGATCGGGCAAGCCTACGATGATTCGCCGTTGTTCAGCAGTTGGGAGTCCACCGACATAGGCCACAAAACTGCGCTGCTGTTTTCCAAGCGCACACCCTGGATGTTTTTCGTATTCTGGCTGTGCCTGGGGGTATTTGCCGTCCTGGTGCACTTCATTTATCCAGTCGTTTGAGCACGGGACGAGCATCTGCAGTGCAGCGGTGATGGCAGCGCGATGTCTCGCGGCAAACCACGACCTGTGGGACCGGATTCATCCGGGAAGGCTGTATTCCTGACAATAATAATGTGGGGGATGTACTGGCCTCTTCCCGGATGAATCCGGTCCCACGGGTTCGCTTCTCCTCCAGACATTTATGCATTGTTTACGCGAGCCAACGTGTTGTGTAGCGCCTATAGTGGCGTTTTCAGCACTCTGCTTGTCAGCAGCGCCCGCTAAACAAACATGAGAGACAACGATTGATCGAACGCCGTCAATTCAGTGGCTGCATGAAGGGCAAAAACCTTCGGTATGTGGGTGACAGTCCACAAGAGCGGGTGCGGCAAACCCATGCAGGGTTCGTGCTGCTTGAGCATTTCTCGCTGCCGGCCTTCACCCAGGCCCTGGACACTATCGTCACTGCAAACTTGCTGCGCCCTGAATTATTCAGCACGCGGATTTTTGGCCTGCAAGATACCGAGGTGGTGAGCGATCTGGGGCTGGTGATTCGTCCTGATGCGCAGATCGACCTGCGAGCCCTTCAGCAACTGGACCTGCTGATTATTTGTGGGGGTTATCGGACCGAGCTTCACGCCAGCGATGAATTTATCAGTCTGCTCAGGGCGGCCGCTGATGCCGGAATCACCTTGGCCGGATTGTGGAACGGTGCCTGGTTTCTCGGGGTGGCGGGCCTGCTGGAAGGCTACCGCTGCGCGATTCATCCAGAGCATCGACCCGCACTGGCGGAGATCTGCAAGGCGACACATGTCACCAGCGAGCCGTATGTGGTGGATCGGGATCGACTGAGCGCTGCGAGCCCCTCGGGCGCCTTTCATATGGCGCTGGAATGGATCAAGGCGCTGCATGACAAAGCGTTAGTGGAAGGCATCGAGGATATTCTTTCGTTCGAGGAATCCCGTTATCGACGCGTCAAACCGTCCCGACACCTATCCGTGAGTGCGCCGTTGCGCGAGGTGGTCAAGCTGATGGATGCCAATCTTGAAGAGCCCCTTGAGATGGAACAGCTTGCGGCCTATGCCGGGCGCTCTCGTCGTCAGGTGGAGCGTCTGTTTCGTGAGCAGCTGGGCACCACGCCGCAGCGCTATTACCTGGAGCTGCGCATTACCGAAGCGCGGCGACTGCTGCAGCATACCGAGATGTCTCAGGTCGAGGTCCTGGTGGCCTGTGGTTTTGTGTCTCCCAGTCACTTCAGCAAATGCTACAGCTCGTTTTTCGGCTATCGGCCTTCCAAGGAGAAGAGGTTGGTGGGGTAGGTTTTTGCGGTTCTACGGTGGACCCTGTAGGAGCGCGCTTGCCCGCGATGGCGTCAAATCAGGCAAAAGATTTTTCGCTGAGACAACGCATCGCGGGCAAGCGCGCTCCTACACATCGATCAAGCCCGTAGCATCGGCTTTTGCCGGGCGAGCGCATCATCTAACAGCAAAGTGAGCGTCGGCTCAGGTATGGCTCAGCGCCTGATGCAACTTGCTCATCAAATCGCTTTCACTGAATGGCTTCTGGACCACTGACGAGCCTTCCAGGCCCAGCACGTCGATATCCGCGTAGCCGGTGAGGAACAGGATCGGCATGTTCGGATATTTGTGATGCACCAAGGTCGCCAGTTCGCTGCCGGTCATTCCGGGCATGGCGAAGTCGGTGAGCACCAGATCAACATCGGGGCCGAGCATTTCCAGGGCTTGCAGCCCGCTGCCCGCCTGTTTGACGGTGTAGCCCAGCGACTGCAGCATTTGCAGGGTGACTGAGCGGACGGCAGGGTCATCATCAACCAGCAGAATGGTTCGCGAGCCCACCGGGTGTGCCACATGCGCTACGGGCAATTCTTGATCGTCCACGGTCTGGGGTTTGCCGACGCTGGGCAGGTAAACCATCACCTTGGTGCCGACCCCCAATTCGCTTTCAATCATCACGCCACCGCCGGATTGTTTTGCGAAGCCGAACACCTGGGCCAACCCCAGCCCCGAACCTTTGCCGACTTCCTTGGTGGTATAGAACGGTTCGAAGGCGCGCGCCAATGTTTCCGGGCTCATCCCGCTGCCCGAGTCACTGATGGCGAGCACGGCGTATTTGCCGGGCTCCGGGTCTTCCGGGCGAATCGCGGGTTGAGCGATCTCGGCATTGAATGTGGAAAAACACAACGAGCCACCCATCTCCATTGCATCCCTGGCGTTGATGGCAAGGTTGAGGATGATCATTTCAGTCTGAGTCGGATCGCCCATCGCGTACCACAGGTCGGCGGCCAGATCGGTCTTGATCCAGATACTGCCGCCCAGCGCCCGAGCGAGCAGGGTGCCCATGTTTCTGACGGTATCGTTCAGGCTGATGGCGGTCGGTTGCAGACGCTGACGGCGCGAGAACGACAATAACTGGGCGGTGAGCTTCGCCCCGCGCTCGCCGGCGTCCTTGACGTTTTGCAGGCGGTTGACGGTCTTCTCCAGCGTGCCGCGCTCGATATCACGAATAGCGAACGTGGTGCTGGTCAGGATCACCGTCAGCAGGTTGTTGAAGTCATGGGCCACGCCGGCAGTCAATTGCCCGACCACTTCCAGGCGTTGCATTTGCTGCAGGTCGGCTTCGATTCGCTCGCGTTCGCTGATCTGCGCCCGCAGACGCTGGTTCGCTGCGGCGAGTTCGTCAATGACGGCGCGCTCTTCCGTGATGTCGCGCACGGCGGCATACATCAGCTCGCCCTCGGGGACGATGGTCCAGGACAGCCAGCGATAATCCCCGGAGCGGTGCTTCATGCGATTGACGAATCGAGTCGAAATATTGCCCCGGGCGATGCTCTCCATTTCATGGACGGTCATGCCAACGTCTGCCGGGTGGATCAGTTCCCACAGGCGCATCTGGCTGATCTGTTCGTTAGACCAGCCCAGTGTCGCTTCCCAGGCCGGGTTGAAAGAGATCGGCGTCATGTCCAGGCGCAAAACAGCCAGCAACTCTCTGGACAACTCCCAGGTACGGTCCCGCTCCCGGGTACGCAGCTCGATGCGCGCGCCCAGTGCCTCGTTCAGTTCCACCAATTCGCGGGTGGCCTGCTTGCGCTCGGTGATGTCCTGCATCACGCCGGTAAAACGTACACATTTGCCCTTTTCGAAGACCGAGCGGCCGTTGGAGAACAGCCAGCGCGACCGACCGTTGGGCATCAAGGCCCGATACTCGATCTGGTAGTCACCTTCGCGGCTCAGCGCTTCGTTGATTCTCGACTCCAGCAGCGCTCGATCATTCGGATGGCAGCGGGCCAGCAGAAAAGGCAAGTCCACATGGCTGTTAGGAAGGATTTCGTACAACGCATTGCAGCGTTCATCCCAGAGCATCCTGCCCAGCGCCGGTTGAAACTCCCAGACGCCCATCATGGCCGCTTCGATGGCCAGCCGCGCACGGACTTCGACCTCTTGCAATGCTGTTTCGGCCGCCCGACGCTTGGCCCGCTCGCGGACTTCTGAGACCGCGCGCTTGACCGCCTTGGGCAGCATCTTGAGGTTTTGCTTGAGGACGTAATCCACCGCCCCCAGACGCATCATTTCCACGGCCTGCTGCTCGCCGAAGATGCCGGAAAGGAAAATGAACGGGGTTTCCGGCGCCAGTTCCCGGGAAATCTTCAGCACATCGGCGCCGGAGGAACCTGGCAGCAGGAAGTCACAGAGCACGGCGTCAAATGCCTGCTCGCTCAATGCCTGAGCGGCACCCCGGTGGTTGTGAACCAGGGTTGAATCCACTTCTATACCGCTGGCCTCCAGGGACAAAAGCGTCAGCTCCGCATCGTGCGGGCTGTCTTCAATCAGCAGGATCTTGAGTTCTTTGAATGGCATTAAGACGACTGCGCTCTATCTTTACAGGTCAGGAACTAGGACGACGCTGAGCTCTGACCGAGCCAGGCGGCGGTTCGTTCAGCACGGCCCAGAAAATCCCCAGGTCGGAAATTGCGCTGACAAACTCCTTGAACTCCACCGGCTTGACCACGTAAGCGTTGACGCCAAGCTGATAGGCCCGGGACAAGTCCAGCTCTTCACGGGAAGACGTCAGCATGACCACCGGGATACTGCGCAGGTCGTCGGATTGTCTAATTGCATCCAGCACCTGCAAGCCGTCGACTTTGGGCAGCTTCAGGTCCAGTAGCAGCACTGCCGGATTGCCGTCGACACGGTCCGCATAAGCGCCTCGGCGGAACAGGTAATCCAGCGCTTCGGCGCCATCGCGCAGGACGATGACTTCATTGGCAAGCTGACTGCGCTCCAGTGCGACGAGGGTCAGCTCCAGATCATTGGGGTTGTCTTCAACCAGCAAAATTGGCTTAAGCATGTATTTATCTCCGCACGCTTTAATCCCGAGCGCCTTTTTTCGGGCTCAGTTGACTTTGTTCAAAAGTTTGGTGGGCAGCGTGAATGAAAACGTCGCGCCCTGGTTCAGCACACCGTGGGCCTGGACCGTGCCACCATGACGCTCGATGATGCGTCGCACGTTAGCCAGGCCGATGCCGGTGCCTTCAAATTCTTCCATCCGGTGCAGACGCTGAAATACCCCGAACAGCTTGCCGGCATACTGCATGTCAAAGCCCACGCCATTGTCGCGCACGCTCACTACCACAGTGTCAGCATTGATTTGCGCATCGATTTCGATGACCGCGACGGCCTCGTTGCGGGTGTATTTGATCGCGTTGGCCAGCAGGTTGCGCATGGCCAGATGCAGGAACGCCGGGTCAGCGCTGATGATGGGCAGATCGCGAACTATCCACTCGATGTTCCGGCCTTCATAGTCAGGTTTCATTTCGCGCTGGATCTGATCAACCATGGCAGTCAGGTTGACGTCGGACTGGCGCATCGCCGAGCGTCCCATCTGCGAGAAGCTCAGCAGGTTGTCCACCAGAGTCCCAGCGAACTTGGCCGATTCACCAATGGTGTCGAGAAAACGCTGCCCGCGTTCAGAAAGGTTGCCCTGTTCCATATCCCCCAGCAGCTCGGCATAACCGGCAATATGCCGTAGCGGGGCGCGTAAATCGTGGGAGACGCTGTAGGAAAACGCTTCCAGCTCTTTATTGCTGCGTTTGAGTTCCGTCGCCAGTTGGGCCATTTCTTCAGCCTTGCGCAGTACGATGCCCAGCACCGCGAGACGCAATTCAGCGACACCTTCCAGCTCGGTGTCCTGCCAGGGCGTGGAAAAACCCTGAACCGTCTGCTTCCACAGATCGAAGCTGCGTCGAGGCGACAGGGAGCCGCTTTCATCGACGGCTTTTTCGGGGCGGCCTGCCCAATTGACGACCTGGGTCTGTTCCGGTTTGAACCAGATCAGGTAGTTGGAATGCAGCTCGGAAATGGACACCGCCAGTGCGCCACTGACTGATTTTGCCAAGGCAGGCAAATGTGGGATGTCTTGCCCGACATTGTCGGTCTGGAACAACTCGCCGCCGCTGCGTCTGGACAGCCAGGCAGCCAGGGCCCGAACTTGCTTCTCAGGCGGCGTCTGGCCGAACAGCAGGCATTCCTCGTCAGACACCACCGCGGCACCACTGGCCCCGACAAAGCTTATGAAGGTATCCGGTAGCGCCTTGAGGCCCTTGAATACGCTGTCATGATCGGCCATGGCGGCCAGCATGTGTACGATGTCCCTTCTCAGGCTCAGCATCCGCTGATTGCGCAGATGCGCTTCTTTGGTTTCCACCTGAAGCGACAGCACCCGGCCAAGCAGCTCGCATGCTGAGCGGGTCTGGAAACTGACCGCGTGAGGTGCTGTGTTGTGACAGGAAACCAGTCCCCACAAATGGCCATCCACCACGATCGAAATCGACATCGAGGCACCGGTGCCCATGTTGCGCATGTACTGCAAATGCACGGGCGACACGCTGCGCAAGGTGGCGTAACTGAGGTCCAGTGGGCGCTGAGTGACGGGATTGTTTGCGGGGATGATCAGCGAGGGGGTGTAGTCGGCGTCGGCAATGATCCGGATCCGATTGGCGCAGTACAGCTCACGGGCCTGGGCGGGGATGTCCGAGGCCGGAAAACATAAACCCAGATAACTCGGGTAGCCTGCGTCGGCGGCCTCTGCGTTGACGATACCGTTGCCGTCTTTATCGAACCGATAGGAATTCACCCGGCCGAAGCCGGTAATGCGCTTGATGAAACGCACGGAGCGATCACACAGTTCGTCAACGCTTTCGTCTTCACGCATCTGGCTGATGAACGAGCGGACCAGTGGGTACAGCTGACCGTGGGCAGTGACCGTGTCGCTTGCTGGTTCGAACTCGGCGATCAGTAGGCCGGCATGACGATGCAGCATCATTGCCACAGGCTGAGCGCCGCGTTCGCCCTTGATAAAGGTCACGTCGCCAACATGGAAAGGCTGGGTTTGTTCCTCCTCCAGTTCACCTAGCTGAGCGATGAATGCCGATCCATTGTTGACCAGTGCGTCCAGCTCACACCCCAGCAAGGCGCTGGACTCGACATTCAGCCACTGAGCAATGTTTTCGCTGATCTGAACAATGGTCATCGATGGTTCGTCGATAACGATCAGAAAACCTTGAGGCTGAATGCTGCCGGGAATCCGGATAGGTTCGCGCGCGCAGTTATCGATGGCCGCTTGCAGCGATGCGTGAGTGTCGGTAGCGGTCAAAACTTCCCCCTTGTGAGGCTTCTGAGACGGGTTAATGCGCGCTCAGGTAGTGAGTTCACACTCTTGGAGTGGCGTTCGCCTCGAAAAATCCGGTGACACAGTATCAAATTATGGGAAAGCAAACTGCCACCGTTAGACTGGTGGGCGTTTTTTTCGTAGGAAAAACAGAGGGGATCCGGCTTTTGCATGGACGGTCGGGAGGGCGAATCGAGCTGGCTTAGCTAAACCGCGTTATCGTTCATCGCGGGCAAGCACCGCTCCCACAGGAGAGCCCGTTCGTTGTTGGAGCCGGGCTTGCCCGCGAAACAGGCGCCTCGGTTTGTCGGTAATACCGCGTCATCGTTCTTCGCGGCCGAGCACCGCAGGCAGGTTCGCTGATCATCCGTGGGAGCGAGCTTGCTCGCGAAGAGGGCAGTACAACCGAAACATATTTGGAGTCTTCACAATTGCCTTCGCAAGCAAGCTTGCTCCCACAGGAATCAACGAATGAAGTGCGCCCCAAAAGTTGGACACCCGTCCAACCTCTGGGGTGTTTTTCATG
>NZ_JPQU01000036.1 GCF_000737245.1 Pseudomonas syringae | reverse complement strand
CATGAAAAACACCCCAGAGGTTGGACGGGTGTCCAACTTTTGGGGCGCACTTCATAATTACGATCTAAATGTGGGAGCGGTGCTTGCCCGCGATAAGGTCAGCGCAGATATTGAGTGGGAACCCTCACCCCACCAAATCAATCAGCTGCTCACGCTGTGCATCAGTCAGCATCGGCCCAAAACCCGCGCCTGCGTTATCCAGCATGTAGCGCGGGTTACCAGTCCCGGGGATCACGCAGGTGACAGCCGGGTGGGCCAGCAGAAATTTCAGCGCCAGCTGGGCCCAACTATTGACCTGGACCTGTGCGGCCCAGCCCGGTAACGGCTTGTCTTTCAATCGACCCAGCAGCCCGCCACCGCCAAACGGTCGATTGCAGATCACCGCCACCCCCCTTTCACGGCACAGCGGCAGAATGCGCTTCTCCACCGCCCGGTCGTCCAGCGCATAGTTGATCTGCAGAAAATCCATCTGCTCAGCCTTGAGCACCGCTTCGACGTCATCGTAAGCCGATGAGGTGTAGTGCGTGATGCCGACGTAGCGGATGCGCCCTTCCTCTTTCCACTTGCGCAGCGTCGGCAGATGGGTTTTCCAGTCCAGCAGGTTATGGATCTGCATCAGATCGATGCGGTCGGTTTGCAGCAGCTTGAATGACTGCTCCATCTGCTCAATACCTTCCTTGCGCCCTCTGGTCCAGACTTTGGTGGCGAGGAACGCGGGCGAGCGAGGCTTGTGGATAGAGAGCAATTCGCCGGTGGTCTGCTCCGCACGACCGTACATGGGCGAGCTGTCGATCACCGTGCCGCCCTTCTCGAAAAGAGCATCCAGCACGCCGGGCAGATTTTTATAGGCGGCACTGGAGGTCGCGACATCAAAACCGCGATAAGTCCCCAGCCCGACCACAGGGAGTGGCTCGTTGCTGGAAGGAATGGCCCGAGTCAGCATGGTCTTGCCTCCTGTGCCCAATACCGACGGCGCAGTCGGCGAGGGGATGGTGGGCGGCCTGGCCTGTGCGGCGGCCGAGTCGAGAGTGAAAACTGCAGAGACGCCAGCAGCCAGAGTGAGTATTCGTCTGCGTGTAAAAACAGCCGGGTGAGTCATGGAGTTCCCCTTGCCTGTTCGTGCGAGCCCTTTGCGACTAATGATTGATCGACCCTGATTTGCCGGGCCGGTTCACAACCGTTGGGGTGATTGGAGGTCACAAGGGTGGAACGACCGCTTGCGTCGGTACGTCTGACCTGTAACGACTCACTCAAAGGCACACCGCAATGGACAAGACGATCACCGTAGATCAGCTGGCTACCACTGACCTTAGATCAATCAATGAGATATGGCTTGGGGGGACCCATACCCAGCTCTGCCTGTGGCGTGGCGAACAGGTGTTCAGCCACGACATGATGAGCGAAGGCACTCACGATCAGAATGCCCGCCGCCTGTGCCTGCAACTGGTCAACCCTGATGATCAAGCCGCCGTTGCCAACGTCGAAGTCATAGTGCGTGAGCGCCTCGAAAAAATGGGCATGGAGGGCGAGTTTTATCCGGCTGAGGATGTGGATACTCATCAATAGCAGGCAATCGGCGCTGGAGCGCCTTGTGTCGGAGCGAATTCATCCGCGAAGCGTTAGGCGGGAAAAATACCTATGCCTGATAAAACGCTTTCACGAATGAATTCGCTCCAACGGATCCGGCTTCCGCCGCTGGAAACCGGGTAAACCTGAAATCGATTCAAAACCTCAGGACGCCTTGGTGGTCTTCTTGCGTGGCGGAGCGCGGCGTTTGGCAGGGGCTTTCTCCGCTTCGGTCTTGCTGGCAGCCGCCGGTTTTACCGGTTTTTTGCTGACTGATCCTTTACCCGCCAGGCTACGTTTAAGCAGCTCGGTAAGGTCGATGACATCGGCACTTTTGCGTTCGCCTTCGTCGGTTTCCGTCTCGACATTCTCGATCTTGCCTTCCTTAGCCTTGGTTTCCACCAGGTGCATGATCTGCTCCTGGAAGGTGTCGCGGTACTCGTCAGGCGACCAGTCGGCACTCATGTCTTCGACCAGACGCTTGGCCATGGTCAGCTCGCTTTTGTTGAGCTTCACGTCGGTTACCGCTTCGGTCAGCTCAAGGGTGTCCAGACCGCGAACCTCTGCGGGCCAGCGCAACAAGACCAACACCATCGCCGACTCCAGCGGCATCACCGCCGCCAAGTGCTGACGGGTATGCAATACCACGTTGGCCAAGGCGACTTTTTTGGTCTGTACCAGGGTTTCGCGCAGCAGCGCATAAACCTTTTCGCCGCGTTTATCCGGTGCCAAGTAGTAAGGAGTTTCGATGTTTTGCAGAGGGATCTGCTGACTGTCGACGAAGCCAAAGATTTCGATAGTCTGTGTTGATTTGGGATGCGCGGCGCGGATTTCTTCCTCACTGAGAACGACGTATCGACCTTTCTCGTATTGCACACCCTTGACGATATTCTCCTTGGTCATCTCCTTGCCGGTCACCTTGTTGATCCGTTTGTACCCCACAGGATCCATGCTGCGCTTGTCCAGCCAGTCAAAATCCACGCCTTGGGACGACGTCGCCGACACCAGCGCGACGGGGATATGCACCAGCCCAAAACTGATCGCGCCCTTCCAGATTGCCCTAGCCATCGCCTGATTCCCTGTCTGAGTTGTATGAAAGTGACCGGGGGGACGGGGGGAAAGTTTCGACGAGATGACGGAGTGACGGTGCTCAAATCGAGAGCCATCCAACAGAGAACTTTGGGCACCCACTTCGCGCATATATGCAATTAAGCTATAAAAATATTGATATACGTTCTTTTGAGGAATAACTCCTAGCCTTTATAACAGTGGGCACTTGCTGGCTGCGCAACAGCCATTCAACACACGCACCAGTGCCCTAACAGGCTCAAGGATTTTTCATGGATGTTTTCTGGTTTCTTCCCACTCACGGCGATGGTCATTATCTGGGCACCAGCAAAGGCGCCCGCCCGGTGACCTTGAATTACCTCAAGCAAGTGGCGCAGGCCGCAGACGATCTTGGGTACCACGGTGTCCTTATTCCCACCGGCCGCTTTTGTGAGGACTCTTGGGTGATCGCCTCGGCGCTGGTGCCGTTGACCGAAAAATTGAAGTATCTAGTGGCGATTCGGCCGGGCATTATTTCCCCGACGGTGTCAGCTCGCATGGCGGCAACCCTGGATCGACTGTCCGGTGGGCGTCTGCTGATCAATGTGGTCACGGGCGGTGATCCTGACGAAAACCGTGGCGATGGCAGCTTTCTTGATCACAGCGAACGCTATGAAGTCACTGATGAATTTCTGCGGATCTGGCGTCGCGTATTGCAAGGCGAAGCCGTGGATTTTGAAGGCAAGCATTTGCGTGTGCAAAACGCCAAGGCACTGTATCCACCGATTCAGAAGCCCTATCCGCCGCTGTATTTCAGTGGCTCATCTGAGGCAGCCCATGAGCTGGCGGCTGATCAGGTGGATGTGTATCTGACATGGGGCGAGCCACCCGCGGCGGTCGCCGAAAAACTTGCCGATGTGCGCGAACGTGCCGCCGCAAAGGTCGCACGGTGAAGTTCGGGATCCGGTTGCACGTGATCGTGCGCGAAACCAGCGAGGAAGCCTGGAAAGCCGCCGACACCTTGATCGAGCACATCAGCGACGAAACCATCGCGTCTGCGCAGAAATCTTTCTCCCGCTTCGACTCCGAAGGCCAGCGGCGCATGGCCGCCCTCCACGACGGCCGCCGTGACAATCTGGAAATTGCCCCGAATCTCTGGGCAGGTGTGGGTCTGGTCCGTGGCGGTGCCGGGACCGCGCTGGTGGGCAACCCTCAGGAAGTCGCTGCGCGCATCAAGGAATACGCCGACCTGGGCATCGAGAGCTTCATCTTTTCCGGCTATCCGCACCTTGAGGAAGCCTATCGCTTCGCCGAACTGGTCTTCCCCCTGCTGCCGGAGCCGTACCGCAGCCTGGCCGGGCGCGGCATCACCAACCTCACCGGACCGTTCGGGGAAATGATCGCCAACGATTTGCCGCCGCAGCGCTGATGCGTGGGAGCCGGGTGGGAGCGAGCTTGCTCGCGAAGACGATGTTTCAGTCTAGAAAGGTGCGGCGTCTGTACCGGCCCTTTCGCGAGCAAGCTCGGCTCCCACAGAACCCCGTTTATTCAGATGGCTTGTGTGAGTTTCAAGACCTGATTCCATTTAATAAGAAGTGACCCCATGCAGCTACTGACCCTCCCCCCCACCCCCGCGCTGGCGACTTCGATTCGCGCCACCGCCCAGGTGTTCGAGGACCCCAAATCCAGAGCGTTGCTCGCGCACCTCAAGCAGGTCGCGCCCAGCGATGCCAGCGTGCTGATCATTGGTGAAACTGGTACCGGCAAAGAGCTGGTGGCACGGCACATTCACAGCCTGAGCGAACGTCGCGATCAACCTTTTGTAGCGGTCAATTGCGGGGCGTTCTCAGAGTCATTAGTGGAAGCCGAACTTTTCGGCCATGAAAAAGGGGCCTTTACCGGGGCCGTAGGCGCTAAGGCGGGATGGTTCGAGGAAGCCAACGGCGGCACGCTGTTTCTGGACGAAATCGGTGATCTGCCCATGCCGATTCAGGTCAAACTGTTGCGCGTACTTCAGGAGCGGGAAGTCGTACGTCTGGGCTCGCGCAAAAGCATTCCCATCAATGTACGGGTCCTGGCTGCCACCAATGTGCAACTGGAAAAAGCGATCAACGCAGGGCACTTTCGCGAAGACCTTTATTACCGACTGGACGTTGTCAATCTGGAACTGCAGCCGTTGCGCGAGCGGCCTGGCGACATCCTGCCGCTGGTCCGTCACTTCATCGCTGTTTACAGTCAGCGCCTGGGTTACGGTGCGATTCGCATCACTGCCGAGGCCGAGCAAAAACTCAATCAGTACAGTTGGCCGGGCAATATCCGCGAACTGGAAAACGTCATACACCACACTTTGCTGATCTGCCGCGATGGCGTGATCCAGCGTGACGACTTGCGCCTCTCCAATCTGCGCATCGATCGCGACGACTTGTATGCGAGCGATGAAAGCGCAGAGACCCTGCTGCAACGCGCCTTCCACAAACTGTTCGAAGAACAGGCCGGCGCACTGCACGAGAAAGTAGAGGATGCCTTGTTGCGTGCGGCCTATCATTTCAGCCACGGCAATCAGGTGCACACCGCCGCCCTGCTGGGCCTGACCCGAAACGTCACTCGCACGCACCTGATCAGAATTGGCGAGCTGGCGGTGAACAAGCGACGCGCCGGGGAGAATGTACAAGGTGACCGTGTGATGAAAGTCTCGGTCTGAGCGATCAGGCTCCTTCAAACTCTGGGACTGATGTTCCCGGCCACCTGAAACGTACGGAAAGTCACAGCCTTGACGCCATGTTGGAAAAGCATTGCAGTGAAATGCTGCGGCCCGGATTCGGCATTGAGCATTGCCTGTTCGCTGGTTTTTCTGGATTTCCAGAGAATCTGCTCAAGCACTCTGGCGCCGTCGTCGCTGGCTTCAACGCTGGCGCTGATGAATCCGGGATAGGTGCACGTATGGCGCTCGATCTGCTCGATCAATGCCGTCACTAGCTGACTTTGCTGACCAGGATTGACGACGAATTCAACCAACTGATTAAACCCGCGATGCGCGTGTGCTGACCCCATGACTAACCTCCAGTGACTGTTCCATTCGGGTGTTGCATTTCCGAAGGCTCGCAGGGTAAAACCTCTACTTAACTTTAGGTCAAGTGGTCGCTTCGGAAAACAGCATGGCAAACAACACTAAAACGGCCCATCCCGCTCAGCAATTGAGTGTCGGTCAACTGGCAGCACGCAGTGGCGTGACAGTCACGGCCTTGCATTTTTATGAAACCAAGGGGCTTATCAGCAGCCAGCGTAACGCCGGCAATCAGCGCCGCTACCCCAGGGAAATGCTGCGCAGGGTCGCACTGATCAAGGTCGCCCAGCGTCTGGGCATACCGCTTGCCAATATCCACGCCGCCCTGCAAACCCTGCCCGAGAACCGAACGCCGACAGCGGCAGACTGGAACAAACTGTCAGCGACGTGGAAAACCGATCTGGACGAACGCATCGCCCGCCTGACGGAACTGCGCGATCAGTTGACGGGCTGCATAGGTTGCGGATGTCTGTCGATGCAGGCTTGCCCGCTGCGCAATTGGGGGGATCAGTTGAGTGAGCAGGGGTCGGGGGCGGTGTTGTTGGACTCGTGATTTTTCGACACAGCGTATATGACCAGTAGGAGCGCGCTTGCCCGCGATAGCGTCAGGTCAGGAAACATAATTTTCGCGGACATACCGCCATCGCGGGCAAGCGCGCTCCTACAGGGTCACCTATCGGTGGAGACACTTGCCAATCTCATCGCCAGCGCCTTGGCCTGCAGCGCCACGTCGGTCACGGCGGTGCTTTCCCACCACATGCCACGCAACGGCGGCCCCATGGCGAATAGCCGGTCTGAAACCTGGCCCTGGGCATCGAGCACCGCGCCTCCCGGATCAGCGGCGATACCCAGCGCCAGTGGCCCGGGCTGAATCAAACCCCGCTCCAGCAGTTGCTTGGGCAGTGGCCGGTCAACTCGTCGCCAGTCGTACTCGATGCCGGTGGAGTTGATCAACGCATCGCCAACCACCGTTGTCGATAGCGTTTCACCCCGGCGACGAATGCGGATCTGCAGTTGGCCCGACGGCAAGATTTCGAAGCTCTGCAATGACGCGGCATGAATCGTAACCCGTCCCTCTTCGATCAACCGGGCAAGCAGCGCAGCGCTCAGGGGTGGCGAACGATGGTGATGACTTTCCCACCACGGCCGCACGTGACGCACGAACTGACGACGCTGCACATCTGAAGCCTGGTTCCACAAACGGCCGATGTTGACGCGTACGGTATCCAGTGGTGCTTGCCAGTCGATGCCGCGCTCAATTGCCAACTGGCATTGCTCGCGCACTGCGCGCAGCAATTGCCGGGTGCTGCGGATGCTGTGATCCTCGCCAAGGAAATCCGCCCAGGCGGGTGGCTGGCGACGAACATGGGGCAGCAATCCATGCCGGGAGAATATGTCCACCGGGCCGCGATGCCCCGCCTGCTGCAACGAGACCACGGCATCGACCATGGTCAACCCGGAACCGATGATCAACACCCGGGCCTGCGGATCCAGTTCGCGCATCGCAGCGACATTCCACGGATCAACGGCGGCCGCATTCAGCCCGCTGGACTGGCGCTGGGGAGTACGGGAGGCGGCGTACATGCCCGTGGCCAATACGGCAAATTGCCCGTGCAGCGTCTGCCCATCACCCAATTTGATGTTCACACTGGCGTCATTGACCTGAAGATCCACCACCTCGCCCTGCACATGCCCGGCGCTGGAGCCTCGCGTGACACCTATCGCCCGAGCTTCAGCGAGGCGCTGCTGCACATACACGCCAAACAGGCCACGGGGTGGAAACAACTCGGCGACCGGCACGTCTTGCTCATGAGCCTCAGGCCAGCCACCTGCGGCGATAAAGTCGGTCAGCCATTGAGTCAGGTCATCGGCGTTGTCCGGATCAACACTCATGCGTGCAGCGTTGCCGTTGAGGGTGTGCCCCAGCTCCGTGGCGCTATAGGCCTCGCCCCTGCCCAACTCGGCGCGCGGCTCGATAATCAGAATGCGCCGCTTGCCGGGCAGGCGCAGAAGTTGCACAGCCAGCATGCTGCCGCTGAGGCCGCCGCCGACGATCAGGATGTCGGCGTTCTCGGTTTGTGGGGCATGTGTGGGATTCATGGTCGGGAAGCGCTCCTGTCAAACACGAAATGACTGGCTGAAATGGAGTGTATTTTTGTGGGAGCGAATTCATTCGCGAAGCGATAGGACCTCCAAAGCATCAGTGCCTGACACTCCGCATTCGCGAATGAATTCGCTCCCACGGGGATTAGTTGGTCCCGAAGGACCGGCTTCAGCCGGGAGGTCACCATCCGGTCGATCCGCGCATACGCAGCAACACTTTACAACACCACATTACGCACAAAGCGCACGCTCACTTCACCCTGATTTTCATAACTGTGGGCCTGGTTACTGGCAAACATGAAAAACCCGCCGGGGCCGACCTGGTGGACTTTTTCCGGCAAATTGACCGTCAGATGACCTTCCACCACATACACCTGCTCGCTCCAGCCATCTGGGTCGGCTTCGGAAGCGTAGGCCTCCCCCGGCTCCAGGCTGAACTCCCATAGCTCCACCTCGCGGCGGGCCGTGGCCTTGGCCAGCAAGACGGCGCGGCTGCCAGGGATCGAACCCGCCCAGGCCACTTCATTGATGCGGCTGGAATCGCGATGATCGGGAGCCTGGATCAGGTCACTGAACGCGACTTCCAGCGCTTCGGCGACCCGATCGAGAGTGGCGAGGCTGACGTTCTTTTCTCCGGCTTCAATCGCCACCAGCATCCGTCGACTGACGCCGGACTTTTCCGCCAAGGCGGTCTGGCTCATGTCCAGCGCGTTACGCAAGCGGCGCACATTCTGGCTGACGTGCTGCAACACTGGCGCACGCTGCAAATTGTCATTGCTCAATATTTATCTCTCTCAAAACAATTGCGCAGTATACTGCCCAGCTTTCGATACCGTGCGCTCGTTTGACACACGCTAAAGCCAGTGAGAAGTATGAAGTCTAACTCCATAACGCCCCGCGTCAGTAAAGCCGAAGCCGTTCTGATTTTTATCACAGTCCTGTGGGGCGGTACTTTTCTGATCGTGCAGCATGCGATGACGGTCAGCGGGCCGATGTTTTTCGTCGGTCTGCGCTTTGCCGCCGCAGCAATCTTCGTTGCCTTGTGCTCGATCAAGGTTCTGCGCGGGTTTACCTTGCTGGAAATGAAGGCCGGGGTCGGCATCGGCGCAGCCATCATGCTCGGTTACGGCTTGCAGACCATCGGCCTGCAAACCATCCCCAGCAGTCAATCGGCCTTCATCACGGCGCTCTATGTCCCATTCGTGCCGCTGTTGCAGTGGCTGGTGCTGGGCCGTCGGCCGGGGTTGATGCCAAGCCTGGGCATTGGTCTGGCGTTTGCCGGACTGATGCTGGTGGCAGGTCCCGAAGGTGCCGCCTTGCAGTTCAGCTCAGGAGAAATTGCCACGGTGGTGAGCGCGGTCGCAATCGCCGCTGAAATCATTCTGATCAGCGCTTATGCGGGCAAGGTGGACGTGCGCCGGGTAACAGTGATTCAGTTGGCGACCGCTTCGCTGCTGTCGTTTCTGATGATCGTGCCCACCGGGGAACAGTTGCCGGACTTCTCCTGGCTGCTGGTGATTACCGCCGTCGGCTTAGGGGCGATGAGCGCGGTGATTCAGGTGGCTATGAACTGGGCGCAGAAAACCGTCTCACCAACCCGTGCCACAGTCATTTATGCCGGTGAACCGGTATGGGCCGGGATTGTTGGTCGCCTTGCGGGAGAACGCCTGCCGGGCATCGCGTTATTGGGCGCCGCGTTAATCGTGGCCGGGGTGATCGTCAGCGAAATGAAGGGCCGCCGTAAACTCGCTGAAGAGACTGTGGAATCCAGTAAAGAAGACCCCCAAGCGTTTAAAGAAGCAGACTGACGACAAACCAAAACAGCGCTTAACTACAGAGAACCAAGCTTGTTCCGACAAGGTCTGTAGGATTCTGCGACACCTTGGCGGTTGGTGATCAACAGCCCAGCACGTATGATCCTTGACATTTCTCTGCAGATTAGAAGCCTATGTCCCTGATAGTTCTACTGCTTCTGCCTTTCATCGGCAGCTGTCTAGCGGCTTTTTTGCCGCACAATGCGCGTAACGCTGAATCCATTCTCGCAGGCCTTGTGGCCGTGACCGGTGCAATTCAGGTTGCCTTGTGGTACCCGCAGATTGTCGACGGCGGGGTGATTCGCGAAGAATATTTCTGGCTGCCCAGCCTGGGACTCAATTTCGTCCTGCGCATGGACGGCTTTGCCTGGCTGTTTTCCATGCTAGTGCTGGGCATCGGCGCGTTGGTTGCGCTCTACGCCCGTTATTACATGTCGCCTGATGATCCGGTACCGAGGTTTTTCGCCTTCTTCCTGGCCTTCATGGGCGCAATGCTCGGACTGGTGATCTCCGGCAATCTGATCCAGATGGTGTTCTTCTGGGAGCTGACCAGCGTTTTCTCGTTCCTGTTGATTGGCTATTGGCACCACCGGGCTGATGCGCGCCGCGGCGCTTACATGGCGTTGATGGTTACCGGTACAGGTGGCCTGGCGTTGCTGGTGGGGGTAATGCTGCTGGGGCATGTGGTGGGCAGTTACGACCTGGATCGGGTTCTGGCGTCCGGTGAAGCGATCCGTGCCCATGCTTTGTACCCGGTATTACTGACCCTGATTCTGATTGGTGCCTTGAGCAAGAGCGCGCAGTTCCCGTTCCATTTCTGGCTGCCCCACGCCATGGCGGCACCAACGCCGGTATCCGCCTACTTGCACTCGGCGACCATGGTCAAGGCCGGCGTGTTTTTACTGGCGCGATTCTGGCCGGCCTTGTCCGGTACCGAGCAATGGTTCTGGATGGTCAGTGGCGCGGGTGCGTGCACGCTGATCATTGGGGCCTATGCCGCGATTTTCCAGAATGACCTCAAAGGCCTTCTCGCCTACTCGACCATCAGCCATCTCGGCCTGATTACCCTGCTGCTGGGCCTGAACAGCCCTCTGGCCGCGGTCGCTGCGGTGTTTCACATCCTTAACCATGCGACGTTCAAGGCTTCGCTGTTCATGGCGGCCGGGATCATCGACCACGAAAGCGGCACTCGAGACATTCGCAAACTCAGCGGACTGATCAAGCTGATGCCCTATACGGCAACGCTGGCGATGGTTGCCAGCGCGTCCATGGCCGGGGTTCCGCTGCTCAACGGCTTCCTGTCCAAGGAAATGTTCTTCGCGGAAACAGTGTTTATTTCGTCATCGGCCTGGGTCGAAATGGCACTGCCGGTGATCGCGACCATTGCCGGGACCTTCAGCGTCGCCTACTCCCTGCGCTTCACCGCGGACGTATTTTTCGGCCCTAAAGCGACTGACCTGCCCCATACCCCCCATGAGCCGCCCCGCTGGATGCGCGCCCCGGTCGAGTTCCTGGTGATTGCCTGTGTGATTGTCGGGATTTTCCCGGCGCAGTCCGTTGCCCCCTTGCTGGCAGCCGCGGCTCAGCCTGTGGTCGGCGGCATGCTGCCTGAGTACAGTCTCGCGGTCTGGCACGGCTGGAATGCGCCGATGATCATGAGCCTGATCGCCATGGCAGGCGGCATTCTCTTGTATCTGCTGCTGCGCCAGCCCTTTAAGCAGCATCGCTTCGCTGGGCCGCCGCTGGTGAATCGCCTCAATGGCAAGCGCTTCTTTGAGCGTTCGCTGATCTTGCTGACCCGCTGGGCGCGACGACTCGAAAGGAATATCAGCACCGGGCGCTTGCAGCCCCAGTTGTTCCTCGTGGTGCTCGCTGCACTGATTGGCGGTTTCATTCCGATGTACTTCAGCGGCCTGACTTGGGGCGATCGACCGAAGATCCCGGGTTCCGGCGTGTTCGTGACCTTGTGGATTATCGCTATTGCCTGTGCGTTGGGTGCCGCCTGGCAGGGTAAGTATCACCGGCTGGCGGCGGTGATCATGGTCAGCGTCTGCGGGTTGATGACCTGTGTGACGTTTGTCTGGTTCTCCGCCCCGGATCTGGCCCTGACTCAGTTGGTGGTCGAAGTGGTCACTTCGGTGCTGATCCTGCTGGGCCTGCGCTGGCTGCCGCGACGCAACGAAGATGTGATGCCCTCGGTCAGTACGCGCCTGCGCGCCAGAACTCGCCGGGTTCGCGATCTGATCCTGTCGATCCTGGTGGGCGGCGGCATGGCATTGCTGTCCTACGCGATGCTGACTCGCGCGACACCCAACACCATATCGTCGTTCTACCTCAGCCGGGCCATACCCGAAGGCGGCGGCAGCAACGTGGTCAATGTGATGCTGGTGGACTTCCGCGGTTTTGATACCTTCGGCGAGATCACCGTGCTGGCCGCGGTGGCACTGACGGTGTTTGCGCTGCTGCGACGCTTCCGTCCGCCTAAAGAAAGCATCGCACTGCCCGCCCAGCAACGTCTGCTGGCGAGGGATGTGGTCACCGATCTGGTCAACCCGCGCAGCGCCAGCGACACGGCACTGGGCTTCATGATGGTACCGGCGGTGCTGGTTCGCTTGCTGCTGCCGATTGCGGTGGTGGTTTCCATGTATCTGTTCATGCGCGGCCACAATCAGCCGGGCGGCGGCTTTGTCGCCGGCCTTGTAATGTCGGTGGCGTTCATTCTGCAATACATGGTCGCGGGCACCCAGTGGGTCGAAGCCCAGATGCGACTGCGCCCGCTGCGCTGGATGGGCACCGGGCTGTTGTTCGCCATCGGCACCGGGCTGGGCTCGATGTTCTTCGGCTATCCGTTCATGACCACCCACACCGCGCATTTCGCTCTGCCAGTGTTGGGCGATATCCACGTGGCCAGCGCCTTGTTCTTTGATGTTGGCGTCTATGCAGTGGTCGTGGGCTCAACCCTGCTGATCCTTACGGCCCTGGCGCACCAGTCGGTCCGTAGCCATCGCCCGACGTCACTGCCCAAGCCAGTGCCAACCCCCATAGCCGAACTCATGGCCGAAAAAGGAGCCAGCTGATGGAAGAAGTCATCGCAATCGCCATCGGAGTACTGGCCGCCTCCGGCGTGTGGTTGATCCTGCGGCCGCGAACCTTTCAGGTCGTCATGGGCCTGTGCTTGCTGTCCTATGGCGTGAACCTGTTCATTTTCAGTATGGGCAGCCTGTTTATCGGCCGTGAACCGATCATCAAAGACGGCGTGCCACAGGATCTGCTGCACTACACCGACCCGTTGCCTCAGGCATTGGTACTCACTGCCATTGTCATCAGCTTTGCCATGACCGCATTGTTTCTCGTACTGCTGCTGGCTTCCCGGGGTCTGACCGGCACCGACCATGTAGACGGCCGGGAGCCCAAAGAATGACGTGGATGAATCAACTGATCGTTGCGCCGATCCTGCTGCCATTGCTGACGGCCGCGATCATGCTGTGGATCGGCGAAAAACATCGCCCGCTCAAGGCGCAAATCAATCTGTGGTCCAGCATCCTCGGGCTGGGGATTTCCATCACCTTGTTCATGTGGGTGCAGACAACTGGCACCACGGGTTCAATTGGCGTGTACTTGCCCGGCAACTGGGAAGTGCCGTTCGGCATTGTGCTGGTGGTGGATCACCTGTCGGCGATGATGCTGGTGCTGACCGGCATCGTCGGGGTCTGCGCGTTACTGTTCGCACTGGCTCGCTGGGATCGCGCCGGCGCCAGCTTCCACGCACTGTTCCAGATCCAACTGATGGGCTTGTATGGCGCGTTCCTCACCGCCGACCTGTTCAACCTGTTCGTCTTCTTTGAAGTGATGCTGGCGGCGTCCTACGGTTTGATGCTGCACGGCTCCGGACGCGCCAGAGTCTCGGCGGGTTTGCATTACATTGCGATCAACTTGCTGGCTTCTTCGCTGTTTCTGATCGGCGCGGCGCTGATTTATGGAGTCACCGGTACGCTGAACATGGCGGATCTGGCGATCAAGATTCCTCAGGTGCCTGAAGCTGATCTGGGTTTGCTGCATGCGGGGGCCGCCATTCTGGCCGTGGCCTTTCTGACCAAGGCGGGCATGTGGCCGCTGAATTTCTGGCTTGCTCCGGCCTATTCCGCCGCGAGTGCGCCGGTTGCGGCGATGTTCGCCATCATGACCAAGGTTGGCTTCTATACCCTGCTGCGGCTCTGGACGCTGCTGTTTTCGGTGCAGGCAGGTCCATCCGCGTTCTTCGGCGCTGACTGGCTGATTTACGGCGGCATGGCGACCATCGCCACCGCAGCAGTGGCGATCCTGGCGGCGCAACGTCTGGAACGCATGGCCAGCCTGAGCATTCTGGTGTCGGCGGGCATCCTGCTGTCAGCAATCGGTTTTGCCCAACCCAGCCTGACCGCTGGCGCGCTGTTCTATCTGGTCAGCTCCACCCTGGCGTTGAGTGCCATGTTCCTGCTGGCTGAATTGATCGAACGCTCACGCTCTGTCAATGACATGGCAATGGATGATGACCCAGACCAGCTGCCGCGCACGATGGAATCCTTGAACCCGCCACCGGGCACCAATCTGGACGATGAGCAGAAAGCCGTGGTTGGCCAGGTCATCCCCATGACCATGGCCTTCCTGGGCTTGAGCTTCATCATTTGCGCCCTGCTGATCATCGGCATGCCGCCGCTCTCCGGCTTCATCGGCAAACTGAGCTTGCTCAGTGCGCTGCTCAATCCGTTGGGACTCGATGTTGCGCAGGACGAACCCATCTCCAGCCAAGGCTGGATGCTGGTCGGCCTGCTGATTTTCTCGGGTATGGCCTCACTGCTGACATTTTCCAGGGTGGGGATCAAACGCTTCTGGACGCCACAGGAGCGCCCTTCTCCGCTGCTGCGGCGCTATGAGTGTCTGCCCATCGTGATTCTGCTGGGCCTGTGCATCACGCTGACCTTTCAGGCCGAACCGCTGCTGCGCTACACCCGCGACACGGCGGCGGCGTTGCATGAACCCAAGCAATATATCCAGTCAGTCATGGCGACCCGGCCGCTGCCAGGGCCTGTCAGTGATACCGGAGTTTCGGCGGTGCAGCCATGAAACGTTATTTTCCCGCTCCCTGGTTTTCCGTGGCACTGGCGGTGCTGTGGCTGGTGCTGAACCTTTCACTGAGTCCAGGCAACCTGCTGCTCGCCGTGCTGCTGGGCTTTCTAGCGCCATTACTGATGGCGCCGCTGCGTCCTTTGCCTGTGAGCATCCGCAACCCGGCGGTCATCCTGCGACTGTTCTTGCTGGTGGGTAAGGAGGTGGTGATTTCCAACCTGGCCGTGGCCTGGACCGTCTGGACCGCCAGACGTCATCCACCCCGCTCGGCGTTCGTCAAAGTGCCATTGGACTTGCGTGACGCCAATGGACTGGCGGCGCTCTCAATGATCACCACAGTGATACCTGGCACCGTGTGGTCCGAACTGGCACTGGATCGCAGCGTCTTGCTGATGCACGTGTTCGATCTTGCAGACGAGGCGCAATTCATTGAGCACTTCAAGCACACCTACGAACGCCCGCTGATGGAGATTTTCGAATGACTGCCTTGCTCAGCAACGCCATTCTGGCCAGCCTGCTGATCTTCGCCCTCGCCATGGTCCTGACTCTGGTGCGCCTGCTCAAAGGCCCTTCGGCTCAGGACCGGGTTCTGGCGCTGGATTATCTGTACATCATCGCCATGTTGATGATGCTGGTGCTGGGCATCCGCTACGCCAGTGACACCTACTTCGAGGCCGCCCTGCTGATCGCCTTGTTCGGCTTTGTCGGCTCGTTTGCCCTGGCTAAATTCCTGTTGCGCGGAGAAGTGATCGAATGAATTCGTCCGAGGTCCTGCCGTTCTGGGTAGAGATTCTGACCGCCGCCCTGCTAATTATCAGCAGCCTGTTCGTGCTGACCGGCGCGCTGGGCATCCTACGCATGAAAGAGTTTTTCCAGCGCATGCATCCGCCCGCACTGGCTTCGACGCTGGGAGCCTGGTGCGTAGCGCTGGCGTCGATTATCTATTTCTCGGCGCTCAAGTCAGAGCCTGTGATACACGCCTGGCTGATCCCGATCCTCCTCTCGATCACCGTCCCGGTGACCACCTTGCTACTGGCCCGTACGGGGCTGTTTCGCAAGCGTATGGCCGGTGACGATGTCCCGCCAGAAGTGAGCAGTGGTAACGGTCAGGGGGATTCGGGCGGCAGCTGAAACAGCTGCCTGATCCCGCTTACTCGCTGGCCTTGAACGTCAGCTCGCCCTTGCGCCACTTGGCGGCTTTGGTGGTCGCGGTTTTCAATGTTTTGGTCAGCCCGCCCTGCAACTGCTCATGGGCGGCAAAGACCATCATGATGCCCTGGCCTTCCTTGAACACGATGCCATGGCCTTCGGGTATGTCGACATAAGCGTATTCGCCCAGGCCATACACCGTTATCTTGATATCCCGGAACTTGATCTCGAACTTCCCACCTTCACGGCTGGGCAATACCGCAGCGCGAAAATGATCGCCCACCTTGAGCTCAAGGCGTGGCTTGTCATCCACCACCAGTGCTGTCTCGGTATCGATTTCGGCGATGTAAATGTCTTCAGCCGATTGCTCGCATACGTACACAAAGCGAGACTGGAACTGCTTGACCAACTTGGCTCGCAGGTCACCCAGCACGAACAACGCGTGCGTCTCCAGATTACTTACTGCCAAAGTGCAAACCCCCAACCTGAATATGATTTCGCCCGACAAGGCGGACGATCGAAAGTGGACTGCCGTTACGCCCCTCTTGAACACATACAGCCAGATACAACCCAATGCAGGCAGACTGCATCACCACGCCGGTTGTTCGGGGAAGTCATGTGTGAAGAGAAGTCGACGATGCCGGAAACGCGATACGCAATCAGCGCTGGCACAAAAGAGATTCTACCGGGTGCCAGGGCCTGCCGCCTATATGCCTTTCGTCCGTAGCGGCAGTCATCGCCAATTCTGACAACAATGCCGCCTTCTGGTGCACAACTCATGGCTAGTTTCCTACGCCGTTGAGTACTAAATCATGCCGATGAGCATCAACAACTGCCATACTCGCGCAAATCAAAAAAGCCTGACACGGTGTTGCATGCTCCGGTCAGAAGCCAGTTTTCATCCAGGGGAAGGTAGTAGTGACTGAATTTGATATTGGCGAGTTTTTTGTCTGGGGTGAATGCAGAGAGGTAGAGGGTGAGTTTCAGGCTGTCATCGTCATGCGCGCCAAACAGCCCGGTGTTCCTGTCAGTTATCACCAGGTAGAGAAGGACCGCTGGTTCAAGACCGCCGAACTTGCCGCTCAAGCTGGCAGGGAACAGGCTCAAGAGTTGAAGAATGCTGTGGATGCTGGGGGTTTGAATCTTTAGATAGTCGGCAGCTGATCAATTGGCGTGACCTTATCGCGGTACAAGCATAGGTGCACGGCATCCTTTGGTGTACATGTCCATTGCTGCGGTAACAGCGGCAATGGATATCTACACCGAACTCTGCGCCCCACCCATGCTCTGATGCTTTACGCGGCTTGTAGCGTGTAAACCACAATCGGGTCCCGCACCCAGGAGCTACCATGGAATTGACTACACCCACCCTCGCCACCCTGTTCGAACAGCTGGGTCTCGCCTCGGACGATGAGAGTATTGATGCGTTCGTCGCAGCCCATTCGTTGCCAGAGGACGTAAAACTGATCGATGCTGATTTCTGGACACCACAGCAGGCGAACTTCCTCAAGGAGGAGCTGCGCGAAGACGCCGAGTGGGCACCGGTTGTTGATGAGTTGAATGTGCTGCTGCACAAGCCTGCAGAGTGACAAGTTCAACGGCCTGAATCTTCAGGCCGTTGCAAACAAGCTGTAGCGCGCTGCAGAAGACTATCCCGCAATGGCACTATTGGGGTGCAATACTCGCCCACCTTGTTGCGGTGCATGGACAAACCAGGCATCCGCCAGATTGCGGCGATTGCCGATCAGCGCACTCCAGTGAGCTGAGCGATGGATGTAACGGTGGCGTAATAGCCGCTCCTCGCGAGGATCAAGGGCATACGGCGCTCCTCTGGCATAGGCGATCAATTTCTGAGCGATGACGTGTAACTCAGGATGCAACATCAGCTCCTGGCTGATGGGCACCGGCAGGAAAGGCACACCCTCATCGCAGGCCAGTGCATGCATGACCCTAAGATTGACTCTCGAAAGATGCCCGAACACCTGGCGCTGCAGACAGACCGCGGCCATGACCGACGCGCCTCCGAATCTGTTACGACCCGCTTTTGGCGAGCGTGCCTCACACGCCACCGAAAGCGAAGCATGGGGATCCGCGCTGTCAAACCAGAGGTCAGACTGCATGGCCTGCATTTCGGCAAAGGTGTCTTGCCACGCCGAGGTCGATTCCCATGGCTCGTCGCCCGTCACTACACTCCAGCGCGGCCGTGTGATCAGTACGCGCTCCAGCATTTGCGGGTGATAACCCCCGCCGATATCGGAATGAGAACCGGGCAACGCTATTTCTCGAGTCCAAGGGGGCGTAATACTGTTCAGCGCAAAATTACGCCGCTCTTCATCCCGGGCGACCAGATGCAACACTTGCTCTGCACACCCCGGCGGCAGGTAGAGGTTGACCCGGTCATTATTCGCGTCGTTGACGCTTCCCATGTCTCTGATACTGCCGACGGCAGCAACCGTGTCGAATAAACCGATCACCTTCACTTTGACACCGCCGTTGCTCCAGGAAAAGCTCGGGCTCAGGGGCACGCATCGTCGGTTGAGTGTTGCTTCAAGTATGCCTTTATCCTTTTTGAGCACTTCATTGACAAAGTGCCGGGCCGCAGCAGCGCCACGGCTGAAGCCAAATACATCCAGCTCCAGACGATTAATCACGCAGCCGGGATTTTCACTGGCAAAGTTTTCCAGGCGGGCGCCCAGTTTCTTGAAAGCATGGCCGACTTTGGCAATCACACCGGTTGCGCCCCGGCCAAAACTTTGCCCCGACAAAAGCGAATCCCTGCGTCCCGACGTTGTGCCTATCCCGCTGACATAAACCGGCCAGTAAACCTTGAGCCCCGTCCCGTTGTTACTCGCCACCGGCTGGCATCGGTAGAGCTTTGCCAGTAGCGCCACATTGCTGAAATCATTGCTGTAGCTACTCGACGGGTCATCATGCCGACCCTTGCACTCCGAGATATGCTTGCCAGCATTGACTTCACTCATGGCGCGGCAATCCGCTGCGATCTGAGTATTGAATCGATTGTTCCCCGTTCCGTCGAAGAATATGCCGATCCGCACCGTGACTTCCAGCCGTGCAGTGCTGGCTTGCACTCTTGCTTCGTCTACTTTCCATGTATTTTTCATTCGTATATCCGCCGATTGGCGCAGCTGTTAAGCCAGCTGCTTTTGATTCAATAAATTTCATTGATATCTGCAGCTTGCTCAGCGATATACGTTCGTCAAGTTAGGGACAAGACTTTCAGACTTATCCCACAGACCTTGAGGACAAAATACATATAAATACTACAAGTACACCCCCGCCCCGCCCCCATCAATTAAACGCATGTATAACAATCGAATTGTTATTTTTACCCGACTCGAAGCCCGAACATCAGGTTGCAATCAAGCCTTAACTTGCGGTTTATAGCCCAGACGCAGACCGCCCCAATGACGACCTTTGACCATGATGGGCACTGAGAGATCGTGCATCAGCTCGCCGGTGTCACGGGTATAGGTTTGCAACAGTACAGCCTTCTGGTGACTGCCACAGCGAATGCCGGTGCGGTCGTCGAACTTGCGCTTACTGCGACTGCGCACCATATCGACACTCATATCACCGGTCGGCGGATTGCTGAAAGCCGTGTTATGCGTGGGAACGTAGCCGTCAGGTGTGCAGGCGATGGCAAACACCAGGCCGTCGTGTTGCGACAGCAAGGGTTCCTGAATACCCGGTAGAACCTGATCGGTATAACGATCGAAGCGAGTCTGGAACTTGGCTGGACTGGTATTGGCCACTGGCTGATAACGACGATCAAACAGGTCATCAATGGCAATCTTGCGTTCATCGATATCCAGCTCAAACCTGGCGGCAATCTGGCTCGCGCCTGAGCGGGCAAGGTCGTAGATACGCTGGTGGTAATCATCCAGGCCAACTTCGGCCAGACGCTCGCTGATGGTTTCTGCCTGACCTTCCATCTGCATGGCGGCCTGTGCCAGTTTACGGGTCTGCTCATCGCTGATCGCCAGATCGCTGCGCATCTGCTGGACAGCCACGAATAGACCCGCCAGCTGCTGCTGATTGGTCTCGGCGCCCTGAGCAATTTCGCTGACCTGGGTTTCCACCCCGGCCGTCAGGCGAGCAATGTTCTGCAAATGCTGACCAGTGAGTTCAACCTGCTCCACACCGGTATCCAGATCCGCCGAGAGCTGGCGAATCTGCTCCACTACCTGGCCCGTGCGCTGCTGGATGTCGGCCACCATTTGCCCGACCTCTTGCGTCGCACTGGCGGTACGCCCTGCAAGGCCACGCACCTCATCGGCCACCACCGCAAAGCCGCGTCCATGCTCCCCCGCCCTCGCCGCTTCAATAGCGGCGTTGAGCGCCAGCAGGTTGGTCTGGCTGGCAATCGACTGGATGACCAGGGCGACTTGCTGAATTTCCTCGCTCCGCTGGCTCAGGGCTTCAATCAATTGGCGACTGTCGACGGCACGTTTGCTGAGCACGTGCATACGGCTGATGGACTCGCCCAGGACGCCAAGGCCCTCATCACTGCGCTGCCGGGCTTCGGCTGATGCAGCCAGCGCCAGCTGACTCAATTGCGCGGTCTGGTGCTCGGTAGCGATCATCACGTCGGCGCTGCTGACGATCTGTTCTGCTGCGCCCAGCTGTGATTGCACTTTACCGGCCAGTTGTTTAACGGAAAACGCCACTGCAGCTGCCGACAAGGCGTTGTGGCTGGTCGTGCGGGACAAATCGCGGGTCAGCCGGCTGATACCGCCATCGCCTTGCTCTGCGGGGGGTGCAGCAGGTCGCGATGGAAACAACCTTGGCAGCCAGAGCGTAATCAACGCCAACGGCAACACCAAATACAGCGACAGCTGGAGCAAAGGCATGGCGATGAACAAGCCTGCCAACACAAGGCTTTGCAGGACCGCTACCCACCACTTGGCACCCGGGGTGAGCGCAACCTCCACAGGCCTCACACTGGAAGGTTTGTCGACCACAGATCCATTTGCGACCATTTCCTTTACCCCGTTTGTGCTTATCGTTATTTTGTCTGCATTAAACGCCGATTAAAGGCTTTTAGCCATGCGGCATTAGTTGTAAAAAGCGCAATGGCAGAACTCACAAGCATGGACCCTGTCGCATGTGCTGTGCAGTCCGTTTAATAGGCTGCGTTACCGCCCATTCAAATGATGTTGAGGGATGCCTTGCGTTCTGAATCCTCTTGTTCCAATGCGGACATTTTCATCGGCGAAAGCACGATGGCGCAGCGCATGAGAGCTCATGACTGGGCGTCCACTCCTTTAGGCCCTGCCGAGCACTGGCCGCAGTCGCTCAAGATGGCGCTGCGTATCTTGTTGACCTCGCGCTTCGACATGTGGCTGGGTTGGGGCGAGCAGGTGCATTTCTTCTACAACGATGCCTATAGACCGACGCTGGGGCAAAAGGACGCCTACGCGCTGGGCATGCCAGCCGGCGAACTCTGGTCGGAAATCTGGCCAGAGATCAAACCGCGCATTGATGAGGTTTATAAGCGCGGGGTCTCGACCTGGGACCAGTCGCTGCTGCTGATTCTGCTGCGCAACGAGCAGCCAGAAGAGACCTACCACAGTTTTTCCTACAGTCCGTTGCTGGGCGATCAGGGCGCGATTGAAGGCGTGTTCTGCGCGGTAATCGAAGACACCGCGCGGGTCCTCAACGAACGCCGCCTGGCGCTACTGCGCACAGTGTCCAGCGGCATGGTCAGCACCCGGGACCGGCAGAGCGTATTCAGCCAACTGCAGGACGCGCTCTGCTCAGAGAACCGTGACCTGCCGTTTACCCTGACCTTCACGCTGGACGCCAATGGCGTGGCGGAACTGGCCTCTAGCAGCGGCTTCGATTCCAGCAAGGACCCTGTCATCAGCCAACTGTGCCAACTCGGTCACCCAAACAGCGGGCAGTGTCTGCCCGAGGGCGTGGATGGCCTGGTTCTGCATGATCTGAGCAACCTCACCGGGGTTCTGCCTCGCGGGGCGTGGGACCGACCGCCAAACACCCTGGTCATGGCCCCGCTCAAAGGTGCCGACGGGCTGCTGCTCAATGGTTTCATGCTGGTTGGCTTGAACCCTAACCGGCCCAGGGACGCGGACTATCTAAGCTTTATCGAGCTGATCAGCGGCCAGGTCGCTTCCAGCCTGGTCCGGGTGGATGTCTATGAAGAAGAACATCAACGCGCTGAAGCATTGGCCGAGGCGTTGCAGATGCGACAGGCGGCGGCCGAGGTGCTGCATGAAGCCAACCGCCAACTGAGCGCTGAAGTCGAACAACGTAATCAGGCCCTCAACGAAGCGCTCGCCAAGCTGAGCGAAGAAGCCCGCGAGCGTGAAGCAATGCAGGAAGCTTTACGCCAATCACAGAAAATGGAGGCCTTGGGGCAACTGACCGGGGGTATCGCCCATGACTTCAACAATTTGCTGACGGGCATCATCGGTTCGCTGGACATGATCAGCCGTCGCAGCGCCAGCGGTAAACCGCTGGATACCCAGCGCTATATCGACGCGGCCACGCAGTCTGCCAATCGCGCTGCGACATTGACCCATCGTTTGCTGGCCTTCGCCCGACGCCAACCCTTGAACCCGCGCCCCACCGACGTAAACCTGCTGATGCTCTCCATGGAAGACTTGTTGCGTCGCTCCCTGCGGGAAAACACCCGCATGCACCTGTTTGCCCACGATGAGTTATGGCTGACGCTGTGCGACCCGCATCAACTGGAAAGCGCCCTGCTGAATCTGGTCATCAATGCCCGAGATGCCATGGGCGACGACGGTCAACTGACCCTCAGCGTGTCAAACGCCACACTGAACCAGGACGCCATTGCGGAGAAGGTTGACGCGGTGCCGGGTGACTACATCTGCATCAGCATTGAAGACACCGGCTGCGGCATGTCGACTGATGTCCTGGAGCATGCGTTCGAACCGTTCTATACCACCAAGCCCCTGGGCCAGGGCACCGGACTGGGACTTTCCATGGTCTATGGATTCGCCCGGCAGTCTGAAGGCTACGTGCGCATCGAGTCGACACCAGGGCAAGGCACCCGAGTGATGCTGTATCTGCCACGTCATCAGCAGATCGAAGACAGCCTCGACATGCAGGCCAGCGTTGTCCATTCACGGCCGGCGGGCGGCATGACGGTACTGGTTGTCGAGGATGAGCGGACGGTCCGCGAGCTGGTGGTAGAGGTGCTGCAGGATTTCGAATGCATCACGCTGCAGGCGGCGGATGGCATGGAGGGTCTGGCAATCCTCAACAGCAGCAAGCCAGTGGACCTGTTGATTAGCGACATCGGTTTGCCCGGCCTGAATGGCAGGCAACTGGCAGAAGCGGCGCGATTGACGCGTCCGGATTTACCCATCTTGCTAATGACCGGCTATGCGGAGAACGCGGCCCTTGCGGGCGGTTTTCAGGAGCAAGGCATGGATCTTCTGACCAAGCCCTTCACCCTTGCCGAACTGACGGCAAAAATCCGCGAGATGCTTTGAGCAACTCAGCCAGCGCGGAGCCTGACTCCGCGCTGGCTGCTGGCTGTTGAATCAGGCTTGACGCTGATGCTTGTCGATCTGTTCGTGACGCTCTTGCGCTTCGATGCAGTACTTGGTGGTCGGGCTGATCAGCAGGCGCTTGAGGCCGATAGGCTCGCCGCTGTCGTCACACCAGCCAAAGCTGTCATCGGCAATGCGCGACAAGGCCATTTCAAGCTGAGGCAGCATACGCTGATCACGATCGATCACATTGACGAGCCAGTGACGCTCTTCCTCGACGGAAGCAGCGTCGGCAGGATCGGCAGGCGTGTCCAGGCTTTCGATAGCAATACGGCTCTGCTCGATGCGCTCGTGGATTTCTACCTTCATACCCTGCAACAGCTCGACGAAGAAAGCATGCTGCTCGGCATTCATGTAGTCATCGGCCGGCATGGCCAGCAACTTTTCCTTTGTCATTGATTTCTCTATAAAAAAAACGTGCATTAAGGCGAATTAAGGAGCGGCTCTGCGTTGCCGTAAAAGCGCCATAGTCTCCAAGCGCCACCTGGCACTCAATTTACGAGGGGCGGCAGTCTAAGGCCGCCTTCGGCAGTCGGCAACTTATTTGCTTAACAAGTGCCGATTGACCGGGATGTACATCCCGTTACAACCGTACGACCTTGCCCTCCGTGGCGCTCAAACGCGCCGCGTCCAATACTTTTGCGGCTGCGACGGCATCATGAGGATCTACCGGGTTGGATGCGTATCCAGCCAGCGCTTCCTGCAACTGTTGATAGAACTGCGGCCAGCAACCGCGCTGCGACGGAACGGTTTCACGCTGATCCCCCTGCTCGAAGCGACCCCAGCGATCCTGGGATTCAATACCCCAACGCTCGCCTTCGGATTTGGGCGTGAGCCCTGCGAGCGAGGCGGCTTCCTGGCCGTCCAAGCCTTCGACGCTGTAACTGCCCTTGGAACCGCTGATCCGGAAACGCGGCCCTGGAAGATTCTGCAGACAATGCCCCACTAGATGCGAGATCACACCGTTGGCGTGAGTGAGGGCAACAAAAAAACCGTGATCCACTGGCTGTTCCGGGTTCAGGTAATCCAGCTCGGCATACACGCTGGTCACCGGACCGAACAGTTGAAGCGCCTGATCCACGAGATGGCTACCCAGATCGCGCAACATACCCCCGCCGGCGGTTTTACCGACCGACCGCGGCGAGTAACGTTCGACACGAGACTCAAACCGGGTCACTTCACCCAGGACCCCATCGTCGATCAGCTTGCGCACGGTCAGAAAATCAGAATCCCAACGACGGTTCTGGTAGACGCTGAGGAGCACGCCCTTGCGCTCTGCGGCATCGACCAACGCCCGCGCCTGTTCAGCATCCGACGCAAATGGCTTGTCACTGACCACCGCCACCCCTAGCTCGATGGCCTCAAGTATCAACGCCGGTCGAGAGTGCATGGGTGTAGAGATGGCAACCGCATCCACGCCTGCAGCGACCATGTCCGCCAGGCTGTCGAACGCCACCGCCTGAGGATGATCCTGAGCCAGCTCCAGGCGTCGCTCAGCTGAACGGGTCACTACGCCGACAAAAGTCGCATCCGGCAGGCTCGCGATAAACGGCGCATGAAAGTAGCGCCCTCCTTTACCGTATCCGACGAGTCCAATACGCATGTTTGCTCCTTTAGTTCGAGTGATTCTGAGACGCCAACTTTTACAGGCAACCGATTTAACAATTCGTTCAAAAACTTATACAAAAATATTTACTGTACAAGTAATTGTACAGCCTGGGTAATGCCATTATGATTGCATCGTTGCCTATGGATGAGCATGAGGGGAATTCACCCTGTCGGCCATGGATCGGGTCCTTATACTGCCCTATCCGAGCCAACCAGTATGCTATTCAGCTCCCATAAGAAAGAACTGATCGCCCTGCAGAACATCATCGACCAGCAGTCCAGCCTGTTACAGGCCATCGACCGATCAATGGCGGTCATTGAGTTCGACCTGCATGGCAATGTTCTAAGCGCTAACGAAAACTTTGCCAAGACAATGGGCTATCGGCCTGAAGAAGTCGTTGGCAAGCCTCACAAGCTGTTCTGCCCTGATGAATTTTCCCGAAGTGCCGAATACAGCCAGCTATGGACACGCTTGCGTGCCGGAGAGTTCGTTTCCGCCACGTTTTTGCGGGTAACAGCCAAAGGCGAACGAGTCTGGCTGGAAGCGAGCTACAACCCGGTCAAAGACGCCACGGGCAACGTGTCCAAAATCATCAAATATGCCATGGACGTCACCGTTAAAATCGAAGCGGAAAGCGAAGCCAAAAGTAAACTGGCGGCTCTGGACCGGGCCATGGCGGTGATCGAGTTTGATCTGGATGGGCGCATCTTGTGCGCCAATGACAACCTCCTCCGCCTGCTGGGTTACAACAGCACCGAGATCATCGGTAAAAACCACAGCGCTCTGTGCCCTCCAGAGCTGGTCAACAGCAGCGAATACGGCGACTTCTGGCGTCGTTTGAACAAGGGCGAGTTCTTCACCGGCCAATTCAAGCGCATCAGCCGCCATGGCAATACGCTATGGCTGGAAGCCAGCTATAACCCGGTGTATGACGCTAACGGCAAACTTTTCAAAATAGTGAAGTTCGCTTCGGACATGACCGAGCGCGTTGAACGCCACGGACGCGACGCGCAAAGTGCTGCACAGGCCTACCACATCTCTGTCCAAACGCAGAAAGTTGCGGAACAAGGCACTGAGGTCATTCATCAGGCGGCAACCGAGATGCGCCAGATTTCTTCAAGCATCGACGATTCTTCACGGATCATTGCCAAACTGGGTGAGCGCTCCGAACAAATCACCGCCATCGTCAACACCATCCGCAGCATCGCTGAGCAAACCAATTTGTTGGCGCTCAATGCCGCCATTGAAGCCGCCCGAGCTGGCGATCAGGGCCGTGGCTTCGCTGTTGTCGCAGATGAAGTGCGTCAGCTGGCTGGTCGAACCAGCCGCTCGACAGCCGAAATCTCGGAAATGATCGGCATGATCCAAAGCGAAACCCAGCAGGCAATTACCAGCATGGGCGCCACCCGCAGCAATGCCAGCAAAGGCGTAGACCTCGCGGATCAGGCCGGTCTGGCAATCGTGAAAATCAGCGAAGGCACGAACAACGCGGTGAACGCTGTGAAGATGTTTGCGGATGATTCGTCGCGTTAAGAATACGGGCCTGTGGCTGCCGAAGGCTGCGGATTGCGGTTTGCCTGTCACACCGCTTTCGCGGCCGTCGTAACCTCCGACGGCTCCTAAAGCTTCTGATTCCTCTCCCCCATCTTTTTGCTGCGCTTCTCGAGCACCAGATACACCACCAGCGCAATGGTCAACGGCAGCAGGAAGTAAATCGCCCGATAACCAATCAAGGCCGCCAATAGGGTGCCTTTGGAAAACTCATCCTGCAGCAATGTGATGAATACGGTTTCCAGAACGCCCAGCCCCGCTGGGATATGGGTGATCACCCCGGCGATGCTGCTGATCAGTAGCACCCCCAGAATCGCAGGGTAAAACGCTTTGTCCGGCAACAGGGTGTAAATCACCAGTGCCATCAACGACCAGTTCAAGGCACCCAGGCTGGCTTGCAGTAACGCCTGTTTAAGCGAGGGCAAGGTGATTTCCTGATTGCGGATCGTCCACGAGCGCCGGGTCGAGAATTGACAGGCCAGCAGGTACGTAATCGACACCACCAGCAGCGCGACACCAATCAAACGCAATGACGTTGCACCTACCGCCCAGTCTTTGGGCAGCTCCAGAAAGCCCATGGCGAAAACAAACCCGGCGAGCAGCATGTAACCCAGCCAGTTCGTCACCAGGCTCAGGCTCAAAATCCGCGTAATGGTCGGCACATCCAGGCCCAATCGGGAATACAGGCGATAACGCAAGGCGATGCCACCCACCCAAGAACTGAGATTCAAGTTAAAGGCGTAGCAGACAAAGGCCACCGGCACGATCTGCTTGATGGCCAGTTTGTGACCGGTATAGAACCGGGCGAGTACGTCGAAGCAGCAGTAGGTCATGTAGCTGCACAAAGCGATCGCGATCCCGATCGCCAGGGTACTGAGCTTGTAGGACTGCAACGCCTGCTTTACTTCCTGCCAGTCGAGGTTTTTCACCAACAAGAACAGCAAAACCGGCACGGCGATAAAGAAAAACAGGTTGAAGGCGCGTTTGGCCCACTTCCACTTATTGCTGGGCTTCTCAGCCGTTTTTTCTGAAGACGCATCAACGGCGTGGCTCATAGCGACTTTTCCTGGTCTGGTTGCAGGCTGGCTTGCAGGTCCTGATTAACACTGTTCTGTTCGCGCTCGACCACACTGGCCTGAGGGATCACATCGTCGGCACGTATGGGTTTGAGGCGCATGCCATGTGCCGGGAACAGACCGGCAATCGCCGGAAAGTGACGCAAAAAGTGGAAGCTCAGGAAAATCATCGGCGCTCGCCACCACTGGCCCCGCGCGGCACCTTTGAGGCTGATCTGCTTGCTATGGGTGGCTGCCAGATCCCGGAGATGCTCGTGCAGGTGCTGGTTGAGCTGCTGATCCCGGATGAACAGATTGACTTCGAGGTTCAGCGCCAGGCTCAAGGGGTCCAGATTGCTGGAGCCAACGGTGGACCATTCGCGGTCAATCAGCGCGACTTTGCCGTGCAACGCACGCTGGGTGTACTCGTGGATCACGACGCCATCGCGCAGCAGATAGGTGTAAGTCAGCCGAGAACAGACCCGCACAAACGGCATATCCGGCTGCCCTTGAAGGATCAGCGTGACTTTGACCCCACGCCGAGCGGCGTTGCGCAGCTCCCGAAGGAATCGATAGCTGGGGAAGAAATAGGCGTTGGCAATGGTAATCCGCTGGGTAGCGTTGCGGATCGCCAGCAAGTACTGCTCTTCAATATCCGTGGTGTGTTCAGCGTTGTCCCGCTCACAGAGCAGCATCCGGGCACTGCCCGCGTGATGGGTCTCAACCCGCAATGCCTGGAACTTGGCCTTCAGGTCGGCGCCCAGCATACGCATGGCGGAACGGTGGATGTCAGCCACAATGGGCCCCTGCACCAGCACGGCGTAATCCTGCTTCGCGGTCAGCCCGGTATCGCTCATATGGTCGACGCTGTAGTTAATGCCGCCAATGAACGCCAGCTCACCGTCAACCACCACCACCTTGCGATGCAGGCGGCGGAACAGGTTGGTGCGCATACCCATCAGGCGTGGCCGAGGATCGAACAGCTGAATGTGAACCCCGGCCGCCAGCATGCGTGCGACAAATGATGAGCTCAGATCACTGGTCCCGTAGTCATCGACCGTGACCACCACCCTCACACCATTGCCAGCCGCCTGAATCAGCGCCTGTTGCAGTGCCTCGCCGACGCGATCCTCAAAAATGATGAAGGTTTCCAGCAACACTTCCTTGCGTGCAGCGCGAATACACTCAAACACTCGGCTGAAATAATCTTCGCCGTTGATCAGCAACTCAACCGAGTTGCCTTCCTGCCATCGGCCATGGCTATGGGCCTGATCGTTCATAAGGTCACCTCAACTGCCAGTGGTGCATGGTCCGAAAGGTGTGACCATGGCCGGTTCGACAACACTTTGGGCCGTTCGGTCGTTGCGTTGCGCACGTAAATCCGATCCAGGCACAACAGCGGCCAGCGTGCCGGAAAGCTTTTGGCCGGACTGCCGAAACGCTGGACAAACACCTCGTGCAGACCGGTTCCGGCCAGCAGCGCATCGGCGCGCTGACGCCAATCGTTGAAGTCACCAGCGACAATCACCGGTGCCGACTCAGGCAGCCGCGCCAACAGCTCAGCCAAGAGTTTCAATTGCTGACTACGGTGATGCTCGCGCAATCCCAGGTGCACACAAATGGCATGCACCTGACCGAAATGCGGCACCTCGAGCACGCAATGCAACAGCCCGCGCTCTTCAGTACCGTGGATCGAGATGTCGAGGTTTTCGTGACGAATGATCGGGTATTTGGACAACAGGGCGTTGCCATGATGGCCGTGGGGGTAAACCGCGTTGCGGCCGTAGGCGAAATCGGTCCACATGCTGTCGGCAAGGAATTCGTACTGCGACGTGGTGGGCCAGCCTTTGACCCGCTGCGCATGGTTCTGATGCTCGCCGTGCACTTCCTGAAGAAAGACGATATCCGCCGACACATTGCGCACTGCATCGCGCAATTCCGGCAGGATGAAGCGCCGGTTGAAGAAGCCGAAGCCCATGTGCATGTTCATGGTCAGCACATTCAAGCTAACCCTGGCAGGCGTCGCTGTTCGCACGCCTATCGGCGCTGTGGCACTGGTCAAAACTCAACTCCTTGCAGGTCACCAGGCGCTACTTGCAGCGTCCTGGCCAGGTCAAAACGCTCCAACAGCTTGCGGGCGTCATAAGGCGCCCGGACTTTGATGTCGTTATCGAAATAGCAAAATATGTCGCGGGATTTACGGCTGGGGGCTTTCTGTTTTTTTGCGATCAAATGTGCATCCGCGGGCTGCCCGCCCCTGCGCCAGGCATCGATACGCTCAGCCCACCGCTCAATGGCGGCATCGCTGTAGCCACTGGCGTAGAGTTTTTTATCGCCATGCAGGCGCATATAAACGAAGTCGCTGGTGAGGTCTTCGACGTATGGCCATTTCCCTGCGGTATCTGCGACCACCAGCGCGACTTTGTATTTGCGCAACAGCGCTACGAACGCGGGGACACAAAAGCTTGCATGACGGATCTCTACGGCATGGCGAATCTTGCCGGTCTTGGGCATATCCAGATAGCCGGGCTTGTCCATGCGCTCATCGCAGGTTTGTGCACATGCCTTGGCCTGTTTCATGTTGTGCGCCAGCAGGCTCAGGAAGTGCTCGAATTTTTCCTCGTCGAATTTGAAGCTGGGCGGGAACTGCCAGAGTATTGGCCCGAGTTTGCGGCCAAGCTGGAAGATGCCAGAGGCGAAAAAATTGGCCATCGGTTTTTCGATATCGTTCAAGCGCCGCACATGGGTAATGAAGCGCGGACCTTTGATGCTGAAGACGAAATCGTCCGGAGTATCAGCGGCCCAGCGGGCGTAGAGTTCAGGCGATTGCAAGGAATAGAACGAGCCATTGATTTCGATACTGTTGACGGCCCGCGAGGCGAATTTCAGCTCGTTCTTCTGAGTCAGCTTCTCTGGGTAGAAATCCCCTCGCCATGGGACGTAACGCCAGCCGGAAATGCCTATGCGGATATCGCTCATGGGGAAAGTCTCAGTCCAGTGCAATGCGTGTATCCCAATTATCCCAATCGTTTCGGACCTCCAGGCATGCTGTCAGCCTGAGTGACGTCCGAGATCAAACTTGAGTAGTCACGTCATATGAATCCTGGCACTGGCACAGGTTCCCTGACTTTACGTCCGGTTCCCTCCGCTAGGGCTGATCAAGACTTTTCGTTCAGGCCTTTTGCAGGCTTGATTGGGTAAACTCCCGGAACTTGCAATTGAGCTCATGAGCACACTGATGGACGTCGGCCAATGGCATGCGCCCCACATGAAAGCCCATCAGTTCTTCCATGATGGCCATCTTGCGGGCGTCAAATGTGACACTGCCATCGGCGTGCAGGGTGTCAATCCCATCCTCGCGCAGGCCCACCTGATTGACGCTGATCGCTTCGGCCCGAGACACCTCGTAAGGCAGTGCCAACAAGACATGCCCCATTCCAATACGCACCGGATAACCGCCCGGCAAACCGTTGGGCCCAGGTGCATGGGTGAAGATTTCTTCAGGGCTGTGCAGATTTTCCAGTATCTGGGCTGCGGAAATGGCACTGAGAAAGTTGATATTGATGCCGCCGAGGCTGCGGAAGTGGGTACAGACCGAACGGAAAATTAGCGCATCCTGGAATTCACCGGTGTAATCCACACCATTGACGGCATAGCTCAGACGGTAAGGCGCCCAAGGTGGCAAGGCGGCATTCGCGACGTGATGGGCGAAATACTGTTGCGCAACCAGCCTCACTTGCACCTTTTCTGGAGGCGCCATTGCCAGCCTGGCAATAGACAGCCTGAGCGCTGGAATGAGATTGGCGATCCCCCCCGAGCCGGTGTCCGGGGCCATGCCAACCTTGTAGAGCACTGCGTTGACCGCATCAGGGAACGCCGCGTTAACCGTCATCAGCCTGACGCCCGAATGTTTGACCGCGCGCATGAGTTCATACGCGGGCGCAAGTTGCATCGGCAACCAAGGACCAAAACGGGCTTGTTCAAGTGCCTGGAAGTTATCGTCTGAGAGCTGGTTAATAGCTCGCCAGGATTGCAGCGCCGCACCGTTGAAAATAATGTCCGGTCGAATACGTGAAAGAGTGGCGGAGTTTTCTTCTACATTCCCTTCTGCCAAATCCATTACTACCGGATAAATTGTACAGGTCTTGCCTAACTGCAAGCATCCAACGCGCAACATATTGCAACTACGTATAAGTTTCTTCATATCACGCCCGGCCAGATAAAAAACAAACTTGCAACTCGGCATTAGCAACTTGAGAAGCTGCATGCACAGATCTCCCCCGCCAACAATCAGCAATTTCTTGGTATCCATCAGATTTCTCCTCAGCCAGGCTGAGATCAGTAGATGCTTCCCGCGCAGACAAAAACCCGCAAGCACGCAGCTGGGGTCCATTAAAGATGCAATCATTCACAATGCATCAAGGGCAAAGGCCAGGATTGAGTTATAGATTTTTCTCCGAACGTTATATGAATTTTTGTTTGCCCACCCTAGCCAAATAGATCTATAAGATTTTCTTATAATGTTATCGTGCTATTAACTGCACGTTCACACCCAAGTCTCTGCAGCACAGCCATACCTTCACATGGTCACTTTCTCACCGGCTTGTCACTCATTTCGGAATAGCGTGGGAACAAGATGGATCCAAGAATGAAAACTGTCAAACAATGTCTGGCGACCTCATCAGTACGATTGGATATAACTATGAATATTTTAATTGCGCGGCTATTTGATGCTCGATTTAATTCACGGGCTTCGTAGAGGGCTCGTCATGCCTGAACGAACGTGCCAAGTGGATAGTATTAAGCACACAGCTACGCTCAAAATGATGGCGCTGGGGCATGGAGCTTGCTAAAAAAGGCGAGGCGGACGTTTCGGCAAAAAGTCGCTGCACAAGTGCCACAAATAGAGCATCACAGTGGAGCGAATCGGCACCGGCGTAGGTCAGACAGACATATCCGGCTGCTCTCGCTCTGGTACTGCGCAGACGCCCGGACTGGCTCGAAAACTATAAAGAACAGCAAAGGAATTAACCGTGAATTTACCTACCTCTGAACGCTACAGCTCCAAGGCCCGCTGGTTTCATTGGGGAATGGCGGCCCTGATCGTGCTGGCTTACATGCTGATTCTCAGCAGATCGCAATTTACCCGGGGCTCCGACGTACGGATTTTTGTGGTCCAGAGCCATTACTGGGTCGGCATCGTGGTATTGCTCATGGCATTTTTCAGGGTTGCAGAGCGTCGGCGCCACACACCGCCCGGCATCACTCCACCTCTGGAAGGTGTTTTGCGAACAGCGGCAACCCTTTCGCACTACCTGCTGTATGCATTTCTATTTGCGCAACCGTTGCTGGGTCTGTTCACGGTACTGATCGAAAAAGGCTCGCTGCCGATCCCGTTGACGCAGCTATTGATACCGTCCCCCTTCCCGGTTTCAGATCAATTCGCCGAAAACCTGGAAGACGTCCATAAACTGCTGGGCACTATTTTTTACTACGTGATTGGTCTGCATGTCGTTGCAGCGATCTGGCACCACTTTGTGCGCAAGGACAATACCGTCAAACGGATGGTGTAGGCCGTACAGGCTGGAAATGCCGGTCAGGCATCGCACGCCCGATGGCTTGGCGACTGGCGCGCCGCCCTTTGGGGTACGGATACTAAACTTCTGGTTTACACAGACCATCGCAATTACTGGCTACACGGCATGCAATCCACCCCGGATACTGCCCCCCCATCAACGGCTTCACTCACGACTCTGGAGAACAGCATGACTCAGCAATTCACTCTCAGCGGCAAAGTGGCACTCGTTCAGGGCGGCTCCCGTGGTATCGGCGCAGCCATCGTCAGACGTCTGGCCGCAGAAGGCGCAGCGGTTGCCTTTACCTATGTGAGCTCCGACGCCAAGGCGCAGGAACTGCAGGGCGGCATTATTTCTAACGGCGGCAAAGCCCTGGCGATCAAGGCCGACAGTGCCGACGCGGAGGCGATTCAACAGGCGGTAGCCCGCACGGTCGAGCAGTTTGGTGGCCTCGACATTCTGGTCAATAACGCGGGCGTGCTGGCCGTCGGTCCGCTGGAAGAATTTAGCCTCGAAGATTTCGACAGGACCCTGAACATCAACGTGCGCAGCGTGTTCATCGCCTCCCAGGCGGCTGCGCGACACATGGGCGATGGCGGCAGGATTATTAACATCGGCAGCACGAATGCCGATCGCATGCCCTTCGCTGGCGGCGGTGTCTATGCCATGAGCAAGTCTGCACTGGTAGGTCTGACCAAGGGCCTGGCCCGTGACCTGGGCCCACGGGGCATTACCATCAACAACGTGCAACCCGGCCCGGTCGATACAGACATGAATCCGGCAACCGGCGACTTCGCCGAATCGCTGATCCCGCTGATGGCCATTGGACGCTACGGTCACGCCGAAGAAATCGCCAGCTTTGTCGCCTACCTGGCAGGCCCGGAAGCCGGCTACATCACTGGCGCCAGCCTGACCATTGATGGCGGCTTCGGGGCCTGAGGCCGTTAGCTCATCTGGAATGTGTTTTCTGTAAGAGCACACGAGCTACGCGAGGCCACGATGGCGGTGTATCAGGCAGAACGCTATCGCTGGCTCGCGTTGCTCGAGCTTCTACAGCACCCCTGTTTCCACACCACAACGACCTAGATAGCACTGAATAAACGTGACAATTCCTGCTCGGCAAACTGCTCGATCACGAAATCGACAAACGCCCGAGTCTTGCCTGGCAGCATTTTGTGTTCGCTGTAATAAAGCGACAGGATGCCGTCATCAACGTACCAGTCAGGCAGCACGCGCAATAAGCGGCCACGGCGCAAATACGGCACAGCGAATGCCACGCTGACCAAAGCAATGCCCAGCCCCTGCTCCGCCGCACCACACGCCGCATCAGGATCGCTCATGGTCATACGCCCTTTGAGATTCATCGGGCTATGTTCGCGCGCGCGATTGGTCAAGGGCCAGGTGCGCACTCGACCCGTCTGGGGAGAACGGATCAGGATGCCTTCGTAGCCCTGCAAATCCTCAGGATTGCGAATCTCCGCTCGCGCTGCCAGATAGTCCGGCGATGCCACCAGGATCCGATGTGCAGGCGCCAGTTTTCGGGCGACCACCCCTTGCGGCAAATCAAATCCGCCACCGATGGCTGCATCAAAGCCCTCGCCTATCAAATCCACCTGTCGATTATCGAAATGCCAATCCGGCGTAATGGCTGGATAGCGGCGCAAGAACTCGGCCAGTAGCGGCACGATATAAAGCCGCCCGAACACCGTGCCCATACTGACCCTCAGCGTGCCACTGGGCTGCCCCTGTGTGCTGACCAGATTGGCCACTGCATTCTGGATGGTGTTCAGGCTACCCGTCACTTCCCCCAGGAAACGTTGCCCGGCTTCCGTCAGCGTCAGGCGCCGGGTACTACGCTGAAACAGACGCACCCCGAGACGTGCCTCCAGTTTGGCAACGCTCTTGCCCACTGCGGCAGGGGTCAAACCAAGTCGTCGTGCGGCCTCGGCAAAACTGCCCACTTCGGCACTGCGCACAAAGCATTCGATGCTGCTGAAGTTTTCCATGGTCTGGATTCTAAACTTTTGGTTTACAAAGACTATCGCAATCAGCGTCTACACAGCGCGCAATTACCACCCGATACTCGCCGCCTTTTCAAACCACTCACCTGATCGGGAGAACTTCATGACTCAGCAAACAGCATCCTCCGGCCCTCTCAAGGGTAAAACGGCGCTCGTCCAGGGCGGCTCCCGTGGCATTGGCGCCGCTATTGTTCAACGCCTGGCGAAAGAAGGTGCCGCAGTTGCCTTCACCTACGTAAACGCCGACGCCCAAGCCAAAGCACTACAGGACAGCATCATCAACGAAGGTGGCAAGGCACTGGCGATCGAAGCCGATAGCGCCGACCCTCAGGCCATCCGTGATGCCGTCGCCACAGCGGCCGAGAAGCTTGGCACCATCGACATTCTGGTCAATAACGCTGGCGTGCTGGCGGTCGGCCCACTGGACGACTTCAGCCTCGACGATTTCGAGCGCACGGTTAACGTCAATGTACGCAGTGTCTTCGTTGCCAGTCAGGCAGTTGCTCGGCAGATGGCTCACGGGGGCCGCATCATCAATATCGGCAGCATCAATGCCGAGCGCGCCTTTGCGGGTGGAGCGGTGTACGCGATGAGCAAATCGGCACTGGTGGGCCTGACCAAAGGCATGGCCCGAGACCTCGGCCCGCGCGGTATCACCGTCAACAACCTGCAACCCGGCCCGGTCGATACGGACATGAACCCGGCAACCAGCGAACGCGCCAAGTCGCGCATGGCCATGATGGCTGTGGGTCGCTACGGCCAGACCGAAGAAATCGCCAGCTTCGTCGCCTATCTGGCAGGCCCGGAAGCGGGTTACATCACCGGTGCCAGCCTGAGCATTGATGGTGGGTTTGGGGCCTGAGCTAGCCAAGCGCTGACTCCACGAACCCAACTTCTGTTGGCGCCGGGCTTGCCGCGATGAACAATGGCGCGGTGGGCCCGAAGATCCCGCCCCCTGTGGGAGCCGAGCTTGCCCGCGAAGAACGATGACGCGATGAACCTGAGCTTCACGTCGACTGATTCGCGGGCAAGTTGGAATGCCGCCCACACACGCCAACGGGCTTGGTGCGCAATTCCCCAGAGCTTGCCTTTGCGCCCCACAAACGAAAAACCCCTGACATTCACAAGGAATCTCAGGGGTTTCGTTTACATCGAATTTGGCGGTGAAGGAGAGGTTCGAACCCACCCGTTCGACGTTTTCGAAAGGCTACCCCCCGGTTTATAAGGGCTGTAGCCCGGTGCGGTAGAGTGATTTGGTCCCATTACAGTCCCATGGCGGTCCCACGGATGAGCGCAGAACCTGAGTGGGATCCCCCAAATATGCCCTCAAAAGGCGCTAAATCGAATTTTCAGGTTGAGGTTTAAAGTGAGTATTAAAGGTATTTTTTTACATTAATCGTCTACACACCAGTGAAACTGGGGCTTGTAGACAATCGACCAACCATCTTTTTTTCGCCGCTGTGACTATTTATGGGGCTATCACGAAAGCTATTTGATTCTGTTTTTAACTAATTGATTTATAACGGTTTTAATTATAATACCTTCATAAATACCTTGCGTGGCCACCCTTTCGCCATGTATCAACCCCCCGGTTTCCGTGGCCTGTAGAGCACATATTTAAAGGTTTTCATAAGGGTGGCGAAAAATAGCCACTTTCAACACCGTTCCCGCAAACAGGCTTTTTCCAATCCGTTTGTGAGCGCTTCAAAACCACCCTGGATTCCCGCCCTACTCTGTAACGTCGTGCAACCACGGAGTTTCACTCCAGGCCACGCAACACCTGGGCTGCGGCTGGCTTTATCCCGGATCCATGGATTAAAACATGCTCGCTGAATTGATCTGCCCCGTTTTCAAAAACACTGGTAATGAACCGTTTTCAAGTTTTCCGGCCAATGAATACGGGCGTGTCAGCTTTTAGCCTCGTTCACCAGGTGAGCGCGCCGCTGTGCAACCGCGCTTCATTTCCTTGCAAAACTTTTCACAAAATGAAAAGCCCGATCACCTGCAGAGACCCACGACCTACGCGGGCTGCAGCCTCGTTTGCACCACGGGGCGGATTGCACAAAAAAATCACGCAAAGCCCGTCGGCGGGAGGGGGATAAGTGCTTTTTTTCAGCATTTTTTCTTGCCGACTCGGTTTTACGCTGGAACCCGACTCTTACCCACTTCAAGAGGTCTCAACGCGTTATGACTGCATAAGCAACTACCGACTGGCCACCTGCCACTGGACTCTGGTAGATTTATTTACATGAGATTGAGCTGTCAGGGAGGAGCAATTTGATGATTGGTAAGGTAAATCGCGTTTTATTGATTATCGATGACTCCGGAGCGTTGGTGTACGGTCACGCAATTGTATGGCACATGTCGGAACTCGATTATTATATAAAAGACTGGCAGATTCATTCACTACACAAGTGGAGAGTTCTATACAAAGACTTCTCTGAAGCGTCTGAAGTATCACAAGCCATCTTAGAAAAAAGATTTAAAGTATGTAAAAAAGAGATGGACACTTTTGTAGTAGATATGAGCTTTGACAATTCAGAGTTGATTTTTTTAGAACAAAAGATGGATCAAGAAAACTTTAACCCTTTTTCAAATCTTTGCACCTGGGCAAACTTCCACTACAACGAACTTGACACATGTCAATTCGAAAGCCAAGACTTCCTTCGCGCTCACATGAAAGATGTTGAAACCATTAAAACCAAATACTCAATCGACCTATATAAATATCCATATCTTTTAGGCGTATTTACAGAGTTCGATCCCGTGCGACTTGAGGAAAGTTTCAGAGGTCTAGCAGACCAACAAACGACCGGCTATAGCATAACGATGCAAGACTACTTTAACTTATACTCCGGTGCTCTCGTAACGATTAAAAGCAACGACGATAACCAGAAGCACACACACAGTTACGAACTTGATGAAAACACGCATCTTGTAAACTCTGGCTTTGTACCTAATTTCGTTACCACTACAGTAGAACATGATCAAAAGATTATTTTCATCTCCAGCTTCTACTTAATCAAAAGCATATCTCTTAACTCACATATCATCAGTGAAAAACACATAAAATACAAAGACCGAGTAATAACCCAAACGGTAGTGGATAGGTCAAAATTCGATGTCTAAATGGCAAGCTCGTAGAGAAAAAATATTAGCCGACTCGGACTATGACGATCTCATAACGATACCAATGCTCGAGGAAAAAGCATTCTGCATTGATGACATTATTAGAAATATATCGCATCACTTCGCAGCCTCACATGCGACACACATAGTCATAGCAGACCCTTATCTAGAAGAAACAGACATCGAGCTGGTTCTGCGAATGTTTGGGGGACATGTGGGACGCACCATTACGATAATAACAAACCTATCGAACCACAGTAAGCTCTACCAGAAATTAGAGTCAGCTAAAACATTGAAGAAAGTCATAACAGACATAGACGCTAGAGAAATATTTAAATCAATCAACATATGCAAAACCAACATGAAATTTCATGACCGATTCATTTTTTCATTTGATGAAGGTCGGGACGGATTGCTTTTGTGGTGCGGCACTTCACTAAACCAATTTATGCAAAACTATGGAAGCCTGATAAAGATCTCAAACAAAGCGTTCAAGAGACAAATAGTTAAATTCATAAATGCTGCGAGCGACGATGGCCATACTCTAGAAGAATACATCCGGAGAAACTCATGAATCTCGAATACATGTTCTCACTGGTCAGGGCGGGAGAGCACATTGGTGAGAGTGAGCGCCCTCACATGACAGAGCAAAGCGGCGACGATATTTCTCTGTACATTGATCTCATGCATTACGGCTTTACAATGAAAGCCGGACGCCAATTAACTCCCGAATTCAGAGGAGCCTTCCGGCAGCTTTCCTTAAACGAACAGCTTTTACTAGCAGCTGAAGATGAGTCAAGGCTATTGGAAGCAGTGTTGCTAAATGATGTGTTCCTCGCAGACTCTGACATCCTGCTACGGGAGTATCAGCTCCACAGCAAAATTCTGAGAGACATATGCTCAGCTGTCATCGTAGTAAACAGACGTGTGGATTATATTGCCCACTCAGACCTAGACTTGCTTTATCGTTACTTTGTAAATGCCAAAGTAAGCGACGATCAGCTTTATAGATTTGCGGACAAAGTGTTCATTAGCACTCTTTTGGAACGCCTATTAAATGAAGAGCGCGTTATATTTACTTGGATCATCAACAATTTGAAATCCATGATTCAACAAGGATATCTAGACGCCTGCAACAACAAATATTTCTTTAGTAAATTATTTGCAAAAAGCGATTACGTACAGGGTGACACTGTAGCTTTACTCGAGCTCGCGGCAGAAAAAAGTGTAGAGGTATACGAATGTCTTATTTCAGCACATGTAAGGATCGACCCTTTCCATCGCCAGACAGACTATGGTGGATGGTTACGAGAGGCTAAGAAATTTCAAGCCCTAGCTAAACTTACATTCAATGTACCGGAAGGATATACCAGCAAGGAGCATTTAAAAATGTTACATCGTATGAACGCATTTGAAAAACTATATCAATTCGAACGCGCTTACTTGAACCTCTAAACTGGTTTAGGTTCATGATCTGCTTCATAGCTTGGGGCCGCGCTACGAACTGAAGGTGGGACCGTAGGTACAGTCATCAGTACCCGAGCCGGGCAGGATAGTCACAACAATTAGGACTTATGTTATGGAAAATTATTTGTATAGGTTCAGGTCGGCCCACAGGCTACTAGGGAATGATGACGTGACCTTAGGTAATATTTTTTTAGGCGAACTTAAAACACAGCAGATTTATTTCGCATCAACTGAGGAGCTTAACGACCCATTAGAGGGCTTTAAAAGCGTTCATTGGCGCGGCGACTTCATCATATGGAAAAACCTTATAAAACATTACTTAATTTGTCATGCGCGCCAGTATTTAAAAACCCATGACAATGATGAAACATTGGCCTCCCAAACTACCATTGACATAAACTGCACCATTGAAGACTTTGATAGCGAGTTACAGGTAGCGATTGCTGAGATATGCCAGCATTTCTTCTCCGCCCCGCTAATAGAGGATTATATAAACATCATCTGCAGAAACAACAGAATAGTTCAGAAAAACGAACTAGAGGTGCACTTCCAGTTTTTCCACCCGATTACCCGCCACATTATTCAGACAATCTTCCATAAGCATGGTTTTTTAAATGATACGCATCTACCAAAAGGCCCGGCCCCGACTCATTATTTCGGTCCAATTATTCAGACAGTGAAAATAGCGAGCAAAATTTCAGATGCAGCCCTGGGCGTTTTCTTCACTGAAACGCTTTACAATTTTTTAACGCATACTGCGCTGAGCAACAATTGGAAAAACAGTATCAGGACTCGTAATGTTGCTGACATGTACGTCGGCCTGCACTTCCCGCAAGAATTCTGCAATGCATTAGAGCGCCTCATGTATCCTAGCTGGTATGTGGCATGCTTTATGAAAAGCTGCGAGGATGCGTCAATATGGGGGACATATGGAGATGGCCATAAAGGAATATGCTTGAAATACAAGGTTGAAGCTAGCGACGAAAAAATGTTTATAAACCTAAAACTACCACCTCTACAGCAAAATTCGAGCGAATCCAATTCTTGGTCGAGCCTCTTCTTTTACAAAGTTGATTATGGCAAAGGCCATCCTGAAACTAATTTTTTCGTTAGCATGGCAAGGATACCAAAAACGGACTTGGTCAGATATTGGTACAAAGGTGATAACAACGACGTAAGCATTTGCAAAAGCTGGTACCAGAGCCTTGGCACTGCAAATCCTAATATGCACATTGAGAACTTCACCCACTCATTCACCTGCAAGCTGAAGGCCTGGAAAAAAGAGCAAGAATACAGGTTAGTCTTGGACGACTTTGCTTATGACATAGCGAACAAATCAAGTAGAACTGTTACTTACTCCCTAGACAATCTTGACGGGGTGATATTCGGCATCAGAACACCGCTCGAGCAAAAGCTACGAACTCTCGATATAGTTAAAGAGCTTTGCATCGGGAATAATATAGAAATCAATGTGTACCAAGCTTACTTTGACAGAACCGACAATACCATTCGCTATTACAAGATTCAGAATTTGAACATTTAAAAAGGCTAGTTAGAAGTTATAGACTTCAGCTCTTCCCCTTGACTAGCTGCTAATGCAGAATTTTCCATGAAAAGGGCTGCTGATGATGTAGGCGGCCCCGAAGCGTGAACGTGTGCTGCAATTTGGACGTTCATCTCAGCAAGCAAATCCAAGGCGTCACACAGCACCTGGAAGATGTTCACGCGCTCGGATCCCACGTGGTTTTTCGGGGCAATTAAGCGCTGGCTGACCTCCGACACGCTCTTTCGTAAGCCAGCGATCTTCTCCTGCATATCGCCACCCACGGTGGCGTTATGGGTTTTGCCCACAACCACGTTGAGGTCGCGACCGGTCGCCTGGTGCATGTCGTCGACGGCGGCCAGCGTTGCGGTACCGGCTGAGTTGAGCTTGAGCGCGCCCAGGGCATTGATTCGCTTGATGCCCCCCACTTCCTCAGTGGAATGGTTCTCTACGTCCTGAAGGTGGCTCTGGTACTTCTCGCTGTTGCCCAGGGCTTCCACTTCACGCGCCAGGGAATGGTCGCGGATCTTGCCGTCCGTGAGGCGTAGCCAGTTGCCGTCCGCGTCGACGCGCTGCTGCACCGCGTCACTGTGTTGCCAAACCTGGTCACCCTTCGGCACCCCGTGCGGCAGGATCGTTTGAATGTAGGGCTTGCTGGGCGAGCCATTGGCGAAGCGCACAACTACGTGGGTGCTTTAAATTCAGACTTACCGGCGAAGAGCGAGAACGCGTTGCCTCTCGCTAACCGCGTCGTTGACCTTCGCGAGCAAGCTCGACTCCAACAGGGGTGCGCGGTATATGCAAGATGTTCATCTGCGTTTGAGCAATACCATCGCGAGCAAGCTCGCTCCTACAGATGACCGAGGATCCTGTAAGTGTGGTGCATGCTCGCGGATAACGATGGCGCGGATTGACTGAATTACGGCGTCGATGGCATCGCGGGCAAGCGCGCTCCTACGAGGGGGTGCGTTCAGCCTCTAACCGGTTTTGCTATTCAGCCCCACAAACGAAAAACCCCTGACATTCACGAGGAATCTCAGGGGTTTCGTTTACATCGAATTTGGCGGTGAAGGAGAGATTCGAACTCTCGATACAATTTCTTGTATACACACTTTCCAGGCGTGCTCCTTAAGCCACTCGGACACTTCACCGTATCTCGTCACACCGTTGGTCTGTCGAGGCGCGCTAATGTAGTTCAAAGCTTTATCGAACGCAAAGGTTTTTTTCAGAATTTTCATGCGGTTAAGCAAAAGTCTCTGGCTTGCCGTTCTCCGGCCAGTGGTGGCGGACGTTCGGATCCCCGCGCGCTCTGAGGTAGCTATGTCATTTTGATGTCGTCGGCGTTCTACGTCTTCGCCGATTGTTCTATATTGGGCGCGGCTGACGCGGCGGAGAAAGCAGACGATGGCACATTCGGCCCGATATCAGATTACGGACTCGGTTCGCAGCATTGAGATCGAGGTGGGCAAGCTGCTGGATCTGGTGGTCATGCTCAAGGAGGCTGGCGACGAAAAGCTGTCAGCGAGCGTGGCTTTGCAGGCAAACAGGCTGCTGGATGCAGCGGTGGCCTCGAGGATGGCTCTGGCGGCTGAATAGCCCGACGCGCTAAACAAATCAGAAAAGTCTCACAACCACACGCACGCAGCGGCACTGGCACCTCCCCCGTCAATCACGCACAATCGCGCCTCTTGTTGTCCTGTTACCCACGGGTGCAGAGATGATTCACCTTGCTCCAACACTGCCGGAGAACCACATGAACCTGCTCGAATGGAACGATGTTGCCCTGGCCAAATACCTGGAGACCAACCCGGGGTTGCGCGAAGAGATCAAGGATCTGAGCGCCAAGGAGCAACTGGATCAGACCAAGTGGGCATTCGAAGACGAGGCCGAAGATCAGGGCATTGAGCCCTGGGAGCTGGCTCTGGAGTTAATTGCCGAAACGCCGGAGCAACTCAAGGCCATGCGCCTGGAAGCTCATCAGCAAGTCGCCGAGACATTGGGGATGGACTGGGCCGAATACTGCGAGCTGAATGAAATAGAGGAGTAAGACTCGTCATGAATGCCTCGTCAGAAGCTGGAGCTGCAGTCTACTCACCCCTGACCTTGAAGCTTTATGACACCTGGGTGCTGGGCATTTCAAATCGATTTGCCTGGCAGTGCCCAACCCGGGAAGTGTTACAACCTTTTTTCGACCGACAGGTAGGCCGGCACCATCTAGATGTAGGCGTAGGCACCGGTTACTACCTGGCGAATGCCAACCTGCCCGACACAACCCAGGTGACGCTGCTGGACCTCAACACTAGTAGCCTGCAAGCCGCCAGCCAGCGGCTCGGCCGCAAGGACACCCAAACCCTGCAGCATGATGTGTTTTTACCGTTAGGAGCAAAGCAGGTCGGGCGTTACGACTCCATCTCGCTGTTCTATCTGCTGCATTGTCTGCCGGGCACCATGACCGACAAAGCCACGGTGTTTGCCAATCTAAAACCTTGCCTCAAGCCAAACGGCGTCTTGTTCGGCGCGACGATTCTTGGCGACGCCGTCGCTCATAACGGTTTCGGGCGCAAATTGATGGCGATCTACAACAAGAAGGGCATTTTCGGTAACCGCAGCGATACGGTTGAAGGGTTGCGCAGTGCCCTTGCCTTGCACTTCGCCGACGTTCACATAGAGGTTCGGGGCAAAGTCGCGCTGTTCAGTGGCCGATCACCCATTCAATAACCAGCGCAGAGCCGGTTTGACCACAGAGATTATCTGACTCGGTAGTCATCGCTTTACCTCTTTGTTAGGGGTGAGTAACGTCTGCTCACTTCAATAACAAGGAAACTTGCCATGAGTGATCTGATCTCTTACCAACTGGAGGATGGCATCGCCACCCTGACCTTGAGCAACGGCAAGGTCAATGCGATTTCACCTGCGGTGGTGGCGGCGTTCAACAGTGCGCTGGATCAAGCTGAAAAAGATCGTGCGGTGGTGATTATCACTGGGCAGCCCGGCATTCTATCAGGCGGCTACGACCTTAAAGTCATGACATCCAGTGCCGAGGCGGCCATCAGTCTGGTCAAGGAAGGGTCGACTCTGGCTCGGCGCCTGCTCGCTCACCCCTTCCCTATCGTCATCGCCTGCCCTGGGCACGCCGTCGCCAAGGGCGCTTTTCTATTGCTGTCCGCCGACTACCGGATCGGTGTCGAAGGCCCGTTCAGCATTGGCCTGAACGAGGTGCAGATCGGCATGACCATGCACCATGTGGGTATTGAGCTGGCACGTGATCGGCTGCGCAAATCGGCGTTTCATCGCTCGGTCATCAATGGGGAAATGTTCGACCCCAAAGGTGCAGTGGATGCTGGCTTCCTCGACAAACTGGTCAGCGCTGAAGAACTGCCTCAGGCCGCCCGCGATGTAGCGTTACAGTTGAAGAAGATCAACATGAGCGCGCATAAGCACACCAAACTGAAAGTCCGTAAAACCTTGCTCGAGACCCTCGACGCTGCGATCGAAGCGGACCAGAATCACGCCCTGAGCTGATCCCTGCCAAGGGTCGCACAGCCCGCCATCACGGGCTGTTACCTTGCGAACTCGCGGCGAGTTACCGACTCTGAACAAAAAGCCCGACATTCGGGCGAATGCAATCATAAGAAGTGAAGTCATCATGGGCCGAGTCGTCGCCGCTGCGGTTTATAGCGCAGGAAAAAAAATAACCAATATCAGCCTCGAAGAAGGCGCCGCCTGGGCCGCCAAGCCAGGCCATTTTGTGTGGATCGGCCTGGAACAACCCAGCGCCAGCGAACTGGCCAGCTTGAAGGAGCAATTCAACCTGCATGAGCTGGCGCTCGAGGATGCGCTGGAAGTCCACAGCCGCCCCAAGCTGGAGACCTTCGGCGACGCCTTGTTTATCGTCACCTATGCGCCGGTGAGGGAGAACGGCAAGCTGGAGTTCATCGAGACCCATATCTTCGCCGGCAAGGGCTACATCATTACTTCGCGCAATGGCCACTCCAAGTCCTACGGACTGGTTCGCCAACGTTGCGAGGCGCGCCCGCTGCTGCTGGAACATGGCGAGGACTTCGTGCTGTATGCCCTGCTGGATTTCGTCACGGAAAACTATCAGCCGGTGACCGAAGCCATTCATTGCGAACTTGAAGAGCTGGAACACAGCGTGCTCACCGGCGCGCTTAAAGAAACCGATATCCAGCGTATCCACAGCCTGCGCAGGGATCTGCTGCGCTTATGGCGTTACGTAGCGCCCATGGTTGAGGTCGGCGAAGAGCTGCAGAAGCTCAACTTCCCCTTCATCGACAAAAACATGCGGCCGTACTTTCGCGATGTGGAAATCCATGTCAAACGGCAGATGGAAGACCTCGGCAACCTTCGGGACATCGCCAGCCAGACCATTGAAATCGGGTTGCTGCTGGAGTCCTCGCGACAAAGCATCGTGCAGCGCAAATTTGCCGCTTGGGCGGCCATCCTCGCCTTCCCGACGGCCATTGCGGGCATCTATGGCATGAATTTCGAGAACATGCCTGAGCTGACCTGGCACTACGGATATTATGTGGTGCTGGGGGTGATTGTCGGCGGGTGCAGCGCGTTGTTTGCCAGCTTCAAGCGGTCGGGATGGCTTTGAAGCAGCGGCAAGCGGCAAGCTTCAAGCGGCAAGAAGACGCTGGTCCGCTTTTCACTTGCAGCTTGCAGCTTGCCGCTAAACCGCTGCCTTATGAGCCACAAACCGCATCATCCACTCCGCCACGGTCAGGCCGTGATGGTCGTGGTCCAGGCTGGCGACGCCGCTTAGGTAGACCTGCTCACCAAGGCATTGCTGGCGAATGTCGAGCAAGGTCCGAGAGTAGTCATGTATGAATTCCGGGTGGCCCTGGAAGCACAGCACCTGATCGTTGATGTGATAAGCCGCGAACGGGCAGAAGTCGCTGGAAGCGATCACTGTGGCGTTTTCGGGTAACGCCGTGACCTGGTCCTGGTGGCTGATCAACAAGGTCAGTATTTCCATGGCCGGACTCATCCAGGGTGTCGCGGGCGCCAGATTGTAGTGATGGATACCAACGCCCCAACCCTTGGTGGCGCGCTCGCTTTTACCGCCCAGCAACAACGCCAGCAACTGGTGGCCAAAGCAGATACCCAACAACTTGTCCCCACGCTGATACAGCTCCAACAAGTAGACTTTCAGGGTTTCGATCCAGGGATCGGTACCAAACGAATCTGCCTTGCTGCCGGTCACCAGATAAGCATCGAAGCGCTCGCCTTCCGGCGGGTAAACACCTTGCATCACGTTGTAGACCACAAACTCTGCGGCGATGGGCTGGCGCGCGAAGAGCCGCTCGAACATTCGCCCGTATCCCTGATATTGATCGACCAGTTCCGGGCGCAGGATGTCGGTTTCCAGAATGCAGATGCGTAGCGGCATAAAAAGTACCTGAAGCGGTAAAGGCGATAGTGCTCCGATCAAGCCTGCCCTGAACCGACACTTCAAGGCAAGGGGCCATTTGCGGGTTTGCTCACGATTGCCTTAACTGGCGCTGAACCGGTTGCGGATTAGAATGCTTGCCCCTTGAGCGCCTTATGCAGCAACAGCGACGGCGGCTGGAAACGGTCGCCGTAATGTTCAGCCAGATACCGCGCCCGGGCGATGAAGCCTGCCAGGCCGTATTGATTGATGAACTGTAGCGCTCCACCCGTCCAGCCTGCGAAGCCGATGCCGAAGATCGAGCCGATATTGGCGTCGGCTACGGAGTGCAATACCCCCTCCTCCAGGCAGCGCACGGTTTCAATCGCCTGAACGAACAGCAGGCGATCACGGACGTCCTGCGCCGGGATGTGCCGGTCAGGCTTTTCAAAGTGCTTTTTGAGTTCCGGCCAAAGATGCTTGGGCGCGCCTTGCGGATAATCGTAGAAGCCGGCACCCGAGGCCTTGCCGAAGCGTTTGAACTCGTCGACCATCAGATCAATCAATGCTGTCGCTGGATGCTGCAGCGCAGGTTTGCCCTCAGCGACAAGGTCTCTGACGGCCTGGCCGCGGATGTGGCTCATCAGACTCAACGACACTTCATCAGACACCGCCAACGGTCCCACAGGCATGCCCGCCTTGCGCGCTTCGGTTTCGATCATGGGCGCGGGAACTCCTTCGCCGAGCATGGCAATGCCTTCGTTGGTGAAGGTCGCGAATACCCGTGAAGTGAAGAAGCCACGACTGTCACTGACCACAATCGGGATTTTTTTGATCTGCTGTACGAAGTCAAAAGCACGGGCCAGTGTGGCGTCACTGGTCTGCGCACCCTTGATGATTTCCACCAACTGCATCTTCTCCACGGGGCTGAAAAAATGCAGCCCGATGAAGCGTTGCGGGTCGGGAATCGACGACGCCAGGCCGGTGATGGGCAGTGTCGAGGTGTTGGACGCAATCAAAGCATTTTTCAGCGCCAATCGCTCCGCTGCCGCACTGACTCTGGCTTTGAGCTCACGATCCTCGAACACCGCCTCGATGATCAGATCACAGCCCTGCAGATCGGAGTCACGGCCCGTGCTGTGAATCCGCGCCAGAATAACTTCACTTTGCTCAGCGCTGATCCTGCCGCTGGCAACCTGCCGGGCCAGTAACCGGGCAGAGTGCTCACGGCCCTTTTGCGCCGTTGCCAGATTGAGATCTTTCAGTACGACGCTTATGCCCGCACAGGCGCTGACGTAAGCAATCCCCGCGCCCATCATGCCCGCTCCCAGTACGCCGAGCTTGCGGGTCGGCACGACTGGGAAATGCTTGGGACGCGAGCTGCCCTGTTTGATTTCATTGAGCTGAAACCAGAAGGTGCCAATCATGTTCTTCGCCACCTGACCGGTGACCAGCTCAGTGAAATAGCGGGTCTCGATCAACTGTGCAGTCTCGAAATCCACCTGCGCGCCTTCGACGGCTGCGCACAAGATTTTCTCCGGTGCCGGGAAACACCCCTGAGTCTTGCTGCGCAGAATGGACGGTGCGATGGCGAGCATCTGCGCCACTTTGGGATGGGCAGGCGTTCCACCGGGGATCTGATAACCCGGCCTGTCCCATGGTTGGATGATCACCGGATGGGCAGTAATCCAGGCCCGTGCCCGATGCAGCATCTCGTCCCGATCATTGGCAATGTCGTCAATCAGCCCGGCTGCCAGCGCATCCCGGGCTGTGAGGCCTTTACCTTCCAGCAGATGCGGCAGCGCGCGCTCCAGCCCCAACATGCGGACCATTCGCACAATCCCGCCGCCCCCCGGGAGCAAGCCCAGTGTCACTTCCGGCAAGCCAATTTGCATGCCGGGAATATCCAGCGAAATCCGGTGATGACAGGCCAGACAGATTTCGAAACCGCCACCCAGGGCTGAACCATTGATTGCAGCCACCACCGGTTTGCCGAGGGTCTCCAGACCACGCAACTGTTGCTTGAGACTCTGGATCATTGCCTGAAACCACTGGGCCCGGTCCTTGCCCACCTGAATCAATTCGTTGAGATCCCCCCCGGCAAAAAAGGTTTTTTTACCCGAAGTGAGGATCACCCCGGCAATCGAGTCTTTGTCTTCCGTCAATCTGACAAGGGTTGCGCTCATCGCCTGGCGCCAGCTCGCGTTCATGATATTGGCGCTGTGCCCTGGCATATCGATAGTCAGGACCACGATGTTGTCCTGACCCTTTTCATACTTGATAGCATCGGTCATGAAATAGTCTCTGCAATCGGAGAGTGGGCTCAGCAACGCTCGATGATGGTGGCGATCCCCATACCACCGCCGACACATAGCGTCGCCAGGCCGAAGCGCAACTGGCGCGCTTCCAGTTCATCAAGCAATGTGCCGAGGATCATGCAGCCAGTAGCACCCAGCGGATGGCCCATGGCGATGGAACCGCCGTTGACGTTGACCCTGCCAGGGTCCACTTGCAGATCCTTGATGAATTTGAGCACCACGGAAGCAAAGGCTTCATTGACCTCAAACAGGTCGATGTCGTCTATCTTGAGACCCGCCTTGATCAGTGCCTTGCGCGTCGCCGGGGCCGGACCGGTCAGCATGATGGTCGGGTCAGTACCGGTTACGGCTGTGGCGACGATCCGGCCCCGCGCTCGCAAACCCAAGGCTCTGCCCTTGGACTCCGAACCGATCAGCATGGCGGCGGCCCCGTCGACGATGCCGGAACTGTTGCCCGGTGTATGCACGTGGTGGATGCGCTCGACATGACTGTAGACACGCAATGCCGTGGCATCGAAACCCATCTGACCAATCGATTCGAAACTCGGCTTGAGTTTACTCAGCCCGTCCAGCGTCGAGTCCGCGCGGATGAACTCATCGTGATCCAACAGCAGCAAGCCGTTCTGGTCACGCACGGGGATCAGGGACTTTTTGAATGAACCGTCTTGCCGGGCTCTTGCCGCCTTGAGCTGTGATGCCAGGGCATAGGCGTCCACATCCTGCCGTGTGAAGCCCTCCAGTGTCGCGATCAAATCGGCCCCGATACCCTGCGGGGTGAAATGGCAATGCAGATTGGTCTGCGGATCCAGCACCCAGGCTCCGCCATCGCTGCCCATGGGCACTCGGGACATGGATTCCACCCCGCCCACCACGACCAACTCTTCAAAACCCGATCGAATCTTCATGGCCCCAAGATTCACGGCCTCCAGACCTGACGCGCAAAACCGATTGATCTGCACACCCGCAACGCTGACATCCCAGTCCGCCACCAGAGCGGCAGTCTTGGCTATATCTGCGCCCTGATCAGCTACCGGCGTCACGCAACCCAGGACGATATCGTCGACCTGCGTCGTATCCAGCCGGTTACGCGCCTGCAATGCGCTCAACAAACCGGCCATCAGGTTCACCGGTTTGATGCTGTACAGCGCACCATCGGGCTTGCCTCTGCCGCGTGGGGTGCGTACCGCGTCGAAAATCAAAGCTTCGGTCATGAAGTCCCCTGAATCCTTATTGTTCTCGGGTGATGCGTGCTAACACCTTAGCTGCATCCCGACGGGATTCAATTTTCAACCCAGCTTCAAGGCCAACCCCAACTGTAGGAAAAATCCGACCCGGACGAACGGCGCCCAACCCTCCTCAACGGTCCGCGGTGGCTAAAGGCGTCTAGCAGGGGAATGTCAGCGACCGAACCTGCTCACTTAGAACCGGTTATGCCTTAAAACTAGGCTCTAATACGAAAGAGGTCTAAATAGCAGGGCACGTGGACTCTAAGGTTAAGTCTGTAGCATTAGCGGCGCGATAATAACTACTTGCAACGCGCGGACAACCGGCAGGCTTTGCCGGGTCACTTTTGCTCAGAGAATCACCTTTGCCAGCTGCCCGACATTCACGATGAATTCGGTGAGCTTTTGTCGCTCAGGAATAACAAAAAAAGGCAGACCGCCATGTTCAAACGTTCGAAAGTACGTCAGGCCGGACTTATTGTGTTCGCCACGACTCTGTTACTGATTTTGCCAAATCTGACCAGGTTGTTCGGCTGATCGCCGACTTATCCTACGAAGCCTGCTGGCTCCGCTGCGCTTCCGGGCAGCTCCCATCTATGCCAATCTCTGTACTCGTGCATGAGGGAGGTGCAGGTATGAGCAAGTGGTCAGCACTGATATTGATGATGATCTGCGGCTCGGCAGCGGCAGGCGACGTCGAGCAGGCGGTGGCGGTCGCGGCCCTGAAGGAAGGAAAGCTTGCCGTCGATGTTCGCAACCAGACGGATTACGACGCAGGCACTGTACTCAATGCAGTGCGCATTGAAGAACAACGGCTGGTGCCTCAGATCAAGCAGGTGCTCAACGACCGTAACGTGGTGTTTGTCGTGTTTAGCAGCAGCGACGAAAAAGCCAGCAAGGCTCAGGACAAACTGAACAAGGCTGGCTACTACAGCGTCATCAATGGTGGCAATTACGAAGAACTGCACAACGCCCTGTACGACATTACCGACGATCCTGCGGAGTAGCTTTTTGCGTTCTATTTTGACTTGGGCCTCGCTGGCATTGACAGCAGCGTTGGCCGGTCCCCTGCATGCAGCCACCCTGACGATCGAACAGTCAGGTGGCGGCAGGAGCTGGGAAACCAGCCAACTGCTCAGCCATCCGCAAATCCAGACTCTCACAATCAGCAACGACGTGGCTTACAAGCACACCATGACCTATCGCGCCCTTCCGCTTGCCGCGTTGCTTGAGGGCGTCAGTGGGCAGGATCATGTGCAGGCCGTGGCCACCGATGGGTTTGCCGCTGAACTGCCAGCGGCTCCGCTGTTGCAAACCAGAGGTTCCAGAGCCTGGCTCGCCATCGAAGATCCCAATCACCCTTGGCCAGCCGTGAACAACGGCTTGCACAGCGCCGGACCGTTTTATCTGGTGTGGACCGACCCTCAAATCGACAATATCCACCGTGAAGAATGGCCATATGCGATCAGCAAAATCAGTGTCCTGGCACCGGTTGGCGCACGCTTCCCGGCCATGAAACCCGACTCAAAACTGGCAGCCGACGATCCGGTCAATCAGGGTTTCACGCTGTTTCAAAAGAACTGTCTGGCCTGCCATCGCCTTAACGGCGGAGGAGACTCACAGCTGGGTCCGGACCTGAACGAGCCACACAGCCCAACGGAATACTTCAGCGCTGGTTATTTGCGCCAATACATCCGCGATCCTCAAAGCCTGCGCAGCTGGCCTCAGGGCAAAATGCCCGCGATCCCCGAGCAGGTACTTTCGGATACGGAGCTGGATAGGGTATTGGATTATCTGGAGCACATGGCTGAGCGACGTCGCCAATGACCGATGGCGGCCTCCCTGAATAAACTCAGGACCTGTAGGAGCTCACCGAGGTTACGAGGCCAGCGATAGCGGTGTGTCAGACAAACCGCTATCGCTGCCTCGCGTTGCTCGTGAGCGCCTACAGACGTAAACACGTGTCACTAACTACTGATGCTGCACCTGCATCAACACCTTCGGTGCGCCGGGCATAGGCGCGACGAGGACCTTGGCGTGCATCTGCTCACAGCCGCCGCCACGGCGCATGCCACGGACCGGGCAAGCGTCAAGGTAATCCAGGCCAACTGCCAGTTTCAAATGGCGCTCCGGAATAGCCAACTGGTTGGTCACGTCAAAGCTGTACCAAGCATCGTCGACCCATGCTTCCGCCCAGGCGTGACTGGCCAGATGTTCGCTATCTTCGCTGTACAGGTAACCGGACACATACCGCGCCGGGATACCCAGGCTGCGGGCACAGGCAATAAACGCGTGGGCGTGATCCTGACAAACACCGGAGCGCCCGGCAAACGCCTGAGCGGCGCTGGTATCAACCTCGGTGGAGCCAGGCGTGTAGGTGATGTGCTGATTCAATGCGTGCATCAGGTCGATCAAACTACTGCGATCCTTGCGCTTGCGACACTGTTTGGTAGCGAAGGCTCGAATCGCTTCGTCAGGCTCGGTTAGCCGAGTGAAACGCAGAAACGGCAAAGGTGACTGGCTTTCGTGTTCGGATTCACGTTTTTCATCAATCTCCACTTGGCCACGGGCACCAATGATGATCGCTTCATGAGGCTCATCCATGGTCAGCACGTGCAGGATATTTCCGAACGGGTCGATTTGCGCACGAACCGGACGCGGCAGACTCAGTTGCCAGCTGAGCACTTGTTGGCGCTCGCTGTCATGGGGCGTCAGACGCAAATACTGGATGCTGGCGCGTACCTGATCCTCGTAGTGATAGGTCGTCTCGTGGCTAATTGAGAGTCTCATGCAGCCTCCAGATAAGAAGTGTGAATTGCGTTACCCAATTGGGCTACCAACGGAATGAATTCGTTCAACCACTCGTGCAGGCCCTCCTCCAGGATTTCGTCGATCCCGGTGTAGCGCAGGCGTGCATCCAGCTCTGCCGCCAGACGCTGGGCAGGACGCCCATTGGCGCCGGGCAGACTGGCGAGGATCAGATCCAATTCTTCGAGGCAGGCACTCAGGGAGCGTGGGATATCGGGACGCAACAGCAACAGTTCGGCTACCTGACGAGCACCTGGCGCGTCGCGGTACAACTCGGTGTAGGCCTCGAACGATGACAGCGCGCGCAGCAAGGCACTCCATTGGTAGTAACCATGAGCCGAGCTGTCGGAGACCTGATGGGTATCGCGGCCGCGCAGTTCAAGCATTTCGTAACGGGCATCAAGCAGGCGCAACGTATTGTCGGCGCGCTCGATAAACGTCCCCAGACGAATGAAACGAAAGGCATCGTGACGCATGATCGTGCCGTAGGTCGCGCCGCGAAACAGATGCGAACGCTCTTTGACCCACTCACAGAAACGGCTCATGCCGTAACGGCTGAGGCCTTGTTCGGCGATACCACGAATCTCCAGCCATGTGGCGTTGATGTTTTCCCACATGTCAGCGGTGATTCGCCCACGCACCGCATGGGCGCTGGCCCGTGCCGCGCCGAGGCAACTATAGATGCTCGCCGGGTTGCTGGCGTCGAGGGCAAAAAAATGCAGCAGGCGTTCGGCATGCAGCTCGCCGTGGCGCTCCAGATAATGGTCCAGCGTGCCAGTGATCAATAGCGGCATCGCCAGTTCGTCCAGGCCGTCGCCGCGTCCATCCTGCGGCATCAAAGACAGCGAATAACTGACGTCCAGCATCCGGGCGAGGTTTTCCGCTCGCTCCAGATAACGCGACATCCAATATAAATCCGAGGCAGTTCTACTTAGCATTGGCAGGCATCCTTAATCCTCGACCACCCAGGTGTCTTTTGTTCCGCCACCTTGAGACGAGTTCACCACCAGCGATCCTTCGCGGAGCGCAACGCGGGTGAGCCCACCGGGTACGACGCGGGTTTCACGACCAGAAAGGACAAACGGGCGCAAATCGATGTGGCGCGGCGCGATGCCGTTTTCGACAAAGGTCGGGCACGTCGACAAACACAGCGTGGGTTGCGCGATATACGCGTGGGGCTTGGCCTTCAGGCGGGCGCGAAACGACTCGATCTCCGCAGCGCTGGCCGCAGGGCCGACCAACATGCCATAACCACCAGAACCTTGGGTTTCCTTGACCACCAGTTGCGACAGGTTAGCCAGGACGTGGGACAAGTCCGCAGGTTTGCGGCATTGCCAGGTCGGTACGTTCTTGAGGATGGGCTCTTCATCCAGATAGAAGCGAATCATGTCCGTGACGTACGGGTAGATCGACTTGTCATCCGCGACCCCGGTACCGATGGCGTTGGCTAACACCACATTGCCCGAACGATAGGCCGACAGCAGACCAGGGACGCCGAGCATGGAATCGGGGTTGAACGCCAACGGATCGAGGAACGCATCATCCAGACGGCGGTAGATCACATCTACAGCCTTGGGCCCGTCAGTGGTGCGCATAAAGACCCGATCATCACGCACAAACAGATCGGCGCCTTCAACCAACTCGACACCCATTTCCCGAGCGAGAAAAGCATGCTCGAAAAATGCGCTGTTGAAGCGACCAGGCGTCAATACGACCACGCTCGGATTATCCAGCGGGCTGGAGCTTTTTAGCGTATCGAGGAGCAGATTCGGGTAATGATCAATGGGCGCAATACGCTGAGCCGCAAACAGCTCAGGGAAGAGACGCATCATCATTTTGCGGTCTTCGAGCATGTAGCTCACGCCGCTTGGCGTGCGCAGGTTGTCTTCGAGCACGTAATAGGTGCCATCGCCATCACGCACCAGGTCGACCCCGGAAATATGCGAATACAGATCACGATGAAGATTGAGCCCCTGCATCGCCAACTGATACTGCTCGTTGGCCAGCACCTGCTCGGCCGGGATAACCCCAGCTTTGATAATCCGCTGCTCGTGATACAGATCGGCGAGGAACATGTTCAGCGCTTTGACACGCTGTATGCAGCCGCGCTCGACCACCCGCCATTCACTGGCAGGAATGCTGCGAGGAATGGTATCGAACGGGATCAGCCGCTCGGTCCCCTGCTCATCACCGTACAACGTGAAGGTAATCCCGGCGCGATGAAACAAAAGGTCGGCTTCGCGTCTGCGCTGAGCCAGAAGCTCAGGCGGCGTCTCGCCAAGCCAGCGGGCAAATTCCCGATAATGCGGGCGGACCAGGCCGCCAGCATCGTACATCTCATCATAAAAGGTGCGGATCATGCCGTACTCCTTGTCACCACGGACACCAAGGGCCTTCGCAAGGCCCGTGCCATCGGCATAAACGCTTAAATATCAACTGGTTATATAAAGACGAAGAACTCATCGCACCATTCCTGTGCAAGAAGCTTCTCAACCAATTCTCCTACGCCTCATTCGGAAGCGTCCTACCGCTGCAAAATCTATGATTAGCATAGTCAGAGTTGATTTCACGAGGCCATATTGTTTCCACATAATCAACGACATCCGGGCAATAGCTGATTTAACTGCCCCGTTTCAAGTCGCGACTGAAATCGACCTTGACGCTGAACTGACGAACTTCCCTTTGAGCCACTCTTACCGAGTGGCTTTTTTTTGTCTGCTGCTCGGCATCCGAGTCTGCGAATAGTCGCGGCAACCTTTAGAACCCACAAACTAAAACCGGCCAATTCGCAGGACGCATACCCCAGAATTGACCGGCTGTTCAACATGTACCAAATGCATCAGGAGTGGAATCGTCTGATCTCCTGGGTCACACCCCACCCCTCAACCTCGCCGTCCAATGGCGTGATGGCGGCCTGGAAGTCTTGTTCAAAATCACCAATACCGTCATAGGTCGCGTGCATGACCTTGCTCAGCTGCAAGTGCCATGCGCCGTCGTCGCGGATGTTGATCTGGGTATTGAGTGACTCACCACGGTACTGTTCTGCTGCTTGCCGCGCCCGCTCCTCATCCGGGAAAACGGCGTAGAACTCGATCGGATAGATGCGTGCGAAATCGAAACCGCCTTCTTTCATGCGGCGCAGTACGTTACTGCTGATGTCCTCTTGATTGGCTGTGCTCATGAAACGTCCTCCTATGCAACGATAGATAGAGTTTCAACATTCCTGAAGCAGCCTTTCTGCAAAGGCTGCCAAGCGCCAGTTGCTCCGACGCAGGGGATCAAGCATGTAGCTGACAAGGCCATGTCCGGGCTATGAGGCGCTAGCCATATAGCAGGCTCCAGACAGGCATCGACATGGAAGAGACTGGAGAATCACTTCGCCAGCCTCGATTTCAGAGTAACCCTATCTCCGGCGTTCTGCCAATGACCCGCCGAAGCATTTTTTCACCTGCACACGATCATGACGCTTCGATGATAGAGATGATTTGAACGGCATTCTGTTCTTTAAGGGTTTTCACCGTTGGCTCGGCAGTACGGCCTTCGAGGTCGTTCATATCCAGCTCAGTAGCCACCGGAAACAGCTTCGGACGAAGTTGAATAGCGGCCTCTTCCTCACTGGGACGATGCTCTGAATCAAGAACAACATTTTGTTGCACACCATCTTTGTCGAGATAGGAAATGGTCCACTGTTTCATCAATGTCTCCTCAGCAGCCGAGAACGCGGCTCACGTGATCTTGACCTTTTTGCGCGGGGATTCGTTCAGACCATAGCGCACTGGAGTTGTTTTTTTGTGGGAGCGAGCTTGCTCGCGAAGAGGACGGTACATCCAGCCATTTTATCGGGCCCGATAAATCGTATTCGCAAGCAAGCTTGCTCCCACAGAGTCATGGGGATGCCCCACGGAAAACAAAAAGCCCCTGCAATGAGGGGCTTTTTGTTTATTGGGGCTGGGGATCAGTTTTTACTGGCTTCGACCCCGGCCGTGTTATCCAGCAGGCTCTTGGTGGCCGTTTGCAGGAAGCTGTCCAGCTTCTCGCGCAGCGCCTGAGTGTCCGGCGCGTCCGGAATCACTTCGGCGTGTGGCGTGCGGCCCAGGGTGTAGGACAGAACCTTGGGTTCCATTTCCTTGGGCTCGATCAGGATCCGGTCGCCGGTGACCAAGGCAACGGTCTGCTCGCTACCCGAAGGTTTGATGACACCGAAGCCTTTGTCCCCTTCCGGCAGATTGAGCAAGTCACGACCCCAGCACTGGTGGCGGGTTTCGCCGCCCAGGCGGCCCATGATGGTCGGCACGATGTCGATCTGCGTACCGACAATGCTGCTGCGCTGACCGAACTTCTCCTGCATGCCCGGCGCAATGAGCAGCAGCGGAACGTTGAAGCGCCCCAGGTCCATTTCAGTGATCTGCTGGTTGTTGCCGAAACCGTGATCGCCGACCACCACGAACAGGGTTTCCTTGTAATACGGTTCTTTCTTGGCTTTCTCGAAGAACTGACCCAATGCCCAGTCCGAATAACGCATGGCGGTCAAATGTTCGTCCAGCGTGCCGTGGCCGGTGACAGCTTCCATCGGCAACTTCGGCGGCAAGGCATAAGGCGTGTGGTTGGACAAGGTCTGCAACAAGGCATAGAACGGCTTGCCGCTTTTGCCGCGGGCCTGCAACTCTTGAGCGCCACGGTCGAACATGTCCTGGTCGGAAACCCCCCAGGTCGGATCCGAGAACACCGGATTGACGAAGTCATTTCGGCCTATGAAGGTGGTCATACCCTGGTTGCTGAAAAAGCCCGACTGATTGTCCCAGGCGAAGTCGCCGTTGTAGACGTAAACATCGTCATAACCACGAGCGCTGAGCAGTTGTGGCAAACCGGACAACTTGTGAGAGCCCTCGGGCGTCTGCATCAGGTATTCGAAACCCGGCAGGTTCGGGAAGCACGCCATGGTGGCGAACATGCCTTGGTGGGTATGGGTACCGTTGGAAAAGAAACGGTCGAACAGCAGCCCTTCCTTGGACAGTTTGTCGAAGTAAGGAGTGATATTGGCTTCATCACCCAGCGCACCGACGGAGTGTCCGGCAAAGCTCTCCATCAGGATCACGACCACGTTCTTGATCGGCAGCGTGTTCTGCACGGGCGGCGTGAAATCGCGGCGAACGGCAGCCAGATTCGGCTCAACCAGCTTGTCGTTAGCGGTCAGCAGCATGTCGCGAACCGTTTGCTGGGCCTGTGGCTGGGGCAGTGTCGCCTTCCAGATATTGTCGCGATCTTCGGACATCCGGCTTTTCGCAGCCGCGATCAGCGTCAAGGTGCCGTTCAGACCCAGGGTGTTGGCGAAATTCGATTCGGTGGTGTAAGCATCACCCCAACGCAGCGGCGGGCCTTGGCGCAACGTACCGCGAGCGGCGACGACAGCGATCAGCAGGCAAACCACAAACACCCCAATGCGCGCGTACCACGGCGCAACAGCGCGGTTGCTGCTGTTGCTGACACTGAACTCACGGCGCGTACGAGTCATACGGTCAACGCCTTTGAACACCAGGCTCAACAGCCAGGTGACAACGGCCCAGGCCAATAGGTAGCGAACCACCGGGAAGCCGTACCACAACATGCTCAGAACGGTTTTCGGATCTTCCTTCACATACTGGAACACCAGCCCGTTGAGGCGTTGGTGAAACTCGCGGTAGAAGTCCATCTCCATCAAGCCGAAGAACAGCGTGATGCTAGCTACCAGGGTCAGCCAGAAACGGAAGAAACCGCGAGCCGCCATGGCCCGAGCGCTGAACAAAGCCAGCAACAAGGGAATCAGCAGGTAAACCGTCAGGCGCAAATCAAATCGCATGCCATTGAACAGCGCCTCGACAAAAGTCGAGGCCGGGCTGTCGCCGATCATCTCGCGGTTGTAAACCAGCAAGGCGATACGCAACAGCGTGTACATCACCATCAGCACCAGTGCGCTGAGCAGGGTGTAGGCCAAATGCGATTTGACGGTGGGTTGCAGCGAGCGCGACGACGCGGGCTTATGACTCATAGCGTCCGTTGTGGCCATGTTGTTGTGGGATCCGTTGGTTTCAAAAATAGGGTTTGGAAAACTCATGCGTTCGGCGATGCGCGGGACACTGGCAGAACGACGGGGCGCAAATCTTACGTGATCGCCCGCCATTTAGCAGCGCAGTGCGATGTTTGTTCATCTGGCGGCTCTCGAAAGGCTCTTTTCGGCCCCCTCGCCCAGCTGGCGGCGCCCGGCCAGCATCACAAGAAAAGCGCGCGGGATTTTCAGGGACCGGGTGTGAAAATTTTGTTGAGGCACTTGAAATGTTACACATACGCAGCAATCAGCGATGAATGTCATCCAGGTTCAACCAGAATGCACGCCCCATAAAAAACGCCTGAAAGCTCAGCGCAATCAGGCGTTTTGGTTAAAGCTTGGTTTCTGGCATCAGATAAAGCTTAAATCCGCACATTCCCCCGCGGCCCTGCAATAGCCCAGATGATCAGGCCCAGCACCGGCAACAGCGCGATCAGCAGAACCCAAAGGATTTTCATCCCGGTTTCGGCACCACTTTTCAGAACGTTGATGATGGCCCAGATATCGAGGGCGAGGATAATCAGCCCTACCAAACCGTTGAAAGTGGAACCCATGGTGTTGCTCCTGAATGAATGTTACTGACTAAGATGATGGCAACGTTACAGGGTTCCGTTGAACCAACGGCATATTTACAGGTTCCGAATCTGGGCACCATAACTTTTGGGCGGCGGCTCTGCGGTGCTCTTAAATCCTGGCAAGAGGTCACGAAGTCATGCAAACCCCGTTACAACCCCGAACGCTTTGGTCCTCCTGGTACGCTCAGGCACAGGCCGCGCCTTTGCTCAGCGCCGGGCTGGTGCTGGTGCTGCTGGTGGTGCTCGGCCTGGTGATCGCAAGCGGTTACAACGCGATCTATGGTGCGAACCAGGCCAATCTGCAATACGCCTTGCTGGGCGGAACGGCGGGGTTTGCGGCCACGGCGCTGGGTGCGGTGCTGGCGGTTGCACTGCGTGAAGTCTCGCAACGCGCCCAGGATGTGATGCTGGGTTTTGCGGCTGGCATGATGCTCGCTGCCAGTTCGTTTTCCCTGATCCTGCCGGGGCTTGCGGCGGCTCGGGAAATAACCGGCAGCGGACCGTTCGCGGCGGCGACAGTGGTGTTGGGACTGGGTCTGGGTGTAATGCTGATGCTCGGCCTGGACAAATTCACCCCTCACGAACACGAAACGATTGGTCGACAAGGACCCCACTCGGAACGCATCAATCGGGTCTGGCTGTTTGTGTTGGCGATTACGCTGCACAACTTTCCTGAAGGCATGGCCATCGGTGTCGGCTTTGCCAATGGCGATATGAATGTGGGCGTGCCATTGGCCAGCGCCATCGCCATTCAAGATATCCCGGAAGGCCTGGCCATCGCCCTTGCGCTCAGGGTCACCGGCTTGTCGACGCTCAAGGCGATGCTGGTGGCGATTGGCTCAGGTTTGATGGAACCCATCGGCGCGCTGATCGGCCTGGGTATTTCCAGCGGTTTCGCCATCGCCTACCCCATCAGCCTGGGTCTGGCGGCCGGGGCTATGATCTTCGTGGTGTCCCATGAAGTCATCCCGGAAACCCATCGCAACGGCCATCAGACCTCTGCAACACTGGGCCTGATGGGCGGTTTTGCGGTAATGATGTTTCTCGATACTGCCTTGGGTTAAGCGTTACGCAGCGCTTCAAGAGCGGGCGCTGCGTGAATGCCCACGCCAGCACATAGCTCAACGACACGTGCCTGATCGTTGCCGTATACCAGTACCGCCTGGATTTCATCATCCAGCGGCTGGCTGAAATTCATCAGCACGTAACCGCCCATTTCCTTGTTCATGCTGCCCAGCTGGATCTGAATCCGGTTGAGCGCCGTCAACGCTTCGACCTTGGCCAGCTGCTTGGGCTTGATATTAAACGCGACATCGGGGCCAAAGGACTCGACGATCTGGGCAAACAGATCCATGTAGCTATCGGCCTGGAACAGCACGGTATCCGGGAGGCTGCCAACCACCACCCACTCACCGAGGGCAATCGGAAAGGTTTCGTCGTAGTTGACGTCCGGGTTGGCTTGCAGAAAGGCTTGCGGATCAGCGTAAGCCTGGGCTGCTTCATCAGCAATTCGCTCAATATCCTGCTCGCCCATGCAACCCGAACTGATTTTACCGATTAATTCGATGAGTTGATTTTTCATGGGGTCATCCTGATGCCGAGCAAAAAATAAGGCGCGAAGGATACCGGCAAATCCTCCGCGCCTCTATCTATGCATTCACAGGTCTATGAATTCATCAGCCGACCAGTTTGCTTAACTGCTCAGCTGTATCGGCAGCGCCCATGGTCTGCGCTGCTGCCAGAGGGGTAACGCCCTTGGCATCCTGTGCGTGCGGGTTCGCGCCCTTGCTGATCAGGTAGTCGACGATTTCAGTGCGGTTGAACATGGCCGCCATCATCAATGCCGTGCGCCCGTCAGCCGAAGCGCCCTCGACCTCTGCGCCAGCCTCGACCAGCAGTTTCACCACCGCCAGATCCCCTTTGAACGCGGCCCCCGCGATAGGGCTTTGTCCATTGTCGTTACGGATTTCCGGGTCAGCCTGATACTTGAGAAGCGTCTGTACCGCGTCCTGATGGCTGTGGTAGCTGGCGAGCATCAGCAGCGTATCGCCCTTGTGATTGCGCAAATTCGGGGTCAGGCCCTTCTCTAATAACTTATCGAGCATGACCGCATCGCCACGACGGGCAACGTCAAACACCTGCTCGGCAAACTCCAGCGCCTCATCATCGGTCATGGCCACAGGCCCTTGGCCGTGCGTGGTGTTCTGGTCTGACATGTTGACTCCTGTTATTCAAGACTGAGCTAAAGGCTGAAACAGCCTGGCGTAATCAAATGACCGCAAGTCTCCCGAGCGGTTCGCCGCAGGTCAAGACACGTTGCCGACATCCCATGGCCACTGGCTGAAAGAGCAGGTATGCGTTTTTGATTGTTTGAGTATTCGAATAAAAAAGCAGAATCGCTGTCTGAGGATGTGCCCCACCCGCACCTTGAGCCATCAGCTGCTCATACCGCCCTGCACAAAGTTCCCCAGCCCATGCAAAAAAAACGGTAAAAACCCGCAAAATGCAGGATGCCCGATGACCATTCATGCAGAATGCACGAGAGAGGATTTTTATTTAATTTGTAAGCTGTTGATTTATAACGTTTTTACAATAATTCGAATACTGGCACAGTCACTGCACTAGTACTACCAAGCTTGTTATCCCATGAGCAATGGAGCCGCTAGACATGACTTATATTCAAGAAAAATTCGCTTCCGTATTTTCCGAATTCGACGTAACCACCCAAGCCCGTCCGGATGGTGGTGTGCTGCTTTCGTTGCGTAATGGTGACGGCAAACAGATTCGTCGCTCCGTGTCCTACGCCCAGCTCCATACTCCAGTTCAGTTGGAATGGGTGATTAGCGCAATCCGCCGCGACCTCGCTGCACAGGCCAGTGAACTGCCAGCGATCTCGATGCTGCAAAGCCAGCACCGCTTTGATCTGCCTACTTATCACACGCGTTAATTGTTGATTGCTTCATCCCTGTTGTTCGATTCAAACGCTTCGCTCCCATTATTTAGCCGTGATTGCTCGTACAGCATTCACGGCTTTTTTTTGCGTGGTTGAGCGTTGCCGCGGCACGTTTCGATAAAGACAGTTCAAGGCTTCTGGCGCATGGGCATCTGATCAATCAATGCAAACAGGTCCCTGGGCAAGACCTGCCCTGTTTGCTCCATCTTTTTGCCGCCGTCCTTGCCCACCAGTATGACTCTGCCAGGAGCGGAGGTTTCCACCCCCAGGCCCTTAAGAAGCCCTGCTGTTTCAGGCTCGCCTAAAGGCTCGTCGTTTCGAGTACCTACGCCATCAACAACGGTGTACAGGACCATTTCCCGCTCAATGAAAGCTTCACGGTTTGCAGGTTCCTGCAGGGCTCGCTTCAAGCTGACCAGGATCGGATCCTGAGCATTCGGCACGATCACCACCAAAGGACGGGATTTCCAACGTTCTACCACAAGAGGATTACTCATCTCGCCGGCGTGCACGCTGCCCGATGTCAAAAGCGCGAGAGATGCGGCAATGAGAGACGGCGCTGATTTCATGACTCGTTCCTCCAGAAAGGTAAGCAATGGACAGCGTTTCAGGGGCAGAAAGTCAGCGTGTGATGCACTTACATGGGTTCCCCGATGAACGGAGACGACCATTCGCCCAATCGGTCAGAACTATTTGATTGGATCGAATATCCATGTCTACAGACGCAATTAAAACTCGAATGGATGCAGAGGTAGCAGACATGAATTTTGAGAAAGACTCTCGATCTGGCATCGCCGAGATCGACTACTCCCGGGACACACTGTTCGGACCGATCCCAATGCAAGCCACCTGTCGAGTCCGGCTGACGACGGTTGAGCAGAACGGGCATCGACTGCGGGAGCTGACCATTCTGGGGGAAGTGCCGGACTATCTGCCTAAGTCATCGGTGATCCGTGTTGCGCTAGAAGGTCAAATTGAAGCAGGACCGATCCGCGATCACTACATTGCCGCTGATGCCGATGTCCAAGCGTTCAAGTTACTATTCGAAAATGAACGGAGACGCTCAATACATTAGGAGGTCGTACAACCTAGAACTCTAAGATCAAGACATCTCCGCATTAGGTTATATAAACCCTCGAACGGCTTATATAACCTTGAGCAACGATGAGAGCATTTTATTACTGGGTATTACTAAATCCTCAGAGTAAGGCGTCATGGATCCAAGAAAGAATTCACAGCGCCCGAAGTGCCCGTTTGACCGTATGTATAGTTCCTGATCCGCTTAGGTGGACGCGTTTAGACGTTAGACCATCAGGCAAACAAAAGCCGCGATGCCATCATGCACAGCGGCTGGTCAAAACGACTTGAAGAACTCCTGATTACCGTCACTCCACTTAGCTAAACCCACTGACTCCGCGATGTGAGCCCTGCCGTCCATGGAGCTGCCGGGTGTGAGCCAGGTCGTAGCGCAACTCTGCCACCAGCTCGGAGATTTCCCGGGTAGTGTTGAGGCGATCCAAGGAAATTCCGGTGACGAACAACTCGACGCGCTCGGAATCTGGATCGGTTATTTGCACCGTCATCGACGCATCAGGCGCCACGCTACAGGTACAACGTAAAGGCAGGAAAGCGCCCTCGACAATACTCCGTAACTCGAGGGTGGAAAGTCTGTACGCAATCATGTGTTTCTCCTTGTTCTGCGTGCCCACAACCCCACTACAGCGGACTGCGCTTGTTATATGTACGACTGATAGATACTACCTATTGAGTTTCCTTTGCCAGCCAGATAAACGTCGCCATGAATCCGCAGGCATGTTTTGTTATACGCCACGCACCCTATTGAAGCAATCTCCATTTATTCGCTCCAAGCTGGGCATTAACCAAATGCTTATATAAACAATTAGAAGAATCGATTCACTTAACAACTTTATTCGGCGTGTTTAACTGACTTGAATCAAAACAACGCCAAGTCGAGGACTCGTCAGCCGTTACAGCCGACTGACGGTCCTCGTGGATCCTTTACTCAACGCTACGGGGAAGCCGCAAATGGATCAATGCCACGCGACCGCCGTGCTTGTCCCGACGTTCGTCGATGGCATACGGCCGAAACCCCAGCTTCGGGTAAAACAGCAGGCCGGGAACGTTATGGTTGTAGCACGAAGCCGTCATCTCGCTAGCCTCATGCTTATCGAACGCCAGATCCATCATGCAACCGATGAGGTATCTCCCAACGCCTCGGGAGCGGGCCTTGGGCGCGATGATAACGTTGCCCAGCGAACACCGACCGCGAAAATCACTGCGAGAAAAATTTGCATAACCCACCACCTCGCCATTCATCTCGATCACCGTCGAATCGGAATGATTGTCCAGGGCGTCTACGAGCTGCGGCGGGGTCAATGGCCAAGTCGCTCGGGGGAACATATAAAACAGCTCGTCGACATTCTGTGGCAGTGAGCACACGACGGAGATGTCTTTTTCTTCCAGGGGGCGATTCAGAAACATGGAGTAGTAACCTCTTGAAGAAAGGGATAACAAGCGCTTAGACACTATATGCGAAGTCACGCTATTAGCACGACGCAAACGTTTGGAGTCGCACGCTTGCCCTGGAATGATGGGACAACAAGTTTAGCTCTACAAACTGCCCCACCTAATCGCGAACGTGCATGAGCTCATGCAGAACGCCTGTAACGGCAGACCCTACCTTGCAAAATGCATGACTGAATTATCAAATACTTTCTATAACTGACTGATTTAATTGGTTTATTTAAAATCATGATATTTGGCACAACGGCTGCAATGACCCCCGTGAGATGTAACAACTTTATTCACGGAGTAGAAAAATAATGATTTCATCCCCCGACACTTACCCAACTGCCGCGCAAGAATCCACCAACCACTCAGGAGTTTCCTGGGGTGCAATCTTTGCCGGTGCCGCTGGCGCCGCTGCGCTGTCTTTAATCCTGCTATTGCTTGGCGCCGGCCTCGGCTTTTCCGCCATCTCGCCTTGGGAAGATAGTGGTATGAGCGCCAAGGCTATCGGCATCTCGACGGTGGTATGGCTGGCATTCACGCAAATCATTGCTTCCGGTCTGGGCGGCTATATCGCCGGCAGACTGCGAGTGAAGTGGGCCAATCTGCATGGGGATGAAGTGTATTTCCGTGACACAGCCCATGGCTTCCTGTCCTGGGCGGTCGCCACGCTCGTCGCAGCGTTGCTTATCGTGGGTTCGGTCAGCAACATTGTCGGTGGCGGTGTGAAAGCAGGCGCTAGCATGGCTTCCGGTGCTGCCAGTGCGGCGACCCAAGTGGCCGGTAGTGCTGCCAGTAACAGCAACGCCAGCGGACAGGACTACGGCTATTTTGTGGACAGCCTGTTTCGCGATGACCGCCCAGCGGCGGTCAGCGATGACGCAGCCCACGCCGTGGTAGTGCGCATCTTCGCCCGAACCATCAACAACGGCGGTCAGTTGAGTGCAGAAGACCGTACCTACCTCGCTCAATTGATCGCTCAACGTACCAATTTGAGCCAGGCCGATGCTGAGCGTCGCGTTGATCAAGTCTATGGCCAGGCTCGTCAGTCTTATGAAGACGCCAAGCTGGCTGCGAAAAACGCTGCTGAAACCGCCGCCAAAGTCGCAGCCATGACTGCACTCTGGACCTTCGTTGCCCTGCTCTGCGGTGCGTTCTTTGCCAGCCTGGCTGCAGTCTTCGGCGGTCGCCGTCGTGACGCTGTCACCTACCTTGAAGCACGTCCTTACACCACCACTACAACAACGGCTCGATAAGCCAGGAGAACTACAATGCGCTCATTACTTCTATTGTTCCTCGGCGTGCCGATCCCGATCATTATCTTGATCGCGCTGTTCATGCATTGATCACCTGCAACTGATCAAGACCAAGCCGCCCTCTCCCACGAGAAGGCGGCTTTTTCATGCCCGATCACGTCGGCGCAGAAGCGGCAACCCCAGCAGCGTCAACACCACACCCATCAACGCGGTCATGCTCAGCGGGTCACCAAACTGAAGTGATGCCCAGATCATGGTGACCGGTGGAATCAGAAACAACGCGCCACTGGTGCTCTGCACATTGAAGCGTTGCAGGCACAGCCAGTAGAAGCCGTACCCGCCCAGGGTGGAAAACACCACCAGCCACACGATTCCGATAGCAAACCCGGCGGACATCACCGGCTTGATACTGCCTTCCAGCACCGCCAACACAGCGAACACCGGCAAGGCCGCGCAGATCTGAATGAATAACGCTGTCAGCGCTGGCACAGGTCGGGATACGCAGCGCTTCTGATAGAGGGTCGCCGCCGTTAGAAAAGCCACTGCAAGCACTGGCAAGCTATAGGCCCAGACAGACGCTTTGGAAAACTCAACGCTGGCACCGCTGGCTATCAACATCCCCGCCGCACACAAGGCGACGCCCCACCATTGGCCGCCACGGGTCCGTTGGCCGGGGACCAGGCCCGCCGAGAACACAATGGTCACCGGTAACAGGTTGGCGATCAGTGCACTGGTGCCAGGGGCGACACCCAACCCGATGGAGCCCGCGATGGCGGCGATATATCCGGCAATGCCAAGCAGTCCCACCAGCAGATGGCGGCGTATATCAGCCCCACTCACCTGCCGCAGTGTCCGAGCAACCAGCGGCAACAGCAGCAACATCGCCGCCACAAAGCGCCAGAAAGTCACCACCATCACGCCACTGTGCTCCGAGGCGTAGCGATAACCGATGAAGCCCGAACTCCAACTCAGCACCATTAGCCCCAGCAGCAAACCGCTGGTCCAGAGGGTTGACCTGGTGAGCGGCTGTGCCCGCGCTATCGATTCGACCTGTTCCCCATTCATCTGACACCTCTGTTATGCAGCATGAACTTGATGGTATGAATGACCCGGTAGTTCAATCAAACGAAAAGATCAGCACCACTGATGCAGGATTTATCAACCATGAACTCAACGCTGGACATCGACCTGTTGCGCACTTTTCAAGCTGTGGTGCGTTTCGAGCAATTTCTCGCGGCGTCTACCTACCTCAATCGCAGCCCGTCAGCGGTGAGCCTGCATATTCGGCGGCTGGAAGATATCGCGGGAGGGCGGCTGCTGGAGAGGGACAATCAGGCTGTGATCCTGACGCCGCTGGGACGGCGCTTTGCGTTACAGAGCGCTGAGTTATTGCAGATGCATGACCGGATGCTGGCCGGGTTCATTACCCCGGCGGTCAGCGGCCGGGCCCGACTGGGTATTTCCGAGGAGTACGCCGGGGCCCTACTGCAAAGTATTCTGGGTCCGCTCAACAGCGCATACCCGCAGATAGAGCTGGAAATCGAAACCGGCTCCAGCGGGCGACTCAACGAGCGCCTGCTGCGCGGCCGGCTGGATCTTGCATTTCTGGTGGAGGTTGCCGGCGCCCGAATAACCGATCCGCCCCTTCGAACCTTTGGCACCACCGAGCCGGTCTGGGTCGCAGCGGTGGGTTACCAACTGACGCCGAACAAACCCGTCCCCCTCGCATTGCATGGTAAAGGCTGCCCTTATCGCGGCGTTGCCATTGATGCGCTGACCACGGTAGGCCGAGCCTGGCGCACGGTGGTCATGACCGCAGGCGTCAGCGCCCTCGAAACCACTATTTGCGCTGGCATGGCCATCGGCATCATTGATCGCGGGCGCGTCAGCTCGCAGATGCGCATTCTCGACGCCGACGACGGTCTGCCCGCGCTACCCCTGCATGAGCTGCATCTGGTCAAGGCAGCAGGGGAGCCCAGTGCCGCCTGCGAGATCCTTATCCGGCTGATCGGGGATCATTTCAAACAGCTGTGACATCAAACGCGATAGCCGATCAACGTTGCGAAAAGGCAAGCCGAACCGCTCTATCACAGCCATTACCGCCTTTTTCTGACCAACTGCGCGCGCAATGCGCTGTAACTGAGCCATCAATGGGTATCATGACAACGTCGTGACAGGCAGCCTTTCGCTTTCCAGTTGGGGAAACCAAGTAAATGGCCGTATTTTCTCTGGCTCGCTTCAAAGCTCGCTGGTTGACCTGGACCTTTATGTTCGTGGTGATCGTCGGCTTGCCGGTGGGTTGCTCCGTGCTGCAGCACACGGAACGCGAACTGGTGTTTCGTATCGAGCCCGGCACCGCCAGCTGGTACAGCGGTTTGCCTGCCGACGTGCAGGAGCTGGAGCTCAAGGCCTCAGATTTTGGCCTGGCGCAAAACATTCATGCCTGGTGGTGGCCCGCAAACCGCAAAGACGCCCCAGCCATTCTTTACCTGCATGGCTCGCGCTGGAACCTGACCGGCCAGTTGTTTCGCATCGAGCAGTTGCATGCGTTGGGCTTCTCGGTGCTGGCCATCGACTATCGCGGCTTTGGCCAGAGTAAGGGGGCCCTGCCCTCGGAAGCTACCGTCTATGAAGACGCGAGGGTCGCTTGGGAGCGCCTGAAAGTCCTGCAACCAGACCCGACCCGAAGGGTTATTTACGGTCACTCACTGGGCGGCGCCGTGGCAATCGACCTGGCGGCGGAGCTGGGCCGTGACAGCCAGAGCAACGACGAACCGGCTCAAGCTCGCGGGCTGATCATCGAGTCCACGTTCACCACATTGGCAGACGTCGCCACAGCCGTCGCGGATCGCTACACCTCACTACCGGTTCGCTGGCTGTTGTCGCAGAAATTCGATTCCATCGACAAGATCGCCGAGATCCACATGCCCGTCTTGATCGTCCACGGCACAGCTGACGGTTTCGTGCCCCCGCGCTTCAGCGAGGAACTGTTTGCCGCCGCACAGGAGCCGAAGAACCTGCTGCTGGTGCCGGGTGGCAATCACAACAACAGCATGAGCCTGGGCAAACAGGCTTACAGCCAGGCCATTGATGCTCTGCTCAAATCCACGACGTCATCCGCTCACGCGCTAACGAGCAAACCGTCGGCCGATAAGCAAACCGCCACCTTCTCCGGGCTGACGGCTTGGCAACAGCTGACCGGTCGACCCGAAACCTGCTGCGGCCGGGGCTGAGCTGACGCAGATCAGCTCAGCTTTTGCGAAGCATCATCACCAGACACGTCCGGATCATCAGGCTCGACTTCGTTGATATCCGCCTCCCGAACATCATTGTCGGAAGTGGACTTGCCATCGGACTCGGAAGGGCTGGGATGCGGGCCGGGAGATTGTGCTGCCTGGCTGTCTACGGGGGATGTGCTCATGATTTGCCTCACAGGATCATTTAAGGAATGACCCTGTTTTGAGGGAGTACACAAGCGGGAGTTCGATGCTTCTGGATCAGCGGTGCTGGATCGACAGCGTTAATCCGGGACAACAGCCACGCACTTGATCTCCAGCAACAACCCCGACACCGCCAGCTCAGATACCCCTATCGCCGTCCAGGCGCAGGTGCCGCGTGGAAACAGACGGTCCTTCACGGCTCTGAAGACGTCCATGTGCCGACTCATTTCCACGTGGAAAGTGGTCATCTCAACCACATCTTCAAAGGTGCAGCCAGCCTCGGCAAGCACGATGCGCAGGTTTTCCCAGCAGGCGATGAACTGCTGCTCAGGATTGTGGATCACTTCGAGCTGCGGTGTGCGGCCGATCTGCCCTGCACAGTAGACCGTGCTGCCCACTTTGACGGCGGGAACGTAACCGGCACGTTCGACGATGTTGGACATTGAGGCGGGGATGATGATCTGGCGGTCAGCCATGGGTGGTCCTCAGACGGCTAAAGATGTTCAGAGCTCATTGCCACAACGTTGCCGCGAGGTGAACAAAAACCTGTGTGAGCGAATTCATTCGCGAAAGGGCCGTACAGACGCAGACGGTTATCCGGTCGGGCCCCTTCGCGAATGAATTCGCTCCCACAAAAATACCATTCCAATTCAGGTGATCAGCGCCAAGCCTTGCGGCTCGCTCAAGCCCGCCACTTACCCCAATACTCCAGCGACGTGCGCCACAGGCAAATCCCCAGAAAATAAGCCGACATCGCCAGCCACAAACCCATCACGAACGGGCCATTGTCAGGGTGGTTGATGATCAGCAAGGCGCTGCAGATCAGCCAGACCGTGGTCACGGCAATGTTGATTGGCATGAAGCGGCGCACGCGAAACGGATGGAGGAATTTCATCCGGGTCAGGGTCAGCAGGGCCAGACCAATGATGGTCAGCAGCGTCAGCCATGGGGAAGGCTGAATGATGTAGAGACACAGCGCGACGACGTTCCAGGCAGCCGGGAAACCCTGGAAGTAATTGTCCTTACTCTTCATCTCAAGGTTGCAGAAGCAGAACAACGACGAGATGAGGATGATCGCGGTGCTCAACAGCAGGGTGTATGGCGGCAGTTCGACGTAGCTGTAAATGAACAGCGCCGGGATGAACACGTAGGTCAGGTAGTCGATCACCAGGTCCAGCACCGAGCCATCAAAACCCGGCAATACCGTCTGCACATTGAATTTTCGCGCCAGTGAGCCATCGACCCCATCCACCGCGAGCGCCAGCCCCAGCCAAAGCAGACAGGCCTTGGGTGAGTCGTCGAACAAGGCAATAGTTGCCATGAATGCAATGACCACGCCGGTGGCGGTAAAACCATGGGCACCCCAGGCTTTGAGCCAGGCCATGCGTTGAGTCGATATCACAGGGGGGGTTCTCCAAAGAATAAAGCGGACCAGTGTCTACCTGGTTGAACGCACTATCGACCGACCATAGGACGATAAGGTTCACCAAACGCCCGGAGTGAGGGTTTTGCCAGTGCGCCCATCATCTCGCGAATCTGTAGGATTCAGAAACAAAACCACGCAGGAAATTTCCCTGCTCGCAAAAAATGTCCTTTGCAATGCCTGCTCGGCTGAACGCTAAGCCACCAAACAGATTCAAGATTTCTGCGCGCTTGCTGTACGTCATTCCCCACGGTGGCCGGTGAAGGTCTCCAATAGCCAGGCGCCGGCTGGGCCCAGGCTGCGCTGGCGAGACCAGATCACGTCCACGGCGGAGCTGCGCGGCCAGCCCGGCACCTGCAACTCCTTGAGCTTGCCACTGGCATAGTTCGACACCAGCCAGCGGGGTAACGCTGCCCAGCCAAAACCGAACCCGGCCATGTCCATCAACAGCAAATAATTGGGCGCGGACCAGGGTCGATGACCGCTGATGGGCAAGTCATCGGTGGGTACGCTCTGGTCCACCAGGGTGTTCAGACGCAACGCACGCCAGGCCGCCAGATGCTGATAGTCCACCTTGGGCAACTGCGCCAGCGGATGCTTGTGAGCAACAAACAAACCGAAATCAGCACGCTCGGCAATTGTCGCGAAACCGACTTCCGGGGGATAACTGGCCTGCGCAGAAAGTAGCCCCAGAGAAGCGCGACCGGATTGAATCAAACTGATGGCATCGCCGTGCTCAGCGAACACACACTCCAATTCCAGCTCGGGAAAGCGTTCATCCAGCTCGGCCATACGGGTTTCAAAATCCGCAAACTGATTGGCATCGGACAACACCAGGGTCAGGCGCGGCTCCATCCCCTCAGCCAGGCGGCCAGCGGCTCGACGCAATTTATCTGACGCCGCCAGCACATCCTCGATCCGCCCCAGCATCGCCCTGCCCGCTTCGGTCAGCACCGGGTGTTTTGAAGAGCGATCAAACAACTCAAGGCCCAGATCGATTTCCAGACGGGAAATGGCTTCGCTCACCGTCGACTGACTCTTGCCCAAACGTCGTGCCGCCGCGCTGAACGAGCCGGAAGCAACCGTCTGCGCAAATGCCTCAAGGGCTTCGGGTGAATAACTCATGGGATTCTCGTATCGGTTTTACCGATGGAAACAATTTTCACTTTAACGCAATGACCGATGAGAATGCACGCCTCAGCATCATTGATACGGGACGCGACGGCAACGCCGAACCTGTGGAGCGAGGCTTGGTCTGGGCCGCATCCGGACGATAAGGCCACCGCGGATAGCAGGTCCATAACCTCAGACCCTATCGCGGGCAAGCCTCGCTCCCACCACAGCATCGCTCCGGCAAACCTGCACAAAAGGTCAACACCATGCCAACCAAATCCATCAAAGAACGCGCCTTCCACGCGCTGCTCTTCGAAATCATCGGCGTTCTGCTATTCGCCCCTTTACTCGCCTGGCTGATGGGCCATTCGCTGGCCAAGATGGGCGCCATGACCGTGATGATCTCCACCGTGGCCATGCTCTGGAACATGCTCTTCAACGCGATGTTCGACAACCTGCGCCGCAAGTGGGGCTTCAACCTTTCTATCGGCGCGCGGATCGGCCATGCACTGTTCTTTGAAGGCGGCCTGATTCTGGTAATCGTCCCCCTGGCTGCCTGGTGGTTGTCGATCAGCCTGCTTGAAGCGTTCTGGCTGGATATCGGCCTGTTGCTGCTGTTCCTGCCGTATACGTTGGTTTTTAACCTGATGTATGACAAAGCGCGGGAACGGTTAACCCATCAAATTTGCAGATCCTCCCCATAACGACTATTGGTTGGAGTACCACTGCGCAATCGAGGAACATCGGGGGGGGTTTTCCAACTCAGGTTTGAACGAAATGACAACAGACATTCTCAAGCTGGCCGCCTTCAGCGACGGCGATCAGGGCGGTAATCCGGCGGGTGTGTGGATCGGGGAGCAGTTGCCGAACGAGCCGACCATGCAGCGTATTGCTGCCGAGGTGGGATTTTCCGAGACGGCGTTTGCGGCGCCGATCGACGGTGGTTTTCGGGTACGTTATTTTTCTCCACAGGCCGAAGTGCCCTTCTGCGGCCACGCCACCATTGCTTTAGGTGCCGCATTGGCCGGGCGTTTTGGCGACGGGGTGTTCAACCTCACCCTGAATCAGGCGCAGATTACTGTTGAAGGTCATGCCCAGGGCGAGCTGATTTCTGCGGCGTTGCAGTCTCCGCCGACCCACAGTTCCCCGCTGGACCCGGCGGCGCTGGAGCAGGCGCTGGAGCTGTTCGGCTATACCCGCAACGATCTGGATGCGCGGATTCCCCCAGCTGTCATCAACGGCGGTGCCCAGCATCTGGTGCTGACATTGAACACCCGGGAAAAACTCAAGGAAATGCATTACGACCAGCAGGCCGGCCAGGCATTGATGACCCAGGAAGGTTGGGTCACGGTACTGCTTGTGTATGTCGAGAACCTGCAGTTGTTTCATACCCGCAATGCGTTTGCCTGGGGCGGCGTGTATGAAGACCCCGCCACTGGTGCAGCCACTGCGGCATTCGCTGGTTACCTGGGGGATCTTGAATGGCCCCATGGCGGGCTCATCGACATAGTGCAAGGCGAGGACATGGGCAGTCGTTCGCGGTTGCGGGCGCATATCTCGGAAAAAAACAGCACGGTAAAAAACAGCACGGAGCAAAAAGGCAGCTCGATCCGTATCTCAGGCATGGCGCGCAAACTCTAGACCTTGAGCCGGGTGCCCGCTGCCGCAACGGCCAGCAACATGACGGCGACGACCATGAACGCCAGTTCCAGGCTGCTGGCGTGGGCAATAAAGCCAATCGCGGCAGGACCGATCAGAATCCCGGCATAGCCCAAAGTGGTCAAGGCAGGGACCGCCACGTTTTCCGGCATGCTCTTCTGCCGGCCCAAAGCGCTGTAGCAGACCGGCACGATATTCGAGCAGCCCGCGCCCACCAGCGCGTAACCCAGCAGTGCGGCTTGCCAGGTTGGCAGGAGCGTTGCCAGCGCCAGCCCGGCCGCCGCGCACAGGCCGCCGAGAATAACCACACGCCGCGGGCCGACACGGCGCACCACTGGGTCGCCGAACAAGCGGCCCAGCGTCATGGTAAAGGCGAACACTGCGTAACCCAGCCCGGCATAAGAAGTTTCAACGCCGCGCAGCTCGCTGAGGAACACCGCGCTCCAGTCCAGCATCGCCCCTTCAGACAGAAAAACCGTAAAGCACAGCAAGCCCAGAAACAGCACCACGCCCCGAGGCACGGCAAAGGCCGGCCCGTCTGTTTCACTGGCGTAGGTCAGAAAGTGCGGAGCGGCCTTGAGCAGCGCAAAAAGGACAATTGCTACCACCACGAACATCGCCATCAGCGGCGACGCCCCGAGGCTCAATAAACCCGCAACTCCCGCAGCGCCAACGATACCGCCGAGGCTGAACAGACCGTGAAAGCCGGACATCATGGTTTTGCCGCTGGCCCGCTCGACGATGATCGCCTGCACATTCACCGCACAGTCCAGAGCGCCCATGCTCGCGCCGAAGATAAACAGCACGGCAACCAGCAACGGCAAGCTGTAGACCGTGGCCAGCAAAGGCAAACACAGACAAATGATTGCTGAGGACAGCAATATCACCCGCCGACACCCTACACGCGCTGCCAGCGCACCCGCCAGGGGCATGGCGATGATCGAACCGACACCCAGGCAAAGCAGCAAAAGTCCCAGCGTTCCCTCGTCCAGGCCCACCCGAGCCTTGGCATAAGGCACCAGAGGCGCCCATGCGGCGAGGCTGAAGCCGGCAATGAAGAAGGCCACCCGGGTGGAAAACTGCTCCAGTCGGCTCGGCACAACCGATGCCGAGGTGCTGATGGATGTCATGCAGGCTCCTTGGATACAACGGATCAGAAGATCCGGTAGCCGGGCAGACTAGCAAAGTCGGGCGGGGAACCAAAATGACGTTGAATGGCCGTCGTTTATTGGAGTGACGAGGCACCCCGTAGCTGAAGTGCGACGTGGGACCGGCTTTAGCCGGGAAAGCGGTGTTTTGACGACCGATTAACAGTGACCGAGACGGCCTCTTCCCGGCTAAAGCCGGTCCCACGACATCGTGCCAACAATGGGGGTCACATCCGTGTGGATCGCGTTAATCGACAGGAACGAGCTAGACTACGCACCATTCTGATCCGGGCCGCCCCATAATCGCCCACGACTGACAGAGGCTGCTGTGCATAAAGGTGTGGTGTTGTCGGTGCTGGCTTCCGTGCTGTTCGGAGTGATGTATTTCTATACCTCGCTCCTCAAACCCCTGAGCGGTGAAGAGATTTTCGGCTGGCGCATGCTGCTCACGGTGCCTTGTGTGACGGTATTTCTGTGGCTCAGCGGCGACTGGCATCTGGTCAGAAAAATCGCCACCAGAATCCGCCACAGTCCAGCCTTGATCCTTGGCATTGCCCTGTGTTCGCTGTTGTTGGGTGTGCAGCTGCTGATGTTCATGTGGGCGCCGCTGCATGGCCGAAGCCTTGAGGTGTCCATGGGGTACTTTCTGTTGCCGCTGACCATGGTCATTACCGGGCGCATCGTCTACGGCGAGCGTCTGTCCCGACTGCAAAAAATTGCGGCGTTCTGCGCCATGGTCGGCGTGTTCAACGAATTGCTGCGGGTGGGCAGCTTCGCCTGGGAAACTCTGGTGGTCGCAATTGGCTACCCGCTGTATTTCGTGGCGCGGCGCAAACTGGCGATCGATAACCTCGGCGGCCTGTGGTTCGACATGACCTTCATGCTACCCATCAGCGTCTGGTTCATCGTCAACGGCAACGCAGCGGTGGTCGAGCAATTTCCGCTGTTATACCTGCTGATTCCAGTGCTGGGCCTGATCAGTGCGTCGGCGTTGGTCAGCTACATCCTCGCCAGCCGCCTATTACCGTTCAGCCTGTTCGGACTGCTGAGCTACGTTGAGCCGATACTGCTGGTGGGCGTGGCACTGCTGCTGGGAGAGAGCATCGCCCGGGATGAATGGGCGACATATCTGCCGATCTGGCTGGCGGTGGTAGTGCTGGTTTTCGAAGGCTGCAAACACGTGCTGGTGCAACGTCGCACCTGATGAATGCCCCGCTTACTGAATGAAGCGCTCCAACTGCATTTCCTGCAATCGGCTTAAGGTGCGGCGGAACGCAAACGACAGGTAACCCTGAGTGTACAACTCAGGCATTGGCACCGCCGCTTCGACATATAAAGGCACACGACGGTCGTAGCATTCATCCACCAAAGCGATAAACCGCCGAACGCCATCGTCATGGGGCGAAAGCTGCGGCAGCTCCCGATCACCGGCCACCACCTGCTCGACCGCATCTTCGGTGCCACGGGCAATCCGCCCTTCACGCTGAGGAGCGCTGAGCGCCGGGACTTCGCTGAGCAGGATCACCGAAAAGCGGTCGCACAGTTCGATGAAATCCATCGCCGCCAAGGGTTGCTCGCACAGCTCCGCGTAACGGCACCACAGGACTGTTTCGCTGTACTGCACACTTTTGATGCTCCGATGCCCCACCGCCACGGCGCCAGTGGTCACTGACTGCTCACCTTTGAGATGGTCAAACACCGCGGCCAGCGGGTTGGGTTGCCCGGCCTGAGTAACGAAATAACGCTGATGCAGCAGTCCCGGATGCAGGCGGTGATCTTCACCCCCGTCCACCGCAACCACTTGCATGTACCGCTGGATGGCGGCAATGGCGGGCAGGAATCGCTCACGGTTGTGACCATGGCTGTAGAGTTGCTCCGGAGGCTGATTGGAGGTGCAGACCAGCACTACCCCCGCTTCGAACATCGCCTGCAAAAGCCCACCGAGAATCACCGCGTCGCCGATGTCGGTGACGAATAACTCATCGAAACACATGACCCGCACGTCGCGGCCCAACTCCTGGGCGACCACCTTCAACGGGTTCGACGTGCCGATCAGTTCGAACATGCGCTTGTGAACCCAACGCATGAAGTGATGAAAATGCTGACGCCGGGCAGGCACCTTCAGGCTTTCGTAAAAACGGTCCATCAACCAGGTTTTGCCCCGCCCTACCGGCCCCCACAAATAGACGCCCTGCACACGTTGCGGATGCTCGCTCAGTGCCTGCCAGCAGGCTTGCAGCTGTTGAACGGCCTGCAACTGCGCGGCGTCCGGCTGGAAGCCCAACTGGTCGAGGGCGCGCTCGTAGGCTTGCAAGGGGGACACGGAATTCATCAGTACGGCATCGCTCGGTTTGGTGAGGGGCGCAAGCATATATGAGCAGCAGAATCTGTGGGAGCGGTGCTTGCCCGCGATGAACGATTACGCGGTGTCCCTGATAAACCGCGCCGCCTATATCGCGGGCAAGCGCGCTCCTACTGGCGATCACCGAACCAGTTGGAGCGAGGCTTGCCCGCGATGAACTATTACGCGGTGTCCCTGATAAACCGCGCCGCCTATAT
>NZ_JPQU01000035.1 GCF_000737245.1 Pseudomonas syringae | reverse complement strand
CCGCACCTCAGGGCCAACGCCGCGATCAATCAGTTGATGAGCGACGCGATTGGCCCGCTGATTGAGCTCGGCATAGCTCAGTTGCTCACCCTCGAAACTCAAGGCGATGGCATTCGGCGAACGCTCTACCTGCGCCTCGATCCGTTGGGCGAGGCTGTGTTCGATGCTGAAGTTGTCACGAGCCGGATTCCATTGCTCCAACGTTGCCCGATGATCAAAGCCAAGACTGCCCAACAGCGTATCCGGTTGCTCGACCATCTCCAGCATTAACCCTTGCAGATGCCCGTCTATCTGCCTGATCAGTGCCTCATCGAAATGCCCCACGGCGTAGCTGTAATGCAACGACAGCTGCTCGCCCAAGCCAATCGCCAGGGTCAGCGGGTAGTGAGCCTGCTCGCTGTTGCGCACTTCCCCAAAGCTCAACTGAGAACCCGCTCCCTGCTCCAGCGCCGCCGAAATCGGGTAGTTCTCGAACACCAGCAAACTGTCGAACAGCGATCCGCCTTCCAGTTGCGCCCAGCGCTGAATCTCGGCCAGTGGCGTGTGTTCGTGCTCGCGCAGGTTGAGATTGAGGGTTTGCAGTTGCTGCAGCCAGTCGCCCAGCCGCTGCTCGGCGCGAGGTGTGGCAATGACTGGCAAGGTGTTGATGAACAGACCCAGCTGCTGCTCGATACCCCGCAAATGCCCCGGTCGCCCGGACACGGTGGCGCCGAAACATACGCAGGCCTGCCCGGTATAGCGCTGCACCAACAGCAGCCAAGCCGCTTGCAGTAGCGTGTTGACCGTCACTTTTTGTTGCCGGGCGAACTCGCTCAAGCGGCGGGTCTGCTCAATATCCAGCGATTGGTAATGATCTGCATGCTGCTCGACAGCCACTGTCGCCGAGCTTTGCGCCAGTTGCGTGGGCTCTGCGAGATCAGCTAATTGCCCGCGCCAGAAAACCTCGCTGAGGCTTGGGTCCTTAGCCTGCAGCCAGCCAATGTAATCGGCATAACCGGCCGACACCCCAGACTGAAAACCACCGTGATAACGCTGCAGGATTTCCCCCAACAGCTGAGTGTTGCTCCAGCCATCGAGGAGGATGTGATGGTGGGTGTAGATCAGGTGATAGTGGGTCGGGCCAGTGCGTACCAGCTGCAAACGCAACAGCGGTGCCTGGCCCAGATCGAATGGTTGCTGATCGGAGTCTGCCAGCGCATTCAGCGCTTCTGGCAGGTCTTCGCGAGTACGCCAGTCATGCTCAACGAACGGCACGCTGAGCTGCTTGCGTACCAGTTGCAGCGGTTGTGGAAGGTCGCCCTGCCAGAGGAACTGCGTGCGCAGAATCGGATGAGCATCGAGCGCGGCCTGCCAGGCTTGTCGGAAGCGCTCGGGGTCAACGCCTTCAATATCCAGGCGCATCTGATTGATGTAATGCCGTGTGTCCGGCGCGTACTGAAAATGGAACAGCATGCCCTGCTGCATGGGCGACAGCGGGTAAATATCTTCGATCTGTTCGGCGGGCAGTGGCAGTTGATCCAGTTGGTGTTGGGTGAGCCGCGCCAAGGGGAAATCTGCCGGGGTCACGCCACGGTTTTGTGTGTCACAGCAATGCTCGATAAGCGCCTTGAGTTCATCGGCGTAGGCGTCCACCAATCGCTGAATGGTCGCGGCGTCAAACACTTCGTGGCTGAAATTCCAATCCATCAGCAACTCGCCGCCGAACACCTGGCCTTCAATGCTCAGCCAGTTGGCCAAGGGCGCCTGACGGCTCTGCCCTTCCCCACTGCCTTCAGTGGCGGGAACAAACACAGCCTCCTTACTGAACTGCTGATCGAACTGGCCCAGATAATTGAACGTGATACGCGGCTGGGCGCCGGTTTCCAGTAACTTGTCAGCGGCGAGGTAACGCAGAACGCCGTAACCGATACCTTTGTTTGGCACACTGCGCAGTTGCTCCTTGATGGCCTTGATCGAACCCACCACGTCACTCGCAGGCACCAGTCGCAACGGGTAAAGGCTGGTGAACCAGCCCACGGTTCGGGTCAGGTCAACGTCGTCGAACAATTGCTCGCGGCCATGGCCTTCCAGCTGGATCAACGTGGCGTTGTGCCCGGTCCAACGGCAGATGACCCGGCTCAGGGCGGCCAACAACAGGTCGTTGACCTGAGTGCGATAGGCCGCCGGTGCCTGTTGCAGCAATTGCCGGGTGTGATGTGCATCGAGACGCAAACTGATGCGGCTGGCCTGAGCATTGGTTTGCCGCCCTTCGGGATTATCCCGTGGCAGGTCTGGCAAGGTGTCGTGTGTCTGCGCCTGCCAGTAAGCCAACTCCTTAAGCAGCTCTGGGCTATTGGCGTAATCAGCCAAGCGTGCCGCCCACTGCTGATAAGAACTGGTTTTATGTTCGGCGACGGGCGCTTCGCCGCGTTGCAGTCGCCCATAAGCCTGCTGCAGATCTTCCAGCAGCACCCGCCAGGAAACACCGTCCACGGCCAGGTGATGAACCACCAGCAACAGCCGCTGACTGCCATCCGCCATGTCCACCAACAGCGTGCGCAACAACGGCCCATCCTGCAAATCCAGGCTGGCTTGCGCTGCGTTGCAGTGTTCTCGCAGTTTTTCGGCAGAGTCGGCGGTGCGCTGCCAGAGTTCGACGGGCGAGCGGTCGACATGCCACTGCTGCCAGCCCTCACCCTTATCGCTGAAACGCAAGCGCAAGGCGTCGTGCTGTTGCACCAGCCAGTTCAGAGCCTGGGTCAATGCCGGGATGTCCACGGTTTGTCTGGCACTCAGCAGAACGGCCTGGTTCCAGTGCTCCCGCTGGGGGATGGGCTGCTGGAAAAACCAGCGTTGAATCGGCGTCAGCAGCACTTCACCGCTGACGGTTTCTCGATTGACGCGGGTCGCTTGCTCCTGCACCGCGACCTCGGCCAGACCGCGCAGGGTCTGGTATTGGAACAGGTCACGCGGCGTCAGGCTCAGGCCCGCCTGCCGGGCACGACTGACCACCTGAATCGAGACAATGGAATCGCCGCCCAGCTCGAAGAAGTTATCGTCCAGCCCAACCTGATCAAGTCCCAGCAACTGCTGCCATATCTCGGCCAGGACGATTTCCCGGCTGCTAGCGGGCGCGCTGAAAACCAGAGCCTGCTGAGCATCCGGGGCGGGCAAAGCCTTGCGATCCAGCTTGCCGTTGGGGGTGATAGGCAATTGTTCGAGTTGGACAAACACACTGGGCGTCATGTAGTCCGGCAGGGTCAGCAGCACATGACTCTTGAGCTGTTGATGGAGGTTTTGCGTGTCGTCGGACGCGGCCCGCAAGACGACATAAGCCACCAACGTCTTGCCCTCATGGACAAGTACCACGGCGTCTTTGACTTCTGGATGTTGCAGCAGCCGCGCTTCGATTTCTCCCAGCTCGATACGAAAGCCACGCAGCTTGATCTGATGATCGATACGGCCGATGTACTCGATCACGCCATCGGCTCGGTAGCGCGCCAGATCACCGGTGCGATAAAGGCGCTCGCCGGTGGTGGAAAACGGGTCCGGCACAAAGCGCTCGGCAGTCAGACCGGGACGCAGCAGATAACCCCGGGTGATCCCGGCCCCCGCCAGATAAAGCTCGCCCGGCACACCAATGGGCAGCGGCTGCAAGTCGCCATCCAGCAGATAGCTGCGGGTGTTGTTCAGGGGCCGACCGATGTTCGCGGTGCCGCCTGCTGTGCGGCGAGTCCAGGTGGAATAAGTGGTGTCTTCGGATGGGCCATACAGGTCGTAAACCTGATCGATATGGGGCAGTTGATAAAGCGCCTCCACCAACGCCTGCTTGAGGGGTTCGCCGGCCAGGTTGATGATCCGCACGCCGGGAGGAATTTGCCCAAGCCGCTGCAAACCAGCAATCGCCGAGGGAACGCTGTTGATCAAGCGCACCCGGTCGCGGGCAGGTAACTCGGGCAACGCCAGTGCGTTATCCGCCAGGACAATGAAGCCGCCGCTGGCCAGGGTGACGAAGATTTCCCACACCGACAGGTCGAAACACACCGACGTCGAGGCCAGCACACCTTGCAGATCCTCCCAGCTATAAACCTGCTGCGACCACTGAATCAAGGCTGCGACGTTGCGATGGGCAATCGCCACACCCTTGGGTTTGCCGGTAGAACCGGAGGTGTAGATCACATACGCCAGATTCTGCGCCGACACTGGTTGTGGCGGCGCAGTGTCCGGATAGGTCGAAAGCCAACTGGCATCATCCAGCAGCACCACCGTCGCCTGGGTCGCAGGCAAACCGGCCAACACCCCGGTTTCGGTCAAGAGCACCAGCGCCTGACTGTCTTCCAGCATGTACGCCACACGTTCGGCGGGGTATTGCGGGTCCAGTGGCACGTAGGCGCCACCGGCTTTGAGCACCGCCAGCAAGGCCACGATCAACTCGCTGCTCCGAGCCATGGCCACACCGACCCGCACTTCCGGGCTGACGCCCAGTTCGATCAGCTTGTGCGCCAGCTGGTTGGCTCGATTATCCAGCTGCTGGTAGCTCAGCTCCTGCTCGCCATCAATCAGCGCCAGCGCGTTGGGCCGCGTAGCCACTTGTGCGGCGATCAGCTCATGGATGCATTGGCTGTTCGGGTAGTCGAGGGCGTTGTGGTTCCAGTCGTGAATCAATGTCTGGTATTCGCTGGCATCAAGCATCGACAGCTCGCCGACACATTGCTGCGGATCCTGGACGATGGCTTGCAGCAGGTTGAGCCAGTGGCCTGCCATGCGCTGGATGGTTTCCGGTTCGAACAGGTCGCTGGCATAGGTCAGCGCTGCGTGCAGCCGTCCGCCTTTTTCCCAGGTATCCAGTGTGAGATCGAACTGGGTACTGCGGCCCTGATTTTCCACCAGTTCCAGCCTGAGCCCGGATGCAGTCTTGATCGAACTGATGTCGGCCACCTGCGGCTGATGGTTGTACATCACCTGAAACAGCGGCGTATGGCTCAGACTGCGTTCCAGCTTCAGGGCTTCAACCAGTCTTTCGAAAGGCAGATCCTGATGGGCCTGGGCACCCAGCGCCGCCTGTTTGATCGCTTGCAGGACATCACTGACGCGGGTCTGGCCGTCCAGCCGGGTGCGCAATACCTGGGTGTTAACGAAGAAGCCGATCAGGCCTTCGACTTCATTGCGGTTGCGGTTGGCGATGGGTACGCCAACGCGGATGTCGCTCTGGCCGGTGTAGCGATGCAGCAGCACGTTGAACGAGCCGAGCAGGAGCATGAACAAGGTGATGCTGTGACGCTGGGCAAGGCCTCGTAGCTGCTCCACCAGTGGGTGGTCCACCGCAAACTCATGGCGCACGCCACGATAGCTGGAGACGGCTGGCCGTGGATGATCCAACGGCAATTCCAGCGGCGGATGCTCGTCACCCAATTGCGCCTGCCAGTATTCCAGCTGCCGCGCCTGCTCCCCCGCCTCCAGCCAGCGGCGCTGCCACAAGGCGTAGTCGCTGTACTGAATGGCCAGCGGCGGTAACTGCGCCGGACGCCCCTGCTGGTGGGCATCGTAGAAGCCGGTGAACTCGTCGATCAGGACATTCATCGACCAGCCATCGGACACGATATGGTGCAGGGTCAGCAGCAGCACATGTTCGTCCATCCCCAGCCTGAGCAACTTGACCCGCAGCAACGGGCCGCGCCCCAGGTCGAAAGGCCGGGCCGCCTGCTGCCTTGCCTCATCGAGCACCCTGGCTTCGCGCTCGGCCCCAGACAGCGCGCTGAAATCTTCACGCTCAATGACCAGCGGTACCTCGCACGGCACCTGATGCAGGCTGTCGTCGCTGCGCCGTTCGAACACCGTGCGCAGGGTTTCGTGACGTTCGATCAGGCTGGCGAATGCCTGCTCGACAGCCGCCTCGTCCAGATGCCCGCGCAAACGCACTGCGCCGGGCAGGTTATAGGCGGCGCTTTGCGGGTCGATCTGCCAGAGGAACCACATGCGTTGCTGGGCGTAGGACAGCGCATCCCGATCATCGGCCGCCACCCCTTGCGGGATCGGAAACACCGAAAACTCAACCCCCTCCTGGCGCAACCCCTTGATAAACAGCTGGCGCTTTGGCAGCGGCAACTCAATGAAGCGGCGGGCGAGTTTCAGGGCGTCTTGTGCGTTCATCGGGAAGCATCCGTCATAAGAAGGTTGGGAGCCGCAGGCTCGACCAGTCCTCAGAAAACGGATGGGGTGAGGGGAAAATTAACCAGCGGTTGCCTGAGCCACCGGAGCGCGCCCATCGCGGGCAAGCGCGCTCCTACGGTCAGAATCGCGTTCTTTTCGTAGGAGCGCGCTTGCCCGCGATAAGGGCACCGCGAAACTTGGGGAAAATATAAATTCCCCCCTGGCAAATTCGTTCCCCCTTCAACCCCACCCTGACAAGAGTGCCCCACCGTGGATCTGCAGCCCGTTCTGTCCAAGCTGTTCGTCAATGCCGGTTCGGTCGGTATCGAAGGTGTTTTCCAGTTCGTCTTCGGCACCGAGCAGGCGATCTGGTCGGATGTGCAGGCCCGCACCGTGACCGAAAACGGCCGCCATGCTCAGCCGGACGTGACCATCGAAATCAGCAGCAACGACTTCCTCGGCATCATGAGCGGCATGGCGAACGTGGAAGAACTGTTCGCCAGCGGTCGTCTGAAAATCGGCGGCAACATGGGGTTGGCGACGCTGTTGCCGCAGATCATCGACAGCGCCCGGCGCGGCAATGACAAGCCCGCCAAAGTCGACATGAATCAGCGCTACCCGACACCGCCGCGCCTCAGCGAACAGGTCTCCGCCAGCCTGCCCGCCCAGCTCAGCGTGGAGCGGCGGCCACGCAGTGAAGTCACTGTCAGCGAGTTCAGAAATAACTACTTGCTCGAAGGCATTCCGCTGATCATCAGCGATGCACTGCAAGACTGGCCGCTGTTCAACATGAGCCGCGAGCAGTCCCTGAGCCATTTCGCCGAACTGCAAGGCATCACCCGCCATGGCGATTACGTGAAGAAAACCTTCTCCACTGATCGCGACTTCCGCTCAACGTCCATGGCCGACTTCATCGCCTCCCTGGAGCAACCCGCCAGCAAAGGGGCCGACGGCCAGCCACCGGCGTACATGGGTAACAACATCCTGCCTGCGCAGCTGCTGGCGCAGATCGATTACCCGTCCTATTTCGAGCGCTCGCTGTATATCGCGCCACGCATCTGGATCGGTCCCAAGGGCACCCTGACCCCGTTGCACCGCGATGACACCGACAACCTCTTCGCCCAGGTCTGGGGCCAGAAAGCCTTCATCCTCGCCGCCCCACACCACCGCCCGGCGCTAGGCACCTGGTCCACCTCCCCTAAAGGCGGTCTGGACGGCTGCGACTTCAACCCCGACGCCCCCGACTACCAACGCTTCCCCGCCGCAAGAGACGTGCCCTTTTTGCGCATCGTTCTGCAAGCTGGGGATTTGCTGTTCCTGCCGGAGGGTTGGTTTCACCAGGTGGAATCGGTGACCACGTCGCTGTCGGTGAATTTCTGGGTGAATTCGGGGCGGGGGTGGTAGCTCTATAGAGCTGCAGACAATGCCGTGGGACCGGCTTTAGCCGGGAAGGCGGTATTTCTGTCGATACAGATTTAGAGGATGTACCGGCCCTTTCCCGGCTAAAGCCGGTCCCACGAGATATCTGCTTGTGGCACCACTGCGCCCCAACACAACGCATCTGTGCCCCAAAAAATGCCTGTTAGCGGGCCAGCGCCTTAATTGGTTCGCCGCGTTGTGAACCTTTCGCCTTTCATCGCCTGAACCAGTACCGCGAACCTTTGGTAATTGGCCCCTACACCGCCACCTGCCCGTAATAAAGGGATAAAAACCACTCCCTCCAGCGTGAACCAATTTCCATTGGCATCGCTCTTGCACCAGCCCTTGTATACCGAATACCTGCCTACGAGCGAGTCGGGACATCTTTTTTGGTCTGCTGTGAGTGACCACGATGCAAAGGTTCGACCCTGACTTAACCATTGATAACTCGTCGAAGATGGCGCTGGATGCCTTGCGGCAGATGGTCGCCCAGCATGCCGCTTTCCCGCAGCGGGCGTTGCCGACCGAACGGGATCTGGCTGCCGATTTCGGCGTCAGCCGTCGGGCGATTCGGCGGGCGTTGTCGGTGCTGGAAGCCGAAGGGCAGATCTGGCGGCGTCAAGGCAAGGGCACCTTCGTCGGCCCTACTCCACCCAGCGCTGCGATGAGTTTCGCCAAGCTTTCCGGGCGGACCAATTTCAGTGAGGTCATGGAAGCTCGCCTGCATCTGGAGCCCGCGCTGGCATCCCTGGCGGCGGTGCGGGCCAATGGTGAGCAAATGGCAATTCTGCGCCGTCTGGCCGAACGCACTTCACGCCAGCAGGTCGCCGAGCATCCCGATGCCGAAGGCATTGAGCTGTGGGACAGCGCCCTGCATCGCGGTATTGCCGAAGCCGCAGGCAACCGGCTGATGCTGGACATCTTCGAAATGCTCGACGCGATCCGTCTTGACCCGGCCTGGCGCGACCTGCGTCATCGGGCCCGAAACGCGGACCGTCTCGACACCTATAGCCACGATCACGACGACATCGTCGGCGCCATCGAAAGCCGTGATCCGATCAAGGCCGCTGCTGCCATGCGCGGCCATTTACGTGCGCTGCAGCAAGCGCTGGATAACGTCATCAATCAAGATCTGGAGGCAAGTTTATGAGCGCCACAGCCCAGGCCACCGACACGGTATTAAGTGTCAGCGACTTGAACGTGTGCTTTGCAGGCGCGCCCGCCAATGTCGTGGACGGCGTATCGTTCTCGGTCAAACGCGGCAAGACCCTGGCCATCGTCGGTGAATCCGGTTGCGGCAAAAGCGTGACGTCCATGGCACTCATGGGCCTGCTGCCCGACACCGCGATAGTCGCGGCCAGTGCCTCCGGCCTGCTCGATGAAGCGTTGTTGGGTATGTCAGCCGAGCGTTTGCTGGATGTGCGCGGTAATCGCATGGCGATGATTTTTCAGGAGCCCATGACCTCTCTGAACCCGGTGTTCACCATCGGCGAACAGATCGCCGAAAGCGTGATCCGCCATCAGGGCTTGTCAGCCAGAGACGCCCGTCAGCGCGCCTTGCAAATGCTCGAAAAAGTCCGCGTGCCGGACGCCGCGCAACGCCTGGACGCCTACCCCCATGAACTGTCCGGCGGCATGCGTCAACGGGCAATGATCGCCATGGCGCTGGCCAACGATCCGGCCCTGATCATCGCCGACGAACCGACCACCGCCCTGGACGTGACCATTCAGGCGCAGATCCTGTCGCTGATCGCCAACCTGCAGGCCGAAACCGGCACGGCCATGATCCTGATCACTCACGATCTGGGCGTGGTCGCTGAAGTCGCCGACGATGTGATGGTGATGTACGCCGGACGTGTGGTGGAAAGCGGCCCGGTGAAAACCCTGTTCGATGATCCGCAACACCCCTACACCATCGGTCTGATGGGTTCGATGCCGTCGATTGGCCCCCGTGAAGGCCGTCTGGCAACCATCAACGGCCGCGTCCCGACACCGGCAGAAATGCCCACCGGTTGCCGCTTTGCCGGACGCTGCCCATTTGTGATTCAGGCGTGCCGCGAGGAGCGTCCGCCGCTGCTTGAGCTGTCGCCCGGACATTTCGCCGCGTGCATTCGTGCGCCTCTGGAACAGCATGTGGGAGTCAGCGCTTGAGCACCTCTGAACGACAGATCGTTGAACGCGTCAGCCACAAACTTATCCTCGAAGGCATCGGCCTGAGCAAGCACTTCGGCGTGGAAAGCGGAATGTTCCAGCGCAAAAAACCGCCCGTGCAGGCAGTCAACCAAGTGAACCTGTCGGTGCGCCAAGGGGAAACCCTGGCGCTGGTGGGTGAGTCCGGCTCAGGCAAATCGACCCTTGGCCGACTGTTGCTGAACCTGCTCAAACCCACTGCGGGCGACGTCATTTATGAAGGCCGCAACCTGGCCAATCTGGCGCCGGAAAAACTCCGCCAGGTGCGTCGTGAACTGCAGATCATCTTTCAAGATCCGTTTGCATCGCTCAATCCACGCATGACCGTGGAATCCATCGTCGGCGAACCGATCTGGCTGCACAGCGATACCAGCCGCAGTGATCGACAGGCCAAAGTCGCCGAGCTGTTGCGCACCGTAGGCCTGGCCCCTGAACACGGCGGTCGTCACCCCCATGAATTCTCCGGCGGCCAGCGTCAGCGCATCGGCATTGCCCGAGCACTGGCCTCCGATCCACGCCTGATTCTGGGTGATGAACCGGTCTCGGCGCTGGACGTTTCGGTGCAGGCGCAAGTGGTCAATCTGCTGGAGGACCTCAAGCATCAGTTTGGTCTGACCCTGGTGATTGTCGCACACGGTCTGGCAGTGATCCGCCACATGAGCGACCGCGTAGCGGTGATGTACCTGGGGGAAATCGTCGAACTGGCGCCGGTCAACGGGCTGTTCGAAAACCCTTTGCACCCTTACACCCAGGCGTTGATGGCCGCAGTGCCGGTGAGCCACCCGGACCTGCGTCATCCGCGTCCGCTACTGGGTGGCGACATGCCAAGCCCCAGCAGCCCGCCTTCTGGCTGCCGCTTCCATACCCGTTGCCCGCACGCCCGCGCCCTGTGCAAAGAGGTGGTGCCGGTGATGGAAACCGTCGACAGCGAGCGGCAGGTGGCATGCCACCTCTGGCGCGAGATCGCCAACGCTGGCGCCGGTACGTTGATTTTGCCGACATCCAGCGCGGCTTACACCCAGCGCCTGAATCTATTCAAAAACCATCAATCCCTTGCAGTGGAGAGCCAGCCATGAAAATCGCACGTGTCATGACAGGAACCTTGTTATTGCTGGCCGCCAACGCCGCCTTCGCCGAATCGACCCTGCGCATCGGCATTCAGGATGATCCTGATGTCCTTGATCCACATCGCTCGCGCACCTATTCCGGCCGGCTGGTCTACACCGCCCTGTGCGACAAACTGGTGGATGTGAACCCGGACCTGACTTACGCCCCGCAACTGGCTACCGCCTGGAACTGGAGCGAAGACGGCAAGACCCTGACCATGGCCTTGCGCGAAGGCGTGACCTACCACGACGGCGAGCCCTTCGATGCCGCATCGGTGAAGTTCAACCTGGACCGCGCCCGCACCCTGCCGGACTCTCTGCGCAAGAGCGAGCTGGCCTCGGTGGAAAGCGTTGAAGTCATCGACACCAAAACCGTCGCCATCAAACTCAAGCAAGCCGACGCCACCCTGGTCTCGCAGCTCTCGGACCGCGCCGGCATGATGCTCGCGCCGAAAGCTGCACAAGGTGACTTCGCGTCTAAACCAGTCTGTTCCGGCCCGTACAAATTCGTGCAGCGGGTGCAGCAGGATCGCATCGTGCTGGAGCGCTTCAACAACTACTGGAACAAAGGGGCCTATCACTTCGACAAAGTGATCTTCCTGCCGATTCCAGACACCTCGGTGCGTCTGGCCAACCTGCGTTCCGGCGATCTGGACATCATCGAGCGCGTGGCGCCGACCGACGTGAAGACCGCCAAGGCTGACAGCAATCTGGCGATCTACAACACGCCGGGGCTGGGCTACATGCAGCTGATGTTCAACACCAACAACGGCGAAAAAGCCAACTCGCCAATGGGCAAAGACAAGCGCGTGCGCAAGGCGTTCGAGCTGTCCATCGACCGTGATGCGATCAACCAGGTGGTGTTCGAAGGCCTGTATGCGCCAAGCGCCCAGCCGTTCCCGAAAAACAGCCCGTACTACGACAAGGATCTGCCGATCCCGACTCGTGACATCGAGAAGAGCAAGGCGTTGCTGGCCGAAGCAGGCGTGAAGCTGCCACTGGCGGTGGACCTGAAAGTCGCCAACAACCCAATCGCGCAACAAGTCGGGCAGATCATTCAGGCCATGGCTGAAGAAGCTGGTTTCAAGGTCAATCTGGTTGCCACCGAGTACGCCACCCTGCTTTCTGAACAGCAGAGCGGTAACTTCCAGATCGGCATGAGCGCCTGGTCCGGCCGTCCTGATCCGGATGGCGATATCCACCAGTTCGTGACCTGCAAAGGTGGCCAGAACGACGGCAAATACTGCAACGCCAAGCTCGACGAGTTGTTGAACAAGGCCCGCACCATCAACGATGTTGCCCAGCGTCAGGCTCTGTACAACGAAGCCCTGCGTCTGCTGGCTGACGAAGTGCCTACCGCATACCTGTATTTCGATCCGCGCATCATTGCCATGCGTAACAACGTGACCGGTTTCGTGCCGAACCCGGATGGCCTGATCCGTCTGAACAATGTCGCGTTCAAGCCATGACTGTGAATGATCGCCGTAACAACGAGGGTCCGGCATGCTGATGTTTATCCTGCGACGCCTTCTCAGTGCGATTCCGACACTGATTCTGGTATCGCTCTTCGTCTTCACCCTGCAGAAGCTGCTGCCGGGTGACCCGGTGCTGGCCATGGCTGGCGAGGAACGTGATCCGGCGGTCATGGAGTACCTGCGCGACAAGTATCGGCTTAACGACCCGATTCCCGTGCAGTACCTGAACTGGGTCGGCAACGTGCTGACCGGCGACTTCGGGACTTCGCTGCGCACCGAACAACCGGTGACCACGCTGCTGGCGTCCAAGTTGCCGGTGACCCTTGAGCTGGCGGTGCTGGCCTTGCTGATCGCGTTGTTGATCGGCATCCCCACGGGGATTATCTCGGCGGTGCGCAAAGGCACCGCCGTTGACTACGGGGCCAATGTCATCGCGCTGTCAGGGATCTCGATTCCGCACTTCTGGCTGGGCATCCTGCTGATAATGGTCTTCGCCGTGAAACTGCAATGGCTGCCAGCCTCGGGCTTCGTGCCGATGGGTGAGGATTTCGGGCAAAACCTGAAGACCCTGATCCTGCCGGCATTCGTGCTCGGCGCCGGGTTGTCGGGGATTCTCATGCGCCATACCCGCAGCGCCATGCTCGAAGTGTTGCGCACCGACTACGTGCGTACCGCCCGTGCCAAGGGCCTGTTCCCGCGTACGGTGATCCTCAAGCACGCGTTGCGTAACGCGTTGATGCCCATCGTTACCCTGACCACCTTGCTGTTCGGTGAGTTGCTCGGCGGCGCGGTGCTGACCGAGCAGGTCTTCAGCATCCCCGGCTTCGGCAAGATGATTGTCGATGCGGTATTCAATCGCGATTACGCCGTGGTGCAAGGCGTGGTGCTGTGCGTGGCGATTGGCTTCCTGCTGCTGAACCTGCTTGCCGACGTGCTGTACCGGATGATCAACCCGCGTCTGAGGACTGCTTCATGACCGCTATTGCCAGCCTCCCTCATAGTGCGATTGCACCGCGCAGCCGCTCGCCATTCGTTAAGAAATTCCTCGCCAACAAAGGTGCGGTAATCGGCGCGGTGGTGTTGTTGCTGTTTATCCTCGCGGCACTCTTTGCGCCGTGGATCGCGCCCCATGACCCGCTCAAAGCCAACTTCCTCGCGGTCCGCAAAGCGCCCTCGCTGATCTACTGGATGGGCACTGACGAACTGGGCCGCGATCTGTTTTCGCGGCTGCTCTGGGGGGCGCGCAGCTCCTTGCTGGCCGGGGGTGTTTCCGTCGCCATCGCCATGGTGATCGGTGTACCCCTGGGCCTGCTGGGCGGTTACTTCGGCGGCAAGCTCGACGCCGTCATTTCACGGGTCATGGAAGCCCTGTTGTCCTGCCCGTTTCTGGTACTGGCGATTGCCCTGGGTGCCTTCCTCGGCCCGAGCCTGACCAACGCGATGATCGCTATCGGCTTGTCGGCGATGCCGATCTTTGCCCGGCTGACTCGCGGCCAGGTGCTGGCCATCAAACACGAGGACTACCTGGAAGGCGCCCGTGCGATTGGCTTGCCGGATCGCTGGATCATCATGCGCTACGTGCTGCCCAACGTGATGTCGCCACTGGTGGTGCAAGCCACGTTGACCATCGCCTCGGCGATTCTGGCTGAGGCCAGTCTGTCGTTCCTCGGTCTGGGTCAACAACCGCCCTCGCCTTCCTGGGGATCAATGCTCAACACCGCGAAGAACTTTATGGAACAGGCTCCCTGGATGTCGATTGCGCCCGGCGTGGCGATCTACATTACGGTCCTGTGTTTCAACCTGCTGGGGGATGGCCTGCGCGATGCGCTGGACCCCAAAGGCTAACTTGTCTTTTTCTGCCAAAGAGAAACGCTAATGTTCGATGATCTGGATTACAGCCAACCTTACGCTTCGGCACGCTCGCCGGTGATGGGCAGCAACATGGTCGCCTGCTCTCAGCCATTGGCCGCACAGGCCGGGCTGGACATGCTGCGCAAAGGTGGCAACGCCGTCGACGCCGCCATCGCCGCAGCCATGGTCCTGACCGTGGTTGAACCCACCGGTTGCGGGATTGGCAGCGACGCTTTCGCCATTGTCTGGGACGGCAGCAAGTTGCAGGGCCTGAATGCTTCGGGCCGCGCGCCCCAAGCCTGGACACCTGAGTTCTTCGCCGGTCAGAGCAAGATGCCGCAACGCGGCTGGCCTGCGGTCACTGTGCCTGGCGCAGTGTCGGCCTGGGTCGAATTGTCCGAACGTTACGGCAAACTGCCGTTCGCCACCCTCGCCGAGCCTGCCATTGGCTATGCCCGGGACGGCTACCAGGTCACGCCGATCATCGCCCAGCTGTGGAAACGCGGCGCGGAACTGCTCAAGGACCAACCGGGCTTCGCCGAGTGCTTCATGCCCGATGGCAAAGCACCGGCCGCTGGCGAGAAAATCCAGCTCAAGGATCACGCCCGCACCCTGGAACTGATCGCCCAGACCAAAGGCGAAGCGTTCTATCGCGGTGAACTGGCCCAAGCGATCATCACTCATGCCAACGCCAATGGCAGCGTGATGAGCCTCGACGATCTGGCCACCCACACCGTGGACTGGATCGACACCCTGTCGGTGCCCTATGCCGGTGCTGTGGTTCACGAACTGCCGCCAAACGGCCAAGGCATCGCCACCCTGTCAGGCCTGACCATGCTCGAAGCACTGGGCGTCGGCGAGCATCCGGTGGACAGCCTGGAAACCGTGCACCCCGTGCTGGAAGCCATGAAACTGGCCCTTGCCGACCTGGATGAGCACGTGGCGGACAACGATCACATGCGCGTGCCTTCCGAGCAGTTGCTGGACAAGGCCTACCTGATGGAGCGCGCCGGTCTGGTGACCGAGCAGGCCGCCAATCCTGGCCACGGTTCGCCAAAACCAGGCGGCACTGTCTACCTCTCGGCGGCCGATGAAAGCGGCATGATGATCTCGTTCATCCAGTCCAACTACATGGGTTTCGGTTCCGGCGTGGTTGTACCTGGCACAGGTATCAGCCTCCAGAACCGTGGCGCAGGTTTCTCGCTGGACCCGCAGCACGTGAATTACGTCGCACCACGCAAGCGTCCGTTCCACACCATCATCCCCGGCTTCGTGATGAATGCCGATGGCACGCCACTGATGTCTTTCGGCCTGATGGGCGGGCCGATGCAGGCTCAGGGTCACTTGCAGATGATGATGCGCATCCTGCGCTATAAGCAGAACCCGCAAGCCGCCGCAGACGCACCGCGCTGGAGGCTGGAAGCGGGGCTGAAGGTGGCGGTGGAGCGGACCTTCGACCCACAAGTCGTCGAAGCTCTGCGCGCCAAAGGTCACGACATCGATGTTGAAGAGCCCAACGGCGTATTTGCATTTGGTGGCGCGCAGATTATTCAGCGCACGGCACACGGGTATGTCGGTGGTACTGATCCCAGAAAAGATGGCTTGGTAGCGGCCTACTAAAAACACGGAATTCCTACGTGCAACCTATTTTGCGCGTAGGGTTTCTCTCTATAAATCCCAACAACAACCCAATAAAAAAAAACAAACAGAAACTTCCTACATAAATCCACACTTCAACTTTTAGTTACCAATAAGAACTACCAACACCTGGAACGCTTCAAACATCCCCACTTAGTATGATCGCTCCTTAACCAGCGGCATTACTTTATGAAAAAGCAATTTCTCTACGCATGGATTTCCATCCTCGCGATCACCCCCGTTCTTTCTGCCCAGGCGAGCCAGGAATCTAGCTGCACGCTGCCCACTGAGCAGGAGGTTACCGCGCTGTTCGAGCGGTGGAATAACTCCTTGAAAACCGGCGATGCCAAGGCCGTCGCAGCCAACTACTCGGCCAATGCAGTCTTGTTACCCACACTGTCCAACACCCCCCGCAAAGATGCTGCTTCCCGGATTGATTACTTCAAAAGCTTTCTGAAGAAAACCCCGTCCGGCCATATTGACAGCCGCACCATCAAAACTGGCTGCAATACGGCATTGGATACCGGCACCTACACGTTTACCTTTGGTGACAACTCCAAAGTGCAGGCCCGATATACCTTTACTTACGGATTGATCGGCAACAAGTGGCAGATTACTTCCCATCATTCGTCTGCAATGCCAGAGAAAATGGCCAGCGCGATGTAAATATGAACTGACTGGACCGGGATGTTTTATGTAGGAGCGCACGAGCAACGCGAGGCCGCGATAGCGGTGTGTCAGGCAGATACACTATCGCCGCCTCGCCTTGCTCGTGAGCTCCGGGTCTTATCTTTGCGGCGCGACAGCGCGGTGTCAGTGAGCGGCGTTCCAACTCCTGCAATAATCGTAACTCCACTGTTTGCCAGCCCCCATCGCGTGTAGCCTCCATCCTATGAATCCCCAGCAGGACCACACCCCAATGGCCACCCCCTCTGCCTGCACTGCCGCGGTTGATCCGCCGCCGAAGAACGTGGTGTTTGTCGCTTATCCGGATATGGGTCTGCTGGATCTGACAGGGGCGCAGACGGTGTTCTGGGCGGCCACCAAGGCCATGAGCGAGCGCGGTTTGCCCGGCTACACATTGCACACCGCGAGCATGGATGGCGGCTTGATGCTAACCGCTGAAGGACTGGCGGTGCAGACTGCCCAGTTGCTGCAATTCGCTGATCTGCAGATCGACACGCTGATCGTGCCCGGCGCGCCGAATATCCTCAAAGCCTTGTCCGAAACCCGCCCGCTGACCGACTGGATCGCGGTTGAATCCTTGAAAGCACGGCGCACTGCGTCGGTGTGCAGCGGCACCTTCCTCATGGCTCAGGCCGGTTTGCTGAACGGCAAGCGGGCGGCAACCCACTGGGCGATGTGTGACATGCTCAAAATGCACTTCCCTGAAGTTGAAGTCGATCAAGACGCTATTTTCGTGCGACAAGGCGCGATCTGGACCTCTGCAGGTGTGAGTGCCGGTATCGACCTGGCCCTGGCCCTGGTGGAAGCGGATTTCGGCCATGACATCGCCATGCAGGTCGCTCGGGAGCTGGTTGTCTATCTCAAGCGCCCCGGCGGCCAGGCGCAATTCAGTGAAATGCTGCAATCCCAGACTCAAGACTGCGAACAGTTCAACGAACTGCATGGGTGGCTTGCAGATAATCTTCATCAGCAGGATCTGAGCATCGAAACCCTGGCGCAAAAAGCCCGCATGAGTCCGCGCAACTTCACGCGGGTCTACAAACAGAAAACCGGGCGCACGCCAGCAAAAGCCGTTGAAGGTTTTCGCCTGGAAGCGGCTCGACGCCTGCTGGAAAATTCCACGCGCAACATCGACCAGATCGCCGCGGCCTGTGGGTTTGGTGATGAGGAACGCATGCGAGTGACGTTCCAGAGACATCTGGGTATTTCCCCTCGAGACTATCGCAGTCGCTTTTCACGCTGACCCCTGACTGGCCGGAAATCAGGGGTATTTGTCGTTTCGCCAAATGCCGGCCGCCTCTACCATCTACTGATACCCATTGCTGCTCACCCTCCCCGTTGATCTTTCGTGGTTCCCACTGGAGCTGCGCAGCGTTGGCTCGTCCCTGAAAACTCAAGAATGGAATTCATCATGACTCAACAGATTCTGGTTCTAGGTGCTGGTTTCGGCGGTTTGTGGAGCGCACTGGCCGCCGCCCGGCTACTGGACAATCATGACCGCAACGACGTGCAAATCACCCTGCTCGCCCCGCAAGCCGAGCTGCGGATCCGCCCGCGTTTTTATGAGCCGGACGTTCATTTGATGAAAGCCGATCTGGGCCAATTGTTCGAAGCGACCGGCATCACCTTTGTCCAGGGCATGGCTGACAACATCGACGTGAACGGCAAGCGCGTTCAGTACCTGACCAGCCAGGGTGAGCAGGGCTGGCTCAATTATGATCGTCTGGTTCTGGCCACTGGCAGCAGCGTCAATCGGCCTGATCTGCCGGGGGTTGCCGAGTTTGCTTTCGATGTCGACACCATCGAATCAGCAACCCGTCTGGAAACCCATTTGAAAGCTTTGGCCCAACAGCCCGAGTCTGCTGCTCGCAACACTGTGGTCGTGGCAGGAGGTGGTTTCACCGGAATTGAAACGGCGACTGAGATGCCTGCTCGTCTACGGGCCTTCCTTGGGGAGCACAGCGCTGTACGGGTGGTGGTGATTGATCGCGGCGCAGCGACCGGGTCGGCATTTGGCGCAGGCATCAACCCGTCAATCGTCGAGGCTTGCGATGCTCTGGGCATCGAGTGGAAAGCCGGCACTTCAGTCGCAGGCCTGGATGCCAAGGGTGTGACGCTCGATAGCGGTGAGTACATCGAGGCAAGTACCGTGATCTGGACCATTGGCTTTCGCGCCAACTCGTTGACCGAGCAGGTACCGGGTGAACGCGACCCACAAGGGCGGCTGTATGTGGACGCCAATCTTAAAGTGCTGGGCCAGGATGCGATTTATGCAGCAGGCGACGTGGCCTATGCCGCTAGTGATGATCTGGGCAACTACGCTGCAATGTCCTGCCAGCACGCGATTTCTCTGGGTCGGCACGCCGGGACCAACGTCGCCGCCGAGTTGATTGGCGTAGAAGGCAAGCCTTACAGCCAGCCCAAATACGTGACCTGCCTGGATCTGGGTGCCTGGGGTGCGGTGTATACCGAAGGTTGGGATCGCCAGCTCAAGCTGGTCAAGGACGAAGCCAAGAAGCTCAAGACCTCCATCAACACCACCTGGATCTACCCGCCGGTCGCCGAGCGAAGTGCGGCGTTGGCTGCGGCGGATCCGACGATTCCGGTGGCGTGAGGATTTGAAGCCTGAACCGGTAGGAGGTCGATAAAAAGCACAACTCTGTGGGAGCGAATTCATTCGCGAAGAGGCCAGTACAGTCGATACATCTCCTTTGCCTGTACCCCCGTCTTCGCGAATGAATTCGCTCCCACTGGTATCCGATGTGCTGTCTTCGGTTACTGCATCAACGAGTAAACCAGCGCCGACATGGATACCACACCCACAACCACCACGAATACGTTGGACGCCTTGCCCGCGTATTGACGCATGGCCGGGACTTTGTGGATGGCGTACATCGGCATCAGGAACAGCAGCGCGGTGATGATCGGCCCGCCGAGGGTTTCGATCATGCCCAGGATGCTCGGGTTAAGCGTTGCCACGGCCCAGCACACCACCAGCATCAAGGCAGCGGTCAGACGATCCAGCAATTTCGGAGCGGGACGCGCACCGGTCTTGGCCACCAGTCCTTTGAGGCCTTCACTGGCGCCGATGTAATGGCCGAGAAACGATTTGGCAATCGCCACAAAGGCAATCAGTGGCGCAACAAAGGCGATGGTCGGATTGCTGAAGTGGTTGGCCAGGTACGACAGGATCGAGATGTTCTGCGCCTTGGCTTCGGCCAGTTGTGCTGGCGACAGGGTCAGCACGCAACTGAACACGAAGAACAGCACCAGCACCACCATCAGACCGTGGGCACGGGCGAGGATCTGCGCGCTGCGGCCTTCGGCCTGATCTCCATACACGCGCTTCTGGTCGACGGCGAAGGCCGAGATGATCGGCGAGTGATTGAAGGAGAACACCATCACCGGAATCGCCAGCCAGAAGGTATGCAGGAAAGCCGATGGCGCTGGCAGCGTCGTAGCGGTGCTCAGGATGCCGCCATTCCAGTGCGGAACAAGGAATACCGCGAGGAACAGCAGAGCAACGATGAACGGGTAGACCATCAGGCTCATGGCCTTGACGATAAACCGCTCGCCGCAACGCACCACCGCCAGCAGACCAAGGATCAACACGAACGCCAGCAAGGCTCGGGGCGGCGGCTGGATGTGCAGTTGGTGCTCTAGAAAGCTGCCCACGGTGTTGGTCAGCGCCACGCTGTAGATCAGCAGAATGGGGAAGATGGCGAAGAAATACAGCAAGGTGATCATCGTCCCGGCGCCTTTGCCGAAATGCTGCTCCACCACCTCGGTAATGTCCGCACCCTCACGCCCGGACAATACAAAACGGGTCAGGGCCCGATGGGCGTAGTAGGTCATCGGGAACGCCAGCAACGCCAGGGCCAGCAAGGGCCAGAAACCACCAATGCCTGCGTTGATAGGCAAAAACAGAGTGCCGGCGCCGATGGCGGTACCAAACAAGCCGAGCATCCAGGTGGTGTCGTGACGACTCCATGCCGCGATAGGTGTGACGGCTGCGTCGAATCGTTGCTCGACGCTATTGGCCTGATCATTCATCCGGTCGAATCTCCGTGCCGGTTAATACAACATGGCAGGGACGCGGCAGATAAACGGGCAGTTTCGCGTCCCCTCAGAAAAAGAGGGGCGCGATTGTCGTGTATTGGGGTTGAAAATCAAAGGGTTGTCGGACGGGATGGTTGTGATTGGCAATAATTCCTGTTGGAGCGGTGCTTGCCTCCCAATCAGCCGCTGCGGTGTATCAGGCATGCCGCGTTATCGTTCTTCGCGGGCAAGCCTCGCTCCAACAGACAATCGCGATCTGATATGGGAGCGGTGCTTGTCCCATCAAGTCAGCATCTGATCCATCCGCCCCTTGCGCCGATACGGGAACACGTCAATCACCTTGCCCTGCCTGATCGCCTGTTGAAGGCTTTTCCAGTAATCGGCGTCGTACAACTCGCCATGCAGGGAGTTGAACAGTCGGCGCTGGGTCATGTCGGCGAACAGGAAAGGCGGAAACTCTTCGGGGAACACGTCCAGCGGGCCGATGGAATACCAGGGCTCCGAGGCCATTTCGTCTTCCGGGGTGCGCGGGGTCGGGATGCGGCGGAAGTTGGCTTCGGTGAGGAAGCAGATTTCGTCGTAGTCGTAGAACACCACGCGGCCGTGACGGGTGACGCCGAAGTTCTTGAGCAGCATGTCACCAGGGAAGATATTCGCCGCTGCCAGTTGTTTGATCGCCAGACCATAGTCTTCAAGGGCCTCGCGAACCTGAGCGGCGCTGGCGTTTTCCAGATACAGGTTCAACGGCGTCATGCGTCGTTCAGTCCAGCAATGGCGGATCAATACAGTGTCGCCTTCCACTTGTACTGTCGACGCCGCTACTTGCAACAGTTCGTTCAGGCACTCCGGCTCGAACTTGCTCAGGGGAAAACGAAAATCGGCGAACTCCTGGGTATCGGCCATGCGCCCTACCCGATCGACGCTTTTCACCAGCCGGTATTTTTCGATCACGGTGGCGCGGTCAACGTTCTTGGACGGTGAAAAACGGTCCTTGATGATTTTGAATACGGTGTTGAAACCCGGCAGCGTAAACACGCTCATCACCATGCCGCGCACGCCGGGGGCCATGATAAAACGGTCGTCGGTGCTGGCCAGGTGGTTGATCAGGGCGCGATAAAACTCGGACTTGCCATGCTTATAGAAGCCAATCGAGGTGTACAGCTCCGCGATGTGTTTGCCCGGCAGAATGCGCTGAAGGAAGCCGACAAACTCTGCCGGCACCGGCACGTCCACCATGAAATACGAACGGGTGAAGGAGAAGATGATCGACACCTCGGCCTCATCGGTAATCAGCGCATCAATGCGAATCCCGCCGCTGTCGGGATGCAGCAGGGCAATCACCAGCGGCCATTGCTCATCCTGGGTGAAGATCCGTCCGACCAGATAAGCCCCTTTGTTGCGATACAGCACCGAAGCGAACAACTCGGCGACCAAGGCCGGATCCTTGCAGACCCAATCCGGCAGGCTCTCGCGCAGGCTGGACTCCAGGGATCGCAGGTCTGAGGTGAGATCCGCGTAGGGCACGGCGAAACGGTAGTCGTTGAATATCTGCCGCAACATGCCGGGGATGTCATTGGCAGTCTGATAGCGGCGGGTTTGAGCGACACGTTCGTGGGGGCGCATCGAAGGGCGCGTGGTGTGGATAAACATGCAGCCGTCGCTGATCAGGTCATGACTGAACAGTCCGCAGAAAATCGAGTTGAACCAGGTTTCCGCCAGCTCATCATCCAGCCGCACATCAATCAGTTCGATGTAGGCGCTTTTGACTTGCGGCCAAGCGCTCACATCCAGCAGCTGTGCAGCGTCGAACGCCAGCCGCAAGGCGGCGCCGGTCTGGTTGACCCTTTCTTCATACAGATTGATCCGCGCGGCCGAAGCCTGCTGTGCCTCTTGCCACAGCGCCTGTTCAAAGCGCGCCTGGGCACCGTCGGCGATTTGTCGAAACCGGTCACGATAAGCGTCGAAGCCCGCGAGGATCGTGGCGGCAATGGAGGCGGCCAACGGTGGGCTTGGCATGGGGAAAACCTCTGAAAGTGCGGGTATTGGCAGCTTAGCAGGGGTGGCTGAACAGACTGGCCCCGTAGGAGCCCAACGAGGTTTCGAGGCCCGCGATGGCGGTGTGTCATTGTGGTACGGCTGATGCTGCTCCCCTTCAGTGGGAGCGAGCTTGCTCGCGAAGGCAATCGTACACTCACAACATTAGCTGTGGATGTACCGGCCTATTCGCAAGCAAGCTTGCTCCCACAGAGTCTGTGTAATGGCCGCATTCGCGGCCGTCTTAATCTCCGATTGCTTCCATAAGTCCGGGGTTACTCAGGCCCGGAACTACGGTTCAGATCTTGAAGCTCTCCACCAGATGCTTGAGCCGACCGGCCTGTTGCGACAGTGCGGCGCAGTCGGTCAAGGTTTCGTTGAGGTTGGCCACACCCTGCTGGTTGAGCATGTTGATCTGGTTGATATCGACATTGAGGGTTTCCACCACGGCGGTTTGCTCTTCCGTGGCCGCAGCCACCGACTGGTTCATGCCGTCGATCTCGCCAATGCGCTGGGTAACGCTGACCAGCCGACTGCCGGCCTGATTGGCAACTTCCACACTGTCCAGGCTGCGGGCCTGGCTTTCGTTCATGTTGTCGACCGCTTCATGAGAACCCAGTTGCAAGGCGACGATCATGGTGTGGACCTGATCGGCAGACTCCTGGGTGCGATGCGCCAGGTTGCGCACCTCATCGGCTACCACCGCAAAACCACGTCCAGCTTCGCCCGCCCGTGCGGCCTCGATGGCGGCATTAAGCGCCAACAGGTTGGTTTGCTGGGAAATGCCTTTGATCACGTCGAGGATTTGCCCGATGTTTTCGGTGCTGGTGTTGAGCGTCTCGATCTGCTTGCAGGAATCACTGATCTTGGTCGACAGGCTGCTCATGGATTGAATGGTTTTTTCCACCACTGCCCGGCTGTCATCGGCCTGCTCCCGGGCCTTGCTGGCCTGGCTCGAGGCATCCGACGCGTTGCGGGCGATCTCCTGGGTAGCGGCCCCAAGTTCGTTGATCGCGGCTGCGACACTGTTGGTGCGGGCGCTTTGCTCGTCGAAACCCAGCAGCGACGAGTTGGAAGACTCCTCCACTCGTTGGGACAGGTCATGCACCAGCAAGGTGGCCGACGACACTTCCTTGATAGAGGCATGCACGCGCTCGACAAACTGGTTGAACGAACTGCCGAGCTCGGCGAACTCATCTTTACCCTGAATAGTCAGGCGGCGAGTCAAGTCCCCCTCGCCTTGAGCGATGTCCTGCATCGCACGGCCCATGGTGGTCAACGGACGCATCAGCGCGCTGATCAACAGGCTGAGCAACAGAGCGATGACCAGTACCGCCACCAGCATGGCAATCAATGCCGAAGTGCGGAATTCAGCCAGCGGCGCGTAGGCCTTGTCTCTGTCGATGGACAGGCCGATGTACCAGTCAGCACCCGGCAAGCCGTTGATCGGGGTGAAGGACAACAGGCGCTGCTGACCGTTCAGGGTGACCTCGCGCAAGGTTTTGTCCAGGGTCAGGGTCTGGCCCGAGTAAATCTCCTTGAGGTTTTTCATGACCTGATCTTTGTCCGGGCTGACGATGACCTGCCCGTCGCCACTGACCAGGAAAGCATGACCCAGCCCGCCGAAATCCACTGAGTTGACGATAGTCACCAGGGTATCGAGGCTCAAGTCACCGCCCGCCACTCCCGTCACCTTGCCGTTGACCTTGATCGGGCTCGCAACCGTAACCACCAGGCCGCCTACCGAGGCCAGGTAAGGCGCGCTGAGGATGGTTTTATCAGCCGCGACGGTCGAGGTGTACCAAGGACGCTTGCGCGGGTCGTAGCCGGCCGGCATCTCGACATTGGGCCTCTGCGTGAATGCGCCGTCGGAATCACCGATGTAGGTGAACTGAAAGGTGGAAGTCAGTGAGGGTTGGGAAACCAGCCCGCCCAGATCCGTCTTGGTGCCCTGGAAGGCAACGTCCTGAGCCAGGTTATCCAGTAGAAGAATGCGCCCGCTCAGCCAGCTCTGGATACCGGTAGCAGTCAGCTTGCCCGACTGAGTGACGGAATCCTCAAGACTCTTAGTGAGGGTCGTACGCTGCAGGTAATCGTTGTACAGGGTGAATAATGCAAATGCCAACACGACAATAATCGAGGCGGCCAGCAGAATTTTATGACGGAACTTCAGAGTCATGACGACACTTCCTTTTCAAACAAAGACACGTAATTTTTGCGCACTTGTTAATTATCTTGAACAGCGACATGCATCCACAAAGGACCGCAATGGCAGGGAATATTTCTCTACGTCCGGCGACAGCCGCCAAGCCTGACAGCCGCCTGCAAGCCACGTTTACACAGGCTTCCAGCTTTTGATCCAGCCAAAAATCTGGCGTTGGTACTCAGTCACTCATGGACATTTGCTGGCCCCAAGGCAACCATTACCGGTGTGTCGGCAGGGCCTGACAATTCATGAACAAGTATTTGATGAACGGGAGCAGGATAATAAAACGGATGTTCCAATGCCGCGGCATTTATTATCAATCCCCCGAAGTTGGCCAGGAACTTATACTTTTTAATCGTTAAAATTTGTATACGCTGCCATAGAGATCGTACAACTTCGAGCGGCTTTAAATGGGTGAGTTGCGCCATGGGCAAGCCTCTCGACAACATTACAAAATATTGCAACCCTCTCCATTCCCCGGTAAAACTCCCGCCCTTGTGCCAAGGAAGGACCGTCATGCAACCCGTCGACATCATGCGTCTGTTTTTACTCGCAGCCATCTGGGGCGCGAGTTTTTTGTTCATGCGCATTATCGCGCCAGTGCTTGGCGCCATTCCCACCGCGTTTTTCCGGGTCTCCATCGCGGCCGTCGGCCTGCTGGTCATTCTGGCGTTGATGCGCATCGACTGGAATTTTCGCGGCAAGCTCAAGACTTGCATGCTATTGGGCATGATCAATTCGGGGCTGCCCGCGACCCTTTATTCGGTCGCCGCCCAGATCCTGCCAGCGGGTTATTCCTCGATCTTCAATGCCATGACCCCTTTGATGGGCGTTCTGATCGGCGGATTGTTCTTCAGTGAAAAACTCACGGCGACAAAAGTCACCGGGGTATTTCTGGGCCTGTTCGGCGTCGGCATCCTGACCCGTGCCGGACCTGTGGCTTTCAATATCGAGCTTTTGATCGGTGCCCTGTCCTGCCTGCTTGCAACTGCCTGCTATGGTTTCGCGGGTTACCTCGCCCGCCGCTGGCTGGACCAGGAAGGCGGGCTCGACAGTCGTCTTTCGGCGCTGGGCAGCATGCTGGGTGCAACATTGCTGTTGCTGCCATTTTTCGGTTATCGGGTGCTGACTGACCCGCCGGCCAGTTGGGGCGGCGTCAGCGTCTGGCTGTCGCTACTGGGCCTGGGGCTGGTGTGTACGGCGTTCGCCTACATCCTGTATTTCCGCCTGCTCACCAGCATTGGCCCGCTCAGTTCCATGACCGTGACCTTCATGATCCCGCCGTTCGGTGTGCTGTGGGGAGCTTTGTTTCTGGACGAACCGCTGTCGATGGCGCACGTCTATGGGGGCGTGCTGATTGCGGTGGCGTTGTGGTTGGTGTTGCGGCCTGGGGCGGGAGGCAAAACCGCGACCGCTTAATCGCGCAAAATCTGGCTATTTTCGCAACACCCTGACGATTAAGGTGGCCCGATGCGTCTTCAAACCTGAAGACGCAGACCATTTATGTCCCTTAATAAGGCTGCTTCCGATGAGTGATCTCTTTCGCGGCATGGACCGCCCAACACTGGACCGCGCCTACAACAATGTGCAGGCTGTCAGCGACTTCCCCGGCATCATGGCCAGATTCCAGGCCCTTAGCGCGACGCTTTATGCAACGAATCCCTGCCAGCGTGGGCTGGCTTATGGCCCCGAACCGCGACAACGCTTTGACTGCTTCAGCCCGGCCCCCTCGGATGCACCCACGCTGATTTTTATTCATGGCGGTTACTGGCAGAACGGCACTAAAGAGGATTTCGCGTTCATTGCGGCCGGACCACTGGCGGCTGGGTTCAACGTGGTGCTGGCGGAGTACACACTCGCGCCGGAGGCCAGCATGACCCGTATCGTCGACGAGATCGGCGCGCTGCTTGATCACCTCGCCGAACAGCGTCAGATCCTGAACATCGGCGCAGGCCCGGTGATCCTCAGCGGTCATTCTGCTGGAGGACAACTGACCGCGCAGCATCGTCACCACCCGCTCATCACTCACTCTTTACCCATTAGCGGCTTGATGGATCTGGAACCCATCAGCCTCTGCTGGCTCAACGAGAAGCTGCAACTGAGCGCCGAGGAAGTGAACAGTTATAGCCCGCAACGGCATATTCGCACTGGCACGCCGCAGCTGATTACAGTGGGCGGTGATGAGTTGCCCGAACTTGTGCGTCAGTCCCACGAGTACGCCCAGGCCTGCACGGACGTCGGTGATCGGGCGGTGTATTGCCCGGTGCCTGGCGCGGATCACTTCTCGTTACTAGACGACCTGGCCTGCGCGGACGGCGTGCAAATCAAGGCATTGCTGCAGTTACTGGATAAATCCGGCAGCCACGCAGAGCGATTCGCAAGATACGGATAGTGCTTTGCTTGTTGAGGCTTTTTTACCCTCTGACCGTCCCCCTACAGTGAGCACGACTTCAACGGCGAAGGCGACTTCGCCCCGTTCAGGAATCGTGCATGCCCAGTCTGTCTTTGCGTGTCGAACAGATCGACGCGCTCACCCCGCATATCCGTCGATTGTTGCTGGTGCCCACCTCGGATCTGCCGCTGCCGAGCTTCACTCCCGGCGCGCATATTGAGCTGCGGGTCCCTGGCGAGCGTGAGCAGTGGCGCGCCTACTCGTTGGTCAACCTGACCGACAGTGCGCATTACGAAATCGCCGTGCAACTGGAAGAGCAAAGCAGTGGCGGTTCGCGCTGGGTGCATGGTCTGGTCGCCGGCGACGTGCTGCAAGTCCGTGGGCCAAACAACCACTTCCCGCTTGAACAAATCGCTCAGGACTATCGCCTGATTGCAGGCGGGATCGGCATCACGCCAATGCTTGGCATGGCTCGGGCGTTGCTGGCTCAAGGTTCGCCGTTCACCCTGCATTACGCTGGCCGTGACGCAACGCGCATGGCCTATTTCCAGGAAGTCCTGGCGTTGAGCAATGCCCAGTGCTGGATCAGCGGTGGCGATTTGCAGCGCCGCATGCCGCTACCCACGATCCTCGCCACACCCCATCCGGGTACCCATCTGTATGTCTGCGGGCCTCGCTCGATGCTCGATAGCGTGCTGGGTAAAGCTCGCGAAATGGGCTGGGCCGAACACCAACTGCACAGCGAGCTATTTATCGGCACGCTGGCCGGCGACGCAGAAGCCAGCTTCGAAGTCGAGCTGCGTGCCAGTGGCGTGACCCTGCAAGTCCCGTGCGGCATGAGCGTGCTGGAGGCAATGATCGAGGCCGGTCTGGACCCGATGTTCGATTGCCGACGGGGTGACTGCGGCGTTTGCGTCACCCAGGTCCTGGAAGGCGACCCCAAACACCAAGACATCTGTCTGTCCGAGCGTGATCGCGCCTCGGGAAGTTTTTGCACCTGCGTATCGCGTGCCAACAGCCCACGTCTGGTGTTGGATTTGTAATGGCAAACACCCAAGGAGAACCCATGGATTCTGCTCACTCAGTACCTGATAACCAACAGATTGCCGCGTTGATTCGCGACGACAGCGTGCACAAAAGTGTTTACACCGACCCGCAGCTTTTCCAGCTGGAAATGGAGCGCATCTACGGTCAGGCCTGGATCTATGCAGGCCATGAGAGCCAGGTGAAGAACGTTGGCGACTACCACACCACCCGCATTGGTGATCAGGACGTGATCCTGGTGCGCGGCGCCGACAAGAAAGTCAATGTGCTGTACAACCGCTGCCCGCACAAAGGCGCCAAGCTGGTGGCTGACGGTGACGGCAACGTCGGCAAGTTCTTCCGCTGCCCGTACCATGCCTGGACCTTCAAGCTGGACGGCCAGCACCTGTCCGCGCCGCTTAAAAACGGCTTTGAGGGCACATGCTTCAACCCCGCCCATCCCGATTTCTCCATGGTCAGCCTGGCCAGGTTCGAGACCTATCGCGGTTTCGTATTCGCCAGCCAGGCCGACTACGGCCCGGACCTGAAGACTTTCCTGGGCGGCGTGATCACCTCCATCGATAACCTGTGCGATCGCTCACCGGTTGGAGAGGTAGAAGTAGCGGGTGGCATTTTCCGAGTGATGCAGCGCTCGAACTGGAAGGTCTTCTACGAGAACCTGCACGACACCATGCACGCCCGAGTGACCCACGAGTCTTCGGTGGACGCTGCGCGTGGCGAAGCTGAGGCCATTGGTGAAATGCCCTTTGAATTACTGATCATGGACGGCAACGGCGAGCCTTATGACTTCTGGGAAAAGCTTGAATTGCGCGCCTACCACAACGGTCACGGCTACATGGAGGCGATCTTTGATCCGGCTGCCGCCGAGCGCGATGAGGTCTCCAAAGCGCACTTCGACTGTCTCAGCCAGGCCTATGGCAAGGATCGTGCACGCAGCATTCTGGGCATGAACCGCCACAACACGGTTATCTATGGCAGCGGCTCGCCACATACCGTGTTCATGCAGTTCCGGGTGATCCGCCCGATTGCGGTGGACAAGACCATGGTGGAGATCCAGACCTTCCGCTGCAAAGGTGCGCCGCAGGCCGTGTTTGATCGGGCGCTGACCTACGCCAACGTGATCAACTCACCGTCCTCCAACGTGATGCCCGATGACGTTGAAGTCTATGCCCGATGCCAGGAAGGTAATCAGACCCGGGGCGGCGAGTGGGTCAGCATGCACCGCTACGCCGGCACCGATCAGCTAATGGAAGATGGCGCAGTCTCGACCAATGGCACCAGTGAGTTACCGATGCGCAATCAATTTGCCGCGTGGAAGCACTACATGACCGCCACCCTGATTGCCAAGGAGAGCACCCATGCTGCTTGATCAACGGATCGACGTATCAACTCGTGATTTGACGCCCGCCAACGTACCGACCGAAACCCTGCGCGAACTTGAACAATTCATCTATCGCGAAGCGCGGCTGCTGGACGAACGTCGCTTCTGGGAATGGGACCAGTTATTCACTGACACGGGCATGTACTGGGTGCCGCACCAGCACGGACAGGACAATCCGTTCGAGCACATCTCGCTGTTTTGGGAAAACCGGATGCTGCGCGAAGTACGCATACGGCGGGTAGAGAACGTGCGCAACTGGTCGCAACAGCCCGTCACACGCACCGCGCATCTAGTTGGCAACGTGATGATTGAAGGGCTCGACCCGCAGGGTTTGCTGGTGATCAGCGCAACCTTCCAGGTCAGCGAGTGGCGGCTGGAACAACGCCAGTTGGCGGGGCGCTACACCTACAAGCTCGCGACTCAGGACGACGGCAGCTGGAAAATCCAGCTCAAGCGCGTCGATCTGATTAACTGCAATGACGTCTTCGCCAACCTTGAGGTGTTCGTTTGATGGACGGACCAACGGTGCTTGCGCTGCACTATCAAAACGACGTGTTGCACCCAGATGGCAGGATCCGAGTGGGACTCAGCGCCGAGGATCCGGCGCGAGACTCCCTGATGGCCGCCGCTAAACGACTGCTGGCCGCAGCGCGCAGCCGGGGTTGGCCGATCATTCATGTGAGGGTCGCCTATCGTGCTGATTATGCCGACCTGATCCAGAACGCCCCGATTCTGCGCGCCGTTGCCACCAGTGGCGCAGTGCGGGACGGATCATGGGGCGCGCAATTCCACGACGCGTTGCAGCCACAGGACACTGATCGCGAGTTTATCGTCAGCCACCTGCGGATCAATGCGTTCTATGGGACGTCGCTGGACACCCTCTTGCGCCAACTCCAAACCCGGCAATTGTGGGTGGCGGGAGTCGCCACCCACTCGGTAGTGGAGAGTACGGTTCGCCACGCAGTGGACTGCGGTTTCGACGTCACGGTACTGGCCGACGCCTGCGCCTCAGCCAGTCCCGCAAGCCACTTGGCGGCACTGGACAGCATGCGGCTCATTGCCGAAATAAAAGAGGTCAATATTGCTCTGGAGCAACGTCCATGAACGGTTTAACGCCACCTGATTTACTCGGCAAGGTCGCTGTCGTGACCGGCAGCACCCAAGGTCTGGGCACCGATATCGCCCGTCAATTATTGCTGGCGGGTGCTAGGGTCATGCTCGTGGGTCGCAACCTACAGGCCGGTACAGATCTGGCTCTGGAGCTGGGCGAGCATTGCCGGTTCAGCGCCTGCGATGTCGAGCTGGACGAAGATATCGAACGCTGCATCGCAATCACTCTGGCGGAGTTCGGTCGGCTGGACATTCTGGTTAACAACGCCTGCATTTATCAGGATCAAGGGCTACAGTCAGACCGCGCGCAGTGGATGCAGACCCTGAACGTCAATCTTGTTTCAGCGGCGATATTTACCCAGAAAGCGACTGCGCATATGGGCTCTGGCAGCACCGTAATCAACATCGGCAGTACCGGCGGCAAGTTCGGTGCTGCAGGTCGAGCGCTGTACCCGGCATCCAAGGCAGGGTTATTGCAGCTCACCCGCAACCTGGCAGTGACATTGGCGCCAGAGGGCATACGGGTGCTCAGTGTGTCACCGGCATGGACCTGGTCGCCTAGCGTATCGAGCCTGAGCGGCGGTGATCAGGCGGTGGCTGACAAGGTCGGCGCAGCTTTTCACCCTCTTGGTCGCGTAGGGCGCGGCGAAGAAGTCGGCAACGTGGTGGCGTTCATGTGCAGCCAGGGTGCGTCATGGATCACCGGTGTGGATATCCCGGTGGATGGCGGTTTTTCGATTCTCGGGCCGGATCAGGGCGTTTCGCCTCGGGTCTGGTTCGAACGCTTGCGCGATCAGGCTTGAGCGTCGGGCACATAAGACTGCAAGAAATGACCTTTCAAGCTTCAACCCTTTACCTGAAACCGAGGAGAAAGCATGGGCAGCATGATCGATATTCAAGCCAGAGATGGTAGCGGCAGTTTCAAAGGCTACCTGGCAGTACCGGCCAGTGGTTCCGGGCCTGGCGTAGTGATAGGCCAGGAAATATTCGGCATCAACGCCAACATGCGTCAGGTTGCCGATTTCTATGCCGAAGAAGGTTACGTCGCCCTGGTCCCCGACTTGTTCTGGCGCCTGCAACCGGGTATCGAACTGGGCTATACCGAAGCTGATTTTGCCCAGGCGATTGAGCTGTTTCAGCGCATTGATATTGATAAGGCCATCGACGACATCGACGCCAGCTTCGACACCTTGCGCGGCTTGCCTGCAGTGAACTCTAAGGGACTGGGGTTTGTCGGCTTTTGCATGGGTGGCAAACTGGCCTACCTGACCGCGACCCGCACACAGGTCGCCTGCTCGGTGGGTTACTACGGCATGGGTATCGAACATCTGCTCGACGAGGCCGAGCATATCAAGGGCCGTCTGGTCCTGCAGTTCGCTGGAGATGATGGTTATTGCGATGCGACTGCCAGAGAACTGATCGCAGCGCGCTTGAGTTCAGTACCCAAAACGGAAATCTACGTCTATCCGGGCGTTGATCATGCGTTCGCACGATTGGGCGGCATGCACTATGACAAGCCTGCGGCGCTGATGGCCCATGAACGCAGCATTGCCGCGCTCAAACAGGAAATCGGCCCGCACTTCAATCTGTCCGAGCTGTGGGAAAAACACATCGAGTACGAGTTCGGCACTCGCGATGTACCCGCCACCATGGCAACCATGGTCGCCGAACCTTACGTCAACCACATCCCGACCATGACTGGCGGCGTCGGCTACCGGGAGCTGAGCCGTTTTTACCAACATCACTTTGTTCACGGTAATCCGCCGGACATGAAACTGGTGCCGATCTCCCGCACTGTAGGCGCTTCGCAAATAGTCGACGAATTCGTGATGTGCTTCACCCACACCAGCGAAATCGACTGGATGCTACCCAACGTCGCGCCGACTGATAAATACGTTGAGATCCCGATGCTGGGCGTGATCAAGTTCCGTGGCGATAAGTTGTGCCATGAACACATCTACTGGGATCAGGCCAGCGTACTGGTCCAGATCGGCCTGTTGGACCCGACCGGCCTGCCAGTGGCTGGCGCGGAAACAGCGCGCAAGCTGCTCGATGAGAGCCTGCCCTCCAACACCTTGATGGGGAAGTGGACGGACAGCACCAGGTAGTAAGCACGCCGGCAACGCTTGCCCGCAAATCAGCCGACGCGTTGAAACAGATACACCGCGTCAGGCTGCTTCGCGGGCAAGCTCGCCTCCCTCGCAGGGGAGTTGACTTCAAGCCGTCGAGCATCCGGTCTGCTTGGGCAACTCGCCGAAACGCTCGCGATAGTAGCTGGCAAATCTGCCCAGATGGCTAAACCCATGCTCCAGCGCTACTTGGGTGACGCTCAGATCCCTGCGGCGCAGCAGGCACTCGCGCGCTGACTCCAGACGCAGATTACGCAGGCGCTCCATGGGGGTTTGCCCATACCAGCGCTGACACAGTGTATTGAGAGTGCGAATGCTCGTTCCGCCTGCGCTGGCCAATTCGGCCAGTGTCAGGTTGTCGCTCAAACGGCTGCGCATGAAAGCTTCGATTTTATCCACTTGGCGCCGGCCCTGACGTTGCGCAACTGAAGCCGGTAAAACCCTCGGCCCAGCATCCCTCTGCGGCGCATGGGTGAGAAGGAACAATGGCAGGCTTTCCTGCAGATGCCGTGACCAGTGCGGATGAACAGGCCTGGCATCGCTGGAAAGCTGCTCAAGTAAATCTGCGACCAGACGCAACCAAATACACGCCTGACCTTGATCAAGCCGGAAAATCGAGGGCAAGGCAAAGCCCGGCGATAGACCACCCTCCTCAACCAGACGTCGCTGAATCTGCCCCAGAAGCCAACGCGGGACTTTGATCATCAGTTGCTCGCAGCCGTTATGCCAGACCAGGCGCGCCTGTCGATCGGGTGCGAGCACGGCGACTTGCCCGACCCCCAGTTCAAGCGCCAGACCATCACACTCAATACTCGCCGCACCGCGCAACGGCATTTGCATCAGGACAAAATCGGTAAACGGACGCGGGCAGATTTCGACTTCCGCGCCGTAGCGCAGCACAAACAATTGGCAGCCGCCGGCTTCAGCTCGAAACAGTGCGGTATCGACGGGGCCGCTGCGCCAGCTTAAGTCATGCTCGACCAGTTCACGGGCCAGCAGACGCTGACTTTCCTGACACGAGTGGCTGGTGAACACCGGAGTGCGACACAACCCGGAAAGGTCCAGCCCGGAGCCTGACGGGGCTACCGTTACAGGCATCATCGAGGCCATATTCAGAACGACCGGGAGCGGCGGGCTTCGTTGCGCTGTAACGTCGCCGTTGGGGTTTCGTCGAACAGCTTGCGGTATTCAGTGGAAAAGCGTCCCAAGTGGGTGAAGCCCCAGCCCATGGCAATCACTGAAATATTACGGGCCGAGTTGTCTTCAAGGATTTCCTGGCGCACCGCTCCCAGGCGATGTTTTTTCAGATAGGCCATGGGTGACATGGCGAAGTACTTCTTGAAACCTTCGAACAGTTTGAAGCGCGAGACGCCGGCCGCCGCTTCGATATCCTCCAAGTGCAGCACTTCACGAGCGTTGTCGTGGATGTACTGTTTGGCGCGGATCAAGTAGTGAGGCAGCCTGACTCCCAGCACCTCGCGCAACTCATCGGAATAGTTGTTGGGCTGGGCAAAGATAAGCCCCTTGATCAACGAGCTTTCAATATCCCGAGTGAAGAAAGTCTGGTCGTAGAGCTCGCGGCTGCGGTCCAGCTCGCCGATAAAGTAACGCGCCATGCGCCACCAGGAGGCCGACGCACCATTGACAGCGTCCATCACCGGCTCGAAGCAAAGCGGGGTATCCAGGGGCCGCTGCAACATGTCCTCAAGAGTCTTGCGCATCGCGGCACGGGTGATGGCTACCTGCACTTTGCGGCAGTCGCCACCGATGGTCAGTTCCTGACTGTCGTGGGGCGAAATAATCAGCCCTGTGTCCTGATTGGAACCTAGCAGGCGCCCCTCTTTGCGCAGTTCCTGCTCACCACTCAGAGGCAGGCTCAGGCTGTAGCAGTTCAGGCGCTCGACATCCTCGATACCGATCGTGACGTCAGTCCCATACTCGATGACGCCCAGCGTGGTTGACATGGACTTGAGCACGTTACCGCTGTGAAGGAACTGGATACGGCTCGGCGTACTGGTTTGCAGGCGGTGCGGCCCGCAAATACTCGCCATCCAGTTTCGCGCTCCATCCAGGTCGTAGCGCTCGATACGAATGTCTCGAAAAGGTATATCCGAATTCATACTCATCACTGGGCACCCACGGCAATTTTGACGGCGAGCTCTATCGGCGCGCTGGTGTTGGAGGAGCAATGTTCATGCCGCGCAACCAGCATTTTGGCCTGTTCGCAACATACGGATAAGATTCGCCAACTAAGTGGATAGCGTGCGCTGCTCAGGGACAAACCAGACGGCTTGGCGGTATGAAAGGTACTGGCTTGATCCCGTAAATAGGCGGGATATCGCTGCAAAAGAGTGCGTTAACGCCTGCCGGGCACGATTGGCAGGCGTCACTTTCGGCACGTTTTGAGAGTGTGGGTATTCGCTGCCCAGCAAATCACCGGGCAGTGTTACCCCAGTTGACGGGTTACCAGAATTTCCAGGTATAGGTTGTGATCAGGCGGTTTTCGTCATAGTCATTGGCATGGCTGAACTTGGCGTTGATGTTGCGAAATTCCACACCCAGATTCTTTAATGGCCCGCTCTGCACGACGTAAGACACATACAGGTTACGCTCGATCTCAGCGCTGTCGCTCAAGTCGCCACCTCGGTTCACGCCGGTACCTTTGAGCACCCGCGTCATCAATTTCAGGCCCGGAATGCCCAATGCTGCGAAGTCATAGTCGTAGCGCGCCTGCCAGGATTTTTCGTTGGGCTTGATAAAGGCGATACCCGACCAGTTCACCAGATACGGCTGTGGTACGTAGCCGTTGAGGGTCGGAAAGGTGCTGTCGCCCAACATGCGCTGATAGCCGAGACCGAACGCATGTCCGCCCTTTTTCAGGGTGCTCATGGCCCCGTAGGATCGGTTATCGATGTTGCCGTAGAGCGCATCGCCGTCTTCACTGTTGTTGAAGTAGCGCAGATCGGTCTTCAGGCCATAACCATTGCCCAGATCAGCCAGATGAGTCGCCCCGAAGTAATGCTGCTGGTAGATGTCTTCCAGTTGGCCATAGAAATAGGTTGCCGACAGCGTCGGCGTAAAGGCATAAGTCGCACCGCCGAAATTCAGCCCGTCGCTGCGGCGCTTCACATCAGGGCCGTTAAACAGATACATTTTCTCGCTGTTAGAGGATTCGCGACTGCTGATCTCAGTGAAGCGACCACCGGTGAGGGTCAGTTTGTCGATCTCTTTGGATTCGATCAGCGTGCCGAAATAGGTGGTCACCAACTGCCGCGAGTCGTCATTGAAGGCCACGGGCAAGGTTGGGCGATGCTCACCGAATTTCAGCTCGGTTTTCGAATAGCGCATTTTCGCGGTGAAGCCACCGCGTCCGTAATCCTTGGCTTGCTGATGCTTGCTGTCGTCATAAGGGATGATGCTGTCTGGCCCCCGCCCGCCGCCGCCATCGAGGCGATAGGCATACTGCGTCGAGGCATCCAGACCAAACTGCACAGGAGTGTCCGTATAACCGGAGATGAATCGCAGGTCAAACCCCTGTGTCCAGCTGCCGACCCGGGAATGAGCCGGGTTGTTTTCTTTGTAATCGCGATCAATGTAGAAGTTGCGCAGGCCGAGAGACAGGTGGCTGTCGTCGACAAAATCAGCTTGAGCCAGCATGGGTGCAAGCATTCCGGTCAGCCCGGCGGCTTGAACGGTACGTGCAACCCAACCCGTTTGAGTACTCGATTGAAACATGACATATCCCTCATTTTTAATGTGTGGGCACATTAATAAGCGGTGTGACCAAACGATCACTCCAAGTGATGGCAGTTGTTTCTTTATTAATATGAATGGCACGACACTTTCTTATTGTTAACCGAGTCGTTCTTCAGCCCCGGCACAGGCTCCGGTAAATCGTGCGCGACTGATTAAGCAGTATTAATGTTGGTCGCACTATCCCGTTTATGGGCCAGTCGTATCCACTTACTTAGCTTCAGCGATTTATTCACTGCCTAGCCATAGGCCACCCATTCCTTTGTTTACGGCCAGCACAGCCCTATCCAATTTTATGGACTGTGATCACCTATTAATCGGATAGACCCCTGCCGACACAACTCCTTTAATGGCTGCACGGATTGACCCGGTACAAACAGGTAAACAGCTATGCACACGGCAAAGAGCATCGAAGACTGGAAAAACTTTATTGAAGGTTGCCTGGACTTCCGTCCGGTAGAAGGCATATTTCGCATTGCCCGGGACATGTTCACCGAGCCGGAATTGTTTGACCTGGAAATGGAACTGATCTTCGAAAAAAACTGGATCTACGCGTGCCACGAAAGCGAACTGGCTAACAAACATGACTTTGTGACCATGCGCGCCGGTCGCCAGCCAATGATCATTACCCGCGACGGCAACGGCGAGCTGAACGCACTGATCAATGCCTGCCAGCATCGCGGCACCACCCTGACCCGAGTCGGCAAGGGCAACCAATCGACGTTCACCTGTCCGTTTCACGCCTGGTGCTACAAAAGCGACGGCCGCTTGGTGAAGGTCAAGGCACCGGGCGAGTATCCGGAAGATTTCGACAAGGCCACCCGCGGCCTGAAAAAAGCCCGGATCGAAAGCTACAAAGGATTCGTGTTCATCAGCCTGGACGTCAACGGCACCGATAGCCTGGAAACGTTTCTCGGTGACGCGAAGGTGTTCTTCGACATGATGGTCGCGCAATCGCCGGACGGCGAGCTGGAAGTACTGTCGGGCAAATCTGCCTACACCTACGACGGCAACTGGAAACTACAGAACGAAAACGGCCTGGACGGTTACCACGTCAGCACCGTGCACTACAACTACGTCAGCACCGTGCAGCACCGCCAGCAGGTCAACGCCGAAAAAGGCCTGAGCGGTGGCAGCACCCTGGACTACAGCAAGCTGGGCGCCGGTGATGCTGAAACCGACGACGGCTGGTTCTCTTTCAACAACGGCCACAGTGTCCTGTTCAGTGATATGCCCAACCCTGCCGTGCGCTCGGGCTACGCCACCATCATGCCGCGCCTGGTTGAAGAACATGGCCAGTCTAAGGCTGAGTGGATGATGCACCGCCTGCGTAACCTGAACATTTACCCAAGCCTGTTTTTCCTCGATCAGATCAGCTCGCAGCTGCGCATCATCCGCCCGGTGGCCTGGAACAAGACCGAGGTGATCAGCCAATGCCTGGGGGTCAAGAACGAGTCCGACGCGGACCGTGAAAACCGGATACGCCAGTTCGAAGATTTCTTCAATGTGTCCGGTCTCGGCACGCCCGATGACCTGGTTGAATTCCGTGAAGCACAACGGGGTTTCCAGGCACGCCTGGAGCGTTGGAGCGATATTTCCCGGGGCCACGAGAAGTGGGTCAAAGGCGCCACGCCGAACAGCGAAGCCATTGGCATCCAACCGGCATTGACCGGAACCGAGTTCACCCACGAAGGGCTGTACGTCAATCAGCACGGCAACTGGCAGCGTTTTCTGCTGGAAGGCTTGGCCCGCAAGGCCGCTGAAGAACAATCCCTGAAGCTGCACGAGGTGTGAACATGAATTCGCAACTGCAATACCGCATCGAACAATTTTTCTACCGCAAATCCGAACTGTGCGATGCCCAGGATTGGGACGCCTACATCGAGCTGTTCGACGAGAACAGTGAGTTCCACCTGCCTCAGTGGGATTCAGAGCACGTCTACACCACTGACCCGAAACGTCAGATGTCATTGATCTACTACGCCAACCGGGGCGGGCTGGAGGACCGGGTGTTCCGCCTGCGCACCGGTAAAGCAGCTTCGGCCACACCGATGCCGCGCACCCTGCACATGATCAACAACGTGAGAATCGAACAGCGCGACGACGATCAGCTGCAAGTACAAGTCAACTGGCAAACATTGTTCTACCGCCAGGCCACTTCCGAGCAGTTTTACGGGCGTGCCACTTACCAGCTTAAACCCGAAGGTGACAGCTGGAAGATCACCCGTAAGCACGTGTTGCTGCTCAACGACACCATCAATTCGGTGCTCGATTTCTACCATCTCTGATTTTTGGAAGTCATGGCCATGAGTCACAAGGTCGCGTTCAGTTTTGCCGATGGCAAAACCCTGTTCTTCCCGGTAAACGGCAACGAAATTTTGCTGGATGCAGCGATGCGCAGCGGTATCAACATACCGCTTGATTGCCGCGAGGGCGTGTGCGGCACCTGTCAGGGCCGCTGCGATTCAGGGGAATACAGCCAGGACTACGTGGATGAGGAAGCCCTGTCGGAACAGGACCTGGCACAGCGAAAAATGCTCACCTGCCAGACCCGTATCAAATCCGACGCCGCGTTCTACTTCGACTTCGCATCGACGCTGTGCAACGCCGTCGGCCCCGCTCCGCTTCGAGGCATCGTGCGAGCCGTGGAACAGATTTCACCCAACACCGCGATCCTGCATGTCGATGCGGGTGCTGACGGCCAGCAGCTGGATTTTCTTCCCGGCCAGTACGCGCGACTACAAGTGCCCGGTACCCAGCAGAAGCGCTCGTATTCATTTGCCAACCGCCCCAACACCACTAATCAACTGCAGTTTCTGATCCGCTTGTTGCCAGATGGCGTCATGAGCAATTACATCCGCGAGCGCTGCGTTATTGGCGACGAAATCATGCTTGAAGCCCCCTTGGGGGCGTTCTATCTCAGGCATGTGGACAAACCCTTGATCTTCGTCGCCGGCGGCACCGGGCTTTCAGCCTTCCTTGGCATGCTCGATGAGCTGGCGGAGCGCGGCGGCTGTGGGCAACCCGTACATCTGTACTACGGGGTGCGCGACGCGGCAGACCTGTGCGAAACCGCACGCATCGCGGCCTATGCCGAGCGCATTCCAGGCTTTCGATTCAGCCCGGTGATCAGTGACCCTGACCCCCAATGGACCGGCAAGCGTGGCTACATCGCCGAGCACTTCGATGCGAGCGAACTGCGCGACACAGCCTCTGACCTTTACCTGTGCGGACCGCCGCCTATGGTCGAGTCGATCAAGACCTGGCTCTCTGCCCAGAACCTGAATAACGCTCACCTGTACCTGGAAAAATTCACCGAGAGCAACACCTGACTCCGCTCAGTGTGTGGCCCAGAACATTAGCGCGACCCTTTAATTACTGCCCTCCACTCACGAACGCGCGCTCAGACGCGGACATTCATCAAGGCGGCATTATGAAAAAACCACTATTGCGTGCATTGCTTGCGGCCACCGCGGCTGCCACTTTCACCGTGCAGGCGCAGGATCCGGTGCGCATCGGCTTTATCACCACCCTATCGACGCCTGCAGGTTATCTGGGTGAAGACTCACGCGATGGTTTCCAACTGGCGATTGATCAGGAAGACGGCAAGCTGGGCGGTGTGCCTGTTCAGATGGTGATCGAGGACGATGGCCTGCAACCCGCCAAAGCCAAACAGATTGTCGATCGTATGAGCCTGGACGGTATTCAGCTGTACACCGGGGTGATTTTCTCAAACGTCTTGGCCGCAATGGTAAACACAGCTCTGGAGAAAGGCTTTTACGTCAGCAATAACACTGCGCCATCTAACCTGGCTGGCGCCCAGTGCAAGCCAAATTATTTTGTAGCCTCGTACCAGAACGACCTGCCTCACGAAATGGCCGGCCGCGCAGCCAACGAACTGGGCTACAAAAAAATGGTGATCCTGGCCCCTAACTACCAAGGCGGCCGTGACGCACTGGAAGGTTTCAAACGCACCTTCAAAGGCGAAGTCACCGAGATCTACACCAAGCTCAACCAACTGGATTTCTCGGTTGAGCTGGCCCGGGTTCGCTCCCTCGCCCCTGACGCCATCTTCCAGTTCCATCCGGGCGGTGCCGGGATCAACTTCGCCAAGCAATATGGTGGCGCGGGCCTCAACAAGACTATCCCAATGGTAGTCCCGGTGTTCTCCATGGATGAACGCATGCTTGCGGCCGTTGGCGACGTTGCGAAGGGCACCAGCATTGTGACCTTGTGGAACCCTCAATCGGATAACCCGGCCAACCAGGCCTTCGTCAAAGCCTTTACCGAAAAATACCACCGCGTCCCGACCGTTTACGCCGCCCAGACCTACGACACCGCCCGCCTGATAGGCGCGGCACTCAAGGCCTCAGGCGGCAAGGTCTCGGATGCTGAGGTATTCCGAACGGCTATGCGCAACGTCAAATTCGACTCAATCCGCGGGGATTTCCGCTTCGCCAAAAATCAGCACTCAATCATCGACTGGTACTTGCTGCGCGTCGAAGCCGATGCCTCCGGAAAGCTGGTGGAGGTCCCGGTCAAGACCATCGCCAAATCGCAAGTGGACAGCTACGCCGAGCAATGCGCGATGTGATTCAGCGTTTCGGTTCCGCGCCTGCCGCTTGATCGCGCAGGCGCTTTTTGGCAGGGCAAACACCATGTTATTGATCGAACAAATCCTTAACGGCCTGCAGTACAGCGCGTTGCTGTTCTTGCTGGCTTCTGGCCTGACGCTGATCTTCGGCATCATGGGCGTGATCAACCTGGCCCACGGCGCGTTCTACATGGTGGGTGCGTTCTGCGCCGCCTATACCGCCATGGCGACCAACTCCTTCTGGCTCGCCGGTCTGGCAGCCATCACGGGCTCTGCACTCTATGGGCTGGTGATCGAAACCTCGATCATGAAGCGCCTGTACAGCCGCGATCATCTGGATCAGGTACTGGCGACCCTGGCGATTGTGTTTTTTACCAATGAAGCCATCACTGTTTTGGTGGGCCGCAGCCCGCCTGCGATGCCGACACCTGAATGGTACGGAAGCTTCGTCGAGGTGCTGCCTGGGTTAATGTACCCGGTCAGTCGTCTGCTGTTCATCGTGGCAGGGGCGCTGGTCGCTCTGGGCATGTGGCTGTTAATCAACCACACGCGCTTGGGTATGTTGATTCGCGCCGGTGCCGATGACCATGAAATGGTCGGCGCGCTGGGGGTCAATATTTCCCGGCTATACACCCTGGTATTTGTCTTCGGCTGTGTCCTTTGCGGCCTGGCAGGGTTCATGGCTGCTCCGCTGCTGTCGGTGGAAATCGGCATGGGCGAAAAAGTCTTGATCACGACCTTCGTGGTGATTGTGGTCGGTGGTGTCGGCTCAGTGCGCGGCGCCATGGCTGGTGCCCTGCTGATCGGCATGGTTGATGGCCTGGGCCGCGCCTACATCCCGCAACTACTCGACCAACTGCTGCCCCCACAGGTCAGCGGCACCATCAGCGGTGGGCTGATTTCCGCCAGCGCTTATATCGTCATGGCGTTGGTGCTGCTGGTGCGTCCCCGCGGCCTGCTGCCAGCCCGCGCCTAGAGGAGAACAACATGTCCCGTCGAGTCATTATCGATCTACTGTGTCTTGGGATTTTCGCCCTTTTGCCGATGCTGGCAATGTTGCTCAAAGAACCCTTCTTGATCAGCCTGTTCACCCGTCTGGCGATTTACGGCATGGCCGCAGCCAGCCTCGATCTGCTGATCGGCTATGGCGCGATGATCAGCTTCGGCCACGCCGCCTATTTCGGGTTGGGTGGTTATGTGGTTGGTATCGTGGCCTTTCACACTTCACAGGCGATGCCGCTGTGGGGCTGGGAAGGCTCAAACAGCGCCCTGATCATCTGGCCACTATCGCTGCTGATCTGTGCGCTGTTTGCCTTGGTGACCGGCTATCTGTCGCTGCGCACCAGCGGTGTGCAATTCATCATGATCACCCTGGCATTCGGCCAGATGCTGTATTTCGTGCTCGGCTCGATGTCCCTGTACGGTGGCGACGACGGCATCCTGCTGACTGAGCGCAACTCGCTGCCCGGGGTGAACATGGCCAACCCGGTGCAGTTCTATTACCTGTGCGTAGCGCTATTGGTGGGCTGGCTGCTGTTTTGTCGGCGGCTGGTCAACTCGCGCTTTGGCTTCGCTTTGCGCGGCCTCAAGCAAAGCGAACGACGCAGCGTCAGCCTTGGCCTGCATCCACTGCGCTATCGCCTGACTGCGTTCGTCATTGCGGGTGTAGGCGGTGGATTGGCAGGGATTCTGTGGGCCAATTACGCGATGTTCGTCAGCCCTGACATGGGCGCCTGGAACAAATCCGGTGAATTGATGGCGATGGTCATTCTCGGCGGCGTTGGCACCTTGCTCGGCCCGATCCTCGGCGCGGCGATTTATCTGGGGTTGGAACAGGTATTGAGCTTATGGACCGAGCACTGGTTGTTGATCTTCGGGCCACTGCTGTTGCTGGTGGTGTTATTCGGCAAGAAAGGCTTGTACGGCCTGCTGCTCACCCCACTACCGCGCAGGCTCAAACCAGCGCCCCGGCCCCCAACGGTCAACGTCAAACCTGTCAGTGAGGTCCGCCAATGACGCCACAACTGTCCATTCAGGGCCTGGAAAAATCCTTCGGCGCAGTCAAGGCCACCAATGGCGCGAGCCTGGAGGTACTGGTCGGAGAGCTGCACGCCATCATTGGCCCCAATGGCGCGGGCAAGTCGACGCTGATCGCGCAGATTGCCGGTGAAATCAAACCTGATAAAGGGCGCATCCTGTTCGCAGGAGAGGACATTACCGACGTAGCAGCCCATAAACGCCCTGCATTGGGTTTGGCCCGTGCTTTTCAGGTCAGCCAGCTGTATCCGGAATTCACCCTGCTGGAAAACGTCGCCCTGGCGATCGCCGCACGGGAGGGCAAAACCTTCGGGATGTGGCGCCCGCTCAGTAGCGACCAGCGTTTACTCGAGCCGGCCAAGGGTTACCTGCAAAGGGTCGGTCTCGGCCCTCGTAGTCAGTCGATGGTCAGCGAGCTGTCCCACGGCGAACGCCGCCAATTGGAGATTGCCCTGGCCCTGGCACAGCAGGCCGCACTGTTATTGCTCGACGAACCCATGGCGGGCATGGGCGCGGAAGAGTCCGCGCGCATGACCCAACTGTTGCAAGAACTCAAAGGCACCTGTTCGATCCTGTTGGTGGAGCACGACATGGATGCGGTTTTTGCCCTCGCCGATCGCATTACCGTGCTGGTCTACGGGCAGACAATCCTTACCGGCAGCGTCGAGCAAATCCGTCAGGACCCTCTCGTGCGCGAAGCTTATCTGGGAGAAGAACATGCTTGAAGTCAGCGGATTGCAGGCCGGTTATGGCTTGAGTCAGGTGCTGTTCGATATGCACTTGACCATCGAACGTGGGCAAGTGGTGTCATTGATCGGCCGTAACGGGATGGGCAAAACCACCACCGTGAAATCGATCATGGGCTTGCTCAAACCCACCTCGGGCAGCGTGAAAATCCACGGCAAAGAAATGCGTGGCGCGTCCCCTTATCGAATCGCCCAGGCGGGGCTGGGTCTGGTGCCCGAGGGCCGCCGCGCGTTCGGCAGTTTGAGCGTGAAAGAGAATCTGCTGGCGACGTCCACCCGCGGGAAGTGGGATCTGGCGCGAATTTACCAGCTGTTCCCGCGTTTGCAGGAGCGCCAGGATCAGCTCTCCAAAACCCTCTCCGGTGGTGAACAGCAAATGCTGGTGACGGGCCGGGCCTTGATGACCAACCCCGATTTGCTCATCCTCGATGAAGCAACCGAAGGTTTGGCACCAATCATTCGCGAAACCATCTGGAGTTGCATCGCCAACCTGAAGGCCGAAGGCGAAACCATTCTGGTGATCGACAAGAACCTCAAGGAGATGGCTCGCGTGGTCGATTGCCACCACATCATCGAAAAGGGTCGGCAGGTCTGGCTGGGAACGCCTGCCCAGTTGGCCGAGGCGCCGGAATTATCGCAACGCTATCTCGGCGTTTGAATCTACTGGAGCCAGGTCAGGCCTGGCTCCAGGAAGCTTCGGTCTGGTTTGGTTTGGTTATTAACCAAACAACCAATAAGCCAACAACCCCAACACAATCACCGCCAGCACCGGGCGCAGGATGCGGTAGGCCTTGGGGTTCTTGCGTTTGAACTGTTTGACCTTGCCACTGAAGGTGTCACTGAAGCGCTTGCTCCAGGCGTAGGCCTGATTGATCCCGCCGACGCGTTCGTCGTCGGTGTTCTGCGGCGCAGTGGCGCGGCCCAGGAAGGCGCTGACCGCACGATTGACACGGGTCATGATCCGGCTGCGCAACGGGCGTTCGATGTCGCAGAACAGAATGACGCGGGTCACTGCGGTCTCGTTCTTGACCCAATGCACGTAAGTCTCATCAAACATCACGTCTTCGCCGTCGCGCCAGGCATAGACCTGACCGTCGACATAAATGCGGCAGTCGTCCGAATTCGGCGTGGACAAACCCAAGTGATAACGCAACGAGCCGGCAAACGGATCGCGATGCGGGTTGAGGTGGCTATCGCCCGGCAGCAAGGCGAACATCGCGCCCTTGACGTTGGGAATCGAATTGACCAATGCAACCGTCTTCGGGCACAGGGCCTCGGCGGATGGCAGGGCCTTGTCGTACCACTTCAGGTAAAAACGCTTCCAGCCTTTTTTGAAGAACGAGCCAAAACCGGCGTCGTTATTCTTTTCGGCGGCGCGAATATAGCCCTCGTCGAACAAATGCATGGCTTCTTCGCGAATCGTCTGCCAGTTGTTCTTGAGCACATCCAGCTCGGGAAAAGCGCTGCGGTCCAGATACGGCTTGGACGGCACTTTGGAAAACAGGTACATCAGGGCGTTGTACGGGGCGAACAGCGCCGAGTGGTTGACGAACTGACGTAACAGCGGCAATCGCGCCTTGCCACGCAAATGCACATAAAGCGTGCTAGCCAGGAATAGCATCAGGATCGATGCTTTGGCAGCGAATGAAAACGTCATTTATCTCTCCTCGAAACAGGCAATAACCTGCCACTGAACGTACTGCTGTGCATCTTTCAGGCTGATCAGGGACGGTGCGAACCACCCAATGGCGGTTCGCCAGCCGCGCATCATAAACGCTCGCCCGCCTGACAAGAAGCCGACGAGCGTAAAGGGCTGCGTTAAAGGGCTCCGTTACTGCTGCATTTCCTGATCGGTGAACAGGTCACTGAACAGCATGCTCGACAGGTAGCGCTCGCCGGAATCCGGCAGGATCACCACAATGGTTTTGCCCTGCATCTCCGGGGTTTCGGCCATGCGCACGGCGGCAGCCATTGCTGCACCACAAGAGATGCCACACAAAATTCCTTCTTCCTGCATCAAACGCAGGGCCATGGATTTGGCTTCGTCGTCACTGACCAGTTCAACCCGATCGACCAACGACAGATCGAGGTTTTTCGGGATGAAACCAGCACCAATACCTTGAATCTTGTGGGGGCTGGGTTTGATTTCTTCGCCGGCGCGGGCCTGGGTGATGATCGGCGAACCCAACGGTTCCACCGCAACCGACAGGATCGGCTTGCCAGCAGTATTTTTGATATAGCGCGAAACACCGGTGATGGTCCCGCCGGTGCCGACGCCAGCGACCAGCACGTCGATAGTGCCGTCGGTGTCGTTCCAGATTTCGGGGCCGGTGGTCTTTTCGTGAATCGCCGGGTTGGCCGGGTTTTCGAACTGCGCGGGCATGAAGAATGTTTCAGGGTTGTTGGCCAGTAGCTCTTCAGCCTTTTCAATGGCACCTTTCATGCCTTTAGCGGGTTCGGTCAGTACCAGCTCGGCGCCCAGAGCCTTGAGAACCTTGCGTCGCTCGATACTCATTGAGGCGGGCATGGTCAGCATCAATTTATAACCCCGGGCCGCGGCCACGAACGCCAGACCAATGCCGGTATTGCCGGAGGTAGGTTCGATGATGGTCATGCCGGGCTTGAGTTTGCCCTTGCTTTCAGCGTCCCAGATCATGTTCGCGCCGATCCGGCACTTCACCGAGTAGCCCGGATTGCGGCCCTCGATCTTGGCCAGAATCGTCACGCCACGCGGCGCGATCCGATTGATCTGCACCAGTGGGGTGTTGCCGATGGAGTGGGCGTTGTCAGCGTAGATACGGCTCATGGCGGTGTCCTTGTGCACGTTCGTCAAGTGGCATAAAAATCAAAGCCTATGCCTCAAGTACGGTTGACGTCCAGTCGCAGCGAACGGATGCCCGCGCCAAGAGTCAACCACACATCAGAACCTGAGACCCACACCATGAAACGTCGATACAGCTGGCCACTCTGGACCCTGGCCGGGATCGTTGTGTTGTTGATCGCAGTACACATCGCCCTGCCCTATTTGGTGCGCAACTACCTGAATGACAAACTCGCCGATATGGGCGATTACCGAGGCCAGGTGACTGACGTTGACCTGGCATTGTGGCGCGGCGCGTACAAGATCAACGGGCTGAACATCGTCAAGGTCGACGGCAAGGTGCCGGTCCCGTTCGTCAAAGTGCCAGTCATTGACCTTGCGGTAAGCTGGAAGCATCTGTGGTACGACCATGCGGTGGTCGCTGAAGTGACCTTCGTCCAGCCGGAGCTCAACTTTGTCGATGGCGGCGCCAACAAGCAGGCCTCACAGACCGGTCAGGGCACCGACTGGCGTGAACAGATGAACAAACTGCTGCCGTTCACCCTTAACGAGGTGCGGATCGACGACGGGAAGATCACCTTCAATAATTTCAGCACCACGCCCAAGGTTAAGCTGCAAGCCGACAAGGTCAACGCCAGCCTCTATAACCTGACCAACGTTGAGGACGTCAAAGGCAATCGCGACGCCCGCTTCGAAGGCAAGGCTCTGTTTATGGGCCACGCCAACATGGAAGCCAGCGCGACTTTCGATCCATTCAGCAACTTCGAGGATTTCGACTTCCGTCTGCGCACTACCGGCGTCGAACTCAAGCGCCTCAACGACTTTTCAGCCGCCTACGGCAATTTCGACTTCAACGCCGGACACGGTGATTTGGTGATCGAAGCCCAGGCCACCAAAGGCCAGCTCAGCGGTTACATCAAGCCGCTGTTGCGAGATGTGGACGTCTTCAACTGGAAGCAGGATGTGCAAAACGAGAACAAAGGTTTCTTCCGCTCGATCTGGGAAGCGGTAGTCGGTGGCAGCGAAACCGTGTTGAAAAACCAGAGCGAGAACCAGTTTGCCACCCGTGTGGAGCTCAGCGGCAGCGTGCACAAACAGGACATCAGTGCATTCCAGGCGTTTTTGCAGATACTACGCAATGCCTTCGTGCAGGCTTTCAATGCGCGGTACGACAACAGTAAGGGGTAGATTTACCGCTGGATGAACACAACTCCTGTGGGAGCGAATTCATTCGCGAAAGCGTCGGGCCTGAAAAAATATCTGCGTCTGACACACCGCTTTCGCGAATAAATTCGCTCCCACAGTTAGTTCTTCATTGAGTCCCAGCAACGTATGCGAGGCTGACCGCCGATTCACCGACTGAATACCCGGTCCACATTCACAGTCGGCAAAGCCTCGCGCTATAGTCGGCGCATTGTTTACCGAGGATTCATAGATGAAGTTCGAAGGCACCCGCGCATACGTCGCCACTGACGACCTCAAGCTGGCGGTCAACGCGGCAATTACCCTGGAGCGCCCGCTGCTGGTCAAGGGCGAACCCGGCACGGGCAAGACCATGCTCGCCGAACAACTGGCCGAGTCATTCGGCGCCAGGCTCATCACATGGCACATCAAATCCACCACCAAGGCTCACCAGGGCCTTTACGAATACGATGCCGTCAGCCGCCTGCGGGACTCGCAACTGGGCGTGGATAAAGTCCACGACGTGCGCAACTACCTGAAGAAAGGCAAGCTCTGGGAAGCCTTCGAGGCCGAAGAGCGAGTGATTCTGCTGATCGATGAAATCGACAAAGCTGACATCGAATTCCCCAACGATCTGCTGCAAGAACTCGACAAGATGGAGTTCTACGTCTACGAGATCGACGAAACCATCAAGGCCAAGGTCCGCCCGATCATCATCATTACCTCCAATAACGAGAAGGAGTTGCCGGACGCCTTTCTGCGCCGCTGCTTCTTCCACTACATCGCTTTCCCGGATCGCGCCACGCTGCAGAAAATTGTTGATGTGCACTATCCCGACATCAAGAAGGATCTGGTCAGCGAAGCCCTGGACGTGTTCTTCGACGTGCGCAAAGTGCCCGGCCTGAAGAAAAAGCCCTCCACTTCGGAGCTGGTGGACTGGCTGAAACTGCTGATGGCCGACAACATTGGCGAAGCGGTGCTGCGTGAGCGTGATCCCACTAAAGCCATTCCGCCGCTGGCCGGAGCGCTGGTCAAGAATGAACAGGACGTCCAGTTGCTGGAGCGCCTGGCGTTCATGAGCCGTCGCGGTAATCGCTGATTCTGCGGAGCGTCAACAGCCATGCTGCTCAATCTGTTTAACGAAATGCGCGCCGCGAAAGTGCCGGTCTCGGTTCGCGAACTGCTGGATCTGATCAACGCGCTCAAACAGCGTGTCACGTTCGCCGACATGGACGAGTTCTACTTTCTCGCCCGCACGATTCTGGTCAAGGACGAGCGCCATTTCGACAAGTTCGACCGGGCGTTCAGTGCCTACTTCAATGGCCTGGAAAAACTCGATGACCACCTCAAGGCGCTGATCCCGGAAGACTGGCTGCGCAAGGAATTCGAGCGCTCCCTGACAGATGAAGAACGGGCGCAGATTCAATCGCTGGGTGGCCTGGACAAGCTCATCGAGGAATTCAAGAAACGTCTGGAGGAGCAAAAGGAACGTCACGCCGGCGGCAATAAATGGATCGGCACCGGCGGCACCAGCCCGTTTGGCTCGGGTGGCTACAACCCGGAAGGCATACGAGTCGGTGATGCGGGCGAGCGCAAGGGTAAAGCGGTCAAGGTCTGGGATCAGCGCGAGTACAAAAACCTCGACGATCAGGTGGAAATCGGCACCCGCAACATCAAGATCGCCCTGCGCCGCCTGCGCAAATTCGCTCGTCAGGGCGCCGCTGAAGAACTGGACATTGACGGCACCATCGACCACACCGCCCGTGATGCGGGGCTGCTGAACATCCAGATGCGTCCGGAACGTCGCAATACCATCAAGCTGCTATTGCTGTTCGACATCGGCGGCTCAATGGATGCCCACGTCAAAGTCTGCGAAGAGCTGTTCTCGGCGTGCAAGACCGAATTCAAGCATCTGGAGTATTTCTACTTCCATAACTTCATCTATGAATCGGTGTGGAAGAACAACCTGCGACGCGGCTCGGAGCGCATTTCCACTCAGGACCTGCTGCACAAATATGGCGCGGACTACAAAGTGATCTTCATCGGCGACGCCTCAATGGCGCCTTACGAAATCACCCAGGCCGGGGGCAGTGTCGAGCACTGGAACGAAGAACCTGGCTACCTGTGGATGCAGCGTTTCACGGCCAAGTTCAAGAAACTCATCTGGATCAACCCCTACCCGAAAGACGCCTGGGCCTACACCACCTCAACCAATATCGTGCGAGATTTGATCGAAGATCAGATGTATCCGTTGACGTTGAGGGGGTTGGAAGAAGGGATGAGGTTTTTGGCGAAGTAGTTAGAGGTTCTTCTGTAGATGGTGCCGCAGGGTCACTGATAAAGCGCTGTCGCGTGGCAAACACAGTACCTGTAGGAGAGCGCTTGCCCGCGATTAGATTTTAGCGCCAACATATTTGTCGCCTGCGCGGACGTCATCGCGGGCAAGCGCGCTCCTACAAAAAACCATTTCAATTCAGACGGCGATCAGCGCCAATCGCGCTCCAGCTTCGGCTTGCGCCGTCCGCCGTTGACCACCCAGCCGATCATCAGGAAGAAGCTTTCGACCAGCAGCGCCAGCAGCAGCGCGCAGACGATGCCCCAGGCGATGACTTCCGGGGCCAGAAGCACCTGCCACGTGTAGCCGTTCCAGGTTTCCTTACGGATGTCGCTATCCGCCGCGATAGCGACGTGCAACGCCCGGTTGTACCAGGGCCCTTGCATGGCGAGCCATTCACGTTGCAGCACCTGAGCGCGGGTCAGCAGCGTGTTGATGCTGTCGGCATCGCTGCGGAACACCGGATCTTCGCTCTCGCGATAGTGCTGGATCAGCGCCTGCACATCACCCTTGAAGAACTGCTGAGCAGTGGCGTTATAGCCCTTGATGCTTTGCTGTGCCTCAATCAGGTGCGCTTCGACGCGTTTCCCATAGTCGCTGACAAAGCCCGGTATCTGAACCCCGAACAACAAGCCCGCCGTGAACAAGACCAATCGCAGATAACTTCGCAGCATTTAGATCCCTCTTTCCGGATTAGAACTCAACCACTGTGGGAGCGAGCTTGCTCGCGAAAGGGCCGTTACATCCGACAAATCTCCATGGGATGGGACACCGTATTCGCGAGCAAGCTCGCTCCCACAGGGGGCAGCCTGTCATGTGATCAAACACCACCCTTGGCCACACACTCACCCTTGCGCCACAGACCCCACTGCCCCGGTTCATAGGCGTTCCAGATTTCGTCTTCGGTCAACGCTTCGGTGGCGATCACCGTAACCACGTCATTGGGGGTTGTTTCAGCCTGAAAGTCGACGATCACGTCGACATCTTTCAATCTCGCAGGACCAAACGGTGCGCGCCGGGTGATCTGCACCAGCTTGGTACTGCAGAAACAGAACAACCAGTCGCCATCACTGAGCAGGCAGTTGAAAACGCCCTTGCCGCGATATTTGCTGCAGGCTTCAACGAGCGAGGGCAGCAACTCTTCGACTTCTACCGGCTCGGGAAATGCCTCGCGGACCTGATTGAGCAGATCGCAGAACGCGGCCTCGCTGTCGGTATCCCCCACCGGCCGATAGAACGTCGCCAGTGGTTCAAAGTCAGCCAACTGACCGTTGTGGGCGAAGCACCAGTTGCGGCCCCAGAGTTCACGCACGAAGGGATGGGTATTGGACAGGCAGACTCGGCCGACATTGGCTTGACGGATGTGGCCGATCACCACTTCGCTCTTGATGGGGTAGCGCTGCACCAGCTGCGCGACTTCCGACTCGCAGCTGGCGGCCGGATCCTGAAACAACCGCAGGCCACGTCCTTCGTAAAAGGCAATGCCCCAGCCATCACGATGCGGACCTGTGCGCCCACCGCGCTGCATCAGCCCGGTGAAGCTGAAAACGATGTCAGTCGGGACATTGGCGCTCATGCCCAGTAATTCACACATGCTCGGTTCTCGCTTGCAAACGTTCACCTGGGCGCTAAAGAGGCTAGAGACGTGGCTCGACCCTGGATCGGCTGCCAGCCGCCGCTACGGCTGGCTTGGCGGTGTAGCTGTCACGCGGGGCGAAAGGTTCGTCGTCGCTGTCGGACTCCACCGAGGCAGGCTCGGCGGGGGTCTGCGGACGGCGCGCCTTCCAGCTTTTTTCGATCGGCCAGCGGATCAGTACGAACAGCAGATAAACACCCAGGGCAATCATGCCGTACATGGCCAGGTCAGAGACGGCCCGCCAGACATTGCTGCCAACCTTGAACAGCAGATCAAGGGCTGTGACGGCAATTGCCGGAGCGTAAGTGTCTTTCACCGGATCGATCACGGTCGGCGTAAAGAGCAGCACGCCAACAATCACCAACAGGGGTTCGCGCAGGTATCGCCACATCCAGCGGGTCATCAGAAACCACACCAGCAGACAGCCCAACGCAGCGAATGCATAAAGGCCCCAGGCGATAAGAAAATCTTTCTCGGTCATGACGTCCGTGGTAAGGCAGGTAAAGAGGCGCTTATGATAACGGCTTTTCGCCAACCCGGCTTGTCCGGCTTGAGTAATAGTCTGCCAAGCGGCTTTTTGCTGTCATGGACTGTCACCCAGCGCCCCCCTCGAGAGCCCAGCATGACCTTATCGAATTCACGCTCCACCGCCCCGACTGCCCGCAAGGCCGACGGCGCCGATCCTTATGCCTGGCTGCAGAACCGCGACACTGAAGAAGTGCTCGACTACCTCAAGGCAGAAAATGCCTGGCAGCAGGCGCAACTGGCCGATCAGGAGGATTTGCGCGAGACGCTGTTCCAGGAAATCAAAGGCCGCATCCTCGAAACCGACCTCTCGCTGCCGTCGCCCTGGGGGCCTTATCTGTACTACACCCGCACCACCGAAGGTGACGAGTATGCCCGGCACTACCGCTGCCCGCGCCCGGCTGACGACTCGCTGAGCATCGATGAAAGTCGCGAAGAGGTCCTGCTTGACCCTAACGTGTTGGCGGCCGGTGGTTTTTTCTCCCTCGGTGCGTTCAGCATCAGTCCGGATCACCAGCGCCTTGCCTACAGCCTGGATACCACTGGCGAAGAGGTTTATCAGCTGTATGTAAAAGAGCTGAGTAGCGGTCAGGTCAGCAGCCTGCCGTTTGAAGACTGTGACGGCAGCATGACCTGGGCCAATGACAGCCAGACCCTGTTTTTTGGCGAGCTCGACGACACCCATCGCCCGCACAAGCTGTACCGCCACCGCTTGGGCGCTGACTCCGCCGACCTGGTGTTCAACGAGCCGGATGGCCGCTTCTTCCTGCACTGTTATCGCAGCAGCTCAGAAAAGCAGCTGATCCTCGGCCTGGACAGTAAAACTACCAGCGAAGCCTGGGTGCTGGATGCCGATAAACCGGAGCATGCCTTCGTGTGCATGGCGCCACGGGTTGCCGGGCATGAGTATTCCATCGACCACGGCAAAGTGGACGCCGTGTGGAGCTGGCTGATCCGCAGCAATCAGGACGGGATCAACTTTGCCCTGTATCACGCGCCGCAACCCGCCACGGGCGTCCCGACGCGTAACGACTGGCAGGTGCTGATCCCTCACAGTGACACGGTGATGCTCGAGGGCCTGAGCCTGAATGCCAGCGCCTTGACCCTGAGCCTGCGCGAAGGCGGCTTGCCGATCATCGAAGTTCGCCCGCAAGGTTTGCCCGCTTACCGGGTGCAGTTGCCGGATGCCGCTTACAGCCTCTACGTGCAGGACACGTTGGAGTTCGACAGCCAACGGATCCGCCTGCGCTACCAGTCCTTGAATCGCCCGGCTCAGGTGCGCCAACTGATTCTGGCCAGCGGTGAACAGACGGTCCTCAAGGAAACCCCGGTACTCGGCCCGTTCGATGCCGACGCCTACGTCAGCCAGCGTTTATGGGCAACCGCCAAGGACGGCACCCAAGTGCCGATCAGCCTGGTGGTCAAGCGCGAGCTGGCCGGACAACCGACGCCGCTGTATCTCTATGGTTACGGGGCCTATGGCGAAAGTCTTGATCCGTGGTTTTCCCATGCGCGCCTGAGTCTGCTGGATCGCGGCGTGGCTTTTGCAATCGCCCATGTGCGCGGCGGCGGCGAGCTGGGTGAAGCCTGGTATCGCGACGGCAAACAGGAAAACAAGCAGAACACCTTCGATGACTTCATCAGTTGCGCTGAACACCTGATCGCCGAAAACCGCACCAGTGCCGAACAGCTGGTGATCAGCGGTGGCAGCGCCGGTGGTTTGCTGATCGGTGCGGTGCTCAATCAGCGTCCCGAGCTGTTCAAGGCCGCGATTGCCGAAGTGCCATTTGTCGATGTGCTCAACACCATGCTCGATCCCGACCTGCCGCTGACCGTCACCGAGTACGACGAATGGGGCAACCCTCAGGAGCCAGAGGTGTTTGAGCGAATCAAAGCCTACGCCCCCTACGAGAATGTCAGCGCCCAGGCCTACCCGGCGATGCTGGTGATTGCCGGCTACAACGACAGCCGTGTGCAGTACTGGGAAGCGGCCAAGTGGGTGGCCAAATTGCGTGCCCACAAGACCGACGAGCATCTGCTTTTGCTCAAAACCGAGCTGGGCGCGGGCCATGGTGGCATGAGCGGTCGCTACCAGGGTCTGCGTGACGTGGCACTCGAATATGGATTTATCTTCAAGGTATTGCAGCTGGCACAATGAACTCGAAGTCAAATGCGTGTCTTAGTAGCAGCAAGGGCCAGGCGCTTGATCACGGCTGGCCCCGGGCTAACAAAAAAATTCCATACCCAGACAAGACTGAACCATGTCAGAACCTGCGTCTTACCTGAACAATGAAATCCGCGACATGCTCATGGACTGCGGATTGTTCGACCCGCTGCTGCCCGCCGACTTCCAGACGGCAGCAGGCTATTTCAATATGGCCTCCGTCGCTAAGGGCGAGGCGATCTTCAATGAGGGTGATCCGGGCGCGTTCATGTGCATCATCCATCTGGGCAGCGTCTCGGTGCAGAAGCTCAACCCCGACGGCCAGGCCGTGGAAATCGCCGTGCTGCGCCGGGGCCGGGCATTCGGCGAGATGGCGGTGCTTGATGGTGAACGTCGCTCGGCCAGTTGCTTCGCGGCAACCGATTGTCAGCTGTTGAATCTGGGACGCGACGCGCTCGACAAGATGCTCGATGAGGCGCCAAGGGTCGCGGCGAAAATCATCCGCGCCCTGGCAACATCGCTGTCCAAACGCCTGCGGATGGTTGACGGTCAGCTACTCGCTCAGCAGGTCTGAGCCAGCGCATCACCTATTTGGCCGCTGGCGGCGTAGGGGTCGCGGGCGGGGAAGTCTCTAGTCCCGGCAAGGTCTGATCTTTCGGCGGTCTGGGCATTTCGATCTTCGGCAGCAACGGGCCATTGCCCTCAGTGCTGCCCGCTCGGGGAATACTCGGTGGCGCAACCTGCGGGTACGGAGTCGGCGTTGCGGTGCCAGGTGAGCCCGGTTCGGCCACTGGTGCTGCAGGTTGCAGATTATCGGCATACACGACACTTACCGAGAGCATCGTCACGGCAATCGCCGCTAGAATAGCGCGCTTCATCAATGGCCTCCGGTGCCAATCGATTATTTGCGGCTCAGGCTACTCCAAGCGTGGGACGTTCAGTCAAAAATCTGCCCACTTCCCGAGAAATCCATGAAACGTTTCGTACTGCTCGACACCACAGCCATACCTGACAACGGCGGTGCCTTGTGCCTGTTCGAATACGGCGAAGACTTCGTGATCAAGATTCAGGGCGGCGACGGGGGCCAGTTGATGAACACCCGTATGCATGGTTCCGAAGATGCGCTGGCGGAAATCCCCTGCAAGAAAGTCGCTCACCGCGTGCAGCCGCGGGTGTTGATCGGCGGGCTGGGCATGGGCTTCACCTTGGCTTCGGCACTCAAACATCTGGGCAAGAACGGCGAGGTTGTGGTTGCCGAACTGGTGCCCGGTGTTGTGGAGTGGAATCGCGGCCCGCTGGGTGAAAAATCCGGCAACCCGTTGCTGGACCCGCGAGCCAAAGTGATCGTGCAGGATGTTGCGCAGGTACTGAAAAACGAGCCACAGGGTTTCGACGCAATCATGCTCGACGTCGACAATGGCCCTGAAGGCCTGACGCAAAAATCCAACAGTTGGCTGTACTCATCCGGAGGTCTTGCCGCCTGTGCTCAGGCGCTGCGCCCCAAGGGCATTCTGGCGGTGTGGTCAGCCAGTGCCGATCAGAAGTTTTCCGACAAGCTGCGCAAGGCCGGTTTCAAGGCTGAAGAGGTGCAGGTTTTCGCCCACGGCAACAAGGGCACGCGGCACACCATCTGGATCGCCGAAAAACTCAAGGGCTGAGATGCCTGTGACGCGCTAGAATCGATCCAATAACCGAACATGACACAGGTGACCCCATGAGCACGGCCAACCCACCCTCCCATACCGCCAAGCTGGATCGCATCCTGGCCGACGCCCAGCGCGACCGTGAAATGGGCTATCGCGACAAGGCGCTGCGCATGTATCCGCACGTCTGCGGCCGCTGCGCTCGTGAATTTGCCGGCAAACGCCTGAGCGAGCTGACCGTGCACCACCGCGATCACAACCACGACAACAATCCTCAGGATGGCTCCAACTGGGAATTGCTCTGCCTGTACTGCCACGACAACGAGCACTCGCGCTATACCGACCAGCAGTACTTCTCGGAAAGCTCCACCAGCAGCCCGAAAACTGCCAAGGCCACGCACAACCCGTTTGCGGCGCTGGCTGGTCTCATGAAAAAAGACGACTGACACTGCGGTGGCCCGCTGGTAACACCGCTCCCACAGGTTCAATGCTCTATCTGTAGGAGCGCGCTTGCCCGCGATAACGGCCGAAGGACGTTCTGTACCTGTCAGAACACTCATCCGACGAATGTAAAACCGCCATCGCGGGCAAGCGCGCTCCTACAACGGATCAGGGGTGTGCGTATAATCGCCCGCTTTTCCCTGCGAGCACTTCCCCGTGGCCAACAAACGTTACGCCTGCATCGGCCTGTTCAATCCCAAGTCTCCGGAAAACGTCGGTTCCGTGATGCGTGCGGCCGGTTGTTACGGCGTGGCCTCAGTGTTTTACACCGGCAAACGCTACGAACGTGCCCGGGACTTTGTCACGGATACCAAGAAGATCCATCAGGACATCCCTCTGATCGGCATCGACGACCTGAAAAGCATCATTCCTCTGGGCTGCATCCCGGTGGCCGTCGAACTGGTCGAAGGCGCTCGCTCTCTGCCCGAATACACCCACCCGGATCGGGCCATCTATATTTTCGGCCCAGAAGACGGCTCCCTGGACAAAGAGATCCGCGACTGGTGCGAGGACGTGGTGTACATCCCCACCACCGGCTGCATGAATCTGGCGGCCACCGTCAACGTGGTGCTTTACGACCGCATGGCCAAAGGCAACAACACCCGCTCGGGACCGCAGTTCGGCCGGGAACAGCCCGATTCCTGAAACAGCCATCAAGAAATGCATTGAACAGTTTGCGACGGCGGCAGTCAGTCTTACTGAACCGAATTCATCTCATCATGGAGAACGATCATGAGCGACACCCCAATCGTTGAACGCATCGACACCCCTTTCCACAGCGAGCCGCAACAGAACGTGCAAGGCTGGGAGCGCGTCGGCTCACTGGCGGGCGGCGTCCTGATGATGGGCAAGGGCCTGCGTCGTGGTGGTTTCTTCGGCCTGATTCAACTGGCCATTGGCGGCGCAGTATTGGCCCGTGGCATCACCGGTCATTGTTCAGCCAAGAGCCTTCTGGAAAAAAGCCGCAGCGACCTGGACATTGCCAAGTCCCGTATCAAACGCGCTGGTGATGAACTGAGCCTGCTCAAAACCAAAGCGGAAGTCGCCACCGAAGAAGTACTGACCGACGGCCTGGAAGCGTTGACCAAGCCGAAAACCGGGTTGTAATACGGTCCGTTGGAGCGAGGCTCGCCCGCGAAGAACGATGACGCGGAGTGCCTGAAAGACTCAGTTGCCCATTCGCGGGCAAGCCTCGCTCCAACAGACACGGCACGCTTCACCCCGCCCGAAAAATCAGGTACTCCTCCCAGTCATCCTCGGCAACAGCGTTCTCGCTGACCATACGCCCGGACTGGGAAATGCGCTCCTGATGCACCGCGTCCCGATCCCCGCAGACCAGATGATGCCAAAGCGGCAATTCTTTGCCTTCGCTTACCAAGCGATAGCCACAGGTCGGCGGCAACCATTTGAATTCCTCGGCCTGGCCTGGGGTGAGCTGGATGCAGTCAGGCACTGAGGCCCGGCGGTTGCTGTAATCGGTGCACTGACAGGTCTTGAGATCCAGCAGTTTGCAGGCGATACGCGTGTAATAAACGCTGTTATCGTCCTCGTCCTCAAGCTTTTGCAGGCAGCACAGGCCACAGCCATCACACAGGGACTCCCACTCAGCGCTGTCGAGTTGGGCGAGGGTCTTGCGTTTCCAGAAGGGTTCGACTTTAGCGGCCATGGGTTCGGGCAATCAGCATCAGGAATGGAAAAGGCCGCCAGTCTAGTGCCACAAAGGCTGCGGGCCAAGCGCTGGCGACTGTCGGTACGCAAGGCTTGTCATCAGACGAACGGCGCAGTAGCTTTAGCCCGCTGCTTTTACACAGATACGCTATACGACATCCGCGATGCCTGCCGTCCACGGCCCACCGCTTGAGCGTCCTCTCCTCTCGCCTTCCAGGATTCCCATGAGCACTAACCCTCGCATCGCCGATTACCCTATCGATCCCCTGTTCACTGAACGCTGGTCGCCGCGCGCATTCAGTGGCGAAATTATCCCCGAAGAAACCCTGCTGAGCTTCTTCGAAGCCGCCCGCTGGGCACCCTCGGCGTATAACTCGCAGCCTTGGCGGTTTCTGTATGCACGTCGTGACACGCCAAGCTGGGAGCGTTATCTGGGCCTGCTCAACGAGTTCAACCGTAGCTGGGCACAGCACGCCTCGGCGCTGGTGATCGTGATCTCCAAGACCACGTTCACAGCACCGGGCGCCAGCGAAGAAAGCCCTGCCCTGTGGCACACCTTCGACACCGGTTCCGCTTGGGGTTATTTGGCTCTGCAAGCGAGCATGAGCGGCTGGCACACCCACGGCATGGCCGGTTTCGATCAGGATCTGGCCCGCAAGGAATTGAATGTTCCAGAAGGTTACTCACTGCATGCGGCAGTGGCGGTCGGCAAGCTGGGCGACAAATCAACCTTGCCGGAATACCTGCAAGGCCGCGAAGCCCCAAGTCCGCGCCAGACTGTGGCGCAGATCGCAGCGGAAGGTGATTTCAGTCTGTAAGCCGATGTAGGCCCTGAATACATACCTGTGGGAGCGAATTCATTCGCGAAGGGGGAAGTACGATCGACACATCAATGTCGTTCGTAATGCCCTCTTCCCGGCTAAAGCCGGTCCCACATGTTTTACCGTCGGACGTTAAAGCTCAATACCCCCGCGAGAAATCCACTTCCCCGCGCAGTTTTTCACCCGCGGCGAACGCCTTGAGGTTTTCCAGGAACAGCCCAACCATCGCAACCGGCGAGGTGGGTGCAGAGCTGTGACCGGTCAGCAACAGACCCCAGGCGGTCCAGAACGGATGGCGTTGCGGCAGCGGCTCCTGTCGGCAGACGTCGATCACCGCGCCCGCCAGATGGCCTTCCTTGAGTGCTTCCACCAGATCCGCATCTACCACCGCGACACCGCGACCTACGTTGATGAACAGGCCGGTGGGCTTGAATCTGGCGAACATCTTCGCGTCGTACAGGTCATGGGTTTGTGGCGTGTTAGGCAGCAGGTTGATGACGTAGTCCACCTCCCCTACCAGACGCGGCAGATCATCCATGGTGCCGACTTCGACAAATGGCGCCTGACTGCGAGCGCTTGAAGCAATGCCGTAGACCTGCACACCGAATGGCGCGAGAAATTGCGCGACGCTAAGCCCGATATCACCCGCCCCGACGATCAATGCCTTGCGTCCTGCCAGACTGTGGCCCGGACGGTTATCCCACTTGCGCTCCACCTGGCTGACCAGACGCGCCAGCACTTCGCGCTCATGGCCCAGCATGTAAGTCAGCACGAACTCGGCCATGACCTGACCAAAGATGCCCACCGCACGGGTCAGGCGGTAATCCTGAGGCAGTCCGTCAGCCAAAAGCGGCGTGATACCTGCCCAGGTTGATTGCATCCATGTCGGAATGTGGCCCTGACGCAGCAGATTGGCCAACAGGTCAGGCTGACCCAGCCAGATTGGGCAATCGGCAGCCAATCGGGACAGCTCGGCAGAATCACCGGTGCTTAGAACCTCAAGCTCCGGAGCCGCCTCGCGCAGCAGTTGGGTATAAGTCGGATAATCGTTTTCGGCAATCAGAACGCGCATGGCTTAAAACCTTAAAAACTGGACATGCGGCCGAAGACTGGCGGAGCGCGGTCAGATCCGCGTCGAATACGTCAGCAACGGCCTTTTACCCTGGGTGGGGTCAACTGCTTACATCGGGTCGTTGCGGCGCAGCAGCTCTTCGGGAAGGTGCTCGATGTACTCGTCTTCCGCCGGCGGCATCTGCAGGTGGTAGCCCTGCTTTTCGAGGTTCGCCAGCACAAGGTTGATATCCTCACGGGCCAATGCACGCTCCGGGCTCAGGACCAGATCGAAGGCATGCCGCGCTTTGCCGAAGGCTGTCATCAACTCAGGTGGGACGCGTTTGAGCTCATCGCTTTTGAGCACGTACAGGTACATGCCGTTGCGCTTGCTGCTGTGGTAAATCGAACAAATACGTTTCAAGGCTGTTCTCCGGCGTTGGCCAGGCTGTCGAGCAATGCCTGGCCCATCAGCTCGCGGCGCCAGCCACGCAGCGAATCGGGCAAATGATAGGGCCCATCAGGGAAGCCGGTTTTGAGTACGGCTTCGAGGGTCTTTTTACGCAGCATCAACTCCGGCGCCATATCCAGCTGTTCGGCATAGCGCTGGCCGGTGGCACGCAGGGTTTTGAGTACCGCCGCAGCCTCGATCGGCAAGGGCTCAGGTAAGGCGGCCGGCCATTGTTCCGGCGGCAGGTTGCCTGAGTTCTTGATCAAGTCGAGGATAAATTCGCCATCCTGACGGACCGTTTTAGGGTGCATGTCGTCGATCTTGGCCAGCGCTGCGAGGTTGTCCGGCTGGGTTCTGGCCAGCGGCCACAGGGAGTGCTCACGGATGATGCGATTGCGCGGCACGTTGCGCGCGCGGGCTTCGCGTTCACGCCAGGCGCACAGTTCGCGCAGGACTGCCAGTTGCGCACGGGACAGTTTCCAGGCCAGCTTGGCGTCGCGATACACCTCGTAAGGGTCGACCTCGCGGCGCAGATTGGCGACCAGTTCGGCACCATCCTCCAGCAGCCAGGCGTACTTTTCTTCCGAGAGGCGCGGACGCAGAATGCTGTACAGCTCGGCCAGATGCACGGCATCTTCCGCGGCATAACTGATCTGGGTTTCGGACAGTGGACGCTGCAACCAGTCCGAGCGGGTTTCGCCCTTGGGCAGGTCGATGCTCAAGACCTCCTGCACCAGACGCGAGTAGCCCATCGAGAAGCCGATGTTCAGGTACGCGGCGGCCAGCTGGGTGTCGAACAGCGGCACCGGCAGGCTGCCGGTCAGGCGCAACAAGACTTCCAGGTCCTCGCTACAAGCGTGAACTACCTTGATAACGTCAGGGTTTTCCAGCAGCGCCGACAAGGGCCGCCAGTCTTTGATCAATAACGGGTCGATCAGCCAGGCCTTGGAACCGTCTCCGATCTGCAGCAGCGCCGCGATCGGGTAAAAAGTGTCGACCCGCATGAACTCGGTGTCGAGGGCGACAAAGGGCAGTGACTGCCACTGAGCGCAATGCAGGGCGAGGCTGTCGTCGTCGCGAATCCAGTGAATATCGATGGCCACACGGCTCTCCCTTGAAGAATGGCGCGCAGTATATATCGCCATCGGCCCATACCGCGCATCTGTCCTGCAAGTGTTGAACATCTTCATCTAAGGTGTGCAGCTATCTCAGGGCAAAAATGACCGCTGATCGGATCCCCTGGTTGTTCAGAATGCCAACTGACCTTGCTCGGCAATCTGCAACGTCACCCGCTCCAGGCGCAGCAGGAACTCCTTGCGAGCCTTGCCACCTCCATAGCCGGTCAATGAACCATCGGCGCCAATTACCCGATGGCACGGCAGAACGATGGACATGCGATTGCTGCCGTTGGCCAGTCCTACAGCGCGACTGGCTCCGGGCTTACCCAGCAGCAGGGCGATTTCGCCATAAGTGCAGGTCGTGCCATACGGCACCTGACGTAACGCTTCCCACACCTGATTCTGAAAAATACTGCCGGGCGTGTGCAGAGGGACTTCAAAGCGGGTCAGACTGCCGGCGAAATAGCGTCTCAACTCGTCTGATATCTGCAACAAATGCGCATGCTCCCCGGCGCCAATCAGATAGCCATAGCGGCTGCGCAACTCTTCCACTTCGCGCATCAGGATCGGCCGATCCAGGAATTCAAGCATCACCAGACCGCGCCGTTCCGCCATGGCCAACATCAGGCCCAGCGGGGTTGGCAGGACGTTGAAATACAGTGGCTCGCCTGTGACGGGCTTGGCAGGCCTGGTTTGCAGCAGGGTTTTCAAGGCGGCGTTGAAGGCGCTGATCTGCTCGGCGTCGGTGTCGTTGAATCCTTCCAATGTCGGGCTCCTGTGTTATGAGGTGGAGTGCAATCTCAGACCAAGCACCGCTCCCACAAAGGATTGCATTTCAAACAGGCAACTATGTTTCCACAAAAAAGCCGCGACATGCGGGCATGTCGCGGCTTTCGGCTAACTCATCAGCCCGCGATCAGACCGCGCTGCGACGATATGCCCGGTAGTTCGGCTGCCAGAAGTTACGCTGGATCGCTTCCACCAGAAACTCTTCGGTGGTTTCCAGCGCCACGCCATCGGCCTGAGCCTGTTTAGCCACCGCCAAGGCGATCTTCTTGCTGACTTCCTGAATCTCCGTCAAGGGCGGCAGTACTGCATCGCCCTTGCCGGTGACCATTGGTGAGCATTCAGCCAGCGCATTGGAAGCAGCCATCAGCATTTTGTCGGAGATGCGCGTGGCTTTTGCCGCGATCACACCCAGGCCAATGCCAGGGAAGATGTAAGAGTTATTGCACTGAGCGATGTGGAACGTGCGGTCGCCTACAGTAACCGGAGCAAATGGACTACCGGTTGCCACCAACGCATCGCCATTGGTCCAGGTCAGCACTTCCTGTGGCGTGACCTCAACTTTCGAAGTCGGGTTGGACAACGGCATCACCAGCGGCTTGGCGCAATGCTTGTGCATCTCGCGGATAACCTGCTCGGTGAACAGCCCACGCTGGCCGGATACCCCGATCAGAACCGTAGGTTTGCCGTTGCTCACCACATCCAGCAATTCCGGGTAGCCCTCGCCGCTCGACCAGCCCGCCACCTCGCCCGCCTTCTGGGCCAGGTTTTTCTGGAAGTCCAGCAGGTTGTCCATGCTGTCAGTAAGCAGACCGAAACGATCAACCATCATCACCCGCTTGCGGGCTTCCGCTTCGCTCAGGCCTTCAATCACCATGGCGGCGATGATGTGTTCGGCGATACCGCAACCAGCGGAACCCGCGCCGAGGAACACCACGCGCTGCTGACCGAGGGTTTCGTTCTTGGCTTTGCACGCTGCGAGCAAGGTGCCCACCGCAACCGATGCGGTGCCCTGAATGTCATCGTTGAAACAGCACAACTGGTCGCGGTACTTCTCCAGCAACGGCATGGCGTTGGTCTGGGCGAAGTCTTCGAACTGCAACAGCACGTCCGGCCAGCGACGCTGCACTGCTTCGATGAACAGGGCGACGAAATCTTCGTATTCCTTGCCCGTCACCCGCTTGTTGCGCCAGCCCATGTACATCGGGTCGTCGAGCAGTTCCTGGTTGTTGGTGCCGACGTCCAGCACGATAGGCAGCGTGTAAGCCGGGCTGATCCCGCCACAAGCGGTGTACAGCGACAACTTGCCAATAGGAATGCCCATACCGCCGATGCCCTGGTCGCCCAGACCCAGAATGCGTTCGCTGTCCGTTACCACGATGATCTTGATGCGATCCTTGGTAGCGCTGCGCAGGATGTCATCGATGCGGTCGCGTTCCGGATAGGAAATGAACAGACCACGGTGTGTGCGGTAGATCTTGGAGAATTCCTGACACGCCTGCCCCACGGTCGGCGTGTAGATGATCGGCAGCATCTCGTCGAGATGCGAATCCAGCAGGCGGAAGAACAACGTTTCGTTGTTGTCCTGAATCGAACGCAGGTAGATATGCTTGTCCAGATCACTGGCGCATTGCTGGTACTGGCTGTAAACCCGCGTGACTTGTTCCTCGATCGTCTCTACGTTTTGCGGCAGCAGCCCGATCAGGTTGAACTCGACCCGCTCTTGCGGGGTAAAAGCACTGCCTTTATTCAACAGGGGCATTTCCAGCAGCGAAGGGCCAGCATAGGAAATGTATAAAGGTCGCGAAGTCTTGGTCATTTTCAGTTATCGCCTTTTCTCGTCTACTCGTGTTCAGTCCGTACAGCCGAGGCAGGCAACCCGGAATCTCCTCGCGGAGCGCATCAGGGCCAGCCCCGAAAAAATCGGGGTCGTGAAATCAAGCTGCATATCTTACTCGCGCAAAATCGTGTTGCGACAATTTGCCGCTACTACATGGCGAAAGGATGGCAAAAAAGGAAGTCGTCGCGCCCGTCGGTGCTGGATAAACTTTGAATTGTCACTAAATATTGTTGCCCCTGTAGGAGCTGCCGCAGGCTGCGAACTCCGGTTAGTCGGGGAAAATTCTTTCGCAATCTACAGCCAGTGGCTACAGGTAATCCCCTTCCAATCGAGGTAACCCATGCTCACCAACCGCCGCTTCTCTGCCTTTCTGTTCGACATGGACGGCACGCTGCTTAACTCCATCGTCGCCGCCGAACGGGTCTGGACCCACTGGGCTGAACGCCATGGCCTGGACGTCAAATCCTTCCTGCCCACTATCCACGGCGTCCGCAGCATCGACACCATCCGCAACCTGAACCTGCCAGGCGTCGATGCGGAACTGGAAGCCGCAGTCATTTCCCAGGCCGAAATCTACGACGTGGAAGGCGTCATTGAGGTCGCCGACGCCGCCCGCCTTCTCGCCTCGCTGCCGCCGGAGCGCTGGGCCATCGTCACCTCAGCACCCCGCGCCCTTGCCGAAGCCCGACTGAAAGCCGCAGGCCTGGAATTGCCGATCAATATCGTCACGGCCGAAGACGTCAGCCAGGGCAAACCTGCTCCCGAATGCTTTCTGCTCGCAGCCAAACGCCTGGGCGTCGATCCGAAAGACTGCCTGGTGTTTGAAGATGCGCCGGCGGGCATTGCAGCGGCAGAAGCTGCGGGGGCCAGCGTGATGGTGATCACTGCGACCCATGAGCATGAGATGGATACGCAGCATGGGACGTTGGCGAGCTATGAAGGGGTGACGGTGGTGATTGATGCTGGTGGGTTGGGATTGGTGAGCGGTTGAATCCAGGAAACCGCGCATTGGCGCGGCCGATACCTACAAAAATTTGATGATCAGCGCGGTAACCGTGGCCGCCGTGCCAAACATGCCGATGGCAATGACAACGGGATACCAGAATATTTCGAGGCTCATTTTTCCAGTTTCGGTTTTGAGTTTGTCCGCCTCGGCAACGAGCTTACGCCTCTCAATATCGAGCTTGTCGGCCTCCATAGCGAGCTTGAGCGCTTCGGCTAACAGCTTGTTGTTCTCAGCTTGAATTTTTTCGATCTCGGCATGACTCATAGCGTGTCCCTGCATGGATTGTTCCTGAAATGAGCACCGAGTTATTCGTCGCTCTGAACGTGCCCTAGATAGTATCTGCGGGCTGAACGCTCATTTTCCGCCAATTCCATTTGGCCGCTGCGGTAGATATTTACTGCTCACCGTTTTGACTGTCAACCTGCGCACCTGCCATCTGAGAAGGACGCCTCATCTGCAGAAATCGAAGGTCTCGACCGGCGCCAAGGCCGCATTCCGAGCCCAGTGTCTGGTGGGCTAACTTCCCCCCCAAAGGTGATCTGCAACACGCAACAACGAAAAAAAACTTGCTCAATAGCGGATGGTGATTAATCTCGGCTTTTTTGGAGGCACACGAAAATGGATATTCGAGCAGTAATGGCCGCATTGGCTTTGCTGATAATCACTGGCTGCAGCGCATACAGTCAGGGCGATGGGCGAGGCGGCGGCAAGGCAGACATGGACGGACGGCCCAACATCTCTTGCGAGGCCACCCCGCCTAATCAGCCAGGGTGTTACTCGAAACCGTCCAAGTATGGATCGTTCAACTGACCTGCCTTCTCAAGAAGGGTCGCTCCCGCAATACCCAGCGCAGCTGGACTTCGATGCAACACATCGATGGCACTGATGATTACTATCGAATCGACCGCCTGCCCGATTGTCGACACCGGTTCCTATAATCGCCATCAAATTTCCCCCTCGCCTGATCTCAGGTGACCTTCACCCCGGATTTCCATACATGCCAACCGCAAGCCAGGCCCCTCGCGGCCTACCCGAACATAATCAGCAAAGCGTCAAACAGCAGTGGCTGGCGATTCTTTCGGTCGCGGTGGGCGCCTTCGCCCTGGTCACCAGTGAGTTCCTCCCGGTAGGCGTACTCAACGACGTCGCCAGCGACCTCGGCATCAGCGCTGGCCGAGCCGGCCTGATGGTGACACTGCCCGGTATCATGGCCGCCCTCGCCGCGCCTTTGCTGTCCGTCGGCATTCGCGGCATGGACCGACGCTATCTGCTGATCGGCCTGACGCTGATCATGATCATAGCCAACTCGGTGGTGGCCTTCGCCAGCGACTTCAACCTGCTGCTGTTGGGTCGTGTGTTGCTGGGCATAAGCATCGGCGGCTTCTGGGCCACGGCCATCGCGCTTAGCGGCAGGCTGGCTCCCAAGGGAGTGGGCGTGGCCCAAGCTACCTCGATCATCATGGTCGGTGTGACCCTGGCCACGGTGCTGGGCGTGCCTGTCGGCACTTGGCTGAGCGGCCTGATGGGCTGGCGCATGACCTTCCTGGCCACCGCGCTGATGGGCATCCCGGTGCTACTGGCGCAGATTTTCCTGCTGCCGCAACTCAAGCCGGAAAAGGCCATTAGCATCAAGGATCTGCCTGCGCTGTTTTATAACCCACGCGCTCGGGTTGGCTTGATCGCCGTATTGCTCATCGGTCTGGCGCACTTCGCGGCGTACACCTATGTCGCGCCATTCTTCAAATACAGCTCAGGCTTTGACGGCCCAACCATTGGCTCGTTGCTGTTGCTCTTCGGTATCGCTGGCGTGGCGGGTAACATTTTTGCCGGTTTCGCCGCCAACCGCAGCGTTCGTTACACCCTGATGTTGGTCGCGCTGATGATCGGCACCAGCACCGCCCTGTTCCCCTACTTCGCCACCCACATGACCGGCGCAGTGATGCTGATCGGCCTCTGGGGTTTCGCCTTCGGCGCCTTCCCGGCTTGCGCCAGCATCTGGATGTTCGTCGTAGCCCCCAAGGACGTCGAACGCGGCATGCCGCTATTCGTCGCCTTGTTCCAGGTGATCATTGCGCTGGGCTCATTCTTCGGCGGGATGATCGTCGACCAACTGGGCAATGCCATGCTGCTCAGCCTCGCCACTGCGTTGGTGGGCTGTGGTTTTGTAACGGTGCTGGTGCTTGGGCGGAATGTCAGTAATGACTTGGCAGCACAGCCGGCTTGATCTAGTTATAGAAACTAAAAAGCCCCGTAGCTGATTCAGCTACGGGGCTTTTTATATGAGGAAAGCCGACATGGGCACTCTGTTAAACACTCAGATGCGCCAAGTTTCTTGACGTCAATTAAAACGAGGGCAATTCACAGAAAATAAGCACTGCCGCCCATATCGAAACTAACTTACGACTGATACCATCCGCGCGCAAAATCAAACTAAGCAATGGAGTGCGTAATGCGCCTGGTTTTACTTGTAAAAATATGTTTTCTGACATTTGCCGTCCTGACGGCTACAGGCTGTGCCAGTATCGTCAGCGAGTCGCGCTACCCTGTGTCGGTAACATCGGCACCGAGTGGGGCCAATTACGAAATCAGTAACGAAGCAGGCTCGGTAGTCAGCTCCGGTGTGACCCCCAATCAGGTAACCCTCAAAGCGGGTGCCGGTTATTTCGATGGGGAAAAGTACACCGTCAACTATCGCAAGGACGGTTACGTGCCCAACACCGAGATTCTCAACACCAGAATGAATGGTTGGTACTGGGGTAATATCGTATTCGGCGGGCTGATAGGCATGTTGATAGTTGACCCACTGACAGGGGCAATGTATCGACTGCCTGAGGGCATCAACTCTAATCTGAACCCAATAGCCGTTGCGAAGAAAATGCCTGGGGGTGAAGTAACAGTGACACCCGTTACCGAGTAATAAATCAGCGCCCCCATAACAAAAAAAACCCGCGCCGGCGGGTTTTTTAATTTATAAACAAGATCAGCGTCTACTCTACTTATCACGAGAGTAAAATAATCCAGCACCTTCAAGCTTTAGACAGGAGCCAAAAAACCCTTCTATAGCAATGAGCTTTATATTTTACCGAACCTACTTCCAATACCCCCAAGTGACACGCCCTGTGCAAGATTGCCGAGCTGTGCAAGGTGAAACCGTCTAAATGCAGGTTCGCAATTAACCTAGGCGCCCTACCATTGATCCAATATTCTCGTACGGCGCAACCTGAGGCACCGATCAACCTTAATGGATAAGGAAATTCACTTGAAAAAATCTGGCTTATCGTTCGCTCCCTTATGTGCCATTGGCATCGCAATGCTAAGTGGTTGCGCCGTTTCCGTGAAAACAGGAGGCGGCGCGTCACTAGTCATTCAAGAGACAGCAAAACAGAACCTTGTCGTCAGCTTCACAGGCAACCAAAAAGTTTTACACAACGACGACTGGCCACTACTCAAGAACGACTGGAGTGATGCTTTAAAGGCCGAAGCGGCGAGCGCAGGTTATAGCCTGAAGGAGGCACAAAATCTTAAGTTGATTAATGCCCCAGGCGTGGGCATCACAGTCAATGTGTCTAACTTTCGCTATCTGACGCCCGGCGCTCGTTACGGCGCTGGCGTAATGGTGGGTAACGCGTGGGTGAACTCAACTGCGGACTTCTCGGATCTGAGCTCTGGAAAATTGATCGGCAGTCGCGCTTACGACACTTCGTCATCAGCCTGGGAAGGTGTCATGTCGGCAATGACTCAGAAGCAGGTGCAAGCGATCGCGAAGCAGATCATCTCCGATATAAAAAGCGCTAAGGGCAAGTAATGTTGGCGGCGCAGAGCCCCCAGACGGCAGGCGTGTTCAAGCCGGGCCTGGACAACATCAGTTACGCCCCGGACTTGCCCTAAACCCAATCCCCAGAAACAACAAACCCCCGAAATCGCGAGGATTATCGGGGGTTTGAGCTACAGCAATAATGGCGGAGAGATAGGGATTCGAACCCTAGGTACTGTCGCCAGTACAACGGATTTCGAATCCGTCCCATTCGGCCACTCTGGCATCTCTCCAACGGCGCGCATGATAACAGCTCAATCGCAGAAGGCGAACCTTTTTGCTGATTTTTTTTCGTGCTATCAAGCGCTTGCGACACTTTTCCCGTCTTAGAGCGGTACGCCCAGGCGGTTGGCGACTTCTTCGTAGGCTTCGATGACGTCACCGAGGCCCTGGCGGAAGCGGTCTTTGTCCATTTTCTTCTTGGTGTCCTTGTCCCACAGGCGGCAGCCGTCGGGGCTGAATTCGTCACCCAGGACGATGGAGCCGTCGCTGAATACGCCAAACTCGAGTTTGAAGTCGACCAGCAGCAGACCGGCGTCGTCGAACAGCTTGCTGAGGACTTCGTTGACCTTGAGCGAGAGTTCTTTCATGCGCGCCAGTTGCTCGGCGGTGCCCCAGCCGAATGCGACGACATGGGATTCGTTGATGAACGGGTCGCCCTTGGCGTCGTCCTTCAGGAACAGCTCGAAGGTGTACGGATTGAGCTTGGTACCTTCTTCAATGCCAAGACGCTTGACCAGGCTGCCGGCGGCGTAGTTACGCACGACGCATTCAACCGGGATCATGTCGAGCTTTTTGACCAGGACTTCATTGTCAGCCAGCAGCTTGTCGAACTGGGTCGGAATGCCCGCAGCTTCGAGCTTCTGCATGATGAAGGCGTTGAACTTGTTGTTCACCATGCCTTTACGGTCCAGCTGTTCGATGCGCTTGCCGTCGAACGCCGAAGTGTCGTTACGGAACAGCAGGATCAAGCGGTCAGCGTCGTCGGTCTTGTAAACCGACTTGGCTTTGCCGCGGTAGAGTTCTTCACGTTTTTCCATGATGGGCTCCGCTTGCTAAGTAGTTGGGCTAGGCGATATGTCGCCAGTCGAGCCCTGAATCTTGATCGGCCAATTGTAGCCAGTCTGGATCGCACCCGAGGGTGTCGACGAAACATTGCCGGGCCAGATGCGGCAGGTTGTTCTTGCTGCTGAGGTGGGCCAGGACCAGATGTTGCAAATCCTGCCAGCCCAACTCGTTCACCAGGCTTGCAGCCTGATGGTTGTTCAAATGTCCTTCGCTGCCACCGACCCGCTGCTTGAGAAAATACGGATAGTGACCTCGGGCAAGCATGTCACGGCAGTGGTTGGACTCGATCATCAGTGCATCCAGCCCATGGTAGCTCTGCAGCACCCTCGGGCAATACGAACCCAGATCAGTCAGCAGACCGAAACGACGCGCGCCATCGGTAAACACGAATTGCGTAGGCTCCAGCGCATCGTGGGCGACGGACACCACATCGATACTCAGACCGCCCAACTGCAACGCCTGCCCACCCACCAGATAACCGGCGGATTCGACAGGTTTGCGCATCCCGCGCGACGTGCCATTGCTCAAGTACACCGGCAGATTGTAGCGCCGAGACAGCAAACCCACGCCATGCACATGATCGGCATGTTCGTGGGTCACCAGAATAGCGCTCAGCTGATGCGCGCTGACGCCAAGTCGCGCCAGCCGCCGCTCGGTTTCCCGCAAGGAGAAGCCACAATCCACCAGCACATACGTGTCGTTGCTGGCGACCAGCGTGCCGTTCCCTCGGCTGCCGCTGCCCAATACTGCGAAACGCACTTAACCCAGGTTGTCTTGAATGACACCCAATACACGACGGGCAACATCTGCCGGCGCGACGGTGTTGATGTTCTTCTCGACGGTCACTTGAACGTTGTCACCCACCTTGCTCAGGCGAACCTGATAACGATCGGCACGGGCATCGATCTCTTCCTTGGTTTCCTTGCTGCCGAACAGGCGGCCGAAGAAACCAGGCTGGTTCTCAGGCGTGTCGGCCCGTTCAGCAAGGTTGATGTAGTAAAGACCGAGGCTGCGGTTGATGTCTTCGACGCGCCATTCGCCCTGGTTGAGGGCACGACCGACGCTGGACCACGCGCGATCCAGATCCGAACCTACGTTCAGAACCGGGTTGCCGCTGCCGTCTTCGCTCAGGGCGACACGACTTGGGGTGTCGTAGTCACGCGCTGCGAGCAGCGACACCGAACCGCCCTGCTCTGCACTGCGGCTCATGGCGGCGAGCATGTCGTCGGTCAGAGCCGCATCCAGGGCAATGTTGGTGGTACGCGACGGGAAATCGACTTCGGCAGTGCTGCCAGCTGGACGTGAAACGCTCACCACGTAGATTTCGCTGGTATTGCGCTGTACACCTGGCTCGATGCGCACGCGAACGCGGGTTTCGGCGTCGGCAGCAGTGCCAGTGGCGCTCAGACGCTTGGCAACCGATGCCGATAGCTCGTCCAGACGCTGCCAGGTTGTGCTGAATTCACCTACTTGCGGGCGATCTTCGGCGATACGGAAACCGTTGTCTTCAAAGTACTGATGCGCCACCGGCCAGACTTCGGCAGGAGCACGCTGAGCCAGAACTGAACGAGTGTCCCCGGTTTTCTGCAGGCTGAAATCGCTGGCGTCAGCGGTGGTTGCCAACGGTTGAGGGCGAGGTACGGTGTACTCGCCCTTAACAGTGTTGTCAGCCACGTTGCGCGGGATCGGCAGCAACGGGTCAAGGCGTTTGGTCTCTGAAACACCGGCAGGAATCTGCATCGGTGCGGTCTGCTGTGCTTCGAGGTAATCACTGCCGCGGTCACGGAAGTAACCATCTTCACCCCACAGCCAACCGCAACCGCTGGTGCTGGAGATAATCAAGGCAAGTGCGGAAAGTCCGGCCAATCGCTTCATTGCGTAATGCTTCCTCAATTAAACCAGAACGCCGGACTGGCGCATGGCCTGCCGCAGCGGTTCGTGACAGGCCTGGCTGAGCCAGGTGAGCGGCAGACGGATACCGTCCGGCATCAAACCCATTTCATGCAGGGCCCATTTCACCGGGATAGGGTTGGATTCGATAAACAGGTTCTTGTTGAGCGGCATGAGTTTTTCATGGATCGCCCGGGCAGTTCCCGCATCGCCGCGCATGGCCGCAGCGCACATTTCGCTCATGTCGCGAGGTGCAACGTTGGCTGTCACGGAAATGTTGCCCTTGCCGCCCGCCAGGATCAGTTCGATCGCCGTTGCGTCATCACCGGAATACACCAGGAAGTCGCTGCTGACGCGAGCGATGATGTCCTTGGCACGCTGGATGTCACCGGTGGCTTCCTTGATACCGATGATGTTCGGTACGGTGGAAAGACGCACGACGGTGTCCGCCAGCATGTCGCAGGCGGTACGGCCCGGCACGTTGTAAAGGATCTGTGGGATGTCTACCGCTTCGGCGATAGCCTTGAAATGCTGGTACAAACCTTCCTGAGTCGGCTTGTTGTAATACGGCGTGACCAGCAGACATGCGTCTGCCCCAGCGCGCTTGGCGTTGTTGGTCAACTCGATCGCTTCACGCGTGGAGTTGGCGCCTGTACCTGCAATGACAGGAATACGACCTGCAACCTGGTCAACCACACGGCGGATCACCTCGATGTGTTCATTCACATCAAGCGTGGCCGATTCACCTGTGGTGCCAACGGCAACAATGGCGTTGGTGCCCTCTTGCAAGTGGAAGTCCACCAGTTTGCTCAGGCTGTCCCAGTCCAGACGTCCCTGTGCATCCATGGGTGTGACCAGTGCCACCATACTGCCCGCAATCATGCAACCGCTCCTGCCGGAAAAAGAGAGCCGTAATGGTACTGGCGCTATCAGCCTTGTACAAGCGAAGTACCACGCTCTGAGCATTCCCCTGAGCGATGGTTTTCGCTACCCTTCGTTCTTTGATCGGTACTGGTCATCTGCGCGCCCCTTTCAATCGGTCGATTTTTTCGTCAGAACCCCTGCTCCAGCGCTGTTGCAGCCTGCCTCTGCTTGATCCGGCAGACGTACCACGCCGGGGTTGCGGTTGCAGTCTGATGCTGTCGATTGCCGATTCGGCCGTGCAAGCCAATAAATCTACCGACCGCTCATCATCTAGGAATGCTGCATGTCGTCCACCCCCACAGTTCGCGAACAATTCCTTGTCATCAGTGCCCTTGGCGCAAACCCAATGGAGCTGACCAACGTCCTGTGCCGCGCCAGTCACGAAAGCCGCTGTTCAGTGGTCAGTTCTCGACTGACACGCCACGGCGAGTACAGCGCGTTGATTCTGCAGATATCCGGCAGCTGGGACGCCCTGGCGCGCCTGGAAACGGGTTTGCCGGGTCTGTCCAAGAAGCACGACTTCACCACCAGCGTGGTACGTAGCGCCACCCTGGAAAGCCGTCCCGAGGCGCTGCCTTACGTGGCATACGTCAGCTCGGCGTATCGCCCGGACATCATCAATGAGCTGTGCCAGTTTTTCATGGACCACAACGTCGAGCTGGAAAACCTGATCTGCGACACCTATCAGGCCCCGCAGACCGGCGGCACCATGCTCAACGCCACGTTCACCGTTACCCTGCCGGCAGGGATCCAGATCAGCTGGCTGCGCGATCAGTTCCTGGATTTCGCCGACGCGCTGAACCTCGATGCGCTGATCGAACCGTGGCGCCCACAAGCCCCTATGTAAGGAAGTCGTCATGGCTGTAGCAGTAGACCAACCGGTAAGCGACTTTCAGGTCCAGGCCACCAGCGGACAAGTGGTTAGCCTGTCCGAGTTGAAAGGCCAGCAGGTGGTGATTTATTTCTACCCCAAGGACAGCACTCCTGGCTGCACCACCGAGGGCCAGGATTTCCGCGACCATTACGCGCAGTTCCAGGCCGCCAACACAGTGGTGTTCGGCGTGTCTCGGGACAGCCTGAAATCCCACGAGAACTTCAAAGCCAAGCAGTCGTTCCCGTTCGAGCTGATTTCCGACAAGGACGAAGCGCTTTGCCAGCTGTTTGATGTAATCAAGCTCAAGAAGCTGTACGGCAAGGAATATCTGGGCGTTGATCGCAGCACCTTCCTGATCGACAAGGAAGGCGTGTTGCGTCACGAATGGCGCGGCCTGAAGGTGCCAGGGCATGTGGCTGCGGTATTGGAGAAGGCTCAGGCATTGAATCAAGTCTGATCGACTCTGAATTGGCTTTCACTATCCTGTGGGAGCGAGCTTGCTCGCGAAGAGGCCGGTACGTCACAGTGTTTCGAGCGGCAGTACCACCGCCTTCGCGAGCAAGCTCGCTCCCACAGGTTTTGCAATCGCCCGAGAATGATTCTTCGCGGGCAGCCTCTCTACAACAGGATCCAGGCGCTCACAAAAGCGGAGCCACGGTAGGTTCCTGCCTCGGCCACGCGTCCAGCACCGCTTTGAACAGGGTCGCCAGTGGAATCGCGAAGAAGATCCCCCAGAAGCCCCACAGCCCGCCAAACAGCAATACAGCGCAGATGATCGCCACCGGATGCAGATTGACCGCCTCCGAGAACAGCAGCGGCACCAGCACGTTGCCGTCCAGCGCCTGGATCACCCCGTAGACCACCATCAGATAGATAAACTGATCGCTCCAGCCCCACTGGAACAAAGCGATCAACGCCACGGGCACGGTCACCACCACCGCGCCAACGTAGGGCACCACCACCGAAATACCCACCAGCATCGCCAGCAAGGCAGCGTAATTGAGACCCAGCGCCACGAAACCGATGTAGGTCACGCCACCGCAGATGAAGATCTCGATGACCTTGCCACGGATGTAATTGGCGATCTGCAGATTCATTTCTTCAGCAACCTGAGTCAGCAGCGCACGCTCGCGTGGAAGGTAGCCGCTGACCCAGCGGCCGATCATGCGACGATCCTTGAGGAAGAAAAACACCAGGATCGGCACCAGCACCAGATAGATCATCAGGTTCGCCAGCAACGGCAGGCTCGACAGCGAGAAGGTCAGAGCCCATTGGCCGAACTTGCCGATTTCGCCGCGTGCAGCATCAATGGCGTGCAGCACCTGCTCGTCGGAGACCAGATGCGGGTAGCGCTCGGGCAACAGCAGTAACAATGACTGCCACTTGGCTAGCATGCCCGGCAGCTCGTTGAACAGGGTGATCAACTGGTGCCAGAGCAGCGGCACCAGCACCAGCAGAAACACCAGCAAAGCGCCCATGAACAGCATGAACACCAAGCCGACGGCTCCTCCTTCAGGTACGCGCAGGCGTTCAAGCAGACTGACCAGCCCCTGCATCAGAAACGCCAGGACCATCCCGGCCAACACCGGTGCCAGCATGCCACCCAGGGTCAGAACAACAGTGAAAGCCAGAAACAGCAACACTGCGAGTACCACCGCCTCTTCATCCGAGAAGTAGCGCTGCACCCAGTTGCGAAGCACGTTGAACATCAAAAATCCTTTTGCAAATGGATAGTCTCAAGAGACCTCAAGCTTTGCGTAACCAATACGTGTAAACGCCCGCTTCGGCCCGCTCATCAAGCAGCTCATGGCCTGCAAGCCGGGCGAAGCTGCGAAAGTCGCGCTGGGAGCCAGCATCCGTCGCGATGACTTTGAGCACCATGCCGCTAGTCAGGCGATTGAGTTCGAGCTTGGCCTTGAGCAAGGGCAGCGGACAGTTAAGCCCGCTGGCGTCGACTTCGGCGTCACAGGTTTCAGGGTGCATTAGAGCGTCAGACATCGTTTCTCTCCGGGCAGGCACATTCGAAATGCAACCTGATGGCAAAATGTTGATCACGATATTTCAGGCAGGCCTTAAAGAATACCCCACTCTGGTCAGCAAGCCATTGAGCCAGCTACAGTACGGGTTCTCCAACTTAGAGCTCCATGGATGAATTTTCTGCGCCCTACCCTGCTGACGCTCGCCTGCCTGCTCGCCATTCCAGGCCATGCCGACGATCTGCCCTCGCTTGGCGATGCCAGCTCTTCCATCGTTTCTCCGGAACAGGAATACCAGCTGGGACGCGCCTGGCTGGGGCTGTTGCGCAGTCAGGTTCCGCAACTTTCCGATCCGCAACTCAAGGATTATGTCGAAACCACGGTCTATCGGCTGGCCGAAACCAGTCAGGTAAACGACCGACGCCTCGAGTTCATCCTGATCAACAGCCCGCAGCTAAACGCATTTGCTGCACCGGGCGGAATCATCGGGGTCAACGGCGGCCTGTTCCTCAACGCCCAGACCGAAGGCGAATACGCCTCCGTACTGGCTCACGAACTGGCTCACTTGTCGCAACGTCACTTTGCCCGCGGCGTAGAGGCGCAACAGCGCATGCAAGTGCCGGTGCTGGCGGCCATGCTCGCCGGTATCGTCATGGCCGCAGCAGGTGCCGGTGATGCTGGCATTGCGGCGATTGCCGGCTCGCAAGCCGCCGCCATTCAGGAGCAGCGGCGTTTCTCCCGGCAGAACGAGCAGGAGGCCGACCGCATCGGCATTCTCAACCTGGAAAAAGCCGGCTACGACCCGCGGAACATGCCAACGATGTTCGAGCGCTTGATGCGCCAGTACCGGTTCGACGCCAAGCCACCTGAATTTCTGCTGACGCACCCGGTAACCGAATCCCGGATCGCCGACACCCGCAACCGCGCCGAGCAGGCCAAACCCGGCGGCAAGGAAGACAGCCTGCGCTATCAACTGATGCGCGCCCGTGTGGCGTTGATCTACGAAGAAACACCGGGTATCGCCGCCAAACGCTTCCGCGCCCAACTGGTCGAGAATCCCAAATCAGCAGCGGCTCGTTATGGTCTGGCAATTGCCCAGATCAAAGGCGGACAGCTCAACGAAGCGCGAGAAAGCCTCAAGCCCTTGCTGGACGGCGCGCCAAACGACATCACCTACAACCTGACGCAGATCGATCTGGATATCACCAATAACCGCTTGGCAGATGCTCAGCAACGCGTCGACCGGATGCTCGGGCAGTTTCAGGATAACTACCCTCTGAATCAGGTCCGGGTTGATCTGCTGCTCAAGCAGAACCGCACCGCCGAAGCGGAAAAATCGCTGGATGGTTTACTCAAACGCCGCCCTGATGATCCGGACATCTGGTATCTCGTGGCTGAAACCCGCGGCCTGAATGGCAACACCATCGGCCTGCATCAGGCACGCGCCGAGTATTTCGCGCTGGTCGGCGATTTTCGCCAGGCGATTCAACAACTCGACTTTGCCAAGCGCCGGGCTAACAACAACTTCCAGCTGGCTTCCCGGATCGATGCGCGACAGAAGGAGTTGATTGATCAGGAGCGGATGGTCAAGGGGATGATGTGAGGGGAACCCTCCGCAATCACAGTCCTCTGTAGGAGCGCACGAGCACCTACAAAAAGCGAATGGGTGGATCAGAAACACCCATTCGCAGCCTTCGGCAGCTCCCATCAAACATAAAACAACTCTCTGAATATGTCGGATTTTGCCTGTAGGAGCGCGCTTGCCCGCGATTGCGGTGTGTCAGTCACACGATGTTTCTCAGTTGGATAGCTATCGC
>NZ_JPQU01000034.1 GCF_000737245.1 Pseudomonas syringae | reverse complement strand
TGGTGGATGCCAAGAAGGAAAAGCGCGGGGAAGGGTTTGAGTTGAGGACCGATGGCTGGGGGGCTATTCGGGGCGGTAAGGGGTTGTTTATCAGCGCTGATAAACAGCCTTTGGCGCAAGGCCAGTCGCTGGATATGAACGCGGCATTGGCGCAGTTGAATGAGGCTTTCCAGCTAGTGAACAGCCTGGCGCGAAGCGTCTCCGTATCGGGCGCACTGCCAGCCGATGAACAATCGCAGCAGAAATTACAAAGCGCTCTGGATGGCCTGCGCGAGTCAGGATTAATCGCATCGGCACCGGCAGGTATCGCACTGACCACTCCCGCGAATATTCAGCTCTCGGCAGGCCAGACCCTTACCGCTACTGCGGGCGACAGTGCCGACGTTAGCGTATGAGAGGCGTAGCGAGTACGTCGCCAGCTGGAATCAGACCCATGCCGAACAAGAGCAGGTGCTTATCGATCAAGGACAGCGCGCCATTGCTTTAGTGGCGACTTCATATGCATCCCCAGCGGGCAACAATCAGATCGCTCAGGCACTCCGGTTGGGCAGCACGCCGTTGCAGCCAATGTATTTAAAGCCGCAACACCAGACGCTTCGTTTGAGCCAGCTCTCGCCTCCGGCGCAAGCCTATACCCGTGAAGAGTACGCACAGCGCTTGGGAGCGTACTTTGATCAGGTGATGCGCGGTCTGGAGTCCGAGTTGCAACTCTATACCAGCGATATGCCTGTACATGTTCGCATCAGGCATAACCAAGTGCTGGGTGATGATGAAGTCCTCTCCTTGTGGAAAGCATCCGCTACCAGCACGCAGGCAGTTGAGCCGGTGGTCTTTGCAACTGAGGATGACGGACTGCTCTGGATCGACGCCTGGCTTGATGCGCCTGCGACCTCTGAGCTCGTGCTGTCGATAGAAGCCAACCTCTTCCTGAATCCTGTTGCTGAGCACACCGAGTCAGTATCTGCCGTATTGCTTGCCCACCCTGACTGGTGCGCAGCAAAAGGGTTTGACCCCATTGCTCTGATTCATCGCCCCGTTCAATTGCTTGAGCAGGCAGAGGCGTTGCAGGACGCGTTTTTGTGGGGGCGGATTGATAAAGCAAACCCTTATTTCACCTGGCACTCGCAGGTGCCTGCCGATTGCGTGGCCGATGCAGTGGTGACCTTGAGGGCGGCGGGTTATCTGCCCGACAGCGAAAAGTTTCATCAACTGGATGCGTCGCTAGGCCGTCCGGGATGCGCGGTCGGCAACATCGCCTTGATCGCTGCCGGTGAAGGCGCCAAAGCTGACGGCCAAGCGCATTTGATCATGTTGCAGGACGCATCGCCGCAAGTTTGCGTTGTTCAGCCAGCTTGACGAGAACATAAGGATTAATCATGAAAATTAAGCACATCGGTGTCTGGATTGTCGTCCTGTGCCTACTCGTTATTGGCAGTGTTTTGATCTGGGTTGATAACCCCATCACTACAACCGACGAAGGGGAAAGAGCGAAGCTGTCTGGCTGGCTATTGATCGGCTGTCTGGCGATTCTATTCCTCGATAGCCTGTTAGGCCTGGCTGACAGGGCCATGGCAGCAATGGAGTTTTTCTTTCGCTGGAAAGGAAAGTCCGGCTCGGATTCGCCACGCCCAATCGTCAGTAAGGCAGATTTGGATCTGATTAATCGGTGCACTGCTCGTCTCAAAGAGAGTTACGGCTTTTTCTGGCGCCGCAAAACCCGTCTCCTCCTGGTCATCGGCGAACCTGAGCAGATCGAAGCCATCGCCCCCGGCCTGACTCAACACCAATGGCTGATAGGCCAGAACACTGTGATGCTGTGGGGCGGCAGTGCCCAGACAAACCTTGCTGCTGCCTTCAAGCGATGGCACGGGCTGAGCCGCTGGCGGCCGTTGGATGGTGTGGTCTGGGCGCTGGATAAGAGCCAGAGCGCTGACGGTGCGGCGATGCGGGTCGGGGTTCAGCAGGTTCAGGGTTTGGCTCAGGCTTTGCGCTGGCAGTTGCCGTTGTATGTGTGGCAGGTCTGCGCCAGTAAGTGGCCCCAGGCCGGACGTCCGGAGCAGCCGGTGGGTTGTCTGTTGCCTGCGCAGTTCACAGCGGAGCAATTGGAAGCCGGTTTGGGTGAACTTGTTCAGCCTTTGCGGCAGTTGGGCATCGCCCAAGTTGAAGCGAAGATGAGCCACGACTTTCTGTGGCGGCTGTCCTACGACCTGCAAACTGAAGGCATTGCCCGTTGGCGCAAGGCGCTCTCGCCCTTGTTAGGTGACGTTGCCCGACAAGTGCCGTTGCGTGGGTTGTGGTTCAGCCTGCCGCTGCAACGGGCGCAAAGCGAGGGAGACAATACTTGGCCGCCCGAGCAGAGCTGGCTGGGTGTCGTTGAAGACAAGAACAGTAACCCGCGACGCCTGGGCGATATACCCGACAGCTGTTTTGCAGTTCAGGGGCTAGCAGCCACCCAGCCGCTTTTGAGTAATGACACAGAGCCAGGCCGGGCTGCCAATCGCCGCGTTGATATCCGTTTGGTTTCGCAATCCGGGGCCTGTGAACAGGTCGCCGATGACGCAACTGGCAGGCCAGTTAAAAATTCATGAGGCTTATTTTGTTGAAGTTATGTCGCTTAGTTTATCCGTGGGAATTTTCCTACCACCCCCGACGACGTTCTTACCTAACCGTCGGATTTATCTGACATTTTTCAACGCAATATTCCCTTAAAGTCCCGCCGCTGTTCATAACTTCTAAAAAATTAATCGGGATTTTTGAATGAAAAAGCTGTGGATGTCCGCTGGCCTTGCAACCTTGATTGCGACCACCAGTGGCTGTGTGAGCTACAACATGAGCCAACCGAGCGCGCCGCTGGAAGGCGTGGTCAAGAGTGACTTGAAAGCCGACGTAAAAGTAGGCGAAGCCATCAGTGGCGAGTCCTCCACCAATATCCTGTTCAACTTCTTCGCGTTTGGCGGCGACTCGCAATTCGCTGATGGCGTTGTTTATGGCGGTGGTGCAAGTGGCGGTGCCTTGGGTGGCCTGGGTCTGCCTATTCCTGATCCGATTTCCACCACCAAAGCCGCAGCGGCTTACAAGGCGGTGAAGTCTTCGGGAGCAGACTTGATCGTTGCGCCACGTTATGAAGTGACCGTAGAAGACTACTTCATCTTCAAGACCGTTGGCGTCAAGGTCACCGGCAACAAAGGCAGTATCAGCAGCATCCGCTGATTATCAGCTCTGGTTTGAACGCCCAGTAAAAGAGAAGCCGCTTCGTTATGAAGCGGCTTTTTTGTGGGCGCTCTTTGGGATTTGCTTAAGGCCACGCAGATCCGCTGGCAGCTCACGAGCAATGCGAGGCAGAGTGATGCCGGTGTGTCAGGCAGACCGCTATCGCGGCCTCGCGTTGCGCGTGCGCTCCTAAAGGGTTAACGGTTGGATAAGGAGACTGAGTATAAACGGGGTGACCAATCAGTCACGAAAAAGCCCTTATCTTCTGCGAATTTGCTGCTGATTAGCCGCAAACAAACCGCTACACTGCCGCGCCGGTTGATTGCATCCGGCATGACTTTGCGCTGGGGCGTGACCATGAAATTTCGTTTTCTTCTCTGGATGCTTGGCCTGCTGATGGCGCGGGCCAGCCGCAATAATCCGGCTTTCCAGCAGCAGCTGGCGGGCAAGGAGCTGACTTTTCAGCTGCAGACCGTCGACGGTAAGGCGGCGCGTCATTTTGTAATCAGTGGTCAGCGAGTACGAAGTGCATCGGGCGTGGTGTCAGAGCCTGCATTTGTGATTGCGTTCAAGGATGCCGCCTACGGTTTTGCGACGTTGCAGGCCAAAAACAAGCAGCTGGCGTTCATGCAGGGCATTCAGAACAAAGACATTCAGGTTACCGGCAATACCGGGCTGGTGATGTGGTTTCAGGGCTTGATGAAGTACCTGAAACCACGCAAGAAGCAGCCGGCTAAAGCCTAAGGCAGCTCCAGCCCGCCCGCCGCTTTGTGCAGCGCTCGCAAGTGTTCGCCAAGTTGCTTGAGGTTGGCTTCGTTGGCCGCGATTTCGCTGGCGCGTTTGGGTTCGAGCAAGGCGCGGACTTCTTTGTCCAGATCGCCAGTCAGGCGCTGAAGTTGTTTCTGGCGCTGGCTGCTTTCGTCTTCCAGGCGCTTCCACTCCGCGGCTTGCGGCAAGCCGTAGCCGCCACTGTCGAGCAACTCGGCTGGACGACTGAGGAAGCCACTGCTAGCGAGGATTTCCTGGAGAGTGCCGGTGGCTTTCGAGACGCTGCCGTCCTTCTGCTCACGGGCGCTGAGGTACCGTTGTTTGACTTCATCCTGGGCCAGCAGCAATTGCCGACGCAGGCTGGCTTGCTCAAGCAGCAACATCGCGGCGCTGGTGCGCAGGTCTGCTTGTGACAACCATTGGCGACGCTCCTCGGCAGGCAGGGACATCCAGTCTTCAACCGTGGTTTGTTTGACCGGCAGGTGTTTTCTCAGCACCTCGAACATCGCCTGATAGCGGTCCCGGTAGGAGTCGAAGCGGTAGCCTTTGCGCAGGGCTTCCTTGGGATCATCCAGCACGCTGGTATCGGCAAGGCCACGCCCCTTCAGCACTTCGAGCAGGCCATTGGGCAGGATACTGTCCAGGTCGACAAGCTTCGGATTGTTGGTACCACTGCGCAGTAACTTGAGGTTTTCCACCGCGCAGTTGTTGGAGATAAAGAAGTAGTTACCGTCGTAGCTCCAGTGCATTTCGGCAGCGTGCTGCACCAGCCCTTCGATTTCCGGACGTGACAGTTTCAGTGGCACCGACGCCAGGCTGCGCAGTTCAGTCTTGGTGTATTCGTCGATCACCTGCGCCAGCGGCAGCACGAACAGTCGCGACGGATAAGCTCCCATCAGGCCGTCCCAACTCGACAGCTGCACATCGCCGACAAAGGCCCGATAAGACAGCACCAGGTGCTGATCGAGATCGAGTCGGCAGTCTGGCCCACGCGGGCGACCCGGCCTGCAAATCACCAGCCGCAACATGCTGTGACCCCAACGGCTCATCATGTTCTGGTTGGCTTCGGCCAGCAGATAATCGACCGCGTAGACCCGCTCGGGGTCGAGCTTGCCCAGCGGCTCACGGCCAAAATCGTTGCCGGCATTCAGGTACGGATAAAAAGAAGGACATTGCTCTTTGGCCTGAGGCGCCCAGCCGAACTGCTCCTTGTAGTAGGCGTACAGCGCAGGACGACGGCAGATATAGGCCGGATCCAGCAGGAAGTACTCCATGTTGACGGCGACGAATTCCAGCGGGCTGGTGGTTTCGTAGATGTCGGGGCTGCGGGCGACCTGGCCGTTATGCTCTTCGCGCTCGCCGCGACGACCCACGTATTGCGGCCAGCCAGCCAGGTCGAGCAGGCGCGGGTCATCGCTGAGGGTGAAGCGGCGTTCAGTCTGGCCTCGGCAGTAGTCCGGCAGGCCGACCTTGCCCAGGGAGCTGCTGCGTCTGCCGCACTGGAAGATCACCGAGCGTTGCGTCGACGACCACAGACGGCCGCGATCGTAAATGTGGGTCAGTTCGTGCAGGACCGTCGCCAGCATTTCCCGGCGTACGGTGCCGTGGGGGCGATTAGTTTGTTTGGTTGCAGCGCTGCCATCGGTCAGACCTGCCAGCAAGTTGCTGTTGAGGTCCAGGCGATAGGGGCCGGACGCCTGGCCGTAGGCGTTGGCGGGCATGTCAGCCGACCAGCGCACGTCAACGCGCCGGTCCAGATCCTGAACAAAACGTGGAGGCAGTGCGGCCAGTGCTTCATTGAGCAGCGTCTGGCTGGCTTGCTGTTGCCCAGGACTCAGGCCGCTGGTGTCCAGCGACAGACTCAGGTCAGCGAGCGCGTTCGTGCCGATCAGTGCCAGCGCGCCAGCCAGCAGCCAGACGCCGAGGCGCTTCACAGAGCGAGAATGGCTTCTGCAAGTACCTGATCGCTGGCATCTCGGGCTTCCGGCACACGGGCGCGAAGGGTGTCGAAGGCTGCATCGAGCTGCGAGCCATGGATATCACCGCCGCTTGCGACGTAGCTGGCGGCATCGTCCTTGGCCTGGATCACGACCTTGGAATCACGAATCGAGGTGGTGGTGTCTGAAGTGAAGTCGATGGTGCGACCGAAAGCGTTCACGATGATGTTGCTCGTTTGCACGACGGTTTGCGCCTGGGCAACACCAGTCAGCAAAAACAGGCCGAGGGTGGCGGCGATCAGGGGGGTACGCATGGAACGTCTCCAAGTAATACGGAAGAGGTGAAGTGGCTATTGGACGAGGATTGCCTGCGCGAGTTCGAGGTCGCTGGCACTAAGTTTTGGCGTGGCCTGGCGCAAGGCCAGTAATGCCGATTCCAGCTGCGCACCTTTGAGTTCGCCATCAGTGGCGACAAACGCTGCTGCGTCATCCCGTGCCGCAACGATCAACTTTCTATCAAACGGCGCAGTAGTCACCTGGCTGGTTACGTAGCCAGTGATTACCAAACCTTGGGTGCTTGTATCCATCGCTTGGGCCTGGGCGGTCCAGACGAGAGCAGCAGTACAGAAAGTGAACAGCAGTGACGGTAAATGCATGGCGCTTGAAGACTGGCGAAACGAGACGCAAGGCTAGCGCAATGCCTGATCCAGAGCCAGCCCGACAGCCCGCCTGTTCAGGCTGGCTGTCGGACAGGTGCGTCAGATGGCGAGAATGGCCTGGGCCAGATCAGCATCGGAAGCTTGCAGCTGTGGAACGGTCTGGCGGATGTGCTGGAAGGCACTTTCCAGCTGCGCGCCACGGATGTCACCAGCGCTGCCGACAAAACTGGCAGCGTCATCGCGAGCGGCCAGGACGATTTTGTCGTCCTTGAAGGACGAGGTGACATCAGAGGTAGCATTGGTCGAAGCATCGACGGCGCGCACCAGCGTATCGGTGGTCACCACGAAGCTGGTGGCGTTTGCAGCAGTGGCCGCAGTCAAAAGTACTGCGGCGCTAAGCAGGCGAAGACGGGACATGATCGGACTCCATGGGGCAGGAAGCTAAGTAAGAAACCTCGGTTGCCCTTAGGTTTCGTGAAGCCGTGACAGAACTGACTTGTACGGGATGGGATAAGCCTAGCACGGCGTCGGGGCGAGCGGCGGAAGATGGGTTTAACTGTACTGGATATAAAACACATTTCAGAAACTGTATCTATAGTCTGTAGGAGTGAGCCTGCTCGCGATAAAGTCGGAACGACTTTCCTGCAATGGTGAGTCCTACTTTTTTCACGACTGCTTCGCAGCCGATCGCGAGCAAGCTCACTCCTACAGGAGATCTGCGCCCAATTCAGCAGAGCCTGCAACCCCCCAAAACAACAAAACCCGTCAGCAGTTACCTGCGACGGGTTTTGGGTGAAGCAATTCGGGTTGCTGGTGAGTGACCTAAAAGGTCAGGACCAGCGTGCGCCCATTAGCGCCAGAACGGCTTGCTCAGCTCTTCGTAACGTTGCGATTCGCTGATACCGGCGTCAGCCAGCAGACGTGCATCCAGGCGGGCCAATTGGTGGCGGCTGGACAGGCGACGTTGCCAAAGCATCAGGTTAGCGAAAGCGCGAAGAGGCCATGCAGCTTTTGCGGTTGTAGCGGTGTTTTCGAAGAAAAGGTCGGAACTAACTGTACGTTCCATGGTGTGCGTCCTTCCGCTTGTGGCGGCTTAGAGAGTGGCTTAACTGGTGCCCATCTTCCTCTCAGTCAGTCAATCTCTACAGACACAGTTCAACTGTATTGTGCGGGTTCAGTTAACTGTTTAGAGAGACTGTTTTGTTCGTTATTGGGGCAACTGTATCGGTAAGCACCTTTGTGGTGCAAATTGTGCGCTATTTGGGTGAAAAGCTGCTTTTCACCCCCAAAAACTACCAGTACAGAAGTACAGTTTTTCGGCTTGCAACACTGCTTGTTCGCTACGAGGCAGAAAATTGTATCGCTGCCTCGCAACTGTTTACCTCAAACCGGCAACATGCTTCCCGTCTCATCCAGCCTGATGTGCCAACTCAGTGCCTCACGGAGGACGTGTGGCGTGTGTCCACCCTTGGCGCACGCAGCGGCAAAGTAGGTATTCAATGCATCTTGATAAGCAGGGTGCACACAGTTGTCGATAATGACTCGAGCGCGCTCTCGTGGTGCCAGGCCGCGCAGATCCGCAAGCCCCTGCTCAGTCACCAGAATGTCCACATCGTGCTCTGTGTGGTCCACGTGGCTGACCATCGGCACCACGCTGGAAATCGCGCCACCTTTGGCGATGGACTTGGTGACGAAGATGGCCAGGTGAGCATTGCGGGAAAAGTCTCCCGAGCCGCCAATGCCATTCATCATGCGCGTGCCGCACACGTGAGTGGAGTTGACGTTGCCGTACAGGTCGAACTCAAGCGCGGTGTTGATACCGATGATGCCCAGACGGCGGATGATTTCCGGGTGATTGGAAATCTCCTGTGGGCGCAGCACCAGGCGCGATTTATAGCGGCTGAAGTCGGCAAAGACTTCAGCATGTTTGCTGGCCGATAGGGTCATGGAGCTGCCGGAAGCGAAGCTCAGCTTGCCAGCATCGAACAGCTCGAAGGTCGAGTCCTGCAACACTTCGGAATACATCGTCATGTCGTGGAACGGCGAGTCCACCAGCCCGTGCATCACGGCGTTGGCGATGGTGCCAATCCCGGCCTGCAAGGGCATGAGCTTGTTGGTCAGCCGGTCTTCGCGCACTTCCTTCTTGAAGAACTCCACCAGATGATTGGCGATGGCCTGGGTGTCCATATCGGGCGGCAGCACGGTTGACGGCGAATCTGCCTGATTGCTGATGACGATACCGACGATCTTGGCGGGATCAATCTGTACCGCCGGGTTGCCGATGCGGGTGTCGGCTTGCAGCACCGGAATGGGCAGCCGGGTTGGGCGATAGCTCGGGATATAGATGTCATGCAGACCTTCCAGCTCCAGCGGCTGAGCCAGGTTGATCTCGACGATCACCTGTTTGGCGAGGATGGCGAAGCTGGCCGAGTTGCCTACCGAGGTGCTGAGGACCAAATGGCCGTCTTCAGTGATCGCGACGCACTCGATAACTGCCAAGTCCACGGCCTTGATCTGCCGGTTGCGCAGTTGCTCGACCGTGTCGGAAAGGTGGCTGTCGATGAACATCACCGAGCCGTCGTTAATGGCTTTGCGCAAGGTGCTGTCGACCTGAAACGGCGAGCGACGCGACAACACGCCGGCTTCTGTCAGTTGCTTGTCCAGATCGTTGCCCAGGCTGGCGCCGGTCATCAGGCTGATCTTGAGCGGCGACAGTTTGGCTCGTTCGGCCAGTGCGTGGGGCACGGCCTTGGCTTCACCGGCACGGGTGAAACCACTCATGCCGACGGTCATGCCATCTTCAATCAAGGCAGCGGCATCAGCCGCGCTCATTACCTTGCTCATGAGCGAAGGCAAGCGGATACGATCACGGTACATTGGATTCTTATCTCGGGGGTGGAAGCGAAGCCCAAGTCTAGAGATTTGGACGGTGTTCGTCCCGCTACCAAGGTCGCATTGGGAGGCTCTAATTAGCGGGTTTCAGCGCAAAACACTGTTACGCGAAATGTAAAAAGCCCCGGCGTTTTTCACGCCGGGGCCCGGTTTAGACGCGCGGGAAGGCTACGCGTTGTCGACCGCCTTCACCATGTCCTCGATCACCTTTTTGGCGTCGCCGAACACCATCATGGTTTTATCCAGATAGAACAATTCGTTATCCAGGCCGGCATAACCGCTGGCCATGGAGCGCTTGTTGACGATGATGGTCTTGGCTTTGAACGCCTCTAGAATCGGCATGCCGGCAATTGGCGATTTCGGATCGTTTTTCGCCGCCGGGTTGACCACGTCATTAGCGCCCAACACCAGCACCACGTCGGCCTGACCGAATTCAGAGTTGATGTCCTCCATCTCGAACACCTGATCGTAAGGCACTTCCGCCTCAGCGAGCAGTACGTTCATGTGCCCCGGCATGCGCCCGGCAACCGGGTGGATCGCATACTTCACGGTTACGCCATGGTGGGTCAGCTTCTCGGTCAGCTCTTTGAGCGCATGCTGGGCCCGGGCCACTGCCAGACCGTAGCCAGGCACGATGATCACGGTGTCAGCGTTGGTCAGCAGGAAGGTGGCATCGTCGGCGGAGCCGGATTTCACCGGACGCGCCTCTTTGCTGCCAGCCGGGCCAGCTGTATCCGTTGCACCACCAAAGCCGCCGCCAATCACGTTGAAAAACGAGCGGTTCATCGCCTTGCACATGATGTACGACAGAATCGCGCCGGACGAACCCACCAGGGAGCCCGCAATGATCAGCATCGAGTTGTTCAGCGAGAAACCGATACCCGCCGCAGCCCAACCTGAATAGCTATTAAGCATCGAGACCACGACCGGCATGTCGGCACCGCCAATCGGGATGATCAGCAGCACGCCGATCACGAAAGCCAAAGCCAGCATGATGGCGAATGCGGTCAGGTCGCCGGTAAACATGAAGAACAGACCGAACGCGAGTGTCGCCAGGCCGAGCACCAGATTCAGCTTGTGCTGACCGGCGAACTTTACGGGTGCGCCCTGAAAGAGGCGGAACTTGTACTTACCGGACAGCTTGCCGAAAGCGATAACCGAGCCGGAGAACGTGATCGCACCAATCGCAGCGCCCAGAAACAGCTCCAGACGGTTACCCGTTGGGATCGCGTCGCCCAGGTTCTTCACGATGTTCAGCGATTGCGGTTCAACCACGGCGGCAATGGCGATGAATACCGCAGCCAGGCCAATCATGCTGTGCATGAAGGCGACCAGTTCCGGCATCTTGGTCATCTCCACACGCCTGGCCATGATCGAGCCAGCAGTACCACCGACCAGCAGGCCGATGACGATGTAGCCGATGCCCGCCGCGGTGTCGGACAACGCCGCCAGCTTGTAGACCAGACCAATCGTCGTGACGACAGCCAGCCCCATGCCGAGCATGCCAAACAGATTGCCGCGACGCGAAGTGGTCGGGTGAGAAAGGCCCTTAAGTGCCTGGATGAAGCAAACCGCCGACACGAGGTACAGCAAAGTAACCAGATTCATGCTCATTACTTGCGCACCTCTTCTTTCGCTTTAGGCGCTTTTTTCTTGAACATCTCCAGCATGCGCCGGGTCACCAGGAAGCCACCGAATACGTTCACGGCCGCCAGGGCTACCGCCAGGGTGCCCATGGTTTTGCCCAGCGGGGTCACGGTCAGCGCAGCAGCCAGCATGGCGCCGACGATCACGATGGCGGAGATGGCGTTGGTGACGGCCATCAGTGGGGTGTGCAGCGCCGGGGTAACGTTCCAGACCACGTGATAACCGACGTAGATCGCCAACACGAAAATGATCAGGTTGTAGACACCTGGGGAGATCAGCTCTTCCATTGTTCTATCCTCAGCCGTTCTTGCGGATGACTTGGCCGTCGCGGCACATCAGGCACGCGACAACAATGTCGTCTTCGAGATTGATGTGTAGCTGGCCGTCCTTGTCGAACAACAGCTTCATGAAATCCAGCAGGTTGCGGGCATACAGCGCCGAAGCATCAGCGGCGACCAGCGCGGGCAGATTGGTGTGGCCGACGATGGTGACACCGTGCGCGACTACCACTTCATCAGCGACCGTCAGCGGGCAGTTGCCACCCTGAGCCGCCGCCAGATCGATCACCACCGAGCCAGGCTTCATCTCTGCCACGGTCTCGGCACTGAGCAATACCGGCGCCTTGCGGCCAGGGATCAAAGCTGTGGTGATGACAATGTCCGACTGTTTGGCGCGCTCATGCACGGCAACCGCCTGACGATGCATCCAACTGGCAGGCATCGGGCGAGCATAGCCACCGACACCGACGGCGCATTCGCGCTCTTCATCGGTTTCGTACGGCACGTCGATAAACTTGGCACCCAAGGATTCGATCTGCTCTTTTACCGCAGGGCGCACATCGGAGGCTTCGACCACGGCACCCAGACGCTTGGCCGTCGCGATGGCCTGCAAGCCCGCCACACCAGCGCCCAGCACCAGCACGCGTGCGGCCTTCACCGTACCGGCTGCCGTCATCAGCATCGGCATGAAGCGCGGATAGTGATGAGCCCCCAGCAACACCGCCTTGTAGCCGGCAATATTGGCCTGTGAAGACAGCACGTCGAGGCTTTGAGCACGGGAGGTGCGCGGCGCAGCTTCCAGCGCAAAGGCGGTAATGCCCTGCCCCGCCATCTTGGCGATGGTTTCGTTGTTGAAGGGGTTGAGCATCCCCACAACGATGGTGCCGCTCTTGATCTGGGCCAGTTCGCTGTCGTCAGGTGCAGTGACTTTGAGCACCAGATCAGCAGCAAATGCTTCGGTACCGGTGCCGATTGCAGCGCCTGCGTCTGCATAAGCGCTGTCCGGAACGCTGGCGCTGACGCCTGCTCCGCTTTGCACCGTGACCCGATGGCCCTGGCCGATCAGCTTCTTGATGGTTTCAGGGGTTGCAGCAACCCGCTTTTCGCCCGTGTGGGTCTCGAGAGGAACGCCAATGTGCACGTGTAATCTCCTGCGTGATCTTCTTGTTTTCTTCAAATAGGCCAGGGCACTTCAAGCGAGCGCGACTGGGGCTGCCGATCAGCATGATCCCGCCATTTCCGGGCGGGGCGCGGCATTTTGCAGGCGAAGTTTGGTGCCTTCAATGGATTTTGTAACGAGACGATAAATTAACTACAAGTCATACCGTGACCAAATGTCGCAGGCATAGCGTTCCAGCCCTTGATTTCAGGCTGCCAAAGGCAAAGTAGTCGATTTTTCACGAAACGTGGAATTCGTGAGATGGAATATGCATATAACCGGAATAAACGCCTGAAGCACTCGGAAACAGGGGCTCATAAGCCGTATCTATAGTGCGGATATCTAGCTTTCGATATGCGACAAAAACGTACATCTGTAGGTGAATTTGCGACATGACTACATAATTCAGCCACAAAAAACGGGCACCCAATCTTCGTTGGTGTGCCCGCTTGTTCACTGCTCGCCTCCCGCCAAGGCGTCCAGCCAATTTATCTAGGGATTGACGCTGTCTTTCAGGGATTTACCCGGTTTGAAGGCCACGGTGTTGCTCGCCTTGATTTTTACCGGCTCGCCGGTCTGGGGGTTTTTACCGGTGCGGGCGCCGCGGTGGCGTTGCAGGAAGGTACCGAAGCCGACGAGGGTCACGCTGTCTTTGCGGTGCAGGGCACCGGTAATTTCTTCGAGGACGGCGTTGAGGACACGATTGGCTTGTTCTTTGGTGAGGTCCGCCTTTTCAGCAATGGCGGCTGCAAGTTCTGGTTTACGCATATGAAGCCTCTTTCTACGGTTTATTGTTTTTATGTCCCGTGCCGCTCATCCAGAGCAGCGACCGAGTGCCGCGACGGCTCTACGTAGCGGCAGACGGGAATGAGGATGGCATGCCGTTCTGGCCCGCGCCAGTACGTGCGGCACGTTTATGGGATCAATAACGTGGCTTATCCGACAGAACGACCAGTATTTAAGCCAACAGCGCCGGCAGTGCTTTGTTCAAGGCCAGTTTTTCCATCACCGCAGCACCGGTCAGGGCGTAACCCAAAAGGTTGCCGGACGGGTCATGGCACAGCGCTTTGATGTCTGCGCCCTGCCCTTCAACACTCCAGGTGCCTTCGACACCGCGCGGTGGCGGGGAAACCACCAGTGGGCAGACCGGGGTTTTGACGGTGATCGGCATCGGTCCGTACTTGACCGCTGTCGGGGTGCCCGCCAGGGTTTGCGCCAGCGCACGAGCGCAACTCATCAGCGGCATGACATACAGCAGATTCAAACCATCGACCTCGGCGCAATCCCCCAAGGCGTAGATATTGGCGTGAGAGGTTTTAAGCTCGCGGTCGACGATGATACCGCGCCCGATCTGCAGCCCGGCCGCAGCAGCCAGATCAACCCGAGGCCGCAGGCCTATCGCCGAGACGACCACATCACAGGCAATCACCTGACCATCGGACAGATGCGCTTCTAGACCATCAGCGCCGCGCACAAGACGGGTCATCAGCGGCCCGAGATGAAAGCGCGCCCCGAGGCTCTCCAGACCACTGCGCACAGCCGCTGCAGCAGCCGGATGCAACAAGGTCGGCATCACATGCTCACACGGCGCCACCAGATCGACTTCATAGCCGCCGAGTATCAGGTCATTGGCGAATTCGCAGCCGATCAGGCCGACCCCGAGGATAAGCACCCGGCGCTTGCCCGCTGCTGCAGCGCGAAAGCGTGCGTAGTCTTCCAGATCATTGATGGGGAAGATGGCGTCGCTGGCATCACCCTCAACCGGCACGCGGATGGTTTCCGCGCCCCAGGCCAGAATCAGGTCACGGTAGTACACCGCTTCGTCACCGATCCACAGGCGCTTATGGCCAGGATCGATGCCGCTGATTCGGGTATGGGTGCGGACTTCGGCCTTGAGCTGGATGGCCATTGCGCCCGCCTCCGCCATGCTCAAGCCGTCGGCTTCCTTGTTTTTGCCAAAGCCGGTGGAAAGCATCGGCTTGGAATAGGAACGCCCGTCATCGGCGGTGATCAGCAGCAGCGGCGTTTCGCCATCGAGCTTGCGAAATTCCCGGGCCAGGTTGTAGCCCGCCAGGCCAGTGCCAACAATCACAACAGGTGCGTTCATGCGTCACTCCAAGCCAAAGAACTAAACGAGATAAAGCCTGAAAGGCCGTATCAACCGATTTCGATCATTTCGAAATCCATTTTGCCTACGCCGCAATCCGGGCATAGCCAATCTTCAGGGACGTCTTGCCAAAGGGTGCCCGGCGCAATGCCGTCATCAGGCCAACCCATGGCTTCGTCGTAGATCAGGCCACAGACAATGCATTGCCACTTTTTCATTACTCATCTCTCATTTTTCAGGCTATTTCGACGTCATGGAAAAGCTACGCGGTCGTTAACTGCCGCGCTTGCGCCAAACTCAAGGGGTTTGTACTGATCGCGACGCCGACATGCAAGCCCGGCGATCACCACACCCTGTTACCGGCCGTCGGTGCTCGGGGGCAATCATGCTAAGCTCGCGGCCTCGATTGATGCCAAATAATGCTGACCGTGACCGAGCAAAACTCCCCGTTTACCACGCCGCGCTGGCTTGAGCGTGCAGCCCTTGAAGGCGCCGCCGAAGCTCTGGTGCTTGAGTGGCTGTTTCATCAAGATTCACTGACCCGCCGACTGACCGCGCTATCTGCGGGGCACTTCAGTGTCACGCCGCTGTTCGAAGGCTGGCAAGCGCTGCGCGACGATGAGTGTGCGGCACTGGAGCTGCCCGCAGCGAGCATCGGCTGGGTGCGCGAAGTCTACCTGCGCGGCCACGACCAGAAGTGGGTGTTCGCCCGCAGTGTCGCAGCCCGTGACGCGCTGCTGGAAAGCGGGCTGCACATGGAAGAGCTGGGCACACGCTCGCTCGGGGAGTTGCTGTTTTGCGACCCGGCATTCGAGCGCGGTGCGCTGCAGGTCTGCAGTTATCCCGCTGCCTGGTTGCCAACGGCTGATGCCGCAGAAGACTTATGGGGTCGCCGCTCGTGCTTTAGCCGTGGCTCCTTGAAAATACTGGTCGCCGAAGTATTCCTGCCGACGCTCTGGCAGGCGATTCGTACCGCGGAGCAATGTTGATGTACCTGACGCTACTCAAATCCCTGAATCGTCTGAACCCGCGCAGCTGGGATTTCATTCAGCTGATGCGGATCGACAAGCCTATTGGCATTTATCTGCTGTTGTGGCCGACCCTTTGGGCGCTCTGGATCGCGAGTGAAGGCTCGCCATCGCTGCTCAATGTGGTGATTTTCGTGGTCGGTGTCTTTCTGATGCGTGCCGCAGGTTGCGTGATCAACGACTTCGCCGATCGCAAGGTGGACGGCCACGTCAAACGCACTGAACAGCGGCCGCTGGTGAGCGGTAAAGTCAGCTCCGAAGAAGCACTGGTGTTGTTTGCCGTGCTGGTGGTGGCGAGCTTTGGGCTGGTGCTGCTGACCAACCCCACCACGATCTGGTTGTCCTTCGGTGGCCTTGCGCTGGCAGCCTGCTACCCATTCATGAAGCGCTACACCTATTACCCGCAGGTGGTCCTGGGCGCGGCGTTTTCCTGGGGTATGCCCATGGCGTTCACCGCAGAGACCGGACATTTGCCCGCGGCTGCGTGGCTGCTGTACATCGCCAATCTGCTGTGGACGGTGGCCTATGACACGTATTACGCGATGGTCGACCGGGAAGACGATCTGAAGATCGGCGTGAAATCTACCGCTGTGCTGTTTGGCGATGCGGACCGGATCATCATTCTGACCCTGCAATGTCTGGCGCTGGGCTGCTTGGTGCTTGCCGGAGCGCGTTTTGAGTTGGGCGTGTATTTCTACCTTGGCCTGCTGGTGGCTGCGGTGTGCTTTGCCTGGGAGTTCTGGTCAACCCGTGAGCGTGACCGCGATGCCTGCTTCAAGGCATTCCTGCATAACCATTGGGCGGGGCTGGCGATCTTTGTCGGGATTGTTGCGGATTATGCGCTGCGCTGAGGTTCCAGGTTCCAGGTTCCAGGTTCCAGTGGGAGCGAGCTTGCTCGCGAATCGGGCATTGGATCCTGCAAATATCTTGATCAGGAAAACAGCCTTCGCGAGCAAGCTCGCTCCCACAGGTTTACATCCCTACTGAGAGATCAGTGGATTACGGTTTAACCACGTGCCAGGCGCCGCCTTTACCGTCACCGGTCTTGTCGCCCGCCTTCTTGTCATCCTTGTAGCCATACACCGGCTTGCCGTCATACGCCCACTGCATCTTGCCGTCGTCACGCTTGATGGTTGTCCACTTGCCTGATGGCTTGTCGGTCGCTTCAGCGAAAAGCGGCGGCCAGTTAACCGCACACTGGTCGTTACAGGCGGACTTGCCGCCACTGTCCTTGTCGAAGGTGTAAAGCGTGAGGCCGCTGTGCTGGGTCAAAATGCCGTCCTGCGCCATGCCCGGCTCGGCAGCAAAAGCCAGACCCGAAGACGCCAGCGCCGCAGCGGTCAAAAGGGCCTTGAGTGTCGATGAAATCTTGAGCATCGGTTAATCCTCTTCTTTGTTGAAATTGTTATCGGATGAGACTGCACATTAGCCCCTTGAAGCGACGCTACGCCAGCCCTCAGACTAAGCTGTCACACGACTGCAATAATTCCGTTATCTAATGCGCCCCAAGACAGTTAAATGACAAGAGGTTCGAGCATGGTTGGCAGGAGCATTCTGATCGTTGACGACGAAGCGCCTATTCGCGAAATGATCGCCGTTGCGTTGGAAATGGCCGGCTATGACTGCATGGAAGCAGAGAACTCTCAGCAAGCCCACGCAATCATCGTAGACCGTAAACCGGATCTGATCCTGCTCGACTGGATGTTGCCCGGTACATCGGGCATTGAGCTGGCTCGGCGCCTCAAGCGTGATGAGCTGACCGGAGACATTCCGATCATCATGCTCACGGCCAAGGGTGAAGAGGACAACAAGATCCAGGGCCTTGAAGTCGGCGCTGACGATTACATCACCAAGCCGTTTTCACCTCGCGAACTGGTTGCACGCCTCAAGGCAGTGCTGCGTCGCGCTGGCCCGACCGATGGCGAAGCGCCCATTGAAGTCGGCGGTCTGTTGCTCGACCCCATCAGCCACCGCGTAACCATCGACGGCAAGCCTGCTGAAATGGGCCCCACCGAATACCGTCTGCTGCAATTCTTCATGACTCACCAAGAGCGCGCCTACACCCGCGGGCAATTGCTGGATCAGGTCTGGGGAGGCAATGTTTATGTCGAAGAACGTACCGTCGATGTGCATATCCGTCGCCTGCGCAAAGCCCTCGGCGATGCTTACGAAAATCTGGTACAAACCGTGCGCGGCACGGGCTATCGCTTTTCTACCAAGAGCTGAAAGCCGATTTTCTGTAAACAGACAGCGCAGCCACAGAGCTCGCGCTAGACATGGATGTGCTCTTAATTGAACCAAAACTGGCATGGCACCCTGATCCGCCACATGTTGCTGCTGGTCACGGCCTGCCTCTTGGTCGGGCTCATCAGTGGGCAATACGGCTGGAGCCTGGCCATCGGCCTGGGACTTTACCTGGCCTGGACCCTCAAACAACTTCTGCGTCTTCATCACTGGCTCAGCAGCCATAAAGCCGACGAGCCGCCGCCCGATGGCTATGGTCTGTGGGGCGAAGTCTTCGACAGCATCTACCACCTGCAACGCCGTGACCAACGGGTGCGTGGGCGCCTGCAAGCGGTGATTGACCGGGTGCAGGAATCCACCGCTGCGCTCAAAGACGCAGTGATCATGCTCGACAGCGAAGGTAACCTTGAATGGTGGAACCGCGCCGCTGAAACCCTCATGGGCCTTAAAACCCCTCAGGACAGCGGTCAGCCGGTGACCAACCTGGTTCGTCACCCGCGCTTCAAAGAGTATTTCGAGCAGGAGAGCTACGCCGAGCCGCTGGAAATCCCGTCGCCCACCAATGACCGGATGCGGATTCAGCTGCTGATCACCCGTTACGGCAACAACGAACATTTGATGCTGGTGCGCGATGTCACGCGGATTCACCAGCTCGAACAAATGCGCAAAGACTTCATCGCCAACGTCTCCCACGAGCTACGCACGCCGTTGACGGTGATCTTCGGCTATCTGGAAACCCTGCTGGATAACGTCGAAGAGGTGAACCCGCGCTGGGTTCGCGCTCTGCAGCAGATGCACCAGCAAGGCGGGCGCATGCAGACGCTGCTCAACGATTTGCTGCTGCTGGCCAAGCTTGAAGCGACGGACTACCCCTCGGACAACCATCCGCTGCCCGTCACGACGCTGCTGGAAACCATCACCCACGATGCGCAGGAATTGTCGGGCAGTAAAAACCAGCAGATCAGCCTGGAGCTGGACAGCGACATACAGCTCAAAGGCAGTGAGACCGAGTTGCGCAGCGCGTTCTCCAACTTGATCTTCAATGCCGTCAAATACACCCCGGCCGAAGGCAAGATCCGCATTCGCTGGTGGTCCGACGAGCGTGGCGCGCACTTGAGCGTGCAGGATTCCGGCATCGGTATCGAAACCAAACATTTGCCGCGCCTGACCGAACGCTTCTACCGCGTCGATTCCAGCCGCGCCTCCAATACCGGCGGCACCGGGCTGGGTCTGGCGATCGTCAAACACGTGCTGTTGCGCCACCGGGGTACCCTTGAGATCAACAGCGTACCGGGCAAAGGCAGCGTGTTTACCTGCCATTTCCCGCCTGTTCAGTTGGCCAAAGCCTGGGATGAGTCGCTCTGACCACTAGGCAAGCAGGCATTGAGCCGCTACATTGCCGCACTTATGCCCCCGATTTCGGTGCGGCCATTACCTCCTCACGCTAAAACGGAACCCGTAAAACTCCATCATGGACCCTTCCCCTGGTTTTAACCTCGCTTCACTGTTCGCCGATTTCGGCATGATTCTCTTCGCAATGCTTCTGGTCCTGCTCAACGGCTTTTTCGTTGCGGCAGAGTTCGCCATGGTCAAGCTGCGCTCGACCAAGGTTGAAGCCATTGCCGAAAAAAACGGCTGGCGCGGACATATCCTGCGCACCGTTCACAACCAGCTGGACGCCTACCTTTCGGCCTGCCAATTGGGTATCACCCTCGCCTCTCTGGGCCTTGGCTGGGTCGGTGAACCGGCGTTCGCGCACTTGCTGGAGCCGCTGCTCGCCGCCGTGGGCGTGGATTCTCCTGAAGTAATCAAAGGCGTTTCGTTCTTCACCGCGTTCTTCATCATCTCTTACCTGCACATCGTGGTCGGCGAGCTGGCCCCAAAATCCTGGGCGATCCGCAAGCCGGAACTGTTGTCGCTGTGGACGGCCGTGCCGCTGTACCTGTTCTACTGGGCGATGTACCCGGCGATTTACCTGCTCAACGCCAGCGCCAACGGCATCCTGCGCATTGCCGGCCAGGGCGAACCCGGCCCACATCATGAACACAGCTACAGCCGTGAAGAACTGAAACTGATCCTGCACTCCAGCCGTGGGCAGGATCCCAGCGATCAGGGCATGCGGGTACTGGCGTCAGCGGTAGAGATGGGCGAGCTGGAAGTGGTCGACTGGGCCAACTCCCGAGAAGACCTGGTCACTCTGGACTTCAACGCGCCGCTCAAGGAAATCCTCGCCCTGTTCCGCCGCCACAAATTCAGCCGCTATCCGGTGTACGACGCCGAGCGCGGCGAGTTTGTCGGCCTGCTGCACATCAAGGACCTGCTGCTGGAGCTGGCAGCCCTGGATCACATCCCGGAATCGTTCAACCTGGCAGAGCTGACCCGCCCACTGGAGCGGGTTTCCAAGCACATGCCGCTGTCGCGCCTGCTGGAGCAGTTCCGTCAGGGCGGCGCGCACTTTGCCCTGGTTGAAGAAGCCGACGGCAAGATCATCGGCTACCTGACCATGGAAGACGTGCTCGAAGTGCTGGTCGGCGACATCCAGGACGAACACCGCAAGGTTGAACGCGGCATCCTCGCCTACCAGCCGGGCAAACTGCTGGTACGTGGCGACACCCCGCTGTTCAAGGTCGAACGTCTGCTCGGCATCGATCTGGACCACGTAGAAGCCGAAACCCTGGCAGGCCTGATCTACGAAACCCTGAAACGGGTGCCGGAAGTCGAGGAAGTCATGGAGTTCGAAGGGCTGCGGATCATCATCAAAAAGATGAAAGGCCCGAAAATCGTGTTGGCCAAGGTGGTCAAGATTGATTGATGTTGTATCAGGCTGATGGTTGATATCACCCTGTAGGAGCTGCCGCAGGCTGCGAAAAGCGGATATCCCTGTAACACCGCCTTCGCAGCCTTCGGCAGCTCCTACAGATAGCCGTAATCTGTGGGAGCGAATTCATTCGCGAAGGGGCGAGGCCAGATAAACATCTCTGACTGACACTCCGCTTTCGCGAATGAATTCGCTCCCACAGGATTCACCCGCGGTAAGCCTGTTCGCGCCTCTCAATTCCCACCCACGGCGAAATTGGGCAGGCTCTGCACCGGCTGGGCAAATTCGTAGGGGATGGATTCGAGCGCCAGGCCTACGTTGCGCTGTATCGCGAAGTGCAGGTGCGGGCCGGTGCTGTTGCCGGTGTTGCCGGAGCGCGCCAGGGCGGTGCCGACAACGACGTGCTGGCCTTCCTTTACACTCACCGAGCCGCGCATCAGATGCAGGTAAACGCCCATGGTGCCGTCGTCGTGCAGGATCCGCACAAAGTTGCCTGACGGGTTCGACCCCTTGCCTGTCTGTTCATTCTCGACTTTGACCACCACCCCGCCACGGGCCGCGATGATGGGCGTGCCTTCGGGCATGGCGATGTCCATGGCGTAGCGGCCCTTGGCGCCAAAGTGGCTGTACCTGCCGTTGGGGCCCTGGCTCAAGCGAAACGGGCCACCGATCCAGGGCAACGGATAGCGATACGCCAGAGTCGACCGTTGCGGATCACCGACGATAGAGCGCAGGTTGGTTTTATAGCTCATGGCCTTGCCGATTATCTTCGGGCTCAACACCGTTACCCGCTCATTGCTGCGAGCGGCGATGGTGCGCCGGATGGTCTGGTCAGCGACACCCAGAACGTTCTTCACCCCCGAGATCTTCAGCTCGATTTCCACTGGCGCATACAGGTCGTTGCGCACGTAGAGACTGTCGACGCCTTTGTCTCGCTTGGTGCTCAAATGCACCTGGCGATCAATGCGCTCGACCATCCGATCCTTGAACACCATTACCGATGCACCGGGCGTAGGACGGTCAGTAAACGAGACCACGCCGTTAGCATCCGTGAATCGATAGATGGTCACCGCCCCGGCTGATTGCGCAGCCAGCAACAGAGCACACAGGATCAATAAGCGCTCAAGCATGGGATTGGTCTGGGTTGTAAAAAAGGTGAGGCCAGCCTAACAGCGATTTCTCCGAATGAGGACTCAGCTGTATCAATCGGCAACAGACCAGGCGTCAAGGAAATCGCGCCAGAGGTGATTAGGCAGCGTGTCGTGGGACCGGCTTGAGCCGGGAAGGCGGCGATTCTATCGATACATGTCGAGAGGATGTACCGGCCCCTTCCCGGCTAAAGCCGGTCCCACGGATATAACCAACTATCAAGCACCCGGCGAGAAGTGCTTCTGCGCGGTGCCTCGGGCGATCAGGCGGGAGATGTAGTCCAGCTTCTGCGCGTCCTGATCGGTAAAACGGAAGGTGACTTGCAACCAGTCGCTGTCGGGCTTGGGCTCGAAGGCAGTGATGGTGTGCAGGTAGCCATTTAGCCGCGCCACTTCATTGGTCTCGCCCTGCTCCAGATCAAGCACAGCCTGCTCGAGGATCTGAGGGAGTGTTTCGCTGCGACGTATCACCAGCGACGCTTCCTTGAGAGTCAGGGCCTTGATCACGCAGCTCTGATTGCCACTGGACAGGCGCAACTGACCCTGGCCGCGACCAGCTGGCTCTTTCGCTGCAGCTGTCTGCTGCTGCACGGGCGGTGCCTTGGCGATGCCACCCGCTGAAGGGGCAGCGGCAGGCCTGACCACTTCAGCCTTGCCACCGGTGAGCGCGCTCAGCGACTCATTGAGCCCGGAGCTGACCCGTGCCGGACCGCTGGACATGACCGCTTCGAGCTTGCCGACCTTGGCAAATGCCTTTTTAACCTTGGTGAGTAGCTGTTCATTGGTGAACGGCTTGCCGACGAAATCGCTCACGCCGGCCTGAATGGCCTGCACCACGTTTTCCTTGTCGCCACGGCTGGTCACCATGATGAACGGCACAGTTTTCAGATAGCTATCTTGCTGACGGCACCAGGCCAACAGCTCAAGGCCGGACATCTCCGGCATTTCCCAGTCGCATAGGATCAGGTCAAAGGTCTCACGGCTCAGCAATATTTGAGCCTTGCGGCCATTGACGGCGTCTTCGGTGTGAATACCGGGAAAATAGTTACGCAGACCTTTCTTAACCAAATCGCGAATGAAAGTCGCGTCATCCACGATCAAAACACTGACTTTACTCATCGACGCTCCTGCGGGCGTGTCCGCCTTGATCGGCGAACTGCGTTGCTGCCTGACACACCCTATATTTCGGCAAGCATAGCGTTGACTACTAGCCAACTGCCATCCTGATTGACGACGCCAGGACATTTAATTCGCGGGCGGCTGAAAATTCAAAAGCCCGTGAACGAAAACGCCCAGCTGCGAGCTGGGCGTTTTTTCGCAGGCAATCTTACTTATCGTCAGGTTGGCCCGGAACATTAGGGCTTTCGGTCGATATACCTTGAACCTCTTCTTTCATGCGCTTGAGGCCCATATGCCGCACGTCGGTGCCGCGCACCAGGTAGATGACCAGTTCGGAAATGTTGCGAGCATGGTCGCCGATCCGCTCCAGTGAGCGCAGTACCCAGATCACGTTGAGAACACGGGAAATGGATCGCGGATCTTCCATCATGTAAGTCGCCAGCTCGCGCAGGGCGGTCTTGTATTCGCGGTCGATGATCTTGTCGTACTGAGCCACCGACAGCGCCAACTCCGGGTCAAAGCGAGCGAACGAGTCCAGTGCATCGCGGACCATGTTGCGCACCTGATCGCCGATGTGGCGCACTTCAACGTAACCGCGCGGCGATTCACCCTCTTCGCACAACTGAATGGCACGACGGGCGATCTTGGTCGCTTCGTCACCGATGCGCTCAAGGTCGATGACCGACTTGGAGATGCTGATGATCAAACGCAGGTCCGAAGCAGCAGGCTGACGACGAGCGAGGATGCGCAGGCACTCTTCGTCGATATTGCGCTCCATCTGGTTGATGCGGTCGTCAACTTCCCGAACTCGCTGGGCCAGACCGGAATCGGCTTCGATCAAGGCAGTCACGGCATCGTTGACCTGCTTTTCGACCAAACCGCCCATCTCGAGCAAATGGCTGCGTACTTCTTCGAGTTCAGCGTTGAACTGTTGCGAGATGTGATGCGTGAGACTGTCTTTATGAATCATGCTTGGTGTCCTTGGAACGTCCGATTAAGTGCGAAAACACAGCGGTGCTTCAGGGTTTGAGCAAGTCCTAGCCATAACGACCGGTGATGTAATCTTCCGTCTGTTTTTTAGCCGGGTTGGTGAACATCGTGTCCGTGTCACCGAACTCGACCAGTTTGCCCATGTACATAAATGCGGTGTAATCCGACACCCGTGCCGCCTGCTGCATGTTGTGCGTAACGATCACAATGGTGTATTTGGATTTCAGTTCGTAGATCAGCTCTTCGACTTTCAGTGTCGAAATCGGATCAAGTGCAGAACAAGGTTCATCGAGCAGCAGAAACTCTGGCTCGACGGCAATCGTGCGGGCAATCACCAGTCGCTGCTGCTGACCGCCGGACAGACCCAGCGCCGACTCATGCAGGCGATCCTTGACCTCCTCCCATAGCGCCGCGCCTTTGAGGGCCCACTCGACAGCTTCGTCGAGCACACGTTTTTTATTGATGCCCTGGATTCGCAGGCCGTAAACCACGTTTTCGTAGATGGTCTTGGGAAACGGGTTGGGCTTCTGGAACACCATGCCGACCCGACGGCGCAATTCCGCAACGTCTTCGCCTTTGGTGTAAATATCGTGACCGTAAAGATTGATGGCGCCTTCAACGCGGCAGCCATCGACGAGATCGTTCATGCGATTGAAGGTGCGCAGCAGCGTGGATTTTCCGCAGCCAGACGGGCCGATAAACGCCGTCACGCGCTGTTTCGGGATATTCAGGCTGACATCGAACAGCGCCTGCTTGTCACCATAAAACAGGTTCAGGCCCGGCACTTCGATAGCCACGGTTTCGTCGGCCAGGTGCAGACCAGACTTGTTGCGCCCCAGGGCTGACATATTGATACCTCGTGCCGGGTTTGGCGGTTGCATGGATTGCTCCTTACGCTAACCAATTCGTTTGAACTTCTATTTCTGTAGTAGCGACCAGTGTGGCGCTCCACCTTGCCCGCGATAGCGTCTGTTCAGACGGCAATTTATCGACGGACAAACCGCATCGCGAGCAAGCTCGCTCCTACAGGGCCCAGTTTGCTGCGTGACAGCGTGGCTGCCTCCTACAGTTCACTAGCTATCCAGCGCTTTGTATTTTTCCCGCAAGTGGTTACGAATCGCCACCGCAGACAGATTGAGCAAGGCGATCACCAGCACCAGCAACAGCGCCGTGGCATACACCAGTGGCCGCGCCGCCTCGACATTGGGGCTCTGAAAGCCCACGTCATAAATATGGAAACCCAGGTGCATGATCTTCTGATCCAGGTGCAGGTACGGGTAATTGCCGTCCACTGGCAGCGACGGCGCCAGTTTCACCACGCCCACCAGCATCAACGGGGCCACCTCACCGGCGGCGCGAGCCACGGCCAGGATCAAGCCGGTCATCATTGCCGGGCTGGCCATGGGCAGAACGATCTTCCACAGGGTTTCGGCCTTGGTCGCGCCCAATGCCAGCGAGCCCTCACGCAGGCTAAGCGGAATGCGCGCAAGGCCTTCTTCAGTGGCGACAATCACTACCGGCACGGCCAGCAACGCCAGGGTCAGTGAAGCCCAAAGCAAGCCCGGCGTACCGAACGTCGGTGCGGGCAGCGCCTCGGGGAAGAACAGCCGATCCAGCGAACCGCCCAGCACATAAACAAAGAAACCCAACCCGAACACGCCATAAACGATGGCTGGCACGCCCGCCAGGTTGTTCACGGCGATGCGGATCAACCGGGTCACCGGGCCTTGTCGAGCGTATTCACGCAGGTAAACCGCTGCCAGCACACCGAACGGCGTGACGATCACGGCCATGATCAGGGTCATCATCACGGTGCCGAAAATCGCCGGGAAGATGCCGCCTTCAGTGTTTGCTTCCCGTGGGTCTTCACTGAGGAATTCCCAGAGCTTCTTGAAATAGAAACCAAGCTTGGTGAACGTGCCCATCGCGTTTGGCTGATAGGCATGGACGATTTTGCCCAGGCTGATTTCGACTTCCTTACCGTTGGCATCCCGAGCGGTGAGGCTGTCCCGATCAAAGGCTTGGTGCAGCGCGCTCAATTGGGTTTCGATCACTTTGTAGCGGCTATCCAGCTCGGCCCGCTCGCTGGCCATGTCGGCTTGAGCCTCAGCGTTCAGCGTGCCTTCAAGTTCCAGCTTGCGCGCTTGCAGACGCAGGCGCTCGATACCGTGGTTGATAGCGCCGATGTCTTTCTTTTCGAGCTGATAAAGCTCGTCGGCCAGACCTTCGACGCGCTTGATACGTTCTTGCAGTGTCGGCCAGGCCGCTTCGCCTTCAGCCACTACCTTGCCGCTTTCCTTCACATTGACCAGGTAGCCATAGAAATTGCCCCACTCACGCCGCTCAAGGGTCATCAGCTCGGCGGGCATGCTTTGTTCGGACAGCCATTCGCCGACGATCCAGGTGAAATCGCTGGGGCCGATATCACGGTTGCCGATTTTGAACAGCTCCCGGGTCATGAACTCCGGGCCTTCATTAGGCACCGGCAGCCCTGAGCCTTTCAGGCGCTCGCGGGGGACCTGTTCTTGCTCCACCACTTCGCCAATGAGAACGTGCTTTTCCTGATTCGGTACGTCGTACTGCGCATACACCAGATCGGCCGGCCAGAAATGACCCAGTCCGCGCACAGCGATGACCGAGAGCAAACCCAGCGTCATGATGACGGCGATGGACACTGCGCCCGCACTCATCCAGACGCCTGGGGCGCCTGTCTTGAACCAGCTCTTGAGGGAGTTCCGTTTCACGAACTGCTACCTTCCTTAAAGAGACGAGTATTGCTTGCGCAGGCGCTGACGAATCAGCTCTGCGAGGGTGTTCATCACAAAGGTGAAGATCAGCAGCACCAGCGCCGCCAGGAACAACACCCGATAGTGACTGCCACCCACTTCCGACTCAGGCATCTCCACGGCCACGTTGGCCGCCAGCGTGCGCATCCCCTCAAACAGATTCATGTTCATGATCGGCGTGTTACCAGTCGCCATCAGCACGATCATGGTCTCGCCAACCGCGCGGCCCATGCCGATCATCAACGCCGAGAAAATCCCCGGGCTGGCGGTCAGGATTACCACCCGGGTCAGGGTCTGCCAAGGCGTGGCGCCCAGGGCCAGCGAGCCCAGGGTCAGGCCGCGCGGCACGCTGAATACGGCGTCTTCGGCAATCGAGTAAATATTGGGAATCACCGCGAAGCCCATGGCTATACCCACCACCAGCGCATTGCGTTGATCGTAAGTGATACCCAGATCGTGGGAGATCCACATGCGCATGTCGCCACCGAAGAACCAATTCTCCAGATGCGGGCTCATGCTCAGGGCGAACCAGCCCACCAGCAGCACTACCGGTAGCAGGATCGCTGCCTCCCAACCATCCGGCACACGCAGACGAATATTGTCAGGCATGCGGCTCCAGCCGAAACCGGCCAGCAGGATGCCAATCGGGGTCAGCAGCAACAGACTGAAGACACCCGGCAAATGGCCTTCCAGATACGGTGCCAGGAACAGCCCGGCAAAGAATCCGAGGATGACCGTGGGCATGGCCTCCATTAACTCGATCACCGGCTTGACCTTGCGACGCATCGCCGGAGCCATGAAGTAAGCGGTGTAAACCGCAGCGGCGATAGCCAGTGGTGCGGCGAGCAGCATGGCGTAGAAAGCCGCCTTCAAGGTGCCGTAAGTCAGCGGTGCCAAGCTCAGTTTGGGCTCGAAATCACTGTTGGACGCGGTGGACTGCCAGACGTACTGCGGCGAATCGTAGTTTTCGTACCAGACCTTGCCCCACAGCGCGCTCCAGGACACTTCCGGGTGCGGATTCTTGAGCGTCAGTGGCAATAGCGCGCCACCCTGCTCGACCAGCAATTGGTCAGCCCGAGGCGACAGGGCGAGGATCCCGGAACCCTGAGCAATCTGCTCGACCAGCAGCTTACGATGTGCAGTGCTGTGGAATACACCGAGCTGACCTGACGCATCCAGTGCCACGAAGCCTTTGCGGCGCTGCTCGGCGGTGATCTGGGTAATCGGCGACTTGCCCATATGGAAATCGCGGATGTGCATGAAGCGCATCTCTTGATCCACATCCCGCGCCATGAACCACTGGGCCATCGAGCCTTTGGAGTTACCAATGATCAGCGAAATCCCACCGACCAATTGGGTGCTGGCCGTGATTTCGGCATTTGCATCTTCCAGCAGTTTATAGCGGCCGTTAAGCGTGCGATCCCGCAGGCTGAATACATCGGCCTGAGCGCGACCGTTGATCACATACAACCATTGCTGGCGTGGATCGATGTAAATCGCTTTGACCATCGCCGAGGTTTGCGGCAGCTCGACACGCTCCTGCTCGCTGCTGACCTCGCCGGTCATCATGTTCTCTTTCTTTACCAGGGAAAAAACGTGCAGCTGGGTGCCGGTGGAACCCGCAATCACCAGGGTTTCACCGTTGGCATTAAGGCTGACGTGCTCCAGCGCGCGACCCTGATCGTCCAACACCAACGGCGTTTCACCATAGGGCCAGGTGATGCTCGGGGTGATGGTTTTCTTGTTGTTCGGGTACGTCACCAGATAGTTGTGGCGGAAGGCGAGCACCTGACCATTGGACAACCCCAGCGCCACGAGCGGCGTACCAGGCTGGTCCTGGCCAATGGAAGTCACGCTCACGCCGGGCTCAAGCGGCAGGCCAACGCGCTTGAGTTCGGCACCGTCCTCAATACTGAAAAATATCGCTTCACCCTTGTCGGAGATGCGCATGCCGACCTGATTCTGCTCTTCGATGGCGAGCATCAGCGGCTTGCCAGCGTCATTGATCCAGGCAGGCTGGAGGGGGTTTTCTGTGTTCAGGCTGGCACCCTGAAACAAAGGTGCGACTACATATGCCAGATAAAAGAAGATCAGGGTGATAGCTGCGAGCACAGCAAGCCCGCCGACAGCCACGTACCAGCGGGTCAGCCGATCCTTGAAGGCGCGAACGCGACGTTTGCGCTGCAACTCCGGCGTATTGAAATCAATGCGCTGGGAGGGTGAATTTTCAGTCATCGGAGAATTGGCCAGTTCAACATGCGCACACCCTAGCGGACCTGTATGACAAAAACATTACAGTATGGTGACGCAGAAAAGCCCGCCACCGGTATTCATGGCAGCGGACTGAAGAGTGATGGTGGCCATTTGCAAAACAGAAACCGAAAAACAGAGCCACCGAGACGCTGATTATTTGCCCGCTGCAGCACCTTCCTGCAAGCCCAGGTCAGCCAAGGCCTTGCTCACCACTCGCGATGGCAACGGAATGTAGCCGTCTTTCATGACCACTTCCTGACCCTGACGAGACAGCACCAGTTTCACAAACTCTGCTTCCAGAGGGGCCAAAGGCTTGTTCGGTGCTTTGTTGACGTAAACGTAAAGGAAACGGGACAGCGGGTAAGTCCCGTTCAAGGCGTTGGTTTCGTTGTCTTCGACGAACTCGCCGCCATCCTTCTTGGCCAGCGGTACGGTGCGCACGCTGGACGTTTTATAACCAATACCGGAGTAACCGATGCCGTTGAGCGAGCTGCTGATGGAGCTGACCACCGAAGCCGAGCCAGGCTGTTCATTGACGTTGGCCTTGAAGTCGCCTTTGCACAGGGCTTCTTCCTTGAAGTAACCGTAAGTGCCGGACACCGAATTGCGACCGAACAGCTGAATCGGCTTGTTGGCCAGATCGCCGGTTACGCCGACGTCAGCCCAGGTCTTGGCGTCAGCCTTGGCACCACACAGCCGGGTGACGGAGAAAATCGCATCCACCTGAGCCATGGTCAGGCCCTTGATCGGGTTGTCCTTGTGTACGAACACCGCCAGCGCATCCACCGCCACAGGAATCGCGGTTGGCTTGTAACCATGTTTCTGCTCGAAAGCCGACAATTCGCCGTCTTTCATCTTGCGGCTCATCGGCCCGAGGTTGGCGGTGCCTTCGGTAAGGGCTGGCGGTGCAGTGGAAGAACCCGCCGCCTGAATCTGGATGTTTACGCTTGGGTATTCTTTCTTGTAGGCCTCGGCCCACAGAGTCATGAGATTCGCCAGAGTGTCGGAACCCACGCTGGAGAGGTTGCCCGAAACGCCCGATGTCTTCACGTACGGCTTGATCGCGGGGTCAACAGCGGCCAGTGCGTTAGCAGCCGCGACGCCAGCGGCAACGAAGGTCAGTGCAGTCATCAAACGTTTGAGTTTCATACCTTGCTCCGAGCGAGGTCAAAAAATAGGTCCGTTGGCCCCAAGTATTGGCAGCCCATGTGACGACTCTATGAATTGATTGTGACAATTGAATGAAAGGCCACGACCCTTTTACGGGGCGTGGCCTTCAAATGCTGCGAAGTATGAAACGGGGTGTTTCGAGCTATGGGAGGCTCAGCGCTTTTTAGCGATCAGGTAGCCACCAATGACCATGCCCAACACACACAGAATCGCCACGTACCAGGCGGGTGCCATCGGGCTGGATTTGAGCATGAGCGTCACCACCATCGGCGTCAGGCCACCGAAGATCGCGTAGGCCAGGTTGTACGAGAACGACAACCCCGAGAAACGCACCACTGCCGGGAAGGCCTTGACCATCACATACGGCACCGCGCCGATGACGCCAACGAACAGGCCGGTCACTGCGTACAACGGAAACAGCCAGTCAGGATTGGCGGCCAGCGTGTGATAGAGGGTCCATGAGCTGATCAGCAAACCCAGGCTACCAAACAGGAATACCCGGCCAGCGCCAATACGGTCGGCCAGCGCGCCAGAAGCAACGCAACCGATACTCAGGAATACGATCGCCAGACTATTGGCCTTCAGGGCGACAGCGGCCGGGAACCCGAAAGTGGCGCCCTGCAGAATGGTCGGTGTCATCAGGATGACCACGATGATCCCGGCCGACAGCAGCCAGGTCAGCAACATCGAAATAGCGACGGCGCCGCGATGGTCGCGCAGCACCGACTTGAGCGGTACTTCTTCGGCCAGCGCTTTGCGCAATTGCAGTTCAGCGAACACTGGCGTTTCGTGCAACCAGCGACGCAGATACACCGACAGCAGGCCGAACACACCACCCACCAGGAACGGGATACGCCATGCGAAGTCGGAGACCTCGACCGGGGTGTAGATGGTATTGATGAAGGTTGCCATCAGGGAACCCAGCAAGATGCCAGCCGTCAGACCACAGGTCAGCGTGCCACAGGCATAGCCAATATGGCGGGCAGGCACGTGCTCGGAAACAAACACCCAGGCACCCGGGACTTCACCGCCAATGGCTGCGCCTTGGATAACGCGCATCAACAGAAGCAGGATCGGCGCGAAAATGCCGATCTGGGCGTAAGTGGGCAGTAGCCCCATAATCAGTGTCGGAACCGCCATCATGAAAATGCTCAGGGTGAACATTTTCTTGCGCCCCAGCAGGTCGCCAAAGTGCGCCATGATGATGCCGCCCAGAGGCCGCGCCAGATAACCGGCAGCGAAAATCCCGAAGGTCTGCATCATCCGCAGCCATTCAGGCATATCCACAGGGAAAAACAGTTTGCCGACCACCGCCGCAAAGAACACGAAAATGATGAAGTCGTAAAACTCCAGCGCGCCACCCAGTGCCGAAAGCGACAGGGTTTTATAATCGTTGCGGGTCAGCGGGCGCGCAGGCTGCGCGGTACTCAAAGGCACAGTGGACATGAATTACTTCTCTAAGGGGACTTCTCTTAATTGGGTTAGCGACAGTAAAGCAGGTTGCGGCGGGGTGGCCTGCAACAGCAATTGTCCGGAGCAAAGGTGCGGATAGGCACCAAAATTGCGTGATACAGGCAGTCATGCCGCCGCATCGGGTTCGGCACGATAGCAAATTGTTTCAAAAAGCACACAGCCTGATGCGTAAATCGTCGAAATCAGTACCCAATGGTCGTTTCATGACGCACCGCCCGATATACTCGCTGGCCGCAGAATGATTGCTGCCTGTGTCGAAATGTAGCGCACAGCCGTCAGTCAGGGGCTGCTGTGCGAAAGCAGCTGAGTTTCAGCCAGCCGCTTTCGCAGAGTTTCCCCTACAGGCGCCTCGTATCACGCTGAACATCGAATGTTCACGCTGTTGGTTTTGAATGGTGCCTGTCAACCGCGGCAAAAATACCAAGAGTCATGGGTCAGAGGCACCCTAGGCATGATCGAGCTCGAACAAGAAGATCCAATCCCGCAAGGCGACTTGGCCTTGCAAATCACTGCATTACCTCGCGAAACCAATGGCTTCGGGGACATTTTCGGCGGCTGGCTGGTTTCCCAGATGGATTTGGCCGGCACCGCCATGGCCAGCAAGATCGCCGGTGGCCGCGTCGCGACTGTCGCCATCGACCGCATGGCGTTCCTGGTACCTGTGGCCGTTGGCGCACAGCTGTCCTTCTATACCCAGGCACTGGAAATCGGCCGCAGCTCCATCCAGATGATGGTTGAAGTCTGGAGCGACGACCCGCTGTCCAGTGAATGGCGCAAAGTGACTGAAGCAGTGTTTGTCTTCGTCGCCATCGATGGCAGTGGCCGTACCCGTTCCGTTCCTGCACGCCGGTAAAATGGCGAAATGATGAACCCGTGGGAGCGACCGGGGTGGCGCTCCACCTTGCTCGCGAATGGGCCAGTACAGCCGATACATTTCTGTTGCTTGAAAGGTCTTCGCGAGCAAGCTCGCTCCCACAGGGACCGCGCCCCGGCGTCGATAACAGGTAAACTCACCGGCTTGGACACTGTCCATTTTGTCTTAGTCTTTGTTTGAGAGTTTATTTATGCCAACGCCCCAAGTTGAATCCGTCACCATCGATGAGCTGAACTGCTGGCGCATCAGCCACGGCGATGCCGAACTGGTGGTTGCCCAGCAAGGTGCGCACATCGTCAGTTACCAGCGGGCCGGGCATAAGCCGCTGATCTGGTCCAACCCGGACGCAGCGTTTAAAAAGGGCAAGGCGATTCGTGGCGGTATGCCGATTTGCTGGCCGTGGTTTGGCAATCTGGAGCGTAACCCTTCCAGCGTGCAGGCCATGCGCGATAGCAGCGAGCCAGCAAAAGCCCACGGCGAAGTCCGCGCGATCGACTGGGAATTGATGGGCATGGGTGAAGACGACGACGCCCTGATCGTTGAATTCATTCAGCCCAAAGCAGAAGGCGGCTTGCCAGGCTGGCCGCACAACGTGGCGTTGAAGCTGAGCATTCGTCTGGATGAAGCGCTGAATGTCAGCCTGATCAGCTACAACTCCGGCAGCGAGACGGTGAGCTTCAGCCAGGCGCTGCACAGCTATTTCGCGGTCAGCGATGTGCGCGAAATCAGCATCAAAGGCCTCGACGGCCTGCGCTACATCGAGACCCTGGAAAACTGGGAGGAGCGCGAGCAATCCGGTGAGCTGCAATTTGCCGGCGAGACCGACCGTATCTACCTCGATACTCCTGACATGCTGAGCATTGTCGACCCGCAATGGCAGCGCAAGATCCACATCTGCACCAGCGGCTCCAAGTCTGCGATCGTGTGGAATCCATGGACCGAGAAGACCAAAACCTTCAACGACATGGCCGCCGATGGCTGGCAGGGCATGGTCTGCGTAGAAACCGCCAACGTGCTGGACGACGTGGTGACACTGGCGCCAGACGAGATGCATGTGCTGGCGTTGAGTGTGTGGGCTGAGGCGATCTAGCCTTGCTTTTTGTAGGAGCGCGCTTGCCCGCGATAAACGATGACCCGGTCTGTCTGACAAACCGCGTTATCGTTTATCGCGGGCAAGCGCGCTCCTACGGGTTTGCGTAAGGCCCTACAAATCCGCCTCCACCACCACCCGCGCCTTCTCGGCATCCATGGCATAGGCCGCATCGGCCAGGTCATTGCTGACTTTCTCGACCTTCAATTTGCCCACCACCCACAGCGGTGTGTAGATGTCTTCGATCTTCAAACCTTTGGGGAAGCGCACCAGGACCAGCTGGTTCGGCGGCGGTGGTGGCACGTGGATGCAAGCGCCCGGATAGGGCACGAGGAAAAACAACGTGCTACGGCCCTTGGCGTCGGTCTCCAGCGGCACAGGGTAGCCACCCAGGCGCACTTCCTTGCCGTTCATAGCCGGAACGGTTTTGGCCGAATACATCACAGCGGGCAAGCCTTTGCTCTGTTTCAAGCCGCCTTTGCTATCGAACGTCCCTTGAGCTTCCGGAGAGTTGTGGTCGATGTCGGGCATGGCTTCGAGGGCTTTCTGGTCTGATTTTGGCATCAGGTCCAGCCAGTCGGTTTCGGGAATCTCAGCGTGGGCAAGGCCGCAGGTTAGCAGCAGGGTTAGAACTAGAAGGCGACGCATCGACAGGCTCGGCAGAAAATGGAGGGAGTTGAACAACAGCTCGGCATTCTAGCCCTCTGCGCACCGAGAACGCAGAGGGCTGACGAACATCAGTCGTTCTTTTTGATCAGGCCGTAGATGACCAGCAGCACGACGGCGCCAACCAGTGCACCCAGGAAGCCCGCGCCTTCGCCCGCCTGATAGATACCCAGCGCCTGACCGCCGTAGGTGGCCGCCAGCGAACCGCCGATGCCCAACAGGATGGTCATGATCCAGCCCATGCTGTCGTCGCCCGGCTTGAGGAAACGCGCCAGCAGGCCAACGATCAAGCCAATGAAAATGGTTCCGATAATACCCATGCCGTTTTCCTCTTTAAGAATTGATATGCCGAAGCCTAGCCAGCTATAGGCAACACGCTATCAGAGGGGTTTGAGGTTGGAATGGTTCAATGCGGAACGACTTGGAAACGACGTGGGACCGGCTTTAGCCGGGAAGACTGTACTCCTGGCGCAAGAGATGCGGCGGATGTATCGGCCTCTTCCCGGCTAAAGCCGGTCCCACGTCGTCTTAACCGTTGATCAACGCCTCAACCAGCTTGACCTGGCGATCCAGCGTCTCGCGATCTGCGCTGCGCACCGTGGCATGCCCCACTTTACGGCCTGCCTTGAAGGCTTTGCCGTAGTGATGCAAATGGCAGTCATCAACGGCGACGACCTTGGCCACCGCAGGCACTTCGCCGATGAAGTTGAGCATGGCGCTCTCGCCGACCTTGGCCGTGGAACCCAATGGCAAGCCCGCAACCGCCCGCAGGTGGTTTTCGAACTGACTGCATTCGGCGCCTTCGGTGGTCCAGTGCCCGGAGTTGTGCACGCGAGGCGCGATTTCGTTGGCTTTCAGGCCGCCATCGACTTCAAAGAACTCGAACGCCAGCACACCGACATAATCCAGTTGCTTGAGGACACGGCCTGCGTAATCTTCAGCCAAGGCCTGCAACGGGTGATCGGTGCTGGCGATGGAAATGCGCAGGATGCCGTTGTCGTGGGTGTTGTGCACAAGCGGATAGAAACGGGTTTCACCGTCACGGGCACGCACAGCGATCAACGACACTTCACCGGTGAATGGCACGAAGCCTTCCAGCAGGCAGGCCACGCTACCGAGTTCAGCAAAGGTACCTTCAACATCAGCCGCAGTGCGCAGCACTTTCTGACCCTTGCCGTCGTAACCCAGGGTGCGGGTCTTGAGTACCGCAGGCAGGCCGATCGCAGCGACTGCCGCGTCCAGATCGGCTTGCGACTGGATGTCAGCGAACTCAGGCGTCGGAATGCCCAGATCCTTGAACATGCTTTTTTCGAACCAGCGATCACGAGCGATGCGCAAGGCTTCGGCGCTCGGATAGACCGGCACGAATTGAGACAGGAAGGCCACGGTTTCCGCTGGCACGCTTTCGAACTCGAAGGTCACCAGATCGACATCGTCGGCCAACTGGCGCAGATGAGCCTGATCGCTGTAATCGCCCAGCAAATGCTCGCCCAAAGCGGCGGCGCAAGCGTCTGGCGCGGGGTCTAGAAAGGCGAAGCTCATCCCCAGCGGAGTTCCTGCCAGGGCCAACATGCGACCCAATTGGCCGCCACCGATTACACCGATCTTCATGCGAAAAACCTCAGGCGTCGCGCGGGTCTGGATTGTCCAGGACGCTGTCTGTCTGCTCAGCGCGGAATTTCTTCAGCACTGTGTGGAATTGTGGGTGCTTGGCGCCCAGGATGCTGGCCGACAACAGAGCTGCGTTGATCGCGCCGGCCTTGCCGATGGCCAGAGTTGCCACCGGAATGCCCGCTGGCATCTGCACGATGGACAGCAGGGAATCGACACCCGAGAGCATGGAAGACTGCACCGGAACGCCCAGCACCGGCAGATGGGTCTTGGCCGCGCACATGCCTGGCAAGTGAGCCGCACCGCCAGCACCGGCGATGATGACTTCGATACCGCGTGCTTCGGCCTCTTCGGCATACTGGAACAGCAAATCCGGCGTGCGGTGTGCAGACACCACTTTGACTTCAAACGGAATGCCTAGCTTTTCCAGCATATCGGCGGTGTGGCTAAGGGTGGACCAATCGGACTTGGAGCCCATGATCACGCCAACCAGTGCGCTCATCGTCGTGCCTCTCATCGGGCGCCCGCAGGCGCATCAATAAACAAACAAGCCACGCGGGAGGACCGGCGTGGCTTGCTGTACGAAAAATGACCGGTCGAGCCGGCCAAAGGCCGCGCAGTATACCTTAAAGATCTGGGTTTAACGCCCCTCTGTCGACCATCTGTCTTGTGGGAAGATTCTGCCCTGCAAACCACGGTTTTACTGACCTGCCGGTCAAACATTATCCGGTGTTGCAGCCCCCTCGAGCTTGCGCCAGAGCAGGCGTACGTTAGCCTTGCGCACCAGGGCGCAGCGATACAGGCGGATTTCCAGCGGAACATGCCATTGCTGGCCGCCACACACTACCAACTCACCGCGGGCCAGTTCCGCACGTACGCTCAATCGCGGCACCCAGGCGATGCCCAATCCTTCCAGTGCCATGCTTTTCAGGCTATCGGCCATGGCGGTTTCATAGACGGTGGTGAAGCGTAGATTCCGCTGACGCAGCAGCAGGTTCACCGAGCGCCCGAGAAAAGCACCCGCGCTATACGCCAGAAGCGGCACGCTGCCGCCATCTTCCAGGCCGAACAACGGCTGACCGTGTTCGTCTGCAGCGCAGACCGGGAGCATTTCAGTGTGCGCAAGGTGCAGGGACGGGAAGATTTCCGGGTCCATTTGCAGGGCTGCGTCAGGATCGTAGAACGCCAGCATCAGATCACATCCGCCTTCACGCAGGGCATGCACCGCCTCGCCGACGTTGGTAGCGACCAATCGAGTGGCGATATTCAGGCCTTCGTTGCGCAACTGTGCGATCCAGCGCGGAAAGAAGCCCAGGGCCAGGGAATGCGCCGCTGCGACCTGCATGACCTCGCCCTGCCCGCCTTCCAGGTGGTGCAAGTGGCGCAGCACTTCGCCCAACTGGTCGACCACGGTACGCGCCGTCACCAGAAACAACTGCCCCGCCGCCGTAAGCTCGATGGGCGTGCGCGAGCGATTGACCAGAGTCAGCCCCAGCGCGGCTTCGAGGCTGCGAATACGCCGGCTGAATGCGGGCTGCGTTACAAACCGCCGCTCCGCCGCCTGGGAAAAACTGCGGGTGGCGGCCAGAGCGCTGAAGTCTTCCAGCCATTTGCTTTCCAGATTCATTTTTCACCTCTGCAACCCTGTGGGAGCTTCTAGGCTTACCCGCAAGCTGAAGTACGACGTGGGACCGGCTTTAGCCGGGAAAGCGGTATTTCTGACGGCCAATTATCAGGGACCGTCACGACCTCTTCCCGGCTAAAGCCGGTCCCACGACACCGCTCCCACATGAGTCACGCTTCTGAATCAATTCAAGTCACAGAGACATTATGCCGTTTGTGCATGGGCCAGTGTGTAACAGCATTAGTCAAATATTGCCGGAAAGGCCAGTATCCGCAGCGTTCCGGCATTATCCGTGCCTTCTTGAGATTATCTCTATCATGTCCTCGCCTGCATCATCGCGCATCGAAAAAGACTTGCTTGGTGTTCTGGAAGTACCCGCTGACGCGTACTACGGTATCCAGACCCTGCGAGCGGTGAACAACTTTCACCTTTCCGGCGTTCCGCTCTCTCACTACCCGAAGCTGGTTGTCGGGCTGGCGATGGTCAAGCAAGCGGCCGCTGATGCCAACCATCAGCTGGGTCACCTCAATGCGACCAAACATGCAGCCATCAGCGAAGCCTGTGCACGTCTGATTCGCGGCGATTTCCACGAGCATTTCGTGGTGGACATGATTCAAGGCGGCGCTGGCACTTCAACCAACATGAATGCCAACGAAGTCATCGCCAACATTGCCCTTGAAGCAATGGGTCTGGAAAAAGGCGATTACAACCAGCTGCACCCGAACAACGACGTCAACATGGCACAGTCCACCAACGACGCTTACCCGACGGCCATCCGCCTGGGCTTGCTGCTGGGTCACGACGCTCTGTTGGCCAGCCTCGACAGCCTGATTCAGGCGTTCTCAGCGAAGGGCCAGGAATTCAATCACGTTCTGAAAATGGGCCGTACCCAGTTGCAGGACGCTGTGCCGATGACCCTCGGCCAGGAATTCCGCGCTTTCGCCACGACCCTGACTGAAGACCTGAACCGTCTGCGCACCCTTGCACCGGAATTGCTCACCGAAGTGAACCTGGGCGGTACGGCCATCGGCACCGGCATCAACGCCGACCCTGGCTATCAGAAGCTGGCGGTGGATCGGCTGGCGATCATCAGCGGTCAACCGCTGGTGCCGGCCGCCGACCTGATCGAAGCCACTTCCGACATGGGCGCCTTCGTGCTGTTCTCCGGCATGCTCAAGCGTACTGCGGTCAAGCTGTCGAAGATCTGCAACGACCTGCGCCTGCTTTCCAGCGGCCCACGCACTGGCATCAACGAAATCAACCTGCCAGCGCGTCAGCCCGGCAGCTCGATCATGCCCGGCAAGGTCAATCCGGTGATCCCGGAAGCAGTCAACATGGTTGCCTTCGAAATCATCGGCAATGACCTGGCACTGACCATGGCGGCCGAAGGCGGTCAATTGCAGCTCAACGTGATGGAGCCGCTGATCGCTTACAAGATCTTCGACTCGATCCGCCTGCTGCAGCGCGCCATGGACATGCTGCGCGAGCACTGCATCGTCGGCATTACCGCCAACGAAGCCCGCTGCCGCGAACTGGTGGAACATTCCATCGGTTTGGTTACCGCGCTGAACCCGTACATCGGTTATGAAAACGCCACCCGTATTGCCCGCATCGCCTTGGAAACAGGCCGCGGCGTACTGGAACTGGTGCGCGAAGAAGGCCTGCTCAACGACGCTATGCTCGACGACATCCTGCGTCCGGAAAACATGATTGCTCCGCGTCTGGTCCCGTTGAAGGCCTGATGCAAATGCTCCATAGCAACACGCTCACCAGGTTGGGGGCCTAGACACCTCCCACCCTTTTGGGGGTCCAGAGACGATTCTCTCCGGGCCCTTTTTTTTACCTGCAAAACGAGTAAAGCCACACCCCACACGGACGTATCCCATTAATAACAAGGGAAAAGTATTGCAGACGCAAGACAAGCGCACCGGTATAGTGCGCGCCCCCTAAAAACAACAGCGAGGATTCTCCAATGCTTGAAGTCATCAACGACTTCCTCTCGGGCAAAGTGCTGATCGTACTGATCGTAGGGCTCGGCGGTTACTTCACGATTCGTTCGCGTTTCGTCCAGTTTCGCCATTTTTTCCATATGTTCGCTGTTTTCAGGGATAGTTTACGTAACAGCACCGGCCAGCTCAGTTCCTTCCAGGCATTGATGCTCAGCCTTGCCGGACGTGTCGGCGCAGGGAATATCGCCGGTGTCGGCATCGCCGTAACCCTGGGTGGTCCGGGTGCCGTGTTCTGGATGTGGGTCACCGCATTGGTGGGCATGGCCAGCAGCTTCATCGAGTGCTCGCTCGCTCAGCTCTACAAACGCAAAGACTCCGAAGGCCAGTTCCGCGGCGGTCCGGCGTATTACATCCAGCATGGTCTGGGTAAGCGCTGGCTCGGTATGGTCATGGCAGTGTTGCTGCTGGTGACCTTCGGTTTCGCCTTCAACGGCTTGCAATCCCACGCGGTGACCGACTCCCTGAAGGGCGCGTTCGGCATCGACACCACGACCACCGGTATCTGCCTCGTAGTCCTGCTGGGTCTGGCGTTCATCGGTGGCATCAAACGTATCGCCGCGATCTCCGATCTGCTGGTGCCAGTCAAAACCCTGATCTACATCGCCGTGACCATCTACGTCATCGTGCTGCAGATCGACCAGGTTCCAGCCATGCTGGCGACCATCGTCAGAAGTGCTTTCGGTCTGGACCCGGTATTTGGCGGTCTGATCGGTAGCGCCATCGTCATGGGCGTGAAACGTGGCGTGTTCGCCAACGAAGCCGGTCTGGGCAGTGCGCCAAACGTGGCCGCCGTTGCTCAGGTCGAGCACCCGATTTCCCAAGGTGTGGTTCAGGCGTTCAGCGTGTTCCTCGATACCTTCGTGATCTGCACCTGTACCGCGTTGCTTATCCTGCTGTCGGGTATTTATGACGTGGGTTACAGCGGCAACGGTATCGTTCTGGCACAGAACTCGCTGGCAGCCGTGGTAGGCGACTGGGGTCGAATCTTCATCAGTGTTGCCTTGGCACTGTTTGTATTCACCTCGATTCTCTACAACTACTACCTGGGCGAAAACAGCCTGCGGTTCCTGGTTGGCGAGAGCAAGAAAGCCATCGTCGGCTATCGGATTTTCGTGTTGGTGCTGATCCTCTGGGGCGCCGTTGTTGATCTCAACACCGTGTTCGCCTTCGCTGACATCACCATGACGCTGCTGGCCTTCGTTAACTTGATCGCCCTGGCAATGTTGTTCAAAGTCGCCATGCGCATCCTGCGTGACTACGATGCGCAACGTAAGGCGGGCGTCAAAACCCCAGTGTTTGATTCGAGCCAGTTCCCGGATCTGGATCTGGACCGCACCGCATGGCCTGCCAACCCGAGCCACACACCGGTCAATCCGGTAGAGGCAACGGCAAAGCCTGCTACTCAAGCCTGATAGTTATTGAGCTACAACCACTGTCATACCGGAGAAGAACCATGACTCTTGAACAGCCTAAACCCGCTCAGCGAGTCATGGTTCTTTATACCGGCGGCACCATTGGCATGCAGGCCAGCGCCAACGGCCTGGCTCCCGCTTCGGGTTTCGAGGCGCGCATGGCCAGGCAACTGGCCGAGCAGCCTGAATTGGTCGTTCCTGAATGGTGCTTTCGCGAGATGGCACCGCTGATCGACAGTGCCAACATGACACCCGCCTACTGGCTGCGTCTGCGTGAAGCGGTGATCCAGGCTGTTGAAATTGATGGCTGCGATGCAGTGCTGATTCTGCACGGCACAGACACTTTGGCGTACAGCGCCGCAGCGATGAGTTTCCAGCTGCTGGGGCTCAGCGCACCGGTGCTGTTCACCGGTTCAATGCTCCCTGCTGGCGTCCCGGACAGCGATGCCTGGGAAAACGTCAACGGCTCGCTGCTGGCGTTGGGTAACGGTTTGCCCTCTGGCGTGCACCTGTACTTCCACGGCGAACTGTTGGCGCCGACCCGCTGCGCGAAAATCCGCAGCTTTGGTCGTCATCCGTTCGCCGCACTGAACCGTGCCCACACTGGTGAAACCCCGGTTACGCGCCCTGCGCAGCTGGATTATCGCCAGCCTAAAGCGTTGTCAGCGGTGGCCGTGCTGCCGTTGTTTCCCGGTATCGGTGCAGCTCAGGTGAACGCGATGATCGCCAGCGGCATCCAGGGTCTGGTACTCGAATGCTTCGGCAGCGGCACCGGCCCCAGCGATGACCCGGCCTTCCTCGCCAGCCTCGAATGCGCCCGCCAGCAAGGCATGTGCGTGGTTGCAATTACGCAGTGCCATGAAGGTGGCGTTGAACTGGACGTCTACGAAGCAGGCAGCCGTTTGCGTGGCGCAGGCGTCCTGTCCGGCGGCGGCATGACCCGGGAAGCTGCGCTGGGCAAACTGCACATGCTGTTCGGTGCAGGTCTGCCACTGGATGAAGTGCGCCGGTTGGTGGAAGTGGATTTGTGTGGGGAGCTGCGCTAAGTCGCGAAGCTCTTGCTGGATGATTTCCTGTGGGAGCGGTGCTTGCCCGCGATAAGGTTTACGCGATCTAAAGTGAACCGCGTCTATCCTTATCGCAGGCAAGCGCCGCACGAGAGTGATCTCAATATTGGCGCGACGACGTGGGACCGGCTTTAGCCGGGAAGAGGCCAGTACAGTCACTACACTTTCATCGTCAGAAATGCCGCCTTCCCGGCTAAAGCCGGTCCCACGTCAGCTTGCGAGCAAACATAGAATCTCCCACAGGCCACACTCAGGCTGGATGAACCCGATCATCCGCTGCATAAATCGCCGTATGCAAACCACCCTGCTCATCCCGCCATGCGCGATACATGCCCGGGGTGTTGAAGCTCAGCGCAGTTTCGCCGGTTGGAGAAACGGCAATTACCCCGCCGTTGCCGCCCATGGCTTTCAATTCGCCTGACACAACCGTGTCGCACGCCGTATTCAGCGTTTCGCCAGCCAGCAAGACTCGGGACGCGATGTTGTGCGCCACTACCGTGCGGATGAAGTATTCGCCGTGGCCCGTCGCAGAAATCGCCGCACTGCGATCATCTGCCCAGGTGCCTGTGCCAATCAGTGGCGAGTCGCCTACACGGCCGTAACGCTTGTTGGTAATCCCGCCCGTTGAAGTGGCAGCTGCCACATGACCATGACGATCCAGCGCCACTGCGCCCACGGTGCCAAATTTCTTGTCCACGCCGCCTGGTTCCAGGGAGACACTATTGGGCTGCTGCAGCTGGGTTTGCCATTGGCGACGACGCAGGTCGGTGTCGTACCAGTCGTTAGGCACTCGCTCCAGATCCTGAGTCTCCAGGAAAGCATCCGCACCGACGCCCGCGAGCAATACGTGCTCGCTATGCTCCATCACGGCCCGCGCTGCGAGGATCGGGTTGCGGACAAAGTGAATCCCTGCCACGGCGCCCGCTTCCCGGTTGGCGCCGTGCATGATTGCCGCGTCCAGTTCGTGATCGCCGGTGTGGGTGAACACCGCGCCTTTACCGGCGTTGAACCAAGGGCATTCTTCCAGCTCAACGACGGCCGCCTGCACGGCGTCGAGGCTACTACCATCCTGTTCGAGCAGCGTCAGGCCAGCTTTCAACGCGCGCAACAAGGCGTCATGAATAGTGGTTTCGTCTTCCGGGGTCAGCAGACCAGGAGTCAAAACGCCTGCGCCACCGTGCAGCGCTATAGCAATAGGATTGGCCATCACGCGTGGACTCCATGGTCGAGGATCTGATTAAGGAAGCGGCGGGTGCGCTCGGATTCCGGCGCCGAGAAGAAACGATCAGGCGTCGCTTGCTCGACGATTTCGCCTTGATCCATGAACACCACCCGATCTGCCACTTTGCGGGCAAAGCCCATTTCGTGGGTCACGCAGATCATGGTCATGCCGTCCTGCGCCAGGCCGGTCATGACTTCCAGGACTTCGGCGATCATTTCCGGGTCCAGTGCCGAGGTCGGCTCGTCAAACAGCATGACTTTGGGCTGCATGCACAACGCACGTGCAATCGCGATGCGCTGCTGCTGACCACCGGACAACTGCGACGGAAACTTGTTGGCGTGGTCGCGCATGCGCACCTTGTCGAGCAGCGCCAGAGCACGCTCGATGGCCTCTTTCTCCGGCACACCCAGGTTGGAGGTCTGCGGCAAGGTGCAGTTCTTCAATACCGTCAGGTGCGGGAACAGGTTGAAATGCTGGAAGCACATGCCGACCTGACGGCGAATCCGCTCCAGGCGTTTCACGTTGCCATCCAGCACTTCGCCCAACACCTCGATGGTGCCTTGCTGATGCTGCTCCAGTTGATTGATGCAACGAATCAGAGTGGATTTCCCCGAGCCGGACGGGCCGCAAATCACCACTTTCTCGCCGGGTTTGACCGACAGCGAAATGTCGCGCAGGACATGGGATTTGCCATACCACTTGTTCAGTTGCTCGATACGCACGATAGGGGCTGCGTCAGCCTCGCGATGATCAGTCATGAGCGGTTCTGTTCCAGTTTCTTTTCAAGGTGTCGGGCATAGCGCGACAGTGCGAAGCAGATGACGAAGAAATAAATCGCCAGGAAAATATAGATTTCGTGGCCATAGCCCACCCATTCCGGCGCGGCGGCGGTGCTCATGGCGATGCCGACGATGTCCAGCACGCCGACGATCATCACCAGCGTGGTTTCCTTGAACAGGCCGATGAACTGGGTCAGCAAGGGCGCGATGGACTGTTTCAACACCTGAGGCAGCACGATCTGGCCCATGGTTTTCCAGTAGCCGAAGCCCAGGGCCTGAGCCGCTTCGTATTGGCCTTTGGGCAGGTTCTGCAGCCCGCCGCGCAAGGTTTCAGCCATATAGGCGGCGGTGAACAGGATCAGCACCAGTTGCACCCGCAACAGGATGTCGAACGCCGAACCCGGTGGCAGGAACAGCTGGATCATCAGCGAGGCCATGAACAGCAGCGAAATGACCGGCACCGAACGCACCAGCTCGATGTAGGTGACGCTGAGCATGCGGATCACCGGCTTCTTCGAGCGACGCCCGAGCGCCAGCAGAATCCCGATAGGCAAGGCGAAGATCATGCCTACCGTGCCAAGAAACACCGTCACCATCATCCCGGCGAACTTGGTCGACGAGATCTCCGGCAAACCCGCGCCGCCTTTGAGCAGCCACCACATGACCACCGGCAACAGCGCCAGATAGCCAATCAGCAGACGACGGTCCAGTCGCTTGAAGAACAGCAGAACGAAGGCGAACACCGCCAGAAACAGCGCCAAGTTGACGCGCCAGCGTTCGGCTTCCGGATAGAAGCCGTACACGAACAGGTTCCAGCGCTGAGTAATCGGCAGCCAGCACGCGCCGTGGGGGTTGCACTCGGTGCGAGCGGTGCCGACAAAAGTGGCGTCGAACACCAGCCAGTTCAGCGCTGCCGGGATGGTCCACAGCAGCAGTGCCAGCACGGCGATGGTCAGCAGACCATGACCGACACTGGGGAACAGATGCTCGCGCGTCCATTCACGTATCTGCACCGGCAACGGCTTGCTGGGCGGCAGGCGCTCGGCGGTGGGTTGATTGATCATGTTCACCGTCAATGGCCTCGCTGGCTGATGCGATGGTTGTAAATGTTCATCGCGATGGAAATCAGCAGGCTGATCACGCAGTAAGTGCCCATCACCAGCGCGATGCACTCAATGGCCTGCCCGGTCTGGTTCAAGGTGGTCCCGCCGGTGGACGAGACCATTTCCATGAAACCGATGACCACGCCAAGGGAGGAGTTCTTGACGATGTTCAAGTAGGTGTTGGTGACCTGCGGAATCATCGGATAAACCGCTTGCGGCACGATCAGCTGGCGCATGGTCGGGCCATATTCGAAACCCAAAGCCTTGGCCGCTTCGTACTGCCCGCGCTGCACTGACTGGATCGCGCCACGCACGATTTCGGCAATGTAACTGGCGCTGTAGAAGGACAAAGCCAACCACAAGGCAAGCAGTTCCGGCACCAGCGCCACGCCACCCTTGAAGCCGAAACCTTTGGCGGCCGGGACTTCCCAGGCCCAGTGCGCGTCACTCAAGGCATAAGCCAGCAACGGCAACAGCAGCGCCCCTGCCAAGAGCAGCGGCCAGCGGCGAGGGGTGAAGCTGCGCCACTGGGATTTGGCGTCGCGAAAGCGGCAGGCGATCAAGCCCAACAGCGCGCCAAGGACCATCAATGCCACGCCCCAGCCCACCAGTGAACCCTTGGCAGGCCACGGCAACATCAAGCCGCTGTTGCTCAGATACGCCACGTCGAACAGTGAAATAGCCTGTTTAACCCCAGGCAGTGCCAACGCCAGCCCGTACCACCAGACCAGATGCACCACCAACGGCACGTTACGCAAAAATTCGATGCTGGCGCCGGCCAGGCGACTGATCAGCCAGTTCTCGGAAACCTTGCACAGGCCCAACGCCACGCCCAGCACAGTCGCGGTCACGATACTCATCACCGAGACCAGCAACGTATTGAGCAACCCCACCAGATACGCACGGCCGTAGCTGTCGTTCGGGGTGAAGTCGATCAGTTTGAAGCTGATGTCATAGCCAGCCCGCTGCGACAGAAAGTCAAAGCCGGAGGCGATGTTCAGCGCCTTCAAATTGAGGCTGGCGTTATGCGCCAGCACGTAAAACACAGCTGCAACAATGGCCAGAACCAGGCCTTGCTGCAGCACGCTCAGCACTCGAGCGTTCTGCAAGCGTTGGGTCCACATGAAAGTATTTCCGTTGGGTTATAACGCGATCAGCGGATTGGCGGCGCGTACAGCAGACCCTGATCTTTCCAGGTGCGGTTAAGCCCGCGCGGGAAGTTCAGGATGGTTTTTTCGCCAAGGTTGCGATCGTAGACTTCAGCGTAATTGCCCACCTGTTTGATGGCCCGGTACGCCCAGTCATTGTCCAGGCCGAATGCCTTGCCGACCGAACCGTCAGTGCCGAGCAGACGTGCAACGTCCGCCGAACCGCCCTTCTTGCTGTGCATTTCGTCGACGTTGGCTGAGGTGATGCCGAATTCCTCGGCGGTCATCAGCGCGTACGCAGTCCAAGTCACGATGTTGCGCCACACGGTATCGCCTTGAGCCACGAATGCACCCAGCGGCTCTTTGGAAATGATCTCAGGGAGCAGCGCGTAGTCTTGCGGGTTGTTCATGACCGCACGACGCGAGGCCAGGCCCGACAGGTCGTTGGAAATCGCGTTGCAGCGACCGCTCTGGAAGGCTGCGAACAGCTCCGGGCTTTTTTCGATGATCACGGTTTTGTAGGTCAGGCCGCGCTGGCTGAAGTAGTCATCCAGGTTCTGTTCCGAGGTAGTGCCCGGTGAAAGACAGAACGTCGCGCCGTCCAGATCAGTCAATTTCTGGATGCCGTCTTTGGCATGGGTCATGAAACCCTGGCCGTCGTAGAACCAAACCGTGGTGAAATCCACACCGAGGCTGGCGATACGGTCGGCCGTCCATGAGGTCGCACGAGACAACACGTCAATTTCGCCGGAAGCCAATGCTGTAAAACGGTTCTTGCCGGTGGTGGCGATGTACTCAACCTTGGTCGAGTCGCCTAACACTGCTGCGGCAACCGCGCGGCAGAGGTCAACGTCCATGCCGGTCCATTGGCCCTTGTCATCAATCAGCGAAAACCCCGGTTTGTCACTGGCCACACCGCAACGTACGGCGCCGTGAGCCTTGACCTTTTCGAGGACGCCAGCCTGAGCGGCAGCAGCGCCTGCCAGACTCAGCAGCAGCATTGATGATGTGAGTAACGTCTTAAGGCCATTCCGTTTTTGCATAGCATTGCCCCTTCTACGACATATTCTTGTAATGATTGATGGACCACGATAGACCGGCAGGTGGCGATTACCTGCACAATAGCCATACAAAACCTGCATGCGTTAGTAAGAGTTGATCCACTATGCTGGTTGAGCTATCGAATTTTGGAATAGTGTATGGATATTGATTGGTACGAGGATTTTCTTGCGCTGGCTGACACCGGCAAATTCACCGCCGCCGCCAGTATGCGAGGCTCATCGCAGTCAGCTCTCAGCCGCCGCATTCAGTTGCTGGAAGCGCGCCTGGGCACCACGCTGATTGACCGCAGCAAGAATCCGATCCGCCTGACCGCTGCCGGCGAGGCGCTGCTGCCCAACGCCTCGGAACTGGTGCGACTGGCTCGGGATTGCGAGCAAAGCGTGAAGATCATTGATCGGGCGCTGACGTTTGCATCGCTGCATACCTTGGGCTGCAACTTCTTCCCGGATTGGATCAGCCAGTTCTCCTCCGTCGACGCGCCGATGTTTACCCGGATCGACACGGGCTATCGCAGTACCGATGACTACTACATGGCGTTAATGTCGGGGCGCTGCGATTTCATTCTGTTTTATCGGGATGCGCAGACCGAGCCGTATTCGCGGCAAAGCGAGTTCGAAGTGTTGTCCTTGGGTCATGACGAGCTGTACTGGGTGGCGACGCCAGAACTGGCGGCACGTTGCACTGATCCTGAGGTGTCGATTCCATGGCTGACTTACGCCCGCAGTGCGCAATTGCATGACTTGTCGCGCAAGCAGATCAAACGCCACCCGGAGCCGCACCGGTTACGCCGGGTGTTCGAGGCCACTGTCTCGGAAGCCCTCAAGCCCATGGCCGCAGCGGGACACGGCGTAGCCTGCATGCCCCACACCATGGTGGCAGCGATGATCGAGCGCAAAGAGCTGGTGCGGTTGTACCCGGACATGGAATCCGATCACCTGGAAGTCATTCTGGTGCGCTGGCGCGGCAACCGTAACCCCGACGCGGATGCGTTCTGGAAAAAGATTTCCTGATTGCTCCCGAAGATTGCGGCTTCCCCTGTGGGAGCGGTGCTTGCCCGCGATAAAGGCGACGCGGTGTATCTGATAAATCGCAGCGTCTCTATTGCGGGCAAGCACCGCTCCCACAGGCACAGCGTTTCAATTCAAGCAGTTGATCAGACGGTACTTTCAACCCGTGCATCTCGCAGCATCGAATCCAGGTTGCGCTCGATGTTGTCGCACAGCGCGGTCATCTGGATTTCGTGTTCGCTGGCGCTGAACGGGCTCTGCAGGTCGGTGCCGATTTTCTCGATGGCCAGCAGCATGAAGCCCACCACCGTTGAAGCCAGCGGGGTGAACCAGCCCAGGGTATCCACCAAGCCAATTGGCACGATCAGGCAGAACAGGCTGATGAACAATCGCGGAAACGCCACGTACGGGTAAGGCAGCGGCGTGTTGGCGATTCGTTCCATGCCGCCCTGGCAGTTGGAAATTTCCACCAGTGTCGACTCGATGCGCGCCAGACGAATGCTGTCCAGGCGACCGGCTTCGTATTCCTTGGCCAGCAAGGCAGCCGAGGCGTTGAGCACGTCATTGGGGAAGTTGTTGGTGTCATGTCTGCGTGAATACTCCTCGCGAGTAATCAGCGACCGCACGTCTTCGCCACAGGAATTGCCCTTCAAATGCGCCGACAGGCACTTCACGTAGGCCACATGCCTTCTCAACAGAATGGCTTTGGTGGGGTTGATATCGCCGTCATCCTCGATGAGGGTCAGCACCTGGCGAGCGAAGCTACGGGAGTTGTTGACTAGCGCGCCCCATAGGGTGCGGGCTTCCCACCAGCGGTTGTAGGCGCTGGAGTTGCGAAAGCTGGTCAATACCACCAAAGCAGAACCCAGCAAGGTCAGCGGCATGGACGGCAGACTGATCTTGCGATCGAGAAACAGCATGAAATCGGCGGTGACGATGATGTCCCAGATCAGCAGCCAGAACAGCGACCAGCCTACATAACCCACGGTTTTGATCAGAAATCGGTACTTCTGGATGATGGCTTGTTTCATGGGATGACCTCAGGGCGACTGCGTAATGCACGCCACTCCCCTGCTTCGAATCCCTTTCCCGCATATGGTTCGCGTCAGGCCGCACAAAAGCTGAATCGATTAATGTTCACTTAAGGTTTCGACCAGAAATAAAGCGGGCAGCGATCTGACATCACAAAATCCGCAGGAACAAACCAGCCCCGACTACGCTCAACCCTTCTCTGCTGTTAAGCAACACGTCACCGAGGGTTAATTCAATGGGCTCGTCTTTTTCCAGCGAACAAAGCACCGCACGCGACCAACTCTGCATCAACACCATCCGCACTCTGGCCATGGATGCCGTACAGAAGGCCAACTCCGGCCATCCCGGTACGCCCATGGCCCTCGCGCCGGTGGGCTACACCCTGTGGAATCAATTCCTGCGCTATCACCCCGAGCACCCGGACTGGCCGAATCGTGACCGCTTCGTGCTGTCGGTAGGCCATGCGTCCATGTTGCTGTACTCGCTGCTGCACCTGGCGGGCGTTGTAGAAATCGACGAGCACGGCAAACCGTCGGGCAAACCCGCTGTAAGCCTTGAAGACATCAAGCAGTTCCGCCAGCTCGACTCCAAAACCCCAGGCCATCCGGAATACCGCATGACCACTGGCGTAGAGACCACCACCGGCCCGCTGGGTCAGGGCTGCGCCAACAGCGTCGGCATGGCCATGGCGGAGCGCTGGCTGGGCGAGCGCTTCAATGGGCCGGACCGCACGCTGTTCGACTACAGCGTTTACGTGCTGTGTGGCGACGGCGACATGATGGAGGGCGTGACCAGCGAGGCAGCGTCCATGGCCGGGCATTTGAAGCTCGCCAATCTTTGCTGGATCTACGACAACAACACCATCAGCATCGAAGGCCACACCGAGCTGGCGTTCAGCGAGGATGTGCAGACCCGTTTCGAAGGCTATGGCTGGAACACTCTGCATGTGGCGGATGCCAACGACACCGAGGCACTGGCCCGTGCCCTGGAAGTGTTCAAGCGTACTAATGACGCCCCGACGTTGATCGTGGTCGACAGCGTGATCGGCTATGGCTCACCCCATAAGCACAACACTGCGGCGGCCCACGGTGAGCCGTTGGGTGAAGACGAAATCAAGCTGACCAAGAAGGCTTACGGCTGGGATGAAAACTCCAGCTTCCTGGTGCCCGATGACGCTCGCACCTGGTTGCGTGATGCCCTGGTTGAACGCAACGCCAGCGACTATGAAGCCTGGCAGGCTGCCCTGAGTGCGCTGGAAGATCAGCAACCCGATCTGGCCGACGAGCTGCGACGTATGCGCGCCGGGGAAATGCCCGCGCAGTGGCAGGACAATCTGGAAGCCTTTGATGCGGACGCCAAAGGCATCGCGTCTCGTGCCTCCGGTGGCAAGGTCCTCAACGCTTTCGCGGCCAAAATCCCTTGGCTGTTGGGCGGCTCGGCGGACTTATCACCTTCCACCAAAACCAACCTGACCTTCGAGGGTGCGGGCAGTTTTTCAGCGGATAACTACAGCGGTCGCAACCTGCACTTCGGCATCCGCGAACACGCCATGGGCTCCATTGCCAACGGCATGGCGCTGTCCTATGTGCGGCCTTATACCTCGACCTTCCTGGTATTCAGCGATTACATGAAGCCGCCGATTCGTCTGGCGTCGATCATGGAGTTGCCGGTGGTCTTCGTGTTCACCCACGACTCCATCGGTGTGGGCGAAGACGGTCCGACTCACCAGCCCATCGAACAACTGACCCAATTGCGGGCCACGCCGGGCTTGCTCACCCTGCGCCCCGGCGATGCCAATGAAACAGCTCAGGCCTGGAAAATAGCTCTGGCGCAGACCAATCGACCTTCTTGCATCGTGCTGTCGCGTCAACCGCTGCCGACGCTGGATCGCACGCAGTATTCATCCGCCGAAGGGCTTTCAAAAGGCGCCTATGTGCTGGCCGATGCCAAAGACGGCGAGCCGGAGGTGATTTTGATGGCGACGGGTAGCGAAGTCAGCCTGGTAGTCGAGGCTTTCGAACAACTGAAGGCACAGGGCGTTGCCGCACGTGTGGTGTCGATGCCGAGTTGGGAGCTGTTCGAGGATCAGGATCAGGCCTATCGCGACAGCGTATTCCCGCCGGCGGTTACCGCTCGGGTCGCCGTGGAACAGGCTGGGCCCCTGGGTTGGGACCGTTACGTGGGCAACACGGGCGCCAAGGTCATGATGACCACCTTCGGCGCCTCGGCCCCTATCGATAAGCTGCAGGCCAAGTTTGGCTTCACTGTGGAGAACATCGTGAAGCTGGCGAAGGAGCAGATGGGTAAATAAACAATCTTCCGTAGGAGCGCGCTTGCCCGCGATAGCGTCAGGTCAGCCAGTGACAATGTGACTGATACACCGCCATCGCGGGCAAGCGCGCTCCTACGAGATTTGGGGTTCTGTTACATCAACAGCCGCTCAACGCCACCTGCGGTTTCTCACCGGCGAAGAAGAACGGCCGGAACTTCACGCCAACTACGTTCCCGACGTACGCAGCCACCAGCCACAACCAGCCATGCAGACTGCCAGAGGCGATTCCGCTGAAGTACGCGCCGATGTTGCAGCCATAAGCCAGACGCGAACCGTAACCCAGCAGCAAGCCACCAATCACCGCCGCCACGATGGAGCGAGCCGGGATGTTCAGGTTCGGGGCGAAACGTCCTGCAAGGCCAGCAGCCAGCAACGCACCGAGCATGATGCCAATGTCCATCACACTGGTGATGTCTTCCCACACCGGAGCGGCCAGCGCCTTGGCGTTTGCCGGCATCTGCCAGAACGCCCAACTGCCCACATCCACGCCCAGCGAACCCGCCACCTTCGCGCCCCACAAGGCGAACGCCGAGGTGATGCCCCATGGACGGCCGGCCAGGGCCAGGGTCGCGTAGTTGAGCAAAGCCAAGCCAATCGCACCCCACACCAGAGGCCATGGCCCGCGCAGGAATCGGCGCAAGCCAACGTGCTCGCTGGTCACCGCAGCTTCCAGCTGACCATGACGCCGCTTCTCCAGACGTACCGTGACAAAGGCGATGACGGCAAATACCGCCAGGCTCAGGACCAGCGCCGGGATCACGCCGAAACTTTGACGATGGAGGTGGCCGGGAACGACGGCAGTGCAAACCACCAGTCCACGTGATGGGTCGCAATCAGCGAGCCGAGGATGAAGAACAGCAAGGTCACCAGCATCCGCGCGTTGCCGCCGCCCGCCGTGAACAGCGTACCGGACGCACAACCACCGCCCAGCTGCATGCCGATACCGAAGATAAAGGCACCGAACACCACGGACACACCGGCTGGCGCTACCAGACCATTTACCGGCTGGCCAAACAACGTGCCCGCCCCTAGCGCCGGGAAAAACAGCACGACGGCAATGGCCAGCATCACCATCTGCGCCCGCAGCCCAGCACCACGGCGTTCACGAATGAATACGCGCCATGCCGAAGTAAAGCCAAAAGCGGCGTGGTAAAGGGTCAGGCCCAGCGCTGCGCCGACGATCAGCAACAGCACCTGGCGCACGCCAACGCTGCTCAGCAGGAACATCGCAATGAACAACAGAATAAACGCAGCAATCAGCGGCGCACCGGGCTTGCGAGCGGGTGCCGCAGCAAGAGAAGTACTCATGGATGGTCTCGGTTGAAAGGGGAATGGCGGGGAGTATATCGCGCGCAAGCTTTCATGATCCTGCCGAAGTACCCTTGAGCTGTGAACCATCCTGTGGGAGCGAATTCATTCGCGAATACGGTATTTCAGCCGACAAATCTATATGGGATGTACCGCCCCCTTCGCGAATGAATTCGCTCCCACAAATGCTGGGCCGACTACAAGTCCCGGTAGGAGCCTAATTGTTGGCGAGGCGATTAACAGGCCATGCTGATCCATTGTCCGCACTGACGCCTCGCCAGCGGTGCATATCAATCCCGCCAAACCGACTTCAATCTCTCCAACGCACTGGCAATATCCACTTCCGGTACCGCCGCAAATCCCAGCACCAGCCCTGCCCGCTCATCCGCAGGCTCACTGGATTCGGACAGCCAATAGCTGCTCAACGGAGTGATTTCGACGCCCACGCTTTCAGCCTTGTCGATGAGTTCCTTTTCTCGCTGGACGCTGTCGACACTTACCGCCACATGCAGCCCCGCAACCACCTTGGGCAGGGTTGCACAGCCGCGAATGTCATCAGGCCAACCGCTCAGCAAGGCATTGCGACGGCTCAGGGCTGCACGCCGCATGCGGCGAATATGGCGCTGGAAATGCCCTGCGGCGATGAATTCAGCCATGACCGCCTGAGTGCTGATCTCCGAGTGGCGCATGTCCACGGCGCGGCGCTGGCTGAACGGTTCGACCAACTCGACCGGTAACACCAGATAGCCCAGACGCAAACCCGGATAAGCGATCTTGCCGAAGGTCCCGACATACAAGACCCGCCCCGCCCGATCCAATGCCGCCAGAGGTGCCAACGGGGCACCGCTGTAACGGTATTCGCCGTCATAGTCGTCTTCGACGATCCAGCCTTGAGTCTTCTGCGCCCAGGCGAGCAGTTCCAGACGGCGGGCCAGGCTCATGACGACCCCCATCGGGTATTGATGGGAGGGCGTGACATAAGCCAATTTGCAGTCACTTTGCTCAACCTGCGCGACGCGCATGCCCTCCTCGTCTACGGCAACGCCCTGCAATTTCGCGCCGGCCACGGCGAACGCATGACCCGCGGCCCGATAGCCCGGATTTTCGATCGCCACACCGTCGCCAGGCTCTAACAACAGCTGTGCACAAAGACTTATGGCTTGCTGTGCGCCACTGGTGATTACTATTTGCTCAGCACTGCACTGCAAACCTCGCGAGGTACGCAGATAAACTGCGATGAGTTCACGCAGCCGTCTAAAGCCTGCCGCTTCGCCATAACCCAGCACAGCCAGATCAGGTTTGCGCCAGAAAGCCGCGTACAGCTTGCCCCACACTTCAAACGGGAACAGATCGAACGCCGGAACACCGACGCGAAAAGCACGAGGCCCGCTGGATGAAGGCCGACTTAAATGATGCTGTTTAAGCAGCTCTATCGCCGAGCTGTGGATAACTTCGTCAGTGGAAAATCCAGCTGATTCAGCGATATTTGTGGATAAGCCTGTGGGTAAGCTTGTTGATAAGCCTGTGGACACTTTTGTGGATAGTTTTTTGACTGCCGATACCTGGCCGGTCAATCGCGCTACGTAAGTGCCGTCACCAATGCGCCCCTCCGTGAAGCCTTCAGCGTAGAGCTGGTCATAGGCACGCATCACGCTGTTACGCGAAATGCCAAGCGACGCAGCGAGATCACGGCTGGCAGGCAATCGCGTGCCGCTACCCACGCGTCCGTCGAGTATTCGTACACGCAAGGCCTGATACAGCTGGCGGCTTAAACCCTGACGGCGGTCCAGTTCGATACCGGCCAGGCTGAACGGGAAAGACGGCGGCAGTTCGGACATGTATTGGCCCTATCGAATTGAGCTTAAATGGCTCTTACAACAAACCAATAGGCTGCCTAGGATTGATCCCGTCGCCAAGGAGAATTTTATGTATACCCCTGCCGCCTTCAGAGATGACGATATCGCGAGCCTTCACGGGCTGATCGAACACACCCGCCTGGCGATCCTGGTCACTCACAATGAAACCGGCATGCAGGCCAGCCATCTGCCGTTGCTGCTGCGTCGCGAACAAGGTCCGAATGGCACCCTTTACGGCCATCTCGCCCGGGCGAACCCTCAATGCCGAGCGCTGCGAGATGGCGCAGAAGTGATGATTATTTTTCCCGGCGCTGATGCATATGTGAGCCCGGCGTTTTATCCGGCAAAGGCCGAGCACGGCAAGGTCGTGCCTACGTGGAATTATGTGGCGGTTCATGCCTACGGCATCGCAGACGTGTTCAGCGATGCGCAGCGCCTACTGGAGGTGGTTAGCGCCCTGACCGACAAGCATGAAGCCGGTCGCGCGAGCCCTTGGGCCGTGGCCGATGCGCCTGCCGAGTACATCGAGAAAATGCTCGGCGCCATCGTTGGCTTTGCGTTACCCATCGAACGCCTTGAAGGCAAGCGCAAACTCAGCCAGAACCGCTCGGCCGAAGACGTCAATGGTGTACATGAGGGCCTGGCAGCCAGCGCAGATGGCAAAGACCGGGAGCTGGCGCAGTTGATGAGCTGAATGTAGATGGCTCTATGTTTCAAAGAATTCGTAGGAGCGCGCTTGCCCGCGATAGCGTCAGGTCAGTCAACAATGACGTTATTGATCCATCGCTATCGCGGGCAAGCGCGCTCCTACGGAAACGTATTCCAACTCAATCGTTGTGCTTAGGAGACTCCTGTGACCGCTATCCAGATTCGCCCCGTCAGCCAACAGGATCACGCCGCATGGCTGCCGCTTTGGCATGCCTACCTGACCTTCTACAAAACCGAGTTGCCTGACGCGGTGAGCGCCAGCACCTGGCAACGCTTTCTCGATCCGGCCGAACCCACCAACGCCGCGCTGGCCTGGCTGGACGGCAAGGCGGTGGGCATGGTCCATTTCATCTACCATCGCTCGAACTGGAGTGTTGCCAATGCCTGTTATCTACAGGATTTGTTGGTCGATCCCGGACAACGGGGCACAGGTATTGGCCGACTGTTGATCGAGCACGTTTACGCCACCGCCAGAGCCAACAACTGCGACAAGGTCCACTGGCTGACCCACGAAACCAATGCCACGGCGATCCAGCTTTACGAGCGCATCGCCGAGCGCCCGGGTTACATTCAATTTCGCAAAATGATCTAGGAAATGCGCCCATGTCGACATGTGTTACCGATTGGCAGCCAGCCAGGCTGCCGGATAGCCACACCCTTGAAGGTCGTTTTATCCGCCTGGAGAAACTCGATGTCGCGCGCCATGCCGATGGTTTGTGGACGGCACTGGAAGGCCCGAACTCGGACCGCAAGCTCTGGGATTACCTGCCTTACGGGCCTTTTTCAGAGCGTACTGAGTTCAACGCCTGGCTCACCCGTCATGCCGCCGACACTGACCCTTGGTTCTACGCGGTGGTCGATCAGGCAACCGGCGCAGTCGAAGGCTGCCTGAGTCTGATGTCCATCGTGCCGGCCCACGGCCGTATCGAGATCGGCCACGTGACCTTCGGCGCCGCCATGCAGCGCACGCCCAAAGGCACCGAGGCGGTTTATCTGCTGGCCAAAGAGTCCTTCGCGCTGGGCAACCGCCGTCTGGAATGGAAATGCAACGGCGACAACGCTCGCTCTAAACGCGCCGCCGACCGCTTCGGTTTCACCTACGAAGGCACGTTCCGCCAACATATGGTGGTCAAGGGCATGAACCGCAACACCGCCTGGTATTCGATCATCGACAGCGAATGGCCTGAACTGCAAAAAGCATTCGAAGGCTGGCTGGCGGCGGATAACTTTGAAGGCGGGCAGCAAATTAAAGGGCTGGAAGCGTTTCGCAGCCTGTAGGAGCTGCCGGTGGCCGCGAACCGCAGTGTGCCTGACACACCGCCATCGCGGCCTCGCAGTGCTCGTGCGCTCCTACAAAGCAATCAAACAAGCTGTTACATATCAGATAGTTAAGATTTTATCGCTTACACGTATGGTTCTGTTCGTGCCAAACAGGCATGCACTTATTAACCCGCAAGAAACAACAAGGATGTTGTGAACATGGCTACAGAACACACTCTTTCCATGCAGGACATAAACACCAAGGCAGCGCCGGCAAACCCATGGCGCGTACCCGCTCCGATTTTGCATAACGGCAAATATGGCAGTGTCATGATTGATCGCGGCGAACTGAAGAAGGCCGTGGCAGGTAGTAAAAACTACTATCTGTTTTCGGAAACTGGCGCAGGCGTTCAATCCCTGATCATCGTTGGCACCCCGCTCCAGATCATGGAGTTTCTGCTTTCCCATGAAACACATGGTATCGAGAGCCAGATCAAGACTCTGCCGGACATCTACATGGGCATTGCGCCGTTCAAAGCCCAGGAGCGCTTCAGCGGAGTTTTCCCCATCGGGAATACGCTGGTTGACGTCGTAAAGTATTTCGCCAGCGTCATTCCTGTACCGGACTGGGTAACGCTTGCAGCCAGCCCGACCAGTTTGAATGACATGAGGAAATCGATCGCGGGCTTGAACGACGCGCAGAAACATAAAGGCCAACTCCTGTACGTGAAGTTCAGCTACCTGAAAGAAGACGGTATGGAGAAGATCGCATCCAAAAGTATCAACTTCCGGCAGATCGCTGAGGCGATCCAGAAGCGTTATAAAAAGCCATAAAAAAAGGGAGCCACGAGGGCTCCCCAGAGGAAATCTAACCGGTATTTCTCTGTAGGAGCTCATGAGCAGTGCGAGGCAGCGATAGCGATCTGCCTGATCCACCGCCATCGCAGCCTTGCGCTGCTCGTGCGCTCCTACAGAAAATCGTTTGAATCAATCGACCTCAACCCTCGATCTCAACCAGGATCTCTCCCGGATTGACCCGATCACCCTTGGCGACGTGGATGGCAACCACCTTGCCGGCGATGGCGGCTTGAACTTCGGTCTCCATTTTCATGGCTTCGGTGATCAACACGGCCTGACCGGCTTTGACCATGTCGCCTTCCTTTACCAGTACATCGACGATGTTGCCGGGCATGCTGGTGCTGACATGGCCAGGACCGCTGGCCTGGGTGCGCTTGCTGGCGCCGCCGCTGACGAATTCGTTGAGCGGCTCAAACACCACTTCTTCCGGCATGCCATCGATGGACAGGTAAAAGTGGCGCTTGCCTTCAGCCTTGACGCCGACGCCCGTGATATCCACACGGTAGCTTTCGCCGTGGACATCAATGACAAACTCGGTCGGCACGCCTTCGCCGCCTGCCTTGCTCACACCGCCCGCTTCCGGGATGGGTAGCAATACTTCGGGCTTCAATGTGCCTGCAGCCCGTTCTTCGAGGAACTTGCGACCAATGTCCGGGAACATGGCGTAAGTCAGAACGTCTTCTTCCGAGGTCGCCAACGCCCCGATGTCGTCGCGCAGCTTGTTCATCTCAGGTTTGAGCAGGTCAGCGGGACGCACATCAATCAGCTCTTCGCTGCCAATCGCCTGGCGACGCAGTTTTTCATCCACCTCGCCAGGGGCTTTGCCGTAACCGCCTTGCAGGTACAGCTTCACTTCGTTGGTGATGGTCTTGTAGCGTTCACCAGCCAGCACGTTGAAGAACGCCTGAGTGCCCACGATTTGCGAAGTCGGCGTCACCAGCGGTGGATAACCCAGATCCTTGCGTACCCGTGGAATCTCGGCCAGCACTTCACCCATACGGTTGAGGGCGCCCTGCTCTTTGAGCTGGTTGGCGAGGTTGGAAATCATCCCACCCGGCACCTGGTTGACCTGCACCCGTGTATCCACGGCGGTGAATTCGCTTTCAAACTGGTGGTACTTCTTGCGCACTGCGTAGAAGTACAAGCCAATTTCCTGCAACAGCTCCAGGTTCAGGCCGGTGTCGAACTCGCTGCCTTTGAGGGCCGCAACCATCGATTCGGTGCCTGGATGGCTGGTACCCCAAGCGAAGCTGGAGATCGCCGTGTCGATGTGATCGGCGCCGTTTTCGATGGCTTTGAGCTGGCACATGGCAGCCAGGCCAGCCGTATCGTGGGAGTGGATGAACACCGGCAATGACTGCTCGGCTTTTAGCGCCTTGACCAGTTCGCCGGTGGCGTAAGGTGTCAGCAAGCCGGCCATGTCCTTGATCGCCACCGAGTCGCAACCCATGGCCTCCATCTGTTTGGCCTGTTCAACGAACGCGGCAATGGTGTGCACCGGGCTGGTGGTGTAAGCGATGGTGCCCTGAGCGTGCTTGCCCGATTCCTTCACGGCCTCGATGGCAACGCGCAGGTTACGCACGTCGTTCATGGCGTCGAAAATACGGAACACATCAATGCCGTTGGCGGCAGCCTTGGCGACGAAGGCTTTGACCACGTCATCGCTGTAGTGCCGATAGCCCAGCAGGTTCTGGCCGCGCAACAGCATTTGCAGGCGTGTGTTAGGCAATGCGGCACGCAACTGACGCAGGCGCTCCCACGGGTCTTCCTTGAGGAAGCGCACACAGGCATCGAACGTCGCGCCGCCCCAGCATTCCAGCGACCAATAGCCGACTTTGTCGAGCTTGTCGCAGATCGGCAGCATGTCTTCGGTGCGCATCCGGGTGGCCAGCAGCGACTGATGGGCGTCACGCAGGATGGTGTCGGTTACAAAGATCTTCTTGGACATTTGGATCTCCTCATAGCTGCAAGCTCCAAGCTACAAGCCGCAAGTAAAAGCAGATCTGCTTTTGCTTGAAGCTTGCGGCTTGAGGCTTGCCGCTGCTTATCTATAAGCCCGCATGCGCGGCAATGGCGGCGGCGATGGCCAGGGCAAGCTCTTCGGGTTTGCGCTTGATCGAGTAGTTGGTCAGTTCAGGATGGCTTTCGACAAAGCTGGTATTGAACTGACCGCTACGGAATTCGGGGTTACGCAGGATTTCCTGGTAATAGGCCGCCGTGGTTTTCACCCCTTGCAGGCGCATGTCATCCAGGGCCCGCAGGCCGCGGTCCATCGCCTCTTCCCAAGTCAGCGCCCAGACAATCAGCTTCAGACACATGGAGTCGTAGAACGGCGGAATCGTGTAACCGGTATAGATCGCCGTATCGGTACGCACGCCGGGACCGCCGGGCGCGTAGTAACGAGTGATCTTTCCGAAGCTGGGCAGGAAGTTGTTCTTCGGGTCTTCGGCGTTGATTCGGAACTGCAGGGCAAAACCGCGATGGATGATGTCTTCCTGCTTGACCGAAAGCGGCAAGCCCGAGGCAATACGAATCTGCTCACGGACGATATCGATGCCAGTGATTTCCTCGGTGATGGTGTGTTCCACTTGCACCCGGGTATTCATCTCCATGAAGTACACCTCGCCCTCGGCGAGCAGAAACTCCACGGTGCCAGCATTTTCGTAACCCACAGCCTTGGCAGCACGCACCGACAAGTCACCGATATAGGCGCGCTGTTCCGGCGTCAGCTGTGGGCTTGGGGCAATTTCGATCAGCTTCTGGTTACGCCGCTGGATCGAGCAGTCACGTTCGAACAAGTGCACGACGTTGCCAAAGCTGTCACCGAGGATCTGCGCCTCGATGTGCTTCGGGTTGACGATGCATTTTTCGAGGAAGACTTCTGCCGAACCAAAGGCCTTGGTGGCCTCGGAAATGACTCGCGGGAAAGCCTGCTCCAGTTCTTCACGGCTGTTGCACCGACGAATACCGCGCCCGCCGCCGCCGGAGGTGGCCTTGAGCATCACCGGGTAGCCAATGCGATCACCTTCGAGCAAGGCTTCGGCGATATCTGCAACATTGCCTTCAGTGCCCGGTGTCACCGGCACGCCAGCTTTGATCATGCTGCGCCGGGCTTCGGTCTTGTCACCCATACGGCGGATGACTTCCGCAGAAGGCCCAATGAATTTGATGCCACGTTCGGCACAGATGTCGGCCAGTTCGGCGTTTTCCGAGAGGAAGCCATAACCCGGATGTAACGCATCGCAGCCGGTTTCCACCGCCAGGTTAACCAACTTGCGCGGGTTCAGATAACCGGCCAGTGGCTCGGCGCCGATGCTGTGTGCTTCGTCCGCACGCTTCACATGAAGCGCATGGCGGTCAGCGTCGGAAAAGACCGCCACTGAGCGAATACCCATTTCGGCGCAAGCGCGCACGATTCGGACAGCAATTTCACCGCGGTTGGCGATCAGGATTTTTGTTATCACGAGTATTTCCTCGACCGTTGAACAGGCGGTTGGCAAACCGGGCTATTTGTAACAGCACGTGTGTTGATTGCCGCACCGACACCCTATGCCTGATCAGGGATTAACAAAAATGAGTAAAAGTTGGGATGTGTATAAGTAAAGACTTATAGTTGGAGCTTCAGCTATTGGCGGGAGGCTATAAAAGTGCGTAAGTCATTGATGCGCATGACATTGCGTCAGCTGCGGATTTTCAACGAAGTGTGTGATTTGCGTTCCTACAGCCGCGCAGCAGATGAAATGGCGCTTACACAACCGGCTGTCAGCCTGCAAATTCGGCAGCTGGAAGAACTGGTGGGTCAGCCACTGTTTGAATATGTCGGCAAAAAACTCTACCTCACCGAGGCCGCCGAGGCGCTGCAATCCGCCAGCCGGGACATTTTTGGTCGTCTGGAAAGCCTGGATATGCAGCTCACTGACATGCAGGGTTCGCTGCAAGGGCAGCTCAAGCTGGCGGTGGAATCCAGCTGCAAGTACTTCATCCCGCATCTATTCGCCGCCTTCAGGCGCAAGTATCCGGAGGTGATTCTCAGCCTGACGGTCGTCAATCGCGCTCAGGTGATCAGGCGACTGTCGGACAACCGGGATGATCTGGTGGTGATGTCCATGGTGCCTCAGGACATGGGGCTGGAGTTTCTGCCCTTTCTCAACAATCCGATTGTCGCGGTCGCCCCGCCCAACCATCCACTGTGCGACGGGCGCACGCTAAGCCTGAAAGATCTGGAACCCTACCCTCTGCTGATCCGGGAAAACGGCTCGGGAACGCGCAAAGCCTGCGAGGAGTATTTCAAGGACAAGCGCGTGCATTTCACCACGACGCTGGAGGTAGCGGCCCATGAAGCCCAGCGAGAAAGCGTGCTGGCTGGCCTGGGCATCGCCCTGCTGACACGTCATGCGGTCAGTCTGGAACTCGCCACCGGCCTGCTCAAAGAGTTGCCAGTGGCGGAGCTGCCGCTGTATCGCAGCTGGTGCGTGGTGCAGGCCAAAGACCGGCGGCTGTCACCGGTTGCTCATGCCTTTCTGGCGTTCATCCGCACCGAACGTGCGCAGATCAGCCAGCTTGTTGAACGTTTCGACGGTCGCCCGCTGGAGGTTTAGTCGCCTGCCAGTGCTGCGCAGAAAGACCATCGTCGTAATCGCACAGCTCCTGGTTCAGGCGGCGCTCTTCCGAATAGCTTTCAATCGCCCGGCGGAAAGCCATGCGGCGCTGGTCTTCCTGCTGGCGACGGGTTTTTACAGTGCTGTTCTGCTGCGAGTCATCGTAGTGCCGAGGCATATCCTGTCTCCCAAGTGCGTTTCGGGAGTATCAGGATGCCTATAGGTCGTGACGGTAAGGCGGCGGGTGCGTGACAAATTGGTGAACCTGTCATGGCTCAGCCGTCGTAACACACCGTTACAACGCGATAGATATGTACTGCATTTCAGCAGCAGGCCCTTGAGATAGTTGCCCTGCAGGACGCAAACACACTATTTATTAGCACGGAGCTAAACAATGAGCATTCAAACCAAAGACTGGTACGCGCAAGACGACAAAATGCCAGGTGTTAATACTTTTAAAGTCACCGGCATTGTTTCCCTACCCTACCGCCTTCAGGCCGTATTGGTTCGCAGCGCTTCTCCCGGTGCAGGCAACCAGTTGAGCCTGGATCTCATGGTCGAGAGCAGAAAAAACGCCATCACCAATCCAGTGGAGAGGGATGAATCGGCGATCCTCGAGACACCAGTGAGCTACACACAACCAAGCGGAGCAGATATCACCGGAGTGAGCATCTTTTACAAAGGCGCGCTGCTGGTGAATATCGACAACGTACAGATTACTCACTGAGGCGCTGCAGGACGCAGCTGACTTTATAACGCAAGGAGCGACACAATGAGCATTCAAAACAAAGACTGGTACGCCCGCATCAACAAAATGCCAGGCCTGTCGGGTCCGACTCTACTGGTCTCCGGGACTGTTACCGTACCAAACAGCAACACCGAAGCCACTCTGGTAGTCGCTGCCATTCAGGACAAATCTCTGGGTCTGCGGCTGGAGCTGCAACTTGAAAGCAAAGGTATCGGCCTGGCCGTTCTGACCGAAAAAGCGGTCTCGTTCTCGCAGCCGAGCACCTACGACGTACCTCACATCTCCATCTTCCACGATGGCAAAGAGCTGACCCGCATCGAAAACGTTGAAATTCTCAACTGATAAAAAGCCCGATAGCTTTTAGATCGGCAACTCTCGTCAGCTACCCATGCGGAAGCTGGCGGGAGTCTTATCGTTGGGGGTCAGATCATCAATCCTCGTGGGATTTGATCGACTTGGGTGACAGGCGAAGGCTGCGCAGGCTGCGCTTCACGCTCTTGAGGTGGTTGACCAGGCTCGGACCGCGCGCCATGGCAACGCCCATTGCCAACACATCAATGACCACCAGATGCGCGATGCGCGAGGTCAGCGGTGTATAAATTTCCGTATCTTCATGCACATCGATCGCCAGATTCACTGACGACAGCTCGGCCAATGGCGTCTGGCTCGGGCACAAGGTAATCAGCGTAGCGCCGGTCTCGCGCACCAGATTGGCGGTGATCAGCAAATCCTTCGAACGCCCGGACTGGGAAATACACACCGCAACGTCAGAAGGCACCAGCGTCACGGCTGACATGGCTTGCATGTGCGGATCCGAATACGCCGCAGCGCTAAGCAGCAGGCGGAAGAACTTGTGCTGGGCATCCGCCGCCACAGCGCCAGACGCACCGAAGCCGTAGAACTCGACGCGCTTGGCCGAGGCCATGGCGGTTACAGCCAACTGCAAGGCGTGAGGGTCAAGGTTCTCGCGCACTTCCATCAAGGTATGCAGGGTAGTGTCGAAGATCTTCAGGCTGTAATCGGCGACCGAGTCATCTTCATGAATAGCGAACTGCCCGAAACTCGCCCCCGCCGCGAGACTTTGCGCGAGCTTGAGTTTCAGATCCTGAAAACCGGTGCAACCAATGGCCCGGCAGAAACGCACGATAGTGGGTTCACTGATCCCGACATTGTGCGCCAGATCGGCCATGGAACTGTGCATCACAGCCGCAGGATCAAGCAGCACGTGGTCGGCGACTTTGAGCTCCGACTTGCGTAACAGATGGCGTGACTGGGCGATGTGCTGCAGCAGATTCAATGGATGGACTCGACAAAGGTGCATGGGACGGGATGTAGCTTTTTTGTAGTTATACTACATGACCTGCTGGACGCCCAGTTAAACGCGCCATGGACATTCTTACACCGGCAATTGAAGGCTAAATCCTGAGGCGACGTGGGATTATTCCGACATCCCCTTCAATAGCCTTCTCACCAAATACGAAATAACTAGCTGAATTCCAATCTGTAGGAGCGCGGTGTCAGAAAAAAAGAGTCACACCGCCATCGCGGCCTCGCGTTGCTCGTGCGCTCCTACAGAAATGTATGCCAATTCAATGACTGGTGAAGTCCTGAGTTAGCAAAGCTGCCAACGCCCCCGCCTCCAAAGGACGACTGATCAGATATCCCTGCACTTCATCACAGCCATTAGCCTTCAGGAAATCCAGTTGCACCTGATTCTCGACGCCTTCGGCCACCACTTTCAGGCCCAGGCTGTGGGCCATGGCGATGATTGCCTGGGTGATGGCTGCGTCTTCGGTACCTTCGCCCAGGCCGCGAATGAAGGCCTGATCGATTTTCACGTAGTCCACCGGGAAGCGTTTGAGGTAGCTCAGGGAAGAATAGCCGGTGCCAAAGTCGTCGATGGCCAACTTCACGCCCAACTCTCGCAGCTGCTGGAAAGTGCTGATGATGTGCTCAACGCTGTCGAGCAACTGGCTCTCGGTGAGTTCGAGCTCGAGATAGCCAGGTGCCAACCCGGTTTCTTCAAGTACCTGTCGCACCAGGCTGACCAGCTTGCCCTGACGCAGTTGATGCACCGACAGATTGACTGAAATCCGCAACGGCGCGATGCCCTGGCGTTGCCATTCACAGGCTTGTCGACAGGCCTCGCGCAACACTATTTCGCCTATGGAGCCAATCAGCCCGGTCTCTTCGGCCAGTCCGATGAAGTCTCCCGGCGGCACCATTCCTCGCGCAGGGTGGCGCCAGCGCACCAAGGCTTCCGCCGCATCGAGCCGGCCAGTTTCCAGGCTCAGTTTGGGTTGGTAGAAGACCTCCAGCTGGTTCTCCTCAATGGCTTTGCGCAGCTGGATCTCCAGCTGCAAACGCTCAAGGGTGCTGGCCTGCAAACTTTCGGTAAAGAACTGAAAATTATTACCACCCAGATGTTTCGCGTGTTGCATGGCGATATTGGCCTGGCTGACCAGCGCGGATATCTCCCGCGCCGAATCCGGCAAGAGACTGATCCCCACCGAGGCACTGACAACCAGATCATGCCCGGCCACGGAGATGGGCGTGCGCAGTTTGGCCAACAGGCGACTGGTCACCCGGGTGAGGCTGGACAGATTGCCGTAAGCGTCAAACAGCACCGCGAACTCATCCCCCGACAATCGGGCAATGGTGTCGGCTTCCGGCATGGCGCTGCTCAGGCGGCGCGACACCTGCTTGAGTAACTGATCGGCCACTTCATGACCCAGGCTGTCATTGAGAAGCTTGAAACGATCTAGATTGATATGCAGCAAAGCCAGGCTCCTGCCGCCTTGCCGGACGCGCTGATTGGCCTCGCGCAAACGCTCCTTGAACAGCGAGCGGTTGGCCAAGCCGGTGAGCTCATCGAAATGCGTCAGGTAGCGCATTCGCTCTTCCGACTCGCGACGAGCTGACAGATCGGCGAAGAAGCCGACAATGTGACTCATATTTCCGGCAACATCTCGAACGACACTGAGCTGCAACCACTGCGGATACAGCTCGCCGTTCTTACGGGTTTCCACCAGCTCGCCCTGCCAGCTGCCGGTCTGTTCCAGTGACTGATGAATGGTCTGAAAATGCCGGCGGGCATCACGGCTACTGGCGATGTCAGTCACTTTGCGTCCGACCATCTCCTCCTGCTCGTAGCCGGTGACGCGGCTGAACGCCTGATTCACCGCCAGGATGTTGTAGTCCGGATCGAAAATGACAATGCCTTCACTGGCCGCTTCAAACACAGTCGCTGCAAGCCTTGGCGGGCTTATGCTGAGGGCCAGGTTGGCTTCCTCCAGTTCGCTGGTGCGCAACGCGACGCGCACTTCCAGCTCGGCCTGAGCCTCCCGCAGCTCCAGCTCGGCCTTGCGCCTCTGGTCGATTTCATGGCCCAGCTCAGTATTGAGCTGCGCGCCGTTGATTTGCGCCTGCTGCAATTCGTCAATCAAGGCCTGATTCTGAAAGCGTCTGATCAGGCCACTCTGGATCAGGCGATTGACCTGCCAGGCAACCACGATCAGTGCGACCAACAGCGTTATTCCCAGCCAGCCCCAGCCGCGCATCGGAATGTCACCGCCCCAGAAAAGATAAGCGATCGGCGGCAGCAGACACGGCAAGGTAAATGTCAGGAAGGCCGGAATGCTGGCGGCGTAGGCGATGCTGGCAGAAAGCGTCGCGGCACCGATCAGGCCGAACACCCAGGCCTGTTGCTGGAAGTTCTCCACGGGCACCAGCACCAACGCCGCGCTGGCCAACGTCAGACCACTGACCGCGGCGCCCAGCAGAAACATTCGGCCCCAGACCGGGTCAGCACGGCGTTCAGGTGTTGCGGAGCGAAACGCGGCAACCTGGATGACCCGCAGACTCACCAACGCCGATAGCCAGCCGAGCCAGACGCTGACCAGCAGATAGCGCTCCGGACTCCACAATAAAAAAGCGCAGACCGCCCCGTTGATGAACATCAACAAGGTGGGCAACAACGACCCTTGATAAAGCAGGCGCGTGCGCTCCACGGCCAGGGGGCCTGCGTACTGCTGACGAATGGAGTCGCGGCTCACGCGTGTGGCGTCCGAGGCGCTGAAACTGAAAGGCATGGCGGATTCTTATAATAATGAGGCTCTGAGCGTGCATCGGAGCATACACAAGCCGTGCGGGAGACCAAACTGTCTGGCGTCATTAAATCCACCTGTTTGCGTCCGTTGGGGATCTCGGTTTGCCGGGAGGCCTTCGCTGAACCCCCAATAGGTTTGACGGACTCAGAACCTGTGGGAGCGAATTCATTCGCGAAGGCAATATCCCAATCATCGAAACTGCACTGGATTGACTGACCCCTTCGCGAATGAATTCGCTCCCACGATAGACCGCAACTCCTCTGAGTGTCAGACAGCGGCCCCTCAAACTGGTTTATCCAGATAAGCCACCGCAGGTCACTTTTGTCGCGCCGAACAAAGCATGGTTTGCCCGGTTACGCTCGGCACCCTAGAATGCGTCGATGCGCGATGATCTCTCCCTTCTGCTTAATTCCCTCAACGATGCCCAACGTCAGGCCGTAGCTGCCTCCGTGGGTCGTCAGTTGGTCCTGGCCGGCGCTGGTTCCGGCAAAACCCGTGTGCTGGTGCATCGCATCGCCTGGTTGATCCAGGTCGAGCAAGCCTCGCCCCATTCGATCCTGTCGGTGACGTTCACCAACAAGGCGGCGGCAGAAATGCGCCACCGGATCGAACAGCTGATGGGTATCAACCCGGCCGGCATGTGGGTTGGCACTTTCCACGGCCTGGCGCACCGCCTGTTGCGGGCGCACTGGCAGGAAGCCGGTCTGGCGCAGACGTTCCAGATCCTGGACAGCGACGATCAGGCACGGCTGGTCAAACGAGTGATCCGCGAGTTGGGTCTGGATGAGCAGCGCTGGCCGGTCAAGCAGGCCCAGTGGTTCGTCAATGGCCAGAAAGACGAAGGGCTGCGGCCGAAACATATTCAGGCCAGCGGTGATCTGTTCCTGACCACCATGAAATCCATTTACGAAGCTTACGAAGTCGCCTGCCAGCGCGCCGGCGTCATCGACTTCTCCGAGCTGCTGCTGCGGGCCCTGGACCTGTGGCGTGATAACCCTGGCCTGCTCGCCCACTATCAACGGCGTTTCCGCCACGTCCTGGTGGACGAATTCCAGGACACCAACGCCGTGCAGTACGCCTGGTTGCGCCTGCTGGCTCAGGGCGGTGACAGCCTGATGGTGGTAGGCGACGACGATCAGTCGATTTACGGCTGGCGTGGCGCGAAAATCGAAAACATCCATCAGTATTCGTCTGACTTCCCGGACACCGAAGTTATTCGCCTGGAACAGAACTACCGTTCCACCGCCAGCATCCTCAAGGCGGCCAACGGGCTGATCATCAATAACAGCGGCCGCATGGGCAAAGAGCTATGGACAGATGTTGGCGACGGCGAACTGATCAATCTCTACGCAGCCTTCAACGAGCACGATGAAGCTCGCTACGTGGTAGAAACCATCGAGAGCGCGCTCAAGACCGGCCTGGCGCGTAGTGAAATTGCCATTCTCTATCGCTCCAACGCCCAATCCCGTGTTCTTGAAGAAGCCTTGCTGCGCGAGCGCATTCCGTATCGCATTTATGGCGGTCAGCGCTTCTTCGAACGTGCTGAAATCAAAAACGCCATGGCTTACCTGCGCCTGCTGGAAGGCCGTGGCAACGATGCGGCACTGGAGCGGGTCATCAACGTTCCTGCACGCGGGATTGGTGAAAAGACCGTCGAAGCGATACGTCAGCACGCCCGCCATGCTGATGTCTCCATGTGGGAAGCCACGCGTCAGTTGATCGCCAATAAAGGCCTGACCGGTCGTGCCGCCGGGGCGCTGAGTGGTTTCGTCGAGCTGATCGAGAACCTAGCCGCCAAGGTCATGGAGATGCCGTTGCATCTGATGACTCAGACCGTGATTGAGCAATCCGGTTTGATCAACTATCACAAGGAAGAGAAAGGCGAGAAAGGCCAGGCCCGGGTAGAAAACCTTGAGGAACTGGTCAGCGCTGCGCGCAACTTCGAGAACAGCGAAGAGGATGAGGAACTGACCCCACTGGCGGCGTTCCTCGGCCACGCTTCGCTGGAAGCCGGCGACACTCAGGCCGAAGAGCACGAAGACAGTATTCAGCTGATGACCCTGCACAGCGCCAAAGGCCTGGAATTCCCTTACGTTTTTCTGGTGGGCATGGAAGAAGGCCTGTTCCCGCACAAGATGAGCCTGGAAGAGCCTGGCCGCCTTGAGGAAGAACGGCGTCTGGCCTATGTGGGTATCACTCGCGCCATGCAGCAGTTGGTGATGACCTACGCCGAGACCCGTCGCCTGTATGGCAGCGAGACCTACAACAAGGTTTCGCGTTTCGTACGGGAAATCCCGCCATTGCTGATTCAGGAAGTGCGCTTGTCCAACAGCGTCAGTCGACCTTTTGGCGGCACACAGAAAGTCAGCACCAGCAGCCTGTTCAACGGCACGGGAATTCCGGAAACCGCTTTCAGCCTCGGCCAACAGGTCAGGCATGCGGTGTTTGGTGACGGTGTGATCCTGAATTTCGAAGGCGCTGGCGCCCAGGCCAGGGTGCAGGTCAACTTCGCCGAAGGCAGCAAGTGGCTGATGATGGGCTATGCGAAGCTGGAAGCGATTTGAAGATCCGCCTGTAGGCCGACATACCTGTGGGAGCGGTGCTTGCCCGCGATAAGGCTGGACGCGATCTAAAGTGAACGCGTCCAGCCTTATCGCGGGCAAGCCTCGCTCCCACAGGGTTATGCGATTAAGGTTCTATCGCCCTCCCGCTTGAATCCACCGCCGGTCAGCTCCATATAGATGAGCAGGCCTGACGATCCGTCCTACAGAACTTTTACCGAAGCCCTACAGACCAACCTTTACAGGCTCTGCAAGCTTCTACGTAAAAGCCGGAAACATTTGGCCGCTAGCCATACACATAGGCCCTATGCAATATGGCGCGCGTGCAATTCATAAAACGGGAATACCCTTATGCAACGTTTTCTTAGCATCGCTCTGGCGCTGTGCATCGGGCTCACCATGAGCCTCGACGCCAACGCTGCGCGTTTCGGTGGCGGCAAGAGCATGGGCTCCGCGCCAAGCCATCAGGCGCGCCAAACTGCTCCGTCCACTCCTGCTGCAGCGCCTAACGCTGCTGGCCGTCCGGCCCCTGCTGCCAGCGGTGCTTCTCGTTGGCTCGGCCCATTGGCCGGTATCGCTGCCGGTGGCCTGCTCGCTTCCATGTTCATGGGCGACGGCTTCCAGGGGATGCAGATCTTCGACATCCTGATCATGGCGGTTATTGCCTTCCTGATCTTCCGCTTCATCGCGGCCCGTCGTCGCAAGCAGCAAGGCCCGCAAATGGCCACTCCTGCTGGTCCGGTGCCGTATCAGCGTGAAAACACCGAGCAGCCTGCACAGAACTCGATGTTCGGCGACATGGGCGCAGCTTCAGCCGCCGCTCCGGTGATCAACGCTCCGGCCTGGTTCAACGAAACCCGCTTCCTCGAAGCCGCTCGTAGCCACTTCCAGTCGCTGCAGCAGCACTGGGACGCCAACGAGATGGACAAGATCGAAGAGTTCGTGACCCCGCAGATGCTGGCCTTCCTGAAGAAGGAACGCGCTGATCTGGGCGAAGGCTTCCAGTCGACTTACATCGACAATCTGACCGTGCAACTGGACGGCCTGGATGATCGCGCTGATAAAACCATCGCGACCCTGACCTTCAGCGGCGTATCCAAGACTTCGCGCTTTGATCAAGGTGAAGTATTCAGCGAAAGCTGGAACATGGAACGCCCACAGGGCGAGAATCAGCCTTGGCTGGTTGCTGGTATCCGCCAGAACGGCTGATCCAGAGCGCTCCATGCTTGAGCAAAACCCCGGACTTGTCCGGGGTTTTTGTTTTATCCGATCGGATAGTTATTTTGAGAAAGGCTTTACGCTACTGTATAAACCGCGCCATCAAGTCAGAGGAGCCAGGCCGTGGAAGAAGTCATTGAACAATTACGCGAAGCGAATGAACCTGTTCCGGTTCCGCTTGAACTGCCCGACGAGGATCAACTCGTCGAGGTCGAAGAACAGCTGTTTATCAACATTCCCTTCGTCTTCAAGGAATTCCTGCTGACGGTAAGCGACGTGGTTTACGGCAGCCTGGAGCCGGTGACCATTACCGACCCACAGTCGCACACCTACCTGCCAGACGTTGCTGCCAACGCTTGGGACGTAGGCGTACCCCGTGAGCTGATCCCGATTTGTCAGGACGGCGAAGACTACTACTGCGTCGAAGAAGACGGCACCGTGGTGCTGTGGTCCGGCGAGGAAGAACTGGTTACCGAAGAAAACTGGGAATCGGTGTGGCACTGGGCGCGGGACGTTTGGCTGGAAAGCTGAGTTTCTGACGCATCCCCTAAAGCACCGATACCTGTGGGAGCGGTGCTTGCCCGCGATAAGGCTGGACGCGGTTTCACTTAGGATCGCAGTGACCTTATCGCGGGCAAGCACCGCCCCCACAGGGGTCTATCGCCGCTCAATGCTCATTCGGCTCCTGATGATTGCCCAACGTATCCAGCAACGCGATCTGCATGCGCGTATGCACCCGAATGAACCAGCGCCACGCCACCGCAGCGACGATCGCCGCAATCACCACGATCAAAATCAGCAGCTCATTGGTCGGCAGAATGCTCGCGGACAAAGCCGCCAGCAGTACGAAAATCACCAATAGCGACAACAAAGGGATCACCTCGGCGATCACCTTGCGCACCCGCGCCGTATGCCGCCCCGCCATCTCGGGTTTGACGCCCATTTCCGCCAGCAACATCGACAGCGCCTTGAGCTTGCGATACGCGGCAATCAGGAAAGGCAGCGACAACAACAGCGCTGCGCCACAGATCCAGGCTTTCTGCTGACCCACGTCGCCGATCCAGTCGCTGATATAGATGCCGATGCGCTCGGCGAAATAGCCGCCGCAGAAGAAAATCGCGATCACCAGCGCCAGATTGACCCCGACCTGCAACAGAATCCGCCGAATCATCGAAGCCAGAAGCGCACCCTCGCCTTGCGGCTGGATGCTGCGCAGCCACTCGCCATACATGCCGAAAACCCGGGACATGCGTTCGGGCATGATGCGCGCCAGATGATGAGACAACGGGTCTGCGCCCCGAATAAGGTAAGGAGTCAGCAACGTGGTGATGGCGGATACGGCAACCGCCACCGGGTACAGAAAGTCGCTGGTGACCTGCAACGTCATCCCCAATGCCGCGATGATGAAGGAAAATTCGCCAATCTGTGACAGCCCCATGCCCACCCTAAGTGAGGTTTTGCCGTCGTTACCGGCGAGAAACGCCCCCAACCCGCAGGAAAGCATCTTTCCCAGGACCACTGCCACCGTAATAACGGCAATGGGCCACGCGTACTGAAGCAGGATCGCCGGGTCTATCATCAAGCCGATGGCGACAAAAAAGATCGCGCTGAACATGTCGCGGATGGGTTCGATGAGGCGCTCGATTTTCAGTAACTGGCGGGATTCAGCCATGATTGCGCCAATCAGGAACGCGCCGAGCACCATGCTGTATTCCAGCTTGACCACCAGCAGGCAGAAACCGAAGCACAGGCCGAGTACGGTGATCAGCAGCATCTCGTTGCTTTCGAATTTCGCCACATAGGCCAGCAAGCGCGGCACCAGCAAGATGCCGATCACCAGTGCAACGATCATGAACAGCGACAGCTTGCCCACCGTGGAGAACACTTCACCTGAGCTGACCGAGCCGCTCACTGCAATCCCCGACAGTAGCGCAATGATGCCGATGCCCAGGATGTCTTCGACGATCAGCACACCGAATATCAGTTGCGCAAAGGGCTGATTCTTCATTTTCAAATCGTTGAGCGCCTTGACGATGATGGTCGTCGAGGAAATTGCCAGGATTGCCCCAAGGAACAGCGAGTCCATGGTGCTCCAGCCAAAGAACTGGCCGATTTCGTAGCCAATCCAGATCATCAGGGTGATTTCCAGAAACGCGGCAATGAAAGCCGTCGCGCCCACCTTGAACAACTTGCGCAGGCTGAATTCCAGCCCGAGGCAGAACATCAGGAAGATCACCCCCAGTTCAGCCAGGGTCTTGATGGTGTCTTCGTCGTGGATCAGGCCGAAAGGCGGGGTATGCGGCCCGATGATGAAACCGGCAACGACATAGCCGAGCACCACCGGCTGTTTGAGCCGATGGAACAGGATAGTGACGACACCAGCCACCAGCATGATCACCGCCAAATCCTGAATAAAGCTGATGGCATGCATGGGTCCGGCTCCTTATGAAACGCATCGCAGGTAGCCGAATTGCCGCAAAGACGACGGGCAATTCAGCTACTGCACTGCAAAAATTCTGATTAATTTGTAAGAAATTACCCGTTCCACGGGCTTTTGCAGGTTAACACCGCACATTCCTCGGTAAAGCCGGTGCAATATATGGAAACAGATGGACCCAAGCGTGACGGGCCGCGGCTGATAAGCGTCCCGATAACTGTTCATGCAAAGCTTGAATCGATGAGCACCGCCATAAGGTGCAATTTCTGACCCGAACCGCCTTGATCGTGAGAACGCTATGGAACCCGGAAACGCCCAGCTGTCGATGACTGTATTGATGACACCGGACATGGCCAACTTCTCTGGCAACGTGCACGGTGGCACCCTGTTGAAGTATCTCGATGAAGTCGCTTACGCCTGCGCCAGCCGTTACGCGGGGCGTTATGTGGTGACACTGTCGGTTGATCAGGTGATTTTCCGCGAGCCCATCCATGTGGGTGAGCTGGTGACCTTCCTTGCCTCGGTGAATTACACGGGCAACACGTCCATGGAAGTCGGCATCAAGGTGGTCACGGAAAACATCCGCGAGCGCTCGGTACGCCACACCAACAGCTGCTTCTTCACCATGGTGGCTGTGGACGATCAACGCAAACCGGCCAGCGTTCCACCGCTGGTGCCCGAAAGCCTGGACGGCAAACGCCGCTACATTCAGGCCCAACAACGCCGACAGATCCGTCAGGAACTGGAAAAGCGCTATCAGGAAATCAAAGACGAGACGTTATAAGTATCTGGCGTAATGCAGACCTGTGGGAGCGAGCTTGCTCGCGAAAGGGCCAGTGCATCCACATGACGGGTGCCTGAATAACCACCTTCGCAAGCAAGCTTGCTCCCACAAATGGCATGCGTGAGGGAGAGGTTTACAACCGCACCGCTTCAAACCTCACCCGAGGGTGCGCGGTGCGGTCCTGGGCGCGGACCAGTTCCAGTTCGTAACTGCCGCAGGCCTGGGTTTCCAGCAGCACTTCGTGAACAGCCGCGGCGGCAAACTCGAACGCAGCCACCCAATCATCCCCCAGCAGTACCCGAGCCAGGAACAGCCCGGACGTCAGGTCGCCAACACCCACTGGCTGGCGCGGAAAGGCCAGTAGCGGGCGACGCAGGTGCCAACTGGCATCGGCAGTCACCAGTAACATTTCGAAGCCGTCAGCAGCCTTACCGGGGTAATCCAGATGTTTGACGACGATAGCTTTCGGCCCGCGCGCCAACAGGCTACGAGCCATCGCCACACAATCAGTCAGCGAATCAGGCTTGCGCCCGGAAAAACTGTCTAGCTCCAATTGATTAGGGCACATGAAGTCAGCCACGGCCGCGGCTTCTTCAAGGAGAAAATCGCTGACCTCTGCCGGTACGATGCAGCCTTTCTCAGGATGGCCCATGACCGGATCACACAGGTACAGCGCATTAGGATTGGCCAACTTGATACGGGCCACACCCTCGAGAATCGCCCGCCCCTGAGCGGCACTGCCCAGATAGCCGGACAACACAGCGTCGCAGTTGCCCAGCTCGCCAATGGCGGCAATGCCGTCGATCAGCGCGGGAATCTGCTGGGGAGGCAAAACATCCCCCGCCCACTGCCGATATTGAGTGTGATTGGAGAACTGCACGGTATTGAGCGGCCAGACGTTGACCCCGACTCGCTGCATGGGGAACACGGCGGCGCTGTTGCCCGCATGGCCGAAAACCACATGGGACTGAATGGCGAGCAAATGGGGTGTGCGTTTCATCTAGGGGCCCTGAACACGATGCAAATGCAGTAGTGAGAAATTTAAGTCGCGCAGTATGGCTGGAAATCCTCGGAGACAGTTAAGCTGGTGGCACTTTGTTGGAGTACCTGCTCATGCTGACCCTGGGAAACATGTTTGTATTGATGCTGTTCGCCACCGGCGGCGCATGGTGGTGGCACTCCCATGGGCTGCGCGAGCGTGCGCTGGAGCGGGTCAAGCAGCATTGCGCTCGCCTGGATCTTGAATTGCTCGACGGCAACGTCGCCCTGCGCAAGCTCACCTTCGCGCGGGACTCTGAAGGTCGTAAACGCCTTGCCCGGGTCTATAACTTCGAGTTCACCGTAACCGGCGAGCAGCGTCATCCCGGCACGATCACGATGTTCGGTGCCCACAGCGCCCAGATCGAATTGGCGCCCTACCCGTTCGAAATCAAAACCCCGCCGCCCACTGCAGAAATTATCCAGCTGAGCGAGTGGCGGCAGGAACATAACAAGTGGAAGCAGTAGCAACGCGGTGTCACGACCTGTACACGGTCCCTGTAGGAGCGCGCTTGCCCGCGATAGCGGTGGGTCAGTTGAAAAATGATAGTCTGATCGAACGCAATGGCGGGCAAGCGCGCTCCTACTGATCGCAGTGATCTAGAGCACGCAGGCCACCAGTTCTGCCTGTAATCGAGCTTCATCCTGTGGCTCGGTAAAGATCAACTCCAGCCGCGAATCCTTGCGCCATTCGCTGGCTTGCCAATTCAACGCAGCCCCTTCCAGCGCATTACCCGAAACCCAACCATTTTCGCTGTGGATAACCAGCTTGGCGCGTTGCCAGTCCATGCCTTGTAGCCAGTGCTCAATGCGCTCCAGTGAAAAACGCTGACTGGGGTGCCAGCGCCAGCCGGTGCTCCAGCCCTCTTGTTGCGACTGGCTCAGGCAAATGGGCTGACGGGGATCGGTCCAGACAGCCGGGATACTCCCGAGGCTCTTGGGTAGGGACAACTTATCCACAGCCGACTCACTAAACACCGCGCGCCCCCCAATCCCAGGCAGATCAGCCAAGGGCAGCGCGCCTTGATCGGTCCAGAACAGCGGCTTGTCGGCGGGCAAGCCTTTGGCAATCTGCTGACGTTGGTCTGCGTCCAGATGTGCGGATTTGTTCAGCACCAGCAACCCGGCCTGAGCCAGAGCCAATTGCTGGCTGAGCGGTAACGGCCGGCCCGCCGCAAGCGCTGTAGCGTCCAGCACCATGACACTGGGCTGCACGCTCAGCACGCCCAGCCACGGCGCCTGGTTCAGTTGCTCGATCAGTTGCGCGGGATGCCCAAGCCCCGACGGTTCGATCAACAATCGATGCGGTCTGGCCTTGCGCAACAGCCGCCCCAAGCCGATCTGAAACGGCGCGCCATTGACGCAACACAGGCAACCGCCAGCCACTTCGCCAAGTGCGATACCATCGGCCCCGGTGGTCAGCAGCGCCTCATCCAGGCCAATCTGACCAAATTCATTGATCAAGATCGCCCAGCGCTCATCCGGCGGCTTTTGAGCCAGCAGGTGCTTGATGAGGCTGGTCTTGCCTGCCCCTAAAGGTCCGCCAATAACGTGGGTGGGAATGTTCTGCAGCATATGGATCGCTTATGAGGGTCGCATTGAAAACCAGGATCGTATTCTGTCTGCCGCTGTTGCTGGCGATGATTTCAGGCCAAGTGTGGGCCGAGGCGTGTCTGGTGCATAGCCAGGCGGAGCGGCTGGACGTCAAGGTTTGCCAGCAAAACCGCACGATTCCACCAAAACTGTTTCACGACGGCTTTTGCAAGCCGGAGCTGGCCGGGCAGAAAACCGAGGTGAGTTTTCTGGAGCAATGTCCAACCGGCGCCTTTGGCGTTTGCAGCAATGCACAAGTGGCCAATATGCCTTATCGCGAAGACATTCACTATTACGGCATTGCCAGCGATACGGCGTATCTCAAGCCGTTTTGTGAAGGACAGAGTCGGGGGAAGTGGCTAGTGCCATGACGCTTGCTCAGTAGGAGCGCGCTTGCCCGCGATTGCGGTGTATCAGCCAACGTATAATTGCCTGACCCACCGCAATCGCGGGCAAGCGCGCTCCTACGGAAATGACAGCGTCACCCCAACCAATCCAGACTCAACAGCAACCGCCTTTCGTCTCGCTTGGGCTGAGGTGAGCGGTGAACAAGCCCGTGACCTTCGTTGCCGATCCACCGTTCGCCCTTGAGCAGCGCCACGTCGCCGCAATTGATCTGCTGGATCTTCAACACATCCTGAGGCTCGGCTTGCGGATTGCCCAGTTGGCTGCGATCAATCGCCCCTTCCTTGAGCCATTGACTGCCGATGCCCGCGTAAGTGGTGATCAACCGAATAGGAACGTGATCCACATGGAAACGCGGACACATGGCCTTATCCAATACCCGCAACCGCACCCCAATGCACTTGGCGCCCAACAGGCAGGCATAAGCGCTGATTAGCCAGGCAACGTCCGCGACAAAGCCCTCGTAGCCTTCGAGATCCGCATAGGCCGAGGCGAATCCCTGAAGATCAGGCAACGCTTCTTCATCGTTGATTTCCAGCGTCAAGGATTCAGCCAATGGCTCATTCAACGCAAGTAATAGCCTGCCAAAGTCTTCAATGTGCGCGGGTAATTGCCGCTGCCAGACCGCCAGGTTCACATCGTCTTCCAACACCTTGCCAAGGATCGCGGGAGTGGCACCTTGGACCTGACGAACCAGCGGCCGCCAGCGAGTCATCGGCGCCAGCATTACGCAGCCTCCTCTTCATGCCACGGGCCGAACGGGTCCGGCAGCAAGCGCCAGGCTTCGCTGCCCCCGGCCATTTCAGCATCGGTCAGCAGGCAGTTATCCAACTCGGCGGTGAGCTGCGCGAAGTCGATATTCTGCCCGATGAACACCAGTTCCTGACGGCAGTCGCCGGTTTCTGCCGACCAATTGCTCTTGATGGCGCTGACGCTTTCATCGTCTTCAGGCCAATGCGCCTTGGGCACGAAACGCCACCAGCGACCGGCGAAGCCATGCCGCATCAAGCCGCCCGCCTGGGACCAACTGCCAGCATCCTGATGCTTACTGGCCAGCCAAAAGAAACCCTTGGAGCGCAGCAATTTGCCATTGGTCCATTCGCGATCGATGAAGCTGAAGAACCGCTCCGGGTGAAACGGCCGACGCGCTCGATACGCCGTGGAGGCAATGCCATATTCCTCGGTCTCGGGCACGTGCTCACCGCGCAACTCCTTGAGCCAGCCGGGCGCCAGTGAAGCGCGCTCGAAATCGAACAGGCCGGTATTGAGGATTTTCGCCAAGGGCACTTCGCCCATAACCATCGGTACGATTTCCGCCTGGGTGTTGAGGCGCTGCAAGATGGCGATCAATTCCTCGCGCTCGCTTGAACTGATCAGGTCGATCTTGCTGACCAGGATCACATCGGCAAACTCAATCTGCTCAATCAACAAATCAGTGATCGAACGTTCGTCATCATCACCCAATGTTTCGCCGCGGCTCGCGAGGCTTTCGGCGGCCTGGAAATCGAGCAGGAAATTCACCCCGTCGACCACTGTGACCATGGTGTCGAGGCGCGCCATGTCCGCCAGGCTTTTGCCGGCTTCATCTCGAAAAGTGAAGGTCTCGGCAACCGGCAAAGGCTCAGAAATGCCCGTTGATTCGATAAGTAGATAATCGAAACGACCTTCCTGAGCCAGTCGGCTGACCTCTTCCAGTAAATCTTCGCGCAATGTGCAGCAAATGCAGCCGTTGCTCATCTCGATCAGTTTTTCTTCAGCACGGTTCAGGCTGACATCACGCTGAACTTCGCTGCCATCAATGTTGATTTCGCTCATATCGTTAACGATCACGGCGACCTTCAGGTTGTCGCGGTTACGTAAGACGTAATTGAGCAATGTGCTTTTGCCCGCGCCGAGAAAGCCGGACAGCACGGTTACAGGAAGACGACTTGGCATCGGAAATCTCATCAGCCTCACGGGCTAGTTGGCAAGGCTCGGAACCTTGTTCATAGGAAGGGTGCGGGGCACCTCAAGCAATCACCCAGACATGTTATAGTATAACAATGCTCGATTACCAACGGCTTGATGAGGATTTTTCCACTTATGAAACTAGCAACACTTCCCGACATAGCAGCCCAGGCCTCCCAACAGACGCAGCCTCTTGATTGGGTGGGTATGTGCGGCATTGCCCTACCTGTGCTCATCGAAGGTCACCGTGTGCAGGCCAAGGTGGATGCGGGGGTAAGCCTGGATGATGGGGAATCGCGAGGCATTCACATGTCGCGCCTTTACCTGGCGCTGGAGTTGCTTGAAACCGAGAATCTAACCCCAGCCCTGTTTTGCCAGCTATTGCATCGCTTCCTCGATAGCCACGAGGGACTTTCGCAGAATGCTTACGTCACGATTCATGCAGATTACTTGCTGAAACGCCCAGCATTGATTAGCCCTTTGGCCGGCTGGAAAGCCTATCCAATCAGCATCTTGGCAAGCATCAAAAACGGAATGTTCCACGTGGAACTAAAAATTGACGTGACCTACTCTTCCACTTGCCCCTGCTCAGCGGCCTTGGCTAGGCAGCTGATTCAAGCGCAATTCGCCAGCGAATTTGCCAATAACACAGTGGAATACTCAGCCGTTCATGACTGGCTAGGAAGCGCGAACGGCATCGTGGCAACGCCCCACAGCCAACGCAGTACTGCACATATTCAGGTGCAGCTCGATCAGTTCGCTCAACGCTTGCCTATTACGGAGCTGATTGATCAGGCGGAAGCAGCGCTGGGAACAGCCGTTCAGACCGCCGTGAAACGCGCGGATGAACAGGCTTTCGCCCTGGCTAATGGTCAGAATCTGATGTTTTGCGAAGACGCAGCCAGACGTCTGCATCAGGCGCTTAGGCAGAACGCGTTGCTGAAAGGCTTCGATGTGAAAGTAGTACATGCAGAAAGTCTCCACGCCCATGATGCTGTGGCTCACAGCAGTTGGCGTGGAGACGTGCACAAAAGCAGGCTCTGATCAGGGCGAACAGAACCGTGGAGCATCATGTGCGTGGCTGAACCGCGCCGCACTGCTGACCCAACCAAACCGCACGAGTGTCCATGCTACCCTTCTGCTGCTGGCCCGTCGCGTTGAAGGTGCCGATTACGTTGGTCGTAAATTCTCTATCACTCAAGAACTGCGCCTGACCATTGCCCTGTGCTTTCGGGCAACTGAACGTGAATTTCCAGTTCTTGCCGTTACGGTCAGTAATGCGCTGCGTGCAGCCCGACTTTGGATCAGTCAGCGGAATGTCATCGCTTTTTACCTGGGCCTGGGTAAGGCAGAAACGCACACCTTTACCACCCAGAGTGATCCCCTGATTCTTGAGGTTCTGTTCAACCATGGCGCGCTGCTCAGGCGGCAAGTTGTTGAGCTGTCCAAGGATCATCTGCAAGTCAGGCATGGCCTGACCGTCTACTTGCATGTTGCTGGAGGTGAGCTCCCACAAACCGGGTTGTAGCATCTGCGCCTGGGCAAACGGCGCGACCAGACAACACATCAATACCAGGGAAGAATTTATCAGGGGCAGCTTCATGTGGAGATCCTTGTTGAACCGTTACGGGCAAGGGCAACCGGATGCAGTTGCCGACAATGAAGGCTTAGACGACAGAACCTGCCGCCAGTTGCACCGCTAATAAAATAGCGACAATCCGGGTCTGCTGTGGTCTGTTAAGCAGGTCAGGAGAGAGGTTACGCATGGATTATCACAGCCCGTATTTCTTCGGCTACGTCATCGGCTTCATTCACCTGCTGGGTATCGGCGCTGCCATCCACGCGCTGTTGACTGTCCGTACAGCACAGGGCTCTATCGCCTGGGCTATGCCGCTGCTGTTCATCCCCTATTTCACCTTGATTCCTTATCTGGTATTTGGCCGCAGTTCATTCGACGCCTATATCAAGGCAAGGCGCCAGGCTAACGAAGAAATGCGCAGCGCCATCAGCGATATGAACTGGCGTCCCTGGATTGAGGAAGCGGTTGCCGCACGACGTTCCGATGCCTATGCCTCACTGCGCGCAATGCCCAAACTGGGCCACACCCCGGCGCTCGCTAATAATGAGGTCAAACTGCTGATCAATGGCGACGACACCTTCGCGGCGATTTTCGAAGCCATCCGAGCAGCAAAAGAGACGGTGCTGATTCAGTTTTTCATCATTCACGATGACGAGCTCGGCCGCAGCATGCAAACCCTGCTGCTGGAGAAAGCCGCTGAGGGCGTTGCCGTCTATGTGCTTTACGACCGGATCGGCAGCCACGCCTTACCCGGCGCCTACAGTGAAAAGCTTCGGGCTGGGGGCGTGCAAATCAAAGCCTTTGCAACTCGTGGCGGATGGCTGAATCGCTTTCAGATCAACTTCCGTAACCATCGCAAGATAGTTGTGGTGGACGGTACGACGGGCTTCGTTGGCGGGCATAACGTAGGCGACGAATATGTCGGCCTAAAGCCGCCGCTGGCCCCATGGCGGGACACCCACGTACAAGTCGTCGGTCCAGTGGTGGCATGTCTGCAAGAGTCGTTTGCCGAGGACTGGTTCTGGGCCACGCGCAAGTTGCCGCCGCTGAGTTTGCCCGACTCATTCCCGGAAGATGGCGTTCTCTGCCAACTGCTCACAAGTGGCCCGGCAGATAAGCAGGAAACCTGTTCGCTGTTCTTCGTCGAAGCCATTCATGCAGCCACGCAGCGGGTCTGGATCACTAGCCCCTACTTTGTTCCGGACGAGGCTGTGTCTGCCGCGTTGCATCTGGCGGTGTTACGCGGGGTAGATGTGCGCCTGTTGCTGCCGTCGCGGCCTGACCATTACGTGGTGTACGCCGCGTCCAGCCTGTTCGCGTTCGAAGCCGTCCGCGCCGGCGTTCGCGTGTTTCGCTACGGGCCGGGCTTCATGCATCAGAAGGTCGTGCTGGTGGATGACGAGATCACTGCAATCGGCAGCGCCAATCTGGACAACCGCTCGTTCCGCCTCAATTTCGAATTGATGTTGCTGACCGTCGATGGAGACTTCGCCCGGGAAGTGGAACGCATGCTTAACGAAGACTTCGCCCTGGCCCACGAGATTTCGGTTCAGGAAAGCCGCGAGACGCACCATTTGCAACAGCTGGGGATGCGCGTGGCGCGGCTTATCTCACCGATTTTGTAGGGATACCGATGACCATCCCTGTGGGAGCGGTGCTTGCCCACGATTTGGGCGACGCGGTTCAGCAAACGAGGCGCGTCCAGCCTTATCGCGGGCAAGCACCGCTCCCACAGGTCATCATTTACCGATAAATATCCTCGCGGGTCCATGGCAAATCATGGCTGCCATCAGCGCGAGGTCTGACCGCGAGGATCTGATGCAAATTGATCCAGCCATGGGCAAAGGCATACGCGCATCCCGCCAGGTACAAACGCCAGATTCGCAGCGTCTGTTCAGGCACCATCGCCGCAGCCTGTTCGAGATGGGTTTCCAGGCGCGAGCTCCAATGTTCCAGGGTTTTGGCGTAATGCATGCGCAGACTCTCGACATCGACAACTTCCAGCCCGGCTTCGCTGATCTCGGCGCTGATGCGCGACACGTGAGGCAGCTCGCCATTCGGGAAAACGTAGCGGCCGATGAATTCACCGGCGCCTCGCCCCACTGGACGCCCGTCTATATGCTTGGCGGTGATGCCATGGTTCATGACCAGCCCGCCCTCCTTCACCGCGCCAAACAGCCGCTGGGTATACAGCTCAAGATTGGCGTGGCCGACGTGCTCGAACATCCCGACACTGACAACCTTATCGAAGCGACCGTCCTGAGGCAGATCCCGGTAGTCGAGCAGCTGCAGATCAACCTGATCCTGCAGCCCTTCTGCTTTTACCCGAGCAGTCGCCAGAGCCAGCTGCTCCCGACTTAAGGTGATACCGAACACCTTGACCCCGTATTCACGGGCAGCGAAGCGGGCAAGGCCGCCCCAGCCACAGCCGACATCCAACAGGTGTTCGCCAGGCTTGAGGCGCAGCTTGCGGCACAGGTGGTGGAATTTGTCCTGTTGGGCCTGTTCCAGCGTTTCATCGCCAGTCTTGAAGTAGGCGCAGGAGTAGACCATCTCCTTGTCCAGCCACAACTGGTAGAACTCGTTGGACAGGTCGTAATGGTAGGAAATAGAGGCGGCATCGGTGGCTTTGTCGTGCTGGCTACGAACCGGGGTGTCTTCGTCTTCATCATTCAACAGAGCCTGGCTCAGTTCGTCGCAGACCCTCACGACCTCACTGATTGAGCCCTCCATCTCCAGCCGTCCCTCAACGAACGCACTGCCTAGCAGGTGGAGACTTGGGTGGGTAAATTCGGAAACCAGAAGCGGATCTTTTACAACGATGGTGACGCTGGGTGCCGGACCCAGATCCAGTTCGTGCCCGTCCCAGAGTATGAGACGCAACGGTAGGTGAAGTTTTTGCAAGGCCGGTGGAAGTTGCGCGAGCATTTGAGTAACCCCCAATGATCAAGAAACTCGAAAAAGGGTAGTTCAAAAACGGCTCCACTCTGGAACCGACAGGCTATAGACGCTATAGCGACTGACTATAAATCGACTTCCGGGAACGGCCCTGTGCCCTCTGATACGCCCACTAATGCAGCCTGGAGTGAACACCCCTTGATTTGACTGACTGTTAATTTGTAACAGAGTTCTTCAAAGCTCAAGCGCTTTTTTATACTTAGTGCATGCCTCTAGCTCAGTGCTTTCGAGGCACGACGTTGTCGCACAGCCTTGTAGGAGCGCGCTTGCCCGCGATTGCGGTGGGTCAGTCCCAGAAACTATCGTCTGACCCACGCCATCGCAAGCAAGCTTGCTCCTACAGAAAAGCATGTAATTCAGAGAGTTAAATCACCTTCACCAGCGGTTCATTGAACCGCAGCAACCGACCTGCATTGCCCAGCACCAGCAGTGTGCTCAGGTTGTGCAGGATGGCAGCAACCATGGCGCCAGCGGCACCCAGCAGGCCGAAGGCGGCGAATGCGACAATGGCCAGCGTCCAGCCCAGGCCGATGATCACGTTGACTTGCAAGGTCCGGCGGCACTGGCGGCTCAACCGTACGCACGTGCCGAGCCGGCGCAGATCGCTGCCGATCAGCACGATGTCAGCTGAAGCCAGCGCTATATCAGCGCCGCCCGCTCCCATCGCTACGCCTACGACGCCTGCCTTCAAGGCCAGCGAATCATTGATGCCATCACCCACCACCATAGGCCGGAAGCCACTGGCGATTTCCCCTCTGACCCGGCTCAGTTTGTCTTCAGGTAGCGCCTGGGATTCAACATCGCTGATGCCGACTTTCAAGGCCAGGTTATCGGCGACGGTTTTCCGATCACCGGTCAGCAGCAGTTGCCTGCCCATGCCCAACTCCCGCAGTTCAGCCAAGGCCAAATGCGCCTCGGGTTTGAGGGTGTCGGCCAGTAACAACCAGGCCAGAAACTCGCCGTCCAGCGCCAGCCCGGCAATCGGTCCGTCGTGGCTGGGCACCGCTGAAGTCGTAATACCTAATTGCTCAAACAACTCAGGACGGCCCAAAGCCGCCTTGCCCAACTCCGTCATAGCCACCACACCCAGGCCCTGGCGCTCATGGATATCACTCAGCGTCAGCAACTCATCCTTGGTCACCAGCCCGGCCAGCGCACGGCTCACCGGATGGCTGCTGGCAGAACCAAGGCTGGCGGCCAGGGGCAGGAAATACTGGCGCTGGGCAACCACTGCCTGCACCGACTCCAGCCTCAGGGTGCCGAAGGTAAGGGTGCCGGTCTTGTCCACCACCAGCGAGGTGAGATCCGCCAGCTCTTCGAGGAACGCCGAGCTGCGAATCAGAATTCCGTGGCGTGCCGCAACCGCGATGCCGGCGATGGCCGTGGCCGGCGCGGACAGCACCAGCGCGCAAGGGCATGCGGCGACCAGCACGGCCAACATCGCCTGAGCGTTGTTGGTGATGAACCAGGTCACCGCCGCGATCAGCAGGACCAACACCATGTAACTTCCGGCATAGCGCTCCAACAGGCGAGTGATGGGCGGTTTCGAGCGCTCGGCGCTCTGCATCAGGGCGATGACTTTACCCAGCGTCGACTCATTGCCAATGCGCGTCACCTCAATGCGCAGCAGCCCGTCCAGATTGATCGCGCCACCGAAGACTTCAATGCCTGCCCTCGCCTCCAGCGGTACGGACTCCCCGGTAATGGGCGCCGTATCGAGGCTGGCCTGACCGGAAATCACCCGACCGTCAGCGGGCACGCGATCACCGGCACGCACTTCCACCTGATCACCGGCCACCAGGGTCGAATTGTCAACTTCCTGCACGCTGCCATCGGCGGTAATCAGCCGTGCGTTGCTGCGGGTCAGCCGACCCAGCGCCTGAATCGCTTCTTGTGACCCGATCACGCTGCGCTCTTCCAGTACATGGCCGAAGATCATGATGATTGGCAGCAAGGCGGCGGTCATCAGATCTCCGGTTGCCCAAGCGCCCAGCATGGCAAGGGCAATCAGCTGATCAGTGATGCCGTGCAGGCTGGGGTGACGCAGGCTGTGCCAACCGGCGCTGACCACCGGGATCGCCACCAACAGTGACGCGGCGCCCAGCAGCAACTGGCTGACGCCAACCTGATCAGGAGCGAAAAAACGCCAGATCAATCCCAGCCCCAACAGCCCCAGCGCAAGCATCGCCAGGGTCAGTTGCCGGGCAGCGCTGCGCTGTTCAGACCTGCCCAGCATGCTGCCCGGCGCAGCTGGCTCAACGTGGATGTGCGCGGCTTCGCCACTCATTGCTCTGCTCCCTGAATGATCAGACGGGAATCGTCACGCGGATCGACGGTGGTGACTGAACCAGCCTGTTCGAGAATCTTCGGCACCCGCTCGCGATAGATCCGCTGCAATAAGCCGGGATCGCTTTTGTTCTGGATCGACTGCGCCAGACTGGCGACGGTGGCTGTATCGGTCCGGGCTTTTGCCAGTCGCTCGGAGGCCTGAGCGTGAGCAACTTGCAATGTTCGGTCGGCTTGCTGATTGGCGGCCTGAGTGGTTTTCTCGGCGTCGTTACGGGCGTTGGCGACTTCCCGGTCAGCGAGCTGGCTGGCGGTCAGCACCGCGTTGAAAGCGTTCACCGCAGCCGTCGGCAGGCTCGATTGCACATCGACCCGGGTCACCTCGATACCCATCCCGACACCCGTAGCGCTGAGTTCGCTCAACCGCTGATTGATACCGCGCACCAGATCTCCGCGCAGACGCTCCCGGCGCTGGGCTGACTGGCTGTCCGCCGAGACCATTTCCGGACGCGCTACCAGAATGGTGTCCAGATCCCGCGCCGCCGTGAGGGCTACGGCGCTGCGATTGACCAGGCGATCCAGCGCAGGCAATACGTGATCGCCCTGCAAAACGTAGGCGTAAGGGTCGGTCACCTTGTAGTACACCGTCACGTCCAGCTGTACGACACCGGCGTCACCGGTCAGCAGATAACCCGACCCCGCCAAAGCATCGCTCATGGGCGCGGCGAAGCTGGCGATTTTGTCCGCCCGCACCGCCTCGAATGAACGCAGCAAAGTCTCGACCCGACGCTCAATCACCCGATCCGCCGAGGGCAGCAACACCACTTGCTCAAAGGGCTGCGGCCAGGCGGTGAGCAATCCGGCATTCTGGATGCGCTCCAACGCACCGAGGCGCAATACCACCGCGCGATTTTGCGGATCGATTTGCCGCACGTTGGACAATGCCCAGCCCAGCGCGGCCAGTAAGGTGACGCCGTACAAGGCCAGAAACGCAAGGCGACTGGCCTGCACCCATGGGCCTTGTAGCGGCGGTTTTTGGTCGGACGCAGTCAGGGGTTCAGTCATGGCTGCGATCCGCTTTTGCCATCCAGTGTCGGCGGCCCGTCGACCAACACTCGGAACGGCGCGGCATCGGTGCGCAGAATCAGTTTGGTGCCTGGGGTGACGATGGTGCCCAGGGTGTCCAGCGAACGCAGCAAGTTATACAGCTGTGGCGAGCCCGCGTAGGCGCGGCCATAAATCTGCGCCGCCTCGACGCGGGATTGGGCTTCGATGTCTGCGGCCTTCACCGTGGCGTCGGCCTCGACAATCCGCGCATCGCGCTCTGCTGCCGAACGAATCTGCGCAGCCTCGCGCTTGCCCACGGCGGTACGTTCCGTGGCGATGGTTTCCCGCTCGGCACGCATGCGGTCAACCGTGGCGTTGAGCGTGACGGAAGGCAAGGTCAGCCGCTCGACGCCCACTTGCAGCACGCGCACGCCGTAGGTGGCGAGCAATTGCTGATCGATCTGCTGACGCAACTGGTTTTCAAAGTCGGTAATTCGCACCTGGTTGGCGTCGGTATTCACCAGACTCGACAGGTCGAAACTGCTGGCAGTGGTTTCCAGTGCAGAGCCGATAAAAGTGCGAATCTGCCGCGCCGCCTCATCCGGCTGGTTCTGCACGGCGCGCATGAAGCGCTGGACGTTCTCCGGATCGCCCTGCACCTGCCACGCCACGTAGGCCTGAACGATGATGCGCAGCCCATCGCGGGTGCCGACGTCCTGCAGACCGCTGGAGGTGGTACGCAACCGCAGATCAACCGGAATGGTTGCTTCAAACGGCGCGGGCCAGCGCCAGCTCAAGCCTGGCTCAAGCAAGACACGGGACGGATTGCCGAACCGGGTAATCACCGTCGCTTCGCCGGAACGCACCTGCACCAGGCTGGCTGCCGCGATCGCAAAGGCAATCAGGACGGCGGCCAGCGCAGCCCGTCGCCACGGGAAAACCGTTGGGCCGGCCCCTTCGCCGTGGTGGTGATGGCCGTGGTGGCCATGCCCGCTGTGATCGTGGCCGGAGTGATCATGATGGTCGTGGCTGTGGTTATGAAACAGACTCAAGGGTCGACTCCTTACTGAACGGCTTTACGCGGCGCCGTTGGGTCTGCCGGTAGGGTGAAAGTACGCAGGTCGATGGTCGGCGCGTTGTTGGCGCCGCCCAGACGATGATCAAGCACCAGCAATTTGGCTTTGTTCAGCCCCAGACTCAGCTGCGTGAGGTATTGCTCCAGCAGGAAGGCTTGGCCGGCCTTGGCATAACCTTCGCGCTCGGCGCTGAAACGCAGGTCCGCGCTTTGGGCCGCCGACATTACTTCCCGAGCATTACCAGCCGCCTGATCGCGGGCGACGCTGGCATTCAGTTGCGCGGCATTGGCCGCCGCACTGGCCGCGCCCCGCTCACGGGCAATCAAGGCCTGAGCACTGATCTGCGCAGCCTGAACCGCGTGGTAGGCGTTGGCCGCACCGGCTGGCGGATGGATTGCTTCCACTACCGTGGCGAGGATTTCCACGCCGCTGTTCAGTTGCTGCAGGTCGGCCTGAACCGCGTTGCCAATGTCATCGGACAGACCCGAACGTTGCTCGCCTAGCAGTTCGTCCAGGGTCCTTGAAGCAAAGTCGTGCACCAGCACGCGGCTGGCGGTACTGCGAATCAACGTCGGCACGTCTGCGCTGTTGTAGGTGGCGGCCATGGCAGCCTCGTCTGTCAGGCCTATGCGGTAGACGAAGCGCACGTCCATGTTGACGATCTGAAAGCCCTGCTTGTCGGCAGAGCTGCTGGCGATCACCTGAGATTTTTCGTTGATGTGGCTGGCGTCCCACAGACGATTGGCACTGCTCGGTGCCGGGCCTTCAGCGGCGTCGAGAATCTGCTCAATGACTGTAGAGTCGGCAACGCTGGTGGCCAGTTCGTGAACCACGCCATTTTCCACTGCCAGCACTCGTCCGAACGGCCACGGCAAACCGGCGTGCAAACCTGGTTTCAGAACGGCCACCGGTTTGCCGAAACGCTCGTAAATGCCACGCCCTTGCATGGGGATTTCGTGCACGCCGCTGAGCGCCCAACCCAATGACGCAATCGTCAGCAGCACAGGGAAAAATGCCCGGCGCATGTAGGTAAAGGCCCAGACTTGCCGTAGGTCGATTCCAAACCGATTGTGCAGTTCATGTTGCAGAGCGAGTAGCGGCTGCGGCGGCCAGCGCAACAGGCCTGCCACGAAACTGCTGGCAGTCAGACGTGGCTCAAGGCGCGGGTTCCGGGGGCTGAACAGTGAAAGAACGGCGCGCAACAACAACTCTGCAGCGACCACGCCCGGCAGCAAGCCAATCACCACCGCCAGCCGCGCAGGCCAGACCCGCTCAGGGCTGGAGAAAAACAGGCACAGCGCGCCCACCAGCAAAACCGCGATGACCACGCGAGTCAGCTGCGCAAGTTGTCCAGCTTCAGGCCATTCGTTCTGCTCGGCATTGAACTGCCGCTCCAACACCAGCGCGCCAAATGCCAGCAACAGAGCGATGCCACCCGCCACACTGCCCGTCTGCGAAAGCTGGGTGCCGGGCAACGACAGGTTCCAGGTCAGTTCAACGCTGATCAGTGCGAGCACGGCCCAACCGGCGAGCCACAAGGTGGGCGCGCCGATCTGCGCCAGTGTCGACTGGCCAAGGTGGCTGATGCGATTGACCAGCCGGTCGTACCAGTTGGTTTCAGCGATTCCTGGTTGAACATAGGGTTGGATGCTGCCCACATCGCCACTAAGCGCCAACGCTCGCCATAGCGCAATGCCGTGGGCGGATTGCAACGCGGCGGCCAGCACGAATAATGCGGCGGCATTGCCAGTCAACACGGCTGTCCACAGGGCGTCAGGAGAGAACAGATCAACGGCCAGCGCCATGACCAACCCGAAAACTCCCAGCCCGCCACTCAGCCAGATGAGCCGCCGCAATAGCGCAGCCTGCACCAAGGCACTTTGAAACCTCGGCAACCCCTCAAGGCTGCCGTGCTCAACATCCAGATCAACCCGCATTGATACCCCAGACCCCACTGAACATTGATATCCCCGCCCGCGCAGAGTCGCGCAAGAATAGAGCGTTACGATATAACAAACATAGTGAAACTTTCGTTGGTCTGATTAGAGCGTCTACTGCGATTCCGTGGGAGCGAGCTTGCCCGCGAATCAAACGACTCGGTTCGTCAGGACACCGCGTTATCGTTCATCGCGAGCAAGCTCGGCTCCCACAGATGATCACCCAACCTGTGGAAGCGCGCTCCTACGGATCACCAAGACCTGTTGGAGCGAGGCTTGCCCGCGAATCAAGCGACTCGGTCCGTCAGGCACACCGCGTCATCGTTCATCGCGGGCAAGCGCGCTCCTACGGATCACCAAAACCTGTGGGAGCGAGGCTTGCCCGCGAATGGGACTTAGCGGTCCGTCAGGCACACCGCGTCATCGTTCTTCGCGGGCAAGCGCGCTCCTACGGATCACCAAAACCTGTTGGAGCGAGGCTTGCCCGCGAATCAAGCGACTCGGTCCGTCAGGCACACCGCGTTATCGTTCTTCGCGGGCGAGCCCGGCTCCTACATCTGACCGCGATGTTCCGTGAACTCAGGTAATTCCCCGTGCTGAGACCCCGCGCACAAAGAACATCACGCCGCCGTGGTTACGTTGTGTTTCACTAAGGGCATTGACCTGCCGACAAGGAAAGCCGTCCGTTGATTTCGATCTACCAGCTCAAGCCCCGTTTTCAGAATCTCTTGCGCCCCATGGTCCAGCGTCTGTTCGACCGGGGTGTGACGGCCAATCAGGTGACGTTGAGTGCCTGCGCGATTTCCATCGTGGTCGGCGCTACCGTGGCGCTGTTCGCCAGCCACCCTTGGGTATTCGTGTTGATACCGCTATGGATGATCGTTCGCATGGCGCTGAATGCCATCGACGGCATGCTGGCCCGGGAATTCGGTCAGCAATCACGGCTGGGCGCTTACCTCAATGAGTTGACCGACGTGATCGCCGACAGCGCGCTGTTTCTGCCCTTCGCCTTGATACCCGGCGTCAATCTGCTGCTGATCCTGCTGGTCACCCTCGGGGCGATTTTCAGCGAGTACGCGGGCGTTCTCGGCCCCATGATCGGCGCCAGCCGCCGTTATGACGGGCCGATGGGCAAGAGTGATCGCGCATTCGTGTTTGGTGTGATCGGCGCCGCAGTCGCTGTGGGCTGGTTCGTCCCCCTGTGGATAAACATCATTCTGGCGGTTATCGCCGGTTTGCTGGTCTACACCGTGATCAATCGCGTGCGTCGTGGCCTGGCTGAGTTGCCTGCAGGCGAAGATGTTTCCCGGTAAGGCCCGTCCAGATCACACCCGTTTAGCTACAGCCGGAATAAGGAAATCCCATGCGTGACGTTCAGGATCAACGCTTCAGCACCCACGATGGTGTGGAGCTGTTCTATCGCCATTGGCCAGCGACCACAGTCGACCCGTCGGTGCCACGTCAGGCGGTACTGCTGTTCCATCGAGGGCACGAGCACTCGGGGCGCATTGCCCATCTGGTGGATGAGCTGGACTTGCCGGGTTTCGACTTCTTCGCCTGGGATTCACGTGGACACGGCCAGTCGCCGGGTGCTCGCGGGGACAGCCCGAGTTTCGCCACCAGCGTGCGCGATGTGCAGACCTTCGTTGATCACCTGAGCGCCACCTTCGCTATCGCCGAAGAAAACATGGCCGTCGTCGCCCAGAGCGTCGGCGCAGTGATCGCAGCCACCTGGGCTCATGACTATGCGCCGAAAATTCGCGCGCTGGTGCTTGCCTCGCCGGCCTTCAAGGTCAAGTTGTACGTGCCGTTTGCGCGGCCTGGCCTGGCGTTGCTGCGCAGGTTCAAAGGCAATTTCTTCGTCAACAGCTACGTCAAGGCGCGCTTTCTCAGCCATGACCCGCAACGCATCGCTTCCTACGACACCGACCCGCTGATCACCAAAGCCATTTCGGTGAATGTTCTGCTCGGCTTGTATGAAGCCGCAGATCGAGTGGTGGCCGATGCCCAGGCCATTTCGATTCCGACTCAGTTGCTGATCTCCGGTGCCGACTTCGTGGTGCATCGCGGTCCTCAGGAGCGCTTCTTCGAGCGGCTGGGCAGTGTGCGCAAGGAGAAACACATCCTGCCGGGTTTCTTCCACGACACCCTCGGCGAGCGTGACCGGCATCTGGCGGTCAGCCGTGCCCGGCGTTTCATCCTGCAGAATTTCGAAGAGCCGCTGTCGCGCCCTTCCCTGCTGGACGCCGACAAACTCGGCGCGACCTGTGCGGAGTCGGAAGAACTGGCTGCACCGCTGCCGCATAACTCGCCCCGCGACCTTTACTGGCGCATGACCCGCGCCAGCATGGCGTTGGGCGCGAAGTTATCCACAGGCGTGAAGCTGGGTTTCGATACCGGCTTCGACTCCGGCAGTACGCTGGATTATGTCTACCGCAATCAACCCACTGGCACCTCGCCGATTGGCAAGCTGATCGACCAGAACTACCTGAACTCCATCGGCTGGCGCGGCATTCGCCAACGCAAGCTGAACGTCGAAGAGCTACTGCGCCTGGCCATGGCACATCTGCGAAATCAAGGCACGCCAGTACGCATCGTCGATATCGCCGCTGGCCACGGACGCTACATTCTCGAGTCCCTGCAAGGCGTGGAGCCATTGCCGGAGTCGATCCTGCTGCGCGACTACAGCGACATCAATGTGCGTGACGGCAGTGCGCTGATCGAGCAAAAAGGCCTGGGGCACATCGCCCGCTTCATCAAGGCTGACGCCTTTGATCGCGACGATCTGGCGGCTCTTGATCCGAAGCCGACATTGGCGGTGGTTTCAGGTTTGTATGAGCTGTTTGCCAGCAACCAGATGGTGGGCGACTCGCTGGCCGGGCTGGCAGCGGCCGTTGAACCGGGCGGGTATCTGGTTTACACGGGCCAACCCTGGCACCCGCAGCTGGAACTGATTGCCCGCGCATTGACCAGCCACCGCGCCGGCCAGGCCTGGGTGATGCGTCGGCGCAGCCAGTCGGAAATGGATCAACTGGTGGAGGCCGCAGGCTTTCGCAAGATCACTCAGCGCGTGGATGAATGGGGGATCTTCAGCGTCTCACTGGCGCAGCGGATCAGTTGATGGCTCAGCGTGAAGCGGGTCTATGGAAGCGGGCTGTTGTCTGGCTGGTGCTGCTGGCACCTTTTTTCTTTGCCAGTTACGGCTTTGCCACCTGGCTCACAGCCCAACGCGATGATGTCGGCACGCTGGTGTTCGCCTGGGAAATGCACATGCCGTTCTGGGCCTGGACGATTATTCCGTATTGGTCGATTGACCTGCTGTACGGCTTCTCGCTGTTGGCGTGCCTGACCCGTCGCGAACTGGATACCCATGCGCTGCGGCTGTTCAGCGCCCAACTCATTGCAGTGAGCTGCTTTTTGCTCTGGCCCCTGCGCTTCACTTTCGAGCGCCCGGAACTGGACGGTCTGTTCGGCTGGTTGTTTGCGGTCCTGGCGGGCTTCGACAAACCCTTCAATCAAGCACCTTCGCTGCACATCGCGCTACTGGTGGTGCTGTGGGTTTGCTATGACCGCTACCTGCGCAACTTTCATCAAGGGTGGCGTTGGTTGCTGCATGGCTGGTTCGCCCTGATTGGCCTTTCGGTGCTGACGACTTGGCAACACCACTTCATAGACTTACCCACAGGCGCGCTGGCAGGGTGGTTTTGCATCTGGCTCTGGCCTGATCAAGGTCGCAGCGCGCTGCGCTCTGCGAAGCTGACGCAAGACCCGCAACGCCTGAAGCTCGGCGGCTATTACATCCTCGGCGGCGCGCTGTGTCTGGGGTTGGCATTGCTGCTCGGCGGGGGTTGGCTGTGGCTGTGCTGGCCTGCGGTCTCCCTGTTGTTGGTGGCGATTAGTTATCTGTTATTGGGAGCTGACGGTTTTCAGAAACGGCCCGACGGCAGCCTCAGCCCTGCCGCCCGCTGGTTATTCGCGCCCTACCTCATAGCAGCGTGGACAAATTCTCGGCTGTGGACAAAATCACAGCCTGATCCTCGGGAGATTGTGGATAACGTTTGGCTGGGGCGAATCCCAAACCAGGCCCAGCTCTTGCCGTTCGCGGCGGTTGTGGATATGTGTGCGGAATTGCCGCTCAATCCGGGGATGCGCGGTTATCAGGTGGTACCGGTGCTGGATCTGACCGTGCCCAGCGCGGAGCAATGCCTGCTCGCGGCCGAGTCACTCGAACGTCTGCGCCAGCAAGGCCCGCTACTGGTCTGCTGCGCCTTGGGTTATTCACGTAGCGCAACAGCGCTGGCCGCTTGGCTTTTACACAGTGGGCGGGCTGAGTCTGTGGATAAGGCGGTGGCGATGATTCGTCAAAGTGCACCGAGGATTGTCCTGAAAAACACCCATCTCTTGGTATTACACAATTTTGTGGGAGCGGTGCATGCCCGCGATGCAGGTACACCCCAATCGCGGGTCAGCACCGCTCCCACATGGGACTGCGATCCTTCAACAATTGGTGATAAACATGTCCCATGAAATGCAGCTCCACATAGTCTCCAGCCTGTTACGCAGGGGCAAGGCGCTTGACAACTTGTCCACAGGGCTGACGCTGCTGTGCCTGGGCTTCGGGCTGGTTCAGCTGTTGATAACTACGCCCAACGCGCTGTTGCTGATTGTCGTGGTCATTGGCGTTTTGCTGGGGATACTCGAAAAGTACTACGCGCTGCGAGTGGCTTTCGACGGAGATTTGTTCCACATGGTAGCCAGCGATCCACAATGGCTGAGCGACCGCACCTCCGCGCTGGACGATGCGCTGGGCCAGCTGGGCCTTGCGCCTGTGGACAAAGCGGGGCGCTCATGGGCGTTACGCAGCCAAGGCGCGTTGAAGCTGCTGCGCCAACAGGTCCTGTTTCTCGCTGTTCAGCTGTTGGTGGTGCTGAGCGCCATTGTCATCTTCCCTTGGTTGTCCTTCACCTCTTAAGGAAACGCCATGTTCGAACCCTTGGTCGCGACGCTCATTACCGCTGGCGCCCGCAGCATCACCGGCGCCCGCAGCCTGTGGTTGGGTTGCACGCCTGAGCCGGTGCAGCGGATCTACTTCGCCAACCACAGCAGCCACGGCGACTTCGTGCTGCTTTGGGCTTCGCTGCCCCCAGCACTGCGCAAACTGACTCGACCGGTCGCTGGTGCCGACTACTGGCAGAGCAGCCCGTTACGCCGTTACATCATCAATGGCGTCTTCAACGGTGTGATGGTTGATCGCCAGCGCAATACGCCCGACAGCAACCCACTGCAACCCATGCTCGATGCGTTGGAAAACGGCGATTCGCTGATCATTTTCCCGGAAGGCACACGGAATCTGGAAGAGGGTCTGCTGCCCTTCAAGAGCGGGCTGTATCACTTGGCAAAAAGTTACCCACAGGCTGAGCTGGTGCCGGTGTGGATAGCCAACCTCAACCGGGTGATGCCCAAGGGCCGGATATTGCCGCTGCCGTTGTTATGCACAACCAGCTTCGGCGCACCCTTGCAGCTGGACGCTGAAGAGAGCAAAGAACAGTTTTTGTCGCGCAGCCGTGAAGCGCTGCTGGCCTTGGCACCGGAGCAGCATTGATGGATAAGCAGACGCAAATGTTGTTCATGGGGATTGGCGCGATCCTGCTACTCGCCTCGCTGATCGGTTACATCCTCAAGCGCAAAGCCGGCGGCCCAAACTCGGTGATCGACAACCTCAATGCGCGAATCAATGCGTGGTGGGTGATGGTGATCGTCATTGGCATCGCCTTCGCGTTGGGCTACACCGCCGTGATCCTGCTGTTCTACGCGGTGTCGTTTTACGCCCTGCGGGAATTCCTGACTCTGACACCAACCCGCAAAAGCGATTACCCAGCGTTGGTGGCGGCCTTCTACGTGGCGCTGCCGCTGCAATACCTGCTGATAGCCATGGACTGGTACGGGCTGTTTTCGATCTTCATTCCGGTCTATGTATTCTTGCTGCTGCCAATCCTGGCTTCCCTGGGCGGCGACAGCAAACACTTCCTCGAACGCGCCTCCAAGGTGCAATGGGGGTTGATGATCGCCGTGTTCTGCGTGTCTTACGTCCCCGCGTTGCTGACCCTGGACATCGCCGGCTATGAAGGCCGCAATCTATTGCTGATCGCTTATCTGGTGATCGTGGTACAGCTCTCCGACGTGTTGCAGTACGTGTGCGGCAAGCTGTTCGGCAAACACAAGATCGCCCCCAACCTATCGCCGTCCAAAACCGTCGAGGGCTTCGTCGGCGGCATCGCCCTGGCCTCTCTCATCGGCGGCGCGCTGTGGTGGATCACGCCGTTCAACCCATGGCAGTCGATCCTCATTGCCTTGCTGATCAACTTGCTCGGCTTCGCGGGCGGCATCGTCATGTCGGCGATCAAGCGCGACCGGGGCGTCAAGGATTGGGGCCACATGATCGAAGGCCACGGCGGCATGCTCGATCGGCTGGATTCAGTGTGTTTCGCCGCGCCGATCTTTTTCCACCTCGTTAGATATTGGTGGACTTGACTTGAAGCAGCTACAAGCTGCAAGCCTCAAGCTATAAGCGAAGCAAGATTGCTTTTAATTTGAAGCTTGACGCTCGCAGCTGCGAATATTACAACCATCATTTAATCGCCCGCTATTCTCTGGGCTGCACTTCTCTGCGTATCGACTCAGGAGCAAAAACAGCCATGAGCAGTTATGACGTTGTGATTATCGGTGGGGGTCCGGGGGGTTATAACGCCGCTATTCGTGCCGGACAGTTGGGTTTGAGCGTGGCCTGTATCGAAGGCCGCGAAACATTGGGCGGCACTTGCCTGAATGTGGGCTGCATTCCGTCCAAAGCCTTGCTGCACGCTTCCGAGCTGTACGAGTCGGCCGTGGGGGAAGAGTTCGCCAAGCTTGGGATCGAGGTCACTCCCACCCTCAATCTCGCGCAAATGATGAAGCAGAAAGACGAGAGCGTTACGGCCCTGACAAAAGGCATCGAGTTTCTGTTCCGCAAATACAAGGCTGAATGGATCAAGGGCTGGGGCCGTATTGCAGGCCCGGGCAAAGTGATCGTGACCGATGCCCAGGGCGTGGAGACCGAGCTTCAAGCCAAAGACATTATCATCGCCACCGGTTCCGAGCCGACCCCGTTGCCCGGTGTCGAGATTGATAACAAGCGCATCCTCGATTCCACCGGCGCGCTGTCGCTGCCCGAGGTGCCCAGGCATCTGGTGGTGATCGGTGCCGGGGTCATCGGCCTTGAACTGGGCTCGGTGTGGCGGCGTCTGGGAGCGAAAGTCACAGTGGTGGAGTATCTCGATCACGTAGCGCACGGCACTGACCTGGAAACCGGCAAGACCTTGCAGCGTTCTCTGTCGCGTCAGGGAATCAACTTCAAGCTCAGTTCGAAAGTCACTACGGCGACCTCATCTGATCAAGGTGTAAACCTCAGCGTCGAACCTGCCGCCGGTGGCGAAGCCGAGCTGATCGAAGCCGATTACGTGCTGGTCTCCATCGGCCGCCGCCCTTACACCAAAGGTCTGGGACTTGAGACGGTGGGCCTCAACGTGGACAAGCGCGGCATGCTGGAGAACAAGGGCCACCGCACCGCAGCAGAAAACGTCTGGGTGATTGGCGATGTCACTTCCGGTCCGATGCTGGCGCACAAGGCTGAAGACGAGGCGAGCGTGTGCTTGGAGCGCATCGTCGGCAAAGCCGGAGAAGTGAATTACAACCTGATCCCCAACGTGATCTACACCCGCCCGGAGCTGGCGAGCGTGGGCAAAACCGAGGAGCAGCTCAAGGCCGAGGGCCGCGTTTACAAGATCGGTAAATTCCCGTTCAGCGCCAACAGCCGCTCCAAGGTGAACCACGAGACTGACGGCTTCGCCAAGGTGCTGGCTGATGAGCGTACCGACGAGATCCTCGGCGTGCATCTGGTGGGGCCAAGCGTTAGTGAAATGATCGCCGAGTTCTGCGTGGCCATGGAATTTGCGGCTTCGTCCGAAGACATCGGCCTGATCAGCCACCCCCACCCGACCCGCTCCGAAGCCCTGCGCCAGGCGGCCATGAGCGTGATTGGGTTGCCGACCCAGACTTGATGCCGAGGGCAACACAGGTTCCTGCACATTCCAGCGACAATTCCTACACATCTAAATCGTAATTATTTATGTTTTTTTCGAACCAGATGCTGTGTTTGTTATCTGTTATGGGTAGTTTGGCGTTCAGCAAGGAGTCGTAGCGCGCAATTTCGTGTGCAGGACGCACAGTACTCGTTAGAGGCTTCACCTTATGAATCGCAGGACTCTTTTGAAAGCATCCATGGCGTTGGCGGCTTATAGCAGCGTGCCTGCCTCGGGGCTTTTTGCTGCACGCGCTATGGCCGCCACGGCCGACGGCGAGATCGAACACTTTGACTTTGACGCACTCAAGGCCCACGCCAAGCAACTGGCCGGCCGGGGTTACGTCAGCACCAAGCAGGTATTGCCTCCCGTCTTGGCCAACATGACGCCTCAGCAGTTCAATGCGATCAGATACGACGCCGGGCATTCCCTGTGGAACGAGCTTCATGGCCAGCTGGACGTGCATTTCTTCCACGTCGGCATGGGCTTCAAGACGCCAGTGCGCATGTACAGCGTCGATCCCAAGACCAAAGAGTCGCGAGAAGTCCACTTCCGCCACGAGCTGTTCAACTACGAGTCCAGCGGCATCGATAAATCCCTGGTCAAAGGCGACCTGGGCTTCGCTGGCTTCAAGCTGTTCAAGGCTCCCGAGATTGCCATCAACGACGTTGTGTCGTTCCTCGGCGCCAGCTACTTCCGCGCGGTAGACAGCAACAAGCAATACGGTCTGTCAGCACGCGGCCTGGCCATCGATACCTACGCCAAGCGTCAGGAAGAATTCCCCGACTTCACCAAGTTCTGGTTCGAAACCCCGGACAAGAATGCCACCCGTTTCGTGGTCTACGCGCTGCTGGATTCCCCAAGCTGCACTGGCGCCTATCGCTTCGATATCGATTGCCAGTCCGGGCAAGTGGTCATGGACATTGATGCAAACATCAATGCCCGTACCGACATCGATCAGATGGGCATCTCGCCGATGACCAGCATGTTCAGCTGCGGCACTCACGAACGTCGGATGTGCGACACCATTCACCCGCAAATCCATGACTCGGATCGTCTGGCCATGTGGCGTGGTAACGGCGAGTGGATCTGCCGTCCGTTGAACAACCCACCTAGCCTGCAATTCAATGCCTTCGCCGATAAAGACCCGAAAGGTTTCGGCCTGGTGCAGACCGATCACGAGTTCGCGAGTTATCAGGACACGGTGGATTGGTATCACCGTCGTCCAAGCCTGTGGGTAGAACCGACCACGGCCTGGGGTGAGGGCGCGGTCAACCTGGTGGAAATCGTCACCACCGGCGAAACCATGGACAACATCGTGGTGTTCTGGACGCCGAAGGACAAGATCAAGGCTGGGGAATCAGCCAACTACGGTTACAAGCTCTATTGGGCACCGCTACCGCCTGTGCGGACCCCGCTGGCTCAAGTGCACGCCACTCGCTCCGGTATGGGGGGCTTCACCGAGGGCTGGGCACCGGGCGAGCACTATCCGAAGTTCTGGGCTCGCCGTTTTGCCGTGGATTTCAATGGCGGCGGTCTGGACAACCTCCCGCAAGGTACGGCTATCGAACCTGTGGTGACCGTGTCCCACGGCAAGCTTCAGGAATTCAACATCCTCGTGCTGCCGGACATCAAGGGTTACCGGATCATTTTCGACTGGCTGCCAGACAGCGACTCGGTCGAGCCGGTTGAAATGCGCATGTTCATCCGCACGCAGGATCGGACCTTGAGTGAGACCTGGCTGTACCAGTACTTCCCGCCTGCACCTGAGAAGCGTAAATACCCGTCCTGAGTGGCACTTGTCAGGAGGTGATCGCCCGATCACCTCCTGTTTTATTTTCCAACGTCAATTTTTAATCATCATCTAATTCAATGGGTTGCGAACGGCACTAATTCACGCCCATCGGAGGCTGCGCAAAATTTGACGAATTGATTGACAGCCTCGTTAACTCAGGCTGATATAGCCACTGTCACTTCTGATACACCTTCCCTGTTTTCCACTCGCGTTGGCCATCTACATGGTTGATGGGCGGTAGCGTGGCTGCGGTCCTCACTGCCCTGTAGGAGCGCGCTTGCCCGCGATTCGGTTCCTAATTCAAAAATCCGTTACCTGAACTGACGTTATCGCGGGCAAGCGCGCTCCTACGGTCACCCGCGACTCACCTTTCCAACACCCCAAAGGCAGAAAAACATGATGTTGAACTCTGCGAACGACAGCGGCGCGAAGACGTCGATCATGTCCTTCAACAAATCGACGATGGTGGTATGGATTGCCATCAGCCTGATTATCATCGAAACCTTTTCTGGCGCGCTGCGGTTTTACTTCGATAAGGCCGGCATAGCGCCGTTGCTGTACGTGCCCAAAGTCGCGTGCCTGGTGATGTTTGCCCTGGAGTTGCGCGACTACAAGGCCGGTCGGATGGTGTGGCTGAGCTTGCTGCTGTTGATAATCTCTTCGGTGCTGGCGATGCTCCACGGCGCGTCGCTGAACAACATTGCGTTCGGGTTGTTCGGCATCAGCCCGTTGCTGTTTGGAATGACGTGCAGCGAGCATTTGATCCACCAGCGCCGCCTGTTTCTGTGGGTGATCGGCCTGTGTCTGCTGGCGTCACTGATCGGCGTTGCATTGGACAAAGTCACTTCCGTGCCCTGGAAAGGCTACGCCTACAGCGTTGGCGAAGTGGAACTGAGCGCCAACACAGCATGGAGTGCCGGGGCCGAAGATCGCATCGCTGGTTTCGCCCGGGTGTCCAACGTCCTGTCGATCCTTATCGCGATCTATACCCTCTATCTGGCAATGTTCATCCGCTCCCGGTTGGTGCTACTGACGTTAAGCGTTGCGGCGCTTTACGGCATCGTCCTGACCACCAGTAAAGCCCCCGCCGCAGCCTTTGTGGCAACCATGGGCATTCTGCTGCTCAGCAACCTGCGCTGGACCTCGCGCATTATCTGCGTGGTCGCTGTGATTGGCGGCTTGACCCTGCCGCTGGTGGGGCTGGTGTATGACTTTGATGTACGCACCGTCAGCAGTAGCAGCGATTCGCTAGCCTCCCTGTATGACCGGCTGATCAACACCTGGCCAAATCTGGTGGAGATTATCGAAGGGCTTGGCTGGGGTTATACCGGGGCGGGTTTTGGCCTGTTTGGCAGCCCCGCGTCGATGTTCCCGGTACCGGGCGCAGAAATGCTCACCGGAGCCGACAGCAGCGCCATGTATCTGTGGGCAACTTTCGGTGTGTTTGGCCCACTGTTGTACGCCCTTCAGATACCGCTGTTCTTCGCGTTGAGTAACAACGACAGCCGCATTGGTCGAGCCTTGCTGGCAATCACGTTCTGTTGCTGCCTGATCAGCTGGACCACTGACATGTTCGAAGTGACCATCGCCAACCTGTTTCTGGGCCTGGGGATCGGTCATGTGTTGTCTGGCAAGCTGCTGGACAGCCGCAAGACAGCTCGACCGCAGGCGTTTCAACTGACGCCGCCGGCCGCTTCGTACTAAGCACTGCGCCCGACGGTTCGCCCCCACGCTGCCAACTCCCAGCCACGAAGACACGCCCATGGACTTCAGAAAAGACATCAATGGACTGCGCGCCATCGCGGTGATTGCCGTGCTGCTATTCCACTTCAATCCCGGCTGGTTACCAGGCGGCTTTGCCGGGGTGGATATTTTCTTCGTGATCTCGGGATACCTGATCACCGGGATTATCCTGCGCAACCTGAGCGCCGGGAATTTCAGCCTGCTGGCGTTTTACCGATCCCGCGCCAGACGCATTATTCCGGCGCTGGCGGCGCTGTGTTTCGTACTGTTGCTGTTGGGCTGGTTCTATCTGTTGCCGCCGGACTACAGCGCCCTTGGCAAGCACATCGCTGGCAGCCTGGGCTTTGTGTCCAATTTCGTTTACTGGTTCGAGGCCGGTTACTTCACGGCCAGCGCCCATGAGAAATGGCTACTGCACACTTGGTCGCTGTCGGTGGAATGGCAGTTCTACATGATTTATCCGCTCGTGCTGCTGGCGCTGAGCCGGGTGGTCGCCGTGAGCAATTTGCGCTGGCTGATTCTGGCAGCCTGCGTGGCAGGCTTTGGCTTTTGCGTATTTGCCTCGTTCAGGTGGCCTGAGCCGGCGTTTTATCTATTGCCAACCCGAGCCTGGGAATTGCTGGTGGGCGGCGTCGCCTGTGTGTTTCCCATCAAGCTGCGCGGTGGGCATCAGCGAGCGCTGGAGACGGTCGGCCTGGGTCTGATGCTGACGAGCTTCGTAGTGCTGTCGGAAAAAGACGTCTGGCCGGGATATCTGGCGTTATTGCCCGTGCTGGGCACACTGGCGGTGATCATGGCTGCCCGCCAGAATTCATTCCTGACTGGCAACCCTTTCTCACAATGGACAGGCAAGCTGTCCTACTCGCTGTACCTCTGGCATTGGCCGGTGGTGGTATTGATGAGCTATGCCGGGTATATGGGCGATACCAGCAATGCGTTGTTGGGCATCGCCTGCGCGTTTGCCTTGGGGTTGGCTTCTTATCAATGGATTGAAAAAGCCCCGGCAAAGTCCACACCCAAGCGTCGTTGGAAATTCGCAACAGTCAGCGGCCTGATCAGCATGGTTTTCGTGGCTGCCGGGGCCGTCAGTGCGACCGAGGGTGCAGTGACGCCGCTGCGTGCGGCGAGCATTTCGGATAAGGCGCTTTTCGTTCAGGACTACGCCAATCGCTACAAGAATATGTACGAGCATTACTGGCTCAAGTGTGATGCGTATTCCGCGTTCGCTGAGCGCCATCAGTCCGCCATCGACCCATCCTGCACCCAGCAACGCGGACATGGCGGTGTATTCCTGTGGGGCGATTCACATGCCCAGGCGCTGTCGCTGGGTTTGCGGACGCAGCTGGCAGCAGACACGCCCTTCTATCAAGTGGCATCGGCGGGCTGCAAACCCAGCCTGACCCAAGGTGCTGGCCGCGACACCATACCGGTACAGAGCTGCAACTATTCCAATAGAACGGCGCTGGAGAACATCCAGCGATTGCGCCCGGACGTCGTGATCATTGCCCAGAAGGATCAGCACGACAAAACCCAATGGAGTGAAATTGCCGCGCGCCTCAAGAGCTACGGCGTCAAACATATCGTCCTGCTCGGGCCGTTGCCGCAATGGAACCCGTCGCTGCCCTTCGTCATCGCCAATCGACATTGGGGCCAGACAGAGACTCACATCACCGACCCGGCGCTCGATCAGAGCATCATGGCCACCGACCGCGCCACGCAGAGCCAGATTGACCCCCAAGCCGTGGACTTCATCTCCCTGATCGACAAGCTCTGCGTGGTCAACTCCTGTCTGGTGCGCTTGCAGGAAGACAACTCGCTGTTGCAATTTGACTCCGGGCACCTGAGCGAGAAAGGCTCGATGTATATCGTGAAAAACTTCGTATTGCCTGAGCTGCGCAAACAGTCCATTCGTTAACCCGCGCCCCTCGCTTCAAAAGGCCCGCCTGGATCCGCCAGTGCGGGCTTTTTTGCGCCCGAGATATTCACGCCAACGCCACGTTGGCCTGCTAACTTTGGACTAGTTTTCTAGAGCAACACTTTGTGGGAGCAAGCTTGCTCACGAAACGGCTATTGGGTCCGAGACATCTGCTGGATCTGTAAACCATATTCGCGAGCAAGCTCGCTCCCACTGGGTTGAGTGCTCCCCCTATATTGCAAGGAAGCGACCATGTTCGTTCGGCAGATATTTCTAGGGTTGATCCTGAGCAGCGTCCAGTTAACGAGCAGTGCAAAGGCCGAACCCTGGCAAGCGGGAGGCACGCAATGGCGGCCGTTCAGCTATGAAGGTGAGCAGGGTCAGCTGCGAGGGATCGCCACGGATATAGCCCGGCGCGTTTTGCAACTGGCCGAGATCGACGCGCAGTTTGTTTCCTATCCGGTCAACAGGCTTCAAGCCATGCTGATCAAGGGCGAGCTGGACCTGAATTACGCAGACTCTGTGCAATGGAACAACGCTGACGAAGTACGGCGATTTGCCTTCTCCAAACCTTACATGAATGTGCGAGAACACCTTTACGTCCTTAAGGGCAGTCCTATGGCGCACACGCCTGTGGATAAGTTGAACGGCCAGACCGTCGGCGTTGTTCGTGGTTATACCTATCGCACAATGGACCCGCTATTTGCCGACAAACGCCTGACCAGACTGCAAACATCTGAAGATCCAGCACTGCTGCAACTCCTCCAGACGGGTCGGGTAGACGCAGTGGCGATGGTCGATGATCTGTTCGAGTATCTGATTGCCAGCAAAGGCATGGACCGCAACCTGTTCGAGCGTGGTGCCAAGCTCAGCGAAGCTCCTTTAGGCATGAAGCTGCAGCCGCAGTACGCTGTCTTGCTGCCACGGATTAACGCAGCAATCGCGAGCCTGGTGCGCAGTGGCGAGGTGGCTCGAATTCGCCATGCGTACCTGACCACGAATGAGTCTGCCGGTGAGACCCCTTGACTAGGGTCCGATAACAGCGCATTTACGTTTAGGAGGTGCCGAAGGCTGCGATCTGCGGTGTGTCATTCGAATCGCCTTCGTCGCCGTCGTAACCTCCGACAACTCCTAGACCGATCATTTAGACCCGCTTATTTACTTCCCCTTACAGATTTCTATTTCTGCCCTGCTACGAAATGTTAGATTGCCCGCCTCATTTCGCCCGGCTGTTTGCTGGTGGAGGCACTACATGAATGAGCTACTGACACGTCGCCAGGTCATCGGCGGACTCAGCCTGCTGAGCCTGGGTTTGATCGCCGGCTGTGATAGTTCCAGCGCGCTGTCGTTCAAATACGGCAAAGACCTGAGCAACAAGATCCTGGGCAGAACCTTCAAGCTCAAGGACCCGCAAGGCAACGTAAAAACCCTGTCGAGCTTCAGGGGCTATATGCCCATGATATTTTTCGGCTTCACCCAATGCCCGGCCGTCTGCCCCACCGCCCTCGCCCGTGCCGCGCAGATCAAGAAGCTGCTGGGCAAAGATGGCGATATCTTCCAGGTCATTTTCATCACCATCGACCCTGAGCGGGACAAACCCGAGATTATCGACGCCTACGTCAAAGCCTTCGATCCGTCGTTTGTGGCGTTGTCCGGCACCCTTGAAGAAACCGCAGCGACAGCGAAGGAATTCGGGGTGTTCTACGAGAAGATACCCACAGGCGACACTTACACAATGTCCCACACCGCGACGAGTTACGTTTACGACACCCGTGGCGTATTACGCCTGGGCCTGTCGCACTCCCTTTCTGCCCAACAGTGCACAGAAGATCTGCTCACCGTCATGGAAGTCTGCTGATGAAATTTACTCAATCCACTTTCACTCGCCCTCTCAAAGCCCTGATCGCTGCTTCTGCGCTGTGCATTGCCGCTCAGGCCTCCGCACAAACAGTGATCACCGATGCCTGGGTTCGGGCAACCGTACCAGGCCAGCCGTCCACCGGCGCCTTCATGACCGTCACCGCCAGCACCGATAGCAAGCTCGTCGGCGCCCAGTCCCCAGCGGCCAAAACAGTGCAGATTCACCAGTCCTCCATGACCAACGATGTCATGAGCATGAAAGAAGTCGCCGCCGTTGAATTGCCCGCAGGCAAGCCAGTGACAATGGACTCCAATAGCTACCACGTGATGCTGATTGACCTGGTGAGCCAGGTGAAAGAAGGCGATCAAGTGCCGATCTCGCTGACCGTTGAAGACGCGACTGGCACCAAGCAGACCATTGAAGTCCAGGCGAGCGCCCGCGCGTTGACGGCCCCCGACCATGGCGCTATGCATGACCACAGTAAGATGCATTGAGGTTGTGGATAACTTAGAAGCACTAAAAACAAACCCCTCGGATTGAGGGGTTTGTTTTTTCTAAATGTGTCGTAAGAATAAAGGTTGTCACAAGCCCCCTCGCAGTTGGCGGCCTCCAGCCAGAAAACGAGAATCTACAAATTAATAAAGGCTGTCACAAATCTCGCTTTTACATAATATGATGGAGTTTTTAAAAGAATAAAGGTTGTCACAACGAACCTGCAGGAGAAAAAGAGGCAAATGGGCCACTAAAAGGACCTCACCCAGACATGATGTTACATTTTTGAGGAATCAACTCACTTGTGATTGGGAAAGGTGCTTCCTCCTGCGTAGGTCGCCTGATAAGAGATTCGTTTGGAAAACCAAGGCAAGCGGCCAAGAGTTGGGCGTGGAAAGGCATGAAACAGAACACGTCCCCGCGGTCCTCCTTTCGCTGATGGGCTTACCTTCTGGCTGCCACGCATAGAGCCCGGTAGCCGATAGGACAACACACGATGAGAGGTGCGGCTACACTAGATCCTCATATGGGCTTGCACCGGTTTCATCAGTGGGATTAGCTAAGCGCTTTTGAGCTTCACCCAAGCTATTGCCGCCAGCCGAAGCCCCCCGAACTCCGCCAAATTCAGCTCAGAGGCTACGCGCCATGGCTTTGACAGCACGAAGGCTTGAGGAAATGCTCACTCGGGCCAAAAATGAGATTCTTGCAGCAGGACGTTTCCGTACTCCAGATTGTATCGCCCGACTTCATGGTAAAGCACCCGATAGACTTAAGCTGAGACTCCAGCAAGCAGAGGCGAAGGGGGAGATCTTTTCAATAGAGTATCAGGGACAAGTACATTACCCGGACTATGCATTCATGGATAACGAGGAAGAATGTTTGCTTCCAGCCCTGGCCGAGGTAATAGCAGTCCTTCACTCAACCAAGGGTGGTTGGGGAATGGCGTTTTGGTTCAGATCACCTAACAACTTCCTTGGAGGCCTTCGGCCTGAAGATGTTCTTCCTCAAGCTCCAGATGCAGTACTTTCAGCGGCGAGCAGGGAAGTCGACGACATCATGCCCGGATAACCTCTGGGGAATACTGTCTGGAAGAACTCGGCATCTGGTCGACTCGCTCGAGGTATCACCGTTGTATTGGCGGATATCAAGTATCTTGAATGCCAATTTCGTTCGGGCTCTGATCACCACTGGCACCTCTTCAGCGACTTTTGGATCATGCCGACAGTTATGGACAGCGATACTTATCCCGCAGCACCGCTGCGGGCGTTGCTAAAAAGGTAGCCCTTGTCAGGAACGAATTTTTCAAAGACGCTGGCCACTGACACATCGTCTCCCGACCTCCTTGGCAGCTGGGTGGTTGGGTAGTTCCCAGTTGGATGAGCGAGGTACCGAATGAAAGGGCGTCGTAAGGTCAGAACTGACAAGTGGTGGCGTCAAGAGCAGTTCATCAGAGAGGCTCGAGCCGTTTTGGCTGCTAATCCGAATCAGGGTCATTTTCTACGAGCGGCGGTCCAAGCAACATGTGAAGAGCCTACGGGAATACTCGCAGGGAAACGTCGAGTGCCAAAGTAACCGTCCACTGGTCGCCCAATTGGGCAGATATCATTCGTGACCCTCACCGGATGTAGGACAGACCCTGCATCTGAGCTCCGAAATCAGAAAGGTGTTTTCAATGGCACTTTCCAGATGATCTGAATGAGGCCGGGCGGATGCTTGGAGCGGAAGCAGCTGCAAGCCAATTGGGTAATTGCATTCCACTTGACCACCCGCTTGCATCGCACTTGACCACCCATTTGCATTCGGCTTGACCTGTACATCGGGTGGCTTTGACCGGCAGAAATCGGCCATGAGCGGCCATTCTAATGCGCGTATCACCATCTACAATTGGCTCTAATGGTCAGCACTGGGAGGGTCTACCCCCCGCTTTCTGAATCACCAAAAAAATCATCTCGAGTGACCAAGCCAAAATCATCATTGACACTAACTTGGTCGGTTTCATCGAATAGATTCTCTACACGCCGCTCTTGCTTGAAGTAAGCAATGGTGCCGAAAAAGCATCCCTCGCATAGGTGGAACTCATAGCGCTCGCCATCATGCTTCGTACCAAACCCCCATTTTGCTTTGAGAGTAGCGAACTGAAGACCGCCGGCGTCTACACGGGTCGAGCGTGTACAAATGTCACACTTTACGTCGGTCACTACCTCTGTTTCGACTCGCCCAGTGATCTTCATCGCCTTGCCCCACCCTTATGTACTCGTTGAGCCAGCATACACGCGCTAAGCAGATGAGCGTCTTCGCCCGATGTGATGCTCGCGGCGCTAACGTCGCCTATGGGTCGACTGCGGCCCTTCTTGCACAGGGTCATGCTAAGCCTCCATCAACGGAGGTAATGACATGAACGCAAAAACTGCTATCTCGTACCAGCCCTGGAATAAAGGCAAGCTGGTTGGTCAAAAATCACCGCTCCGCCTGCGCGACATCTGGGGCATCAGAATCAGGCTTGAGCTTGCGCAAAACGTGAGGGATCTAGCGCTTTTCGATTTAGCAATCGACAGCAAGCTTCGTGGATGCGATCTGACGAAGCTACGTGTTCATGATGTCGCGCACGGAAATCACGTTGTAGCTAGGGCAATGGTGATGCAGCAGAAGACAAAACGGCCCGTCCAATTCGAGATCACTGCGCAGACGCGACTCGCTGTGGAGGAATGGGTACTACAGGCTGGACTCAGAAATGGAGACTTCCTGTTTCCAAGTCGGCTAAAAACTTCCGAGCATCTGTCTACGCGTCAATACTCACGCATAGTGAAAGCCTGGGTAAGCTCAATCGGCCTCGACCCAGTGCCATATGGTACTCATACGATGCGTCGGACCAAGGCATCGTTGATCTATCGCAGAACGAAAAACATCAGAGCAGTACAGATACTTCTTGGTCATACCAAGCTAGAAAGCACTGTCAGATATCTTGGCATCGAAGTGGACGACGCGCTTGAGATGGCCGAGCAGACTGAAGTATGACCGGGCAACCGCGACGGGGCAGTCACCCCGTCGCTTTCGACCCTTTGCGGACACTCATCACCTACTGCTTCTAGTCAATCTATGTCGTTGTCCATGGTGAGCTTTTCAACGCTACGGTCGCGAACCCTCGCGACTACATTCCCTCGAACGGGAATCAGGTAAGGTGTTTGAATTTAGGGTTCATGGAGCGAGAAAAAAAGCCCTGCATTAGCAGGGCAGAAAGGTATTTACAACAACTCAAACTTAGATCGGGTTTAAAGAAGCTCTAATGAGATTTGGGTTAGCCTCTGACTGCTGCTCAGTTTTATAGCAGTTTATTTTAGCTGCGACTTTTTCTGTTGTATGACCTTCTTTTTCGAACAGAACTATTATTGTTCGCCCACAAACAGATCTATTAAATGGAGTCGTATTGCTCCCAGTCATTCGAAAGGTTTGTGGTGTTTTGCCGATATCTTTATCTATTGAGTTATCCAGGCCATCCGAAATTATCCTCACGGTCGCCAATTGAGGAGTTGAGTTAAAATACAATTCCGCAAAATCGCCTTTGCCTGAGGTTGGGGACTCAGCAGTCTCTCCTCTATGGTCGAAGACATTAACATCAAAAGTACAGCCAGACATTAACAATAGTGGAAGCAGAACTCTTGCTATTTTATTCATGGTGCTCTCTTCCCGTCGAATATTTTCTTCGCAACTTCGCTTTGTGCTTTAGCTTTTTTGAGATAGTCATCTGCTTTCCGGGTCGTGGTATCTCCAAAGTCAGCATCAGGTGTCCATGGTAGCCGTCTATCTGGATCTGGTGAACGGGGGAGCAGTGTACCCAGATAACCGATAATCTGAGGGTTTGCTATTCTTAAGGTGGTACCGTCAAAACTTCCTACGACATCCTCTTTAGTTGTTGTCGTAGAGTAAGAACCACGACAGCTAAACGGACCATATCCACCACTTACCGACCCGGAAAGTGTGCTTTGGACGAATTTTTTCTCCTCCTCAGAAAAGGTAGCAGAAATGAATACGTTGCGCGCTAGAACTATATCTGTAGGCAGCACCGGCATCAGCCCCTGAGGGCCTAGCGGGGATGTTGATCCAGGTATGTAACCTTCACTGATTGGTCGAAATCCGAAAGCTTTTTTGTAGGTCCAAAAGCGATATTTGAAAACATCAGGAATCAACCACGGCCTAAGAATTTTCACTCTCAAATACTCAAATTTTAGTTCTATATCGATATTTTCCGAGTTTTCATATTTTTCCGCATTTGACCCACTTGCCCCACCTCCGGCATGCCAAAGACCGAAATTGCCACTTACAGAACCTGACCAGGATGTATGTTTGGAAAAGGTATGTAGTTCTGAGTACTTGAATGTTTTCTCAAATTGAGCCCAGCCCGCGTATGGTGAACTCCACTCTTGGATAGACGGTGACAGATAAGTTGCCTGGTATGTAGAGGTTCCTGCCTGAGCGGTATGCTGGTCAAAACGAGCCTTCAGATTTGCAAAATGTCGACGAGGTGAGACAGATCTCCAATACGAGACTTCAGCCTCGAGGTCCTGATATTGCTCTTTGTATCCTCTGCGCTTCCACTCGATGTCAGCTAAATCCCTTTTTTTGTATAGCTCATAAATAACGCTTGAGGGCGCACTATTCTCCTGCTCGCGATAAATGCTTCCAACAATCTCGTCATATCGTTGTTTATATTTCATGTATGCATCTAATATTTTGAGCAGCTCTGCTTCTTTCGCGTTCAAGTATTTTTCTTGGTCAGCTGTTAGCTTCATCTCAGGCAGTGCTGCCTGCTCAAGGATGTCGCTATACGTTTGCGTTACTGTTGTCATTAAAGGATTGTAAAGTAGTGACGCACTAAAGCACCCATTGAATAGTTGAGAGACTAACTCCATATCCTTGCTATTAGGTTTGTCAGTAAGTTTGGGGTCGATGAATATCCCCGGATGTGGAACTGTATAAAACTCTCGATCAGGCCCTCCGGTACTGCCGTTAAAAATAACAGTTTCCAACATTCCTATGAGCTTGCAGAAGGCTTCTAGCTGAGGTTGTTTACTAGGCATGGGTAGCTCCATACAAACAGATGTTTAACGTTTCTGAACTAATAGAGTTCAGTCGGGGTGACTCAGAGAAGACTATAGCGTGTTTGTAGATTCCTGGAGCTTTTACGCGAAACCTGCACCTTAGTGTCACTCATCCCCAGGCAGCAGCGAGCTAAATTGGCAACATATTCCTTATTCCTTATTTGGTGATGCGGTTTAGCTGCATATATTCATCTTATGAAATCGTATGCACGTCAGCTAGTTACGCTGTCAGTCCAAGTGCCATGCTTGTGCTTTTACGAGTCAGCTACCAAGTGGATGACGATTTTATCGACTTCAAAGCTGCGGCTTTTGGCAGTTTTTTAACGACGATCGGCGCTGCTGTTCGCCACTCCTCAATCGTTATATAAGTCGCCCCCACTTTCGTAGACACGGTTCAATGACCGCTTCTGGCCGTTTTCTGCCTGTCTTGACAGCTGCAAACGACCCTAACCGGTTAGGGTCGTGACAGGCAGAAACGCCCCAAGATAAGAAAAACCGCGGGCTACCGCCTGATCCTCCATTATCCGTTAATAGACTACATAAACGCCGAATTGGAAACAAAGTGGCCAGGCCTTACCTCCAGATAGCTTACGTCGGGCGCTTGATAGTCAATGTCGTAAATCCTGCTCGGCACAACTTCTTCCATTAGGCTGAAGGGTATCCTGGGGGCGTTCAAATCAGCTGAAGGTACGGCGCTCAATAATTTTGGGGTGTAGGCATGATGCGGATTTTCAAATACCGAGCGACGCGGGCCAATTTCAACAATACGGCCGTGGTACATCACTCCCACCCGATGGCTCACCCGCTCAACCACCGCAAGGTCATGGGAGATGAACAGAAATGAAATCCCCATATCACGCTGCAAATCCTGCAGAAGATTGATTACCTGAGCCTGAATGGACACGTCTACGTGAGGCTTCGATCTGGCTACCTGACGTTGTATCAGGCGATACATCGGCCTTCGGATGCATTGAGTGAGTAGAGTTTCTTCTAGACCCGTCGATCTGACTGTTTCCTGGGTCTCTTACGTCATCTTCCTTTTCGGGCAACGACTGTACCGAAATGAAACGGCGTATCCATGACTCCCTAGGCAGTCGTAGAGTATTTCTAAAGAGCCTGCGCCTTTTTTGTCGATCAGGTCTTCTGTGATTTTTTCATAAAGAGTAATTAAATCCATTTTTTATGCCTGCTATGAAAAAGTGGCGTAATGATATTCTTTAATTTTTATTATATCCATGAGACCTGGTCAAGAGAGCGGCTTTCCAAAAACCCTCTCTCAAGATTATTGTTTTATCATCAACTCTCCTTTGATGGTATTCCAGCAAGCTGATCGAAAAGTTGTCAAGAGCGTAATCTAGCCCCACTTTTTCAATCAATCGAAGCAGATCGGTATTGTTGCCATGTCCAGACTTAGCGTAAGACGTCCATCTTGACCACAAACCGTGCTCGCCATACGCTGATCCAACATATTTTTTCCCTGTCGCATTGTCAGCGATCAGATATATCCCTTTGATACTAGATAGTGCAGCCACCCAATCTGATGGGTTATCGTATGAAAGCGCTCGAAGTTGGCGAAAGCTTATGTGAATATTCTCATACCCTGGAAACGGTTCTCCATTAAAGGGTTTCCGCAGAACTTCAAACACACTAATATTTTCTAAATACCTCTCACCTTTCAGGAAGGGTTTGGATGCACCGCCTCGGTTAAATTTTAATTTTAATCTGCCGACTAAACCTTTCAGTTCGTGACGATAACGAGCTTCAACACCTTTGTTTGCGCGCCCCCAAACATCAATGAACCCTGCAAATAGCCATATATTACGCTGTGAAGGAAATTCAACTAATGAAATTATCGTATCGCAGTTGATGCTTTGTGGAATATCAATTTTTTTTAAGACTTCCGGCCAACCAACCATGTCCTTCTGAAACACATCCAGAGCGGTGTATTCGCCTGCTTTTGTCGCGAGATGAATATCGACCTTTTCGAGAAGGGTTTCCGGGACGATTTCTGCAAGTTCAACTTCCGTATCAATCATCTTAGGTCCTTACTTGGTTTTTAATGTTGGACTTATTTTTTCGCAAAACCTTATCTGTTATATAGAGTTGCATACAGATAAGCCTCTGTGAGTCAGTTATCTTAACTCATCGGCTGAGCAATTCAGTCCCCGCGTCTATCGAAATCCTAAAGCGCATGGCGGGGCGCAAGCCAGAAAACGATTTGCGTGCTATCAACGCGGTTCTGACTCTGAACTGTCATGTTTAGCTGGCAGGCAAGAAGCTTTGAACATCGGGCGTAAAGACTAACTCGTGCATCGCTACTTTCATCTGCAGAGAAGCAAAGGCCCCGGCCCGGCTGTTTTTTTGAGAAGTCAACGATGATCATGCGGACTGTCTTGAAAACTTCGTGTGCTGATCCGACACCCGTAACTTTTATAGAGTTATCTTTCTGAAGCACAAACGAAACGCTCCATGTCGGAACCCCCTCCGGTGCTACGTATTCAGGTACATAGAAGAAACAGACCCTGTAGCCGGTACCCCGTCTGGTAGAAAAGTAGGCAGTATCACCTGCCTCGTTCCAGTGCCACTGTTCTGTCATTAAATTCTCGCTGTCGACGGACTATATGTAAAAAACAACAAGCTCGGATGCCTTGCACCGATCTGCAATTGCCCCAACAGCCATTGCGCACCAAGCTTACTACAGACCATAAGCCGAACGCTCTATGTCCAAAGCGCGCCAGGGTAGGTCTGTCCGTCTCGGTCAACCGCGACGGGGCAGTCACCCCGTCGCTTTCGGCCAGTAGCAGTCATTGCCTAACGTTGAAAAACAGCGTCGCCGATACGGTTTCCGGTAGATGGAATTAGCCTAAGTCTGTGTTTTTGGGTTGCAGAATTGGGCAGTGAGACTGGTTGATACTCCTGCTGTGTGAGGAATAATTACCAGCTCTATGCCCAAGCTAGATATGAGGACCAATCTACTTTTTTGTATAGCTCGGTCGTCCGAGATGAAATATTTCTGAGCATGGTTTGCTTTGAATATCTCTTCAAATGAGTTTGACTTTTTGAAGAAAATATCACCAAGAGCTTCCCTTATTAAAGATTCTATTCGAATTTCAACACTTTGAAACGGTCGACTGCTACCTTTGTTTTTCTTGACAATATCATCTACGTCAACGCCTACGACTAAAAAATCACACCTTTCCTTGCATGCCCGCAGGTAGTTTCTATGCCCTTCATGCAGAAGATCGAATACTCCAGAAGTATAACCAACAATTCCGTTTTGGTGAGGTATGATTATGTTTGGCATGCTTAGTACCTACGACCGCTTCAAAATCATGCTTGTCGCTTGTGCGGCATCAGTTAGTCTGTACGTTCCTAAATAGATATCTAGGGCAACATTATTTGACTTGATAGCCTCTATGATAGGTAAAACAGTCTTTGAGATCGCTTCGTCAGCGAGGATCCTTCCGCTGCCTAATCCAAAAATTGGAATGAATACCGATTTGCAGGAAGAATTTACGCACTCACTTATCGTAGTTTGAATAATCTTCCTGATTGACGGCTCATCAATCAGGTTGACGCCATCGTCTCGCTTTTCAAGGGCTACGGCATGAATTATATGTTTTATGCCGGCGGCACAGGCATTAAATGGCGGTGACACAATGGTCGTTCCTAATTGGTAAGGGCCTGAATGAGGCTGTGACTTTTTCCATTTATCTATGAAATTTCCAAGAGGATCGGCGCTGAGCGATCCGTCTACTCGAAACGATGCGGCCAGCCTTCTTACCCTGCCGGACACCGAGGTTCCGTCGATCCCGCCGAGTTCAAGATATCTGTTCTCTGATGTAACTAAAACCTCGGCTTCGGTTAAGCCCACAATCGAACCACAATAGCAGTAGATTTTTGACTTGCCGATGATTATCGGTTCGCTGACTGCCTTTGTATCTACCAATGGTTCTCTTGCTGTGGATCCGCCTGTTCTTCTTGATATTTCAGCAAACAAGATCGCCAGGACAAGAAATACGACGCCGGATACAATGGAAGGAATTGGCCCACTAATGGGCTTTAGTTCAAGTGTGACAGCTGCGCCTTCTACAGCTTGTTGCCAGAATGGTGTGACTAAAGCTCCTCCGCCTATGATTAGCGCAGTTACTGATAATTTTGAATATACATTATGTGGTCTTTTTAACTTGCTTATTGCCACTTCGAAAATTAATCCGAGAATATATCTTGCTGCGGTGGGTCTATTCATTCTGATGCCCCAAATTCCTTGGCTAATTATAAGTAGGCGACATAAGCTGGTGATAATTTCCGCGCCTCATGATAGCTTCCTTGTCAATGGCTAATTCCTCAAACAGCGCAAGAGACGCAACGGAGACTGCGAGATGACGCCAAAAAAAGCTATATAACGCGCACAGAGATTACAAAGTCGGCGGCAGCGTGTCCATGGCCTGATTCTAGCCGGCTACTGCTGCCCGCTATGAGGCAGGAGCTACCACACTGGAGGGGCAGCCTCTGGCCGATCTCTGCCCATCGCCACTGTCAGCTTTGGGTCGACAGCGGGCACCCTCGACCGACCGTATTCGACCAAAGCTGACGGTGGCGACAGACAGAAATCGGCCATAAGCGTTCATTTAGAGGACTTTTACCTCCAAGTCACCACCACAACCAAGCTGGTTGCGCTTGCGCGCAACGCGATTTGCCTGGCGCACAAAAACAAACCCCGCTTCTTGCGAGAAAGCGGGGTTTTTCTTTAGTCGCAAGCCTTACCTGGTACTAAGTACATCAAAGGAAGTACACGTCGCAGTCGTCGGTTCATTGAGCAGTAACAGGTAATTGCGTACGTGATCAACCATCAGCGACGGCTACGCACCCGCGAACAGGGACCCGGACGTTGCTGTTGCGGTGCTCAGGTTTACCGTACCGCTGAGTTTGACCACGATATCCCCGTTGCTGAAGCCTGCAACGCCATCGGCGTTTTCGACAATGTACGTATTGGAGTCATAGATGAACCAGCGCGCAGTGTTATTCGGCACCCCCAGCAACGCCGCGGTCAAGGCATTACTCAGGCTGGTGGGTGTTGCCCCAAAATTGACCTGGACGTTGTCAAAGGCAAGGCTACCGGCAAAGGTAATTTGGTCGCCCAGAACAAAGTCGGTGATCGTGGTGAACTGCACGGCGTTGGTATTCCGGGCAATGGCCGCCGTCACCCTAATGGTGTCCGTACTTCAGAACTTCCTTAAGTGAGCTAAAAGCTTCATCTTTGAAGCGAACAGCATCGGATTTTTGTATCTGGCGATGGATCAAATCATCAACAAAAACTCTGCATCCTTTTCCCGCTTTTTCCAGCCCTACGGCCCGAGTAACTGCACCGCCTAAAATGAAATCGCCGATCGCGCGATTGATCTTGTCTGGCTCTACAATCTCCTCATATGAAATTCCACCTCTAGAGAGCAGGCCTGCGTTGACTGACTGCCACATGAATGCGCGAGCCGCATCCAAAACCGCGAGAACAATCTCGGACCAGATGTATGCGCAGTCAGATAGCTGAGCAATCTTGACCTGCTTATGAGATGTCCTGACTGCTGCTAAGCAAGATCGAAATGTGGTAAGTAGCTGCCCGCAGAATAGATTCGCTGATGGAGAAATGGATGGGCTCATTCCCCTGGCTTTGAAATCATCCTCACCTATGGTCACCTGGTTCTGCGTCAGCGCGCCGACCCCCAGCATATCCACGAAAAATACTGCTCCTTGGTATTGATTCATACGTCCTCTGCCTGAGCTCGTTGGGTTGTCACCGCATCGCTCAGCTCCGCGCAAGCGTGAATATGCACCTTGGGGTCCATCGTCGCTGCTCTTGAAGTACAAAGGCACAGGCTAAGACATCATGGTATTCATACGCGCTGGCCATTTGATCTTTTCGACTATGAACAGCCGTCATGGGCTGAGCCACTCACTTCGACTAATGAGAGTCTTCGACGCCAGGCTCACCCAGAACTGTCGGGTCGAACAGCCAGGAGTGATCAGGATTTCGAGTACATCGCACGATTGTCGCTCGCTGCTCTTTTTCTCCAATATCCCGCAGCTTCAAAACGCCGTCGCATTTGGGACATTTGCCCTCGATTTTGGTCAGAAACACATCGCCTGCTTTGTTCGACTCGATAGTGAGAAATTGAGACAGTCGTGTAAAACGCTGACGGCTCAGACCCATGCCCACCACTAGAGTTACCATGCTGAATGCCATCAGGAATATCAAGAAGTACTGGGTTGTCGACTGCCATACGCTCCAGATACTGGCGATACTTCCCACCATTCCAAGGGCGCCTGAGAACGTTATCCAAGCGGCTTTGATCGGATGCCCTGCGACCGTCAGAGGGCGAGTTTTGACTCGATCAATGCAGGCCTGCGGCTCGGGATCACTTCGACTGGGTTCCAGATTGATCGTATTGCCGGTAAAGACGTTATGTTGACCAGAGTTGAAGCTGCGGTCGCCGGAAGTGGATATGTAGTGCTGGGTCGAGTCAGCAAGGCTTTTTCCACACTGACTGCAGAACCGATCAAGCTCGCTGTGGGAAGCGCTGCAATGGGTGCAGTACATTTGTTGCTCCATATGTGGCTGAAAGACATCGGTGGAGGCGCAGGGCAGGCTGTCACCGGTTATCTGCTTATGCTCTTCGGACGCCTCTGAAATTGCAATCCAACTGGGGGCAGTTAGTCATGGTCCCTAACGCAGAGCGTGAAGATTGTCCATAAGGCTGTTCAGTTACCGTCTCCCTTCGTGGATGAGGGACATCGCTGAATGCTTTCGCGGAGCAGTCCATTTCCAATGGCATCCGCTAAACGGGATTTTCTCGGGAGCGGAGTATTGGACAAAGCGGTGGCCGGTCCCCATGAGAAACGGGTCAGTGGCTACGGCCATTACATGGTGGGTGTACAGCAGCCCGGATATTTCAGCGCTTGTGCTTTTTAGCTTTTTTCTTACGCTGCTCTAGCTTCTTATCAAATACAATTTTATTCCACTGCTCTGCCATTTCGCCAGCCTGCCTATAAACGCTTTTGCTCATTTTAATACTTTCAAATATTCCAAGTATCGCAGGGGAGATCTCCATTCTCTGTTTTGTAAGAATGAAGACCATCTGGTGTGAAAACACACAAAGACATAGGGCAGTCAATAAGAGCGTTATCTGAATCCACAGGGATTCTCCGGGCGCGAATGCACTGGAGCTGATTTGTATTAGGTAATAGATAAATACGCCTATGATGAAAAGCTGAAGTCCAATCATGGAGCGAGTCATGGACTTAGGAAGTCGAACACCGACAATCTTTCGTTTTTGCAACGCAAAGCTGTCATACACGCTTAACAATAAAAATGGAAAGCCAGCAAAAGCTATGTCAATGCTTGACAGGCTGTAAACCGCCGAAGAGATGTTTATAATGAATGTAAGTGATAAGCCACTAAGTAGTGCTATACAGAAATCTTTCTTTAGCTCACCATAAAACTCCCTGTAATAGGGGGAGCTTCGTCCAGTCAAAGCTTGGATACAGTCATATGTGTATACCGTGCCGAGAATCCATGAGACGGATATCGCTGACAGCAGAAAAAAACTCCACCAAGAATGGTTTTGGAAACTCAGCTGCCATACAGTCGATGCGGCAGCAACGAAAAACAGGATGTACTTCATTAGGTTCAGCAATCTCTCATTGGCACGAGCGTCACGTTTGGAGACATCTCTGATGCCTGCTTTGATCAGCAATTCATGCATTGCATCAGGTGGCGCTTTTTTTCAGGCTGGCTTAGGTGAGTCACGCGCATGCCAATAGGGCCTTTACGTCGTCATCGTTGAGCATGAATACACCTGCCGCCACACTTGCTCCTGGTGTGCCCATCACAACCAGGTCTGCGTACATTCCTTGAGTTAGGGCAAATCCGTGCTGCTTCCCAGGAGCCGCGAATGCACCTTTTTGCTCAAGTCCAGCATTCTCGTAAAAATCTACCAGGTCATAGCCGCACAACAGGGCGGTATCGCGCGGATCGTCGATCAGCGCATTGAGAATCTGTGAGCCTATACCGTGGCCGCGAAAATCTGGGAAAACAAAGATTTTGTGACAATAGCGTGGAACGTTTGGGTCTGGATGAACGAACAGCAACGCATAACCGTAAAGGCAGCCATTTTCATGGCTCATGGCAACCTTCAGTTGCCCTGCTCGGTAGCATTCGTCAAAAATTCCCACTACATGCTTGATGGCCTTTCGGGTTGCCTCTTCTGAAAAGAAAAGAAACTGCATGGCTAGAGTGGGCTGAGCGAGCAGATCCTGAAGCACGCCTTTGGCTTCGTTTTCCAAGATCTGGAGAAGGAAGGTGTCGATCACTTGTTGATCAGAAAGAGTGGTGTCTAGCATGGATAAGCGCTCCTGCTTTGACTGGATAGCCTGCTCGTTCGAATGGGCGATACCAGTTGTCCTAGGGTAGAGCGCCGAGCGTACCTGCCACTGTGAGAGTTTGTCATCCAACATGTTGCGGCTTGGATACCCGGCTATGAAAGCCATTTAGCTGAGCTAGTTTGATTTTCGGGCACGGCATTCGTGACGACCAATGGAAAATAGTCCTGGCGTTGAGCCGCGCCTATTTTCACACCCCTCAACTCACTGTGTCGGCGTAGGCATGGCAAACGAGCTGTTAAAGGAATGGGGCTCACGCCTTATTGACTAAGCCCTCCTTTGTTATCAGATCGGGACGCCCGCTAAAATCATCAGATTCTCAGCCACTTCCTCAGCTTTCCGAGCAGCGATGGCGCTTGGAGTTGCGCTTGGACGACTGGAGTTGGTTGGCGGATTGCATCATCACTAGGTCGATTGGCTTGCAGTCGTGCCTTCGCCTGCTTGTCACGTCTGCGCCCTGCATCGATTGCATCTTGGGACATATCACCTGACCACTCGATGCTGCCAGAGCGAACCCAGTAGTGTGAGCGGCACTTGAACGTCCAATTGCCAATAGAAGGCTTGAGCGACACCGTTTGGCCATCGAATGACATCTGCCAGTCGGTTGGAGAGAACGGTGTGATCACCTTGTTGCCGCAACCACAGGCACACAGGTGTGCTGCAGTCGCGAACTCCATTGCCAAGTAAAGCTCACCCGCCTCTAGCCTCTCCGGGAAATGCTCCACGAATTGAGGCGTGAGGCTCTTAATGCTCATGGGCGCTCCTCGCTGTTGCCCATCTCGTTCAGGTTGGTCGAGTAGGTGAAGTGATCAGCCTGGACGTTGTCGACGTAGAAACCACACAGCCGTTTCCAGGTACCAATCGCCAGTACCGCGTTGAGGGCATTCAGATCAGCAATCTGAATGTTCGAGCGGTAGACATCCTCCCCAGCGTTCTCGGTCAGCGGCATGGTGCGATTGGCGTGGTCATGATGCCCAGGTGTGAGTGTCGTGACTCGGCAAGTGCCCCAAACCTGATGCGTTTCTCCTACCAAGTGAACGCCCATTCCAACGTCTAGCAGTGAGGTGCCAGTACCACGAAGCTCCCGCACCACTAGCTCACGAACCGCCGTGTTGTCGACGCTGAGGAACACGTAGTCGAAGGCTCGGAGCTCAGCGATATTTCCTGCTGTGATCATGCACACATGAGGAACGACATTGCGATGCATCTCACCGTACACCTCGTGCAGGTACTCTACCTTCATCATCCCCCGTTCGAGATGGGCGAAGGTGACAGCGCCCGGGTAGCGGAACGCGTTGTGCTGATGGAGTGCATCACCATCGAAGAGATGGATTTCTGCCACCGGCGTTTTCGCAACCTGATCCAGGATGTAAGCACCGGTACCTCCGAGTCCGACGATTGCGACCTTCAGTCCTTTGAACCTCTCAGTAGGCGTTCCGATGCCGGCACGTGCTGACGCCGTGTCGGTGTAAGTGAACACAGTCTCTTCAACCTCCGACCGAATAGGCGCGAAGGTTTTCGCGGTAACACAGTTATCAAGCGCTTCCGCCTGGCCACTCAGAATCGAAACGTAGATCGAGACCTTCTCGAAGTAATCGGCGTAGTTGCCACTGCGGAGCTTGGCCGAGAAATAATGGTTCACGACCAGATCTGGCAACAGCGAATTCAGATTGCTGTTGTTGATAATTTGCTCGAGGGGACGCCCTTGCGAATCGCAAGGGCAGTCACCAATGAAATGTGCAGTATGGTCGCTCGGTTGGCCCGCAACATCAGCCACCAGATTCAGCGCCATGACCAACACGCCTTTGCAAACCTGGCGCTGAGCATTTACGTAGGGCACGTCCCGAACCAAGAGGTAACCCTCCTTGGTGTCCAAGTTGTACCCTTCATTGCGCAAGCGCAGGAGGTAAGGACTACGACTTATCAGTTGGTGTGACATTGAAGTGCATCCCCTTCTTGATACGGACGTGTTGGCCATCGACCAGGTTGGTGAGAGAATTCCCTTCGTGCCCCTTGGCAAAGGTCACGGTGAAATGGGCATTCGGGCCTGGCTCAGCTTCCGGGTAGGCAAGCCGCACTACTTCCCAGTAGGTGAGGCTGCGGGAGTGGATGAACACAGGCAGCGTGTTGACGAAGACCTTGATGTTGATCTCCACCGCTGCGAAGTGCTCGACACCAAGGCGCGCCAAGTCGAACAGATCACGATCCTCAATCAGTTCATCGTCATCGCCCGGGATGACCAGGAAGATGTCGTATTTCTGAGCATCCACGCCTGCCAACTGCTTCAAGGTGCGACCAGAAATGCGCTGAGCGCCCCAGTCCTGCGCACGTCCATCGATGAAGAAGCGGAAGGTACGGTCGCTCTTGAATGCCAGGAACTTCTCGATGCCGGCCAGGCGCAAGTCACTGGTTTCACTAGGGCTGAGCAGCTCCAAGTGGCCGTTGGTGAGAACCTGAAACAGCAGGTACTCGTCCACCGGACGGAGCTCCGCAGCCTCCAATACTTGCTGCCCGGTTGGAACAGGATCAGCGATCACCAGTGGCCGGTATTCCAGAGCATCATTGCCGAGCTCGATTTTGTACGGGCCGTGATCCCGTACCGCGCGGCCCGCCAAGACGGCGGCGGCCACGTCCTCAACCTCAAAATCGTTCAACTGTGACATAGGGAAAAATCCTCGCATCCGAACCAAATGAGCTGTTGCCTAGGCAGACAACACCACCGATCTTAAAAAACGACCCGGGAGTCGTTGTCCAGCCAGACAACATTGGACTTCAAAAAAAACCCGCTTATCATGAGTGATGAATCGCGAGCTGTTGTCTGTCTAGGCAACAGACTACTCCCGCCCGTCTGGGCATTGCAATAGGTTGGAGAAAAAAATGGATTTGGCCGGGTTCATCGCTACCATGCGTGAACGAAAAGAGCTGAGTTTTCGGGACTTGGAAAAGCGTGCAGGCGACTTGGATCACGCTTACATCTGGAGATTGGAGAAAGGAGATCGGGCAGCGCCATCAGACGAAGTCGTCGCGCGCCTGAGCCATGCGCTCGAGCTAGATAAGCGAGAGGGTGAGGTGTTTCGTCTCTTGGCTAAGTCAGTAACCGTCGACGATGCGCTCTATGACTTGATGACTTCCCGCGTAGATCTCCCGTGGGATGTCCTGGAGGACGCCGCATCAATGAGCTTCCGAGGCGGGCGCCCCACCACGAAAGAAGCCTGGCTCAAGCGAATCAATATGCTCTTGGAAATGGACTAGAGAGGGATTTCATGGACGAAACTGTTGTAGTGGCTCGAGCTCGTAAACTGCTTAGAGATGCGAGCGTCACTTCAGCGCCAGTAGATGTAGAGGCGCTCGCCCAATCCCTAGGCTTCAAAGTTTCTCGCAAAGACTTGGAGGATGGTGAAGCAGGTAGCACATTCAAGCGCGGCGAAAAGAAATTCATATGGGTAAACGAAAGAGACAGCTTACTGCGCCAGCGCTTCACTATCCTGCACGAGATCGCGCACCACGTTCTTGAGCTCCCATCCAAGCATGGCGAGAAAGTTCCAGCTGATGAATTGGAGCGCTTCACGGGGCGCCACGAGGAGGAGGTGCTCTGTGACATCTTCGCTGCGGAGTGCTTGGTTCCTTGGGGGTTGATCCAACCACTTGCGGAGGAAAAGGACTTCAGCTTGGAGCATCTTGCCGATTTGGCTGAGCAGTTCCAAGCCTCCCGATCATGCATTGCCTCCAGATTTGCTCAAGCCTCGAATGGTCACCTAGCATTCGTCGTCGCAGAAGATGGCGTGGTCAAATATTCCATCGGTTCGAAGGCCCTTCGTGAATCGAGAGTGTGGATCAACCGAGGTATTCCGCTTCCTCAAAATTCCGCCGCAGCCAAGGCGTTCAGAGCTGGGATCGGTGGCCTGTATGAGGCGGATACCGAGGGCACTGATTGGAGCCATAGTGATGATGCTCGTCGGTTCGCTTGCTTCGAGCAAGCCACCTATCACCTACCGACCAAACAAACTCAGTCCATCCTCATTTTCGATGAGCTTGATCACAGTCCAGTGTCGAGCGGCTATCGGGCTGTCCATGACGAAGACGGGTTTCTGGAAGAACTTGATGGCCGCCCGGGTTGGTCTAAGTATCGATAGTAGCTTGAACGCATCCACAAGCTCTGCCTCGACAGCGACCGAGGGCTAGCAATCCACCTATGATGGCGCTAGTGCACGCCAATTGTGAGCCGACGCCTATCATCGCGTTATAGCTGATGCAGAATTGATCCATCTGCCGACTTGGCGTTGCCCCATAGGTATCAGGAGCCATTGCGGTAGTTCCGCACGTTCGGATCTGTGCGGGGTGCCGCAGGTAACTGCCGTCCCTACCGCGACCCCTCCAATGACTTTTCCAGTGGTCGTGGGCTTTTTAGGGAGAGGTCATCCGCCTTCTACCATGGGTTCGGTACCGCATTCGGCATGCAGGCACTCCTCGCAAAAAAATGCTGCTCGAAGTGGCCTGCACCGTCCGACACGCTCTGATAGGGTATGCGAGGCGGTGAGGGGCTCCTGCCCTCCGTTCGTTGCGAGTTAGCGGATTGAGAAAAGTGGATGACTCGAACCTTGCTCAGCGGATCAGCAGTCACCTATCTGACGGTAAATGGAGAGCAATACCATGGAATATAATGCAGCGCGTGCTTTGGAGCTCCTGCGTTTAGGTTCGGGACGACTCGATGCTACCTTCCGGGATGGCCAAGAAGAAGCTATACGCCACATCGTCGAAGGTAAGGAGCGCTTGTTAGTCGTTCAGAAAACCGGCTGGGGTAAGAGCTTCGTATATTTCATTGCTACTAAGCTGCTAAGGGAGGCTGGCGCTGGACCCGCGTTACTGATCTCGCCATTACTAGCTTTGATGCGAAATCAGGTTGTAGCGGCAGAGCGAATGGGTGTGCGAGCGGCCACGATTAACTCAGACAACAGGGAGGATTGGGCTGCGATTGAAGGCCAGCTTATTGCTGGTGGCATTGATATCCTCCTGATATCGCCCGAACGCCTCGCTAATGAGCGTTTCCGTACCCAGGTTCTGGCCCTGGTCGCTGCACGAATCTCCCTGCTAGTTATCGATGAGGCGCATTGCATCTCCGATTGGGGGCACGACTTCCGCCCACACTATCGATTACTGGAGCGGATGGTCAAAATTATGCCCCCCAACCTTCGTTTGCTTGCTACCACCGCCACGGCAAACAATCGGGTTATGGATGACTTAAAGGCGGTGCTTGGTCCCAGCATTGAGGTTGTCTGTGGAGATCTCAATCGTGCATCGCTTTCGTTACAAACCATCCGCCTTCCTCGCCAAGAGGAGCGTCTTGCATGGCTTGCTGAAAGGTTGGCCGCATTGAATGGGCACGGCATTATTTACACATTGACCGTGCGAGATGCTCTGCTAGTAGCGGGATGGTTGAAATCTCAAGGCTTTAACGTCGAAGCCTATACAGGGCAGACTGGTGATCGTCGGGAGGAATTTGAGCTTGCCCTGTCTAACAATGAAGTCAAGGCTCTTGTCGCGACACAGGCGTTGGGCATGGGTTATGACAAGCCCGATCTAGCATTTGTGATCCATTATCAGATGCCAGGTTCCGTGGTCGCCTACTACCAGCAAGTTGGTCGTGCGGGGCGTGCGTTAGATGCTGCCTACGGTGTGCTACTCAGTGGTGAGGAGGAGACTGAAATCACCGATTGGTTTATCCGTAGCGCTTTCCCGACGCAAGAGGAGGTCGCGGAGGTTCTAGGTGCGCTTGAAGATGCACCTGATGGTTTATCTGTCCCGGAGCTGCTCAGCAAAGTCAATTTGAGTAAGGGCCGGGTCGAAAAAACTGTGGCGTTGCTTTCGCTGGAGGCGCCAGCGCCTATAGCTAAACAAGGTGCTAAGTGGCAGCTTACCGCGGCAAACCTCAATCAAAGCTTTTGGGATCGCGCAGAGCGGCTTACTTCGCTGCGACAGGGTGAGCACCAACAAATGAGGGACTATGTCGGATTACCATTCGGCCAACATATGGCGTTTTTGATTGATGCACTGGACGGAGTCCCCGGTACGGGCAAGAAGCCAGCTCTACCTCCATTGCCCAGTACAGTGAGCGTTGGTTTGGTCAAAGCTGCGGTCGCCTTCCTGCGGCGTACTAGTCTTCCCATCGAGCCTCGCAAAAAGTGGCCTGACGGCGGAATGCCGCTGTATGGCGTAAGGGGGCTTATTCCGGCCAATCTTCAAGCCCAGCCCGGTAAGGCTCTTTGTATATGGGGAGACTCCGGTTGGGGCAGAATTGTGCGAGATAATAGATATCTTGACGGCTATTTTTCCGATGAGCTTGTTCAGGCATGTGTCGAAATGATTAAAAACTGGCGGCCAACTCCCGCTCCGGAATGGGTTGCTGCGATTCCGTCTCTGAAGCATCCAGAGATCGTACCCAATTTTGCAAAAAGGCTAGCCAGTGCGTTAGGCCTACCTTTTTACAATGTTCTCGCGAAGACGGAGGACAGGCCGGAGCAAAAAACCATGGCAAACTCTACTCAGCAGGCCCGCAACATTGATGGGTCGCTTAAAATCGATCAGATAATTCACGCGGGACCGGTGCTCTTGGTTGACGACATCGTCAATTCTCGATGGACTCTAACTGTCGCAGCTTGGCTGTTACGAAAAGCCGGTTGCGATGAGGTTTGGCCTATGGCCCTTTCACTAACTGGCCACGATGAATGATGTCACCTCTTTCACCCAATACGCAGGCGATACTGTTGCTTACGGCACCACTAATTGTTGGACGTGGCTTGCAATCGCCAGACCTACTATCGCCTGCCGAATACAAGCGTTTAGCTAGTCATTTACACCAGATCCAGAAACAACCTGCCGATCTTCTTACCGCGGAATCCACTGAGATTCTTCGTTTATGTCGGCCAATAGCAGATGAAAGTCGACTACAACGGCTGCTGGGACGGGGCTTCTTGTTGAGCCAGGTAGTCGAGCGGTGGCAGACACGGGCTATCTGGGTCATTAGTCGAGCTGACCCTGAGTATCCGCGACGTCTCAAAGCTCGTCTTCGTGCTGATGCGCCAGCAGTGCTTTACGGGTGTGGAGATATTTCGCTGCTTGAATCGGGTGGGCTCGCTGTCGTCGGGTCGAGGAAAATCGACGACGCATTAGTCGACTACTCCATGTCCATCGGAGGGCTGGCAGCTTGTGCCAACAGAACACTAATATCGGGAGGGGCTAGGGGGGCTGATCTGGCTGCAATGCGGGGTGCATTGCAGTCGGGTGGCAAGGTCATTGGTGTTCTAGCGGAAAACTTAGAGCGAACTGCCATGAGTCGTGAGGAAAGGAATTCCTTGCGTGATGGAAAATTAGTTCTTGTTTCTGCTTATGATCCTAATGCCGGCTTCAACGTTGGTCATGCTATGCAGCGTAATAAACTCATTTATGCGCTGGCCGATGCATCCTTGGTCGTGAACACGGACCATAACAAAGGCGGGACATGGGCTGGTGCTGTGGAGCAGCTGGATAAGCTCCAGTATGTGCCTGTATTTATTCGATCAACGGGTGAGTCCTCTACCGGCCTTGATGCTTTGGGTAATCGGGGGGCGATACTTTGGCCGAATCCTCAGGATGTCGAAGCCTTTAACCAAATATTTGCGATCAAGGTTTCTAGCACAGACGCGCCTCAGCAACCAAAACTCTCATTATCGTCCGCTGATGAAATAGAGAGCTTGTCGGTGTCTGAGCCAATGACTGAGTCGCAGACTTCGTTAGAAGCGTCATGTGAACCTCTACTTCCTATAAGTAATAGCGTCGGCAGAGATGCTGTTGAGCCAACGTTGAAAGTTGTGTCTGAAGTAATGGATTCCTTCCCGAGGGTACAAGTGGATCACGCGGATTTACTTTTTGCTACGGTAAGAGATCTGATTAAAAAACTACTGATAACCCCGACAAAAGATGCTGATATTGCTGCGGCTTTAGACGTGACAAATGGGCAGGCAAAGGCATGGCTTCAGCGCCTCGTTGAAGAGGGTGTTATCGAAAAGCAAAAAAAGCCTGTGGGCTACGTGGTTAAGCGATCTGAGTTGTTTAAGTAGCGTTGTAGGTGGTTATGCACCCTAGCCAACTCGGTCTTGGTGCCGGCAAGCTTATCCATGGGCTCGATGGCGAACCAGATGGCGTCGATGCGGATCATTTGGCAAGCTCACGCACAAAGCGTGCGCATCACTCAGGATGGGGAATTTGTCATTTGACCGTGATTGATAGTTCGCCAACGAGTATCTCAATGACCGCCAGTGCCCTAGTCCGCCGTTTAGGCGAAACCTTCAACGGAACAAACGCAGGCGGCGCTGCAGCTGACTAATCCCGGTAGAGCGGCATCCATTTGCAGATGACATTAGCATTGATGTCATGGGCGATGGCAACGCTGGAGAGGGTCGCGCCGGGTTGCAGGCATTCCTGAACGATCTGGGCTTTGATCGGTTTCGGCTAAGAGCGTCGTTGGCGCATGAAAAGCCAGGCGATAAGGGCGATCGCGTCCGCGTAGAAATACGCGGACATCATCGTCCCTAACGCTGGAGTCCGGAAGGTGTGTTCCCGGAACGCCTACGCATATCCAAATATATCCTGTCGACTATAAATTATAGCCAACAGGATATATTTGGATATTTCCGCTGGTAGCTAAGCATGAGCACTGCAGCGCTACACTTGCGTTCACGAGCGAAGAATCGCGCCACACCGTCATAGTGCGCTCGTGCAATCAACTCTGGTGTTAATGGCAGAGCAGTTTAGCGGCAAGCGTTGAATCCAGAGGTATGCGTCCGGGCATCACGCCTTGCGTGATTAGGCCGGCTGCCACCTATGCGGCAGCAACTGATCAATTTCACTCGCTCGCTGCGTTGGTAGGCGCGTAAGGACATCCTTCAGATATGCGTACGGATCATGGCCATTGAGCCGCGCAGACTGGATCAAACTCATAATCGCCGCCGCCCGTTTGCCGCTGCGCAGCGAACCTGCAAAGAGCCAGTTTTTGCGACCCAACGCCCACGGTCGGATTTGGTTCTCGCACCAATTATTGTCAATGGGTACGGCCCCGTCATCGAGGTAGCGCGACAACGCTGCCCAGCGTTTCAGGCTGTAATCCAGTGCTCTGCTGATGGCTGAGCCTTCAGGCACGAGATCGCGCTGGGCCATCATCCAGGCATGCAGCCTATCCATCACCGGTACGGCTTTTTCTTGCCGTATTCGGCGCCGTAAATCCGGCTCCAGGTCGCGCACTTCACTCTCGATTTCGTAAAGCAACTGGATGTAGCGCAGGGCCTGTTCGGCGAGCGTGCTCTTGTTGGTCGCGTGCAGTTCGAAGAACTTGCGCCGCGCATGGGCCATGCAACCGATCTCGGTCACGCCGAGTGCGAAGCTGGCCTTGTAGCCGCCAAAATCATCACAGACCAGTTTACCTTTCCAGTCTTGCAGGAAGTTGCGAGCATGTTCACCAGCGCGGCTGGGGCTGAAGTCATAAACAACAGCTGCTGTTTCGCAGAACTAGCTGGTGGCGTAGGCCCAAACATAGGAGCGGTGGGTTTTCTTTGAGCCCGGCACGAGCATCTGCACGGGTGTTTCATCGGCATGAACAACCTGTTGCCCAAGCGCTACGTCGCGCAGTGCATCGACCAGAGGTTGCAGCTGCACCCCAGTCACACCCACCCATTGAGCCAAAGTTGCCAGTGAAGCGTTGGACCTCTCTGTGGACACTGCCATTGCGTTGGTCAAGGCTGCAAACTGCGGCGACTGAGGCGATCATAAACAATCTTTGGCCTCATCATGGCAGGCATGGTGTGCGCCGGTTCACAGGCTGCGGCCATTCTCATCTGCCCACCAAACAGCTTGTTCCCTCTGCTAGGACAGCACGTCTCTCTATGCAGTTGCAATGGTTTGCGTCTCTCCTGTGAAACGAGAGGCTTGCATGCATCCTCCGAATCTGCATATTCTAGAAAGGTCTTGAACAGGGGCTGCTAGCACCGCCCCGAGTCGATCTCTAGAGACTGTTTAATTTTTCGTTGTTCATCCCCGTTACGACATTCGCACTGTTCTCCAATCGGAGTTCTGCGCAACGGGTTAGCTAGCGACTCATGCGTTGAACCAGCTACGGCGAGCTTTTCTCGCGGTAGGTTTATTACGATTACGGAGAATCCCATGAGCAGAGTCTGCCTCACAAAACGCGATATTGAACGCAAACGCCCGAATGACATTACCCGCGCTATCCTGACTTACATTCACGGTGATGCCGTTGATCATCAAGAGATCAATGTCAAAACACCTGGCCTATTCGGCCACGCCAACACCCATAGCATGCAAGCTGAAGCCGGCAAGGACCCACTTCCTGAACCTGGCACAATCACCCGTGACGATATCTCTCTTACTCTAGCCAGCAACCTCAAGGGTATGTTGGGCATCTCCCTTTTGACTGCGTTCCAAGCGGTCAAGACATCAAAGCTGCGTACCCTGGACATCGATTCCCTGACAGTGGAAAAGCTTGCGGAGTCCTCAACTTTGGATTTCGATAGCGCAAACCCGGGCAAGAAATTAATCGCCTGTGAACTTCCCAGCTCCATAAGCGATTCACCTATCTTGACGCAGCAGCTGCTTGACGCCGGCGCGCCCCCATACGACCTACTCGTCCGGAGCGGTGGCTACGCGTTCATGTGGTCCAAGCTAGAGGCTATTTTCCAGGCAATCGTCAATACGAAAGGGCGCGCACTGAGGGGGGAGCGTAGCGTTGAGGGTGCGGTCGATGCTGAGGAAGCGGTCGACCGCTACCTTCGTCACGAACTCATCCCAAACGCATGGCAGCCACTGCATGACATGCACAATGACGACATCGAGGTCCCCAACCATGACGTCATCGCGCTCTACAACGCAGAGGGCTGTTACATCGGACGCGTGCTCTACCATCGCGGACTCAATGCAGTGATCCCTAAGCTGTATTACACCGACAGCGAGGTCAAAAAGGGAAAGATCAACCTTCTGACTGACAATCCCGATAATTTCGCTGGTAGCGTAAATATATCGTCGGACGCCCCTTTCCTCTTTCCGGTGGATGTGGGATGTGACGAACCTGTTTTCACCTCACGGGAGTACTGCTCTCCCCAACTGCGCGTTCCTGATTACACAACCCAGCCTTCGGTTGACACCGCCAGCCTGAGTGTTCTGCAGGGTGTACTCTGCGGCTCCGCCACGATCCATGTTGGCAAAACCACTTCCAAGCTTTGGGCTATCGATGGTGAGATTGCGATTCCAAAGATTTCCAGTTTTTCCCGGCTGTACCAAGGCTATATCCGGGCGTTCAAATGGTTAGACGAATCGGACTTCCCTCTGCTGCTGCCATTGCAGCAGGGCTCTGCTGCTTCTAGCGAGCGACTCAGTTTTATGGATCGACATGGTCCAAAAGAGATCCTGCCACGCAAGACGGTTGAGTTCACAGAACGGCTTTGCAAGAAGATCGACCGTGATATCAGCGAGGCACGCACCGCGCTTGAGGACCCGGAGGAGACTGAGGCTATTCTTGGTCTCATTCTGAAGGAAGTTAGCGCAGATCGAATCGATCAGTGTGCACTTACCATCCTTGAAGCCGTTGATTCTGATTTGGCTGAGGAAACTGGGCACCTCCAAGCCCAGGTACCGCCTCTGCTCAAACGCCATCCAGCATTGAAAGCGTTTAGCCTTGACACCCATCTGGCAATTCTCAAAGGTGCTGTTGAGGATGATGGGGAGTGTGCTGATGGAAGCCAAGTTGGATTTGCCGAGGCGATAGTTACCTTGGTCGCATTGGCCAGCGCATGTACCTCAGCCGTAGCACCTCAATGGGCTGCTCTCCGGCCAAGCATGCTGGCAGTTGGTATGTGGCTCAATGGTCAGGTCCCCCTTGCGGAAGTCCACGCTTTTATCAGGACACTCAGAATTTCGTTGCAGCAAGCCGCTAAGCAGAAGAGTTTGGTTGATCTGATGCAAGCGGCAGTAGCAGCCGAAGTCGATAGCCGGGAGCGCGCGAAGGAACTGGGAATGCTCTTTGCGGGTAACCGCGTCACCATCAGTCCATCAAACCGTCTGCAAATGCATCGTAAGTTTTCTGTTGGTGCACTACCGAAGTAAGTCGGAGGCTGCCCCGCCTGGGGTAGCACCCAAGTGCATAGACATGTTGGCGCCAATGTCGAATTGAACCAAGTGCTGAGGTGTCACCGATCTATCTGATTTCTTGCGAATCATTGGCTGTGCTGAGTTTTCGGTGGTTGGACCTGGAGTGTTGGCGCTGATGCGGAATTGCCCCAGGTGCCGACGCAAGAATGACCCAAGTCCAATCGGCTCAAATCCAGCAAAGACAATAGACTGCACGAAGTCAGAATGGCTCAGCGATATCTCGGCAGCTGGGTCAACTCGGTATCAGCGCCAACAGGTCAAATAAGCAGGTCGACGTCTGAAGCTAAAATATCTCTGCTCGATTTTGAAGAAGCCGGGGCTATAAACCCCAGATTCGCACTCATCGCGCCACTGCGAATTAGATTCTTCAGCCCCAGCTTCTGCACTCTGAGCCATTTCCGCGAGGTAGGCATTCATACCCAGAAATCACACCGCGCAAATATGAACCAGAGGACGCCTGAGTGTAAGCGTACGCCAACCTTGCGTAAGTCAGATAGGCCCCCACTGAAGCCAAGGGCAGCTCGATAATCACTGAGGATTCGGCTGGCCGTTTGAGTGCAGCCGTGAGCGAGATAAATGCCGGCAGCGATGGTGCTGCGGGTAGATCTCGGTAGAGCAGCATCCATTTGCAAATGACATTGGCGTTGATGCCGTGGCTGATGGCAACGCTGGGCACTGTTTCGCCAGGTTGCAGGCATTCCTGAACGACTTGGGCCTTGAACGGTTTGGGATAAGAACTTCGTTGGCGCATGGAAATCCTGGCGATAAGGGTGATCGCGTCCGCTTAAACATACGCGGACACCATCGCCCTTAATGCTTGAGTTCGGAAGGTGAGTTTGTCGGACGCTTACAAAGAATCTTCTCTCATCAGCGCTTGATCAGGTTTTGGGGGCAGGGAAAGTCGAGTCAACACGAGATCGCCGGAAAAAATCACCCGGACCTGAACCCCTGGCCACTTAACCTGGTATCACGTGACCTCGTCAGTCAGTCCAATGGACCACGCTCGCTTGGGTGCTTAGTCCCAAGAGACTGCGCTCAAAAAAGAGTTATTTATCGTTCCGATCGGGAATGGGTATCATAGTCGGCTGACATGTGCGCAGTCCTACTGATATGGCTGAAACCCAAAAATAATGAGAATCTTTACCCCATTACCTGGAGAGTACGTGGCGTCAGCGCTGCAAAGAGGGAATGAGATGCTCGGCATCAAAACTCTCGTACCTGCTGACTTCATAATTAAAGCTATTCCTAGGAAAGGTTATAGTAGAGCTCCTGGTTATAAATTGGAATACAGGACGCACGCACTATTTGAATACCCAAACTGGATGATTGAGCAGAAAATAGCAACAGAAATTTTATTGAATAATACCCTGTTCCCCATGACTAAAGCATTAGGACGATCTAATAGCAATACGGTAGTAACACCGAGAATCTGGAAAAAGATATGTCCTGACTGCGCACTTAATGATTATGAAAATTATGGAACAGCATACGTACACCGCAGCCATGTACAAATGTCTGTTCAAATATGCAGCGTTCATGGCGCTGAGCTAATAACAACCTGCCCCAAATGCTTGATTCCGATTCGTTATCACAAACTCTCCCAGCTTGGAGTATGCAGCCTATCGTATAAAAATATATCCCGCCAACCAGGCTCCCTAAAACATCTGCATGCAGGTTTCGTTGCAGGACTTCTTGGGTATGATGGCACCCAACCCAAACGCCACAGCACTCAGTGGATTGTAGGCAGCAGCTTGTTTTTAAAATATTCCGGTGAGGAGAGGGAGAATGATGATTATATAGCGGCCGAATCGGAGCTCGGCGGTAGAAAGATGAACGGAGTTTGGATTGCTACCTCTGACGACACCTTAATTATTCAAGCATTCCTTGGTTGCGGGACCGCTGAAAGATACTTACATCTGCTGGCGAATGAATCCGCCAGGGCCCAGTTGCAAAAGGACGTGTCAGCCCTGAGGTATGCTAACAGCATCGCCCGCTGGAAGTGCGAAATTGCAAATTGATGTCTTATTCGGTGGAAAGAATTTCCAGCACTTCTTCGTCAGCTACGTATGATATTCTAATAGCAGCACATCGATATACAACGCTGATAGCAGTTCTCTCAGGCAACAAGTAGTGCCTCACCGCCCACCTGATTTTACGAGTTTGATAATCATGATTAGACTCAAGCATATTGTTCATCAACGTGATACTTGTTGGAAACTTTTCAGGCGTCCTCAAAAAGTCATGATGATGGGCCACAGATCTGTTCAGCGCGGCGCGGGTAATCCTTATTGGTTTACCTTGCGCAGACAATATCTTATCTCGAGCAGCTAACAGATCCTGGGCAAGCCCCAGGTCCCGAGCTCCCCAATCGACCAACTTCGTGCTCGCTCTGGGGAAAGGGTGGGATGACACATACTGCGCTAACCAAGCCCTGTCATGACGGTAAAGCCACCCATATCCGGGCTTGTCATGGCACCTCGCCGCAGAGCTATCGGAGAACGCTGCGCGGTGCGCCTCGATCGCGCAGGTGCTTACAATACTCAACGTATTACTCGACCTAGACGCCTCCGTCATACTTGTATCCGTCTGCGGACGAAAGGACTGGAGCTGTTCAGCGTCCATCCCGAGAAGCCAGCACAGGAAATAGAATTTGAATGGCTGTACGACAGCCTCACGGGAGCGCAACACTGCCAAGGCCCAGTCGCAGGATTCTCTGACCTCGTGAAACTCCTTCGCAGCGGGGCTGCAAAGGAGTCGTGGCATCAGATAATCCTTCAAGGCGCGCTCTTTAATCCGGCCAGACTTTAGGAACCCCATCTCGTCTAGACGGTGCCTGAAAAGCCTTTCGTCCAGCAATCTTTTGGCGTCGGAAGGATGTTCAAGTCCCCATAGCTGCATGCCACTCACAGCATCAGCAGCAAATTTACCCTGGCCATCTATGACTGGTAATCCCAATGCTTCTCCCGGAAGCAGCATGCAACGCCAGTCCCCACCACCCGGAAATGTCATTTCGCGGAGCACGATACCATGCTGTGGACAGGTGCATGTGCCGATCGCCTGGTGAATCCGATGCCAGTATGGCGAGCCGCAATCACGGGTATCTTCGGAGATGCAGCATTCGCAATACCTGAATGACGCATGCTTCAAGAAGCCGGAGGCGGTGATGCCCAGACTCATCTTCAAGCCTGTTCCGGAGTTTCCAGCCATGGAAATACATGCGGCGCTGTATCTTGCACCGTTCACAAAAGGTTTGTAGAGCGGCAAAAGCGTAAAACGATCAATCAACTCGTCTACCGAGTAAGCTGAGGCTAACCGCTGAGACAGAGCTTCCAGACAGCATGGCAAAATCGAGCCGCAAGTTCTGGAGTACGTATTGAACAGCTCTTGACTCGTCTGACGGTAACTGTTGTTCGCCGAAAACCTGTGATAGCGGACCGCCAAGCTGTAAAGCAACTCATCTGGAAACGGTTGAGGGAAACTAAGCAAGCGCTCCATTGATCCGGGCCCCCGCGGGTTAGGTCACCAGGCGGAATCCTTATCCACCCAGCCGCGCCGTTCAAGCCGAGTCTGTACATCATCGTCCTCGGCGAAAAGGGTGCCTGGGGCAGGCTCTTTGCTAACCGGAACGACCGGCTTACGGGTGCGCTTCGTGGGCTGTTTCGCCGCCGGCTCCACTGCACCGATCCCAACCTGAGTAATCAGTGAAAGATGTGCTCTATCGGCACGGCGTGCCAAGTCGTAGTTCATCATCTGAACGATCTGATCCTTAGTCGGCATCATATCCTCGAAGTCAGCTATCTGCATTGGATCACCGCTCCTTAACGCTTCAATGGGCTTATGCAGGAGCCTCATTTGAGTGTCATAAACCTGCTGAAGAACTGCCGGTGTGATTGACTCGATGTCTTCCCAGATCGCATGCCGCTGGGTAAGCATCAGAAGCTTGGCCAGGAAATCGGTATTGCCTTGGGTGAGGTCGTATATCTTAGAGAGAAGCTTGTTCGTCAACGGCGCAGGCGTTTTAGTCCAGTCATATGCACACATCTGGGACACAAGATGCGCCCAGAACGGATCGTCCTCACTGAACCTGTCGAACGCGATCGGTCCCATTCCCGCCGCTCGCCGCGCATTTCGCAAAACACCAGAGAACAGTGGAAGCATCGCGTTCGTGCCAACATACACCAGGGGCACGCCCGCATCATTTGATAGCGTCACAAAAAAATTAAGCAGCTTCTCACGGTCCAACCCGCCCCGGGATGAACACAGATGCTGCATCTCGTCGATGATGAGCGCGCCGATGTAATAGGTTTTGCACAGCTGACTGATGTTCTGCAGCATCACACTGATGCTGCGGCCGGTAGCAGCCCTGGTCGAGTACTTATGGATACCTAAAGCGCCATCGAGGGAAGCGAAGAAAGCGGCGCAAAAACCTCGTAGCGAGCCATCATGCGGGCACTCAATTTTGAGCCAAACCACCTGCGTCTCGATGAAGATTTTTCTCTTGTATTGACTGTGGCTGATCACCTGTGGATAAAGTTTGGCAATGGAGTTGATCGCAGTCGTTTTCCCCATGCCGCTCAAACCCATCAGAGTCATCGTCTCAGCAGTGGACATGAACCCGGTTCCTGCTATAGCTGCCGACGAAGGTGAGCGATGCCTGAGGGTTGAGGCATGCAACGGGTTTCGACCCGTGTATCCGTAGCGGATTAATTGGCTAAACAGATCCTCGAGTCTAAGGTGAATTTCAAACGGAATGACAAGGTCCTTGATCCTATTGATTCCATGACCACGAAGCTTCGGGTCCAGCGCTCTCTCCGCCTCATCAGGTCGCACAGGAGTGTTCCCGATGCGCCTTACGACGTCAGCATCCGACAAAATCCTGGGCAGGCACTCAATTAGGGGATTACCGTCATATTGAGGCATGTCCGTAGGGACATAAGATGCACGTGAAAAAACGAAGTCATTCATGCCTGGCCCCTTCGTCCCCATTTACCACCAACTTCAGGAAGGCAGCGCTCCTGCCAGAAATAGGTCGCGGAGCAGGCTTGATATTTTCCTCCGTCACAGCTGGGTTATCCACAACCCGGAGTTGATTCAGATCAGCGGTGTGTAGATCTCGGTCGCTCTGAGCCTCTACCCCTCGCTTAGTCCGCTTGTCGCATTTAAACTCAGCGTTCGATTTTGGATCGCCTTGTGCTTTGCGCTTTGCCTTCGCACGCTTCAATATCTCCTCCTGGCGACCCTGCAGGCGCGCACCAGTGTTGGCAGCTTCGTAGCGGTCTTCTGGCGAAACCTGTTTCACGATGCTGATCATATCCAGGACCTCCTCCAGACGCAGGCCCATATACTTATCCCGCTGCTGCGGTACGATCGTAAGCATTTCGAATCCCGCACCAGATTTTATCCAGCAATTCTCGATAGAGTTAGGGTCGTAAAAAACTGTCACGGGTTTGGTTTCAAAGCTGTGAGCACGTTCCAACCATTGGTGGCGAACAGCAGTCTCGCAGGTATAAAGCACACCTTGAAAATTGATCCCGCCGCGGCCAATACTGCATTTGCGCGAGGGCAACAATGCGATCTTCAACTCCGATGGTGACACGACCTTAGAATTCAGGAGATTGTTTGCCATGGACCAATTCCACATGGCTAATGGAGTTGGCTTCACTTCAGCGGCGACCATCTCACGGCTGAGAAGGTGAGGAACCTGCAGGGTTTTGTTGTGAGCCAAGACTCCCTCGATCACCAATTCTGTGAACTCATCAATGTCAAACACTGCATCGAGCTGATAATCTCGGTCACCACGCTCCAACTTACGTGCATCCACGCCACCTGGTAAAAACTTCAAATCCAGCTTGTCGTTGATCAAACGGAAACGGCTTTCAACGATGGCTTTCCAGTCTGGCCGAAACGGCGGCAAGATCTTCAAGGTAGTGCCAACAGTCTGGGTCATGGTCTCACCAGCACCACTAAGGAGCTCAGCGCGGTCTGCTACAATCTCCACCGGCACATGAGAACAAGGCCATTGTTCATCCTCGATATCTATATTATAGCGCTTGCAGAACTCTTGTTTTGGGGTGCAAGCATTGTAAATGGCATGCCTCGCTCCGTTCCAGCTAGGCCCTTCAAGCCCTACATGAATACCTACAATCATTCTAGTGAAAGTATCCACCACAACATAAAGCACAGGCCTGCCGACCAGCCACAGCCTATTTACGCGATGCACTAAATAGACATCAGCAATTGTCGAGTCGATTTCATATCGGTGTGCAGCACCGATAAGCTTATGCGATGCGGACCCTACAATTGCCCGATAATCTTTATTGAAGCGAATCGATCCTTCACGGTTCTTGAGCTTGTATAGAGCGTCAAAAAACTCCTTCCCATTATGTACAAGCTGATTAACAGATGGATAACTACTTCTTACTAAATCCCCTTTTGAACCATCTGACTTTATCGACCTATAAAACTTATTGAGCATCCACTCATGACATTTTTTAATTGTCCCGCACTTACCACTAGCAAAGCGGCCATACGCCAACTTAATATGTGTCAAGTGGCGTGGATCGAGAAGAATTGCCCCACCTTCATCAACAACAACGCCAAGGTATTTTTGGGGCCGACCGGGAACGATACCAGAGGCGCGACTCTTTTTTTTTCCTGGGCCACCACATGTACTGGTATTCCATAAAAACGCGTTACGAGTTTGTCCCATGCTCCAATACCGGTAGAGTAGTCGGTAGATTTGCTTACGATCCACTCCCATTAGCACTGCATGACCAGCGACAAACGTACCGAAATTGGGCGTTAGAATATCCAGAGGTACTTTATTCTCGAGTAGGCCACGAACCAGCTCCCAATTCTTATCACGGCTATTCTTCTCTTTCTCACTGATTTCGTCATCGGTGCGGAGTAAGTGCATCGGCACCAATTCAGCATTGACCACAGCTGCGCCACTATCGATTTCGTCGATCAATAGAGATCGCTCGATTCGCCACGGCTTGGTCGGGTTAGTCCCTAGGTCGATGACCAAGATGACGTCATCAGTTACGCCTAATACTCTGATAGGCTTCTTCAGCACCCCAGCTCCTTCACCTGGGGAAACGATACAGTTAACTCCCAGACTAAGCATGACGGGATACCTCGGGTTTTGATGTAACAGGAGTAGGAGACTCACTAGCCCAAACACGCAATGGTTGAGATAAGCTAATCGCACTTGAGGTGAGGTCCACCTTTAACCTTCCAGTCCACAACATATAGTGGAAAAGACGCTTGACCCCTTTGTATTCTATGAAAATAGCCCTTGATGCTCTTTCTAACAGCGCCTTGAGGGGTATTTGGTCAGTCTTGGACCCTGCTAGAAAATTGATGAGATTGCTAATATTCTTATCCGTGGGTAACGATGGATGAATTTCCGCATAAGTCCTGAGGATCACGAGATTTGAAATTTTGGTATGGGGAAGATTTTCATGAAGGACCAGCTTCCAAGGCACCTTTCTCATGGACCAGTATTTCTCTTCGATCTCAAGCTTTTCTTCCATCCGACGCTGCTTCGGTAGGTCAGCATCTTCAAATTCCTTCCTGTATTTTACTGAGCGCGCAGCCAGCCTCTCTTCGCCATCCGAGTCGATGAAAGTGACGAGGAAATCTGTAGTCATGACCACTGGAACATTAGTACCAGGATAAACTGGATGTCGGTAATTCAAACTTGACGCAATCGCCTGGGTCTCAGCTTGGGTTAGCAGGGGGAACTGCTCACGGATGTCGATGATAGAGGGATCCTGCTCGAGGATCAGATGGAAATCACGCTCAGCGTTGGATAGCAGGTGATGAGCGCGCTGGAATTTCTTACTCGGTACGATGTGCGAAACCCCGCGCGATTTGATCTCCCAGACTTTGATCCAAGGCGTATAGTCTCCCCTGACCCCAGACCCACACCCTGATTTAATTTTTCTATCGATCTTTTGCTGCGTCATCAGCCTCCTTGCGGCAGGCTTCGGCGATATATCTGGCACAGATGTCATTTCACGAGTCGCTCATCGTTGGGCGACCCACTCAATCGGAACGGCACAGAACGGTTGTGGCGTGTGAAATTCAAGAGCGGGCTCAGCCAGGACAGCAGTCACAGCGGGTGCATAAGTATTGTGATCCTTGTCCCCACAGAGGTGCTCATAGCCCGACAAGCGGCGGGCTAGAACCCTGTGACAACCTTTATTAGCTTATGACAACCTTTATTCTTTTGTGACAACCTTTATTCTTTCAAAACACTAAAGGATCTGCTGTGGAGAACCTATTCCACAGTGACCGACTTGGCCAGGTTACGCGGCTGATCGACGTCGGTGCCTTTCAATACAGCGACGTAATACGACAGCAGCTGTAATGGAATGGTATAGAGGATCGGTGCCAACGCATCAATGATGTGCGGCATGGCGATGACGTGGGTGCCTTCGCCGTTGCTCATGCCCGCCTGTTCGTCAGCAAACACGATTAGCTCGCCACCACGGGCGCGGACTTCCTGCAGATTGGATTTGAGCTTTTCCAGCAGTTCGTTATTTGGCGCCACGGTGACCACCGGCATATCGCTATCCACCAATGCCAACGGACCATGTTTGAGCTCGCCAGCCGGGTAAGCTTCAGCGTGGATGTAAGAGATTTCCTTGAGCTTGAGTGCACCCTCCATGGCCACCGGGAATTGCGCGCCACGGCCAAGGAACAAGGTGTGGTTCTTTTCGGCAAACAGCTCGGCGACTTTCTCGATCGTGCCATCCATCGCCAGGGCTTCACCCAGACGGGTTGGCAGGCGGCGCAGCTCTTCAACCAACTCGGCTTCAACGCCTTCACCCAATGTGCCTTTGACCTGGCCCAGGGATAGCGTCAGTAACAGCAGGCCAACCAGTTGCGTGGTGAAGGCCTTGGTGGACGCGACGCCGATTTCCGGACCGGCTTGAGTCAGTAACGTCAGATCCGACTCGCGTACCAGCGAACTGATGCTCACGTTGCAAATGGCAAGGCTGGCCAGGAAGCCCAGCTCTTTGGCATTACGCAGCGCGGCCAAGGTATCGGCGGTTTCACCGGATTGGGAAATCGACACGAACAGGGTGTCCGGCTGCACCACTACCTTGCGGTAGCGGAACTCACTGGCCACTTCCACCTGACACGGAATACCGGCCAGACCTTCGAGCCAGTAACGGGCAACCATCCCTGCGTGATAGCTGGTGCCACAGGCGACGATCTGTACGTTGCGTACTTTGGCGAACAACTCTGCCGCTTGCGGACCAAATGCCTGAACCAGAACCTGCTGCTGCCCCAGTCGACCTTCCAGCGTGCGCTGCACGACTTTTGGCTGCTCGTGGATTTCCTTGAGCATGAAGTGGCGGAACTCACCTTTGTCAGCCGCTTCGGCGCCTTCGCGGTATTGCACGACTTCCCGTTCTACCGGCAGACCATCAACGGACCAGATCTGCACGCTTTCACGACGGATCTCCGCGATATCGCCTTCTTCCAGGTACATGAAGCGGTCGGTGACCTGACGCAGGGCCATTTGGTCGGACGCGAGGAAGTTTTCCCCAAGACCGAGGCCGACCACCAGCGGGCTGCCGCTGCGTGCAGCCAGCAAGCGATCAGGCTGTTTCGCGCTGATCACGGCCAGGCCATAAGCGCCATGCAGCTCCTTGACCGCTGCTTTAAGCGCCACAGTCAGGTCCGGCGTGTCTTGGAGTTTGTGGTGCAGCAGGTGGACGATGACTTCGGTGTCTGTATCTGACGCAAAGACGTAGCCCAGACCTTTGAGGCGCTCGCGCAAGGGTTCGTGGTTTTCAATGATGCCGTTGTGGACCACCGCCAGCTCGTCGCCGGAAAAATGCGGGTGAGCGTTGCGTTCGCAAGGTGCGCCGTGAGTCGCCCAGCGGGTGTGTGCAATACCAAGACGCCCCATCAGAGGTTCGCCAGCCAATGCTTGTTCGAGCTCACTGACCTTGCCGGAACGACGGCGACGCTCAAGCACGCCCGCGTTACTGAAGAGCGCCACGCCCGCACTGTCGTAGCCACGGTATTCCAGGCGCTTGAGGCCTTCGAGCAAAATGGCGGTAATGTTGCGTTCAGCAACGGCGCCGACGATTCCACACATAACTTTTCTCCTAGCTGACAGCGGCACAAATCAGGTTTATGCCGCGGGCTTGTATCTGTTCGCGTGCCTCGAGGGGCAGGCGATCATCAGTAATCAGGGTATGGATGCTGCTCCAGGGCAACTCCAGATTGGGGATCTTGCGTCCAACTTTGTCTGCTTCGACCATCACCACCACTTCCCGGGCGACTTCGGCCATGACTCGGCTAAGGCCCAGCAGCTCGTTGAATGTCGTGGTGCCGCGAATCAGATCGATACCATCGGCACCAATAAACAGCTGATCGAAATCGTAAGAACGCAGTACCTGTTCAGCGACCTGGCCTTGAAACGACTCGGAATGCGGGTCCCAGGTGCCGCCGGTCATCAACAATACCGGCTCATGTTCCAGCTCACTCAGGGCGCTGGCGACGTGCAACGAGTTGGTCATCACCACAAGACCAGGCTGCTTGCCCAACTCAGGAATGAGGGCGGCGGTGGTGCTGCCACTGTCGACAATGATTCGAGCGTGTTCGCGGATTCTCAGTACGGCGGCACGGGCAATGGCCTGTTTGTACTTGGAAACCGGCGTTGCGGTTTCGCCGATCAGCTCTTGTGGCAAAGTAATCGCCCCGCCATAGCGACGCAGCAGCAGGCCATTACTTTCCAATGCGGCCAGATCCTTGCGAACCGTAACCTCGGAAGTTTCGAAGCGTTTAGCCAGCTCATCCACACTCACTTCGCCCTGTGCATTGAGCAAGGCGAGGATGTTATGTCTTCTTTGAGGGGTATTTCGTTTCGACATGAGGGGTATTTGATTTCGTTTCGAAAGATATCGAAGGCAATCAAAACCTATTGAGGGGGATTGGTCAAGGGCGGAACACGGATTAGATTTTCCCGGTGGGAGCGAATTCATTCGCGAAGGGGCCTTTCAGACATTACCGCAGTGCCTGACGCCCCGTTCGCGAATGAATTCGCTCCCACAAAAACACAATCAACTCAGACTCTGTATGTGGATAACTCAGTCCTTCTTGACCTTCACTGGCCGCTTCCAGCCATCAATATTGCGCTGGCGAGCACGACCTACGGCAAGCTGGGACTTATCCACATCCTGAGTAATGGTCGAGCCTGCCGCTGTATTGGAGCCATCACCAATTGTCACAGGTGCGATCAGCGAGTTGTTCGAACCGATGAACACATCTTCGCCAATCAGCGTTTTGTGTTTGTTGGCGCCGTCGTAGTTGACAGTGATGGTCCCGGCACCCACGTTGGTGCGAGCGCCAATCACCGTGTCACCCAGATAGGTGAGATGGCCAGCCTTCACGCCTTCGCCCAGGTGGGCGTTTTTCAACTCCACAAAGTTACCCACATGAGCTTTGGCTTCCAGCACGCTGCCAGGGCGCAAGCGGGCGAACGGACCGGCATCACTGCCCTCGCCCATGATCGCCCCATCCAGATGGCTGTTGGCCTTGATGACAACGCCTTTGCGCAGGGTGCTGTCTTTGATCACGCAGTTGGGACCAATCACCACGTCATCTTCGATGACCACACGGCCTTCCAGAATGACGTTTATGTCGATGAGCACATCGCGGCCCACGGTTACGTCACCGCGCACATCGAAACGTGCCGGATCGCGCAATGTCACGCCCAGCGCCATCAGTCGGCGAGCTTCGCGCTGCTGATAGTGGCGCTCCAGCTCGGCCAGCTGCTTGCGATCATTGGCGCCCTGCACCTCCATGGCATCGTGGGGCTGCTCGGTAGCGACTACCAGCCCCTCATTAACTGCCATGGCGATCACGTCAGTCAGGTAATACTCGCCTTGAGCGTTGTTGTTCGACAGCCGGCCCAGCCAGTCAGCCAGGCGTTTACCCGGTACCGCAAGAATGCCGGTATTGCCTTCGGTAATGGCTTTCTGGACGTCGGTCGCGTCCTTGTGCTCAACGATTGCACAAACCCGGTTGTGCTCATCGCGCACGATACGGCCGTAACCGGTTGGATCGTCCAGGTTAACGGTCAACAAGCCCAATTGCTCAGGGTTCACTTTCGTGAGCAGGCGCTGCAGAGTTTCGACTTCAATGAGTGGGACATCGCCGTAAAGAATCAGCACGATATCGGCGTTCAGTGCTGGCAGCGCTTGAGCGACGGCATGGCCTGTACCCAGTTGTTTTTCCTGCATCACGAAATTCAGATCATCTGCCGCCAGTCGCTCTTGGACAACATCTGCCCCATGACCAATGACGACATGGATGCCCTTTGGGGAAAGCTTACGGGCGCTGTGGATAACATGCCCAAGCATCGAATCGCCAGCAACAGGGTGCAAGACTTTAGGGAGTGCCGAGCGCATGCGTGTGCCTTGGCCGGCCGCGAGAATAACGATATCGAGAGACATGAGGAGTTCCAACTGAGCGCGCCAATTCGCTTAACAACAAGCGTCGGCTGATCCTGAAAAAAGAAAAAGGGTAGCCGAGGCTACCCTTTTACTCAATCGCGCAGAAAAGTGGCGACGGATTAACCGCCGTACTTCTTGCGAATTTGCTGAACGGTACGCAGCTGAGCTGCGGCCTCGGCCAGACGAGCAGTTGCAGATCCGTAATCGAAATCCGCACCTTTTTCGTTCAGGGCCTTCTCGGCTGCCTTGACGGCTGCCTGAGCAGAGGCTTCGTCCAGGTCATCAGCACGTTGCACAGTGTCGGCAAGCACCTTGACCATGTTCGGTTGAACCTCGAGGAAACCACCGGAGATGTAGAACACCTCCGCTGCTCCGCCCTGCTTGATCAAGCGGATCGGACCTGGTTTCAGATCAGTGATCAGCGGCGCGTGGCCTGGAGCGATACCGATATCACCCAGGTTACCGTGCGCAATCACCATCTCGACCAGACCGGAGAAAATCTCTCCTTCCGCGCTGACGATATCGCAATGGACTGTTATAGCCATTTGCTTGCCTCGACCTGATTAGCGCCCGTTGCCGGGCGCTGGGATTACAGTTTCTTGGCTTTCTCGATCGCTTCTTCGATGCCGCCGACCATGTAGAACGCTTGTTCTGGCAGGTGGTCGTAGTCACCGTTGAGGATGCCTTTGAAGCCAGCAATGGTGTCTTTCAGGGAAACGTATTTACCCGATGCACCAGTGAAGACTTCAGCCACGAAGAACGGTTGCGACAAGAAGCGCTGGATCTTACGAGCACGGTTAACCAACTGTTTGTCGGTCTCCGACAGCTCGTCCATACCCAGGATCGCAATGATGTCCTTCAGCTCTTTGTAACGTTGCAACACGTACTGTACGCCGCGAGCGGTGTCGTAGTGTTCCTGGCCGATAACGTTTGGGTCCAGCTGGCGCGAAGTCGAATCCAGTGGATCTACCGCTGGGTAGATACCCAGGGAAGCGATGTCACGGGAAAGTACGACGGTTGCGTCCAAGTGAGCAAACGTGGTCGCTGGCGACGGGTCAGTCAAGTCATCCGCAGGTACGTATACCGCTTGGATGGAAGTGATCGAACCGTTTTTGGTCGAAGTGATGCGCTCTTGCAGAGTACCCATCTCTTCAGCCAGGGTCGGCTGATAACCTACTGCGGAAGGCATACGGCCCAGCAGTGCGGATACTTCAGTACCGGCCAGTGTGTAACGGTAGATGTTGTCGACGAACAGCAGAACGTCGTTACCTTCGTCACGGAACTTCTCGGCCATGGTCAGGCCAGTCAGTGCTACGCGCAGACGGTTACCCGGCGGCTCGTTCATCTGACCGTAAACCAGTGCCACTTTGTCCAGAACGTTGGAGTCCTTCATCTCGTGGTAGAAGTCGTTACCCTCACGAGTACGCTCACCCACACCGGCGAACACGGAATAACCGCTGTGCTCGATGGCGATGTTACGGATCAGTTCCATCATGTTTACGGTTTTGCCTACACCGGCACCACCGAACAGACCGACTTTACCGCCTTTGGCGAACGGGCAAACCAGGTCGATAACCTTGATGCCAGTTTCGAGCAGGTCGTTGCCGCCAGCTTGCTCAGCGAAGGACGGCGCAGGACGGTGAATGCCCCAGCGTTCTTCGGTGTCAATCGGGCCAGCTTCGTCGATCGGGTTGCCCAGTACGTCCATGATCCGGCCCAGAGTCGCTTTACCGACCGGTACGGAGATGGCGGAACCGGAGTCTGTAACTTCCAGACCACGCTTCAAGCCCTCGGTGGAGCCCATCGCAATGGTACGAACCACGCCGTCGCCCAGCTGCTGCTGAACTTCCAGGGTGGTTCCTGCCGCGCTTTGAACTTCCAGCGCGTTGTAGATGCTCGGTACGCTATCGCGTGGGAATTCCACGTCGATCACGGCGCCGATGATTTGAACGATACGTCCGCTACTCATTAGCTGGTTCCTCTAATATTTGAACCGTTAAACCGCGGCAGCGCCGCCGACGATTTCCGAGATCTCTTGGGTGATCGCTGCCTGACGCGCCTTGTTGTAGATCAGCTGCAAATCGCTGATCAAATCACCGGCGTTGTCTGTGGCGTTCTTCATCGCGATCATCCGCGCTGCTTGTTCAGCTGCGTTGTTCTCGACCACCGCCTGGTACACCTGCGACTCAACGTAGCGAACCATCAAGCCATCCAGCAGCTCTTTGGCATCGGGTTCGTAGAGATAGTCCCAGTGGTGCTTGAGTTTCTGATCCGGGGTTGCCACCAGCGGAATCAGTTGTTCCACCGTTGGCTGTTGCGTCATGGTGTTGATGAACTTGTTGGATACCACGGACAGGCGATCAATACGGCCATCCAGGTAGGCATCCAGCATCACCTTGACGCTGCCGATCAAATCATTGATCGACGGCTCTTCGCCCAAGTGGCTGATCGCAGCGACGACGTTACCGCCGAAGTTGCGGAAAAATGCCGCACCTTTGCTGCCAACAACGCACAGATCGATCTCTACGCCGTTTTCACGGTTTACCGCCATGTCCTTGACCAGAGCCTTGAACAGGTTGGTATTCAAGCCACCGCACAAACCACGGTCACTGCTCACTACGACATAACCGACACGCTTTACTTCGCGCTCGATCATGAACGGGTGGCGGTATTCCGGGTTGGCGTTGGCCAGATGACCAATCACCTGGCGGATGCGCTCCGCGTAAGGACGGCTAGCAGCCATGCGCATTTGAGCCTTGCGCATTTTGCTGACCGCCACTTTTTCCATGGCGCTGGTGATCTTTTGCGTGCTTTTGATGCTCGCAATCTTGCTGCGAATCTCTTTTGCGCCTGCCATGTAACACCTATCAGGTTAGCAAGCGGGAGCCTCGCGGCCCCCGCTGCGGCTTACCAGGTTTGGGTGGCCTTGAACTTCTCGATACCGGCTTTCATGCCAGCGTCGATTTCGTCATTGAAGTCACCCTTCACGTTGATCTTCGCCATCAAATCGGCGTGATCGCGGTTGAAGTAAGCAATCAGCGCTTGTTCAAAGCTGCCAATCTTGGCGATTTCGATGTCGGTCAGGAACCCACGCTCAGCGGCATACAGCGACAGCGCCATGTCAGCGATCGACATTGGTGCGTATTGCTTCTGCTTCATCAGCTCGGTAACGCGCTGACCATGCTCAAGTTGCTTACGGGTCGCTTCGTCCAGATCAGAAGCGAACTGGGCGAATGCCGCCAGTTCACGGTACTGAGCCAGAGCGGTACGGATACCACCGGAGAGCTTCTTGATGATCTTGGTCTGAGCGGCACCACCCACACGGGATACCGAAACACCGGCGTTCACAGCTGGACGGATGCCAGAGTTGAACATGGCCGATTCCAGGAAGATCTGACCGTCGGTGATGGAAATCACGTTGGTCGGAACGAACGCGGAAACGTCGCCAGCCTGAGTTTCGATGATCGGCAATGCGGTCAGGGAACCGGTTTTGCCGGTCACTGCGCCATTGGTGAACTTCTCTACGTACTCTTCGGAAACACGCGATGCGCGCTCCAGAAGACGGGAGTGGAGATAGAACACGTCGCCTGGGTAAGCTTCACGGCCTGGTGGACGGCGCAGCAGCAGGGAAATCTGGCGGTAAGCCACTGCTTGCTTGGAGAGATCGTCATAAACGATCAGCGCGTCTTCACCGCGGTCGCGGAAGAATTCACCCATGGTGCAACCCGAGTACGGTGCAAGGAATTGCAGCGCAGCGGATTCGGAAGCACTGGCAGCTACGACGATGGTGTTAGCCAAGGCGCCGTTTTCTTCGAGTTTGCGAACAACGTTGGCGATGGTCGATTGTTTCTGACCGATTGCTACGTATACGCAGAAGATGCCGCTGTCTTTCTGGTTGATGATTGCGTCGATGGCCAGAGCGGTTTTACCGATCTGACGGTCACCGATGATCAGCTCACGCTGGCCACGGCCGACTGGAATCATGGCATCGACAGCCTTGTAGCCAGTCTGTACAGGCTGGTCTACCGACTTACGCCAGATCACGCCTGGAGCAACTTTCTCGACCGCATCGGTCTCGGTGTTGTTCAGCGGACCTTTGCCGTCAACTGGATTACCCAGTGCGTCGACTACGCGACCCAGCAGTTCCTTACCAACCGGAACTTCGAGGATGCGGCCTGTGCACTTGGCGCTCATGCCTTCAGCCAGAGTCGTGTATGCGCCCAGTACAACGGCACCTACAGAGTCTTGCTCAAGGTTCAGCGCCATACCGTAGACGCCGCCCGGAAACTCGATCATCTCGCCGTACATTACGTCGGCCAGACCGTGAATCCGCACGATGCCGTCAGATACGCTGACGACAGTGCCTTCGTTACGGGCTTGGGAGGTTACATCGAGCTTGTCGATGCGACCCTTGATGATTTCACTTATTTCGGAAGGATTGAGTTGCTGCATTGCTCTGCTGCCCCTTCAAACTCAAGATTTCAATGCTTCGGCTAGTTGCGCGAGTTTGCCGCGAACTGAGCCATCGATAACCAGGTCGCCGGCGCGGATTACGACACCACCGATAAGGGTGGCATCCTCCGCAGCATGCAGGCGCACTTCCCGGCCGAGCCGTGCACTGAGAACCTTGGCGAGTTTGTCTTGCTGTTCTTGGTTCAATGCAAAAGCACTGATGACATCCACATCGACCGATTTTTCCTGCTCAGCCTTGTACAGGTCGAACAGTTCGGCGATCTCCGGCAGAAGCGGGAGACGGTCGTTTTCAGCAACGACGTGGATGAAATTCTGTGCCTTGGCATCGAACTTGTCGCCACACACTTCAATAAAAGTGGTGGCCTTGTCTGCGCTCGTCAGTCGCGGGGCCTTGAGTACGCGCTGCATGGTGTCGTCTTGCGACACCGCTGCAGCCAGGCCGAGCATGGCTGACCAATTGGCCAGTTGCTGGTGGGCCTGGGCGTGCTCGAAGGCTGCCTTAGCGTAAGGTCGGGCCAACGTGGTCAGTTCTGCCATGATCGCCCTCGCTTAAATTTCAGCAGCCAGTTTATTAACCAGCTCCGCGTGCGCGTTTTGATCGATTGTGGCACCCAGGATCTTCTCTGCGCCACCGACCGCCAGGCTACCCAATTGGGCACGCAGCGCGTCTTTGACACTGTTCAGTTCCTGCTCGATCTCGGCCTGAGCCTGAGCCTTCACACGGTCAGCTTCAACGCGAGCCTGTTCACGGGCTTCGTCGACAATCTGAGTACCGCGTTTCTTGGCTTGCTCAATGATTTCAGCTGCCTGAGCTTTTGCTTCGCGCAGTTGATGACCCGCTTTCTCTTGGGCCAACTCCAGGTCGCGAGCTGCTCGGCTGGCAGCGTCCAGTCCATCCGCGATCTTCTTCTGACGTTCGTGCAAAGCCGTAATGACCGGAGGCCAAACGTACTTCATGCAGAACAGCACAAAAATGAAGAACGCAACGGACTGGCCAATCAGGGTTGCATTAATGTTCACGCCAACACCTCGCTCGTTCGTTGTCCATCACACCAATCACCTCGAAAATTCGAGAGATTAGCCAGCGAGTTGACCAACGAAGGGGTTCGCAAAGGTGAAGAACAGAGCGATACCAACACCGATCATGGTCACGGCGTCGAGCAGGCCGGCAACGATGAACATTTTGACCTGCAGCATTGGAACCATTTCTGGTTGGCGAGCTGCGCCTTCCAGGAACTTGCCGCCCAACAGGCCGAAGCCAATTGCAGTACCCAGTGCGCCCAGGCCGATCAACAGTGCAACAGCGATAGCGGTTAGACCAACTACAGTTTCCATCTTTCCTCCCGACTTTTACGTCGTATTGGTTAGGTTTTTTTAATTTAAAGCGGTAAAACAAATCGTTAATACATCAGCCTTCGCGGTAACCCGCTAGCGGCTTCCTCCCGCCGAAGCGAGAGGTACATCAGACGCGCCAGGCGAGTCTTAATGGTTATCTTCGTGAGCCATCGAGAGGTAAACGATGGTCAGCATCATGAAGATGAACGCCTGCAAGGTGATGATCAGGATGTGGAAAACAGCCCACGCCCATTGCAGAACCACGCCCAGACCGCTGAGCCACAGGAGGCCGCTGCCGAACATGACGGCGATCAGGATAAATACCAGCTCGCCAGCGTACATGTTGCCGAAAAGACGCAGAGCCAACGAAATCGGTTTGGCGATCAGTGTCACGAATTCAAGCAGGAAGTTCACCGGAATCAACAGCGCCTGAACAAAGATGTTCTTGCTGCCGAAAGGGTGCAGGGTCAGTTCGCCGATGAAGCCGCCGATGCCCTTGACCTTGATGCTGTAGAAAATGATCAGCGCAAACACCGACAGGGCCATACCCAGGGTCGCGTTTGGATCGGTAGTGGATACGGCACGGAAGAACGTGTGCTCATTACCGGTGATCATGATCGCAACCTGAGGAATCCAGTCGACCGGGATAAGGTCGATGGCGTTCATCAGGAAAACCCAGGCGAAAATGGTCAGCGCCAGCGGTGCAATCACCGGGCTGCGGCCATGGAAGCTGTCTTTCACGCTACCGTCAACGAACTCGACCAGCACTTCAACGAAGTTCTGCAAACCGCCAGGCTGACCAGAAGTTGCCTTCTTGGCTGCCATACGGAAGATCAGGACGAAAATCAGACCCAGTGCAACCGACCAGCCGAGAGTATCGACGTGGAAAGCCCAAAAGCCCATTTCCTTCGCTTCTGCTGCGGTGTGGGCAAAACCCCAACCGCCATCTGGTAGCTGACCGAAGGTCAGGTTCTGCAAGTGGTGCTGGATATAGCCCGAAGCTGTTTGCTCTGCCATGTGTGCCTCAAACGCCCTAAGGTCTCGAAAGTCTTGTTCTCATCAACAGGGGAGCGAACCAGCTGACCAATTGGGTCAACATGAACACGCCGAATACAGCTAGCGGCGCCAGTGGCTTCACACCTGCGAACGTCAGTGCAAAAAGCACTGCCGTCAAAATCAGCTTGCCTGCCTCGCCGGCGTAGAAAGACCGGACAATGGCTTGCGCTGCTCTAGCACCGGAAAACCGGAAAGCCTTGTGAGCAAAATACAAATTGGGCAGCCATGCTATCAGGCCTCCGCAAAGCCCCGAATATCCGGCTACGACTCCGTGCCACTGCCACAGCGCCAAGGCTGCCAGCAGCAGGACAATAAATTGAGCCAGCAGTACTGGAAAAACCGCCAGGCGATGGAACGGCAAGCGGTTTGGCATGCGTGTTTCCATCACAACTGCTCCTCGTGCATCGGCCGCCAAAATCAATAACTTGGCATAATTTGTGCCGACAAAATGCGCGCAGAGTATAGGGGCGGTTCAGCCCCTATTCAACTGTCAGGTAGTGATTTCCGACTACACGCTACAGCGCAATTGTTTCAGCGGATGTGTGCGAGCACACCCTGAAGCTCATCAAGGGAGTTATATCGGATCACTAATTGACCCTTGCCCTTCTGTCCGTGGCGAATTTGCACCGAGGAGCCCAGCCGCTCGGCGAGCCGCTGCTCCAGCCGGCTAATGTCCGGATCGGTCTTTGCCGGCTCGACAGCGGCGGGTTTACCACTCAGCCACTGCCGCACAAGTGCTTCAGTCTGACGAACTGTCAGACCACGTGCGACAACATGTCGCGCCCCTTCCACCTGCTTTTCTTCGGGTAAACCGAGCAAAGCACGGGCATGACCCATTTCAAGGTCACCATGGGAGAGCATGGTTTTGATGACGTCTGGTAGAGCGATAAGGCGCAGCAGGTTGGCAACACTGACCCGCGACTTGCCCACTGCGTCTGCCACTTGCTGCTGGGTCAGCTGGAACTCTTGCTGCAACCGTTGCAGAGCAACCGCTTCCTCGATGGGATTCAGGTCTTCGCGCTGGATGTTTTCGATCAGTGCCATCGCAATGGCGGTTTCATCGGGAACATCGCGAACCATGGCCGGAATGGTTTCCATCCCCGCCTGCTGGCTGGCACGCCAGCGACGTTCGCCAGCAATAATTTCAAAACGGTTATCGGCGATCGGACGCACCACGATCGGCTGCATCACGCCCTGGGCCTTGATCGACAGGGCCAGCTCTTCGAGCGCCTGAGGATCCATGTCCCGGCGCGGCTGATACTTGCCTCGCTGAATCAGGTCCAGTGGAACATGCTGCAATTCGCGCTGATCAGCTTTGACGGCCTGCTCTTCCAGCGAACTGACGGTTGGACTGCTCAGAAGTGCGTCCAGCCCACGTCCGAGACCTCTTTTCTTGACGGCCATGGGATTTCCTTAAGTTGGCTGAGCTGTGCGCGAACCGCGCCGTTGACGACGAACCATTTCCCCAGCGAGCGCCAGGTAGGCCAGGGCGCCGCGCGAAGACTTGTCGTAGGCCAGCGCAGGCATCCCAAAACTCGGTGCCTCGGCCAGACGAATGTTGCGCGGGATCACAGTGTCGTACAGCTGTTCGCCGAAATGCTCTTTGAGTTGCGCGGATACGTCGTTGATCAGACTCAGACGCGGATCGTACATGGTGCGCAGCAACCCCTCGATTTTTAGCTGGGGATTAAGCAGTTCGCCAATTCGTTTGATGTTATCCACAAGGTCACTGAGACCTTCGAGGGCAAAATATTCGCACTGCATGGGGATAATCACCCCGTCGGCGGCGACCAGTGCGTTCAACGTCAGCATCGACAGCGACGGAGGGCAGTCGATGAGCACGTAATCGTAATTCTCGCGGATCGGCGCCAGAGCGTTGCGCAGGCGACTCTCCTTCATCTGCATTTCCAGCAGATTGACTTCGGCAGCTGTCAGATCGCGGTTGGCTGGCAACAGCTGGTAACCGCCATGTTCCGAGAACTGCATGGCCTGAGCCAGATCGCATTCGCCGATCAGAACGTCATAAATCGAGTTTTCCAGGGCGTGTTTATCCACGCCGCTACCCATCGTGGCATTGCCCTGAGGGTCGAGATCGATCAACAGCACGCGGCGCTTGGTCGCAACCAGCGATGCGGCGAGATTGATACAGGTGGTGGTTTTACCCACACCGCCTTTTTGGTTCGCAATCGCGAATACCTTAGCCATTCTTGCTTGTTTTCCCCGTCATGCCGTGCGGCGCAGTATCAGCAGATGGCGTTGGCCTTGGCAACCCGGAACGGTCAAGGCTTGTGCACTATCGAGCTTGAAATCTGCGGGTAATGCTACCAGCTCATCGGTCGGATGCAGGCCTTTCATGGCCAGCCACCGAGTATTGGTGTCGCCCATATGGCGAGTCCACCCAGTAAAGTCTTCAAGGCTGCTGAACGCACGGGAAACAATCCCGGTAAACGGCAGCGCCGGATGAAAGGCTTCGGCGCGGCTGTGGATAACTTCAAGATTATCCAGCTTGAGCTCCAGTTTGACCTGAGTCAGGAACCGAGTCTTCTTGCCGTTACTGTCAAGCACGGTGATTTTCATCTCCGGGAACAGAATCGCCAGTGGAATGCCAGGCATCCCACCGCCGCTACCCACATCCAGCCAGCGCTCGCCTTCGATGAAAGGCACCACGCTCAGGCTGTCGAGCAAATGACGGGAAACCATTTCGTCAGGATCACGCACTGCGGTCAGGTTGTAGGCCTTGTTCCACTTGATCAGCAGCGCCAGATAAGCGAGCAATTGAGCGTGCTGCGCTTCGCTGAGAACGACGCCCAGCTCCTGAGCGCCTTGGGATAACTCGTGAGCGTGTTGCGGGGTGACCATAGAACTCAAGCGCTTTGCTCCAACTGACGGCCCGCGCCGCGTTTTTTCAGGTGAATCATCAACAGGGAAATCGCCGCTGGCGTAACGCCGGGGATACGGGAAGCCTGCCCCAGGGTTTCAGGGCGAGTTATCCCCAGCTTGCCCTGAATCTCTTTCGACAACCCGGAAATGGTCGCGTAATCGATATCTTCAGGCAGTTTGGTGTCTTCACTGGCGCGCAGCCGGGCAATTTCATCTTGTTGGCGGTCGATGTAACCCGCGTATTTGGCCTTGATCTCGACCTGTTCGGCCACTTGCGGATCAGGCGTGCCGTGACCGGTGATGGAAACCAGACTCGCGTAGTCGATTTCCGGCCGGGTCAGCAGGTTCAGCAAATTGTATTCGTGGGTCAGGGGCGTGCCGAAATGGCTGGCAATAGCCTCGCCCTGCTCGGTGCCCGGACGAACCCAGGTGCTTTTCAGTCGCTGTTCTTCAAGCGCGATGTTTTCACGCTTGGTGCAGAACGCCGCCCAACGTTGATCGTCAACCAGACCCAGCTCGCGACCTTTCTCGGTCAAGCGCAGGTCCGCGTTATCTTCGCGAAGGATCAGGCGATATTCCGCCCGGGAAGTAAACATCCGGTACGGTTCCTGAGTACCCAGGGTAATCAAGTCATCCACAAGCACGCCGATGTACGCTTCATCACGGCGCGGGCACCAGCTTTCCTTGCCCTGTGCGCGCAGTGCGGCGTTGGTTCCGGCAAGCAAACCTTGTGCACCCGCTTCTTCGTAACCGGTGGTGCCATTGATCTGACCCGCGAAAAACAGACCGCCGATGACTTTGGTTTCAAGGCTGTACTTCAGATCTCTCGGATCGAAGTAGTCATATTCGATGGCATAACCAGGTCGCACGATATGGGCGTTTTCCATACCTCGAATCGAACGAACCACCTGCAGCTGAACATCGAACGGCAGTGAAGTCGAAATGCCATTCGGGTACAGCTCGTGGGTGGTCAACCCTTCGGGTTCGATAAAGACCTGATGGCTTTCCTTGTCGGCAAAGCGGTGGATCTTGTCTTCGATCGATGGGCAGTAACGCGGGCCAATACCTTCGATGATCCCTGAATACATGGGGGAACGATCAAGGTTGGCGGCGATGATTTCATGAGTACGTGCGTTGGTATGGGTGATCCAGCAGCTGACCTGTGGTGGATGCTGCTCCTTGGAGCCCATGAACGACATTACCGGAATCGGCGTATCGCCCGGTTGCTCGGTCATCACCGAGAAATCCACGGAACGACCGTCAATCCGAGGTGGAGTCCCGGTTTTCAGGCGACCAACACGTAACGGTAACTCACGTAAACGCTGTGCCAGGGCAATCGACGGCGGATCGCCAGCGCGACCACCCGAGTAATTCTGCATCCCGATGTGGATAAGCCCACCCAGGAAGGTGCCGGTGGTCAAGACGACTGAGTCGGCCATGATCCGCAGACCCATTTGGGTCACGACGCCGCGTACTTCGTCCTGCTCGACGATCAAATCGTCGCAGGCTTGTTGAAATACCCACAGGTTTGGCTGGTTTTCGATGGCTTCGCGAATAGCGGCCTTGTACAGAACGCGGTCTGCCTGGGCGCGAGTGGCTCGCACTGCCGGGCCTTTACGGCTGTTCAGCACGCGAAACTGAATACCACCTTTGTCAGTGGCCATTGCCATCGCGCCGCCAAGGGCATCGATTTCTTTAACCAGATGGCTTTTACCGATGCCACCAATGGCCGGGTTGCAGCTCATCTGCCCGAGGGTTTCCACGTTGTGGGTCAGCAGAAGGGTTTTGACACCCATACGTGCCGACGCCAGTGCGGCCTCGGTACCGGCATGACCGCCACCGATGACGATCACTTCAAAACGGGAAGGGAAATCCACCACGCACCTCGTGCCTGTTTTAGATGGGAATTTGGGATAGCGGACAAGTATAGGGACTTCACCCCCCTGAAAGGAACCGTTTGCACAAAATTTAACCAGCTGTGGAAAAGTCCCAGATATAGAAATTAAAAAGAAAGAAGATTTATAAAACCTTATTTTAAATGCTATTTCTACTGGACCAATTTTCTGTGGATAGATTTCTGAAGGCCATATAAATCAATATGTACAGAGGTTCAAAAGTCTGTGGTCATGTGCCCAAGAGGGTTTGGGATAACCGTCGTAAGCCTGTGGATTAAATAGGTACTTGTCCACAGAGGGTGTTATGCGCAGTTTTCAAGCCCACTTATCAACGGGGCTAAGGCGGCCTTATCCACAGAGCTTAGCTGCGTAAATGTTACGGATGGCGTGCAAAAAAACGCCTCTGCCGAGATTTATCACGTATTGGATGGGGTAAATCTAGCTGGTCGAGTAGGGGGAAAGGACGTGGGTTTGATGAATCCAGTCTGATTGAGAAGCTATTGTGGGATAGCGAAACAAAAGCTAATAATAGCCATTATCATTAACCCTCGATTGTGCTTATGCCCCCTCACTCCCATACGGCAGCTGTCCAGCGTATCTATGAGCAACATCACTCGTGGTTGCACGGTTGGCTCAGATCACGTCTGTCCAACGCCTGCGATGCTGCAGATGTTGCTCATGACACGTTTGTACGGATTCTCGGTGCCGCTAATGCGACGCAGATTCGCGAGCCTCGAGACTATCTGGCCACCGTTGCTCGGGGTCTGGTCATTGACCGCTACCGTCGTCGGGCTATCGAGCTGGCCTATCAGCAGGCAATGGCTGATAGGCCGCAGGACACCGTGATCAGTGAAGAAGATAAAGCCCTGATCATCGATACTCTCCTGGCTGTGGATAAAACTCTGGAAAATCTCGGCTCACGTACCAAGCGAATTTTCATGGCGTCTCAGGTTGAAGGGCTGACTTATCAACAGATTGCCCTGGAGCTGAACGTTTCTCTGACCACTGTGAAAAAGCACATGGTTCGCGCTTTTACTGAATGCTCCTTGCTCATGGCACAGATTTCATGAGGTCGCCTCCGGACCGCGAAGTCTTTGAGGCTGCGGCAAGTTGGTTTGTGCAGTTTCAAAGCGAACCACCGACTCAGGTAGAACAGGCGGCTTGGCGGCAATGGCTGGAAAGCGATCCAGCGCATCGGGTGGCCTGGCAGCAAATGGAGCAATTGCAGCGCAGCTTGGGCTGCATGCCTGCGCACCTCACTCGAAGAGCCCTGTCCAAACCGCAACAACGACGCCAGATTCTCAAATTGATGCTGGCAGTGGTGGGTACTGGATACATTGGGTGGAATGTCAAACAACATACGGCCCTGAAAAACGTAATGGCTGACTACCGAACTCCGGTTGGCCGGCGGCAGCATCTTGAATTGGCCGATGGCAGCCAGCTGGAACTCAACACGGATACGGCGATAGACGTGGTGTTCGACAGCCAGCAGCGGCTCATTCGATTACGCGACGGGGAAGTTCTCGTCCGTACCGGGAAGCGGGGAGATACACGCCCTTTCTATGTAGAGACTCAACATGGGCGGATTCAGGCCCTCGGCACTCGTTTCTCGGTTCGGCAGTTGCAAAACACGACCCGAGTCGGTGTCCTGGAAGATCAAGTCAGCATCATGCCCGCCGCTGCTGATGGTGTTCTGCGACTCATAAATGCCGGTCAGGGTGCCGAGTTCACTACCCAGGCCGTAAGTCCCGAGCGCATTTATCCACAGACCGCCGCAGCGTGGGTCGACGGCCAGTTGATTGTGCTCAACGAACCATTGGGCAACGTAATCCAAGAGTTAGCTCGCTATCGTCCTGGAGTCATGCAATGTGAGGAACAGGTCGCGAAGCTACGCATATCCGGGTCGTTCCGACTAGACGCAACGGATGCTGTGCTGGCGAACCTTCAGGCAACCCTGCCGATCCAGGTCCGTTATTTCACTCGATACTGGGTTTCGGTCAGTACCAGGGCCTGATACGGGCTTGCGAAATAAAAATATCGGCAGGGTTATCTTTTTCGATTCAGACACGGCCCTACAGGTAAATGCGATTTTCACTACCTCAGGGCTTACAAAAAATGCGCTTGCCACCCCTTCCGCTTCACAGCCGCCGGCAGTTATCCCGGCATTGCCTTAGCTATAGCCTGCTGCTGACTAGCAGTCTGGGTTGCGCAATGTTGTCCAGCAGTGCCCTCGCAGCGGTTGCTTCGCAGAGCTACAGCATTGCTGCTGGTCCTTTGGATAGCGCATTGAACCAGTTCGCATCGGCGTCCAACGTGATTCTCTCGTTCTCTCCATCCGAGACCGCCAACCTCAGAAGTGCCGGGCTCCAAGGCACCTACTCAGTTGAACAGGGTTTCGCCGTGCTCTTGCAGGGTTCGAGATTACAGGTTGCGGCTCAAGGCCCTGGTAGCTACACCCTGCAGCCGATCCCGGATAACGGTTCGGTGCTGTTGTCTCCCACGGCTATCAATAGCACTTTATCCACAGGCCTTGAGCAACCTTTGCCTGATCGCGGCTATAAAGCCGAAACCAGTCGGGCGGGCACCAAGACCAGTACACCTCTTTCCGAAACACCGCGTTCGGTTTCGGTAGTCACGGCCCAGCGCATGAAAGACCAGAAAACCCAGACGCTCACTGAAGCTCTGGGTTATGTGCCGGGTATTTTCGCGCCACCGTTCGCCGCTGGGGATAACCTCGCCGGGGACCTGTTCTTCATCCGTGGCTTTAATGCCACCGACTATGGCTACGGCCTGATGCGCGATGGGTTGCGGGTTCAAGGCAACCGTTACGACACCACCACCGAGCCCTATGGGCTTGAGCGGGTCGAGATATTCCGCGGGCCGTCGTCAATCCTGTATGGCGAAAACGCGCCGGGAGGGTTGGTTAACGTGGTGAGCAAGCGCCCGACCGCCAATTCCCAGGGTGAAGTGCAGCTCAGTTACGGTACCAACAATCGCCGGCAACTGGGGGTGGATGTCTCTGGTCCACTGGACGAGAGCGGCAATATCCTGGGTCGTGTTGTCATGCTCGGTCGCAATGCCGATACGCAGACCGATCATGTCCCCGATGATCGTATGTACATCGCGCCATCGCTGACTTTGAATTTCGATGACTACAACAGCCTGACCCTGTTGAGCAGTTATCAGAAAGACCACACCAACATGGAGTTGGGGCTGCCAGCGGCGGGCACTTTGTTACGTAACCCCAATGGCAAGCTCGATAAAGATACAATGCTAGGTGTTCCGGACTGGAACACGTTCGAACGCGAGATGTGGAGCGCAGGCTACGAATTCAGCCACAGCTTCAACGAAGATTGGCAGTTCCGGCAGAATTCACGCTACATGCAATCACGGATCACCCGACATGAAACCTGGCCGGGCAACCTGAATGACGCGGGTTTTGGCACTCTACTCAACGTGACAGCGTACGATCGCTTCAATAAATCCATGGTCTATTCCCTGGATAACCAGCTGGAAGGCAAATTTAACACCGGTGGTTTGGAAAACAACGTGCTGTTCGGCGCCAGCTTTGATCGCACCTCATTCAGCCAGGATTGGGACGCCGGGTCTGCAGGCCGCATCAATATCTTCGATCCGGTTTATACACAGGATCCGGTCACATCCATTGCCGTACAAAACACTCTGCTGGAACAACAGATGCAGGGCTTGTATGCGCAGGTTCAAAGCAAGTACGACAACTGGATTTTCTTGCTTGGCGGCAGACAGGATTGGGTCGACAGTGATTTTCGCAACAAGCTGGCACCCAACGGTGATATCAGCTCCAGCGACAAGAAATTCACCTATCAGGGCGGGGTGATGTATCAGTTCGACAATGGCCTCACGCCGTATGTCAGCTACTCCACTGCGTTCGTACCGGTACAACAGATTTCCAACGGGGGCGCCCCGCTCGATCCGATCACCAGTAGCCAATACGAAGTGGGATTCAAGTACGAGCCCCCGGGCTGGAATACCGCCTTCACCGCTTCCATCTATGATCTGCGCAAGAAGGACGATACCTACTTCGACTCAACCACATCCAGTTATCGTCAGGTGGGGGAAAGTCGCTCAAAAGGCTTGGAGTTGGAGGTAAACAGTGATGTCAGCGACAACCTCAACCTCACGGCCTCATATTCCTACACCGATGCCCGTGTGACCAAAGATGCCGCAGGATCTCTGATCGAAGGCCACCAAATCACAGGCGTGCCACGTAATCAGGCATCAGCTTGGGCCAAGTATCGTTTCCTCGACGGGTACCTCAGTGGCTTCCACGTGGGAGCCGGTATTCGCTATTTCGACAGCGCCTTTGCCTACACTCCGGCGGCCCTGTATGGGAAGCTTGATGCCGGAGACGTCACCTTGGTGGACGCAAACATTGGCTACCAGATCGACAAACATTGGTCGGTGGACGTGAACGCCAAGAATCTCTTCGACAAGGAATACGTCTCTGGTTGCAACGACGCGGGTCGCTGCTATTGGGGCGACAGCCGGACTTTGCTGGGCACGGTCAGCTACAACTGGTAAGCCTGTGGATATCCTGGCCATTGGTGAGTTACCCCCAATGGCCAAGACCCATGACTACTTGCCAATACAGAAGCTGGAAAAAATCCGACCCAGAAGGTCATCAGAACTGAAAGCGCCTGTAATCTCGGCCAGCGATTGCTGGGCCTGGCGCAGATCCTCAGCCAATAACTCCCCTGCCCCCGCCATGGTCAGCTGTGCCCGTCCGTGTTCAAGAGAAGCACTGGCGTGACGCAGCGCGTCGAGGTGGCGACGCCGGGCACTGAAGCTGCTTTCCGAGGTTTGTTCATAACCCATGCAGGCCTTGAGATGCTCGCGCAACAGGTCAAGGCCCTCTCCGCCAGCCTTGGCGCTCAGGCTGATCGTGACGTGGCCATCGTTACTGGTTTGCAGCTCAATGACATCCCCGCTCAAATCGGCCTTGTTGCGGATCAAGGTCACTTTGGCTGGATCTGGCCGCTGTTCCAGAAATTCGGGCCAGAGTGCGAATGGGTCCAGCGCTTCCGGCGCCGTGGCGTCGACCACCAGCAATACACGGTCCGCTTCACCGATCGCCTTCAGTGCTCGCTGCACACCGATTTTCTCAACCTGATCCTCGGTGTCACGCAGCCCGGCGGTATCCACCACATGCAGCGGCATGCCATCGATGTGGATATGTTCACGAAGAATGTCTCGGGTAGTACCGGCAATCTCGGTCACGATGGCCGCTTCCTTACCTGCCAACGCATTTAACAGGCTGGACTTGCCGGCGTTGGGACGGCCAGCGATCACTACTGTCATCCCGTCCCGCAGCAAGGCGCCCTGCCCGGCTTCACGCAGCACTGTGGATAACTCCTCACGGACAGCATCCAGCATATTCAAGACATGGCCATCGGCGAGGAAGTCGATTTCCTCTTCAGGAAAGTCGATAGCAGCCTCCACATAGATGCGCAGGCTGATCAGCTTCTCAGTCAAGTTATCCACACGTCGGGAAAAAGCACCTTGCAGTGAGCGCAGTGCATTGCGTGCCGCTTGTGCAGAACTCGCCTCGATCAGGTCGGCGATAGCTTCGGCCTGGGCCAGATCGAGTTTGTCATTGAGGAATGCCCGCTCGCTGAATTCACCAGGACGAGCGAGGCGGCTGCCCAATTCCAGACAACGCTGCAGCAACATATCCAGAACCACCGGGCCGCCATGGCCCTGCAGTTCAAGAACGTCCTCGCCGGTAAATGAATTGGGGCCGGGAAAGTACAGCGCGATGCCTTCATCAATCACTTGCTCGCTGCCATCTAAAAATGGCCCGTAGTGGGCGAACCGTGGTTTGAGACCACGGCCTGTGATCGCCTCAGCGGCCTTGGCGGCCAACGGCCCGGAAATACGCACGATGCCTACACCGCCGCGTCCTTGGGCAGTGGCAATGGCAGCGATGGTTTCACGTGGCACATTCATGGTCCGGCTCCAGAGCAAATGACAGATAGCAAAACGCCCCACGAGGGGGCGCCTTGTAAAACTTATTCACAGGTTAGATCAAGCTTCGGCTTTTTTGGTCGCCGCTTCGATCTTGCGAGTGATGTACGCCTGTTGAGTGATCGACAGGGTGTTGTTCACAACCCAGTACAGAACCAGACCAGCTGGGAACCACAGGAAGAAGAACGTGAAGATGATTGGCATCATTTTCATGACCTTGGCCTGCATCGGATCCGGCGGAGTCGGGTTCAGACGCTGCTGGATGAACATGGTCGCGCCCATGATGATCGGCAGGATGAAGAACGGATCCTTGATCGACAGGTCGGTTATCCACAGCAACCATGGAGCCTGACGCATTTCGACGCTTTCAAGCAGTACCCAATACAGCGACAGGAATACCGGCATTTGCACAAGAATTGGCAAGCATCCACCCAGCGGGTTGATCTTTTCCTTCTTGTACAACTCCATCATCGCTTGGGACATTTTCTGACGATCGTCGCCATGCTGTTCTTTCAAGGCAGCAAGTTTAGGAGCGACAGCGCGCATGCGGGCCATGGATTTGTAGCTGGCGGCCGACAATGGGAAGAACAGACCCTTGATCAGCATGGTCAGGAAGATGATCGACCAGCCCCAGTTACCCACAATCGCGTGGATGTGTTGCAGCAACCAGAAGATTGGCTGGGCAATGAACCACAGAATGCCGTAATCGACGGTCAATTCCAGACCAGGGGACAACTCTTTGAGTACAGCCTGGCTCTTCGGACCGGCATAAAGCGTAGCGCTGAGTTCGGTCTTGGCACCCGGCGCAACCGTTACGGCTGGGCCAGTGAAACCAATGATGTAGTTACCCTGGCTGTCTTTACGAGTCTGGACCGCGTTAGCGTTATCCTTGCTCGGAATCCACGCCGTTACAAAATAGTGCTGCAACCATGCAACCCAGCCGCCCTGAACTGTTTCTTTCAGTTGGCCTTTATCGATGTCTTTCATCGATACTTTTTTGTACGGCTCGGCAGCTGTCCACATTGCGGCGCCCAGATAGGTCGCGGTGCCGGTAGCCGTTGTCGAGGATGGATCATCGCTGCCGTCGCGTTTCAGCTGGGCGAACAGATTGCCCGACCAAGGCTGAGCGCTCTGGTTGTCGATTTCATAGCTGACAACCAGGTCATACAAACCACGCTTGAATGTGAAGCGCTTGATGTAGTTGACGCCGTTCTCGCTGAACTTCAGGTCAACCACCAGGTTTTCCTGACCATCAGCCAGTTGATAACTCTTCTGCGCGCTCGAGTAAACCGGGCGACCGGCTGGACGAGCATCAGGGCCATTGCTGCCTGTCAGACCACTTTGGGCCAGAAAGGTACGCTCGCCACCATTGTCGAACAGTTGGAACGGCACATCAGGATGGTCCTGACGACGTGGATACAGTGGCAGTCGCAGTTGAACAACATCACCACCAACCGGATCGATTTCCAGATTCAGAACGTCGGTTTTGACCTGAATAAGGTCTTTGCTGGCTGCTTTCGGAGTTTCCAGCGGAGCAGTTACCTGGCCGTTGGCACTGGGAACATCTGCGCTTGCGGAAGCATTAGTACCAGTAGTTGCATCCGGAATGCCCGGTGCAGGGGTGCTGGCAGCAACATTCTGAGTCGGCAGGGCGGCCTGGCCGTAGTCTTGGTTCCATTTCAGAACCCCGACATAGGTCACGATTGCCAGGGCGACGATCAGGATCGTGCGTTTAATATCCATGATTACTCGGCCATCGAAGAAGAACGGGAGGTAGGGATAGGCGGAACCGGGTCATAACCACCGGGATTCCACGGATGACAGCGACCTAATCGACGAAAGGTCAGCCAGCCACCGCGTAGAAGGCCATGATTTTCAATGGCTTCATACGCGTAGCAGGAGCAACTGGGGTAGAAACGACAGTGGCTGGCCATCAGAGGACTAATGGCATAGCGGTAGAACTGGATCGGAATGAGCGCCAGTTTACGCATCGGTACTATCTACCCCTACAGTTTCGGGTTTTGCATCTGGAACCGGCCGGCTGCGTGCCAGACGTTTCCATAGCTTGCCGAAATGCTGAATCAATTCGGGGTTTTCTACGTCACCCAAACCTTTACGCGCGACAATCACAATATCCCAACCGACCAAATTATCTTGGTGTTGGCGAAATGATTCGCGCATCAGGCGTTTCAAGCGGTTGCGCTCAACGGAGAGCTTTACGCTCTTTTTACCGATTACCAGCCCCAGGCGGGGATGATCAAGGTCGTTGTTGCGCGCAAGGAGCAGGAGATTTTTCCCCGGAACCTTGCCGGTAGGGGAGTCAAAGACTGCCTTGAAATGCCGGGGAGTAAGCAAACGCTTTTCCCGACTGAAGTCCTGACTCACCTCCAGTGCCGGATTATCAAACTGCCAGACGCGCACGACCTTTGGCGCGGCGACGCGACAGGACGGCACGGCCGTTCTTGGTGGCCATGCGAGCACGGAAGCCGTGAGTGCGAGCGCGTTTGATAGTGCTTGGTTGGAAAGTACGTTTCATGGCGTGTTACCTGGTTCGTCCACAACGGGCCGGAATGGCCCCCGTTTTAAGAGACCGGGGATTCTAGAGAAAGCAAGCCTCTAGGTCAATTTCCAACCAACGTTTCCTTCATTTACTTGTTCAACCCGTTTTGTGGCGTGTTGGCCATTGCCTGCTTGATCGTCACACGACGTAGATATAGAAATAAAGAAGGAAAGTATTTAAAGCTTCTTTATAGAGCTTATTAAAGCAAGCCTCGCGTTCTTCTGTGGATAACCTATCACAGCCCAGTAAATACATGATGTACAGAGAATGACAACACTGTCGAGAAACGGTGCTCTGCCTGTGCTGCGCTGTCGGAAAACCTGTGCGTGGAATGCCGTTTTATCCACAGGCAGGTTATGCACAGCTTTCACGGCCTACTTATGCAATGAGCTGAAGTGGGTTTATCCACAGGGCTTATGCACAAGCCGTTTGTCGCTTTCTTTAAGGATAAGACGATGATTTATCCCGCTTTGTTCTCAACCTACATGTGGATAAGTACCGCTTCGGCCGGTACAATGGCGGCTGTTTTTGCCTCACCGGCGTTTAACCTAGGGGATGTCCGTGTCATTGGAACTTTGGCAGCAGTGCGTGGAGCTTTTGCGCGAAGAGCTGCCTGCCCAGCAATTCAACACCTGGATCCGTCCGCTACAGGTTGAAGCCGAAGGCGACGAGTTGCGTGTCTACGCACCGAACCGTTTCGTACTCGATTGGGTAAACGAAAAGTACCTGAGCCGTTTGCTTGAGCTGCTTGGAGAACATGGCCAGGGTCTCGCTCCCGCCCTCTCCTTATTAATAGGCAGCAAACGCAGCTCCGCTCCTCGTGCTGCGCCGAATGCGCCTTTGGCCGCCGCTGCTTCTCAGGCCATCGCGGCTACTCAACAAAACACTGCGCCAGCAGCTCCTGCGCCTGTTCATATGTCGGCACCTGCTCCTGTGCATGCAGTGCACGCCAATGACGAGCCTTCCCGGGCGAGCTTTGATCCAATGGTGGGTGCAAGTTCTCAACAGGCGCCTGCCCGCGAGCAGCGCACGGTTCAGGTCGAGGGTGCTCTAAAGCACACCAGCTATCTGAACCGCACGTTCACCTTCGAAAACTTTGTCGAGGGTAAGTCCAACCAACTGGCCCGGGCTGCGGCCTGGCAGGTGGCGGATAACCCCAAGCATGGCTACAACCCCCTCTTCCTTTATGGTGGCGTTGGCCTGGGTAAGACTCACTTGATGCACGCTGTGGGTAACCACCTTCTCAAAAAGAATCCCAATGCCAAGGTTGTATACCTGCACTCGGAGCGTTTCGTTGCGGACATGGTCAAAGCCTTGCAGCTGAACGCAATCAACGAGTTCAAACGTTTTTATCGCTCGGTAGATGCTTTGCTGATCGATGACATTCAGTTCTTCGCTCGAAAGGAACGTTCCCAGGAAGAGTTTTTCCACACCTTCAATGCTTTGCTCGAAGGTGGTCAGCAGGTCATTCTCACCAGTGACCGCTACCCTAAAGAGATTGAAGGGCTGGAAGAACGTCTCAAATCGCGATTCGGCTGGGGTCTGACCGTCGCGGTCGAGCCACCTGAGCTGGAAACACGCGTGGCGATTCTGATGAAGAAAGCGGATCAGGCCAAAGTTGATTTGCCTCACGACGCCGCATTCTTCATTGCTCAACGGATCCGTTCCAACGTTCGCGAACTCGAAGGCGCGCTCAAGCGCGTGATCGCTCACTCCCACTTCATGGGCCGTGACATCACCATTGAGCTGATCCGCGAATCGCTGAAAGATCTGCTGGCACTGCAAGACAAGCTGGTGAGTGTGGATAACATTCAGCGAACCGTCGCCGAGTACTACAAGATCAAGATTTCCGACCTGCTTTCCAAGCGTCGCTCACGATCGGTAGCACGTCCTCGGCAGGTTGCCATGGCACTTTCCAAAGAATTGACCAACCACAGCCTGCCGGAAATCGGTGACGTGTTTGGCGGACGCGACCATACGACTGTCTTGCACGCTTGCCGCAAAATCAATGAACTGAAGGAATCCGACGCGGATATTCGCGAGGACTACAAGAACCTGCTGCGTACACTGACCACTTGATGAAATCAGCGCAGCTTATTAAGGCAAGGGACTAGACCATGCACTTCACCATTCAACGCGAAGCCCTGTTGAAACCTCTGCAATTGGTGGCCGGCGTCGTCGAACGTCGTCAGACCTTGCCGGTGCTTTCCAATGTGCTTCTGGTCGTACAAGGCCAGCAGCTGTCGTTGACCGGTACCGATCTTGAGGTCGAGCTGGTCGGTCGTGTACAACTTGAAGAACCTGCAGAGCCGGGCGAAATCACTGTTCCTGCGCGTAAGCTCATGGATATTTGTAAGAGCCTGCCCAATGACGCGCTTATCGACATCAAGGTCGACGACGCCAAGTTGGTGGTCAAGGCCGGTCGTAGCCGCTTCACGTTGTCCACATTGCCCGCCAATGACTTCCCAACTGTAGAAGAAGGTCCAGGCTCTCTGACCTTCAATCTGGTGCAGAGCAAACTTCGTCGCCTGATCGAACGCACCAGCTTTGCGATGGCTCAACAGGATGTCCGTTATTACCTCAACGGCATGTTGCTGGAAGTCAGCGCCGGAGTCCTGCGTGCCGTGGCAACCGACGGCCACCGTTTGGCGATGTGTTCCATGACTGCCGACATCGAGCAGGCGGATCGTCACCAAGTGATCGTGCCGCGCAAAGGTATTCTTGAAATGGCGCGACTGCTCACCGAGCAGGACGGCATGGTCAGCATCGTTTTGGGCCAGCACCACATCCGCGCGACAACCGGTGAGTTCACGTTCACGTCGAAGCTGGTAGACGGCAAATTCCCTGACTACGAACGGGTTCTGCCGAAAGGCGGCGACAAGCTGGTATTGGGTGATCGCCAGGCACTGCGTGAGGCATTCAGCCGCACGGCGATTTTGTCCAACGAGAAGTACCGAGGCATTCGCCTGCAACTGGCCAGCGGTCAGTTGAAGATCCAGGCCAATAACCCCGAACAGGAAGAGGCTGAAGAAGAGATCAGCGTTGATTACAATGGCGCGTCGCTGGAAATCGGCTTCAACGTCAGCTATTTGCTGGACGTGTTGGGCGTGATGACTACCGAGCAGGTTCGTCTGATTCTTTCCGACTCCAACAGCAGTGCGCTGGTACAGGAATCTGATAACGACGACTCCGCCTATGTCGTTATGCCCATGCGCCTGTAATGCTCAGCAGAACCTAGATGTCTCTTAGCCGCGTCTCGGTCACCGGGGTGCGCAATCTGCAACCGGTGACCTTCTCCCCTTCCCCCCGTATCAATATCCTTCACGGCGCAAACGGCAGTGGCAAAACCAGCGTGCTGGAGGCCATTCATTTGCTAGGCCTTGCGCGTTCGTTTCGCAGCGCTCGCTTGCTCCCGGTCATTCAATACGAACAACCTGCCTGCACTGTGTTTGGCCAGGTTGATCTCGCAGAAGGCGGGCACAGCAATCTGGGTATTTCCCGGGATCGCCAGGGCGAATTTCAGATACGCATCGATGGGCAGAACGCCCGCAGTGCTGCTCAGCTCGCCGAGACATTGCCCCTGCAGCTCATCAATCCTGACAGTTTTCGTCTGCTTGAAGGGGCGCCGAAGATCAGAAGGCAGTTTCTGGATTGGGGAGTGTTCCACGTGGAACCTCGATTCATGGCCACTTGGCAGCGTCTCCAGAAGGCCCTGCGGCAGCGAAACTCATGGCTGCGGCATGGTACACTTGACGGCGCTTCGCAAGCGGCATGGGACCGGGAATTATGCCTTGCCAGCGATGAAATCGATGAGTTTCGTCGGAGCTACATCAAGGCGTTGAAGCCCGTATTCGAACAGACCTTGAGCGAGTTGGTTGAGCTCGAAGGTTTGACCCTTAGCTATTACCGCGGCTGGGACAAGGAAAAAGATTTGAGCACGGTGCTCGCTTCTTCCCTGCATCGGGACCAGCAGATGGGCCATACGCAAGCTGGACCACAACGCGCTGACTTGCGCCTCAGATTGGGCGCACATAACGCGGCAGATATCTTGTCCCGCGGTCAGCAGAAACTCGTTGTGTGTGCCTTGCGAATTGCCCAGGGTCACCTCGTCAGCCAAGCGCGACGCGGCCAATGTATTTACCTGGTGGACGATTTACCGTCCGAGCTCGACGAGCAACATCGACGAGCGCTTTGCCGCTTGCTGGAAGACTTACGCTGCCAGGTTTTCATTACCTGTGTAGACCACGAATTATTGAGGGAAGGCTGGCAGACGGAAACGCCAGTCGCTTTGTTCCACGTGGAACAAGGCCGTATCACCCAGACCCACGACCATCGGGAGTGATTGCATGAGCGAAAACCAAACGTACGACTCCTCCAGTATCAAGGTACTGAAAGGTCTAGATGCCGTACGCAAGCGTCCCGGAATGTACATCGGTGACACTGACGATGGCAGCGGTCTTCACCATATGGTGTTTGAGGTTGTTGATAACTCGATCGACGAAGCTTTGGCAGGCCATTGCGACGACATCAGTATCATCATCCACCCTGACGAATCGATTACCGTCCGTGACAACGGTCGCGGTATTCCGGTAGACGTGCATAAAGAAGAAGGCGTTTCGGCGGCAGAGGTCATCATGACCGTGCTCCACGCAGGCGGTAAGTTTGACGACAACTCCTACAAAGTATCCGGTGGTTTGCACGGTGTAGGCGTTTCCGTTGTTAACGCTTTGTCAGAACTGTTGCTGCTGACTGTACGTCGCAGCGGCAAGATCTGGGAGCAGACTTACGTTCATGGTGTTCCACAAGAACCTATGCGTATCGTTGGCGAAAGCGACACCACCGGTACCGAGATCCACTTCAAGCCGTCTGCTGAAACCTTCAAAAATATCCACTTCAGCTGGGACATCCTGGCCAAGCGGATTCGTGAGCTTTCCTTCCTTAACTCCGGTGTAGGCATCGTCCTCAAAGACGAGCGCAGCGGTAAGGAAGAGCTGTTCAAATACGAAGGTGGCTTGCGTGCGTTCGTTGAATACCTGAACACCAACAAGACTCCGGTAAACCAGGTGTTCCACTTCAATATTCAGCGCGACGACGGCATTGGTGTCGAAATCGCTCTGCAGTGGAACGACAGCTTCAACGAAAACCTGCTGTGCTTCACCAACAACATTCCTCAGCGCGATGGCGGTACTCACTTGGTGGGTTTCCGTTCCGCACTGACGCGTAACCTGAACACCTACATCGAGCAGGAAGGTCTAGCCAAGAAGCACAAGGTCGCGACTACCGGTGACGATGCACGTGAAGGTCTGACTGCAATCATTTCGGTGAAAGTACCTGATCCGAAGTTCAGCTCGCAGACCAAGGACAAGCTGGTTTCTTCCGAAGTGAAGACGGCAGTCGAACAAGAGATGGGTAAATACTTCTCTGACTTCCTGCTGGAAAATCCGAACGAGGCCAAAGCCGTCGTGGGCAAGATGATCGACGCTGCGCGCGCTCGTGAAGCAGCTCGTAAGGCTCGCGAGATGACTCGCCGTAAAGGCGCGTTGGATATCGCTGGCTTGCCGGGCAAACTTGCCGACTGCCAGGAAAAAGACCCTGCCCTTTCCGAACTCTATCTCGTGGAAGGTGACTCTGCTGGCGGCTCAGCCAAGCAGGGGCGTAACCGTAAGACCCAAGCGATCCTGCCACTCAAGGGCAAGATCCTCAACGTCGAGAAAGCTCGTTTCGACAAGATGATCTCTTCGCAAGAAGTGGGTACCTTGATCACCGCGCTTGGCTGTGGCATTGGCCGCGACGAGTACAACATCGACAAGCTGCGTTATCACAACATCATCATCATGACCGATGCTGACGTCGACGGTTCGCACATCCGTACCTTGCTGCTGACCTTCTTCTTCCGTCAGCTGCCAGAGCTGATCGAGCGTGGTTACATATACATCGCTCAGCCGCCGCTTTACAAAGTCAAGAAAGGTAAGCAAGAGCAGTACATCAAAGACGACGACGCCATGGAAGAGTACATGACGCAGTCGGCCCTTGAAGATGCCAGCCTGCACCTTAACGAAGATGCCCCAGGCATTTCCGGTGAAGCTCTTGAGCGTCTGGTTAACGACTTCCGCATGGTCATGAAGACCCTCAAGCGTCTGTCGCGCTTGTATCCTCAGGAACTGACCGAGCACTTCGTTTACCTGCCGCCGGTGTCTCTGGAACAGCTGTCCGATCACGAAGGCATGCAGGCCTGGTTGGCACTCTTCGATGCTCGTCTGCGAGTGGGTGAGAAGTCCGGCCTGGTTTATAAAGCCAGCCTGCGTGAAGATCGCGAACGTAACGTGTGGCTGCCGGAGGTTGAACTGATCTCTCACGGTCTTTCCAACTACGTGACCTTCAACCGTGACTTCTTCGGAAGCAACGACTACAAGACGGTCACCGCCTTGGGCGCGCAGATCAGCACCTTGTTGGAAGAAGGCGCATACGTGCAGCGTGGCGAGCGTAAGAAGCCGGTCAACGAGTTCAAAGAAGCCTTGGCCTGGTTGATGGCAGAAAGCACCAAGCGCCACACCATCCAGCGTTATAAAGGTCTGGGCGAAATGAACCCCGACCAGCTGTGGGAAACCACCATGGACCCATCGGTTCGCCGGATGCTAAAAGTGACTATTGAAGATGCCATCGGTGCAGACCAGATCTTCAACACCTTGATGGGCGACGCGGTAGAACCTCGCCGCGACTTCATCGAAAGCAATGCCTTGGCGGTGTCTAACCTCGATTTCTAAGAGGTCAGCCCACTCCAGAAACCCGGCCTCCGCGCCGGGTTTTTTATGGCTGATGTTCGGCACAAACCTCTACCCCTGCCCTTTTAATTGCTGGGTTCCCGCTTGTTCCAGATGCAACAACAGCCCCGGCGCCATCGGTTGGCGCATAAAAAGACCGCGACTCTTCAGTGGCGGTCTTTTCCTCCGGGCGAAATGTCAGGTCGCGGTGCCGGAGTTTTGTGCCTCTTCAGGCACTTTTACAAATATGGTGTATTTGGCAGCCTCCATCGCTTCGAAGCTGATGAGCTTTTCCACCAGTACCGCGGTGAGTGGCTTCCCAACGTTGAGTAATAGCATGCCGTTATCGGCATTGAGGTTGCGTGCCAGAATCATCCCGGGCACCAGCTCGCGGGTGGTAACTGCTTTCACGGTAGGGTCACCTGTAGTGACGTCCATGAGATGCTCAGCACAGACTTTAACGAACACCTCGACCAACTCAGGATCGTAAAGCTTGCCCGCGTATTTGCGGATGAACAGCAAAGCTTCATCGGAATTCATTTTGCGTTCAAGAATCAGCCCGCGTTGTAGCTCGATGAAATCCACTACCAGTTTCAGTAACCGCGAACCAAATGGAATCGCACTCCCCTTCAAGCGATCCGGGAAACCGGTACCGTCCCAGCGCTCCTGATGGCTGCGGATTAGTCGCGTTGCATCTTTCATGGGCTCAAGAGTCATCAGCAGCGCTTCGCTGTGCGCAGGATAAGCTCGATAGCGTTCGCGTTCAGTGTGATGAAGTTGTTCCGCAGGCGCGCTCATCATCGCATCGGTCCAGCTCACCTTTCCGATATTGTGCAGTGCCGCAGCAATAGCCAGATTACGACTGTCTGCCTCATTGGGTATATGAGCTCTGCAGTACGCCCGAACCAGTTCGATGATCGGCCGGTTGGTTTGCTTACCCTGTGGCAAGCGAGATTCGACCATTCGTGAGAAAACTTCAGCGGTAATTGCGTAGTTGCGTTTTAGTTCTTCGTAGGCCAAATCCAGCATATCTGCCGTTTGTTCGATTTCAGCCGTGCGCGCCTGCACACGTTTTTCAAGGCCCGCATTGAGTGCCTGCAACTGTTCGTTTTGTTCACGGGTTAGTGCCAGTAGGCGCTTTCTTTCGAATTCGGATTGTTGATGAGCAACGGCTTGGGCAACGGTCAACAATAATTCCTGGTCATCCCAGGGCTTGCTCAGATAGCGATAGATCTGCCCTTCGTTAATCGCTTTGGCGATCATGTCCAGGTCTGCATACCCGGTGAGCAAAATTCTGAAAGTCTGTGGATATTGTTCGCGGATGGTGGAAAGCAAAGTGGCGCCATCCATGTTCGGCATCCTGGCGTCACTTATGACCAGATCAATTGGTTGATCCTGCATGATTTCCAGCGCTTTCAACCCGCTGTCTGCCACGAATAGTTCGTACGACGGGCCGCGTAAAAGCCGACGCAGGCTACCAAGAATAGATTCTTCGTCATCAACCAGCAGAATGCGGGCCTTGGACGGTGCGGCATTCAATGATGATTTTTCCATCTTGCACCTTATTTGCTAGATCCATTAACGAGCAAGGGCTGATCAAGCCACTACTAAACCGGCCGATACACCTTGTATACCAATATTCTTGTTGTACGCAGAAAACCAGACGATTGAAATCGCTATGACATAAAAAACGCGCCAACGCCCTGAACTCAGGGCAGGTCGACTCGACGTGCTACAGGCGAGGTCGAATTCTCAGGAAGATAATTCGTATGAGTCAATTGATCCGAGCCCTTACCCTAAGTCTGATGTGCGTGCTGTCGCTCCTATCAGTCATGGCGAAAGCAGAGCCGCTTGATGAACCCCTCAAACCATTACCCGCTGCGCCACCTCAGGACGCGCAACAAGTGGCGCTGGGTAAACAGCTGTTCAATGATTCACGGTTGTCAGTCAATAACACGCTGTCATGCGCCAGTTGCCATAATCTGAGCAAAAACGGTGCCGATGATAAGCCGTTCTCCATTGGCTTCGACGGCCAGGCTGTCGATGTCAATACACCCACCGTTTTCAATGCGAGCCTGAACTTCATCCAGTTTTGGAACGGCCGCGTCGACACTCTTGAAGACCAAGTCAAAGAGGTTGTCGTCAGCCACGTAGAGATGGGAAACACTTGGGAAAACGTCGTCGCCACCCTGGGCCGAGACGCTACTTATTCAGAGGAATTTCGCAAAGCGTATGCCAACGGGCTGACCGCGCAGAATGTGCAAAATGCGCTGGCCAGCTACGTAACCACTCTGCGCACACCCAATTCGCGCTTTGATCAATACCTTGCCGGGAATACTGAGGTCCTGACGCTTGAAGAAAAATACGGCTATCAGCGCTTCAAGTCTTATGGCTGTATCGCGTGTCATCAGGGCGTCAATATCGGCGGCAATATGTTTCAGAAATTCGGTGTAATGGGCGATTACTTCAAGGCACGGGGCAACCCTACTAATAGTGATCTTGGACGTTATCTGATCACAGGGGCCGAAGAGGATCGCAATGTATTCAGGGTGCCTGGCTTACGCAATGTCGACGTGACGGCGCCCTATTTCCATGATGGATCTGCCAAGACACTCGAAGAGGCTGTTGATGTGATGTTCACCTATCAACTGGGGCGGGTGGCTCCTGCGGAAGACAAACGGCTTATCATCCTGTTTCTCAAGACGTTGACCGGCGATTTCATAGGGTCTTCCCTATGAGCTTGCTGACCAGCCTGCTCTACCGGGTCGTCCCGCTCGCGTTGTTTCTGATCACTGCGGCCTTGGTGTCATTCTATGTCCGATCTTCCATCCTTCAGACTGATAATTATGCGATTGCGCGAGATTTGATCCGCGAGATACAACAACTGGACGCTCAATGGAATAACGAGATCCTCAAGTCCAGGGTTGCCGTCTCGCATAATTACGATCCGCTCGTGATGCCACTGGCGCAAATAAACAAACGGTGGCAAAAATTTCAGAGCCTGCGGCTTGAACATAGCGTTGATAGCGCGGAGCTGCGGCACCAGCGCCGCGATGCCTTTGCCAACACATTCAGAGAGAAGCAGCGGCTGGTTGAACAGTTCAAATCCCACAACGCCATCTTGCGTAACTCTCTGGCTTTCTTACCGACTGCCGAGGATGACATCCAGGCTCAGCTGAATGATCTTGAGGATGTCGAAAAGCTTCGGGTGCATAAAATATCGGCAGATATTTATGACTTGTTGTTGAGCAGTCTGGAATTCGCCCAAGTCACCAGCGACGACCTAGCCCATAGCATTGAATTGGGCCTTAGCGGGGTAGCCGTCGATAAATCGAGGCTGCCCGCTTCGTTCGAAGCACCGATCGATATTGTTCTCAATCACGTCAGGCTTATCCTGCGCGAGCAACCCAGGGTCAATGGTTTGCTCGAAAGCATCGCAAGTGTTCCGGTTGCGCCTTCGCTGGAAATGATCACTCTGGATATAAACGCAGATGAACGTGAGGCTAATCGGATTGACCAGAAATATCAGGTCTACACGATCATATTTGCCGCCCTGTTATTGGCACTGCTCATTTTCACAGGGAGCCGTTTGGCGCGCAGCTATTCCGAAATCAATCGTGTGAACCAGGCGCTGCAGGTTGCCAACGAAAAGCTCGAGGAGCGCGTCGAGTCTCGTACCCGACAATTACGTGAAGCTCAGAGCGAACTGCTTGCGGCTGCACGGCAAGCAGGCATGGCGGAAATCGCTACCAACGTGCTGCACAACGTTGGCAATGTGCTTAACAGCGTCAATATTTCCGCTGACCTTCTGATCCGTAAGTTGCGTGCAAGCAAGACCCTCGGCTTGAGTAAAGTAGTGCAGATGATCAATGACCATAAAGAGGATCTGGGTCACTTTATTGATCATGATGAGAAAGGGAAGATGCTTGCGCCTTACTTGAGCCAGTTGTCCGAGGCTATCGCCATTGAACAGCAAAGCATGCGTGACGAATTGGCCCAGTTGACCGCGAGCGTGGACCACATCAAGGAAATTGTCGCCACCCAGCAATCCTATGCAGGCACTGCAAAGCTCGAAGAGCCGTTATCCATCAACGTGTTGCTTGAGGATGCCCTGCGCATGAACGCCGGGGCCCTAACCCGGCATCAAGTCACTGTGGTACGCGAGTTCGAGCAAGTCCCGCTCATTATGGGGGACAAGCACCGTCTTCTGTTGATCCTCATCAATCTCATCAGTAACGCCAAACAGGCCATGTTGGACCTTCCGGGCCGCTCTCGACAGATTACCTTGCAGGTAAAGACCGTTGAAGGGGCTACATTGCAGATCAGTGTCACGGACGACGGTGAGGGGATTTTGCCGGAGAACATGAATAAGCTTTTTACTCATGGCTTTACTACCCGCAAAGATGGTCACGGCTTCGGATTGCACAGCTGCGCTCTCGCAGCAGTCGAGATGAGCGGGCGGTTGACCGCCCACAGCGACGGCCCGGGTAGGGGAGCAACATTTATGCTCGAGTTACCTTTAAAACTTGTCGTGGAGGTTGCATGAGAACGCTCTCAAACCGACGCATCCTGCTAGTAGATGACACCGATTCGATTCACCAGGACTTTCGCAAGATTCTGATGCCGGTCGATGATGGCGACTCAGAGCTGGATCTGATGGAAGCTGCGCTGTTTGGTGGAGAAGTTAAAACTCACCAACCGCCACCGTTCGAACTTGACTGTGCCTACCGCGGGCAGGAAGGTCTGGCATTGGTTGAGCAAGCACTAGCCCGCAACCTGCCTTACGCGTTGGCATTCATCGATATGCGTATGCCACAGGGCTGGGACGGGGTCGAAACCATCGAACACCTGTGGAAGGTTGACCCAGGCTTGCAGATAGTCGTTTGTACGGCTTTCACCGACTACTCCTGGGAGGACCTGTTGGATCGGCTCCATGGGCATGACCGCCTGCTGATACTGAAGAAGCCCTTCGACAATATCGAAGTGCAGCAGTTGGCCAATACCTTGGTAAGCAAGTGGGAGATGACTCGGCGCGCCTCGCTACAACTGCAGAGCCTGGAAGAGCGAGTCGAGCAACGAACCTTGGAGTTCAAGCTCGCCAGTGACGCGCTGCAGCATGAGATTGACGAACGTAAACAGTTGGAAAACCAGCTTGTTCAGTCAGAGAAGCTTGCCTCCCTCGGGCAACTGGCGGCAGGTGTGGCTCATGAGATCAACAACCCGATCGGTTTCATTTCTTCAAATCTCGGCTCACTCGAAACCTATTTCGGCCAGCTGTTGCTGATGCTGGATGCGTATGAGGGCAGCGAGGCCACCCAGCAGAGTGACGAAGTCCGAGAGCAACTACGCGCTATGAGGCATCGCATAGAATTGGATTACCTCAAGGAAGATGTTCCTGTGTTGATCAAGGAAACCAAGGACGGCGTGGCCCGAGTCGGAAAAATAGTCAAAGACCTGAAGAATTTTTCACGGGTTGATACCAATCAGGAATGGCAGTGGAGTGATTTGCGGCAGGAGATTGAGTCCACGTTGAACATCGTTGCCAACGAGATCAAGTACAAGGCTGATGTAGTCAGGGACTACGCGACTTTGCCGCAGATCGAATGCCTTCCTTCGCAAATCAATCAGGTGATCATGAATCTGGTGGTAAATGCCGTGCAGGCCATGGGTGCCGAGCGAGGCACTATTACCCTGCGTGGCGGCACTTCGGGTGATCGCATCTGGCTGGAGGTGGCGGATAACGGATCAGGTATGAGCCTCGAAACCCAGCAGAAGATATTCGATCCTTTCTTCACCACAAAAGCTATCGGTAAAGGCACCGGTCTGGGATTGTCGCTTTCCTACGGGATCGTGCAAAAACATCGAGGTACGATCACGGTCAGGAGTGAACAAGGTGTGGGTACAACCTTTCGCGTAGAGCTACCAATCAGGCAAACAAAGGCACTCGATACGGCACCCCTGCCCTGAGGTTTCATCAGCGGCCAGCGAGGTCGCGATGACGCCACAATCGGACATAGCTAAACTTATGCACGTTTTTGGCCCGTTAATGAGCTTCTGAAATAAGCAGTCAAACCAAGGGGTTGGGCACTATTTTTTGAAAAAAATCAAAAACAGTGCACAGGTTATCCACAAAAGTCATGTTGGTACTTCTTCGCTGCTCGACGCCGGTGCGGCGATAGAACCCAGCGCCCTTTGGGTGTCTTCATTCCAGGTTTGAACGCGATCATTCAGTGCGGCGATAGCCCGGGGTCCAGTGCCTTCTGCGTACATGGGCTCGCCAATGACGACCTGGATGGTACCTGGGGTTTTACCCCAGCCCTCTTTCGGCCAATACTTGCCAGCATTGTGGGCAACAGGCAGGACCGGCAGGTCAGCGTTAACCGCCAGAGCGGTGCCGCCCCGAGAGAACTTGCCCACCTGACCAAACGGCACCCGGGTGCCCTCGGGGAAGATCAGCACCCAGACGCCATCTTTGAGCAATTCATCGCCCTTCTTGGCGATCTGCTTTAGCGCCGCCTTGGGGTTGTCACGGTCGATGGCGATAGGGCGCAGCATCGCCATCGCCCAACCAAAGAACGGTACGTACAGCAGCTCACGCTTGAGCACCTGGCTCAAGGGTTCGAAATGCGCGGACAGGAAGAAGGTTTCCCAGGTGCTCTGGTGATTGGAAATAATCACGCAAGGCGTTACCGGTACGTTTTCCTGCCCGGTGACCTCTACCTTGATGTTGAGAAAAACGCGTGTCAGCCACAGCGCGCATCGGCACCAATAGACATTGATGAAGCGATAGCGGGCGCGGAATGGCAGGAACGGCGCGATAAAGAAACTCAGCGTGCACCACAGCAACGAACTGGTGCCCAGCAGCAGGTAAAAGAAAAAGGTTCTGATTGCCTGCATGATCGACATAGCTAGTTTTACCGTACGGGCTTGAGCCCGTTCAATCAGTCGCACCGCCGCTTAAGCTGGCAATGCGCTTTTGTGGATAAGTTCTGCGGCAACCGCCGCGAGATCGTCAAAAACCAACACATTGACGGGCAATGCACCCGCCAATGTTTTTTCGCCTTTGCCGGTCTTCACCAAAACCGGTTGTGAGTCGACGGACAGCGCAGCCTTCAGGTCACTGCTACTGTCGCCCACGAACCATAGACCCGCCAGCTCCACTTGGTAGTGTTGGGCGATGGTCTGCAGCATTCCCGGCTTGGGCTTGCGGCAATCGCAGCCTTCATCGGGCCCGTGCGGACAGTAGACGATCAAACCGACCTCGCCGCCCTGCTCTGCCACGAGCTCGCGCAAGCGCGCATGCATGGCATCGAGGGTTGCAAGATCGTAGTAACCGCGGGCAATGCCCGACTGGTTGGTAGCGACGGCTACTGTCCAGCCAGCCTTGCTCAGTTGCGCGATGGCCTCGATCGAGCCGGGGATCGGAATCCACTCCTCCACCGACTTTATATAAGCGTCGGAGTCATGGTTGATCACTCCGTCCCGATCAAGGATCAGCAACTTCACACTACGCCCCTTCTTAGCCCAGCAGCGAGATGTCAGCGACACCCAGGAACAGGCCACGCAGCCGCGCCAGCAACGCATAACGGTTAGCCCGTACGCTGGCATCCTCGGCGTTGACCATGACCGCTTCGAAGAAGGCATCTACAGGTTCACGCAAGGCGGCAAGACGCGCCAGCGTCTCAGCGTACTGACGGGCTTCGGCCATCGGCTGTACCGCCTGGTCTGCCTGCTGGATCGCCGAGTACAGGGAGAACTCGTTAGCGTTATCGAAGTACTTGGGCTCTACGGTCTGGGCAATGTTGCCCTCCGCTTTGCCGAGCAGATTCGATACGCGCTTGTTCACCGCTGCCAAAGCAGCCGCTTCCGGGAGTTTGCGGAATGCCTGCACCGCTTGAACACGTTGGTCGAAGTCCAGTGCCGAACCCGGCTGCAACGCACGGACCGACAGGTAGACGGCAACCTCGACACCTTCATCTTCATAACGTGCACGCAGGCGGTCGAAGACGAACTCCAGAACCTGTTCCGACAAGCCCGCAGCTTTGACCTTGGCACCGAACTGAGCGACCGCAAATTTCACGGTTTCGATCAGGTCCAGATCCAGCTGCTTCTCGATCAGAATCCGCAGGATGCCCAGCGCAGCGCGACGCAGTGCATACGGGTCTTTGCTGCCGGTGGGCAGCATGCCGATGCCGAAGATGCCGACCAGTGTGTCCAGCTTGTCAGCAATCGCCACAGCCGAGCCGGTCAGGGTCGTTGGCAGTTCAGCGCCAGCACCGCGGGGCATGTACTGCTCGTTCAGCGCCAGCGCGACATCTTCTGACTCGCCGTCAGCCTTGGCGTAGTAGTAACCGGCAATACCCTGCATTTCCGGGAATTCGCCGACCATTTCTGTCGCCAGGTCGCACTTGGACAGCAGGCCAGCGCGAGCGGCACGTTGAGCGTCGCCACCGATACGTGGCGCGATAAAGGCCGCCAGCTTGGAAACCCGCTCAGCCTTGTCGTAAACGCTGCCTAGTTGAGCCTGGAATACAACGTTCTGCAGGCGCTGGTTGAAGGTTTCCAGCTTCTGCTTCTTATCCTGCTTGAAGAAGAACTCGGCATCGGTCAGACGTGGGCGAACGACTTTCTCGTTACCCAGGACAATCTGCTGCGGGTCTTTGCTTTCAATGTTGGCCACGGTGATGAAACGCGGCAGCAACTTGCCTTCAGCATCCAGCAGGCAGAAATACTTCTGGTTGTCCTGCATGGTGGTGATCAGTGCTTCCTGAGGCACTTCAAGGAAGCGCTCTTCGAAGGAACACACCAGCGGCACCGGCCACTCGACCAGCGAAGTCACTTCATCGAGCAGGCTTGGCGGCACGATGGCAGTGCCTTCGTGCTGGGTCGCCAACTCTTCGACGCGCTTGGTGATCAGTTGACGACGCTCGTTGAAGTCGGCCAATACGTAAGCACCACGCAGATCGCTCAGGTAACTGGCAGGCGACGTGATACGCACGCTTTCCGGGTGATGGAAGCGGTGACCACGAGAATCACGGCCAGCCGTCTGAGCCAGAATCGTGCAATCGATTACCTGATCGCCGAACAACATGACCAGCCATTGGGTCGGACGCACGAACTCTTCCTTGCGAGCCCCCCAGCGCATGCGCTTGGGAATCGGCAGGTCGTTCAGGGAATCTTCGACGATGGTCGGCAGCAGACTAGCGGTTGGCTTGCCGGCAATGCTCTGGCTGTAACGCAGCTTCGGTCCGCTCTGATCGATTTCGCTCAGATCAACGCCGCACTTCTTGGCGAAGCCCAGGGCAGCTTGCGTTGGATTGCCTTCAGCATCGAAAGCCGCCTGGCGAGGCGGGCCATCGAGATTGACGCTGCGATCAGGCTGCTGGGTGGACAGAGCAGTGATCAAAACAGCCAGACGACGCGGCGCGCCATAAACCTGCTTGGCGCTGTACGTCAGGCCTGCAGCTTGCAGGCCTTTTTCGATACCGGCGAGAAACGCGTCGGCCAGGGTATTGAGCGCTTTGGGTGGCAGCTCTTCGGTGCCCAGTTCAACCAGGAAATCTTGAGCACTCATTGTTGCGCCTCCAGCTTGGCCAATACTTCATCACGTAGATCAGGCGGCGCCATCGGGAAGCCCAGCTTGGCGCGAGCCATCAGGTAAGCTTGAGCCACCGAGCGCGCCAGGGTCCGCACACGCAGGATGTATTGCTGGCGAGCGGTGACCGAAATGGCGCGACGTGCATCGAGCAGGTTGAAGGTATGGGAGGCCTTCAGAACCATTTCGTAGCTTGGCAGCGGCAGCGGCTGATCCAGTTCGATCAGACGCTTGGCTTCGCTTTCATAGAAATCGAACAGTTCGAACAGCTTGTCGACATTGGCGTGTTCGAAGTTGTAGGTCGATTGCTCCACTTCGTTCTGGTGGAACACATCGCCATAAGTCACGCGCCCGAACGGACCGTCAGCCCAGACCAGGTCGTAGACCGAGTCGACGTTCTGCAGGTACATCGCCAGGCGTTCCAGACCGTAGGTGATTTCCCCGGTAACCGGGTAGCACTCGATACCACCCGCTTGCTGGAAGTAAGTGAACTGCGACACTTCCATACCGTTGAGCCAGATTTCCCAGCCCAGACCCCAGGCGCCCAGCGTTGGCGATTCCCAGTTGTCTTCAACGAAGCGCACGTCGTGGACCAGCGGGTCCAGACCGACATGCTTCAACGAGCCCAGGTACAACTCTTGAAAGTTGTCCGGGTTAGGCTTGAGCACTACCTGGAACTGGTAATAGTGCTGAAGGCGGTTCGGGTTTTCGCCATAACGGCCGTCAGTGGGACGGCGGCTTGGCTGTACGTAGGCGGCGTTCCAGGTTTCCGGGCCAACGGCGCGCAGAAACGTGGCGGTGTGGAAAGTACCGGCGCCTACTTCCATATCGTAGGGCTGAAGTACCACGCAACCTTGCTCGGCCCAGTATTGCTGGAGGGCGAGGATCAAGTCTTGGAAGGTACGCACGGCTGGCGTAGGCTGGCTCACGAAATTCACCTGTACTGGGGCTGCGATTTAAAGAGCGGGAGTATACCCGATTCGGCCGCACCTCTACCCTTGGGAGCCCTATGCCACGCTGCTTTTGGTGCAACGAAGAGCCGATTTACATCGATTATCACGATCAGGAGTGGGGCGTGCCGTTGCGCGATGCGCAGAAGCTCTTCGAGTTGCTTTTGCTCGAAGGGTTCCAGGCGGGGCTTTCATGGATCACGGTTCTGAAAAAACGCGCCCGCTATCGGGAGGTAATGTTTGGCTTTGACGTGCATCGTATCGCCGCGATGACTGACGATGAGGTCGAGGCGTTAATGCAGGAACCGGGCATCATCCGTAACCGTCTCAAGCTCAACGCCGCTCGGCGCAACGCGCAGGCATGGCTGAAGCTGGATGATCCGGTCGCATTCCTCTGGTCATTCGTGGGAGGCAAACAGAAGGTCAACCACTTCAAAAGCCGCAGCGAAGTCCCGGCCATCACGCCCGAGGCCGAGGCCATGAGCAAAGCCTTGAAGAAAGCCGGCTTCACCTTCGTCGGCCCAACCATCTGTTACGCCTACATGCAGTCCAGCGGCATGGTCATGGACCATACGGTGGATTGTGATCGATACGCGGTTTTGACTCGCTGATGGTTACAATGGCCGCCTTGAGTTTTAGGGAGTGATCTGTGGAAAAGTTTAAAGGTGCCTTTATGGTGGGCGCGTTGCGACTGTTTGCCTTGTTGCCCTGGCGCGTTGTGCAATGGGCTGGCGCGGGTATCGGCTGGCTGATGTGGAAGCTGCCGAACCGTTCGCGAGAGGTGGCGCGTATCAATCTGGCCAAGTGCTTCCCGGAAATGGATCCCGCCGAGCGTGAGCGTCTGGTGGGTCGCAGCTTGATGGACATTGGCAAGACGTTGACCGAAAGCGCCTGCGCGTGGATCTGGCCCGCTCAGAAGTCCATCGACCTGGTCCGCGAAGTGGAAGGCCTCGACGTGCTCAAGGAGGCGCTGGCTTCGGGTAAAGGCGTGGTCGGCATCACCAGCCACCTGGGTAACTGGGAAGTGTTGAACCACTTCTATTGCAGCCAATGCAAACCGATCATTTTCTATCGTCCCCCCAAGCTCAAGGCGGTCGATGACCTGCTGCGCAAACAGCGCGTGCAGCTCGGTAACCGGGTAGCAGCGTCCACCAAGGAAGGCATTCTCAGCGTCATCAAGGAAGTGCGTAAAGGTGGCTCGGTGGGCATTCCGGCGGATCCGGAGCCAGCTGAATCAGCGGGAATCTTCGTGCCGTTCTTCGCGACCACGGCGCTGACCAGCAAGTTTGTGCCGAACATGCTGGCCGGCGGCAAGGCAGTGGGTGTGTTCCTGCATGCCATGCGCCTGCCGGATGGTTCGGGCTACAAAGTGGTTCTGGAAGCGGCGCCTGAAGCCATGTACAGCACCGATACCGAAACCTCGGCGGCGGCCATGAGCAAGGTGGTCGAGAAATATGTCCGGGCCTATCCAAGCCAGTACATGTGGACCATGAAGCGCTTCAAGAAGCGTCCGGCGGGGGAAGCTCGCTGGTATTGAACATTATGAGCTTTGTTGGAGCGAGGCTTGCCCGCGAATGTGTCACCTCGGTCTGTCAGGCACACCGCGTCTAATTCTTCGCGGGCAAGCCTCGCTCCAACGAGTACGAGATGCTTCAAAAAAAGCTCAACCCCACCTGAAACAGCCGCTCCACATCTCGGATGTACTTCTTATCCACCAGAAACATGATCACGTGGTCGCCGGATTCGATGACCGTGGCGTCGTGGGCGATGATGACTTCGTCGGCGCGGATGATCGCGCCGATGGTGGTACCCGATGGCAGCGCGATGTCTTTGATGGCACGGCCGATCACCTTGCTGGATTTCGGATCGCCGTGGGCGACCACCTCGATTGCCTCCGCTGCCCCTCTGCGTAGAGAGTGAACGCTGACGATATCGCCACGTCGCACATGGGCCAGCAAGGTGCCAATCGTCGCCAGTTGCGGGCTGACCGCGATGTCGATTTCCCCGCCCTGCACCAGATCCACATACGCCGGGTTATTGATGATGGTCATTACCTTGCGCGCACCGAGCCGCTTGGCCAGCAATGACGACATGATGTTCGCTTCGTCGTCGTTGGTCAGCGCGAGGAACAGATCGGTGTTGGCGATGTTCTCTTCCATCAGCAAATCGCGATCCGACGCACTGCCCTGCAACACCACGGTGCTGTTCAGGGATTCCGACAGGTAGCGGCAGCGAGCCGGATTCATCTCGATGATCTTGACCTGATAGCGGCTTTCGATCGCCTCGGCCAACCGCTCGCCAATGTGCCCGCCGCCGGCAATCACGATACGTTTGTAGTTTTCATCAAGGCGGCGCATTTCACTCATCACCGCGCGAATGTCAGCTTTGGCGGCGATGAAAAACACTTCGTCGTCCGCTTCGATGACTGTGTCGCCCTGGGGCATGATCGGCCGGTCGCGACGAAAGATCGCGGCCACCCGCATATCCACATTGGGCATGTGTTCGCGCAATTGACGCAGTTGCTGGCCTACCAGTGGTCCGCCGTAATACGCCTTCACCGCGACCAGTTGGGCTTTTCCACCGGCGAAGTCGATCACTTGGAGCGAACCTGGGTACTCGATCAGGCGCTTGATGTAATTGGTCACCACCTGCTCAGGGCTGATCAGCACATCCACCGGGATCGCGTCGTTATCAAACAGCCCGGAACGGGTCAGATACGCGGCTTCCCGCACGCGGGCGATCTTGGTCGGCGTGTGGAACAAGGTATAAGCGACCTGACAGGCAACCATGTTGGTTTCGTCGCTATTGGTCACCGCCACCAGCATGTCGGCATCGTCAGCTCCGGCCTGGCGCAGCACCGTTGGGAACGATCCGCGTCCCTGCACGGTGCGGATATCCAGGCGGTCGCCCAGATCACGTAACCGGTCGCCATCAGTGTCGACCACTGTGATGTCGTTGGCTTCGCTGGCCAAATGCTCAGCCAGCGTACCGCCAACCTGCCCTGCGCCGAGGATGATGATTTTCAATCGGTTGCTCCTTGAAGCGGCGGAATGCTCTGTTTTTGTGGGACCGGCTTTAGCCGGGAAGGCGGCATTCCTTATAAAGCAAATGTGGCGATTGGTCCGGCCCCTTCCCGGCTAAAGCCGGTCCCACGGGGTTTCATTCAGCCCGATAAGTGCCGGAATCAGCTCGCGATCAACCCGCGATCTTGATCAGTTTGGCGTAATAAAACCCGTCGTGCCCGCCTTCCTGAGCCAGCAACTGGCGTCCGTGAGGTTGTTTCAGGCCCGGGGGCTGTTGGCCCAGTTGACCGGCGATGTCCAATTCACGGGCACCTGATGTACGGGTCAGGAAAGCTTCAATGACTTCGGTATTTTCCATCGGCAGCGTTGAGCAGGTGGCATATAAAAGTATGCCGCCCACCTGCAATGTCGGCCAAAGGGCGTCGAGCAATTCGCCTTGCAGCGTCGCCAGTGCGGGAATGTCATCGGCCTGACGGGTCAGCTTGATATCAGGGTGGCGACGGATTACGCCGGTGGCCGAACACGGGGCATCCAGCAGGATCCGCTGGAACGGCTTGCCGTCCCACCACGCTTTGGTATCCCGGGCATCGGCGGCGATCAGTTCAGCGCTCAGCCCCAGGCGTTCGAGGTTTTCCCGTACGCGAACCAGACGCTTGGCTTCCAGATCCACCGCCACGACACTCGCCAATGCCGGCTGCACTTCCATCAAGTGGCAAGTCTTGCCACCGGGGGCGCAGCAGGCGTCGAGCACCCGCTGGCCTGGGGCGAGTTCGAGCAGGTCGGCGGCCAGTTGCGCGGCTTCGTCCTGCACGCTGATCCAGCCTTCAGCGAAGCCTGGCAGGCTGCGCACGTCGCAAGGTTCGGCGAGCAGAATGCCGTCCTGGCTGAAGGTGCAGGCGATAGCCTGAATATCGGCGCCGCGCAGCAACTCAAGGTACTGATCGCGGCTGTTATGGCGACGATTGACCCGCAGGATCATCGGCGGATGGGCGTTGTTGGCGGCGCAGATCGCTTCCCATTGTTCAGGCCATGCAGCCTTCAGCGCTTTTTGTAGCCAGCGCGGGTGAGCGGTACGCACGACCGGGTCATGCTCCAGCTCAGCCAACAGTGCTTCGCTTTCTCGCTGGGCGCGGCGCAATACCGCATTGAGCAAGGCCTTGGCCCATGGCTTTTTCAGCTTGTCGGCGCAACCCACGGTTTCGCCGATGGCGGCATGGGCCGGAATGCGCGAATAGAGCAACTGATACAAACCCACCAGCAGCAAGGCTTCGACGTCGGCGTCGGCAGCCTTGAAGGGCTTCTGCAGCAACTTGGCGGCCAGCGCGGAAAGTCGTGGCTGCCAGCGCGCGGTGCCGAATGCCAGATCCTGGGTAAGACCGCGATCACGCAGTTCAACCTTGTCCAGTTGCGTGGGCAGCGAGCTGTTCAGCGAAGCTTTACCGCTGAGTACAGCGGCCAAGGCCTTGGCAGCGGCCAGACGCGGGTTCATTGCGCCGCTTCCTGGTGACCCAGCACGGTGCCGATGGCGAATTTCTCGCGACGGCTGTTGAACAGATCAGTGAAATTCAGCGGCTTGCCGCCGGGCAATTGCAGGCGAGTCAGACGCAAGGCGCCGTCCCCACAGGCCACGATCAGGCCATCTTTGCTTGCTTCGAGAATTTCCCCCGGCGCGCCCTGCCCTTCGGCCAGGCTCGCGGCCAGAACTTTCAGAGCTTCGCCGTTCAGCGTGCTGTGGCAGATCGGCCATGGATTGAAAGCGCGGACCAGCCGCTCAAGCTCATCAGCCGGACGGCTCCAGTCGATGCGCGCTTCGTCTTTGTTGAGCTTGTGGGCGTAAGTCGCGAGGGAGTCGTCCTGGACTTCGCCTACCAGCGTGCCGTCAGCCAGACCGGCAATGGCTTGCAGAACGGCGGGCGGACCCAGTTCTGCCAGACGGTCATGCAAGGTGCCGCCGGTATCTTCAGCGGTAATCGGGGTAACGGCCTTGAGCAGCATCGGCCCGGTATCCAGGCCCAGCTCCATGCGCATCACAGTGACGCCGCTTTCGGCATCGCCAGCCTGCACGGCGCGTTGGATCGGAGCGGCGCCGCGCCAGCGTGGCAGCAAAGAGGCGTGGCTGTTGATGCAACCCAGACGCGGGATATCCAGTACCACTTGCGGCAGGATCAAGCCGTAAGCGACGACCACCAGCAAATCGGGGTTGAGCGCGGCGAGTGCTTCCTGAGCCGCCGCATCGCGCAAGGTCGGCGGTTGCATGACCGGGATGTCATGCTGCGCAGCCAGTTGTTTGACCGGGCTTGGCATCAGCTTTTGTCCACGACCCGCCGGGCGATCAGGCTGGGTATAGACCGCGATGATCTGGTGAGGGCTGTCGAGCAAGGCCTTGAGGTGTTCGGCGGCAAATTCGGGGGTGCCGGCGAAGACGATGCGCAGTGGCTCAGTCATGGGCTTCTCAATGAGGAATATGACGGTAGGAGCGCGCTTGCCCGCGATAGCATTCTTTCAGCAACAGGAAGGTGGCTGACACACTGCTATCGCGGGCAAGCGCGCTCCTACGGATTGTGTGCGGGTCGACAAATCAAGCATTCTGCTTATGCAGTTTTTCGAGCTTTTTCTTGATTCGGTCGCGCTTCAGGTTGGACAGGTAATCGACGAACAGTTTGCCGTTCAGGTGATCGCATTCGTGCTGGATGCACACAGCCAACAGACCTTCGGCGATTTCCTCGTAAGGCTTACCGTCGCGGTCCAGGGCTTTAATGCGGATTTTCTGCGGGCGATCGACGTTTTCGTAGAAGCCTGGCACAGAAAGGCAGCCTTCCTGATACTGGTCCATCTCGTCGGTCAGGGTTTCGATCTCCGGGTTGATGAAAACCCGAGGCTCGCTGCGGTCTTCGCTGAGGTCCATGACCACGACGCGTTTATGCACATTGACCTGGGTGGCGGCCAGCCCGATACCTGGCGCTTCATACATGGTTTCAAACATGTCATCGACCAATTGGCGAATACCGTCGTCTACTACGGACACCGGCTTGGCGATGGTGCGCAGGCGCGAATCGGGAAACTCGAGAATGTTTAGGATAGCCATATACGTAAGAGCTGCACTTGTAGGGTAAAGTCAAAATCGGCTGCCGGGGTTTGGACGTCCAAGCAGGGCAACCATTTTTTTAATTCGAGCCTGTCAGACTCTATGTTCACGCGAAGCAACATGATAAAGGGATTCACCGCATGAGGAAATCACTACTCGCCCTGCTGCTTTTGGCCGCGACAGGTCTTGTGCAGGCGCAGGTGCAGCTCAAGGAAGGCCATCCGCAAACTTACACCGTAGTCGCCGGTGACACGTTGTGGGACATTTCCGGGAAATTCCTCAATGAACCCTGGAAGTGGCAGGAAATCTGGCGCGCCAATCCGCAGGTCCACGACCCTGATCTGATCTACCCTGGCGATACCTTGATGCTCAGCTACGTCGATGGTCAGCCGCGTCTGACCGTCAATCGGGGTGAGTCGCGCGGCACCATCAAACTATCGCCACGGGTGCGCAGCACGCCGATGGTCGAAGCGGTGCCGAGCATTCCTCTGGGCGCGATCAATGCTTTTCTGCTCAGCAATCGGATCGTCGACACCCCCCAGGAGTTCGACCGGGCGCCCTATATCGTCGCGGGCGATTCCGAGCGCGTGTTGAGCGGCGTCGGTGATCGCATCTATGCCCGTGGCACCTTCCAGCCAGAGCATCGGGTCTACGGCATCTTTCGTCAGGGCAAGGTCTACGTTGATCCAGTGACCAAAGAGGTGCTGGGCATCAACGCCGACGACATCGGCGGTGCAGAAATTGTTGCTGGCGAAGGCGACATGTCGACCTTGGCGCTGCAGCGCTCCAATCAGGAAGTTCGGCTGGGCGACCGTCTGTTCAGCAGCGAGGAACGGCCGATAACATCGACCTTCATGCCAAGCTCCCCGCAATCGAATATCGAAGGCCTGATCATTGATGTGCCGCGCGGCGTGACGCAGATTGGTGTCTTTGACGTTGTCACCGTCAACCGGGGCAAGCGTGACGGTCTGGCGGAAGGCAACGTACTCGCCATTTACAAGACCGGCGAAACAGTCCGGGATCGCATCACCGGTGAACAAGTCAAAATTCCTGACGAGCGCTCGGGTCTGCTGATGATTTTCCGCACCTACGACAAGCTCAGCTATGGACTGGTGTTGCACGCTAACCGTTCTTTGGCGGTCATGGATAAGGTTCGAAACCCGTAAGGGTATGTTGCAGAATTGATACAGATTTCTGTCGTCGTACCACCACTTATCAAATTGTTGTCAACAGAGTTATCCACAGGATAGTCCACCATTTTTGGTGGGCTACAGATCAAGGAAGATCTCATGCCGCTGTTCGAAAAAGCTGCCCCTTCGCCTGCAGAACTGGAAGCGCGCCTGCGCTTGCATCGCTTACCGGAGGTCGGTGGCAAACGCTTCATGAAGCTCATCAATGCTTTTGGATCTGCCTCCGCAGCCCTTAGCGCACCTGCCAGTGCATGGCGTGCGTTAGGGCTGCCGACGGCGTGCGCCGAAGCCCGTCGCGACCCGGATATCCGAGACGGCGCAAGTGCTGCACTGGCTTGGCTAGAGCGTTCGGGCCAGCAATTGCTGATGTGGGACGATCAGAACTATCCCGCGCTGCTCGCGGAAATTCCCGACCCTCCGCCGTTATTATTCGTGGCTGGTAACGCCACTATCCTTGATCGCCCGCAGTTGGGCATGGTCGGCAGCCGCCGCGCTTCGCGTCCTGGGCTGGACACGGCCAACGCTTTCGCCAAGAGCCTAGCAGGTGCCGGATTCGTGATTACCAGTGGCTTGGCGTTGGGCATCGATGGCGCTGCGCATCAAGGCGCTTTGGATGTCGGCGGCGCGACAATTGGCGTGTTGGGCACCGGCATCGAAAAACTTTATCCACAGCGCCATCGGTCGTTGGCAGCGCGGATGATTGAGGAGGGAAGCGCGGTGGTTTCCGAGTTCCCGCTGGACGCCGGTCCCAACGCCAGTAACTTTCCACGGCGTAACAGAATCATCATCAGGTGATATAGTTTGCCGAGTGAATTTTTTGGATCTCTCCATCGTGCCAAAAGCATACGCATACATCAGATTTTCTCGTGCTATCCAAGCCACCGGGGATAGCGAAAACCGTCAGTTAACGGCTCTGGAACTGTTTGAGACGTCCACAGGGACCAAAATCGTGGAGGTCGTATACGACAAGGGCAAATCGGCGTTCAGGGGCGACAACGCCCGGTCAGGCAATTTCAAAGAAATGTTAGACAGGATGGGCAGCGGTGCCATTCGTGCGGGGGATTATCTGGTCGTTGAGAGTATTGACCGAATAACACGCCAACGGGTGCTTGATGGTGTAGAGCTTCTTCAAGGTATTTTGAAAAAAGGTATCAACATCTACACGACTGTGGACCAAAAAACGTACTCGTATAACGACCCATCCCGAGATTTTGAAAACCTGCTGATGATTAGCCTGATTGCCAAACGGGCGAACGAGGAATCTGAAACAAAATCTGGTCGTTTATTATCAGCTTGGAAAGCACGTAAAGCCAAAGCAGAAAATGGCGAAGTCATAATCAAAAAGGGCAAATCCATCCCTTACGGCTTGCGTGTGGAACACGGTAAGTTTGTCATTCATAAAGAAGAACAAGAAGAAATCCAAAAGCTTTTTGAATTACTGCTGAAATTTGGACTTAATACTGCAATCACGAAAACAAACGAAACGTCTCTAAAAAAATGGAACAACGGTACAGTTAATAAAATCCTGAAGAACAAAACTGTTATCGGTTGCATGGCGACACATCGCGTTGAATATACCGCAGATGGTAAAGCCAGGAAAATATTAACTGGGTTTATCGAAAACTATTATCCCAACCTTATAGAGCCCGGCTTGTTCTATAAGGTTGTTGATACTATGTCAAATCGCAAACAAAAAAACTGGTCGGGTAGGAGAACAGAACAAGACTTCAACATTTTCAAGCATTGTATATATTGCGAGCAATGCGGTGGAAAAATGTACTACGACCACCGGGGGAGTAGATACAAGGGGAAAATATACCCATTTTTCAAATGTGATAATTCACGGATTCAAAAGCATATATGTAACGCTGATAACGTTCGGTTTGAATATGTTTTTGGTTCGTTATTAGAATGTGTTTATCTTATCAATAGAGTTGCAACAGGTATCACAAAGGATTTTAAAGGAATTTCGACCCAGGCCCGGTATCTGAATCCTAGAATAAATAATCTATTAAAAATTGATGATAGCCAGCAGAATATTGAACTGGAAGAAAAGCGGAAAAAGCTAGTCGCTTCCAGAACAAAGCTCGACGGTATGAATCTCCGAATGATTGAGGCGGACTACAACGTACCGACAGAATATATGCGTCAAATGTCGAGTTTGGAAATAGAGATTGAATCACTTAAAAGATCTATTGCACTTCTTGATGACGCTGGCAGCGATGGTATAACCATTGAAGACACTCAAACAATAATTGACCTGTTTCAGACAGATGATGGCAGGGCTAAACTCAATTCATTTTTTAAATCGAACGATATTGTATTCTATGCTTCACATATTAAAAGTACACGTAGCACGGTATTCAGAATGCACCGCAAAAATTCGAATGTAGATGAGCGCATTAGTGAGACGACAAAAGTATTCCCTTTGAAAAATATTCTCCAAGAATTTGGTCTCGGGGATTTACAGACAATGTTCGACCTTAAAACAAATTGATAACCCAGCCCTCAAAAACCAGAATTAAAATTCTGATTTTTCGAGGACTCAAATTTAAGGCGTGAGTTCTATGAAAGAGTTTCTAATCGAGGATTATCTGAACAGTGATTCTGATATTCAAGCACTCTTGAATATTGTCATTGAGGAAGGTAGTCAGCAAGGTCTGATAGCGTGCATAAGAGCAATCGCCCGCGTCAAAAGCATTGATCTAAATCTTGATGACAGTTTCGTCTCTATTCAAAAAGCATTGCAGGCTATAGGGTATAAGTTTGCCGTCGAGAAGCTAGATACTTAATTCTTCTCAACACCCTATTTAGCCATTTCAATATGTTATTCTAAATATGTGAGGTAATAAGTAACTCGCTACACTTTCCGACACACTTTTGCTGCGCAAAAGATGAGTCTCCAAGTTTCACTCGTGCTTGTCAGCAGGACAGAAGCCAAAGCAAAAGCAACGCAAGTGCAAAAAACATCACACGAAACTGACTAAAAAATATCGCGGCGCTCATTATTTTTTATCCAGTTTCTTCGGATAGCTTTGCAAAAAATGTCGCTCTATCGCTCATAATTTTTTTCAAATCAATCACAAAAGGAAAACTAAAAAAACTAAAAAACCGGTGAACATAATGGCTACAAAAAAAACAGTAACGATGATTTACAAACATCTAAATTTTCAAAATGACAGACTCGGAAAATCCAAGCTTCTAAAGAGTCTCGCTCACTCGCTCCGCATTTCCCCATCTGATAAAAACAAAATAAACAAAACAAAAACGTTGGAGTGGAATGAAGACCTAGCTCATACAAATTTAATTTTTGCGGCTCATTTAGGTTCAAAACCAGTTCGACTGGACAGTCTAACAGAAGAGCAAAAAGTAAAAATTCAAACCGGATTTATCGGTAAAATCAATGACGAGCAAAAACAAAAAGATAGTAACTCCGAGACTCTTGACACGTTAAGAAAGTATAAAGCGAAAGTAAATAAATGGTCAAAATCAATCACTGATAATACCGACCCGATAAAGATTTTTCTCGATAAAATTCGAGATGAAAAAAGCCCTGTTCAGATAGAAAGTGAGATTAATACTTTAACCCAATTTGAGTTCGCCCGTAAAAATCAAAAGACTGAAACAGTCAGAAAGTTTTTAGAGCTTCACAATGAAGTTATCGAAAATAAATCTGATATTTCTCGAAATAAAATTTTTATACAAGAAGCTTTTTTCAAGATCCCTTCGCACAACAACGTCAACATATCAACTTCCGATTTGGTGACTAATATTCATTCGTTCTACAAGGAAAATTTTCCAGACTACCCAGTAAAGCTAATCGTTTTTCACGGCGACGAGGTTGGAAATCACCCTCACATTTTCATAGACGCAAAGAATCAACGCACTGGAAAATACGATTTGCTAACTGCGCAAAAGAACTTTGTAAATGACAATATTGAAAAGCTAAAAGATGAATATCCTGACGCTAAAAGATTAGATTTTTCAGAAAGAGATTATTCTGCAAAAAAACTTCAAGCACAATATTTCCAAACGTTGTTTTATCAACATTCAAACAAGATGCTTAATAAGTACGATATTGAAGCAAAAAAACTTGAAAAGACAAAAGAAAATAATGCTCGAATGGCGTTGATTGAAGCAGATGCTAAAAAGCCTAAAGTCGAACGTGAATATAGTTTCTTTAATGCCAAGAAGGTAGAAAGTAATAAAGACCTATCAGATATACAAAAAGCAATCTCCGAAGCGCGAAAAGAACTATGCACTTTAAATGAAAACCTTCCAGCGCTTCGTGATGAAAGTTCTAATCTTAAACAATCAAATATTGAGTTGAAATGCAAGAATGAGGAATTAACTCCACTTTCTAAACGTTACGATAAAATGAAGCGAGATTTTGATGAGATGGAACCTAAATACAATCACATGCTTACGAATTATCAAGAGATTGTAAATAAAGCAAAGACACAGATTAAGGATGGAATTAGAGAAATCCTCACGGTCATGTGGGGACTACAAGCATGGGGGAAAGAGAAATTCACCTTCGGAATGTTTAATAAAAAAATGAAGGGAGAACCAAACGATTTAAAGGAGTTCGATGAAAGCATAGAAAAGCTTGTTCGTCTTACAGCTGACGAGGCTTTGGATACATATATTGATATTGATTTTCTCACACCCAAAGAGCCGATAGCACAAAGCTTCAAAGCGAAAGTAATTGAAGAAAGAAACCATCCCGAACGTCGAGAAAGAAAATTATACATTGATAAAGAAGTAGATATATTCGACAAAGCTTTTAATACAAAAAAATCAAACGTTGAAATTGCTAGGGAGCTATTTGACGAACAAGAAATTGAACAGCATCGTGAGCAAAAGAAAAATACTACCCATTCGATAAAGCCATGATATGGATTGATGAGCTTACAACCAGCGGTGTCAGAAGCGGAAGCGTCGCAGACTTGCTTTTGACTTTGCTTTTATATGGATAACTTTCTATTTAATTGAAAGTTACATAAAAGCGACACTTATTCATATATGCGACATTCTTATACAAATGCGACAACTTAATTCACAGGCAACAAAAAAGAGCCATTAGGCTCTTTCTTTTTAATTTTAAAAGTTATAATTAAAGCACTACCAAATAACTATAACAATGCACCCTCTTATTCAGTGTAACACTTTAAATAAAAATTCTAATACCTTACTAGAAAAAACTTTGGAAATTTATCAGTCTAAATTACCAATTAAACCTTATTATACCGACGATTATCATTTCGGAAAAAAAATAGCCAATCATAATATTGCTTTAAAAGCTCGACACATACAGCCTAACTCAAAGACGCATATACATTATATGTTGTTCGATGTTGATACCTCTACATCCGCAATGGACTGGTATGACCTCAATTTGCCAGCGCCGCATCTTGTGGTAAAAAACCCTTCGAATGGTCACTCTCATATTACTTACATACTTGAAAAATCTGTAAAGGCTGATGTATCAGGGCGCTCAAAGCCGCTAAATTACTTTGCTGACATTGAATTGGGTCTTGCTATAAAGTTGCGCGCGGACCTTTCCTATAATGCTACCTTGACTAAAAATCCGTTTAATAAAGCTTGGCAAACATTTTCCTTTGAGAACGCCCCCTATGAATTGGGTTATTTGAACGAATTTGTAGATAAGAATCTTGTTGCTCAATATAGACAAGCACAAAAGGCAAAAGAAAAGAATGTCGGTTTTTCGACAAGCAGAAATTGTCAGCTCTTTGATGACTTACGAATTTGGGCCTATAAAAATTTTGCACATGAGAATTTTCTTGCTGAATTAGAATGGCAGGCAAGTTTTCTCAATTCATTTGACTCTCCATTGGGTTCTAGTGAGTTAAAGACCATTATCAATAGCGTATACAATTTTATATCTAGAAATTTCTCAGTCGAAAGACTGAATGAGTTAAAGAGTAATCGAGCCCGACAATCAGCTCTGAAAGGCGGAGGAAGACCTAAAATATATAACGATGAGGTAAAACCCTGGGAAGAAAGGGGAATATCAAAATCTTGGTATTATAAAACAAAAGAAGTCGTCATAGCTGAAACAGTCCAGCCTGAAAAAGTCGAGGCTTGGAAAGAGTTAGGGATGTCACGTAGAACATATTTTAGGAAAAAAAGCCAAGGACTGATAAGTGGCACTAAATAAGAGACTTAAACTATATCAGGATAATAGCCCTATGGGAGGCTTTATGTGGGGGGGGCTCCCTCTTTGCACTATAAAAAGTTCAAAAAACAATCTATTCGTGTATGTTGGTCAATAATAAGGGTTTGTTGGTAGCGTGTATGTTTTTATAACCACATTACTACTCAAATACTCTGGATTTCTCCAAAAGTTTTCGTCTTGCATTGTCCAAAGCGTTTTAGACTCTTCACAGCTTCCACTCTTGAAGTTAAATGAGTGGCTTATTTGAAGCATAGAACTGCCTCGTTCATTGTATGAGTCTTTACTTTTGCAGTCGTTAGCTGCATTTTGAAAAGCTTTTACAGACTCTTTTCTCTCTTTGTCAGTCAGCCTATCCTTTGCCGAGATTTTAGCTTCGATAACCGTCCCTTGCTGAACATCGTTATTTTTAAAATAACCAGTGTTTACTGCAATGCAAAGCGCACCGAGAACCACAAAGAATTTAAAGACATCTTCCATATCAATTAGAGATTATTATCTCTCAATTGTAGCACTTCTATCCAGTTTCACTTAAATATGCTAACACCCAAAGCAGCTACTGAAACTATAATGGCAACTCCTGAAATCCAAGTGGTTGTAAGAAATTTACTTTTCTCTGATTCTAGCCCTGCCAAAATCGAAGACATCAGTGGGAAGTGTATGCAGTGAACATCACTGCCAACCTGTAACGCAAAGAGTGGCACTTTCGATTTTCGTTCGTCATCATTTACATAAGAGTGAAGTCTGTTTAAATGATTATACAGCCGCCCGAAAACAATACCTGCATCTACGTTCAGTCGTGACGCAATGAGCTTTATGTCTATTGGCATATAGGCTTTTCCGCCACGTCCGTTTTCTTCTCCCTCCCGATAATTGCTATACGCTTCATAATACTCTTTGTATATCGCGTCTAAAACTTTAAGGTCTGTAGGTAGCTTCATTTTTCTCCTTCAAATACTCACTATACGCGTCAAAATGGTATGTCATCATCAAAAGAGTCAAATGCTTTGTCTTTTGGTTTGGTTGGCTTTACAGCAGGCTTGGGTTTTCGAGAAGCTTTTATCTTTGCTTCATTAGCTAAAATGTACTCTTGCCCATCAGGGGTTATAGAGTATGTGTAATACTCATACATGTTGTCTGCTCGCACTTCTTTTTCAATAAGTCCTAACCGTTCCAACTTAATGACAGCAATAGAATAGAACTCTTGAGAGTTAGCATTGTTGAATATATCACTAGACATCACACCTTCAACATTGTGAAGGCCTTTTTCAAACACTTCTAATAGTAAGCGTAATTCGGTTTCGCCCACTTCATAACTGAATCCGGTTTTTTTAGTTTGGGCTTTAATGATTTCAATATCATCAGTAGCTAAACCTAGTCGAACAATCTCTTTTTTAACTTTGTTGCACGGCGCACCAACTGCCTGCGTTAAGTCCTTATCTGAACGATTACCATCGTAGTCAGCCGGAGTTAGACCTAGCAAGTCGGTAGGAAAATGAAGGTTAATATCCCGAGGCTTAACAATAAAGCATCGTTCTTTTGTTAGCATACCGATGAAGAGACCAAGTTCGAATAGAACGTTATCTCTTGCTACAATATGGCTTTGCTCTCGAATAGTTGATATATCATCGGGAGTGAAAACGAAAATCGCAAAATCTACCGTTCGGGATTTTTCCATTAAACTGTCTATTGTATTACTGGACAGACTGAACCCGGCCTTCCAGTGCACAATTTCGGCGTCATAGTCGAGGCACTCATTGATAGCGTCAGCTACAGGCATCCCCTCAACCGAAGATGCTAAAAATACCCGAGGTTTCCTCATTTTTACCGATCCGTGTGCGTGGCGAATTGACCATTTTTTGAGCATAGCGAAATGCCTCCATCATCACCACCATGTTGCGTACATGCAGGTGAATTGGCTAGATTTTTCACTCGGATAAATCGTTTACCGAATCATCAGCGGATTATCCCTTGGCGTGCTGGTGGTCGAGGCCAGCGTTGCCAGTGGCTCGTTGATCACCGCGCGATTGGCTGCCGAACAAGGTCGCGAGGTATATGCCATCCCCGGTTCGATTCATCATCCTGGCGCAAGGGGTTGCCACCAGTTGATTCGCGATGGCGCCGTGTTGGTGGAAACCGTGGAGCATATCCTCGAAGCGCTGCGCGGCTGGCAGGTGGTTGTGCCCGCCGACTCTACCCCTGAGCCCCTCAACGCTCATCCATTGTTGGCGCTGTTGCATGCCGCGCCACAGACCAGCGAAGGCCTGGCTCACTCTAGTGGTTGGCCGCTGCCCAAGGTGCTGGCGGCATTGACCGAGTTGGAGTTGGATGGGCGTCTTGCTTGTGAAGCAGGACGATGGTTTGCCCGGGCGCCCTGAGGGTAAACTGCCGGCAATGTTTAGCGGAGAGTGCAAATGATCAGCAGTTGGCGTGTGCAACAAGCCGCTCGCGAGATTCGCGCCGGTGCGGTAATTGCCTACCCAACCGAAGCGGTGTGGGGCCTGGGCTGTGATCCCTGGGATGAGGAGGCGGTATACCGTTTGCTGGCTATCAAGTCACGGCCTGTGGATAAAGGGCTGATTCTGGTGGCCGACAATATTCGCCAGTTCGACTTTCTGTTTGATGACTTCCCGGAATTGTGGCTCGACCGCATGGCTAGCACCTGGCCTGGGCCGAATACCTGGCTGGTTCCGCATCAGAACCTGTTGCCGGAATGGGTTACCGGGATTCATGAGACCGTCGCCCTGCGCGTCAGTGATCACCCTACCGTCCGTGAACTGTGCGCGCTGGTTGGGCCGCTGATTTCCACGTCGGCCAACCCCGCAGGCCGCCCCGCAGCCCGCACGCGAATTCGCGTCGAGCAGTATTTTCGCGGGCAGGTGGATGCAGTGCTCGGTGGCACCCTGGGCGGCCGCCGCAATCCGAGCACGATCAGGGATGTGGCGACTGGGCAGGTTGTCAGGGCGGGTTGAGATTGCCCCGGTGGCGTTGAACCTGTGGGAGCGAGCTTGCTCGCGAAGAGGCCTATATATCCGCTCGATATCTTTGAGTCGGAATCCGTCTTCGCGAGCAAGCTCGCTCCCACAGGTTTTTTTGCAGGCTACTTCAGATCAGGGAATCAAAATGCTCGACCCAATGGTGCGGCGGGCGGACAGTTCAATCTGTGCCTTGGCGGCATCCTTGAGGGCGTATTGCTGGATGTCGTCGACCTTGATCTTGCCATCGGCGAGCATGGCGAACAGCTCATCGGCCATGGCCTGCAGGTTTTCCGGGTTGTTGGCGTAGCTGCCCAGGGTTGGACGCGTGACGTACAACGAACCTTTACTGGCCAGAATCCCCAGGTTCACACCCGCGACCGGGCCGGAGGCATTGCCGAAGCTGACCAGCAGACCCCGCGGCGCAACGCAGTCCAGAGATGTTGTCCAGGTGTCCTGACCTACGCCGTCGTAGACCACTGGGCATTTCTTGCCATCAGTCAGCTCCAGCACACGCTTGGCCACATCTTCATGGCTGTAGTCGATGGTTTCCCAAGCACCCAAGGCTTTGGCGTGCGCCGCCTTCTCGGCAGAACTCACGGTCCCGATCAGTTTTGCGCCCAGCGCCTTGGCCCATTGGCAGGCCAAGGATCCCACGCCACCCGCAGCGGCATGGAACAGGATCGTTTCGCCGGCTTTTACCTGATAAGTCTGGCGCAGCAGGTACTGCACGGTCAGCCCTTTGAGCATGATGGCGGCAGCCTGTTCGAAGCTGATTGCTTCCGGCAGGTGCACCAGATTATCGGCTGGCAGGGTATGCAGTTCGCTGTAGCTGCCCAGCGGGCCGGTGCCATATGCCACGCGGTCGCCCACCTTGAAGCGCGTCACTTCACTGCCGACTGCGTCGACGATGCCCGCGCCTTCGTTGCCCAGGCCTGACGGCAGCGATGGCACTGGATACAGGCCGCTACGGAAGTAGGTTTCGATGAAGTTCAGACCGATTGCCTTGTTGCGCACCCGTACTTGTTGCGGGCCAGGCGCGGCGGGTTCGAAGTCTACATACTCGAGAACTTCCGGTCCGCCGGTGGTGTTGAACTGGATACGCTTTGCCATTTGCTCTCTCCGTGATCAATCGAACAGGGTGTGAATGTTCTTATCAGGCATTAGATAAGTATCTGATATTGAAATACCTCGCTGTAGGAGCGCGCTTGCCCGCGATAGCGCCCGGTCAAACGATAATTTTTTGACTGAACCAACGCTATCGCGGGCAAGCGCGCTCCTACAGGTCCCCGTTTGCTGCGCGGGAATCCCCTATCGGACTCCTTCACTTGACCCACGTCAACTGCGGCGCCTCTGCCGGAGCTGTTATGCTACGCGCCAATTTCTCTGCGGCCCTTCAAGTCCGGGGGCTGAGCCTTTTGCAGTCAGTTTTAAGGGATCGCCATGTCTTCTAGCCGCACTGAGGCCGTCAAAGCCTACCTGCTCGATCTGCAAGACCGGATCTGCAACGCTCTGGAACAGGAAGACGGCAACGCCGTTTTCGTCGAAGATGCCTGGACCCGTCCAGCAGGTGGCGGTGGGCGGACCCGGGTGATTGAGAACGGCGCGGTGATCGAAAAAGGCGGGGTGAATTTCTCTCACGTATTCGGCAGCGGCCTGCCGCCGTCGGCCAGTGCCCATCGGCCAGAGCTGGCGGGCCGTGGCTTCGAAGCGCTGGGCGTGTCGCTGGTGATCCATCCGCACAACCCCCACGTACCAACCTCCCACGCGAATGTGCGTTTTTTCATTGCTGAAAAAGAGGGCGAAGATCCGGTCTGGTGGTTCGGTGGCGGTTTCGACCTGACTCCTTACTACGGCGTCGAAGAAGACTGCATCCACTGGCACCGCGTTGCCGAGCAGGCCTGCGCGCCGTTCGGTGCCGACGTGTACCCGCGTTACAAGGCCTGGTGCGACACCTACTTTCATATCAAGCATCGCAACGAGCCACGGGGCATCGGAGGTCTGTTTTTCGATGACTTGAATCAGTGGGATTTCGACACCAGCTTTGCTTTCATTCGCGCCATCGGCGACGCATTCGTCGATGCGTACCTGCCCATCGTGCGCCGTCGTAAAGCTGCTGCGTATACCGTGGAACAACGGGAGTTTCAGGAATTCCGCCGTGGCCGTTACGTGGAGTTCAATCTGGTCTACGACCGTGGCACGCTGTTTGGGCTGCAATCGGGCGGGCGCACCGAGTCGATCCTCATGTCGCTGCCGCCGCAGGTTCGCTGGGGCTACGACTGGAAAGCAGTACCGGGCAGTGAGGAAGCACGGCTGACCGAGTATTTCCTGCAGGATCGGGATTGGTTGGCATTGGGGTGAGCCCCACAACAGTCTTCAATTGAAATGCATTCCCCCTGTGGGAGCGGTGCTTGCCCGCGATACAGGCACCGCGATTTTCCCATAGATCACCTAAACCTTATCGCGGGCAAGCACCGCTCCCACAGGGAAGTGCTGTGTCCACAAACCATGCTCCAGGAAAACCAATGGACCACTACGTCGTCTTCGGCAACCCCATCGGCCACAGCAAATCACCGCTGATTCACGGCCTGTTCGCCGAGCAAACTGGTCAGCAGCTGGATTACCGCACCGCGCTGGCGCCGTTGGATGACTTCACTGCATTCGCCAAGGCGTTCTTCACCCAAGGCCGTGGCGCCAACGTGACTGTGCCGTTCAAGGAACAGGCATTTCGCATGGTCGACAGCCTGACCGAGCGGGCGCTGCGTGCTGGCGCCGTGAATACCTTGAGCAAGCTGGCCGATGGCACGTTGCTGGGGGATAACACTGACGGCGCCGGTCTGGTTCGGGATCTGACCGTCAATTGCGGCGTTAGCCTGCGCGGTAGGCGCGTGTTGCTGCTGGGTGCGGGCGGCGCGGTACGCGGCGCGCTGGAGCCGCTGCTGGCTGAGCGTCCTGCGGCTTTGGTCATCGCCAATCGCACCGTGGAAAAAGCCGAGCTGCTCGCCCAGCAATTCGCTGATCTGGGGCCGGTATTTGCCAGCGGTTTCGATTGGCTGGAAGAGTCCGTGGACGTGATCATCAACGCCACTTCCGCGAGCCTCACCGGCGAGCTGCCGCCGATCTCTCCGAGCCTGATCGAACCGGGTAAAACCTTCTGCTACGACATGATGTACGGCGCAGAGCCGACGGCCTTCTGCCGTTGGGCCACTGAACATGGCGCTGCACAATCGGTAGATGGCCTGGGCATGCTGGTCGAGCAGGCTGCCGAGGCGTTCTTGCTGTGGCGCGGTGTGCGTCCGGATTCGACCCCGGTGCTGGTCGAACTGCGCCGACAGCTAGCGGTTTAGTCTTTAAACAGGATCGGGCATTTCTCTGCCCCTTCCAGCTTGCGTAGCTCGTCGATGACCTGCGGCCTGGCCCCTCGCAGTGTCAGGGTTCGATCCTGAGTGCGCAGACGTCGCGCTTCCTGGTGAAGCATTTCAACGCCGGAGTAGTCGATGAAGTTGATCTGCTGCGCCTCGATAACCACATGTTTGCCTTCAGTGCGCTGCAAACGGGTTTGCAGGTAGTGGCTGGCACCGAAGAAGATCGAACCACCCACGCGCATGATCTCCTCGTCGCCATCGCGCCATTGCTGTACCCGTGGCTGCGACGTGCGCTTGAGGTAAAAGAACAGCGACGCCAGCACGCCCGCGTAGATGGCGGTCTGGAGTTCCAGCAGCAAAGTCGCCAGGCAGGTCAGCGCCATGACCAGAAACTCGGAACGGCTGACCCGGAACAGTGCCCGTATACCCCGTCGATCCACCAAGCCCCAGCAGATCAGCAGGATCGATGCCGCCATGGCCGGGATCGGAATATGGGAAATCAACGACGCACCGGCCACCGCGAACAAAGCGACCCATAGCGCCGAGAACACTCCCGCCAGTGGCGAGCGTGCGCCGGCTTCAAAGCTCAGCGCAGCCCGAGTGAACGAGCCTGCTGACAAGTAGCCGGAAAACAGGCTGCCCGCCATATTCGACAGGCCTTGGGCGCGGACTTCCTGATTGGCATCGAGCAACTGCTGAGAGCGCGCTGATAGCGAGCGGGCAATCGAGAGGCTATTGACCAGACCCAGCATGCCCACCGCGACGGCCGTCGGCAGCAGTCTGAGGACCAATTCCAGATCCATGGGCAATGGACTAAGCGGCGGCAAGTGACCCACGAAGGCACTGACTACCCGGACGTGCCCAAACATCCCGGGCCATAACCAGACCAACAGGCTGGCGGCAATCAAGGTGATCAGCAACGTGGGCCAGCGTGGCACCAGCAGTTTGAGGACAATCCCCAGCGCCAGGGTCAGCAGGCCTAACAGCAACGAAGGCATATCCAGCTCGCCACGATGCTCCAGCACGCCCATCAGGCTTTTCAGGGCGGTGGTCTGGCTGGGCAGATCGATGCCGAACAGATTCGGTATCTGCCCCAGCGCAATCACCACCGCCGCGCCAAGGGTGAAGCCCAGTACCACGGAATGAGAGACGAAATTCACCAGCGCGCCAAAGCGCAGCATTCCCAGCAATAGCTGGAATACCCCGGCGATGAAGGTGAGCAACAGGATCAGGGTGATGTAGTCCTGACTGGCAGGCACCGCCAACGGGCTGATGCTGGCGTAAAGCACAATGGAGATGGCCGCCGTCGGGCCACAGATCAGGTGCCACGATGAGCCCCACAGACACGCGACCAGGACCGGCACGATGGCAGCGTACAGGCCATATTCGGCCGGCAGCCCGGCGATCAGGGCATAGGCGATAGATTGCGGCAGCGCGAGAATGGCCCCGCTCAAGCCCACCAACGCATCACGGCCAACGCTGGTGCGAGTCTGGCGGGGGAGCCAGGCCAGGAAAGGCAGGAATTTATGACGGTTGAGCCAACCCATGAAACGCTCTTGGAAGATTGCGGAAGGGGTAAGGGTGAGGTGTTGGCGGTTGGGGCGCAATACCTGTTGGAGCGAGGCTTGCCCGCGAAAAAGTCGGAACGACTTTCATACGAACTCTACTTCCCATCTTTGCGACTGCTGCGCAGCCGTTCGCGGGCAAGCCTCGCTCCAACAGATTCGGTGGGCGCTAGTTACAACTTCGCCTTCACCGCCGCCAACGCTTCCTTGTCATCAATGGTTTTCACGCCATCGAGCCACTTTTCCAGCACGGCCGGGTTGGCTTTGATCCAGGTTTTCACAGCAGCAGCGTTGGTGACTTTGTTATTCGCCACGTCAGCCATGATGCCGTTTTCCATGTCCTGAGTGAACGTCAGGTTGGTCAGCAACTTGGCGACATTCGGGCAGGCTTCGGCATAGCCTTTGCGCGTCAGGGTGAAGACCGAACCCGTCGCACCAAAGTACTTCTCACCGCCGGTGAGGTAGTGCATGCCCTTGATCTGCACGTTCATCGGGTGCGGCGTCCAGCCCAGGAAGACCACGAATTCCTTGCGCTTAACATTGCGCTGCACTTCGGCCAGCATCGCCTGTTCGCTGGACTCGATCAGCTTCCAGTCGCCCAGATCAAATTCGTTTTTCTTGATGATCTCCTGAATCGACAGGTTCGCCGGTGCGCCTGAGCCGATGCCGTAGACCTTTTTCTTGAATTTGTCGGCGAATTTGTTCAGGTCGGAGAAATCCTTCACGCCCGCTTCGTAGACATAGTCCGGAACCGCGAGGGTAAATTCGGTGCCCTCAAGGTTCTTCGACAGCTGGGTGACGTCGCCAGTGGCGATGAACTTGTCATAGAAGCCCTGTTGCGCCGGCATCCAGTTACCCAGAAAGACGTCCATCTGCCCGTCCTTGAGGCCACCGTATGCGATTGGCACTGCCAGGGTATCCACCTTGGCCTTGTAGCCCATACCGTCGAGTAGAAAACCGGCGATGGCATTGGTGGCAGCAATATCGCTCCAGCCTGGATCAGCCATCTTCACGGTGCTGCAACTTTGCTCGGCGGCCTGGGCTGCAAGGCTGCTCAATGCCATGACACCAATCACGAGTGTTCTGGAAACCGTCTTCATTCACTTCCCCTGATTTCTTGATCTGGTTTTTTGGTTTTTTGGCAGGGTCAAGGTTGCGGATAACGTGCCTTGCGCTCCAGATCGTCTAGATCGATATGGTTGCGCATGTACTGCTGACTGGCGTCTACCAGCGGCTGGTGATCCCAACTCTTCAGCTTGCCGAGTGCCAGCGATTCAGCGACAAAGCGCCGCCGACGTTGGCTGGCGAGCACCTGACGGTGTATCGCCGGTATATCCCATTTGGCCCGAGCTTCAGCCAGAAAATCATCGAACAGTTGCTTATGGACAGCCGATTGACTCAACTCCTCACGCTCTTTTGGATCGTTTTGCACATCGAACAGCAGACACGGGTCCTGCTCCGAATAAATGAATTTGTAAGGGCCGCGACGGATCATCATCAGCGGACTGTTGGTGCCTTCGGCCATATACTCGCCAAACACTTCGTCATGGCCGCCCTCGCCCAGCAAATGCGGGAGCAACGACTGACCATCCAGCGGTAGCCCCTCGTTTAACTCACCCTCGGCCATTGCCACGAAAGTAGGCAGCAGGTCGGCCGTCGAGACCGCTGCACTCACACGTCCGGCCTTGAACTGCCCTGGCGCATACACCAACAGCGGCACCCGGGCGGACATCTCGAACCAGTGCATTTTGTACCAGAGGCCGCGCTCGCCCAGCATGTCGCCGTGGTCACCCGAAAACACGATGATGGTGTCTTCGGCGAGGCCGCATTCCTCAAGAGTTTGCAGCAGCTTGCCGACGTTACTGTCGATGTAGCTGCAGGCGCCGAAGTAAGCGCGCCGTGCGTCGCGGATTTTATCTTCCGGCAGCGGTTTGTCCCAAAGATCATAGACCTTCATCAGGCGCTGCGAATGCGGGTCCTGATCGGCCTGGTCCGGCTGGTAGTCCGGCATCGGGATTTCTTCATCGCTGTACAAATCCCAGAACGGTTTCGGGATGGTGTACGGATCGTGTGGGTGAGTCATGGAGACGGTCAGGCAAAACGGCTGATCGCCATCGTTGCGCACATGATCGAACAGATACTGCTGGGCCTTGAAGACCACTTCTTCGTCGAAGTCCAGCTGGTTGGTGCGAACGCATGGCCCGGCTTGCAGCACTGACGCCATGTTGTGATACCAGGTGGGGCGCACGTCCGGCGCATCCCAATTGACCGACCAGCCGTAATCGGCGGGATAGATATCGCTGGTCAGACGCTCTTCGTAGCCGTGCAACTGATCGGGACCACAGAAGTGCATCTTGCCGGACAAGGCGGTCTTGTAGCCCAGACGACGCAGATAATGCGCATAGGTTGGAATATCAGCCGGGAATTCGGCGGCATTGTCATAAGCGCCGATCTTGCTCGGCAACTGGCCGCTCACCAGCGTGAATCGCGACGGCGCGCAGAGCGGGCTATTGCAGTAAGCGGCATCGAACACCACGCCTTCGGCGGCGAGGCGGCTCAAGTTAGGCATTTTGACTGGAGACGAAGCGTAGAACGGCAACATCGGCGCGGCCATTTGATCGGCCATGATAAAAAGAATGTTTTTGCGCTTCATGAATTTCGCGGCATCCCATAGTGAATATTTATGCGAAAGTGCTGTGCTTGAGGATGGGACCCATGCGGTTTACGGTAAAGCCCATGCAAAGCAATGCCTAGGATAAGTACAGCTTATGTTTGAATCCCTCGGTGACATGTCGCTGGATCTACTTCGTGCGTTCGAAGTTGCCGCTCGTTTGCGCAGCTTCACCGCCGCCGCCATTGAGCTGGGCACCACGCAGCCAGCGGTCAGCCAGCAGATCAAGCGCCTTGAAGAACAGCTGGCGACTCGCCTGTTCGACCGGATCTACCGGGGCATCGAACTGACCGAGGCGGGGGAAGTGCTGTTCAGCCATGTGCAAAGCGGTATGCAATCCATGGACGCCGGTTTGGTTGCCGTCACCGATCAGAACCAGCACGAGGTGCTGCAAGTCGCGACGGACTTCGCCTTCGCGGCCTATTGGCTGATGCCGCGATTGCACAGGTTCCACAAAGCCAATCCGGACGTGGACGTCAGCCTGGTGACCAGCGAACGCAGCCACAGCATGCTGCGCGCCGATATCGACATAGCGGTGCTGTTTGGCGATGGGCGCTTCAAACAGGGCGAGAGCCGCTGGCTGTTCAGCGAAGAAGTCTTTCCGGTATGCAGCCCACAACTGCTGGCGGGCCGAGAACCGCCGTTGCCGACCGACGTACTGCGCGAATTCCCGCTGCTGCACCTGCGTGGTGAAGGCAGTGCCAACTGGTTTGACTGGGCAGGCGTGTTCCGCGCCCTCAACATCCCCCAGGCTCCGGCCCCTGGCCAACTGCGTTTTGATAACTACACGCTGCTGATCCAGGCAGCCATCGCCGGCCAAGGCGTAGCCATCGGCTGGCGCCACCTGGTAGACGCCCTCCTCGACCAAGGCCTCCTCTGCCGCCCCATCGCCCCTTCCGCTATTTCAGGCTACGGCTATTACGTCGTCCTGCCCCAACGCAAACGCCGGGTACAGATCGTCCAGCAGTTCGTGGATTGGCTGGCGAGTGAACAGGCGCGCAGTGGCGATGGGTTAGCGGGTAGGCCGCTGCCGTCGATTGCGGTCTGAAATCCGTTAGTGGATGCTCATCTGTGGGAGCGAATTCATTCGCGAAGCGTTGTGTGAGGCGCTGATGTATAGCCTGGAAGGTCGCCTTCGCGAATAAATTCGCCCACAGGTTCTGCATTCCGACCGGCTCATAACAGTCACACCACAAAATTCACCACTTCCCGCTTATGCAGATTCAACGTCAGCTCATCGGCGATACCCGCCGCCACTCGCGCCAGTCTTTCCAGCGGGGGTGCGAGGCCGGGTTCGAGGCTGGTGCTGATCTGGCTGAAGTGTTCGATGGTCAAACCGGCGACGCCCTGCGGGGCGTTGATCAGGGTCCAGTTGATGGGGGTTTGTTGGAGGACAGCAGACAGCGGTGATGCGTCGTTCAGTGTTGTGAAGTCGTCGATCAGGATCAAACGTTTGATGCCCATCCGCTGCATGGAGGTGAGCAATAATCGAACAACATCCGACGGCTCTGAAGGTTCCGGGCTGGCGTCCAGGAGGCAGATCACCACTGAACTGCCGGCGATGCTCTCGCAGACGGCATCGGCGTCGAGCAAGCTGCCGACCTTCGTCCTCAACCCCGGTCGCGGTGCCAGGGCGTTCAGGTCATCGAGGATGGCGATCACTTCGTGCTGTCGGCGGAGCATTTCGGCCATGAGCGCGCTGCCCAGGCTGCTGATTGCGCCGAACAGGACTATTTTCACGACGGGCGTTTCTGCATTCTTCATGGAAAATTGATCCAGGTCTGTGGATAACTCACATAAAGATTCAGACTCACGGCCTGATGCAGCGTTCAGCCAATTTCAAGCGGAGCAATGACGCAAATGTCCCAGATTCAGGGCTATCACGCCCATGTGTACTTTGACGAGGGCACCATTGAGCAAGCCCGTGCCTTATGCGAGGCCGCTGCGGAGAATTTTGGCGTCGCGATGGGCAGGATTCACGAGCGGCTAGTAGGGCCACATGTGGACTGGAGTTGCCAGTTGGCGTTCGACCATGGGCAATTTGCAGACGTCATGCTGTGGCTGGCGCTCAGTCGTGGCGGATTGGTAGTGCTGATCCATCCGCTGACGGGCGATGACCTGGCCGATCACACCGAGCATGCGATGTGGATGGGGGCGGTCAGGCCGCTCGATGTGGGGATGTTCAAAAGGTAACGCAGACTCTGTAGGAGCGCACGAGCAGCGCGAGGCCGCGATGGCGGTGTATCAGGCAGGCCGCCATCGCTGCCTCGCGTTGCTCGTGAGCTCCTACAGGAGGTATTTCAATTCGGACGATTATTCGATCAGTTCAGCACGCCATCCAGAATCGCATAAACAATCCCGGTACCGACCGCGATCAGCACCACGTCAGTGCCCATGCGGCGCCATTCGTAGCCGTCGTAATGCGGCAGGTGTTGCAGCGAACGGCTGTCCAGGCGTTTGCCGTAACCAGGTGGCAGCGGGCGGCCTTTGACGACATGGATGTTCGGCGGCAGCGGCTGACCACGACCAATCACGTCGCGATGCTGCTGAATGGTGTTGCGCACGTTATCAAAGTTCTCCGGTGGTCGATTGCCGCCCCGGTTGTCTTGATGCGCTTGCTGTTGCGGCCGATTGTCGTTGCCACGGCCTGGCGGACCCTGATTGCCTTGATCGTGACCACCTTTGCTTTGGGGCCCCGGTCCTTGTTGCTGGCCTTGACGATTATCGTCCGGGCCGCCGCGCTGATCTGGCGGCGCTGCTTGCAACAGCGGACTGGCGCTGATCATCAACACACCCAGCCCGGCAATCAAACGGTTCGGCAGTTTCATGTGCTGCTCCTGAAAAAATCGATGCGGCAAAAAGGGGTTCAAGACATCAGCCTTGAACCCCTTTGCCTAACCAGTTAGTGCATCAACTGGTGCATTGATTCCTTTGTATCAGGAACTTTACCTTCAGCCGATACGGGCGCCGCGCACGCCATTGGCCAGGGCCGCACACAGGCTCAGCACGTCGTCGACGGCTTGTTCTGGGGAAGCGGCATTGGCGATCTTGTCCACCAGTGCCGAGCCCACCACCACACCGTCTGCCAAGCGTGCAATTGCCGCGGCCTGCTCAGGGGTGCGAATGCCGAAACCGACGCAGATTGGCAGGCTGGTGTGGCGATGCAGACGGGCGATTGCGCCTTCAACGTGCTCCATTGTCGCCGAACCTGCACCGGTTACGCCGGCAACCGAGACGTAGTAAACGAAGCCGGAACTGCGCTCAAGTACACGCGGCAAGCGGGCATCGTCGGTGGTTGGCGTGGTCAGGCGAATGAAGTCGATGCCCGAGGCCTGAGCCGGAGTGGCCAGTTCGGCGTCATGCTCAGGTGGCAAGTCGACGATGATCAAACCATCGACGCCCGCTTCACTGGCGGCGGCCACGAACTTCTCGACGCCAAAACGGTGGATCGGGTTGTAATAACCCATGAGCACGATGGGCGTGGTCTGATCGTCGACTCGGAATTCACTGACCATTTGCAGAGTTTTCAGCAGGGTCTGACCGGCATCCAGTGCGCGCAAGGTTGCCAGCTGAATTGCCACGCCATCGGCCATGGGGTCCGTGAACGGCATGCCCAGTTCGATCACGTCGGCACCGGCCGCCGGGAGACCCTTCAAGACTTTCAGCGACGTATCGTAGCCAGGGTCGCCAGCCGTGACGAAGGTGACCAGCGCGGCGCGGCCTTCGGTTTTCAGCTGGGCGAAACGTTGTTCGAGACGGCTCATACCAGCTTCTCCTGATTCTGTTCGGCGGCAGCCATGTGGCTCATGACGGTTTGCATGTCTTTGTCACCCCGACCGGACAGGCAGACCACCATCAAGTGGTCGTCGCGCAGGTTGGTGGCGCGTTTCATGGCTTCAGCCAGGGCGTGAGCGGTTTCCAGGGCCGGGATGATGCCTTCGAGCAGACAGCAATGGTGGAATGCTTCCAGGGCTTCTTCGTCGGTGATGCTGACGTATTCGACACGCTTCACTTCGTGCAGGAACGCGTGCTCAGGGCCGATGCCCGGATAGTCGAGACCGGCAGAAATCGAATGCGCGTCAGTGATCTGGCCATCTTGATCCTGCAACAGGTAGGTGCGGTTGCCGTGCAGCACGCCCGGTACCCCGCCATTGAGGCTGGCGGCATGCTTGTCGGTGTTGACCCCATGGCCACCGGCTTCGACGCCGATGATTTCCACGCTGCTGTCATCCAGGAACGGATGGAACAGGCCCATAGCGTTGGAGCCGCCGCCGACGCAAGCGATCAGGCTATCGGGTAGACGGCCTTCTTTTTCCTGCAGTTGTGCTTTGGTTTCCTTGCCGATGATCGACTGGAAGTCACGAACCATCGCCGGATACGGGTGCGGGCCAGCCACGGTGCCAATCAGGTAGAAGGTGTCATCAACGTTGGTGACCCAGTCGCGCAGGGCTTCGTTCATGGCGTCTTTGAGGGTGCCGGTGCCTGAGGTGACCGGGATGATTTCAGCGCCCAGGAGCTTCATGCGGAACACGTTGGCCTGTTGACGCTCGATGTCGGTGGCGCCCATGTAGATCACGCAAGGGAGGCCGAAACGCGCTGCCACGGTGGCAGTTGCAACACCGTGCATGCCAGCGCCGGTTTCAGCGATCAGGCGCTTCTTGCCCATGCGCTTGGCGAGCAAAACCTGGCCGATGCAGTTGTTGATCTTGTGCGCGCCGGTGTGATTCAGTTCTTCGCGCTTGAAGTAGATCTTCGCGCCGCCGCAGAACTCGGTCAGGCGTTCAGCGAAATACAGTGGGTTCGGACGGCCAATGTAATCGCGTTGAAAGTAAGCAAGCTGCTCGACGAATTCCGGGTCAGCTTTGGCGGCTTCGTACTCGCGGTTCAGGTCAAGCACCAGCGGCATCAGGGTTTCGGCAACATAGCGGCCGCCGAATGAGCCGAACAGGCCATTGGCGTCTGGGCCGCTGCTGTAATTGGACTGGGTCATGTGACCTCCAGGGTCGTTAAGCGAATGAGTGAGCCGAATCGGCAATGAACACACTTTAACCAGCGCCGACTCCGATGAAAACCGATAAGATCGCTGCAACCTGTCAGGAAAACTCACAGATACCATGAGCCGCGATCTTCCTCCTCTGAATGCCCTGCGTGCCTTTGAAGCCGCCGCACGTCTGAATAGCGTCAGTCAGGCGGCTGAACAGCTGCACGTCACCCACGGTGCTGTTAGCCGCCAACTTAAAGTGCTCGAAGAACACTTGGGCGCCGCCCTGTTCGTCAAGGATGGGCGCGGCCTGAAACTCACAGATGCAGGCATTCGACTGCGAGACGCCAGCGGTGATGCTTTCGACCGGTTGCGTAATGTCTGCGCGGAAATCAGCCAGGGCAGCGCCGATGCGCCTTTCGTACTGGGCTGTTCCGGGAGTTTGCTGGCGCGCTGGTTCATCCCGCGCCTGGGTCGCTTGAATGCTGACCTGCCAGATCTGCGCTTGCACCTGTCGGCCGGCGAAGGTGATCTCGACCCCCGTCGTCCTGGGTTGGACGCTTTATTGGTATTTGCCGAGCCACCGTGGCCAGCGGACATGCAAGTGTTCGAATTGGCCGTTGAACGAATCGGGCCGGTGTTGAGCCCGCATTTCGCCCGCTACGCGCAATTGCAGAATGCACCGATAAAGGAATTGCTCGGCGAAACGTTGCTGCAGACCACGTCACGTCCGCAGGCCTGGCCCAGCTGGGCACGGCAAAATGGCGTTGACGCAAAAGCGCTGCGCTATGGGCAGGGTTTCGAGCATTTGTATTATTTGCTGGAGGCGGCCGTGGCTGGCCTGGGTGTGGCGATTGCTCCGGAACCCTTGGTCGTGGATGACCTGCGGGCCGGTCGCCTCGTTGCGCCATGGGGCTTCAGCGAAACCCCGGCGCAACTGGCGTTATGGGTTCCCAAACGTGCCGCTGACGGGCGCGCTCAATCTTTGGCCAAGTGGCTAAAAAATGAGCTGAAACGTTCGGGAAAACCCTAGCTCGATCAGAGCCGCGCGGCGATCAATTGCCGCGTTTGCACAACAGGTAAGCAGCCAACAGGCCTACCGCACCGACGGCAACGCCAGCAGTAGTCCATGGGTGCTCCTGAGCATAGTCACGAGTAGCGACGCTGGTTTCACGGGTTTTGACTTTGACGTCTTCATAAACATCGCTGAGCAGGCTGCGCGAATGGCTCAGCGCGCTTTCAGCGTTCGCTTTCAGGCTTTTGAGGGTCCTGCGCGATTCGTCCGAAGCATCGGATTTCAGGCTTTCCAGCGATTTGAGCAGACTTTCGATTTCCGCTTCCATGCTTTGCAACGAGGCTTTACGAAGTGAGGTGCTAGCCATGATGTTTCTCCTGCGATGGTGAGTGGCGTGTGTTGTTTCCGACTACAGGGTTTTCGGAAAGTGCGGTTGCATTTGTGCAAAGTCCTGAACTTTTCCGCTGATTTTCCCCACAGAGGTAATACGCATCATCACTGCTACGCTCGTATTGAGCCCTTTGGAGAACTGCCATGACTGATCATCACACGTACAAAAAAGTTGAGCTGGTTGGCTCGTCTACCACCACCATTGAAGACGCGATCAACAATGCGCTGGCTGAAGCCAGCAAAAGCATCAAGCATCTGGAGTGGTTCGAAGTCGCTGAAACCCGCGGCCACATCGAAGACGGCAAGGTTGCTCACTACCAGGTCACGCTGAAAGTCGGTTTTAGAATCGCGAACAGCTAAGCCAGACCTGAACTTTTGCACTGGCTCAATGCCATATCCTGCGCTAGACACATAGAATCCGCTGCTGCGAACAGTCGTTGAAGTGGTTAAATTTTTTCAGGTCCTTCTACGTACACGAGACATGAGCGACCTGTTTTGGCCTGACGAAGGAGTGTTTCCATGAAAAAGTTTCTATTGGTGGTAGGTTTGGTGAGCATAGCTGGCACCGCGATGGCTGCCGGTAAACCGTGCGAAGAGTTGAAGGCGGAAATCGACGCGAAGATTCAGGCCAAGGGCGCTGCTTCGTACACGCTTGAAATCGTCGACAAAGGCAGCGTGACCGACAAGACCGTTGTCGGCAGCTGTGAAGGCGGCGCCAAGGAAATCGTGTATCAGCGCGGCTGATCGATTGCAGATACAAAAAAACCGACCCAATGGGGTCGGTTTTTTTGTGCTCTCGAGAATGCCTGTTGGAGCGTGTGGGCGGCACTCCGACTTGCCCGCGAATAACGATGACGGGGTGTGTCGGGCTTATCGACGTGACTGATTCGCGGGCAAGCCCAGCTTCAACAGGTATCCCCATAACCTGTGGGAGCAAGCTTGCTTGCGAAGGCGTCGGTTCAGTCTTGCAGATGTTGCGGCTGTACCGTCCCCTTCGCGAGCAAGCTCGCTCCCACGGAAGATCGCCGAACCCCCGGGAGCGAGGCTTGCCCGCGAATACGATTACGCGGGATGTCTGGCTAACCGCATTGGCTGGTTCGCGGGCAAGCCTGGCTCCAACCAGTCAGATTTGCGCAGCCTCGGCGAGGATTTCATACGAACGCAGCCGGTCGGCGTGTTCATACATGTCACAGGTGAAAATCAGCTCATCGGCATCGGTCTGTTCCAGCAGCACATCCAGCTTGGCGCGGATTTTTTCTTTGCTGCCCACCATCGCCAGACCGAGGAAGTCGCCAACGGCTGCCTGTTCATGGGGCAACCACAAACCGGCCATGCTTTTCACCGGCGGCTTTTGCATCAGCGTCTGGCCGCGCATCAACGACAGGATCCGCTGATAGAGCGAGGTCGCCAGATATTCCGCCTGTTCATCGGTATCAGCCGCAACCAGAGGCACGCCCAACATCACGTAAGGCTTGTCGAGTACCGCTGACGGCTGGAAATGCTCGCGATAGACCCGGATGGCATCGCGCATGTAGCGCGGTGCAAAGTGCGAAGCAAACGCATAAGGCAGGCCTCGTTGTCCTGCCAACTGTGCACTGAACAGGCTTGAGCCCAGCAGCCAGATCGGCACATTGGTGCCCGAACCCGGCACGGCAATGACTCGCTGATCAGGGGTGCGCGGACCTAGATACGCCATCAGCTCGGCAACGTCGTCCGGGAAATCATCGGCACTGCCGGAGCGCTCGCGACGCAGCGCTCGGGCCGTCATTTGATCCGAACCCGGCGCGCGGCCAAGACCCAGATCGATGCGGCCCGGATACAGGCTGGCCAGGGTGCCAAACTGCTCGGCAATCACCAGTGGCGCATGGTTAGGCAGCATGACACCGCCAGCTCCGACCCGAATGGTCGAAGTGCCACCAGCGAGATAAGCCAGCAGAACAGAGGTGGCCGAACTGGCGATGCCGTCCATGTTGTGGTGCTCGGCAACCCAGAAGCGGTTATAGCCGAGCTTTTCGACATGTTGGGCGAGATTCAGCGAGTTGTGCAGGGACTCTGCGGGGCCTTTATCGTGGCGCACAGGCACCAGATCGAGGGTGGAAATCTTCACATCGGCTAAACGTTTCATAGGTCGTTAACGATCCTCGAAAGTGTTTTGCGGTTCTGGTGGCTGGCTTGGCTTAGCAAAAATGCCAGCGGTCAAAAACTCGCGGTTGATAGTGAGGATAAGCCCATATCTCACATATTCAACCCCTAAAGTAGAAAAATACTACTTTAGCTGTAGCCTTTTCCCACAATTGAACTTTATAAACCCGGCTATCCTCAGACCTTCATCGACGTGTGAAAACTTGTACACCATCCAAGAGGAGACATCATGAGCATTGTCAAAAAAGCATCCGCACATTGGGAAGGCGATCTGAAGACTGGCATCGGCAGTATCTCCACTGAAACCGGCGTACTGCGTGAGGCGCCCTATGGCTTCAAGGCTCGCTTCGAAGGCGGCAAGGGCACCAACCCTGAAGAATTGATCGGCGCAGCACATGCTGGCTGCTTCTCCATGGCCCTTTCGATGATCCTGGGTGGCGAGAATCTCACCGCAGAAAGCATCGATACCACCGCAGATGTGACGCTGGATCAGGTTGAAGGCGGCTTCGCGATCAGCGCTGTACACCTGACCCTGAAGGCCAAAGTGCCGGGCGCCACTCAGGAGCAATTCGACAAGCTGACTAAAATGGCCAAAGAAGGCTGCCCAGTGTCGAAAGTCTTGAACGCTAAAATCACGCTGGACGCTACTCTGGTCAGCTGATCAAAGTGCGGCATCCCATGACCCGCTCAGGCCTGGCTTGAGCGGGTCTTGTTGGTTTAGTGAGGGTGGCAGTTTCGGCGCAAGAGCCTTTCTGGCGCAGGCTGCGAGTTGTATCGAAGGAGTCGAGCATGAAACGTTTTGCATTAGCTGCTGTGGTCATGTCGCTGACCACCGGTGCCCTAGCGGCCCCGAAAGATTGTGAAGAACTCAAAGCTGAGATCGAAGCCAAGATCCAGGCCAACAATGTCAGCTCCTACACACTGGAAATCGTCACCAACGATGAAGTGCACGACCAGAATATGGTCGTTGGTAGCTGCGACAACGGCACTCGCAAGATCATCTATCAGAAGAACGATCGCTGAACCTCAAATACAGGTCACGCTACTTTCCTCGGCCAGCACCTTGCGCTGGGCGTCCAGCAGTTCGGCGGTGACGTCGTTGGTCAGTGAGCGGACTTCGATCATATAGCGCTGCCCTGCTGCGAAATGGTCGTACTTCAGCTCGACGAAACACGTAAGTTCGGTGTACTCATCGCCGATGGCCGTGAAGAGCCCGTAATGGATCTCATAGTCGTAGCGTACCTGCAGCTTGTGGCTGCCCGGCGATACCTGAAAGTAACGTCCATCGTAAGTGGTCTGACCATCGACTTTGTCGGCCATCACCAGTTTGCCGGTCATGGTGCGCATGTCCACCCAGGCTTGCTGCGGGTCGACGGCGGGCAGCGGGCCTGCGCATCCGGCGAGGGTGGTCAATCCTAGGATCATCAATAGAGGGCGCATGGTCGGCTCGATGTGAACGGAACGCGATGATGGTTGCGTCATGCCCAAGGTGTCCGGCATAACGGGTGATGTCTCGAACTTTAAGGCGATCCATGCCCGGTCTCAATCTTTTACGTCTGCGCCTTATGCCCGCACTGGTCTTGCTGCTATTGGGCGGTTGCTCAAGCGTCAATTACTACGACCAGTTGGTCAGCGGGCAGTTGCATCTGCTTGCCGCTCGGGAGCCGGTGGAAGATGTGATCGCTGACCCCGGCCGCGAGCCCAAACTGCGCCAGCATCTGGCCCAGGCACAGCTGGCGCGGACGTTCGCCAGCAGCCATTTGCACCTGCCCGATAACCAGAGCTACCGATTGTATGCCGACATCAAGCGCCCGTATGTGGTGTGGAACGTGTTTGCTACGCCAGAGTTTTCCCTGCAACCGATTACCCATTGCTTTCCGATTGCTGGCTGCGTGGCTTATCGCGGTTATTACAGTGTGGGTGGCGCTCGAGGCGCAGCGGCACTGCAGCGTCAGGCAGGCAAGGACGTATTTGTCGGTGGTGTCGAGGCTTATTCGACTCTCGGATGGTTCAATGACCCGATTCTGAGTTCGATGCTGGGATGGGGAGATGAGCGGCTGGCGGCGCTGATTTTCCATGAGTTGGCCCATCAGCGTTTCTACGTGAAGGACGACACAGAATTCAACGAGTCCTATGCGCGCTTCGTGGAGGAGCAAGGTGCGCGGCAATGGCGTGCAGCACGAGGCCTGACGGCACAGAGCGACAAGCAGTCGGAGCAGATCGAAGCGCTCACCCGGTTGGTGATCGCGACACGGGAGCGTCTGGGGCTGCTTTACCGTGAGCCTTTGAGCGCTGAACTGATGCGCCAGCGCAAGGCTGCCGAGTTTGAAAGGCTGCGCAAAGAATACCGCGACCTGCGTGATCAGCGCTGGCCGGGGGACAAGCGCTATGACGCCTGGATTAACTCGCCTCTGAACAACGCCAAATTATTACCTTTCGGGCTGTACACCCAATGGGTGCCAGCCTTCGAGGCGCTGTTCAAAAAGGTGAACGGCGACTGGCCAGCGTTTTATGCAGAAGTTGAACGGCTGGGCGCTTTGCCGATGGTGGAGCGTAGGCTGCGGTTGGAGGAATTGCACAAATCCCTGTAGGAGCCGTCGGAGGTTACGACGGCCGCGAAGCGATGCATCTGACACGCTGCAATTCTCTGTAGGAGCGCACGGAGGTTACGACGCCCGCGATGGCGATGTATCAGACAGACCGCTATCGCTGCCTCGCGGTGCTCGTGAACTCCTACAAAGGACGGCGGAGCGGGTTACTTCAACCCCGACATCTTCTGAATCGCGCCCTTTAGCTCTTCGTCCGAGCAGTCGGCGCATGTGCCTTTGGGTGGCATGGCGTTGATGCCGGTAATCGCCTTGGCCAACAAGCCATCAAGCCCGCCCTGCTGATCGGCGCGGGTTTTCCAGGCAGCGGTGTCGCCGATCTTTGGCGCATTCAACAGGCCCGTGCCATGGCAGGCGTTGCAGTGTTTGCCGATGACATCGTCCGGCGATTTCGCGCCACCGCCCCCTGCTGCGGCGACGACTTCCATGCCTGCGCATTCCTTGCCCTGAACGCAGACCTGGCCGACCGGCTCAAGCCGCTTGGCAATCTCGTCATTGGTCGCCGCCTGAGCGTTAAACGCCCAAAAAGCCAGCGCGGCAGCAACTGCAAGAATCTTATTAGTTAGGTTCACGCTCACACCCTCATGGTGACTATTCACGCTCGCCTGCCACGGTTTAGCAGGCGGCGAAAGTATAGCCCCTCGTATGAGAGTCCGAAACAACCCTTCAATAAGAAAGGTTATTAGCGAACGGCTCGATATACTGAGAGTTAAGCCCAAGCCCTGAGTTTGCGGGGGCTCTGGCCTAGAAGTTGGCTGGCGTGGCTGCGCTGATTAGTCGCGCCGGGACATCAAACGGGTTGCGGAAGCGATGAGGCTTGGTGCTCTCGAAGTAGTAACTGTCCCCCACTTCGAGGATATAAGTGTCCAGCCCAACCACCAGCTCCAGGCGGCCTTCCACCAGGATGCCGGTTTCTTCGCCTTCATGAACCAGCATTTCGTCGCCGGTATCGGCACCTGGCGGATAGACCTCGGTGAGAAACGCGATCGCCCGGCTGGGATGCGCCTTGCCCACCAGTTTCATGGTGACCGCGCCGTCCGAAATATCGATCAGCTCGCTGGCCTTATAGACGATCTGCGTAGGGTTTTCCTGCTCAAGTTCTTCGGAAAAGAACTCCACCATGGACATGGGAATGCCGCCGAGCACTTTGCGCAGCGAACTGATCGATGGACTTACGCTGTTTTTTTCGATCATCGAAATGGTGCTGTTGGTCACACCTGCTCGTTTGGCAAGTTCGCGCTGGGACAGACCCTTGAGTTTGCGAATGGATTGCAGTCGTTCACCGACGTCCAATGCGGCAGTCCCCCTAATCAATCAGTAAGGTCGAATTGAGCGCCATGATGGCAATAGCGTTCAGTATTTACAACACTTGGACTGGTTACTGATTGTTCGGGGGACTGGCGGGAGTTCAGGTATTCGTCTTATGGAAGTGTGTAATGGCTAATGACGTCATCGCGGGCAAGTGCGCTCCTACGGACAGGGCGCCTGTAGGAGCGCGCTTGCCCGCGATGACGATGTCAGCCCTGATAAACCCTTGGCACCCGCCGCAAGTTGCAGAAAATCCGATACGGAATGGTCCCAGCGTGGGCGGCTACCTTGCTGGCCAGGACATTTTTGCCCCAGAGTTCGACTCGGCTGCCCAGGCCTGAAGTCGGCAGATGGCTCAAGTCCACGCAGAGCATGTCCATCGAGACCCGGCCCAGCAGCTGACTTGGCTGCCCATCGATCCACACCGGCGTACCCGTGGCAGCTTCGCGTGGATAACCATCTGCGTAACCCATGGCCACCACGCCGATCCGGCTGGCGCGCTCGGTGACAAAAGTCGCGCCATAGCCGACTGGCTCCCCGGCAGGCAATTCACGCACGCAGATGACCTTGGATTCCAGAGTCATTACCGGCTGCAACTGATCGGCCACCGCTTGAGGTTGATCGAAAGGCGTTGCGCCGTAGAGCATGATGCCGGGGCGGACCCAGTCGCTGGGCACGTTCGGCCAAGCCATTACCGCTGGCGAATTGCGCAGGCTGATTTCTGCAGCCATGCCCTTGCGGGCAGCTTCGAATACGGCCAACTGCTCGTTGCTGCTGGGGCAATCGGGCTCGTCGGCGCGAGCGAAATGGCTCATGAGCACAATCTTTGCCACTTTCCCGCTGGCCAGCAGACGCTGATAAGCGGCTTGAAAGTCTTTCGGATGCAGACCGACACGATGCATGCCTGAGTCCAGCTTGAGCCACACCACCAGGGGCTTACGCACGCTGGCCTGTTCGATGGCTTCCAGCTGCCATAACGAATGCACCACGCACCAGAAGTCATGCTCGACGATCAAATCCAGCTCATCGGCTTCGAAAAAGCCTTCCAGCAGCAGGATCGGCGCGCGGATACCGGCTGCCCGCAACTCCAGCGCCTCTTCGATACAGGCAACGGCAAAACCATTGGCGTCGGCCTCAAGGGCCTGGGCAACCTGCACCGCGCCATGGCCATAGGCATCGGCCTTGATGACGGCAAGGGCCTTGGCACCTGCCGTTTCGCGGGCGAGCTGGTAGTTATGACGCAGGGCTTGAAGATCGATAATGGCGCGAGCTGGACGCATGGTGTGTGGTTCTAGGTCGGGTAAGAATTAAATGTAGGAGCGAGCTTGCTCGCGATAGCGTCGGTGGGTGCGACATGTTCTTTTTCTGAAAAAACGCTATCGCGAGCAAGCTCGCTCTTACAGATTTGATTTGCGTTTAAGGCAACGCCGCCACAACCGACAACTCAACCAGAATTTCCGGTTCGCAGAGTTTGGCTTCCACGGTTGCGCGTGCCGGAGCGACGCCTTTGGGCAGCCATTGGTCCCAGATACTGTTCATGCCAGCGAAGTCGGCATCGATGTCCTTGAGGTAGATCGTGACCGACAGGATACGACTCTTGTCGGTGCCCGCCAGATCCAGCAAGCGCTCGATGCTGCCCAGGGTTTCGCGAGTCTGCTGCTCAATCCCGGCGGCCATATCGTCTCCCACTTGGCCCGCGAGGTATACGGTGCCATTGTGAACGACGATCTGGCTCATGCGCTCATTGGTGAGCTGGCGCTGGATGGACATTTTTTGCGATCTCCTTGGTACTGCCATAACGAGAAATATCGAGGCCGGCGGCGCTGATCTGTGGGGTTTTACGCGCAATCAGGTCGGCAAGCAAACGACCCGAGCCGCAGGCCATGGTCCAGCCCAGCGTGCCGTGACCGGTATTGAGGAACAGGTTGCGGAACGGCGTGGCACCGACAATCGGCGTGCCGTCCGGGGTGGTCGGACGCAGACCGGTCCAGAAATCGGCCTGCTGCAAATCCCCGCCCCGAGGATAGAGGTCGTTGACGATCATCTCCAGCGTCTCTCGCCGACGCGGATTCAGCGACAGGTCAAACCCAGCAATTTCAGCCATGCCGCCCACCCGGATGCGGTTGTCGAAGCGGGTGATTGCGACTTTGTAAGTCTCGTCGAGGATAGTCGAAGTCGGGGCCATGGCCGGATCAGTGATCGGCACAGTCAGCGAGTAACCCTTGAGCGGGTAGACCGGTGCCTTGATACCCAGTGGCTTGAGCAACTGCGGCGAGTAACTGCCCAGCGCCAGGACATAGCGATCGGCGGTTTCCAGCTTGCCGTCGATCCACACGCCATTGATGCGATCGCCTGCAAAGTCGATGCGCTCGATGGACTGGTTATAACGGAATTCGACACCCAGATTCGCGGCCATGTCAGCCAGGCGCGTGGTGAACATCTGGCAATCGCCGGTCTGGTCGTTGGGCAGACGCAAAGCGCCCGCCAGAATGTTGGTCACCCCTGCCAGCGCGGGTTCAACCCGGGCAATACCGGCGCGATCAAGAAGCTCGTAGGGCACACCGGATTGCTGAAGAACGGCAATGTCTTTGGCGGCGTTGTCCAGTTGCTCCTGAGTGCGGAACAGCTGAGTAGTGCCCAGGGTGCGGCCTTCATAAGCGATGCCGGTTTCAGCGCGCAGCTCATCGAGGCAGTCGCGGCTGTATTCGGACAAGCGAACCATGCGCTCTTTGTTGACGGCATAGCGGCTGGCCGTGCAGTTGCGCAGCATTTGCGCCATCCACAGGTATTGGTCGATATCCGCAGTGGCTTTTATCGCCAGTGGAGCATGACGCTGCAACAGCCATTTGATGGCTTTGAGCGGCACGCCGGGCGCTGCCCAAGGCGATGCATAACCTGGCGAAACCTGGCCTGCGTTGGCGAAACTGGTTTCCATCGCCGCCGCTGGCTGACGATCGACTACAGTCACCTGCATGCCCGCTCGGGCCAGATAATAGGCACTTGTCGTACCGATCACACCACTACCAAGGACCAGAACGCGCATGTCGATTTACCCCATCGCGGATATCCGCTGACGTTTTGAAGTTTTAAGCAAGGATGTAGGCAGTATATGCAGCGAAGGGCAGTGCTTTTCACTATATAACCACCTATATTTGGCGGTAATTCTCGGCAAAGAAGCCTTTGATAGAGGTGGTTAACCCATGCGCACCCAGCATCAGTCCAAACGCGAGCTGGACAAGATTGATCGCAGCATCCTGCGCATCCTCCAGGCAGACGGCAGAATCTCGTTCACTGAGCTCGGCGAGCGGGTGGGATTGTCGACGACGCCTTGTACCGAACGGGTCCGGCGTCTGGAGCGCGAAGGCATCATCATGGGCTACAACGCCCGCCTGAACCCGCAAGCACTGAAGGCTAGCCTGCTGGTGTTCGTCGAGATCAGCCTGGACTACAAGTCAGGCGACACCTTCGAGGAATTCCGCCGCGCGGTGCTCAAACTGCCCCACGTTCTGGAATGCCATCTGGTGTCGGGGGACTTCGATTACCTGGTCAAGGCGCGTATCTCGGAGATGGCCTCGTATCGCAAACTGTTGGGCGATATCCTGCTCAAACTGCCCCATGTGCGGGAGTCCAAGAGCTATATCGTGATGGAAGAGGTGAAGGAGAGCCTTAATCTGCCGATTGCAGAGTAACGCATGTCCATGCAACGACGTGGGACCGGCTTCAGCCGGGAAGGCGGCATACGGGACGATAGATATGGAGTGGATGTTCAGGCCTCTTCCCGGCTGAAGCCGGTCCCACGTCGTCACATTCCCTTGCCGGCGTTAAACCAACACCTGTCGGGTCGACGCCATGTACTCGTGTATCTGCTTTTCAACCCGTGGATGAATCAATTCCACCGGCCGCCGACCGTTGGGGCAAGGCAAGGTCGGGGTGGTGCCGAACAGGCGGCAAATCAGCGGGCGTTCGTCGTAGACGGTGCAGCCGTTGGGGCCCAGGTGTACGCAGTTGAGTTCGTCCATGGCGGCGTCTTGCTCGGCAGCGGTCTTGCGCGGCAAGCGAGACATTTCTTCCGGCGAGGTGGTGACCGGTCCGCAGCAGTCATGACAGCCTGGGACGCACTCGAAAGTGGGGATCTGCTGGCGCAATGTACGAATTTTCTGACTGTTACAACTCATTGAATCCTACCCGCTGTGAATGGGCGCGATTCTGCCTCAGATACCCCCGCCGATACAGCGCCGCTGGACCGAACCTTGCCCGCCATCGGATCTGCGGCTTATCCTCCCTGACGTTTTCAGACACCTGCAACGGGATAACCCTATGAACGCCCGCGTTCAATCTGCGATCACCAGCGCGCAACACGCTGCATCCTATTACGCCGCCAGCAGCCACCCAAAGCCGGATTATCCGCCGTTGCAGGGTGAGTTGCAGGCCGACGTCTGCGTGGTGGGCGGCGGCTTTTCCGGACTGAACACCGCTATCGAACTGGCCGAACGAGGCCTGAGCGTAGTGTTGCTCGAAGCTCGCAAAATCGGTTGGGGCGCCAGCGGTCGGAACGGCGGGCAATTGATTCGCGGCGTAGGCCATGGGCTGGATCAGTTTGCTGACGTGGTGGGTGCCGAGGGTGTTCGCCAGTTCAAGCTGATGGGCCTCGAAGCCGTGGAGATCGTGCGCCAGCGCGTCGAGCGTTATGGCATCGATTGCGACCTGACCTGGGGTTATTGCGATCTGGCCAACAAACCCCGTGATCTGATTGGCCTGGCGGAAGATGCCGAAGAACTGCGCAGCCTCGGCTACCGCCATCCGCTGCAATTGCTGGAAGCCAGCGAGATGCGCAGCGTTGTCGGTTCTGATCGCTATGTGGGCGGCATGATCGACATGGGCTCCGGGCATCTGCACCCGCTCAACCTGGCATTGGGCGAGGCTGCTGTGGCGCAGTCGCTGGGTGTCCAGGTCTTCGAGCAGTCGGCAGTGACCCGCATCGATTACGGCCCACAGGTCAAAGTTCACACTGCACAAGGCGTGGTGCGGGCAAAAACCCTGGTGCTGGCCTGCAACGCTTATTTGAATGACCTTAATCCGCAATTGAGCGGCAAGGTATTGGCTGCCGGCAGTTACATCATCGCCACCGAGCCATTGAGCGAAGCGCAGGCACGACAAATATTGCCGCAAAACATGGCGGTCTGTGATCAGCGGGTGACCGTTGATTACTTCAGGCTCTCGGCGGATCGCCGGTTGCTCTTCGGGGGCGCCTGCCATTATTCCGGGCGTGACCCGCAAGACATCGCCGCTTACATGCAGCCGAAGATGCTCAAGGTGTTTCCGCAGCTGGCAGGTGTGAAGATTGATTATCAGTGGGGTGGCATGATTGGCATTGGCGCTAACCGGCTGCCTCAGATCGGGCGGCTCAAGGATCAGCCCAATGTGTTCTATGCCCAGGCGTATTCCGGCCATGGGCTGAACGCCACGCATCTGGCGGGCAAACTGCTGGGCGAAGCCATCGCCGGTCAGCACAGCGATGGTTTCGAATTGTTCGCCAAGGTTCCGCACATCACCTTCCCGGGCGGCAAGCACCTGCGCTCGCCGCTGCTGGCGCTGGGGATGTTGTGGCATCGTTTGAAGGAATTGAGGTGAACCTGATCCCTATCTGTAGGAGCGCGCTTGCCCGCGATGCGATTTCAAAGACGGCACATTAGTCGCTTTGGAAAGCGTCATCGCGGGCAAGCGCGCTCCTACAGAATCGAGGTGTGACAGGAAGAATGCCGACCCTGTGGGAGCGAATTCATTCGCGAAAGCGGCCGTACATACGAGGAATCTCTTGCAGCTGTACTTGCCTCTTCGCGAATGAATTCGCTCCCACAAAGATTTGTTACGGCTGCGAGAATCACTCCCTCCAGAACGCTTTCAAGCCCTCGCGCATCGCCTGTCCGCCAGTCAGGCCGATATCTCGCAGTTCGTCTTCCGTCAGGCTGAGCAGCACTTTCCGGGACATCCAGCGGTGACGGTAGAGCGCCCAGCGGCCGAGCTTCGGTGCGCTTGCGGTCTTCATGACCACTGCTCGCCCTTCGCTCAATTCCTGGCTGTAAAGCGTTAACCGCACATCGCTGAACCCGTTCATTTTCCCAACCCTCATCATGTTGTGGTGTGGGGTCCATAATGAATCCGGGCGCGAAACCGTTACAGATCCAAACAAATCTATTTATTTGCATACAGAGCTTTCAGAATGGCGGCTGAATGCTGTATTTTTCGCAGATCTGTATGGCTTTGCTTTTGCAAATTATCGAGAGTATGCCCGTGACCCTCTACGTCAATCTTGCCGAATTGCTTGGTACCCGCATTGAAAACGGCTTCTATCGGCCCGGCGACCGGCTGCCTTCAGTGCGGGCACTGAGCGTCGAGCACGGCGTGAGTCTAAGCACAGTGCAGCAGGCTTATCGCGTCCTGGAAGACAACGGCCTCGCGCTCCCCAAGCCCAAGTCCGGCTATTTTGTCCCGGCCAGCCGTGCTGTTCCGGCGTTGCCGGTGATTGGTCGCCCGGCGCAACGGCCGGTGGATATTTCGCAATGGGATCAGGTGCTGGACCTGATGCGTACCAAGACCATCCCTGGTTTGGTGCAATTGGGTCGCGGCATGCCTGACGTCACCAGCCCGACCTTGCGGCCACTGATGCGCGCCTTCGGCAAGATCGCCAGGGATGAAGGCTTGTCTGCTCTGTATTACGACAGCATTCAGGGTAACCAGACACTTCGTGAGCAGATCGCTCGGGTGTTGCTGGATTCGGGCTGCAATCTGACCGCCAATGACCTGCTGATTACCGCCGGTTGCCATGAAGCACTGTCGGCCAGTGTGCGGGCGATCTGTGAGCCGGGGGATATTGTCGCAGTGGACTCACCGAGTTTTTTCGGCGCGATGCAGACCCTCAAGGGCTTGGGCATGAAAGCGCTGGAGATCCCCACCGACCCACTGACCGGTATCAGCCTTGAGGCACTTGAGTTGGCGCTGGAGCAGTGGCCGATCAAAGTCATACAGTTGACCCCTAGCTGCAATAACCCCTTGGGCTATGTCATGCCGGAAAGCCGCAAGCGTGCACTGCTGACCCTGGCCCAACGGTTCGATGTGGCGATCATCGAAGACGATGTGTATGGCGATCTGGCGTTCAGCTATCCACGCCCGCGGACCATTAAATCCTTCGACGAAGATGGCCGTGTGCTGCTCTGTAGTTCGTTTTCCAAGACCCTCGCTCCGGGCTTGCGGGTGGGCTGGGTCGCACCCGGTCGCTACCTTGAACGGGTGCTGCACATGAAATACATCGGCACCGGTTCCACCGCGCCACAGCCGCAGTTGGCGGTTGCGGATTTTCTCGCCAACGGACATTACGAGCCGCATCTGCGGCGCATGCGCACCCAGTACCAGCGCGGCCGTGACCAGATGATTGATTGGGTGATGCGCTACTTCCCAGAGGGGACAAGAGTCAGCCGTCCTCAAGGCGGCTTCATGCTGTGGATCGAACTGGCTGAGGATTTTGATACGCTGCGGCTCAATCGCGCACTGCTCGCGCAAAATGTACAAATCGCGGTCGGCAGCATTTTTTCCGCTTCCGGCAAATACCGTAATTGCCTGCGCATGAATTTCGCCGCCAAGGCGTCCCCTGAGGTTGAGGCTGCCGTAAGCAAGGTGGGGGCAACCATCTTCAGGTTGATCGAAGAAGAATGATCCGCGTTCGGTAACTTTTCCCGGCTTTTAGCGGTCATATCGACATGTTGTACCTTCCGGGTGATTAATTTGAAGAACACATGGGCACTGCCCTTCTGTCTGTTGGTTGTGTTGTGTGTCAGTGGCTGCGCCCATACCAGCGTCCCCAATGAACCGAGCCAGGCGTTACCGCCTTCGGACTCGGCTTTCGGCCGTTCGATTCAATCGATGGCGATGCCCCACGAAGGTCGCTCGGGTTTCCGCCTGCTCTCCAACAGCACCGAAGCCTTCATGGCCCGCGCTGAACTGATTCGCAATGCGCGCAGCAGCCTGGATTTGCAGTACTACATCGTCCATGACGGCCTGAGTACCCGGGCCCTGATCGATGAATTGCTCAAGGCTGCCGACCGCGGCGTGCGGGTGCGCATTCTGCTTGATGACACCACCAGTGATGGGCTGGATCAGGCCATCGCCACGCTGGCGGCGCATCCGAACATTCAGATTCGCCTGTTCAACCCCCAGAGCCTGGGGCGTGAAACCGGCGTTACTCGCACCATGGGCCGACTGTTCAACTTGTCTCGCCAGCATCGGCGGATGCACAACAAGCTGTTTCTGGCGGACAGTAGTGCGGCAATCGTTGGTGGGCGCAATCTGGGCGACGAATATTTCGACGCCGAAGAAAACCTCAACTTCACCGATATCGACATGCTCAGCGTCGGTCCGGTGGCTCAACAGCTCGGCCACAGTTTCGATCAGTACTGGAACAGCACCCTGAGCAAGCCCATCGCCGAGTTCATGTACTTCTTGCCAACGGTTCGCGACCTGGCCAAGTCGCGCAAACGCCTTGAAGCTTCGCTGGAGGAATCGAGGCAAAAGCACCACGCGCTTTATGATCGCCTGATGACGTATCAGACCCAGCCGCGTATGAAAATCTGGCTCAATGAGCTGGTCTGGGCTCATAACCAGGCGCTGTGGGATGCCCCGACCAAAGTCCTGGCCCGTGGCGAGCCTGACCCCCATTTGCTGCTGACCACTCAACTGGTGCCGGAACTGGCCAACGTTAAGCAGGAACTGATTTTGGTCTCGGCTTACTTTGTGCCGGGCGAAGAAGGCCTGCACTACCTCACCGGCCGCGCAGATGCGGGTGTTGCCGTGAGCTTGCTGACCAATTCCCTTGAAGCCACAGACGTGCCCGCCGTGCACGGCGGTTACGCGCCTTATCGTCAGGAGCTGCTGGAGCATGGGGTGAAGTTGTTCGAGTTACGCCGTCAGCCCGGAGATCCGGGTAGCAGTGGCGGCGGCAGCGGACCTCACCTTTTCAGCAAAGGCACCTTTGGTGGCGGTTCGGACTCCAGTCTGCACAGCAAGGCGATGATCTTTGATCGCCAGAAATCTTTCGTCGGCTCGTTCAACTTCGATCCGCGCTCAGTGCTGTGGAACACAGAGGTGGGCGTCCTGGTGGACAGTCCACAGCTGACCGAAAGCCTGCGCGAGTTGGCTTTGCAGGGCATGGCGCCAGACCTGAGTTATCAGGCCAAGCTGGAAGGTGGGCAGGTGGTGTGGGTTACCGAAGATAACGGCAAAATCCACACCCTGCACAAAGAGCCCGGCGACAAGTGGCGGCGCTTCAACGCCTGGTTCAGCCGGGCGGTTGGCCTGGAGAAGATGCTCTAAGCTGCTGCAGCTGGCTGAACCCCGAACGCTCCGCGCCGCTGCGACAGCAGTACCAGCCCGAACGCGCCTGCTGCCATCAGCAGCGGCAACGCCTGGCCGCTCACCCACTGGCTGCCTGCACCCGCCGCCAGAGGGCCCAGCAGGCAGCCGATGCCCCAGAGTTGCGCCACATGAGCATTGGCGCGCACCAGCGCGTCATCGCGATAACGTTCGCCGATCAGAATCAGCGACAAGGTGAACAAACCACCGGCACTGGCGCCGAATAGTACCCACAGTGGCCAGATCAGCACGGTATCGACCAGTAGCGGGACCAGCAGGCTGGATACCATCAAAGCCATTGCGCAGCTGGAAAACAGCGTGCGTCGCGATACCTTGTCCGCCAGCGCGCCAATCGGCAGCTGCAACAACGCATCGCCCACCACCACCGTGCTGATCATCGCCAGTGCGACTTCCGGGGTGAAGCCCTGGCGCAGGCAGTAAATCGGCAATAACGTCAGTATCAGGGCTTCGAACGCAGCAAACAGCGCAACCGCCCAGGCGATGGCAGGCATGGAGCGGCAGAAGCCGGCCAGATCAATGAAGGTAACTCGGCAAGCATCGGCACTTGGCGCGCCGCTGCGGCCCAGCAACAGGAATGGTGAGCAGACCAGCAGCCCGACGCCGACCCAGAAGCCGGTGTCATGCTCGGTCCCCAGTGCACCCAGCAGCAAGGGCCCTGCCAGTTGGCACAAGGCGTAGGTGCTGCCGTACAGCGCGACCAGTCGACCACGCCACTTTTCGACCACCAGTTGGTTGATCCAGCTTTCGCCGAGAATAAACACGATGGTGAGAATCACCCCGAGCATCAGCCGCAGGATCAGCCACACGGAGTAATAGGGCAGCAACGCCAGCAAGCCAACCGACAGCGCCCCGGCCCACAGGCAGTAGCGCATCAACGCCGCCGTTCCGAAACGTGCAGCCAAGCCACTGGCCAGGCTGGCGCCAAGTAGCACGCCGATGGCAGGCATCGCTGCCATCACGCCAATGGCGAACGAGCCATAGCCCCAGCTTTCCAGCCGCAGCGACACCAGAGGCATGCTGACACCCAGCGCGAGGCCGACGGACAGCACCGACGCCAGTACCGCAAAATAAGTACCCCAACGCATTCCGCGCTCCTGTGGATCAAAGGGCCAAGACGACAAAGCCGGGCTCCTTATCGGAGGCCCGGCTACATGCATAGTGTCGGATGATCAACTCTGTGGGAGCGGTGCTTGCCCGCGATAAGGCTGGACGCAATCCTAAGGCAGATCACCAAAACCTTATCGCGGGCAAGCACCGCTCCCACATGTGTTTAGTCGTGGACTTACAACTTAATCCACGTCGCTTTCAGTTCGGTGTATTTATCGAACGCATGCAGGGATTTGTCGCGGCCGTTGCCCGATTGCTTGAAGCCACCGAACGGCGCGGTCATGTCGCCGCCGTCGTACTGGTTGACCCACACGCTGCCGGCACGCAACGCTTTGGCGGTCAGGTGGGCTTTGGACAGATTGGAGGTCCAGACCGCAGCAGCCAGCCCGTAAGGCGTGTCGTTGGCGATCTGAATGGCTTCTTCAGCGGTGTCGAAGGTCAATACTGACAATACCGGGCCGAAAATCTCTTCCTGAGCGATCTTCATGGCATTGGTCACGCCATCGAAAATCGTCGGCTCAACGTAAGTGCCGCCAGTTTCCTGAAGGATGCGCTTGCCGCCGACCACCAGCTTGGCACCGTCCGAATGCCCGGCTTCGATGTACGACAACACGGTATTCATCTGTTGAGTGTCGACCAGCGCGCCCACTGTCGTAGCCGGGTCCAGCGGATTGCCTGGCTTCCAGCCTTTGAGGGCCTCGATGACCATCGGCAGGAATTTGTCCTTGATCGAGCGCTCTACCAGCAGACGCGAGCCTGCAGTACAGACTTCGCCCTGATTGAAGGCGATGGCGCTGGCGGCGGATTCCGCTGCGGCCTGCAAGTCCGGAGCATCGGCGAACACGATATTCGGGCTCTTGCCGCCCGCTTCCAGCCAGACGCGCTTCATGTTCGATTCGCCGGAATAGACCAGCAGCTGCTTGGCAATTTTCGTCGAGCCGGTGAATACGACAGTGTCCACATCCATGTGCAGCGCTAGCGCCTTGCCGATAGTGTGGCCGTAACCTGGTACGACGTTGAGCACGCCTGCCGGGATGCCCGCTTCAATCGCCAGCTGAGCAATGCGAATCGCGGTCAGTGGGGATTTTTCCGAAGGCTTGAGCACCACGGAGTTACCGCTGGACAGTGCTGGGCCGAGTTTCCAGCAGGCCATCAACAGCGGGAAGTTCCACGGCACGATGGCCGCCACCACGCCGATGGCTTCGCGGGTGACCAAGCCGAGCTGGTCGTGAGGGGTTGCAGCCACTTCGTCATACAGCTTGTCGATGGCCTCGCCGCTCCAGCTCAGGGCTTGGGCAGCGCCGGGGATGTCGATGCTGAAGGAGTCACTGATAGGCTTGCCCATGTCCAGGGTTTCCAGCAGAGCCAGCTCTTCCACGTTCTTGTTCAGCAGAGCAGCGAAGCGCAGCATGGCGGCCTTGCGCTTGACCGGTGCCAGACGCGACCAGGCACCCGAATTGAACGTCTTGCGTGCGCTTTCGACGGCGCGCTGGGCGTCGGCGCTGTCGCAGCTGGCGACTTTGGCCAGCAGGCGGCCATCAACCGGGCTGATGCATTCGAAGGTCTCGCCCGATGCAGCGTCGGTGTATTCGCCATTGATAAACGCGCGGCCCTCAATCTTCAGGTCCTTGGCGCGTTTTTCCCAGTCAGCATGGCTTAGGGTGGTCATTCGTATGTCCTCCGCTCTATCGATTAAGGTGTTCAGGGGCGGCGAATCAGAGGCAAAGACAGGTCATCTGCAATTCGTCGCGCTCAAGCAACGGCACTCACCACCCTAAACCAGTGATACGGCGATTTCCAATATCTTTGACAGAGGAAGCTGAAACGCCCCGAAATGGTGGCGTAATGTTCGTTTTATACAACATGTCTGTGTCTGGTTTTGGCACCATTGCCTTAACGCCGCATCAAACCACCAACACTCCATCTACCGCGAGGGGAAGAAATGACTATCGAAAGCATCGTGGACTTCAGTGAAGCTGGCACCGCGCCCGAGCACTATCGCCCTGCCGCGGAAAAAGTTTTCAAAGGCGACCCTGAACAGACCGTCTACAACCATTACAACAGCCCCTGCGGACAAATGAACGCGGGCGTGTGGGAAGGCGAAGTCGGGCAGTGGTCGGTCAACTACACCGAGCATGAATACTGCGAAATCGTTCAGGGCGTTTCGGTGCTGCGCGACGAACAGGGCCAGTCGAAAACCCTGCGCGCAGGTGATCGCTTTGTGATCCCGGCGGGGTTCAGAGGGACTTGGGAAGTGCTGGAGCCATGCAGGAAAATTTATGTGGTTTTCGAGCAAAAACCATAAATATGTACCGCACGCAGTTGGCGTAAGGGGAGGACTCTGAGGGCGTCCATGAGGGACATTCAACACACATAAAGGACTATGTCATGACCAATGAAGAAATCATCCAGCAACTGCACTACCTGATCGGCAGCCGCTACGTATCCACCGTAAAGGCATACATCGGCGAATTGACGGCTCGCGAGCGCGTGGTCAGCTCGAAGGATTTCGTCACCCGGGAGTTCGACATCGATCGGATCACTGTCGACATTGATGGTGCGGGTCGTATTGCGGCGTTCAGCTTTGGTTGATCGAGGCTTTCTCTCTGGAGAAACGCAAACCCTGTAGGAGCTCACCGAGGTTACGAGGCCAGCGATGGCGGTGTGTCAGACAAATCGCTATCGCTGCCCCGCGGTGCTCGTGAGCTTCTACAGGGTCAGAATAATTGCAATAAAAAAGGCCCGTATCGTGAGATACGGGCCTTTTTCACAAGAAGAAAAATCAATTACTTGATTTTGGCTTCTTTGTAGATCACGTGCTTGCGAACCCGCGGATCGAATTTTTTGATTTCGATTTTGTCCGGAGTGGTGCGCTTGTTCTTATCGGTGGTGTAGAAATGGCCTGTACCAGCGCTCGACACCAAACGGATCAATTCACGCATGACTTTCTCCCTTAAATTTTGCCGTCGCGACGGAGTTCAGCAAGAACGACAGTGATGCCGCGCTTGTCGATGATACGCATGCCTTTGGCAGATACGCGCAGACGAACAAAACGTTTCTCTTCTTCAACCCAGAAGCGGTGATGCTGCAGGTTTGGCAGGAAACGACGACGGGTTTTGTTGTTTGCGTGGGAAATGTTATTCCCAGTCACCGGACCCTTACCGGTAACTTGACATACTCTCGACATGCCTCAGCCCTCTAAAACCACATGCCCAACCCGGCATGGGTTGGCCGCTTAATCTCTCAGTCATTTGGCGCCAGGCGCCGCGTTTCTTTAAGGGTCTTACCGGCTACACCTACAGTGAAGGAACCGGGCCCCTAGAAAAGAGCGCTGCTTTATACCAGAAAGGCTTTGGTGTCACAACAGGCAAAGCACTTTACCTCTCACGGCGCAGCGCCTTCAGCCCGGCAGTCTGGCGGTTGTGCGGGTTGATAGCAAATCTACCGCCGGTCGGGTCATGGAGATTGTTCTGTGCCAGCGCATGGTCTAGGGTAACTCACTCACCAGACTGCGCCAGCAGATGGGGCCCTTTTCTGAACAGGAATCTAGCCATGCGTCTTGCTGCGATACCATTTTTGCTCGCTCCTTTGTTGTTCCCGGTGATGGCCCAGGCCGCGACCTCCTTGAGCGTTTGTACCGAGGCCAGCCCTGAAGGCTTCGACGTTGTGCAGTACAACTCGCTGACCACCACCAACGCGTCGGCGGATGTGCTGATGAACCGTCTGGTGGACTTCGATGCCCAGAGCGGCAAGCTGGTGCCGAGCCTCGCGCAGAGCTGGACGGTTTCCCCAGATGGCCTGACATATGAATTCAAGCTGCATCCTGGAGTGAAATTCCATCACACCGATTACTTCACCCCGACGCGTGAACTGAACGCCGATGATGTGATGTTCAGTTTCCAACGCATGCTCGATCCGCAGAATCCGTGGCACAAGGTTGCGCAGAGTGGCTTCCCCCACGCGCAATCCATGCAGCTGCCCGCGCTGATCAAGAAAATCGACGCGCCGGACCCGCTGACCGTGCGCTTTACCCTTGATCACCCGGATTCGACCTTCCTCGCGACCTTGAGCATGGGCTTTGCCTCGATCTATTCAGTTGAATACACCGCGCAACTGCTCAAGGCCGGCAAGCCGGAGCTGCTCAACAGTCAGCCAATCGGCACCGGGCCGTTCGTGTTCAAGCGCTTCCAGAAAGACGCCGTTGTCCGTTACGCCGCCAACCCGGACTATTTCGCTGGCAAGCCTGGGGTCGACACCCTGATCTACGCCATTACCCCGGACGCCAACGTGCGCCTGCAGAAAATTCGCCAGAACGAATGCCAGATCACGCTTTCTCCCAAGCCACTGGACATTCAGGAAGCGGCGAAAGACCCAGCTTTGAAAATCGAAAAAACCGAAGCCTTCATGACGGCGTTCCTGGCAATCAACAGCCAGCATCCGCCGTTCGACAAGGCTGAGGTACGCCAGGCCGTGAACCTCGCATTCGACAAGGACAGCTACCTCAAGGCCGTGTTCGAAGGCACGGCGGAACCGGCCAACGGCCCATTCCCGCCGAACACCTGGAGCTACGCCAAAGACTTGCCGGGCTACAAGCATGACGCCGCCAAAGCCAAGGAATTGCTGGCCAAAGCTGGTTACAAGGATGGTTTCAAGACTACGATCTGGACCCGCCCGTCCGGCAGCCTGCTAAACCCGAACCCGAGCCTCGGTGCACAGCTGTTGCAAGCGGATCTGAGCAAGGTCGGCATCAAGGCTGAGATTAAAGTCATCGAATGGGGCGAACTGATTCGTCGCGCCAAGGCGGGCGAGCATGATCTGCTGTTCATGGGCTGGGCAGGCGATAACGGTGATCCGGATAACTTCCTGACGCCGCAATTCTCATGCGCTGCCGTGAAGTCCGGGACCAACTTCGCCCGTTATTGCGATGCGAAACTGGACAAGCTGATCACCGACGGCAAAGCCACCAGCGACCAGGCGGCCCGCAGCAAGCTGTACCAGCAGGCGCAGGCGCAGATACAACAACAGGCCTTGTGGCTGCCACTGGCGCACCCAACCGCTGCGGCCATCACCCGCAAGGATGTCAGCGGTTACCAGGTCAGCCCGTTTGGTCGTCAGGATTTCTTTAAGGTGCAGGTGAAGTAGCAGGGAGACTCCGGTAATCAAGAACTTGTGGGAGCGAGCTTGCTCGCGAAGAAGCCAGTACATCCGATAGAGTTTCATCGTCGGACGGTCAGCCTTCGCGAGCAAGCTCGCTCCCACGGGTCACCGAACCCACAGGTTTACTCCGTCGTCTCTGAGCGCACCGTACTCTGCAACCCCGCCAGCAGCAGCCGCTGATACAACTCCTCTTTCCAGCCTTGAGGCTCCGCGAGCTGCATGCGCTCCAGGTGGGGCATGAAGGCGGCGGGTTCTGGTGCGTCCAGGGTGGCTTTGCCCAGTTCGATGATCTCCGTGAGCTTGAACTTGCTTTCCAGCCAGTTCAGCGCCCGCAGCAGATCGCGCTCCTCGGCATTGAAGTCGCAACCCAGAGGGTATTCGGGAAATAACTGCGAATAGTGCTCAGCAATCTCCTGAAGGCGTTCAGAGGTGTTGTGCGCGAAGCGCGGGTCCAGTCGGAAGTCTTTGGGCAGCTTGCCGATTTTCTGCGCTTGCTCGATCAGGCCTGGTTGAAATCGAGAGTCGCAGATGTTGAGCATCGCTTCGATGACCGCCGCGTCGGTCTTGCCACGCAGGTCGGCGATACCGTACTCGGTCACCACAATGTCGCGCAGATGGCGCGGAATCGTGGTGTGGCCGTACTCCCAAACGATATTCGACGTTACATCGCCGCCGGATTCACGCCAGCTGCGCAGGATCAGAATCGAGCGCGCGTCTTCCAGAGCATGAGCCTGGGCCACGAAGTTGTACTGGCCGCCGACACCGCTTACTACCCTGCCATCTTCCAGCTGATCGGAAACCGCGGCACCCATCAACGTCACGGTGAACGCACTGTTGATGAAGCGCGCATCGCGGCGCTGCAGGCGTTTGAGCTGCTCGTCGCCATAGAGCTCGTTGATGAAACTGATGGCAGTCATGTTGAACTGACCCAGTCGCTCGGCGGGTAACTCACGCAAACGCTGATAGAAACTCTGCGGCCCGAGGAAGAAGCCACCATGCACCATGACGCCATCGGTATAGGTCGATTCGTCGAGAGTGCCGGCGTTGGCTTCCTGCTGGCGCGGTATGTCGGGATAAACCCTGCGTCGGATGATCCCGGCATCGACCAGCACCAGCAGGCCATTGACCAGCATTTCACTGCAGCCGTACAGCCCGGAAACGAAGGGCCCCAAACCACCTTCGCGATCGATCAGGGTTTGCCAGTCGCTGATATTCAACTCGTTGAGCGCCGCACGATAGGTGTCGTTGTCCGCTTGACGGGCCAGCAGCGCAGCAGTCAGCGCATCGCCCATGGAGCCGATGCCAATCTGCAAGGTTCCGCCGTCGCGCACCAGGGTGCTGGCGTGTAGGCCAATAAAGTGATCCTGGAAGCCAACCGGCATGTTCGGCGTGGAAAACAGCGTGCTGCGCTCGTCTTCGTCGATCAGGAAGTCAAAGTCCGCCTCGTCCAGCTCCGAGTCGCCGGGCATGTATGGCAGGTCGGCATGCACCTGGCCCAACAGCAGAATGGTTTCCCCGGCTGCCCGGCGTTTGGCAATCATCGGCAGCAAGTCGAGGGTGACATCCGGGTTGCAGCTCAGGCTCAGCTTGCCGGGACGCTGTTCGTCCCGGGCCAGCAGTTGCGCGATGAGATTCAACCCGCTGGCATTGATATCCCGTGCCGCATGGCTGTAATTGCTGCTGATGTAGTCCTGCTGGGCCGAAGTACTGTTGAGCAAACTGCCGGGCTGCATGAAGAATTGCTGCACACGGATGTTGGCGGGCAGGCTGTCTGCGCGCAGATCCGCCAGAAACTCAAGCTCGGGATAGTCATCGAACACCCGCTCCAGAAACGGCTGCAAGAACCTGCCCTGCAAACCATCACCCACCGGCGGACGGCCCAGGCTCAGCGCGGTATAGATCGTCAGTTGCCGCTCGGGCATCTGTTTGATCCGCTCATACAGCGCGTTGACGAAACGATTCGGCTTGCCCAGCCCCAATGGAATGCCCATATGAATATGCGTCGGCAACTGCGCGATGACATGGGCAACGGCTTGATCAATGGAACAGGACTGCGACATCGAATCCTCCTGGACTTTTATTGGATGGAGGTTGGACCGGGATTCATGTGGATTTGCTGCATTTCTGCGGAGAAACCCCGTCTCCGTTGGAGCGAGGCTTGCCCGCGAACCAGGCAACCGCGGTGGGGCAGATACACCGCGTAATCGTTCTTCGCGGGCAAGCCTCGCTCCAACGAGGATTTTATTTACCCTTCAAAAACGCAGTATGCAGCTCTGCCAATGTCTTGAAGTGATAAGTCGGTTTCTCAGCCTGCAACTCTTCACGGCTACCAAACCCATACCCCACCGCCGCGACGTCCAGGCCGTTGCGCAGGCCGCCGATCAGGTCGTGTTTGCGGTCGCCGATCATCAGGGTCTGTTTTGGGTCGAGCTTTTCGTTGGCGATCAGATGGGCGATCAGTTCGACTTTGTCGGTGCGGGTGCCATCCAGTTCGCTTCCGTAGATCATTTTGAAATGCCGGGCGAAGTCGAAGTGGCGGGCGATTTCATGGGCGAAGACCCAGGGCTTGGAGGTGGCGATATAGAGCGTACGGCCTTGATCGGCCAGCTCATCGAGCAGCTCAAACACGCCATCGAACACCAGGTTTTCATACAGCCCGGTGACCTTGAAGCGCTGCCGGTAGAAGCCCACGGCTTCCCAGGCCTTGGCCTCGTCGAAGCCATACTGGTGCATGAACTGCTGCAACAGCGGCGGGCCGATGAAGTGTTCCAGCTGCGCCAGGTCCGGCTCGTCGATACCCAATTGCTCAAGGGCGAACTGGATTGAGCGAGTGATCCCCAGCCGCGGATCGGTCAGGGTGCCGTCCAGATCGAACAGAATGTTCTGGTAGTGCATGCAAACTCCCATGGTTTGTTCAGTCGGCTGTAGGAGCGCGCTTGCCCGCGATGGGCTGCGCAGCAGACCGCTGTTGATTCTGAACGAAGGTCCTTCGGCCCTTATCGCGGGCAAGCTGAACTGGTCAAGTAATCACGGACACCGGTTACGGTTTATGCCGCTTTTTTCTCC
>NZ_JPQU01000033.1 GCF_000737245.1 Pseudomonas syringae | reverse complement strand
GCCCGCGATTGCGGTGCGTCAGGCAACGAAGGTCCTTCGGCCCTTATCGCGGGCAAGCGCGCTCCTACAGGTTTATTTCGAAACCTTACCCAATACCCGAAGACGGCTCACACCACCATCCGGAAATACATTAAGGCGGATATGGGTGATCGGGCCCAGAGTCTTGATCTGCTCGGCAAACTCATGTTCGGCATGCATGCTCAGTTTCTGGCTGGGCAGCAGTTCGCGCCAGAACAGGCTCTGGGTTTCGATCTGGCTGTCGGTGCCGCCTTTGACGAAGGCGCCTTGAATCGAGCAACTGTCCGGGTAGTTACCCTTGAAGTGCAGCGTGTCGACGATGACTTTTTCCACTTCCCCGGCATGGCCCAGGGCGATGATCACCCAGTCGTTGCCGGGAGTACGGCGACGTGCGGTTTCCCAGCCGTCGCCCATGTTCACGCCACGGCCCGGGTTGAGGATGTTGCTCATGCTGCCGTAATGCTCATCGGAACAGGCCAGTGCACGGCCGCCGTTGAGGGCCGATACCAGATCGAGCTGTTCGTTTTCGCCTACCGCCGACCAGTCGCGGAACGGCACACCGTAGACCCTCAGTCGAGCGATGCCGCCATCCGGGTAGATGTTGAAGCGCAGATGGCTGAATGCCTGACCGTCATTGATTGCGTGGTAGTGGTGACTGTCGCCGTTGAGTTCCACTGCCGAAAGGATCTCGGTCCATTGAGTGTTCTCGTCCGGTTCGCCCGAGGTCAGGAAGCAAGCTTCCAGCGATGCCGAAGGCGGGTAGTTGCCGGTGAAGTAAGAAGTGTCGATATCCACACCCTTGATCGAGCCGGGCACACCCAGGCGGATGACCGCGCTGTCGTAACCTTCGAAGCGCTTGCGACGCGACTCCCAGCCGTCCATCCACTTGCCGTTATCGTCGAACACGCCTTCCTTCCAGACCGCCGGTGTCGGCTGGAACAGGCGGTTGGCGTCGGCGAACCAGTCATCGGTCACGGAGATGATTCTGGTGCCCAGGCGCGCATCGGCCAGGTTGACGAACTTCTCGAAGGGCGCAGCGTAAGCTTTCATTCTTTTTGTCTACCTTTTGTCTTTGCCGGTAAGAGGGCGGTTAGAGGGCTTGCAAGCGAAACAGGGCAATCTTGTTGATCTCGGCCAGGGCGCAGGCAAACTCTGCGTCGGCCGGATTATGAATGCGGGTTTCGAAGGCGGCGAGTATCTGGTGCCGATTGCTGCCTTTGACCGCCATGATGAACGGGAAGGCGAAGCGGGTTTTGTAGGCGTCGTTGAGTTCGGTGAACCGCTGAAACTCTTCAGGCGTGCACTGATGGATACCCGCCCCAGCCTGTTCGTTGCTGCTGGCTTCGGTCAATTGCCCTTGCACCGCAGCTTTGCCAGCGAGGTCCGGGTGGGCGTTGATCAGCGCCAGTTGCCGGGCATGATCGGCATTCAGCAGGATCTTGCTCATCCGAGCATGGAGGATGTAGAGATCGTCCAGCTCGGGACCTGTCCCCTCATCGTAAGCCGCAGCGGCGACCCATGGTGAGTGCTCGTAGATGTCGGCGAAGGTCGAGATGAACTCATCCCGGCTCAACGTCGAAGGTTGCAACGATACAAAACGGGTCATTTCGACGGCTCCGGCTGATACGGATGTTCGGCGTGCCAATGCCGTGCGATGTCGACGCGGCGGGTGAACCAGACCTGCTCATGGCTTTTCGCGTATTCGATAAACCGCTTCAAGGCGGCTAGCCGCGCCGGGCGGCCGATCAACCGGCAATGAAGGCCGATGGAGAGCATTTTCGGCGCCCCGCTGCCTTCGGCATAAAGCACATCGAACGCGTCCTTGAGGTACTGGAAAAACTGCTCGCCGTTGTTGAAGCCCTGGACCTGGGTGAAGCGCATGTCATTAGTGTCCAGGGTGTAGGGAATCACCAGATGCGCCTTGCCGGTGGGATTGTGCGGCTCCCAGTAGGGCAGGTCGTCGTCGTAGGTATCGCAGTCGTAGAGAAAGCCGCCTTCTTCCATCACCAGACGCCGGGTGTTCGGCCCGGTGCGGCCGGTGTACCAGCCCAGCGGGCGTTCGCCGGTGATTTCGGTGAGGATGCGAATGGCCTTGAGCATGTGCTCGCGTTCCTTGGCCTCGTCCATGTACTGGTAATCGATCCAGCGATAGCCGTGGCTGCAGATTTCGTGACCATCGGCGATCATGGCGCGGATCACATCGGGATGGCGCTGCGCCGCCATGGCCACGGCGAAGATAGTCAACGGGATATCGAACTGCTTGAACAGTTTCAGAATGCGCCACACACCGGCACGACTGCCGTATTCGTAGAGCGATTCCATGCTCATGTTACGCTCGCCCTGCAATGGCTGCGCCGAGACCATTTCCGACAGGAAGGCTTCGGACTCCTTGTCGCCATGCAGGATATTGCGCTCGCCGCCCTCTTCGTAATTGAGCACGAACGACAAGGCAATGCGCGCATTGCCAGGCCAGTGTGGATGGGGCGGGTTGCTGCCATAACCGATGAGGTCTCGAGGATAGTCAGCGCTCAAAGCAGTCGTCCTTAAATTCGGGTTAACCATGCGAAGCAAAGATTGTATACAAAATAGGAATTAGATTGTAATGGATGGTTGGCTCGGCATCGCTGTAGATGCTTCTGCAAGAAACTTGCCTGACTGGTCAGCTTATCCGGAAAAACCTTAATTAATTCCGTACTTCCGATGAAATCGGGTACAGCCGGTAGGTAAACCATCATCTGTCGTTATGGGTAGTTTTTATTGTGTACAGATTTTCTTAAAAGTGTATTAATTCTGCATCATTCAGTCGCTCGCCAGCACTCCAATGGTGCGACTGCGCACACCTGACATTCAAAGCGGGGCACTGATCGGCAATGGGAAAACTGACTACGCATGTTCTGGACGCCGCGCACGGCTGCCCTGGCAACGCCATCAAGATCGAGTTGTATCAGGTTGAGGGTCAAACCCTGCGCTTGCTTGCCAATGCAGTGACCAACAGCGATGGCCGTTGCGATGCGCCGCTGTTGCAAGGGGAAGATTACCGCTCCGGTGTATATCAATTGCAGTTTCACGTCGGTGACTACTACCGGGCGCGGGGTACATCATTGGCTGAGCCAGCATTTCTCGACGTGGTTGTGCTGCGTTTCGGGATTGATGCCGGTCAGGACCACTATCACGTGCCGCTGCTGGTTTCGCCCTATAGCTACTCGACCTATCGCGGCAGTTGACGATTTTTTGTCAGCAATAGCTATGTAGTCACTTCGCCGGTCGCCGATTCGGGAAGCTCCAGAGACTTTGATCAATGGAGCAAGACCCCTGTGAATGATTCGACAACCCCGGCTCACCGGATTGCCTGGACGGGCCTGGCGCGTGACCTGATAGCTTTCGACAGCCTGCCTGAAAACTTCCCCGAAAGTCTTAATCAGCAACGCATTGCCGATCACCTGCAACGCATCCTCAATCACGTGGGCGAGGCGTGTGAGCAGGTCGATGCGTTGTCCGCCTATCAGACGTGGCGCGCACGATTTCATGCTGCTGGCGAGGCAATGCGCATGCTGCTTGCGAAGCCCCTCGACAGCGAAGCCTTGCTGGCGCTGAAACCACAACTGGTCGCACAGCGGCAGGCAGCGTTATTGGCGCAGGCTCAGCTACAGATCTGCGAAGGGACGCTTAATGCGGCGGATCTGCAGCGACTCCAGTATGCGCTGGGGCTTGCCGATGAGCCTGACGACGACGTGCTGCATCTGGATGTCGGGGTTGGTGATCAGGATGATCCCACAGTGTTCAGCGGTGCCATGATCGTCACCACTGAGCAGGCGCTGAAGACCCCTTCACTTGTCGAGCCCGCCTTACTGTACGTACCGGGTGAAGAGGGCGGCCTGCAGAAGTTCGAATCGTTGCAGGGGCTCAAGGATCGACTGGCTTTTACCCTGAGCGCGGGGGAAGAAACCACGCTGTGGCAGCATGTCAGCGCGACTCAACGAGCCGCAGCCATGGCAGCGCCGATCACATTCGTGACCCGGGTGATCACCATGAAGCCGATTCAGTATGGGATTCATACCCAGCTGCAGGCGCTTGAGGTTCCGTGTCCGCAGCCCGATTCCTGTAGGAGCGCGCTTGCCCGCGATAGCGTTGAATCAGACGATGAATTTTTGCCTGAAGCACCGCCATCGCGGGCAAGCGCGCTCCTACAGTTCGACAGTGGTGTCCGAGTGGGCAATCTGGGCGTAGCGCTTGATGAGACCCGCGAGCGGGCTATCAGCCTGATTTCCGAGCAGCAGCGCACCGCCGAACTGGTGCCGCAATTGCCCATCTGGTTGCTCAATGCCTCCCTCGAAACCCGTCAGGAATACGCAAGCCGACTGGCCGAATTCCACAGTGCCGCCGCCCGGCTGGAGTCGCATCTGGCGGCGCAACTTCCGACCTTCGAAGGCTTCACTGCTCAGCAACTGAATGCTCGTATCAAACAGGACTTGGGAGTGGACATAGACGCCGATCAACTGATCGTCGATCTGCCGAAAAGCGTCCATCGTCAGGTTGATATCGATCCGCAGTATGGCAGCCCGCTGCACCACAAACCTTGGAAAGCCAGCGAGGCCAGGGTGCAATCGAGCCTGTCCGAGCTGGCCCGGCAGAACTTCGACGCCAGCGATGAAAATACCGTTGCCAGGCTGGGCATGCTCAAGCTCACCTATCCAGCATCGTCTCAACCGGCAGATTTACAGGGCGTTACCGGTGACTATCTGCTCAAGATCATTCCCGAGCTGGATATCGCCGGTCAGTATCGCAGCCAGCTGCGCTCGGTGTTTCGCCTGCGTTCACCGGCATCGGCCAGCGATGCCGCGCTGATGATCAAGCCCTATGAGCTGCAAATCATCCTCGATGGTTTCTGCGCTCGACAGCGCAAGATGTTGAGCGAGGCTGGCTCTGCGCTGCTGACTCAGGCCGCGCAGGCGAGATCCACGGCCGAGTTGAGCGGTGCCGGTGTTTACATCAGTCGTCTGGTATTCAAGCCAGGCCAGGCGCTGACCGGCGAACGCAGCAGTCGAACCTTGCAAGGGATAAGCGTCATCGAGCACCCGGCGAGCGGCAAGGTGCTGATGTACCTGCCGCAGGTGCCGGACGGTGAATGCGTGATTGAGGCCGACAGTGTGCAAGACGCTCTTGAGCGACTGATCAGTAGCTTGTTGCGCTTCCCCGCGCGGGTTGCCTGGCTGGCGTCCTGCGTTGAAAACAAAAATGAACAACAGTCTGCGGTGAGCTATATCCACGAAGCACTCAGGCGTGGATTCGATGGCTTTATCGGCGTTGAGCCCGCGCTGGATCTGTTGATCAGCGAGCAGCAACTGCATGTGCGCGAGGACCTGCTGTTCGAACAGTCCCGAGCCGTAGCGCGAAGTAATCACGACCTGAAAGGGGAAAACAATCAGCGGCGCGATCGGTTGTATCTGCTGTTCTTCAGATGCGTGGTCTCGTTCGTGCCCGGCCTGGGCGTGTTGTTCAGCGTGCAAGACGGCTGGAGCGACGGTCATGGTGCAAGCAAGGCCTTTGCTGCGGGTAAGCTTGATGAAGGGCTGGTGCTGGCGGGTAGCACGCTGCTTTCGGTGGTCGACGTGCTGCTTTCGGCGATCCCCGGAGTTAGCACCGCGAGCGCCCTGGCGGTGGCTGCCCGGCGAGCGACCCGCCTGCGACAACTGGGGAGCCTGGGGCGCGCATTACCCTCAATGTCCGGGCGTTCCAGAATCAGAAATTTCGTCGGTTACGAGGCTGACGTCTCGTTGTCAGGTGCGCTGGCCCAGAGTGGAAATGACGCGGGCACCTGGCTGAAAAACGGCGAGTTGTTCATCCATCAACAGGGCTCGGCTTACCGGGTATACCGTCGGCCGGGGGAGCAGACTTTGCGCCTGAAAAAAACCGCCGCACATGGTTATGAGCCGCCAGTGCGTCAGGTTGCCGGGGAATGGGTTTACCACAGCGATGTCGGCCTCAAGGGCGGCGGGCGCTCGATGATTGCTGAAATATTACTGGTTGAAGCGCATGCCAGCCCCACCTTTCAGCGCAGGCAGGCGCGAGAGCTGCTGGATCAGTTCGACTTTCCCGGCGACCAGCAGCAACGCATGGAGCTGCTGATAGCCGAGCATTACCGTAAAACCAAAACGCTGCCTGCCTGGGCCGAACAATACCGACGTCCGCCAGCAACCCAGACCCAGACCGCGCCTGTATCGGCAAAACGCAAGGAGCCTGACTCAGCGCAGGTCGATCCGGACCGTCGCCCGCCGCAACCCATGGCAGGATCTTCCCGGAACGCGGCCAGCGCTGATGCCTGGAAGGCATGGGAAAAGCAGGTGGACAATTTGGCGTTGCTGGATCAGGTCAGCATCAACCCGCCGATTTACCGGCTCGACTTCACCCACGATTACGATGTGATCCGCATCGACCAGAGGTTTTACGAAATACTGCCGGCTGGCGGCCAGCGCAGGACCAATACTGCTTTCATTCGCAACCCTGCCAGCCATTCGCAGTCCCGTAACTTTGCCGAACTCAGCGAAGTGATCCGGCGCAACCCTTACGATCAGCCATTGATGGCCAGATATCAGCCGGCAACCGGCAAATGGGCAGTGGAAGGACCACTGTTCAACCGCAAAATCGAGACCTACATCGCTGAGGGACGTCCTGGATTTACCGACACCACGAATCTGGTGCTGGCGCATAAGCTGTTCGAGATGGCCGACCCGTCGACGTCGGCCATGACTGCAACCCGCATGATCAACCTCAAAGCCACCCTCAATGCCTGGCGTACCGGTGAAACGGTGCCGCTGGCGCAATTGAACGATCCGCTATTGATGCTCAATAAGGCGCATCCGACCAATCAGGCCGATAATCGGTTGCACTGGAGCATAGGTAACGAAAGCGCACTGGACAGCTTTGAACGCCTGGATTTCGCCACCAACAACCCGGTGACCGTGGAATGGCTGATCAGATCGGTGTCCGAGGCCAGGCTGCCGGGCGGGATCCAGAGCCTCAGGGGGGTAATGGCTGATGTCTTGACGCGCAACGGCTACGAAATCATCCATGACCAGCTGGCGGTCGGTGGTCGTGAGTTCATGGCGTTTCGTCGTGCGGGGCAGGAAGAGGTCTACCTGCTTTATCTTCGTCGTTCCACGACGGGGAGTATTGCGACGCCGCCCAGGGGGGCGTTCCGTGACCCTCTGGATGGCGACGGTATGGTCGAACCCTTGATCCGCATCTACGCCGCAGAATCCATTTCCCAGACCCTGGAGCAAGCCCGGCAGCAAGGTAAAGTGATCAAATTGTTGGGCGGGACCAATGTCACCAGCCAGTCGGCGCGTGGCACACAGGTATTTGTCCTCCGCCTGCCGGATGACATTTCGATGAGCAGCCGCTGATTACGCTGTACTTAACGACGTTGCGGCACCTGCCAGGTGCCGCAACAGCCTGTGTACAATACGCAGACTTTTTATCGCCGACTGCCCACGAGCGCTCATGAACGAACCTCTGCCAACCCTCAAAAAACTGCCGCGCACCGGCAAAACGGTGCGCAGCGGTACCCAGGACGATATGGTTTACGCGCATATCTTCGAAGCGATTCTGGAGCAGCGGCTGGCACCTGGTACCAAGTTGAGCGAGGAGGCACTGGGCGAAATCTTCGGCGTCAGTCGCACGATCATTCGGCGTGCACTGTCACGTCTCGGCCATGAAGGCGTGGTGTTGTTGCGGCCCAATCGCGGCGCGGTGGTGGCAAGCCCGAGTGTCGAGGAAGCACGTCAGGTGTTCTTCGCCCGTCGGCTGGTGGAGAAAGCCATCACCGAGCTGGCCGTCGAGCATGCCAGCGCCGAACAATTGGCCGGCTTGCGGCAGATGGTCAGCGACGAGCGTGACAGCTTTGCCCGAGGGGATCGGGGTGCCGGTATTCGCTTGTCCGGGGAGTTTCATTTGCAGTTGGCAGTGGCGGCAAAAAACGCGCCGCTGATCAGCTTCCAGCGCAGTCTGGTGTCCCAGACCTCGCTGATCATTGCTCAATATGAAAGCGGCAACCGGTCGCACTGTTCCTATGACGAACACAACCGCCTGATCGACGCCATCGAAGCTCGGGATGCAACGCTCGCGGTAGAGCTGATGATGCATCACATGGACCACATCGACAGCAAACTCAACCTCGACGAAGACAACGCCTCGGACGACTTGCATGCCGTGTTTTCGCATTTGATGTTGGGCAAGAAAAAGTAGATCCAAGGCTTCGCAAACCTATGGAAGAAACTGCGATCTCCTGTGGGAGCGGTGCTTGCCCGCGATAAACGATGACGCGGTATATCTGTAATACCGAGGCGCCTATATCGCGGGCAAGCACCGCTCCCACAGGAGTAATCTCAATATTGGCGCGACGACGTGGGACCGGCTTTAGCCGGGAAGAGGCGAGTACATCCACTTGATATTCATCGTCTGAAATGCCGCCTTCCCGGCTAAAGCGGAACGCCGCCCGGCCGCTCCCACGTCGTCACATCCGCTTGCGAGCAAACATAGAATCTCCCACAGGGGTTCTGCGCAAGATTTGGTTATCTGCTATGAACCAGATTCCCCGCCGAATAGGTCTCCTGCACCACCCGATCATCCCCCAGGGTCATCAGCACAAACAGGGTTTCGGCGATGTCTTTGGACTGCTTCAAGCGATAAGACAGCAGCGGCGTAGCGTTGTAGTCCAGGACCAGGAAGTCGGCTTCATTGCCGAGCTGCAAACTGCCGATCCGATCATCCAGGCGCAAGGCCCGTGCGCCGCCCAATGTGGCCAGGTACAAGGATTTGAACGGGCTGAGTTTCGCGCCCTGCATTTGCATCACTTTGTAGGCTTCGTTCAGGGTTTGCAGAATCGAGAAGCTGGTGCCGCCACCTACATCCGTACCGACCCCGACATTGACCTTGTGCTTCTCGGCCATGGGCAGATTGAACAAGCCGCTACCCAGAAACAGGTTGGACGTCGGGCAGAACGCAATCGCTGAGCCGGTCTCCGCCAGACGGGCGCACTCGTCATCACAGAGGTGCACGCCATGGGCGAATACCGAACGTTCGCCCAGCAGTTTGAAGTGGTCGTACACATCCAGATAGCCGCTACGCTCCGGGAACAGCGCCTTGACCCACTGCACTTCTTCGACGTTTTCACTGATATGGGTCTGCATGTACAGATCGGGATATTCGCTGAGCAACTGCCCGGCCAGGGTCAATTGTTCCGGGGTACTGGTCGGCGCAAATCTTGGTGTGACCGCGTAGTGCAAACGGCCCTTGCCATGCCAGCGCTCGATCAACGCTTTGCTGTCGGTGTAGCCTGACTCGGCGGTGTCGGTGAGGTAGTCCGGCGCATTGCGATCCATCATCACTTTGCCGGCGATCATCCGCAGGTTGAGCTGTTCTGCCGCCTGGAAAAATGCCTCGACGGACTCCTTGTGCACACTGCCGAACACCAGTGCAGTGGTGGTGCCGTTGCGCAGCAGTTCCTTGAGAAAAATATCCGCCACCTCGGCCGAGTGCGCCGGGTCAGCAAACTGCTTTTCACAGGGGAAGGTGTAGGTGTTAAGCCAATCCAGCAAGCGCTCGCCATAGGAACCGACCATGCCGGTCTGGGGCAGATGGATATGGGTATCGATAAAGCCGGGGGTGATCAGCGCGTCTGTGTACTCAGTGAGTTCGACATCGGCGCCAAGGGTTGGCAGCAGTTCGCTCGCGTGGCCGATGGCGACAATCTTGCCGTCTTCGACCTGCATCAGGCCGTCGGCGAAATACGCATAAGACGCCTCGACACCAACTTCAGCCGGGTCGGCGATGCTGTGCAGAATGGCGGCGCGGTAGGCCTTTTTACTCGGGGTCATATAGCTCTCGTCAAACAAAACACAAAATCTGAGTTGGAATACTTATTTCGTGGGACCGGCTTTAGCCGGGAAGATGCAGGCACAGGCACTGCATCTACTTCGCCTGAACGGCCGCCTTCCCGGCTAAAGCCGGTCCCACGAATTGCGCTCGACTGCGCCGAGACACCGGCTGCAGCCTGGCAACAGGTTCGGCCCCAGCGCTGTGCTGGCCGAAGTTGGCGTTGTAGGTGGCGATGACTTCGGCAGCGATGGAGACGGCAATCTCGATGGGCAATTTGCCTTTGACTTCACTCAGGCCCATTGGGCAACGCATGCGATGCAGCAGCGCCGGATCGAAGCCGCGATCCCGCAGCCGATGTTCGAACTTGACCCGTTTGCTCTTTGAGCCGATCAGCCCGAAATAGGCGAAGTCGCCGCGCTTGAGAATGGCAGCGGTCAGTTCCAGATCCAGCTGATGATTGTGGGTCATGACGATGCAGTAGCTTCCCTTGGGCAATTGATCGACTTCATCCAGAGGGTCTTCAGCGACGATCTGCCTTACGCCGTCAGGGATCTGCGCCGGAAATTCCTGTTCCCGTGAATCAATCCAGCGCACCCGGCAGGGCAGGCTGGCCAGCAACGGCGCCAGCGCCCGGCCAACATGTCCGGCGCCAAATACGGCGATCTGTGCTTGCGGCTGACCCATGGGTTCGAACAGCAGCACATTCACCCCGCCGCAACATTGGCCCAGGCTTGCGCCGAGGCTGAAGCGTTCCAGGCGCGTGTGCCGGCTACGGCTGGCGAGCATTTCCCGGGCGATTTCCATGGCCTTGTATTCCAGATGCCCGCCACCGATGGTGTCGAAAATCCGCTCGGCGCTGACCACCATCTTCGAACCGGCATTGCGCGGAGTCGAGCCGAGCTCTTCGATGATGGTCACCAATACACAGGCTTCGCCCTGGGCTTGAAGGTCGGCGAGGGCGCTGATCCAGTTGTTCATGTTGAGCACTCCTCAAACCCGTGGGAGGTTATTTGTTTGCCAGCAAGTACTGACGTGGGACCGGCTTCAGCCGGGAATGCTGCATTACTCACGCTATATATCCAGCGAATGTACCGACCTCTTCCCGGCTAAAGCCGGTCCCACGGGTTCGCTCACGGTCTTCCTCATCTGCTCACACCCCCACAACACCTTTTCCGGCGTCGCCGGTGCATCGATCCTCGGCTGATGACGATAGTCAGCCAGGCTCGCTACGGCATCCTTGATCGCGCACCACGCCGAGATACCGAGCATGAACGGCGGCTCGCCAACGGCCTTGGAGTGGAACACCGTGTCTTCCGGGTTCTTGCGGTTTTCCACCAGCTTGACCCGCAGATCCAGCGGCATGTCGGCGACGGCCGGAATCTTGTAGCCCGCCGGGCCGTTGGTCATCAGTTTGCCTTTGTCATTCCACACCAGCTCTTCGGTGGTCAGCCAGCCCAGGCCCTGAATGAAGCCGCCCTCGACCTGGCCGATATCAATAGCCGGATTCAAAGAGGCGCCGACGTCATGGAGGATGTCGGTGCGCAGCATCTTGTATTCGCCGGTCAGGGTATCGACGATCACTTCACTGCAGGCTGCGCCAAAGGCGAAGTAATAGAACGGCCGACCACGAGCCTGGCTGCGGTCATAGAAAATCTTCGGCGTTTTGTAATAACCGGTGCTGGACAGCGACACCTGGCCCATCCATGCCAATTGCGCCAAGGACTCGAACGAAACGATCTGCTCGCCAGCGCGAATATGGCCGTTGCGAAACTCGACGTCGTGCTCGTCAACCTTGAAATGCTTCGCTGCGAATTCAGTCAGCCGCTGTTTAAGCGTTTCGGCCGCGTTCTGCGCCGCCTTGCCATTGAGGTCCGTGCCGCTGGAGGCTGCGGTCGGCGAAGTGTTGGGCACTTTGTCGGTATTGGTCGCCGTGATCTGAATGCGATCAATGTCCACCTGGAAGACTTCGGCCACCACCTGCGCGACTTTCACGTTCAGACCCTGGCCCATTTCGGTGCCGCCATGGTTCAGATGGATGCTGCCGTCGGTGTAGATGTGGATCAGTGCGCCAGCCTGATTGAGGAAGCTGGCGGTAAAGGAAATGCCGAATTTGACCGGGGCCAGAGCCAGGCCTTTTTTCAGGATCGGGCTGCTGGCATTGAACGCGCGAATCGCTTCCCGACGCTCGGCGTACTGACTGGTTTGCTCCAGTTCGGCGGTCATTTCTTCGAGCATGTTGTGCTCGACGGTCTGGTAGTAATGGGTGACGTTGCGCTCGGTCTTGCCGTAGTAGTTGGCCTTGCGCACGGCCAGTGGATCCTTGCCGAGGTAGCGGGCAATGCAGTCCATGACTTCTTCGATGGCGACCATACCTTGCGGGCCGCCGAAACCGCGATAGGCGGTGTTGGACGCCGTGTTGGTCTTGCAGCGATGACCATTGATCGTGGCGTCGCCCAGGTAATACGAGTTGTCGGCGTGGAACATTGCCCGGTCGACGATGGACGCGGACAAGTCTGGCGAATAGCCGCAATTACCCGCCAGATCCAGCTGAATGCCGTGCAGCCTGCCATCGCTGTCGAAGCCCACGTCGTACTCGATATAGAACGGGTGACGCTTGCCGGTCATCAGCATGTCTTCGACCCGTGGCAAGCGCATTTTTGTAGGCTGCCCGGTAAGTCGCGCGATTACTGCGCAAAGGCAGGCCGGACTCGCCGCCTGGGTTTCCTTGCCGCCAAAACCACCACCCATGCGGCGCATATCGACCACGATTTTGGCCATGGACACGTCCAGCACTTCAGCGACCAGCTTCTGTACTTCCGTGGGGTTCTGGGTCGAACAGTAGACGATCATGCCGCCGTCCTCGGTGGGCATCACCGAGGAAATCTGCGTCTCCAGATAGAAATGTTCCTGACCACCAATGTGCAGGTTGCCTTGAAAACGGTGCTCGGCGGTTTCCAGCGCAGTGGCTGAGTCACCCCGCTGATGAGTGTGGCTGTCGAGCACGAAATGCCTGGCGCGCAGGGCCTGAACCACATCCAGTACCGGCTCCAGGTCTTCGTATTCGATTACCGCCGCCATGGCCGCCTGGCGGGCAATCTCCAGGCTGCGGGCCGCAACGGCGATCACTGGCTGACCGACGAATTCCACCTTGTCGATTGCCAGCAACGGATCACCGGGCAGCAGCGGGCCAATGTCTTTCAGACCGGGAATGTCTTCATGGGTGATTGCAATGCGCACGCCGTCAAAGGCGTAGCAGGGGGCGGTGTCGACGCTGATGATTCGCGCATGGGCGCGGTCCGACAACCGTGCATAAACATGCAGTTGATTGGGGAATTCCAGCCGATCATCGATATAAACCGCTTCGCCGGACACGTGTTTATCGGCGCTGTCGTGCTTGACGCTGCGGCCGACGCCGGTGGTCAGGTCCTGCTGAAACAGGGCGACCATCTCGGCCTGGGATTTGGGTGCCGTATGGTTAGACATAAGCCGTTACCCGCGTCTGGAGGTGGGGCGTTTGCAGCTCGATGAAGTATTTGCGCAACAGATTCTGCGCACTGAGCAGGCGATATTCCTTGCTGGCGCGGAAGTCCGACAGTGGGGTGAAATCGTCGGCCAGGGCGGCGCAGGCGTCTTCCACCGTTTCGGCTGTAAAGGGCGAGCCGATCAGCGCCTGCTCGCAGGCGCTGGCGCGTTTGGGAATCGCTGCCATGCCGCCGAAGGCCACCCGCGCATCGACAATGCTGCCGTCTTCGATCCGCAGATTGAATGCCGCACAGACTGCCGAGATGTCGTCGTCGAGTCGCTTCGACACCTTATAGGCGCGGAACGCTCGTCCAGCCGTGGCTTTGGGCACGATGATGGTTTCGATAAATTCGCTTTCCTGGCGTGCCGTCACCCGGTAATCGATGAAGAAGTCTTCCAGCGCCAAGGTGCGGCGGGTGTCGCCTTTGCGCAGCACAATCTGCGCACCCAGAGCGATCAGCAGCGGCGGCGAGTCACCGATGGGCGAAGCGTTGCCGATATTGCCGCCCAGAGTGCCCTGATTGCGAATCTGCAACGAGGCGAAGCGCTGCAGCAGCGCGCCGAAGTCCGGGTATTCATTGTTCAAGGAGGCATAGCAATCGGTCAGCGGTGTGGCTGCACCGATTTCCAGACGGTCTTCAAAATGCTCGATACGTTTGAGCTCGGCGACATTGCCCACGTAAATCATCACTGGCAGCGGACGATGGAACTGGGTGACTTCCAGGGCCAGATCAGTGCCGCCCGCCAATAAACGTGCCTGAGGGTTAGCTTCGTAGAGGTTCGCCAGGTCGGCCACGGTCTGCGGCACCAGGCAGCGCATGTGGCCATTGTTTAGCTCAGGAGTGTTCAGCTCGCCGGTCTGTGTCGGCGCAATACTGCGCAGGCGGTCGACGGTCTGCGCGTGACGCTGGTCGAACTGGTCGGGCTGGCGCTCGCTGCAGGATTGCGCGGCAGCTTGCAGAATCGGCCGATAACCGGTGCAGCGGCAGAGATTGCCAGCCAGCGCCTCGTGAGCTTGATGGCTGTCCGCGTCTGTACTGTTCTTTTGCAGCGCAAACAGCGACATGACAAAGCCGGGGGTGCAGAAACCGCATTGCGAACCGTGGCAATCCACCATGGCCTGCTGAACGCTGTGCAGCTTGCCTTGGTGTTTGAGGTCTTCGACGCTGATCAGCTGTTTGCCGTGCAGGGACGCCACAAACGTCAGGCAGGAATTGAGACTGCGATATCGCAAGCTTTCCTGACCGTGTTGATCGGTCTCCAGTTCACCGACTACCACCGTGCAGGCGCCGCAATCACCGCTGGCACAGCCTTCTTTGGTGCCGGGCTTGTGCAGATGCTCGCGCAGGTAATTCAGGACCGTGAGATTGGGGTCCAGAGCGTGCTCGGTGCGCAGCTCGTTATTTAACAGAAATTGAATCACGGCAGATCCCCGGCGCGTTTCTGGCATTAGAACAGCTGTCGACAATGGCTCGAATCTATCAGCTCTGAAACATCGGTCAACGTCTTTCTGACTTCTTGGTCAGGAAATAAACTCATCACAACCTTGCCACTCAACGGCTGTGTAATGAACTGATACGACCCAAGTGCTAAGTTTTGCTTATTTCGTGCCAGTTTCCACTCGTATGGCCCTGCGCCATTGGCCTTCGTTGGGATACACTTCGCCGCTTATTACACCTGATTGAGATAGACATGACGTTCAAGGCTCCGGACAGCCTCGCTGAGCAAATCGCTCACCATATTGCCGAGCGGATCATTCGGGGCGAACTCAAGCCCGCAGAGCGCATCCAGGAGCAGAAAGTCACACAGGCCCTGAATGTCAGTCGCGGGTCGGTGCGCGAAGCCTTGCTGATTCTCGAGCGTCGCCATTTGGTCGTGATCCTGCCGCGCCGTGGTGCGCAGGTAACCGTGCTCGATGCCCACAATGTGCAAAGCCTGTGCGCTTTGATGAGTGAGTTGTATGTGCTGCTGGGCATAGCCGTGGCCGAGAACTGGAAGGAGCAGAGCGATCTGGCGACTTTCCTGCAGATTCAGCAACGGTTGATCGCCAGCTACGAGCGTCAGGACGTCAAAGCCTTTGTTGAAGACAGCTTCAACGTGATGCGCGCGGCCTATCCGTTCGCCAACAATCCTTATCTTCAGGAAACAGTCGATAACCTGCAGCCATCCATGAGTCGCAGTTATTACCTTGCGCTGGACCAGCGCAAGGCTGAGATGCGTGATTACCTGACACTGTTCGATGAGTTGCTTGCCGCCGTACTGGACCGGGACACCGTCAAGGTTCGCAGTGTGCTGACCGATTACGGCCAGCGCAGTTGCCAGCTGGTGCTTTCGGCCCTGGACGCGGGCTGACCTCATGCGCCTGAAGTGCATCAAGCTGGCGGGGTTCAAATCCTTCGTCGACCCCACCACGGTGAACTTCCCCAGTAACATGGCGGCAGTCGTCGGCCCCAACGGCTGCGGCAAATCCAACATCATCGACGCCGTGCGCTGGGTCATGGGCGAAAGCTCGGCCAAGAATCTGCGCGGCGAATCGATGACCGATGTCATCTTCAACGGCTCCACCAGCCGCAAACCGGTCAGTCAGGCCAGCATCGAGCTGGTGTTCGACAACTCCGACGGCACTCTGGTGGGCGAGTACGCCAGCTACGCGGAAATCTCCATTCGCCGCAAAGTCACTCGCGACAGCCAGAACACCTATTACCTGAACGGCACCAAATGCCGTCGGCGGGACATCACCGATATCTTCCTCGGCACCGGCCTGGGCCCGCGCAGCTACTCGATCATCGAACAGGGCATGATCTCCAAGCTGATCGAAGCCAAGCCTGAAGACCTGCGCAATTTCATCGAGGAAGCAGCCGGCATCTCCAAGTACAAGGAGCGCCGCCGCGAGACCGAGAACCGCATTCGCCGTACCCATGAAAACCTGGCGCGCCTGACTGACCTTCGCGAAGAGCTGGAACGCCAGCTCGAACGCTTGCATCGTCAGGCCCAGGCCGCCGAGAAATATCAGGAATACAAAGCCGAAGAGCGTCAGCTCAAGGCGCAGCTGTCAGCCTTGCGATGGCAGGCGTTGAACGAGCAGGTGGGCCAGCGCGAAGCCGTGATCGGCAATCAGGAGATTGGCTTCGAGGCGTTGGTGGCCGACCAGCGCAGCGCTGACGCGAGCATCGAGCGCTTGCGCGACGGTCATCACGATCTGTCTGAGCGCTTCAATGTGGTGCAAGGACGCTTCTATTCCGTGGGCGGCGACATTGCCCGGGTCGAGCAGAGCATTCAGCACGGTCAGCAGCGTTTGCGGCAATTGCAGGACGATCTGCGCGAAGCCGAGCGCGCTCGCCAGGAAACCGAATCCCATCTGGGCCACGACCGCACCTTGCTGGCCACTTTGGGCGAAGAGCTGGAAATGCTCGAACCCGAGCAGGAACTCACCAGCGCTGCCGCCGAAGAATCCGCAGCCTCGCTGGAAGACGCTGAAAGCGCCATGCATGGCTGGCAGGAGAAATGGGACACCTTCAACCTGCAATCGGCCGAGCCACGGCGTCAGGCTGAAGTGCAGCAGTCGCGGATTCAGCAACTGGAAAGCAGTCTTGAACGTCTGGCCGAACGTCAGCGGCGTCTGGAGGAAGAGCTGGAGTTGCTCAGGGCCGACCCGGAAGACGCCGCCATTCTGCAACTGGACGAAGACCTCGCCACCCGGGAAATGACCCTCGAAGAGCTGCACATTGGCGAAGAACAAGCGGTCGAGCGCCTTGAGCTACTGCGTAACGAACTGCAACAGGCCAGTCAGGCGCAGCAACAGGCCCAGGGCGAATTGCAGCGCCTCAATGGTCGATTGGCGTCACTGGAAGCCTTGCAGCAAGCGGCCCTCGATCCGGATACCGGCACTGCCGAATGGCTGCGCGAGCACGATCTGGCCGAGCGTCCCCGTCTGGCGGAAGGCCTGCGGGTCGAGCCGGGCTGGGAACTGGCCGTGGAAACCGTGCTGGGCGCCGATCTACAAGCGGTGCTGGTGGACGACTTTGAAGCACTGGATCTGGCTGGTTTTCAGCAGGGCGACTTGCGCCTTGTCAGTGCCAGCAGCGACGCGGCGCGCATTCCCGGTAGTCTGCTGGATAAAGTCGACAGTGCCATGGACCTTTCCAGTTGGTTGGGTCAGGTGTTGCCCGTCGAAACTCTTGACGACGCACTGGCGCAGCGCAATCGTCTGGCGGCCGGGCAAAGCCTGATCAGCCGCGACGGTTACTGGGTTGGTCGGCATTTCCTGCGGGTCCGCCGAGCCAGTGAAGCGCAAAGCGGTGTGCTGGCCCGAGGGCAGGAATTGCAACAGCTTGGCTTGGAGCGTGACGAGCGCGAAGCCACCCTTGCGACTCTTGAAGAACAGTTGCTGAATCTGCGCGAACAGCAATCCCGGCAGGAAGAGTCCCGGGAAGAATTGCGTCGCCGGGTCCAGGACGAAACCCGTCAGCAAAGCGATCTGCGAGCCCAATTGTCGGCGGCGAAAGTCAAGGTCGAACAACTGACCTTGCGTCGCACCCGCCTTGACGAAGAGCTGGCCGAACTGGGTGAACAACGAGCCATCGAGCACGAACACCTGGGCGAATCGCGCCTGCAGTTGCAGGACGCCCTGGACGGCATGGCGCTGGACACCGAGCAGCGTGAACTGCTCCAGGCCCAGCGCGACAGCCTGCGTGAACAGCTTGACCGGGTCCGTCAGGAAGCCCGTCAGCACAAAGACCACGCTCATCAACTGGCGGTGCGCCTGGGTTCGCTGCGCGCCCAGCATGATTCCACGCGCCAGGCCCTTGAGCGCCTGGAAATGCAGTCCGAGCGCCTGACCGAAAAGCGTGAGCAGCTCAATCTCAATCTGGAGGAGGGCGAAGCGCCTCTGGAAGAGCTGCGCCTGAAACTTGAAGAATTACTTGAGCGGCGCATGGCGGTGGACGATGAGATGCGTACCGCAAAAAACGCCCTCGAAGACGCCGACCTCCAATTGCGCGATGCCGAGAAGCGCCGTACCCAGGCCGAGCAGCAGTCGCAATTGCTGCGCAGCCAGCTGGAACAACAGCGCATGGAGTGGCAATCCCTGACCGTGCGCCGCACTACCTTGCAGGATCAACTGCTCGAAGACGGCTACGATTTGCACGGCGTGCTGGCGACCCTCACTCCCGAAGCCAACGAAAAGGACGCTGAAGAGGAACTTGAGCGTATCGCGGGCAGGATTCAGCGTCTGGGCGCGATCAACCTGGCGGCCATCGACGAGTACCAGCAGCAGTCCGAGCGCAAGCGCTATCTGGATGCCCAGAACGCTGATCTGGTGGAAGCTCTGGACACCCTGGAAAACGTGATTCGCAAGATCGACAAAGAGACGCGCAATCGCTTCAAAGAGACCTTCGATCAGATAAATAGCGGAATTCAGGCACTTTTCCCAAAAGTTTTCGGGGGTGGCTCCGCTTATTTGGAACTGACGGGCGAAGATTTACTCGATACAGGGGTAACAATCATGGCGCGGCCACCGGGCAAGAAAAACAGCACGATCCACTTGCTGTCCGGCGGCGAAAAGGCCTTGACTGCGCTGGCCCTGGTTTTTGCCATTTTCAAGCTCAACCCGGCACCGTTCTGCATGCTCGATGAAGTGGACGCGCCATTGGATGATGCCAACGTTGGTCGTTATGCCCGACTGGTAAAAGAGATGTCGCAAACTGTGCAATTCATCTACATCACGCACAACAAGATCGCCATGGAAATGGCTGATCAGCTCATGGGGGTGACCATGCACGAGCCCGGTTGCTCGCGCTTGGTGGCGGTCGACGTAGAGGAGGCGATGGCGCTGGTAGAAGCCTGATCCAGGGCTTCGATCAGCAGATGGTTAGCCCGAAATGTGCAGGACTGTGCTGTAGATAATGCTTTCGACACAAACCAGATGTAACAGACGGTGTAAAGTTACCTTTGGTCGTGCTAGCTTAATGTCCACTTTTTCTTTTCGCGTGGGCAAATTGCCAGTCAGAACATAGACTTGGCGCCACGTTTTAAAGGGGTTTAGGCCCTTATTTTTAGCATTCTTCATTAGAGGCACGGGATTACATGGAAATCGGTCTGCGCGAGTGGCTGATCGTCATCGGCATTATTGTCATTGCCGGTATTCTTTTTGATGGCTGGCGCCGTATGCGCGGCGGCAAAGGAAAACTGAAATTCAGGCTTGACCGAAGCTTTTCCAACCTGCCGGACGACGACGAAGGTTCGTCCGCCGAGGTGCTGGGCCCGCCGCGTGTTCTGGATACTCATAAAGAGCCGCAGCTCGATGAGGAGGATCTGCCGTCGATGAGCGCGAGTCCTCGCGACAGCAAGCGCAGCAAGAAGCGTAAGGACGAGCCACAACAAGGTGATCTCAATCTGGATCTGGACGGCCCGAGCCTGTTTACCGGCAACGACGATGATTTCCAGGACGAAAAACCAAAACAACGCATCACTGAAGACAAAGACCTGCCACCGGTTGAAGAAGTCCTGGTGATCAGTGTTATCTGCCGTGACGAAAGTGGTTTCAAAGGCCCCGCGCTGCTGCAGAACATCCTGGAAAGCGGTCTGCGTTTCGGTGAAATGGACATCTTCCATCGCCACGAAAGCATGGCGGGTAATGGCGAAGTGCTGTTCTCCATGGCCAATGCCGTCAAACCGGGCGTTTTCGATCTGGACGACATCGACCATTTCAGCACTCGTGCCGTGAGCTTCTTCCTTGGCTTGCCTGGCCCGCGCCACCCGAAACAGGCGTTTGATGTCATGGTTGCCGCTGCTCGCAAACTGGCCCATGAACTCAACGGCGAACTAAAAGATGACCAGCGCAGCGTCATGACCGCGCAGACCATCGAGCATTACCGTCAGCGCATCGTCGAATTCGAACGTCGCGCATTGACTCAGCGTCGTTGACGCAAGACCTGTAGGAGCGCGCTTGCCCGCGATTGCGCCGGACCAAGCGATGGAAGTGTCGCCTGATAAACCGAATCGCGGGCAAGCGCGCTCCTACAGGCTAATGACCAAAGCACAACACTTGAGCAGCCTAGGCTGCTCTTTTGCTTTTGAAGAGAACACCGCATGAAAGCCGCCGAAACCCGAATTCTCGAACTGCGCGCAGAACTGGATCAGCACAACTACCGTTATCACGTCCTCGACGCGCCAAGCATTCCGGACGTCGAATACGATCGGCTGTTCCACGAACTCAAAGCGCTGGAAGCGGAAAATCCGCATCTGGTCACCCCTGATTCGCCGACGCAACGGGTTGGCAGTGCGGCGTTATCGGCTTTCACCCAAGTGCGCCATGAAGTGCCGATGCTCAGCCTGGGCAACGCTTTCGAAGAAAACGACATGCGCGAATTCGACCGCCGGGTGACTGAAGGCCTGGATTTGCCAGTGGGCGATCTGTTCGGCGACGGTACGAAAGTGCAGTACAGCTGCGAACCCAAGCTCGATGGCCTGGCGGTCAGCCTGTTATACCGTGACGGCGCTCTGGTACGCGGCGCTACCCGTGGCGACGGCACTACCGGCGAAGACATCAGCGTCAACGTGCGCACCGTGCGTAACATCCCGCTCAAACTGCATGGCAGCGGCTGGCCTGAGGTGCTGGAAGTGCGTGGCGAGGTATTCATGTCCAAGGCGGGATTTGAGCGCCTTAACGCCAGTCAGCTGGAAGTCGGCGGTAAGACCTTCGCCAACCCGCGAAATGCGGCGGCAGGCAGCCTGCGTCAGTTGGATTCGAAAATTACCGCCAACCGCCCGCTGGAGTTCTGCGCCTATGGGTTGGGCCAGGTTTCTGCGGAAATTTCCGACACGCATATCGGCAACCTGAATCAGCTCAAGGCATGGGGCATGCCGGTCAGCCGCGAACTGAAACTGGCAGACGGTATCGATGAGTGCCTGGATTACTACCGCGACATCGGTGAGCGGCGGCTTGCTCTGAGCTACGAAATCGATGGCGTGGTGTTCAAGGTCAACAGCCTGGCTTCCCAGCGGGAATTGGGCTTCCGCGCCCGTGAGCCGCGCTGGGCCATTGCCCATAAATTCCCTGCCATGGAAGAACTCACCGAGCTGCTCGACGTCGAGTTTCAGGTGGGCCGCACGGGTGCTGTCACACCTGTGGCGCGGCTGAAACCGGTCAAAGTGGCGGGCGTGACTGTTGCCAACGCGACCCTGCACAACATGGACGAAGTGGCACGTCTGGGGCTGATGATCGGCGACACCGTAATCATCCGTCGCGCCGGCGATGTTATTCCTCAGGTTGTGCAGGTGGTGCTGGAGCGCCGACCGGAAAGCGCCCGTGCCGTCGAGATTCCGCAAACCTGTCCGGTGTGTGGCTCCCATGTGGAGCGCACGCAGCTGATCAAGCGCAGCAAGGGCAAGGAGACCGTCAGCGAAGGCGCGGTCTATCGTTGCGTCGGCCGCCTGGCCTGCGGCGCACAGCTCAAACAGGCAATCATCCACTACGTGTCGCGCCGAGCGATGGATATCGAAGGTCTGGGTGATAAAACCATCGAACAGCTGGTGGACGAAAAACTGATCGGCTCGCCAGCGGACCTTTACGCGCTGACCTACGAGCAAATCGTCGATCTTGAAGGCTTCGCGGAGATCTCCAGCAACAAGCTGCTCAAGGCCATCGAAGACAGCAAGCAGCCGACTCTCGCGCGATTCATCTACGCCCTGGGTATTCCGGATGTGGGTGAAGAGACCGCCAAGGTCCTGGCTCGCTCGCTGGCGTCCCTTGATCGGGTCAAGCAGGCGTTGCCGGAAGTGCTGACGTACCTGCCGGATGTGGGGCTGGAAGTGGCGCACGAGATCCACAGTTTCTTCGAGGATGAGCACAACCGTAACGTGATTGACGCGCTGCTGGGCGAGCGTGGCCTGCAACTGCAGGACGAGGGTGAGCTGGGCGCCGAATTCGCCGCCAGTGCGACCCTGGGCGGCATGATCGACAAGTTGAACATCCCTTCGGTGGGTCCCGGCGCGGCGCAGAAGCTCGCGGACAAATTTGGCTCCCTCGAAGGCATCATCAAGGCCGACTGGCTGGACATGCGTCAGGCGCTGGCCGAGAAGCAGGCTAAAGCCGTGCGCGATTTCTTCGATAATCCGGACAATGCCAAGCTCGGACTGGCCATCGAGGCCCAGCTCAAAGACTTCGGCATGCACTGGCAGAGCGAGAAGAAGGTTGTCGAAGGCCTGCCGCTGGCAGGGCAGACCTGGGTGCTGACCGGCTCGCTGGAGCTGATGAGCCGCGACGTCGCCAAGGAAAAACTCGAAAGCCTGGGGGCGAAAGTCTCAGGTTCCGTGTCGGCCAAGACCCACACGGTGGTCGCTGGGCCGGGTGCGGGGTCGAAACTGACCAAGGCCAATGAGCTGGGCTTGAAAGTGCTGGATGAAGAAGCGTTTGTTGGGTTTCTGGCCAAGCACGGAATCCAGGCTGAATGAATGCGCTCTCCTGTGGGAGCGAATTTATTCGCGAAGGCGATGTAAAAGCAGATGAAGATGCATCGGATGTACCGGCCTCTTCGCGAATGAATTCGCTCCCACAGGTTTAATCGTCGTGTGTCAGTGATATCCACGTTGAGTCCCACAGTGTCAGTCGGTTGTCTTCGGATCAAATCCATGGAACGACCACAACCGCCGATGATCTAGTGCTTGCACGCCCACCAGGAGATCGTCATGTACCGGTTTTTCGAACAGCTCAGCTCGCGGATCGCTGCCCCTTTTATGGGCGAAACCCGGCGCAACAGTAAGGTCTGGCAATGCCGCTGCGGCCAGTCGGTCTTTTTCCCCAACACCCAATGCCTGGCTTGTTCAGCAGCGCTGGGTTATTTGCCGGAGCAGGGGCGGGTAGCGGCGCTTGAACCAGGGCCTGATCAAGAGACCTGGCGCCTGAGCGACGAGCCGGGCGCGGGCCTGTACCGGCGGTGTGGCAACCTCAGCACCCCGGCGGCCTGCAACTGGCTCTTTAATGCCCATGACAGCGGCGATTTCTGCATTGCCTGCAGCCTGAACCGGACAATCCCTGACCTGTCGATCCCGGAAAACGGCGAACGCTGGTGTAAGGTCGAGACCGCTAAACGCCGGCTGGTGGCGCAGCTGATCTCCCTGGGCCTTAAAGTCATACCCAAAACCCAGGACGAAGAGCGCGGGCTGGCGTTTGATTTTGTCGGCGTAGACCTGGAAGGCAAGTTGCCCACCACGGGACATGCCAACGGCCTGATTACCCTGGACATCAAGGAAGCGGATGACGACCACCGAGAGAAGATTCGTGTGCAGATGCACGAACCTTATCGCACGCTGCTCGGACATTTCCGACATGAAGTGGGCCACTACTATTGGGATCGGCTGATCGCCAATACTTACTGGCAGGATGGATTTCGCAATTTGTTTGGCGATGATCGAGCCAGTTACGCCGACGCTCTCGACCATCATTATCAAAACGGCGCCCCGGCCAACTGGCAAGAAAGCTTCGTCAGCGCTTATGCCACCATGCACGCGTGGGAGGACTGGGCAGAAACCTGGGCGCATTACCTGCACATGATGGATGCTGTGGATACCGCGCTGGGTTTCGGCATGAGTGCGCGGGACATGGACCTCGACTACCGGCCGTTCCCTCTGGAAACCCTTTACGATCCTCAGCACCCTGGCGGGCCAGCGTTCCTGTCCTTCGTCAACGCGTGGATCGAACTGGCCGGCATGCTCAACGAGCTGTCGCGCAGCATGGGCCAACCGGATTTTTACCCGTTCGTGCTCTCACCTGCTGTCATCACCAAGCTGCACTTTATCCATCTGGTGATTCAGGATGCAGGTGGCAAGGCTGACGAGGTGTTGCAGGCACAGTAATGGAAAGGTCCCCTGACAGAGCGGCATTTGGATGGCTCCCCGCTCTGTCAACGCCTGAATAGTGATGAAATAAGTTCTATGTGTTTGACTTTGTTAGTTGCTGTGTAATGCGAAATACTTTGTAAGGTTTCAGAGTGTTTCCAGGCTTGTTGTCAGTTATCTGCCAAGAATAGAGTGCGCGGGCTGCACCGATTCATGTGTGTCAGAAAGTTGATAAGGAAGCTAAATTGAACAAACTATCCATCGCACTGGTGGCCCTGTCATTGTCATTTGGCGGCACGGCGTTCGCTAAGGTTAATGATCCGTTAAATATTGTCGGCGATTACAAATGCACCGGCTACGACAGTCATGTGGGCGCATTCAAAGGGGACTTGACCTTCACCGTCGACGAAGCAGCCAGCCATTTTCCTCAAAGCTTCGGCGCCTATAAGTTCAAACTCGACTTTGTGGTCCTTGGTGCCAAGGCGACCTACTCGGGCTTTGCCGCCGCGCAAGGCCAGTCCCTGGCGATGTACTTCGCCAGCGACGACGAGCAGGAACCTACTGATTATGGAGTCGGAATGGCGCTGGTTTCCCATGATCAGGACGTGGATGGCAGATACACCACTACCCTGCACAAGTCCTACTACGCACCCGAATACATGCGCACTGCCAAAGACGGTAAAGGGCCTGGAGGGCGTGGCACGGAAGTGTGTGTTAAACAGAGTTAAATTGAACTTGTTGATCCTGTAGGAGCTGCCAAAGGCTGCGAAGACGGAGTTGCAGAGTGACCGAAATTCTCAGCCTTCGGCAGCTCATACAGGTGATAGCGTATTGTCTGAGAGACTTGTTTAAACAGTAAGTATAAATCGCCGTTCATAACTAATCCTTCCCTTGTACGCCTCACCGGAATCGACCCAGCCCAGAGCAAGATACAAACCAATGGCGGGTAAGTTATCCGCATCCACCGACAACATAACCTGTTCAATATCTGGCCATGTTTCCCGAACTGCCCCCGGCAAGCCTTGCAAAAAAGCCTTGCCTAAGCCTTGACCCTGAACGCGGCGGTCAATTTGAAGGGCGTGCAGGGTTGCTGATCCATTGGCGGCCCATTGCGGAAGAAACGCCCCACGCTTGAGCATGAAGAATCCCACTGACTGATCATCCACCAGCAAAACGAATCCTTCGATATCCGCCGTCGGCCGCACCAGTAGGGTGTTTAGCGCGCAGTAAATATCGCCCGAGAAGGGTAGCTGCTCGGGCAGGATTTCCAGTTGATCAAGCTGCTGCCTCTGAGCCGCAGTCAGGGTTTGGTAATTTACGACCTGAGTTTTCATCACTGCTGAACCGCACCGTCTGACAGGAAATGTAGCGGGTGCGCATTATGGCCAGTGTTTGAAAACGTTGCTCGGGTTAAACGGCTGCGGCGTTGCAAATGGGCGGCCTGCCTTCATGACACAAGTGCTTGAGCCCCCTCGAATTTTTTATCCGGGATTACGGGTTGTAACTTCGCTCAAGACCGGTACAATGGCGCGGCTTGCCGAGAGGCGAGTGTCGTTATGGTGACCCCATCGGTCCCCCCGCAACGATTACCCGTGAACCTGGTCAGATCCGGAAGGAAGCAGCCACAGCGGGAACATTGTGTGCCGGGGTGTGGCTGGTGGGGTTGCCTCCATCTCAAGCTCGAATTCTCTCGAGCTCGCAGTCAAAAAATCCGATCGTAGCCGTATGCGTCTCAGGCCAGGCCTGCAGTTGCTAAGCCGTCCTTGTCGGAAAATATTTATCCACCAACGCATACAAGGCTGCCGCAGTTTCAGCGTCCAGCACGCCATCGTACCTCTGCGGGCGGAAATGCAGTTGAAATGCCCGGAGCAGATTTTTATATCCGGCATCGGTGCTTGCCGGTCTTGGGTCGTACCCATACTGGCCCAGTTTGGCGACAACATCCGCCCTGGATGGCAGTCCGCTGCTGAACTGTTGCTCGTAACGCTGCTTGGTCGCCTCGTCATACCAGCCGCCAATGCCCGCCTCGTATAGCTCTTTCCACGGGAAGGCCGCTCCCGGATCGCTTTTTCTGCCGATGGCAATATCGCTGTGCCCGACGACGTGGGTGGGGGTGATGTCTGGATAACGCTGAATGATGTTTGCAGCCAGCTCTTTGACGGCCTGGATTTGCACCGGGTTGTAAGGTGGGAACGTAAAGACCCCTTTATCCTCGGTAGCCAGATAAACGATTTCGACCCCGATGGCGGTGTCATTCAGGTTGTAGCGTTTTGCCCAGGCGCTGAGGCCGGCATGCCAGGCCCGCTCACTTTCATCTACCAGATTGAAAATGCGCAGGTCGTTGAACCCGGCCGCAATGTAGGTGGGGTCGCTAGGATCCGGGACCAGATAATGTGAGCTCACCGACGGGCCCGTCAGGGCGGTGACGGAGCCTTTGAAGTTGACGGCGGTGTAGTGCAGGACCAGGAAGCGGGTCCTGCGGTTGAAGCTCTTGATTGAGCGATAACTGTTGTAGTCGATGCTGTACATGCGCATTTTCCTGTGCTGCATTGATTGAATTTCAAGCTAGCATCGGGTGCGCTGCGTACTGCGTTACATAGTTAACGCTATGCGCGATATGGGCAGGGGGTGCGCAGGCTGCCAATAGCGGCAGGTCTGTTGAATTGCTCGTCAGGCATCGACAGAACTTCCGGCAAGCGCTAATTTCCACGTCTAATCCTCTTATCGCAGGCTCATGTGAACCGCCTCGACCACCTCAGCCTGATGGCTAGCTACAACCAGTGGATGAACGAAAAGCTCTGCGCCGCAGCGGCCACGTTGCCTGCACAAGAACTCAGCATGGATCGCAAAGCGTTTTTCGGCTCGATAATGGGGACGCTGAATCATCTCATCGTGGGCGATACCATCTGGCTCAAGCGATTTGCGGCGCACCCTGCAGGGTTCGAAGCTCTGGAGCCGATTCGCGAACTCGCGGACCCGCAGGCCTTGAGTCAACAGATGTTCAGCGACCTCGGCGAGCTAGTGGTGCGACGGCAATTACTCGACAAGGCAATCATTGAGTGGACTGCCGAGCTGCGCGAAGCTGATCTGGATGTGACACTGCATTACGCCAATACGGCTGGCATCAAGGCCCAGCGGGACTTTTACGGGCTGTTGATTCACTTCTTCAATCATCAGACCCACCACCGCGGGCAAGCCACCACGCTGCTCAGTCAGGCGGGGGTTGATGTGGGGTCTACGGATTTACTGGCGCTTATTGCGAATCTCTAAAGAGATGGCTGTGTTTTTTCAGACACACCTCGGTCCTGTAGGAGCGCACCGAGGTTACCAGGCCCGCGATTGCGGTGTATCAGACAGGTCGCTATCGCTGCCTCCCTTCGCTCGTGGGCTCCTACAGGGCAGTGTTCTTGAAGACGCTGCGATCATATCCAGTCGGTCGTTGTCCAACCCCGCGGTGCCCTGACCACCGGCGTGATCCTCATTCATTTTCTGCCGATAGCAAGGCATCAGCTGAACTCCCACTTTTGCTGTATTCCAGCCCACTACCGACTCACACGAGACTTGTCGATGAACGTCCTTTCCGCCAGTGATCGCGCTCACCTGTTGCGCGAAGCCACGGCGCAGTTCTGGAAGCACATTGTGCCTGTTGTACAGATCGCCTTCGGCATTCACGTGGTGTTGTTCATCCTCTTTCTGTTGTTGAAACTGCCTTTGCTGGCCGTTGCCAACGCGTTGAGCATCGGGGTTTACGTGGCATGTCTCAAAGCGATCCGCGCCCAGCGTTACAGCTTTGCCGGGGTTTTGATGAGTGTGGAGATTATTCTTCATGCGCTGCTGGCCAACTGGGTACTTGGCTGGAGCAGCAACTTTCACTTTTACCTGTATTGCCTGATTCCGATCATCGCCTTCAGTTTTCAGGATCGGCGCATGGTACGGATGTCGTTCAATCTGACGATCATCACGGTAGTGGTGGGGAGCTACGTCCTGCGTGAGCGGATGGGGCTGAACTCAGGTGTGGCTGCGCCGTTGCGCGAGGCGTTCGGCATCGTAAACGTGCTAACCGCCACGGCGTTGCTGGTGCATGGCACGGCCCTGTCGGTGCGTTTCACTCGTTCTATGCAGCTCAGCCTGTTTCACATGGCAAGCCACGACAGCCTGACCAATCTATACACTCGCCGCAGGATCATCGAAGGCGTTCGCCAACTGGGTAGTCCCGCGACGTCGGCGATCATTCTGCTGGATATCGACCATTTCAAGCAGATCAATGACAGCCTGGGCCATGATCGGGGCGACGTGATTCTGCAGCGTGTTGCCAAAGCAATCAGTAGCAATGTTCGTGCAACCGATGTGGCGTCGCGCTGGGGGGGCGAGGAGTTTCTGGTGTTGATGCCTGACACTTCAGAGCAAGTAGCGTGTGCGGTTGCCGAGAGGATCCTGCTGGGGATTCGCGAGACTGCAGGCAATACCGACCATTCGCCCGTCATGGTCACCGCGACCCTGGCGGTCAGTCAGATCCGTCAAGGCGAGAGTTTTGAAAGCGCCCTGCGACGTGCCGATCAAGCGTTGTATCAAGGCAAGCGGCAGGGTCGCGATCAAGTGGTGCTGGCGAGCTGAGTCGCCAGCCGTTCTTGCTGCGTTTTCCACAATCTAAGCAGGAAACTGCAGCGCATTGGTCAGGTCGCCCATTGGCTGCTGGCCGCGAGCAATCATGGCGTTATCCCGCTCTTTGAGGCCGTCGAGCTTTTCCAGGCCATGCAACCGGGTAATGAGGCGCAGGATCGAGGCGGTGTCATAAACCGTGTGATCGACGGTGCCTTTGCGGGCGAACGGCGAGACCACCAGCGTCGGGACGCGTGTGCCCGGACCCCAGCGATCACCTTTGGGTGGTGCCACGTGGTCCCACCAACCGCCGTTTTCATCAACGGTGATGATGACCACCATGTTTTCCCATTGCGGGCTGTTGCGTAGCACTTTGATTGTACGGTCGATGTGGCGGTCCCCAGCGGCGACGTCAGCGTAACCGGCGTGCATGTTCAGGTTGCCTTGCGGCTTGTAGAAGGTGACGGCCGGTAACTTGCCGGCTTCGGCATCAGCGAGAAATTTGTTGGTGCTGGCTTCATCACCCAGTCCGCCGTCGCGCAGGCGTTTGTGACGTTCCTTCGGATTGTCCGGGCCTTGCTGGGCGAAGTAGTTGAACGGCTGGTGGTGGTACTGGAAATTGGGGATTTTCGGGATGCCGGTGGAGTCCTTGAACTGATCAAGCGTGACCTGCCATGCGCCGGCGTACCAGGCCCAGTCGACATCCTTCTTCGACAGTTTGTCGCCAATGTGTTCATGGGTTTGCGGTACCAGCACGTTGGGCAGATCAGGTTTTGAGTAATCCGGTCTCTGCGGGTCGCGCAGCCAGGTCGGCCAGTACGGTGGGGCCAAGGTGTTAACGGCAAAGCCATCGGGCGTCAGGGCGCTTGGGCCGAACTGCGGCGGGCCGGTCATGGCGCTGGCTGGAGATTTTTCCAGGGGCTTGAGGCGCGGATCCCGAGGGTTGTCGCTCTCCAGAGTGGCGATCTGCGATTTGGCTGGGGAGGTCTGCGCATTGGGGTAGACGGGTGCTGTCGCGGCGATCAGGTAGTGGTGGTTGAGAAATGAGCCGCCAAAGGCCCCCTGGAAGAAGTTGTCACACAGCACGAACTCCTTGGCGACATCCCACAGGCGCAGGGAGTACTGGCTCTGGGCGTAATACCCCATCGTGAGCCCCCCGGCATCGGCCCAGGCGACGAAACGGTCATTCTTACCCCCGTTGATCTGCATCTGGTTCTGATAGAACACGTGCCACAGGTCACGGGTCACCAGGCTCAGGGGCAGATCTTCGCCATTCATGCCTTTTAGCGGAAAGGGGGCGTTGGGCAGATTTTCCTGAAATTGACCACCGGCGGGGTAGCTCACGCCGTCAACGGTTTGCGGCCCGACCTGCAACACACCGCCCCAGGCGGGCGGAAGGTTATCCAGCAGACCGCCATCGCGGTCGCGCTGTTGATAATCAGCGGGCTGGAGAGACGCCAGGGGCTTTTCCACGCCGGGAAAATTCCCGAACAGATTATTGAAACTGCGGTTTTCGGCGTAGATCACCACGACGGTTTTGACGTTGTCGCGCAGGGCTTTATCCAGCGCTGCACCCGTCAAGGCGGGTAGGGCTGCGGGTGCGGGCTTGTCTTGGGCCGTTGCGTAACCGCCGAGGGTCATGCCAGCGCCTAATGCCGCCATCCCCCCCAGAAAACGCCGCCGGCTAGGATCGGTTTGCGATACGTCGTCTGGTTTGTCGCTCATTGGAATGGCCCGCCTGATTAAGTGTTACCAAAGATTTCAGGCGAGGGTAGCGGTGCTTTATGACGTCTTTGCGTCAGTCAGGGCTTCGGGCAGAGTTTGTTACGCACACCGAATAATCAGCTCCTGGGCGCAGTGTATTGATCCACTATTTGCTGGATCTCACCCGACACTCTCATGCGAACCAGCGTACGGAGGATTTTCTGCGTCGGCAGGCCGGGATCGTTGCGGATGATGCAGCCGGCCGGCTGATCGCTGACCATAGAAATGACTTTCATCCGCTGGCCAGCAGGAAGGTCGCGATTGACCCAGTCCAGCGCCAACTCGCTGGAAACAGCATAGTTGTAGCGCCCGGCGACCAGCTTGCGCAGTGTCTGTTCCTGATTGCGGGCGTCTTCGCGTACCAGTTGGTGATTGTCGAACAGGTGTTGCAGTTCGGGATAGCTGTAGCCCAGCACGGTGCCGACGGTTTCGTTCTCGAATTGGCTGGGGTAGGGGCCGGCTGCGGTTTCGGCTGAGGCAATCAGCAAGTCACGTTGGTACAGAATGGGCAGGCTCCAGAAATAATCCCCTGACAGGTTCGGTACCCAGGCTTGCGCGGCATAGCAGCGTATATCCACTTCGCCACGTTCCAGCGCCGCCTGAACCCGCAGACGTGGAAGCACGTGATATTCAGCTCGCAGGCCTGACTGGCGAGCAAGGCTTTGCATGATGTCGAAGAGGATCCCTGACGTGGGTTCGCCCTCATCAAGCTGAATCAATGGCATCGACCAACTGTCGGCTACCGAAAATCGCAGGGGCGGTTCGGCGGAAGCGCTAGCCTGGCTGAGCAGGAGTAAAACAATCATCACTATCTGGCATCGACGCATCAGTCCCTCACTACAGCAATGCATAAGCAGCTCTTAAAGACCCGAATAGCGTGTGCCCGTTAATTCATTTGCACAGCTTAAACACAATAGACAAGTACACCAGATGCAATTTTGCCCCTGCTCGGCTAGCATTAGCGGTCTTCCGCTTCCCAGTTGCGACGGTTTTCGATGAGTTATCAGGTTCTTGCACGTAAATGGCGTCCGCGCTCGTTCCGCGAAATGGTCGGCCAGACACATGTGCTGAAGGCCCTGATCAATGCGCTGGACAGTCAGCGCCTGCATCACGCGTATCTTTTTACCGGCACCCGAGGGGTGGGTAAGACTACGATTGCACGGATCATCGCCAAATGCCTGAACTGCGAGACCGGCATCACGTCGACGCCGTGCGGCACCTGTTCGGTATGTCGCGAAATCGACGAAGGCCGTTTTGTTGACCTGATCGAGATCGACGCCGCGAGCCGCACCAAGGTCGAGGATACCCGCGAGCTGCTGGACAACGTGCAATACGCCCCGAGTCGCGGGCGCTTCAAGGTCTACCTGATCGACGAAGTGCACATGCTCTCCAGCCACTCGTTCAACGCCTTGCTCAAGACCCTTGAAGAGCCGCCGCCTTACGTCAAGTTCATCCTGGCGACCACCGATCCGCAAAAGCTGCCGGCGACCATTCTGTCTCGCTGCCTGCAGTTCTCCCTTAAGAACATGACGCCAGAGCGTGTGGTCGAGCACTTGACCCATGTGCTGGGGGTCGAAAACGTCCCGTTTGAAGACGATGCCTTGTGGTTGTTGGGTCGCGCCGCCGATGGTTCGATGCGCGACGCCATGAGCCTGACCGATCAGGCCATTGCCTTCGGTGAAGGCAAGGTCATGGCCGCCGATGTGCGGGCAATGCTCGGCACCCTGGATCATGGTCAGGTGTTCGACGTCCTTACTGCTCTGATCGACGGCGACGCCCGCAGCCTGTTGGAGGCCGTGCGCCATCTGGCAGAGCAGGGGCCTGACTGGAATGGCGTGCTGTCGGAAATTCTCAACGTGCTGCACCGTGTGGCAATCGCCCAGGCGCTGCCCGAAGGGGTCGATAACGGTCATGGCGACCGTGATCGGGTCTTGGCGTTGGCGCAGGCACTGCCTGCCGAAGACGTACAGTTTTATTACCAGATGGGTTTGATCGGGCGTCGCGATTTGCCGCTGGCACCTGATCCCCGTGGCGGCTTCGAGATGGTTCTGCTGCGCATGCTGGCGTTTCGTCCCGCCGACAGCAGCGACGCCCCGAGGCAGCCGCTAAAGACAGTGGGAATCAACCCGGCCACAGTTGATTCCTCAAATCCAGTGGCCGGTGCAGCAGCAGTTGCACCGGTAATTGCCCCAGCAGCTGTAAACCCGGCTGTCGAAGCCGCGTCCATTCAACCTGCGCCAGTTGTCACGCCGGAGCCGGTCCCCGAGCCGGTTGCCGACGTCGATCTGCCGTGGAACGAGCCCATGCCGTTGCCGCCGGTTATCGATGCCGAGCCCGAACCCGAACCTGTTGCTGAGCCAGTGCCTGAGCCGGTGCTCGACACCGACGGCGAGCAGCCCGAACTCACGCCCATGCCAGCGCCCGCGCCCGCCAGCCCGGTGCCCCCTGCGCCAGAGGTCGAGTCGCCACCAACCGAATCTGAGCCTGAACAGGCCGTAACCCCCGCCATGCTTGAACGTGTCCCTGACGCGGCTTATGTGCCTGCGCCCATGGATCGCGAAGACGAGCCGCCACCGGATGACGATTACGTCGAGCCTGATGTGGACATCGATCCTGCGTCCTACAGCTATCTGGACGAACTGGCCCACGAGAGCGTGGCCGAAGTGGTCGAGGCTGAGCCGGCTCCGGCTGCGAAGCCTGCCACGGGTCTGGCGGCAGAGTGGCTGGAGATGTTTAACAAACTGCCGATCTCCGGCATGACCAGCAGCATCGCCTCTAACTGCACTTTGATTTCCATGCAGGGTGACGCCTGGTTGCTGCATCTGGATCCGGGGCATAGCGCGTTGTTCAACTCGACCCAGCAGCGCCGTATCAACGATGCCTTGAACCAATTCACCGGGCGTACGATCAACCTGAGTATCGAGCTGATCAAGCCGGAGCAGGAAACCCCGGCTCAAGCGGCATCGCGCCTGCGAGCCGAGCGGCAGTTGCAGGCGGAAGCGTCGATTCATGCTGATCCGTTCATCCAGCAGATGCTGCAACAGTTTGGCGCAGTGATCCGGGAGGATACGATTAAACCCGTGGACGCCCCGGTCGCTCAAACTCATTAACTGACGGCGCGACGCCAGACGGGTCGCGCCAGGCGAAACAATCAACTTTCGAGGAGATATCCCATGATGAAAGGCGGCATGGCAGGCCTGATGAAGCAGGCTCAGCAAATGCAGGAAAAAATGGCCAAGATGCAGGAAGAACTGGCCAATGCCGAAGTGACCGGCCAATCGGGCGCAGGCCTGGTCAGCGTGGTCATGACCGGTCGTCACGACGTCAAGCGTATCAATCTGGATGACAGCCTGATGCAGGAAGACAAGGAAGTGCTGGAAGACCTGATCGCCGCCGCCGTCAACGACGCCGTGCGCAAGATCGAACAGGCCAGCCAGGAAAAAACCGCCAGCATGACCGCTGGCATGCAACTGCCGCCAGGCATGAAAATGCCGTTCTAAGAACAGCGGTTGATCACAAAATGCCAGGCCTTAGTGCCTGGCATTTTTGTGTGTGGATACGCACTCCTACGGAACGTTCCTCACCTGTGGGAGCGAATTCATTCGCGAATAGGCCAATACATCCGACGCATCGTTATTGGTCTTAATACTGCTTTCGCGAATAAATTCGCTCCCACAGGGAAGCGCGGTGTGCCAGCAAGAGTGCGTCATCGTTCATTGCGGTCAAGCTCGCTCTTACATTTAACCGAACGCCAGCGCCTCAAGACGGTCTGCTCTGAATACCCGCAGAATTCCTCCAAGGAGCCGCTTTGATGACCCAAGAATTGATTCTCAACCAGCGCATTGTTCTGGCTTCGCGTCCCACCGGCGCGCCAACTCCGGAAAACTTCCGCCTGGAACGCGAAGCGCTGCCGGACCTGCAAGAAGGTCAGGTGCAACTGCGCACCCTTTATCTGTCCCTTGACCCTTATATGCGCGGTCGCATGAGTGACGCCCCGTCCTACGCCGATCCGGTGGCCGTCGATGACGTGATGGAGGGCGGGGCGGTCAGCGTCGTCGAGCAATCCCGCAACCCGGACTTCAAGGTTGGGGATCTGGTGGTCGGCCAGACCGGTTGGCAGACCCATAGCATCAGCGATGGCTCTGCATTGCAGTCAGTGCCCAAAGGCTTGCCTAGTGAATCCATGGCTGTCGGCGTGCTGGGTATGCCGGGCATGACCGCCTACATGGGCTTGATGGACATCGGCAAGCCGACCACAGGGGAAACCCTGGTGGTCGCGGCCGCTTCGGGCGCTGTGGGCTCTGTGGTCGGGCAGGTGGCGAAATTGAATGGCCTGCGGGTCGTGGGTATTGCTGGCGGGCCTGACAAATGTCGTTATGTTGTCGACGAGCTGGGCTTTGATGAATGCATCGACCATAAAAGCGAACAGTTTGCCGAAGAGCTCGCCGCGGCTTGCGGCAATGGCATCGATATCTATTTCGAGCTGGTGGGCGGCAAGGTGTTTGATGCAGTGTTGCCACTGCTCAACGCGGGCGCGCGCATTCCGGTATGTGGCCTGATCGCCATGTATAACGCCCAGGGCGAGCCGGAAGGGCCGAATCATCTGCCACTGTTGATGCGCACTCTGCTGACCAAGCGCGCCCTTATGCAGGGTTTCATCGTGTTTGAGGCGTACGGCCATCGTCGTGAAGAGTTCATGACCGAGATGACGCCGCTGGTGACCGAGGGCAAGATCAAATTCCGCGAGGACATGGTTGAAGGGCTGGAAAACGCCCCTGAAGCCTTTATCGGCCTGCTCGAAGGTCGCAATTTCGGTAAGTTGGTGGTGCGCGTTTCGTAGGAAAAACGCCCGAGCGGTGTTCCTTGAATTGACGCTATACGCAGGGCGCGGGTATAAACCGCGTCTTGTGTTTTTGTCGGACCTTTCTCCATGAGCTTCAGCCCACTGATTCGCCAATTGATCGATGCCCTGCGCACCTTGCCGGGCGTGGGTCAGAAAACTGCGCAACGCATGGCGCTGCAACTGCTGGAGCGTGATCGCAGCGGCGGTTCACGGCTGGCGCTCGCATTGAGCCAGGCCATGGAAGGGGTAGGGCACTGCCGGTTGTGCCGCACCCTGACTGAAGACGATCTCTGCCCGCAGTGCTCGGACGTGCGCCGTGACGATACGTTGTTATGCGTGGTGGAAGGGCCGATGGATGTCTACGCGGTAGAGCAGACCGGTTATCGCGGTCGTTACTTCGTGCTCAAGGGGCATTTGTCGCCACTGGACGGGCTTGGCCCGGAAGCCATCGGGATTCCGCAACTGCTGGAGCGAATCAACGGGCAAGGCACTTTCACCGAAGTCATTCTGGCCACCAATCCGACGGTTGAAGGCGAGGCCACGGCCCATTACATCGCGCAGTTGTTGACCAACAAAGGCCTGATCACCTCACGCATTGCCCATGGCGTGCCATTGGGTGGCGAGTTGGAGCTGGTGGATGGCGGCACGCTGGCGCATTCGTTTGCGGGGCGTAAGCCTATAGCGTTGTAAGGTTTGTGCATTCGCCTGTGGGCGCGCTGCTTATGTGGGAGCGGTGCGTGCCGGCGATGAAGGCGACGCGGACTGTCTGGCTCACCGAGGTGTTCTTATCGCGAGCAAGCTTGGCTCCTACAGGGATCGAGTTCTGTCTGGGCCACCGCGTTATCTTTCATCGCGGGCAAGCGCGCTCCTACGCGGTATGTGGGCTTTGGTGGGAGCGGTGCTTGCCCGCGATAAGGGTACCGCGGATATCGGGTCTATCGCGTCCAGCCTTATCGTCGGAATGCCGCCCAGACCAAGCACCGCCCACAGAGAAGCAATGCCGAACCGGGCTCCTACTCCGTCAACCCAAAACTGGTCAGGCAGAACGTCGGGATCTGCAGATCTCGCAGGCGCTCTGAGCCGCCCAGCTCTGGCAGGTCGATGATGGCGGCGGCTTCGTGGATCTTTGCGCCCATGCGGCGAATCAGGTTCGCGGCGGCGATCAAAGTGCCGCCGGTAGCAATCAGGTCATCGAACATCACTACTGAATCGCCGTCGCACAGACTGTCCGCGTGGACTTCCAGAAACGCCTCGCCGTATTCGGTCTTGTAGGCTTGCGAAAGCACATCGGCGGGCAGTTTGCCTTGCTTGCGAAACAGGATCAGCGGCTTGTTAAGCTCATAGGCAACGACCGAACCGATCAGAAAGCCCCGGGCATCCATCACGCCAACGTGGCTGAAGTCGGCTTCGATATAACGCTGAACGAAACTGTCCATCACCAGGCGAGTGGCCTTGGGCGATTGAAACAGCGGCGTGATGTCACGAAAAATGACGCCCGGCTTGGGGAAATCCACGACCGGACGGATCAGGGCTTTGAGGTTGTGTTCATCGAAGCTTTGAGTGTCTAGGGACATCAGAGTGATCCATGGCAGTAGGCGGTATGAGCGCTAGTCTAAAGGCCTGGGCTCTGCTGCGCACCCTCAGCTTTCGATAGCGCCGCCAGCCAGGGCGCAGAGCTGGATTGGATCGAGAATCTGGATTTCCTTGCCCTCGGCCGAGATCAGTTCGTTCTGCTGGAATCGGGTGAACACCCGGGAGACGGTTTCAACCGCGAGCCCGAGATGGTTGCCGATTTCGTTGCGCGACATGCTCAGGCGGAACTGGTTGGCAGAGAATCCACGGGCCCGGAAACGGGCCGACAGATTGACCAGAAAGGTAGCGATCCGCTCGTCGGCGGTTTTCTTCGACAACAGCAACATCATCTGCTGATCGTCGCGGATTTCCCTGCTCATCACGCGCATCAACTGGCGGCGCAGCTGAGGCAGCTGCACAGACAGCTCGTCCAGCCGCTCGAACGGGATTTCGCACACAGAAGTGGTTTCCAGCGCCTGAGCAGACACCGGATAGGCTTCGGCGTCCATGCCCGACATGCCGACCAATTCACTTGGCAGGTGGAAACCGGTGAGTTGCTCTTCGCCGCCGTCACTGATGTTGAAAGTCTTGAGCGCGCCAGAACGTACCGCATACACCGAGGCAAAGGTATCGCCCTGGCGGAACAGGAATTCGCCTTTCTTCAACGGGCGACCGCGCTTGACGATCTGATCCAGAGCTTCCATGTCTTCGAGGTTCAAGGAGAGTGGCAGGCACAGTGGAGCCAGACTGCAATCCTTGCAGTGGGCCTGGGTGTGAGCACGCGACTTGACTGGCTCTGACATGACTGGATTCCTTGTGGTAAACACACATAAGTCATAAGGGTAACCCACGGGCATGGCTTCCTGCCAGCCGCATCAACACACCAAGCGATCAAGTTTTACTGATGTGGGTCGATAACAACTCAGGAATCATCCTTTCTTCAAGAGGTTGCCGCTCATGTGGTCACCCAGTCTCACCGCAATCAGCCGAGCGTTTTTGACTGCCAATGCAGCTGCGCAAAAAAGCGCCGCAGACAAAACAGCCCCTGAAGGTACATCCGGCGCCAATCCCGCCCAGAGCGTTAGTCAAAGCTCTGGCCCGAGCTCCCAGGTCAGCCTTTCAGCGGCAGGCCTGGCCAGGGCTGCGCTGGCGGGTTCGGCCAATTCAGACATCAAACAAAGTGGTCTGCCGGATTCGGTACAGAAAATCCTCACCTCGGTGCGGCTCTCTCAGAAGGGGCTGCAGCAGATGAATGATCAACTGCAAGCCGTTATCAGCGACAAGTCGCTGACTGCCGAGATGCGTCAGGTGAAATTGTCTACCCTGCAATCAATGTCCGGCATTTATCAGCGTCAGGTCAGCGACTCCAGCCGTGACCTGGCGTCGGCCATGAACGGGTTGCCGTCCGCAGACAAAGCCAAGGCCAGCATGCTGGTGCTGGCCAAAATGTAACCCGGCGTCCTCAGATCACTCGAGAAAACCGCTCGCGACTCTGCTGCGTCAGGTAGGCGTCAAATACCATGCAGATCGAGCGGACCAGCAGTCGCCCCGCTGGCGAAACCCGAATGCCTTTGGTATCCAGATCGATAAGGCCATCGCTGGCCATGCTTGCCAGTTGCGGCCATAGTTCGCTGAAGTACGCGCGGAAATCAATCCCGAAACTTGCTTCGATAGCGGCGAAATCCAGGCTGAAATGACAGATCAGCTGCTGAATGACTGCTCGTCGCACTCGGTCGTCCTGGTTACATAGCAGACCGCGCTTGGTCGCCAGTTGATCGCTGCCCAGCAGGCTCTGGTAGTCGCTCAGGTCGCTGCTGTTCTGGGTGTACAGATCTCCGATCTGGCTGATGGCCGAAACGCCGAGGCCAATCAAGTCGCAATGTCCGTGGGTGGTGTAGCCCTGGAAGTTGCGCTGCAGGGTCGATTCTTCCTGGGCAATTGCCAGTTCGTCATCGGGCAGTGCGAAGTGGTCCATGCCAATGTAGCGATAACCCGCCTGGGTCAGTTGTTCGATGGTGCGTTCGAGCATCAGCAGCTTGGCTTCCGGTGCCGGCAGGTCAGCGCTATCGATTCGTCGCTGGGGCATGAAGCGTTCCGGCAAGTGGGCGTAGTTGAACACCGACAATCGATCCGGCTGCAGGGCGATGATCTCATCCACGGTGTGAGCGAAGGCTTCCGGAGTCTGCTTTGGCAGCCCGTAGATCAGGTCGATGTTGACCGAGCGAAACTGCAAGGTATGGGCGGCTTCGATGATCGCCTGGGTTTCTTCCAGGCTTTGCAGGCGGTTTACCGCACGCTGCACCTGCGGGTCGAGGTCTTGTACGCCGATGCTGACCCGATTGAAACCCAGTTCACGCAACAGACCCATGGTCGACCAGTCGGCCTCGCGAGGGTCGATCTCGATGCCGTAGTCACCGGAATCATCGTCCAGCAGATTGAAATGCTGGCGCAGCTGGCCCATCAGCTGGCGCAATTCGTCATGGCTGAGAAAGGTCGGAGTGCCACCGCCGAAGTGCAGTTGTTCGACCACTTGGCCGGGGTCGAGATGGCAGGCGATCATCTGGATTTCGTGTTCCAGGCGTTGCAGGTAGGCCTGGGCCCGGCCGCGATCCTTGGTGATGACTTTGTTGCAGGCGCAGTAATAGCAAATATTTGCGCAGAACGGGATGTGCACGTAAAGCGAGAGCGGGCGCACGGCCTTGCGGCTGTCGCGCAGTGCGTGGAGCAGGTCGAAGGCTCCGACCTGTGTCTGAAACTGCACCGCAGTTGGGTAGGACGTGTAGCGTGGCCCGGCCATATCGTAGCGGCGTATCAGATCAGAATCCCAACGAATGGCGTCGAGCATGTTGGCGTTCCCCGGATAGGCTGGCAGTGGCGGTCAGTCTAGGGAAGGGCTCTGTAACGTCTGTTGATGTGGGTCAATGGCCCATCAACCAATGCTGATGCGGACCAGGCAGCGTCCAGATTCCGAACAGTATCACCGCCACTCCGCCGGCCATGCGCACGCCGCGTTTGCGCAGGAGCGCTGTCGTGCGCTCAGCCGCGATCCCGGCGGCCAGCAACACCGGCCAGGTGCCGAGGCCGAACGCGAGCATTAGCAGCATACTGTCGATCGCGTTGCCTTGGCTGGCGGACCAGAGCAGGGTGCTGTAGACCAGACCGCAGGGTAACCAACCCCACAGCGCACCCAGCAGCAGGGCGCGAGGAGTGCTGGAAACCGGCAGCAAACGGTTAGCAACGGGCTGAATGTAGCGCCACAAGCCGCGACCCAGGCGCTCAATACGGGTCAGGCCGCTCCACCATCCTGCCAGATACAAGCCCATGGTGATCAGCAGTAACGCCGCTATCACTCGCATGAAAGTCGCTGCCGGGCTGTTGGCCACCGCCCAGCCTGCCAGACCGATCAACAGGCCTGCCGTTGCGTAACTGAGAATCCGCCCAAGGTTATAAGCCAGCAGCAGGCGCAAGCGTCGGTTGCGTTGCTCCTTGGGAATCGCAAGGGTCAGCGCGCCCATCAAACCGCCGCACATGCCCAGGCAATGCCCGCCGCCCAGCAGGCCGAGGATCAGGGCGGAGATTAATAGAGGGAGGAGGTCAGTCATGGATGTCCAGACGGATCCAGACCCCTGTGGGAGCGGTGCTTGCCCGCGATAAGGCAGGACGAGATAGACCTGATATTCGCGGTGCCCTTATCGCGGGCAAGCACCGCTCCCACAGGATTGTATTCACACATCAGGCCCTTCTTTTTTCCCTGGCTTGCGTATGGCTTCATCCACCGCCGCCTGATGCTTGGGATCCTGATCATCGAACAGGATGCTGTGCGCCGGACCTTCCATATCGTCGTACTGGCCGCTGTCCACCGCCCAGAAGAAGATATAGATCGCGACGCCGACCAGTAGAAGCGCCGCGGGGATCATGATGTAGAGCGCTGGCATAAAGCCTCCGAAAGGGGCTGGCGAGTGACGCTGGGGGGAGACGGCACACGGGTCAGGCGCAAGGCATTGAGCACCACGGTCAGGGAACTGATGGACATGCCGACCGCCGCCCAGATCGGGGTCACCCAACCCAGCGCCGCGAACGGCAACATGAGGCCATTGTACAGGCCGGCCCACAACAGGTTTTCGATGATCACCCTGCGGGTACGACGCGCCAGACCAAAGGCTTGCACCAGGGTTTGCAGGCGATTGGACAACAAGACGGCATCAGCACTGGTTTTTGCCAGATCGGTAGCTGAGCCCATGGCGATGCTGATGTCGGCAGCCGCCAGAACCGGCACGTCGTTGACGCCGTCCCCCAGCATCAACACCTTGCGGCCCTGGCGATGCAGTGCTTGCAGGGCCGCCAGCTTTTCGTCTGGATGCAGGCCGCCACGGGCTTCATCAATCCCCAGTTCCTTGGCGATTTCGGCCACCATGGGCGAGCTGTCGCCCGAGAGGAGCAGGGTTTTCCAACCTCGGGCCTTGCAGGCTTGCAGCAGCTCATACGCATCGGCGCGTAGCCGGTCATCAAGGATCAACCAGGCCAAGGGCCCATGGGTGTCGCCCAGCAACAAGTGCTGTCCGGCCTGTTCAGGTGCTCGCGGAACGGCGCTGGCGCTGAGGGCACAGACGAATCCGTGCTGACCAATGCGCAGCCGTTGTCCACCAACCACACCTTCAAGCCCCAGCCCCGGTTGGCTGATGACGTCTTCTGCTGCGATGGGGGCGCGACCGAACGCTTTGGCGATGGGGTGTTCCGAGCGGTTTTCCAGCGCGGCGGCCAGACTCAGGCAGCGATCGGCGTCCAAGGTGCCGAGGGTTTTGACGTTGCGTAGCGCCAGGCGCCCTTCGGTCAGGGTGCCGGTCTTGTCAAAGATCACTGTGTCGATCTGATTCAAGCCTTCAAGTACATGGCCTCGCGTCAACAGCAGGCCGAGTTTGTGCAGCGTGCCGGTGGCGGCGGTCAGCGCTGTCGGCGTTGCCAGTGATAGCGCGCAGGGGCAGGTGGCGACGAGCATCGCCAGGACGATCCACAACGCCCGAGATGAATCGAGTTGCCACCACACGATGCCGATGACAGCGGCCAGGATCAGCGAAACCAGCAGAAACCACTGGGCGGCACGGTCGGCGATTTCCGCCAGGCGAGGTTTCTCGGCCTGCGCGCGCTCCAGCAGGCGAACGATGGCCGAGAGCCGCGTGTCATGGCCCAGCGCTGTCACTTCAACCGTCAGGACGCCTTCGACGTTCAGGGTTCCCGCTGTCACGGCATCCCCCGCACGGCGTCGCTGCGGCAGGTACTCGCCGGTCAGCAAGGATTCATCAATGCTCGACTGCCCCTCAACGATGCGTCCGTCGGCCGGGATCACCGAGCCTGGCTGGACCAGTACCCGGTCACGCAGTTGCAGTTCCCCAAGCAAGATGCGCACGCTTTGCCCGTGCTCATCCAGCCGCAGGCAGGAAGCGGGCAGCAGGTTGACCAACTGCGCGGTAGCGGCGGCGGTACGTTCTCTTGCCCGTCTTTCCAGATAGCGCCCGGCCAGCAAAAACAGGGCGAACATGCCTACCGCGTCCAGATACAGCTCGCCGCTGCCAGTTATCGCGGTCCAGATGCCGGCGAGATAAGCACCGCCAATGGCCAGGGACACGGAAACATCCATGGTCAGATGGCGGGTGCGCAGATCGCGCATAGCCCCACGAAAGAACGGTGCGCAGCTGTAGAAGACGATGGGTGTTGTCAGAAACAGCGCAACCCAGCGCAGGATGGTGTGCATTTCCGGGCTGAGGTCGATATTGAATTCCGGCCAGGTTGCCATGGTCGCCATCATTGCCTGAAACCACAGCAGCCCTGCCACGCCCAGTTGGCGCAAGGCCAGACGGTTTTCATTGGCCAGAGTTTCGGCAGCGCGATCGGCCTGATACGGATGAGCGACGTAGCCGATGCTGCGTAATTGGGCGAGGACTTCGCTCAGTGGCAACAGGCTGTCGTTCCAGCTGACATGCAGGCGATGGTTGGACAGATTGAGCCGGGCTTCAGCCACCGCGGGCAGGCTGCGCAAGTGCCGTTCGATGAGCCAGCCGCAAGCCGCGCAGCTGATGCCTTCCATCAACAGCGTGGTTTCCGACAGCTCACCCTCGTGGCGGACAAAAGGGGCTTGCACGTCGGGACGGTCGTACAGCGCCAGTTCATCCACCAGTTGCACCGGCAAGGTTTCCGGATTGGCCGAGGCTTCGCTGCGATGGCTGTAATAGCTTTCCAGCCCGCCAGCGACGATCGCCTCTGCTACCGCCTGACACCCCGGACAGCACAGCTCGCGGGTTTCCCCCAGCACGACGGCGGTAAAGCGGCTGCCTGCCGGGACGGGCAGGGCGCAGTGGTAGCAGGGGGTGGGTGTGGTCATTGGCTTTTTCGGTGTGCTGATGGCGAGCGCCGTCTCTGTGGGAGCGGTGCTTGCCCGCGATACAGGCACCGCGTTTTATCAGATAAATTGGGTCGCTCCCATCGCGGGCAAGCCTCGCTCCAAGAGATGCATCGCATCACTTTTTCAAATCTTCCGCACCTTGAATCGCTTCGTCGCCCAGTGTCAGGCGGTTGTCGGGGCTGATCTGTTCCTCTTCGAACAGCCGCCAGGTCTGCCCGCCCTCGTTGCCAAGCAGCTCCACAAAACGCCGCCCTTCAACTCTATCGGTCAATTGGCCGATGTAACGATCCGGCTCGGAGCGGCTTTGGGTGAGCATTATCCGGCGATCCTTTTGCGGCTGGGTCGGCGAAATCAGATTCAGCTCCAGGGTTGCAGGATTGCTGTTGCCGCTCAGGCGCAGGTCGGCTTCACCGGTCACTTCGTCCAGATGGACGCTGGCTTTGAGCTTCAGGGTCTGAGCCAGTAACTCGCGGTCCAGGGAGCGGTTGATGCCTTTGCCCGCTTCGTAATAGTTGTCGTTGACCAGATTGTCCGGGTTCTTGACGGCGATGGTGACCATGGTCAGTGACAGTGTCACTGAGCAGGTCAGGATGCCGATAAGGATCCATGGCCAGATGTGCTTGTACCACGGGCTTTGAGCAGTTGCGACGGACATGGGCGGTTCTCTTTACCGGGCGGTTAGCGCACTTGTGGGCCGATGAACCGGCTCTTGGTTTCAGCATGAGTGTCACCGTCGGCGTCCTTGAGGATGAACATCACCTCATTGGTACTCGACGGCAGCTTCTCGGGAGCGATGGACAGCTCCACCGGCATGCTGAAGATTTCTCCGGCTGGCACCCGGAATTCACGGCGGCCTTGCAGCTTCAGGTCGGGCAGACCAGTGGCGTCGAGCACGTAGGTGTGATCGACCTGATCCTTGTTCATGACCTTCAGGCTGTAGACGTTCTCGATCCGACCTTCGGCGTTTTCCCGATACAGCACACGATCCTTGCTGACATCGAAACCTACCAAAGAGCGCATGAAGAACGCCGAAACCAGCAGTCCGATCATCAGTAACAGCACCAGCGCATAACCGATCAGCCTCGGGCGCAGCTTGTGAGTGACCTGCCCCGAAAGGTTGTGTTCGGTGGTGTAGCTGATCAGGCCGCGGGGGTAGTTCATCTTGTCCATGATGGTGTCGCAGGCGTCAATGCAGGCCGCGCAGCCAATGCATTCGATCTGCAGGCCATCACGGATGTCGATACCGGTCGGGCAGACCTGAACGCACATTGTGCAGTCGATGCAATCACCCAAACCCTGCGCTTTGTAGTCCAGGTCCTTTTTACGCGGGCCACGTTTCTCCCCTCGGCGCGGGTCGTAGGACACGATCAGGGTGTCCTTGTCGAACATCACGCTCTGGAAGCGCGCGTAGGGGCACATGTAAATGCACACTTGCTCGCGCAGCCAGCCGGCGTTGCCATAAGTGGCCAGGGTAAAGAAACCCACCCAGAAATACGCCCAGCCATCGGCCTGGCCAGTGACCAGTTCAGTGATGAGGTCGCGGATCGGTGAGAAATAGCCGACAAACGTCAGGCCGGTCACCAGCCCGATCAGCAGCCACAGGCTGTGCTTGGCCAGCTTGCGCACGAACTTGTTGGCGCTCATGGGGGCTTTGTCGAGCTTGATGCGCTGGTTGCGGTCGCCTTCGGTGACTTTTTCGCACCACATGAATATCCAGGTCCAGACGCTTTGCGGGCAGGTATAACCGCACCAGATACGCCCGGCGTACACGGTGATGAAGAACAGGCCGAAGGCGCTGACGATCAGGATGCCGGATAACAGGATGAAATCCTGCGGCCAGAAGGTTGCACCGAAGATGTAGAACTTGCGCTCCGGCAGGTTCCACCACACCGCCTGATGCCCGCCCCAGTTCAACCAGACCGTTCCAAAGTAAATCAGAAACAGCAGGGCGCCGCCGACCATGCGCAGATTGCGAAACAGGCCAGTGAATGCGCGGGTGTAGATTTTTTCTCGCGAGGCGTAAAGGTCGACCGTGTTGTTATCGTTCTTGGGCGGCGGCGTGACGTTGACGACAGGAATGTTATTGCTCATCGGTATGTCCCACGGCAGTGGAAAAATGCCTCGGTCAGTGCATGCCGGCCGGGGTCGCGACGGATCTTAATGTAAACAAGTGTAGAGGGTGCTGATCCGGGTCAATTGACTTGTGGATGGGGGGTTAGGTTTGTGCTGCTGAACTGTTGGAGCGAGGCTTGCCCGCGAAGAACGATTACGCGGTATGCCTGAAACATCTCAGCGGGTCTTTCGCGGGCAAGCCTCGCTCCAACAAAATTTACTCGGCTTCTTGAGCCTTCTCCCCATGAGACAAGCTGTAAACATACGCCGCCAGGATATGCACTTTGTCATTACCCTGAATCGCTTCCTGAGCGGGCATCTGGCCCTGGCGGCCGTAGCGGATGGTTTGCTGCAGTTGCGCGAAGCTCGATCCGTAGATAAAAGCGCCGGGATGGGTCAGGTCCGGAGCGCCCATGGCCGGGGTGCCTTTGCCCTGCGGACCGTGGCAGGCGACGCAATTGGCGGCGAAGATTTTTTGCCCGGCCGCTACATCAGCTTTGGCGTCTTCCGGTAACTTGCGGCCGTCCAGTTGGGTGAGCACATAAGCCGCGACATCCCGCACGCCTTGCTCACCGACCACTTCAGCCCAGGCAGGCATTACCGCGTGGCGGCCGCCCATGATGGTGGTCTTGATGACTTCCGGCTCGCCGCCCCAGCGCCAGTCGGCATCGGTCAGATTGGGGAAGCCATAGGCACCCTTGGCATCCGACCCATGACATACCGAGCAGTTGGAAGCGAACAGACGCCCACCCATCTTCAGCGCTTGTGGATCTTTAGCGACCTCTTCAATGGGCATCGATGCAAATTTGGCGAAGATCGGCCCAAAGCGCGCTTCCGAGCGGGCCATTTCCTTTTCCCACTCATGGACGCCGGTCCAGCCTTGCTCGCCATTGGAAAACTCGATTTTCTTCTCGTTATCCATGTAGCTGTAGCCCGGCAACAGGCCTTTCCAGTTGCCCAGGCCGGGGTAGAGGACCAGGTAGCCCAGAGCGAAGATGATGGTGGCGACAAACAGCATGAACCACCACTTGGGCAGCGGGTTGTCGTATTCCTCGATGCCATCGAATGAGTGGCCGACGGTTTCTTCGGTGGCTTCGTCGCGCTGGCCTTTGCGGGTCGACAGCAACAGCCAGGTCAGGGCGAAGATAGTGCCGAGGGTCAGGACCGTGACGTACAGACTCCAAAAAATACTCATTTCCTGCTCCTGGACGCTTGTTCTTGCTCGACCTTTTTGATGGCTTCCGGATCGTCCGCGAAGGGCAGCAGGGTTGCGTCGTCAAATTCTGACTTGCGCCGCGGACTGAACACCCAGAGCGCCAGACCGATAAAGGCCACCATCACCACCAGGGTGCCAAGGCCACGAATCATCCCGATATCCATCAAGATCACCGTTTGCTTTTGATGATGGTGCCAAGGCCTTGCAGATAGGCCACCAGTGCATCCATTTCAGTCTTGCCCTTGACTGCATCCTGCGCACCGGCGATGTCTTCGTCGGTGTAAGGCGTGCCGAGGGTGCGCAAGACCTGCATTTTTTTCGCGGTCTCTTTACCGTCTAGTCGCTTCTCGACCAGGAACGGGTAAGCCGGCATTTTTGACTCCGGCACGACGTTGCGCGGGTTGTACAAGTGCGCGCGGTGCCAGTCATCGGAATAGCGGCCGCCGACCCGGGCCAGGTCCGGTCCGGTGCGCTTGGAACCCCACAGGAACGGGTGATCCCAGACGCTTTCCCCGGCTACCGAGTAGTGGCCGTAACGTTCGGTTTCAGCGCGGAACGGGCGGATCATCTGCGAATGGCAACCCACGCAGCCGTTGGCGATGTACACGTCGCGGCCTTCGAGTTCCAGCGCAGTGCGTGGCTTCATGCCTTCAACCGGCTTGTTGGTCACGTCCTGAAAAAACAGCGGGATGATCTGAGTCAGGCCGCCGACGCTCACGGCAATGACCATGAAGAAGGCCAGCAGGCCAATATTCTTCTCAAGGACTTCATGCTTCATCAGTGAGCTCCAACGGTAGCGATCTGGGCAGCGGCCTCAGCTTCTACAGGGTCCGAAGCGCGCACGGTGCGCCATACGTTGTAAGCCATGAACAGCATGCCGCTGGCGAAGAATGCGCCGCCGACCATGCGCACGATGTAACCCGGATGGCTGGCTTGCAGGGCTTCAACAAAAGAGTAAGTCAGGGTGCCGTCATCATTGATTGCACGCCACATCAGGCCTTGAGTAATGCCGTTGACCCACATGGATGCGATATACAGAACGGTGCCGATGGTCGCCAGCCAGAAGTGCGCGTTGATCAGGCCGATGCTGTGCATCTGGGGCCGACCGAAGACTTTCGGGATCATGTGATACACCGCGCCGATGGAGATCATCGCCACCCAGCCCAAGGCTCCTGCGTGCACATGGCCGATGGTCCAGTCGGTGTAGTGCGACAGGGAGTTGACCGTCTTGATCGCCATCATCGGGCCTTCGAAGGTCGACATGCCGTAAAACGCCAGAGAAACCACCAGGAACCGCAGGATCGGGTCGGTGCGCAATTTATGCCAGGCCCCGGACAGGGTCATCATGCCGTTGATCATGCCGCCCCAGCTCGGTGCCAGCAGAATGATAGACATCACCATACCCAACGATTGCGCCCAGTCGGGGAGGGCGGTGTAGTGCAAATGGTGCGGGCCGGCCCAGATGTACAGGGTGATCAGCGCCCAGAAGTGCACGATGGACAACCGGTAGGAGTAAATCGGCCGCTCGGCCTGCTTGGGCACAAAGTAATACATCATGCCCAGAAAGCCCGTGGTCAGGAAAAAGCCCACCGCGTTATGGCCATACCACCACTGGATCATCGCGTCAGTGGCACCGGAATAGGCCGAGTAGGATTTGAACAGGCTGACCGGCAGCGACATGTGATTGACGATGTGCAGCATGGCGGTGACGACGATGAATGCGCCGTAGAACCAGTTGCCGACATAGATGTGTTTGGTTTTGCGTTTGACGATGGTGCCGAAGAACACTGCGCCGTAAGTGACCCAGACTATCGCCAGCAAAATAGCGATCGGCCATTCCAGCTCAGCGTATTCCTTGGTGGTGGTGTAACCCAGCGGCAGCGTAATCACCGCGCTGAGAATCACCGCCTGCCAGCCCCAGAATGTGAACGCCGCCATACCGTCGGAGATCAGTCGGGTCTGACAAGTGCGCTGCACCACGTAATACGAAGTCCCGAACAAGGCACAGCCACCAAAGGCGAAAATCACCAGATTGGTGTGCAGCGGTCGCAATCGACCGAATGTTGTCCATTCCAGACCCATATTCAGGTCAGGCCACACCAGTTGCGCGGCGATGAAAACGCCAAGACCCATGCCGAGGATGCCCCAGACCACCGTCATGATGGCGAACTGGCGAACCACCTTATAGTTATAAGCGGTCGGACCGATTGCTGTGCTCATTGTCAGGTTCCACGGTTTGAATATTTATTAGAGTATGAAAACCGCGCGCAGGCATGCTCTGCGGTCGTTCCAGGCAAATTCCGACGCCAAGCGTAAAGGAAAAACCTGTCCGGGTGGACAGAAAAATATTGGAGGGAACAGGACGTGTGATAGGGCGCGTGAGTGGCGGACATTTTGCTGGGGATCGAGCGAGAATCCGGGCGAGAATCTGCTCAGCACACATGTCGGGCACTTTCCTTTCACTTGGCCTGTGGCCTGCCATCGCCAGTCCACTAACGGGCAAGCTTAGTCGTGAAAGTCCGGTGAGGAAAGGACGGTGTTGCGCTTTGGTCGGGTGGGTTGTGAAGTTGACGCGGTACCCCGTGTGGGAGCGGTGCTTGCCCTCGATGAAGATCAACACGATAGGCCTGATATCTGCGGCGGCCTTATCGCGGGCAAGCACCGCTCCCACAGGAGATCGCACTCCAGGTCAGTTAATTTCGTTTTATTGGAGGAAAAGGGACCACCGCACCCTGTTGCAGGGTGCGGGGTTGAAGGGGTCCACAGTGATGCTCGGTGTTGCTCAAAACGGCTTGGCTGTTACTGCGCGGCTTTGCTGTTGTCGACGAGTTGATCAGGACCCTTCGACAGGCTGTAAACATAAGCGGCCAGCAACTGTACTTTGTCATTGCCCAATAAATCGGCCTGAGCAGGCATATGACCTTGGCGACCAAGACGAATGGTCTGCTGCAACTGCGCCAGGCTGGTGCCGTAGATGAAACCGCCCGGCTGTGTGAGGTTTGGAGCGCCCATTGCTTCGGTGCCTTTACCCGTTGCGCCATGACAGGCTACACAGGTGGAGCTGAACACTTGCTGTCCGGCGGCCAGATCGGCGTTGTCATCGGCAGGCAATGGCAGCCCGGCGAGGGAATGACGCACGTAAGCGGCGACGTTTTTCACGCCTTCTTCGCCGATGATCGTGCCCCAGCCCGGCATCGCCGCCATCCGGCCGCCCATGATGGTGGTCTTGATGGTTTCGGCATTGCCGCCCCAGCGCCAGTTGCTGTCGGTCAGGTTCGGAAAGCCATAAGCGCCTTTGGCGTCGGAGCCGTGACACACCGAGCAATTGGAGGCGAACAACCGGCCGCCCATTTTCAACGCTTGTGGATCACGAGCGACATCTTCCACCGGCATCGCCGCGAATTTGGCGAAGATCGGACCAAAACGAGCATCCGCCTTGTCCATTTCCTTCTGCCATTCATTGACGCCGGTCCAGCCGTTCTCATAGCCAGGCAGAACCCCTTTCCAATTGCCCAGTCCCGGGTAAAGGATCAGGTAACCCACGGCGAACACCAGGGTGCCGGCAAATAGCATGAACCACCATTTGGGCAGCGGATTGTCATATTCCTCGATGCCATCGAAGCTGTGACCCATGGTCTGGTCGGTGCTGCCTTTGGTTTCGCCTTTGCGTGTGCCGACCAACAGCCAGGTCAGGCCGATCAGGCTGCCGATGGTCAGCACGCAAATATAGGTGCTCCAGAAAGTGGTCATGGCTGGTTACTCCGTACAGCAGGCTGTTCTTCTTGATGGAGCTTATTTTGAAGCTGCTCTTTGGCGGGAGCGGGCAACGGTTCGTCGGCGAATGGCGCCAGGCGGGCTTCGGCAAACTCAGCGTTACGCTTGCTGCTGAATACCCACAGCGACAGACCGATGAATGCGATGGCTACCACCAGCGTGCCGAGGCCGCGTAGATCCTGAATATCCATGGCTCACCTCTTGCTCTTGATGGCAGTGCCGAGCACTTGCAGGTAGGCCACCAGCGCGTCCATCTCGGTCTTGCCTTTGAGGGAAGCGACCGCGCCGCTGACATCCGCGTCGGTGTACGGCACACCGAAAGTGCGCATCGCCTTGATCTTGGTTTCGGTGTGGCTGCTGTCCACAGGCTGGGTGACCAACCAGGGGTAAGCCGGCATTTTCGATTCGGGCACGACGTTGCGCGGGTTGTACAAGTGCGCGCGGTGCCAGTCATCCGAATAGCGTGCGCCGACCCGGGCCAGGTCCGGACCGGTACGTTTGGAACCCCACAGGAACGGGTGATCCCAGACGCTTTCGCCCGCCACCGAATAGTGACCGTAGCGTTCGGTTTCAGCGCGGAATGGACGAATCATCTGCGAATGGCAACCGACGCAACCTTCACGGATATAGATGTCGCGACCTTCCAGTTGCAGCGCGGTGTAAGGCTTCATGCCTTCTACCGGCTTGTTGGTCACGTCCTGAAAGAACAGCGGGACGATCTGCGTCAGGCCGCCGATGCTGACGGCCAGAACCATCAGGATCATCAGCAGGCCGACGTTTTTCTCGATGACTTCATGTTTCATGGCGAGCTCCTCAGGCCATCTGCGCGGCGGCAGCAGCGTCCACAGGGTTTGAAGCCTGCACGGTGCGCCAAGTGTTGTAAGCCATCAGCAACATGCCGAAGAGGAAGATCGAGCCACCCGCCAGTCGCACGATGAAGCCTGGATGGCTGGCCACCAGGGTTTCGACGAAGGAGTAGGTCAAGGTGCCGTCTTCATTGACTGCGCGCCACATCAGGCCCTGGGTGATGCCGTTGACCCACATCGAGGCGATGTACAAGACAGTGCCGATGGTTGCCAGCCAGAAGTGCGCGTTGATCAGGCCGATGCTGTGCATCTGTGGCCGGCCGAAGACTTTCGGGATCATGTGGTACAGGGCCCCGATGGAGATCATCGCGACCCAGCCCAACGCACCGGCGTGCACGTGGCCGATGGTCCAGTCGGTGTAGTGGGAGAGGGCGTTGACGGTCTTGATCGCCATCATCGGACCTTCAAAAGTCGACATGCCGTAGAACGCCAGCGACACCACCAGAAAGCGCAGGATCGGGTCGCTGCGTAACTTATGCCAGGCACCCGACAGGGTCATCATGCCGTTGATCATGCCACCCCAGCTTGGCGCCAGCAGAATCAGCGACATCACCATGCCCAGTGACTGCGCCCAGTCGGGCAGCGCGGTGTAGTGCAGGTGGTGAGGGCCAGCCCAGATGTACAGGGTGATCAGCGCCCAGAAGTGCACGATGGACAGCCGATAGGAATACACCGGACGTTCGGCCTGTTTTGGCACGAAGTAATACATCATCCCCAGGAAGCCTGCGGTCAGGAAGAAACCTACCGCGTTGTGCCCGTACCACCACTGAACCATGGCATCGGTCGCGCCTGAATAGATCGAGTAGGACTTGGTCAGGCTGACCGGCAATTCCAGGTTGTTCACGATGTGCAGCACGGCCACAGTGAGGATGAACGCACCGAAGAACCAGTTGCCGACGTAGATATGCTTGGTCGTGCGCTTGGCGAGGGTGCCGAAGAACACGATCGCGTAGGCCACCCAGACCACAGTAATCAGGATGTCGATCGGCCATTCCAGCTCGGCGTATTCCTTGGAGCTGGTGTAACCCAGTGGCAAGGTAATCGCTGCCAGGAGGATGACCAGTTGCCAGCCCCAGAACGTGAACGCCGCCAGTTTCGGCAGGAACAGGGTGGTCTGGCAGGTGCGCTGCACCGAGTAATAAGAGCTGGCAAACAGCGCACAGCCACCAAACGCGAAAATCACCGCGTTGGTGTGCAGCGGACGCAAGCGACCAAAGCTCGTCCAGGGTAAATCGAAGTTGAGTTCAGGCCAGACCAGTTGGGCGGCGATGAAGACGCCGAGTCCCATCCCGACAATCCCCCAGATCACCGTCATAATGACGAACTGGCGGACCACCTGATAGTTGTAGGCGGTGCTGTTAGTGGTGTTCATTTAGTTATATTTCCCATCCAGGCTAGGTCGGGGCGTTACGCGCAGGTTTAGCGCCGGGTTATTGGCAGACTCATCAGAAGCGAGGCAAGCATGAGCAATGGGCGACAAGTCGGTATTGACGGGGATCAATGGGCGGACCTGGACAAGCTGGCGCAGGACAACGGCTGGCTATGGAATCAGGCACTCGGCGGCCGGCAAGACAAGGTGGCGACTTTGATTTTGGCCCATGGGGCAGGCGCGCCCATGGACAGCGACTTCATGAACGACATGGCGGCACGCCTTGCGGATCAAGGCATCAACGTTTTGCGTTTCGAGTTCGCCTACATGGCGCAGCGGCGGGTTGACGGTCGGCGCCGGCCGCCCAATCCTCAGGCGCAGTTGCTGGACTGCTGGCGGCAGGTGTATGCCAGCGTGCGACCTCATGTCACTGGATGCCTGGCCATTGGCGGCAAATCCATGGGGGGGCGCATGGCCAGCCTGGTCGCAGATGAGCTGCAAGTGGATGCGCTGGTGTGTCTGGGTTATCCGTTTTACGCAGCAGGCAAACCGGAAAAACCTCGCGTCGCGCACCTGGCGGATCTGAAAACCCGGACCCTGATCGTCCAGGGCGAGCGTGACGCATTGGGTAATAAAGAGGCCGTGGAGGCTTACGAGCTGTCATCAGCCATCGATATCCTGTGGATACCTGCGGCTAACCACGACCTGAAACCGTTGAAGTCGGCAGGCATCAGTTATGACCAATGCCTGGCGGATACCGCGCAACGCATTGCCGGTTTGCTGGCTTAACAGGGCTGGCAGTGCAGATCGAACGAGCCATCGCTGACTTCAAAATCGATGGCCGAGATACTGAACCCAAACTCACCTCTGAGCCGCCGCGAGGCCACGTCGGCCTCCAGTAACGTGAGCTGGCCTGCCTGAAAATTTGCCGAGTGATAGACGATGTTTTTCCAGCGCGGCGTCTGGTTATAGACCACTTTGATCCGCGGCTCAGACGGGATCTCGTAAGTACCCAGCGGCAAACCCTGATCGATAAACAGGCCGATGCAGGTTCGGGTCTGGCCGATCTTGCCCTCGGCAATGACTTTCCAGATCCAGTGGTTTGGCACTTCGCCCAGCTCCAGGCGCATCGTAAGGCGGGCCAGCACCGAAGTGACGATCAAGGGTTGCCGGGTAACCAGCGCCCGGAAATGACCCGCGCAAGGCTGTGACTGAATCAACTGTTTGCGGGACATGGAAGACATGCTCATGAACCTTGCTCCTGGCGGGTATTCGAGGGGGCGCCGCACGGACAGGTACGGTGCCCCGAAAGTTGGTGTTTTTCGGCTTGGTTGGAATGCCGGGATCTGGTTTAGCGGATACCGACACCTAGCGCAGTTTTATGCTCGAACACCTTGAAATTCGCCCCGGTGACCAGGTTCTTGGTGGAATACCACTTCATGCCTGCCAGATTCTGCGCCAACGCCGTGGAAGACCAGTAAATAGCATTGCCCATAGGCCAGCGATTGCCGTAAGTGTTGTAGATCTGATTCAACTCATCAGCGGACGGAATCCGTAAGCCCTGACTCGCCGCCGCCGCACTGGTCTGCGAGAACTTGTCGTTACCCAGCCCGACACAATGAATCACCCCCGTCACAATGACCTGATAACTCCTTGTCTCGCCCGTGGCGTCGGATACGGAAATCGTCGCTGTCCCATTGCCGCGCACCGAGGCCAGGCCTTCGTGATCAACCTGCGCCACCAGAGGATTGCTGGAGCGATAGCTGTACGGCGCCTGGCCACCGCTGGCCGTGCGTTTTACCGTCGTGCCAGCCGGGAACGCGGGCATCAGCTCCGGAGAAGCTGGAATCAGGTAAATCTTGCCACTGAGCGTGACTGGCGAAGGATCCAGCGTCAGCCCCTGGCTAACCTGCAAAAACAGCGGTGTTGAGACCAGCCCGGTGCCTGCGCGAGTCACGGTGTAGGTCACACTCGCTGAACCACCGATGCTCTGATTGATGAACACCTTTGGCACATTGAATAACAGCTCCACCTCTGCGCCGACCACCTGGCCAGGCGTCTGGTAAGCGTCGGCACCCTGCCAACTGACAAAGACATGGTCACCGCTGCTCATGCCTTCATAGCGAACCCGCACGGTTGCGCCGGATTCGGGGATGTTGGATGGGATGAGAATGCCGTCGGGGCCTACGCTGTCCATCTGCGGCGCGGGGAGTTGCGCCAGCCCTGGCTGAATCTTCAATGCCAGTGCCGCCGAGGCCTGCTCGCTGCCATTCGCGCGGATCAGGCGATAGTCGATGCTGACGGTTTGACCGCTATTGGCGTCGACCAACACCGCCGAGAACAGCACCTCAAGGTCTTTGCCCGCATCGGGAGCAGTAATCACCTTCTCTTTGCTGTCGCTGCCTCGCGGACCATTCCATTGCACGATCACCCGGTCACCGCTACGCAACTCCGCGCTTGCGCCAATCAGCACGGTCGCGCCATTGACCGCATCTGCCGGGTCCAGCAGATCGCCATTGGCCTCCTTCACCACTGGCAGCGGCAGTTCCGGCAGCACCAATAGCAGTAGCTTGACCTGAATCGCCTGTGAGTCCATCGACAGATTGCCCGCCAGGTCGGTCACCGTGTAGTAAACCGCCGCCTCGATATCGCCGATGCTTTCCAAAAACTCCCGGGAAAACTCCAATTCCACACGCTTCAAGCCCATGTCGTCTTTATCGACAATCGCTACCGGCCCCTCAACAGCGCCCCAGTAACTGCGCACCACATCGCCTTCTTTCATGTCGTTGTAACTGGCGATCAAGCCCATGAGCACATTGCCCATGTCTTCCAGCTCGGCAGAGGTCAGGCCGTTCTGGATGCTGGTGGGGAAAATGATCGGCGCGATCAGGGGGTTGCCGGGGGCGGTGCGGTCGATTTGGATGGGGGTGGTTTGGGAGTCGCTGATTACGCCGTTCTCCAGATTGACCAGTCTATAGGCTAGCCTGTGATCACCATTGATAAGTGCATCAACAGGTATTTCCAGGGTCAGGATATCCCCCGGTTTGTCATCTTCTGCAACCAGCTTGATGTCGCCGATAGGATTACCATCCCATAGCAGTTGATAACTGGTATCCAGCGCAATGGCGTCCCACGCTGGAAAAGCGACAGTAACGGGGGATGTCAGTGCGTCGATTGGGAGTAGTCCTTCGTCATTCAGGCTGATGGCGACTGTTGGCGGTACTAGGAACTCGCTTTGGAAAAGTGTCGCGGGCTGAAGTAGTTCATTATGGTTAAGCATTGATGTTCTCTATCTTGATTTTCAGTCCGTCCGCACCCAAGGTGCGGACGGGTCAGTGGGTTGTTAGTTAGATCCAGTTGCAGTGGGTGTCTGAATAACTCATGTTGATCCGAACCCGAGTGACCTGTGAAGTTGCCGGGCTCTGATTACTTTCTTCAGGGGGAATTACTTTAAAGTGTGCTTCACCCCAGCCCACGCAGATGCGCTTCAGATTAGCCCCCGGTACCTTGAACGTGTAGCCATTGATGACATCATTGGCGTCCAGTTCCCGCTCGTCGTAAAAGCTAGCCGCCTCCACCGGGTTATTATCGTTATCAAAACCAATGAAATGAAATTGCAGAATCTGGTGGCGCAGAATGTTGAGATACGGCGCAATTGTCACCGGTGCACCGTCCGGATTCTCAATTGGGCCGACCACTCCATTGTCAGTAGTAAGGAATGTCGGACCCTCTAAACCCTCAACTCCCCCAGGGGTTTCTTCCTTCGAACGGACGGTGACATTTTCCATAGGCGAAGTTACGAGATTCGGGTTGCCGAAGCGGCTCACCGTATAGCGTACAGGAATCGCTACACCAGTTCCCTGTTCTTTCATGATTTCATTCGGAATCGGGATTATCAAATCCCGTTGCGCAGTCACGTCGGTGTTTTTTACCTGATACCACTGGGGAATGTGTTCTTGACCCCAGTACAGGTCCAAGTCATCGCTGATCTGAAATTCCGTACTCCATTTAATAATAGCTCTGCTGTTAAGCTCGTAATCGTCTTCATCAATGAAGTTGTCATCTAGGTTCGGGTTGGTGATGCTGGTGCCCTGAATAATGATTGCATCCAATGGCTCGATAATAGGTAGCGTCAAAAATACATCAATACTGCTCGGCAGCGAGCTGCCCACTTCTGTACCAGCACGATTTACACTGTAGGTGATATTGGGTCGTCCTTCGGGGATCACCGCAATCGTGTCATATGGTACGGTAACGGACAGCACGATATCCTCATCTTCATTACCCGCCGGCAATGGTAGTGGCAACGAAGAGTTACCGTCGCCCCAATGCAGGGTGATCAAATCCAGTGCGGCTGCATCCGGATAATGCGGGATATCGACATTCACCCCAGCCTTTGCTTCTGCGTAGTCAATCAGGTCGCCTAGCGTAGTGTCGATAATAGGAGCGGGAAAATCCTTGGGTACATCTTTCAGCAGCAGGCGCACTAATACTCCCAGAGAGCGTGCGGAAGTATTACCAGCACGGTCAGTAACCGAATAACCCACGACCCCATTAAAGTCGCCGAGGCTTTCGAGAAAGGCTCTGTTGTAAGAGATGATCACCCGCTGCAGCCCCATATCGTCCGCATTCACCACGGCGCCTGGGCCTTCCACATCACCCCAGAATGTCCGCACCACATCATGCTTGGCCATCCCGGTGTAACTACCAATCTCTACATCGAGTTGATTACCCATCTCGGTCAATTCCGCCGAGGTCAAGCCGCCCTCCACCTCGGGTGGTAGCTTGATCGGCCCCAGTTGCGGGCGACCTGGCGGGGTCAAATCCACTTCGACAGTGACGAAAGGCGACTCTACTGACGTATTGTTTTCATGATTGGTAGTTTGATAGGCAAGGGCGTGTACGCCTTCAGTCAAGTTTTCTACCGGGATTTCGAGAAACAGTGGATCTCCCGGTTGATGATCTTGAGTGATGGTCTTTTTCGTACCTATCACGCCAGTGTTCCAGAATATCTGGTAGGTATTTCCAGGTGCTGCTACGTCCCACACTTCCAATTCAACCCGGACTGGTTGTGTCAGTGCGCTGACAGGCAACAAGCCCTCATTGTCCTCGTCATGAAACGCCGCCGGAACAAAGGGCACATCCAACTCTCTGGTGCTGTCAGGAAATGTACGGGTGAAGTTAATGGTTGGATATTTTTTTGATGAATTCATTGCGTTCAATCTCTTGTAAGGATAGCTGTGAGCAGCCGCGCTACTAAAGTGAGCGTGAGCCACAGTCCGTAGGTTGGGGCCTACTGATTTGGTTTGGCAGGTTATTCCTGCAAGTTTTTAAGACAAGGCTTCTGCCGTCGTCTCCATTTCTAACTAATCGGGTTTTGAAAAACGTGTCAAGCGTAAGTTGGAAAATTTGTTTTGGCCCCGATAACACGGGGGTTGCAGCTCAGATGGGTGGTTAATGCGCTCAAGATAGCCCTGAATCAATTAGAAATATTTTCCTACACGAGCCTGTAGTACGTAGGACGTTTCTTGCAAATGCCTGAGTCTTCTCTGACAAAAGGCTTGAGGAAGGTGGGAAGTAATATTTTGTAAAGGGTGAAAATATTAAGTCTCGGCTCTTCAGTTTTTTTTGAGGCAAATATAGATGTTCAGAAGGGATGCTAGATCGGTATGCGGTTTCTCGTTAAGTGTTATCGCATTAATTGTAGGCGGGGTGTCAGATGTTGGCGCCGTTGAAGGGAATCGACTGCGCTACCTGTCTGTCGAAAAAAGCTTGCGGAGTGAGCCTAGTCCACCGCGTGAAGATGTATTGATCAATGATAATCAGATAAATGCACTGGTGGTTGACGGTCGGGAACTGAATATTGATGGGTCTGTTGCACAAGATGATTATGTGGTCAGAAACAAGGGAGTATTGAATGCTCAAGGAGCAACGCTCGGGCTGGTTCAAGTGCTGTCGCGTGGCATTCTAAATCTGGATAATTCTGTGGTTAATGATGGTGTGAATGTTAAGAACGCATTTGCCACTATAAATAATACGGTGATAAATGGCTCTCCTGGAGAGTCCGTGGGGTTGAGTGTTGGGTTGGCGCTTAAAGATCATCCCAATCCGTCAGTCGTCAATTTGGGTAATAGTTCAATAACAGCTGCTAATATAGGCGTGCTGACAGGGACGCTAGCTGTGATTAGCTTATCTAATAGTACTGTGATAGCTGCTGGGGGAAATGACCCCAGTTTTCTTGGTGTTGGAGCTACGGTCGTGGGTGGTGAGCTTAATGTTAGTCAAGGAAGTTATATTGAGGGTGCCAATCAAGCAATTCGGATGTTCGAAACGACGCCTACGGCCTATAAAGAGGCTAACAAGCTCGTCATTGATAGCTCCATTGTCAGAGGGCTGAACGGTTCAGCGATTTTTGTCGAGACCACTGCTAGGGTCGACACTGATATCCAAATCCGCAACGGCGCTAACCTCATGTCCAGCAATAACACACTGCTGGAAGTCGACGGCTCAGGCCTGACAAACTTTACCGTGGATAACAGCAATCTCACAGGCAACCTCATCGCTGACGACACCACGAACCTGGACATTACCCTGCAAAACAACGCGCAGCTGACCGGCAATATGGTCAACAGCAAGCAACTAGCGATCAATTCCGGCGCGCAGTGGACGCTGGTAGAGGATGCCCAGATCAATTCCCTTAGCCTGGATGGTGGGCGGTTAAGTTTTGGGGATGCTGGGGACGGAGCGTTCAAGACCTTGAACCTGAACGCGCTGTCGGGCAACGGCACCTTCGACATGCGCATTAATCTGGATGAACGCGAGGGGGATTTGCTGAAGGTGAATGGCACGGCCAACGGTGATCACCAGTTGCGGGTCAAAAACACCGGCGTGGAAGTGGTTGCGCCGGATATGCAGCCGTATTTGTTGGTGGACACCAACGGCGGTGATGCACGGTTCTCGTTGGCGGGTGCGCGGGCTGATCTGGGGGTGTACTCCTATGAGCTGGAGCAACAGGGGGATGACTGGTTCATCGTCGGTTCCGGCAAGATCATTAGCCCTTCCACCCAGAGCGTGCTGGCCTTGTTCAACGCTGCGCCGAATATCTGGAACAGCGAGCTGAGTACCTTGCGCAGCCGCATGGGGGAGGTGCGTGGCAAGGAGCAGGCGGGCGGATGGATTCGCGCCTATGGCAGCCGGTTCAATGCCAGCACCAGTGAAGGCGTGGATTACCGCAACAATCAGAGCGGGCTGTCGCTGGGTGCCGATGCACCGCTACCGGTGAGTGTCGGTCAGTTGTCGGTGGGCTTGATGACCGGTTACAGCAAAAACGATCTGGATATCGGTCGCGGAACCAGTGGTAAAGTCGGCAGCTATTACGTGGGTGGATACGGCACCTGGCTGCTGGACGATGGCTACTACCTGGACGGGGTGCTGAAGCTCAACCGCTTCCGCAACGAATCAAAAGTTGCCATGAGCGATGGGGCCAGGGCCAAGGGCAACTACGAAAGTACCGGTATCGGTGGCTCGCTGGAGTTCGGGCGACACATCAAGTTCGCCGATGGCTATTTCCTGGAGCCGTTCACGCAGCTGTCCAGCGTATGGGTGCGGGGCGACAGTTACACCCTCGACAACGGCATGCGCGCCGACAATAACCGCACCCAGTCAGTGCTGGGCAAAGTCGGGGCTTCGGCAGGTCGCAGCATCGCATTGAAGGATGGCGGTGTGCTGCAACCCTATCTGCGAGTGGCAGCAGCGCACGAGTTCTCCCGCAACAACCAGGTCGAGGTTAATAAAACCCGCTTTGACAACCAGCTGTCAGGTTCCCGAGGTGAAGTGGGGGCCGGTGTTTCGGTGTCGCTGTCCGAGCGTCTGCAACTGCATGCTGATTTTGACTATATGAAGGGCAAAGGCGTCGAGCAGCCGTGGGGGGCTAATGTGGGGTTGAAGCTGGCGTTTTGAGGCCCCGGGCATTTGCCAGTCGATGTCTGACTGCAAGGATTCTGGACACACATAGAATTCTTAGCTGACGTCGGATCTGTGGGAGCGAATTCATTCGCGAAGAGGCCGGTACATCCAGTGCATTTTTATCGGTCTTAACATTGCCTTCGCGAATGAATTCGCTCCCACGGTTCAGTGATCTTTTGTGGGACCGAGCTTGCCCGCGATGAACGATGACGCGGTGGATCAGGTCAGCCACAAGTCACTGTAGGAGCTCACGAGCAGCGCGAGGCAGCGATAGCGGTCCGCCTGATACACCGCCATCGCGGCCTCGCGCTGCTCGTGCCCTCCTACAGAAAAAAATCTTTATCCAATAGCTCAACCCACTCCCCCCGATGCGCAATCATCGGGGGTTTTTATTGGGCGCGTCTCATGGCGAGGAGCCACGGATCACCCTTTTTTCTTGCGACCTCTCGGCCGTGTCGCTTTGGGCGGGGTTGGGTCTTCGCCGACGGTCACGTGCAATATGGGGGAGATGCCCATCAGGTAAGGCCCGCGATGAACCTCGTAATACACCTCCACAGGTCCGTAATGCAGGTGGGTCATGAGGTCGTAGCTGATACACAGCACCCGGACCGTGGTCTGTTTGGTAATGGAGCGCAGCAGTAACCGGGTCGACGATTTGTTCAGCCCCCAGTAAAACACCAGCACATCGTTGAAATGCATGGCGGTCGTGCCAGGGATCTGTACGTTGATGCCACCATGGGCTTGTTCATAGGTGATGGAATGAGGCCGCACATGCGCCAGTTTGGGTGGCTTCAAACTGCGCGAGATATTCAGCTGCGGGTGCCAGATCGGCGGGTCTCTGACCTCGTTGTCTGATTCGTCATCGCTTTCTGGTTCGGGCACTTCTACAGGCTCTGCATTCAAGTCCGGGATGTATTTCGGCGCCAGTTCTGAGCACTGTTCGCTGAGGTCGGCTATTGGCTCGGGTTTGTTCAGTTGTTTGTCGTCAGAGGAGTTATCGTCCATCTCATCGTCCTGAATAAATGATTGTCTCAGCTGATATTGAATTAAACAGTGCCGATCCATGGCGAGGTGGGCGTATTAGATTGATCTGTGATGAGCAGGTCAAGTCGGACAAATCCGAATCTTACCGTTGTAATAGTTCGAGCGATAGTTGGTTATGCGCAAGCTGCAGGTGAAGACGATTTGTTCAGGATTCTGCGCAGAGGTGCGTATTTAAAGGCTTTGCGGGGGATAGCGTATTTACACGTAGTTCGCTATTTTGTAGGGCGTGTACTACAGCCCTTGTTGTAGGAGGGATAAAATTTAAAAGTTGAGGCGTTGTAATACCTAAGTGTCAGAATTTTCATTCTAAACAATGAAAAAAATCCTGCACGCAAAAGCATGCAGGATTAAAGCTTATGTATCTAAATGGATGGAGTGTTAACGCTGGATGGTCAGCTCAGCCGATTGCGCCAGGAGCGAGCGGTTTCCCGCGCGATCCGTGACGTGGTAAGTGATGTTCACTTTGTCGCTGAACAAGCCCTCCATCAATTCCTTGGTGAAGGAAATCTCGATGGGGGTAGTGCTCAAATTTTCCGCCCGGACACGATAGGCAGGTCCGGCCGTGCCGTTGCAGACGGTCTGGATGTAATCCCCCAAAGCCAACCCGGAATAGCTCGGGATCCGGCCCTTGAGGACTTCGCCGAAGCTGGCATTGGCAAAAATGATCTGCGCCATCAGCGGTGCACCTGGCGGGGCGCGATCAATGAGCAGGGGGGTGGTGGGCGAATCATCATATACCCCGTTGACGCTGTTGGTCGCCCGATAACCCAGTTCATAGCGGCCTTCTTCGGCCAGCAGTCGGGAGTCGAGCCTGAGGTGGATGATGTCTCCCGGCAGATAAATGTCGGACATGGTCCAGACTTCGCCTACCAGTTCCTTATTCAGTATCAGTTGCACGTAGCAGCCGGGGCGAATGGCGCTCCAAAGAGTGATTTCTACCGCGAGGAAATCGCCCAGATCAACCGTACGAATCAGGCCGTCCTCTGGCGATGCAGCAGAAACGAAGGGGGCAGCGAAGTCGAATTTTTGTGATGCGTTCATTATGTTCTCCGAATCACGCCGCGATGCAGCGCAATCTCAATTAATTAAGTGTTCAGAAGTAGTTTGTAGGAAGGGTCCTACAATTAGAAATAATCCTGTATGTAACGCTACTTCTGAAACTCAAGTAATAGGATCTGGATATGGCTGTCAACGCACTTGGGCGCTGAAAAGTATGGAAATTGCTGTAGGTATCTACTTTCGGAAGTTGCCTACGCAGTGCTTCCATTTAGTTCGTGGGGTTTGTAGGACGTTGTATGAATTGGAGTGCAATCGTGTAGGAGCTAACCGAAGTTACGAGGGCAGCGATGACGGTGTATCAGACAGATTGCTATCGCGGCCTCGCGGTGCTCGTGCGCTCCTAAAAGTCCTGTGTTCTTTCAGTCACACCTCGGTCGGTAGGAGCTCACCGAGGTTACGAGGCCAGCGATGGCGGTGTGTCTGACAGACCGCCATCGCGGCCTCGCATTGCTCGTGCGCTCCTACAGGTTTTATGTTCTCTCAGGCACACTTCGGTCGGTAGGAGCTCACCGAGGTTACGAGGCCAGCGATGGCGGTGTGTCAGACAGACCTCTATCGCGGCCTCGCATTGCTCGTGCGCTCCTTCAGGTTTTATGTTCTCTCAGGTACACCTCGGTCGGTAGGAGCTCACCGAGGTTACGAGGCCAGCGATGGCGGTTTATCTGGCAGACCGCCATGCGGCCAATAAAAAACCCCGACAAACCAGGTTTGCCGGGGTTTGCTGCAGCGCGTGCGAACTAGCGGTTAAATCGCTCCACCAGCGAATACTGCGAATTGGCGGTATCGGTCAGTTCGCCGCTCAGGACGGCAGAGCGCTGGGCTTCGTCGGAGGTCTGGTCGGCCAGGGTGGCAATGGTGGCGATGTTGCGGCTGATTTCTTCGGCCACGGAGCTTTGTTCTTCTGTGGCGGCGGCGATCTGGCTGGTCATGTCGGTGATGTTGGCCACCGCTTCGCTGATGCCGATCAGCGCCTGATCGGCCTCCAGAACTTTGGCAACGCCTTCCTCGGCCTGGCGATGGCCAGCGTTCATGGTTTGCACGGCGGCGTTGGCGGTACTTTGCAGCTTGGCGATCAGACCGTGAATCTGCCCGGTAGATTCGGTGGTGCGCTGTGCCAATTGACGAACTTCGTCAGCCACTACCGCAAAGCCACGGCCCATTTCCCCGGCGCGAGCCGCTTCAATGGCGGCGTTGAGTGCCAGCAGGTTGGTCTGGTCGGCGATGCCTTTGATCACATCGACTACGCCGCCGATTTCGTCGCTGTCGTGGGCCAGTTGAGTGACGGTCAGGCCGGTTTCACCGACGGCAGTCGACAGGCGCTGAATGGCCTCGCGGGTTTCCCCGGCGATGTCTCGTCCGCGGCGGGTCAGCTGGTTGGCTTGCTGGGTGGCATCGGCAGTGCGCTGAACGTGGCTGGCCACTTCCTGAGTGGTGGCGGCCATCTGGTTGATGGCGGTTGCCACTTGTTCGGTTTCCACTCGCTGGCGCTCAAGGCCGGTGGAGCTGGCGTTGGCGAGGGCGTTGGACTGCCGCGCCTGGCCGTTGAGTTGTTCGGCGGTATCTTGCAGGCGCGTCAGGCAGGTTTTCATCCGTGCTTCCTGACTGAGGATCGACATCTCCAGACGCGCTTGCGGACCACGGCTGTCGGTGTACATCTGCGCGATCAGCGGGTCGGAGGTCGTCTGTTCTGCAAGGCGCAGCAGGCGTTTGATGCCGCGCTGTTGCCAGCTCAGACCCAGCAGGCCCAGAGGCACCGACAAACCGGCTGCCAGGGCAAAGCCCCAACTGGTATTGAGCCAGACGCCAATCAAGAAGCTGAGCTGGCTGACCAGGATGAACGGCAGCCAGTCCTGCAGCACCGGCAGCCATTTGTCGCGGCTCGGGATCGCCGACTTGCCGTTGTTCAGGCGGGTGTACAAAGCCTCGGCGCGCTTGATCTGTTCGGCCGTGGGTTTGACCCGCACGGATTCGAAGCCCACGACTTTCTGGTTCTCGAACATCGGCGTGACATAGGCGTTGACCCAGTAGTGGTCGCCGTTCTTGCTGCGATTCTTGACGATACCCATCCACGGCAGGCCATTTTTGAGCGTGGTCCACATATGCTCGAACACAGCGGACGGAACATCCGGGTGACGCACTAGGTTGTGCGGTGCCTTCAGCAGCTCTTCACGGGGAAAGCCGCTGATTTCTACAAAGGCATCGTTGCAGTAGGTGATCACGCCCTTGGCGTCGGTGGTGGAAATCAATCGCTGTTGTGCAGGAAATGTCCGTTCGCGTTGAGTAATGGGCTGGTTGTTACGCATGAGCTGTCCGATCCGCTGGGGCTTTGTGACGTTATCGACAAACTAACCCATTTATTGAGCGGGGATAGCAAATGAATGGCGATTGGTTGACGCCAGACAATGGCTCAACGGTCGAACATCGGGTAAGTGAACAGACTGAAATGCAGCAGATTGACTCCGAAATGGGTCGCCACTGCAGCCGGCAAACCTCCATAGCGCCATGCCAGTCCGTAACCGATACCTGCAACGCCCGCGAGCAGCGCCCACTGCCACCCGCCGCCTAGATGCACCAGCCCAAATACCGCGGCGGCCAACGCCAGCGCTAGCGCGCCACCATATTGAAAGCGGCGCAATAGATGCTGGAGTCCACCCTGGAGGTAAGCGCGGAACAGCAGCTCTTCGGTCAGTGTCACCAACAGCAGGTTGTTCAACAGCCAGAGCATGCTTTGCTCGGGCCACTTGGGTGCCCAGCCGATAATGCCGAGCATCACTGCAGCGCTAATGCATAGAAGGCCGGTGCCCGTAAGCGTCAGCAGCGAGGTTTTCACGACTTGTCCAGCGCGTACTGCCTTGAGGGCCCAAGGGCAGGCCAGCAGAATCCACAAACCAATCAGGGGTTTGTCGAGGTTCAGGTACATCGAGAAGGGGGCTGCGTGTTCTGAAAAGCGTTGTGCAGCGATGACCCGCTCACTGTAGAAACCGGGCAACCAATGACTGGCCAGTGCAATCGCCAGGGCAATGAACAGGCCGTGGCCGAACCAGACAACCACGGGCTGCTTGAACTGGGTCACGCAGACGCCAGCCATCATCAGCAGGCCGAAGGTGACTGTGGCGGGGAGAGTGAGCTCGCCATGGCTCAATGCCAGGTCGTAGCCCAGGCTTAACAAGATCAGGCTGATCCAGCGTATCGCTGGCATGGGAGTGTTCATTGAGTCCATTTACGCTTGCACAAGCTCGTCACTGAAGTTGGGTCCAGCGGTGGGGCGGCAAGCTTCCCTGATTGGGGGCGCGCAATTCCAGTGTTTTGTAGGATCAGGCTGAAGGAAATGTTTGTGGGATGTTTCTGCACCTAATACAGGGCGCAATAAAAAGGCCGCTGGCGGGGCAGCGGCCTTTTGTCATGCAGTGGATCGGTGCTGGCGTTTCAGTGCTTGTGTTTCACTCCTTGAGAGGTTCGACCCGCCGCGGCGCCATGAAGTACATCCAGATCAGGGCCAGGAAATACATGGCTGGAATCATGGTGAACAACACGCTGTAGTTGTTATTGGTGGCCGTCAGCACTGCACCCACGATCTGGGTCATGAACATCCCGCCAATGGCCGCGCACATGCCGCCAAAGCCGAACACGGTGCTCATCAGGTGTTTGGGGGTGTAATCCATCACCAGACTCCAGATATTCGCGGTCCAGGCCTGATGCGCACCAACTGCCAAGGCAATGGCCAGCACGGCGACCCACAGCCCGCTGGCGTTTGCGGCAAACACCACGCTGCAGATGGTCAAGGCGAAAATCAGCATCGACAACAGCCTTGCCGTGGTAGCACGCATGCCTCGGCCGATCAGCCAGGAAGAGAGAATGCCGCCCCCGATGCTGCCGAAGTCGGCGGTCAGCCAGATCAGGATCAACGGGATGCCCATTTGCGTGACGCTGATGCCCAGGTTGTATTGCTGATTGAGAAACGGCGGCAACCAATACAAGTAGAACCAGAACACCGGTGCGGTCAGCGAGTAGGCCACTGCGAACGCCCAGGTACCGCGCATTTTCAGGATATGCGAGAAAGGGACCTTGACCGGCTCGGGTTTTGCGTTGTCGTTGATGTAGTCCAGTTCTGTCCGGCTGACGGTGGGGTGTTCTTCCGGGTTGTAGTACTTCAGACGCCAGGTCACTACCCAGACCAGGCCCAGCAGGCCCATGCAGATGAACGCCGCCTGCCAGCCCCAGACGGTCAGGATGAACGGCAGCAGTGCTGGGGTCAGCATCGCGCCAACGTTGGTCCCGGCGTTGAATATCCCCGTAGCGATGGCCCGCTCACCGGCCGGGAACCACACCCGTGTGGTTTTGACGCAGGCTGGATAATTGGCGGCTTCAGTCAGGCCGAGAATGAATCGGCAGATCATGAAGCCAGTGGCCGACGTGGCCAGGCCATGGGCACCGGTGGCAACGCTCCAGAGCAGTACCGCGAGGAAGAAGGCGCGTTTGACGCCGACCTTGTCTATAAACCGGCCTTGCAGCAGGAAACCAGCGGCATAGCCCACCTGGAACCAGAAGTTGATGTTGGCGTAATCCATGGCCGTCCAGCTCATTTCCTTGGCCAGAATCGGTTGCATCACGCCAAGGGCTGCGCGGTCGATGTAGTTGAGCGTGGTGGCGAAAAACACCAGCGCCAGCATGCCCCAGCGGGTTGTACCCACCGCCATGGCGTCGCGAAATTTGCTACCCATGCTGGCATGGGGAGTGGCGACTTTTGCTGATTCTTTTGCTGCATCAGACGTCGAGTGTGTGTGAATCATGGTCAAGCCATCCGTTCAAGGATCCGGGTGCAAGCTGGATCGAACTGAAAAAGCGCCTCCTATCGCGACCGTCAGAAGGTCGCGAGCTCAACTGCCTTGATAAACGACGGGGCTATAAACCCAAGGAGCTGATTTGAAAGGGGCTGGATTTTAATCAGGCTGCGGGCAATCCGATACGCGTTTCGTACAAAAGCGAGCCTGAGTTGGCTTCTGTCGATAACAAAACGGGTAAAGGATGGCCGCAAGGCGTGAGACGGCCGGGGGATTGGGCTTTGTGAGAAGGCATGGGCGTGACCTGTTTTTGAAATTATTGTGGTGTGCTTGCAAAGGGTGTTATCGACGGCTGTTCAACTTCAGGTTGTTCATTTTGTCCGACAATGTGAGGCAGATGGTGCGCACGCCGAGCGACAGCGTCAATCGCTCAAACCGGCTTTTGGGCGATTATCGAACATTAAACTAACCGGTTGGTACATTTTGAATTGCGGTTGGGAATGGGCGAGAGAATAATTCAATCAGCCCAAATCCGTCCCTCGCTGAGCGGTACCTTGGCTGCATCAGGCATGCGATCCGCAGAGGTCGCGATCTCACAGGAGTCAGACATGCATCGTTCGATTGCCACCGTTTCGTTGAGCGGTACCCTGCCGGAAAAACTCGAAGCCATCGCCGCCGCAGGCTTTGACGGTGTCGAGATCTTCGAAAATGACCTTCTTTACTACGATGGCAGCCCGCGGCATGTGCGGCAGATCTGCGCGGACCTGGCAATCGCCATCACCCTGTTCCAGCCTTTCCGGGATTTTGAAGGCTGCCGCCGCGACCGACTGCAGCGCAATCTGGAGCGTGCCGAACGCAAGTTTGATCTGATGCAGGAGCTAGGCACCGATCTGGTACTTGTCTGCAGCAACAGCGCCGCCGACTCCCTGGGCGAAGAAAACATCCTGCTGGACGACTTGTCGGCGTTGGCGGAGCGGGCCGGTGCCCGGCAGCTGCGCATCGGCTACGAAGCGCTGGCGTGGGGGCGGCATGTGAATACCTGGCAGCAGGTCTGGAACCTGGTCAGGCAGATCGACCATCCGGCGTTGGGCGTGTTGCTCGACAGCTTTCATACCTTGTCCCTCAAAGGCGATCCCAGTGCCATCTCACAGATCCCCGGCGACAAGATTTTCTTCGTACAGATGGCTGACGCGCCGATTCTGGCCATGGATGTCATGGAATGGAGCCGGCATTTCCGCTGCTTCCCCGGCCAGGGCGAGTTTGACTTGCCGGGCTTCCTGGCGCCGATCCTGAAAAGCGGCTACACCGGCCCGCTGTCTCTGGAAATCTTCAATGACGGTTTCCGTGCCGCGCCGCCCCGCGCCAATGCGGCCGACGGCCTGCGTTCATTGTTGTATCTGGAGGAAAAAACCCGCTTGTTGCTGGAGCAGGAAAAGCAACCCGTAGCTAAGGACCTGCTCTTCAGTCCGCCGCCGGCGAGCACCTATAACGGCGTCGAATTTCTCGAGTTTGCCGTCGATGACGATCAGCGCGCACGTCTGGCTGGGTGGCTGGGCAACCTCGGGTTCGCCAGGCTGGGTCAACACCGTTCCAAGGCCGTGAGTTTGATGGGGCAGGGGGATATCAAGATTGTCCTCAATGCCGAGCCGTATTCGTTTGCCCACAGTTTTTTCGAAGCTCACGGTCCCTCGCTGTGTGCCACCGCGTTGAGAGTGGAAAACGGCTCGTCGGCGCTGGAGCGTGCTCAGGCGTTCAAAGGCCAGCCGTATCGCGGGCTTGTCGGCCCCAATGAGCGGGAAATCCCGTCGGTCCGGGCACCGGATGGCAGTCTGATTTATCTGGTGGAGCCTGCCGCGCCAGGTGAGTCGATTTACGACACCGATTTTGTCATCAACCCTAACGCTCAGGCAGACGGTGGCTTGCAGCGCATCGACCATATGGCCATGGCGTTGCCCGCCGACAGTCTCGACAGTTGGGTGCTGTTCTATAAAAGCCTGCTGGATTTCGAAGCCGACGACGAAGTGGTGCTGCCCGACCCTTATGGCCTGGTGAAAAGCCGTGCCCTGCGCAGCCGTTGCAGCACCGTGCGTTTGCCGCTCAATATCTCGGAGAACCGCAACACGGCGATCTCCCACGCGCTGTCCAGTTACCGCGGTTCAGGGGTGCATCACATTGCTTTTGCTTGTGAGGATATCTTCGCCGAAGTCAGCCGGGCCAAAGATGCTGGCTTGAAGCTGCTGGACATCCCGCTCAATTACTACGACGATTTGGCCGCGCGCTTTGATTTCGATGACGAATTCCTTAGCGAACTGGCCTATTACAACGTGCTCTATGACCGTGACGCTCAAGGTGGCGAGCTGTTTCACGTTTACACCGAGCCGTTCGATGACCGGTTCTTCTTCGAGATTTTGCAGCGCAAGAATGGCTATGTGGGTTACGGTGCGGCCAATGTTGCTGTACGTCTGGCAGCGATGGCCAAGACACGCAGCGGCGCGGCGCGTCAGGCCAGGCTTTGACCCACCTGGCGCAGTCGTTTTGAGTTTCGAGGGCGGATCCGAGACTGTGTGAAAACACAGCACCGCCCCGATATGACCGTGGTTACCCATCCGAATATGAAAACTATCGACGACAGTGCTGTAATTGCTCGGGTTCGGGCATCGCCGACGGGGCGCAAGAACAACCCGGAGAAAACTCGCGACGACATTTTGCAGGCGGCTATCGCCGAATTTGTCGCCCAGGGCTTGTCCGGTGCGCGAGTCGATGCCATCGCCGAGCGCACCAAAACCTCCAAGCGGATGATTTATTACTATTTCAACAGCAAGGAGCAGCTGTACGCCGAAGTGCTGGAAAAACTCTATGGCGACATACGCCGCACCGAAAGCGGCCTCAATCTGGATGCGCTGGAGCCCATGCAGGCGATTCAGCGGCTGGTGGAATTCACCTTCGACCACCACGACCGCAATGTCGATTTCGTGCGCATTGTCTGCATCGAGAACATCCACAACGGCGAGAACGTCAAACAGTCACCGACCATACGCGAGTTGAGCCAGAACATTGTCAGCATCCTCGACAAGATCCTGCGTCGAGGTGAGCGCGAAGGAGTGTTCCGCCAAGGCGTGGATGCCATTGATCTGCACTTGATGATCAGTTCGTTCTGTTTCTACCGCATCTCCAACCGCCACACTTTTTCCGAGATTTTCCAGATTGAGCTGGTCAATGACGAAATAAAAGAACGCCACAAGGCGATGCTGTGTGATTCGGTGACTCGTTACCTGCGGCCTTAGGAGCCTGGAATCGAAGGAGTTTGTTGGAGCGAGGCTTGCCCGCGAAGAACGATGACGCGGTCCATCTGCCATTCCAAGGTGTGCCGTTCGCGGGCAAGTCGGAATGCCGCCCACACGCTCCAACAGCATCAACCGTTCATGCTGTGAAAATGCTCCTGCATCCGCCCCGCATCCGCCGTCTGCCCGCTGAACAACTCGAATGCCTTGACCGCCTGAAACACCGCCATGGTGCCGCCGTCCAAGGTGCGGCAACCCAGTTCACGGGCGTGTTTGAGCAGCTCGGTTTCCAGCGGGAAATAGATAATTTCCGCGACCCACAAACCCGAATGCAAAAGCTGGGGCGGCAGCGGCGTGCCGGGCAGTTTGCTCATGCCCACCGGCGTGGTGTTGACCAGCCCATCGGCGGCTGCCATGGCGGCCGCCAAGTCGCGACCCACCACTGCCCGATCAGCGCCGAAATGCGCGTTCAGGTTGTCCACCAAGCCTTGTGCCCGCGCCGGGTCCACTTCAAAGATGCTCAGTTGTTCAACGCCTTCGGCCAGCAACGCATGCGCCACCGCCGCACCGGCGCCACCGGCACCCATCTGCACCACGCGTTTGCGTGATACATCGTTAAAACCGCGCCGGAAACCCTCGGCAAACCCCAGGCAGTCGGTGTTATGCCCGATGCATTTGCCATCCTTGAACAACACGGTGTTCACCGCACCAATCCCCCGGGCTTCTGCCGACAGGTCGTCGAGCAGAGGGATCACGGCCTGCTTGCAGGGGAAGGTAATGTTCAACCCGGTGTAGCCCATGCGCTGGGCGCTGTTCAGCAGCTCGGGCAGGGCGCTGATATCGAGCTTCAAGGCGTCGAGGTCAATCAGGCGATACAGGTAGCGCATGCCTTGGGCATCGCCTTCATGTTCATGCAGGGCAGGGGTGCGTGAGGCCTGAATACCCGAACCGATAAGGCCGGCTAGGATGGACGGTTTGCGGGTTGCGTTCATGGCGATCGGCTCTTATTAGAGGCCGCATCAGGGATCGAAGGATGCGGTTTCAGCAAAATGTACCAGATGGTTAATTTTGCGGAAGAGCCTAGAGGAAGACAAGGCGATAAATCTGTTCGTTTATCGCCCCTGTGTTCTAAATCTGAACCTGAATTGGAATGACATCCTGTGGGAGCGGTGCTTGCCCGCGATAAGGCTGGACGCAATTCACTTTAGAGCGCGAGGCCCCTATCGTCGGAATGCCGCCCATGCCAAGCACCGCTCCCACAGATGCTCACTTAATAGCTACGACGCGATCAACTGCCGTAACACGTAATGCAGAATCCCTCCTGCCTTGAAATATTCGACCTCATTCAAGGTGTCGATACGGCACAGCACATCAACCGGTTCCTGACTGCCGTCCTCCCGGGTAATGGTCAAACGCAGACTCATGCCCGGCTGCAGATTGGCATGGGTCAAACCGCTGATTTCCAGCGTCTCCTTGCCGGTCAGGTTCAGGCTCTTGCGGCTCTGGCCATTCTTGAACTGCAACGGTAGTACGCCCATGCCAACCAGATTGGAGCGGTGAATCCGTTCGAAGCTCTCGGCGATAACGGCCTTGACCCCTAGTAGATTGGTGCCCTTGGCCGCCCAGTCTCGGCTGGAGCCGGTGCCGTATTCCTGACCGGCAATCACCACCAGCGGCGTGCCCTCGGCCTGATAACGCATGGCGGCATCGTAGATCGGCATTTTCTCGTCAGTGGGGACGTGCAGGGTGTAGCCGCCTTCTGCGCCGCCGAGCATCTCGTTGCGGATACGAATGTTGGCGAACGTGCCGCGCATCATCACTTCATGATTGCCCCGGCGTGAGCCGTAGGAGTTGAAGTCCCGTGGCTCGACGCCCTGTTGACGCAAGTAGCGGCCAGCCGGGCTGTCGGACTTGATGTTGCCCGCCGGGGAAATGTGGTCAGTGGTCACCGAGTCACCCAGCAACGCCAGGACTCGGGCGCCGCGAACATCCTCGATCACCGGCAGTGGTCCGGCAATTTCGTCGAAGAACGGTGGATGCTGGATATAAGTCGAGTCTTCCTGCCACACATAAGTAGCGGCCTGCGGCACTTCAATGGCCTGCCATTGCTCGTCCCCGGCAAACACTTCGGCGTATTCCTTATGGAACATCCCGGTATTGACCTGCTCGACTGCTTCGGCGATCTCCTTCTGGGTAGGCCAGATGTCCCGCAAGTAAACCGGCTGACCATCCGCGCCTTCACCCAGAGGTTCGCTGCTGATGTCGACCCGCACACTGCCTGCCAAGGCGTAAGCCACTACCAAAGGCGGCGAAGCCAGCCAATTGGTTTTGACCAGCGGATGCACCCGGCCTTCGAAGTTGCGATTGCCGGACAGTACCGAAGCCACGGTCAGATCGGATTGCTGGATGGCTTTTTCGATAGGCTCGGGCAGCGGTCCGGAGTTGCCGATGCAGGTTGTACAGCCGTAGCCCACCAGATCGAACCCCAAGGCGTCGAGGTATTGAGTCAAACCCGCTGCTTTGTAGTAATCGGTGACCACTTTGGAGCCCGGAGCCAGCGAGGTTTTTACCCATGGTTTGGTTTTCAGGCCTTTTTCCACTGCCTTCTTGGCGACCAGCCCGGCAGCCATCATCACGCTGGGGTTGGAGGTGTTGGTACACGAGGTAATGGCAGCGATCACCACCGCACCGTTTTTCAAGCGATATGTCTGGCCATTGTATTCATAGTCGGCTTCGCCGGTGACTTGATCGGCATTACCCACTGCGACACCACCACCACCTTCGCTTTCCAGGCGGCCTTCGTCTTTCTGGGTAGGTTTCATTTGCAGACCCAGGAAATCACTGAACGCCTGGGCAACATTGGGTAGCGCCACCCGATCCTGAGGACGTTTCGGACCGGCAAGGCTGGCTTCGACCGTGTCCATGTCCAGCTCCAGACTGTCGGTGAACACCGGCTCCTGACCGGGCAGGCGCCATAGGCCCTGGGCCTTGCAGTAGGCTTCCACCAACTTCACGGTCTGGTCTGGGCGACCCGAGAGGCGCAGATATTCCAGCGTCACCTCGTCCACCGGGAAGAAGCCACAGGTCGCGCCATATTCCGGTGCCATGTTGGCGATGGTGGCGCGGTCGGCCAGGGGCAGATCAGCCAGGCCGTCGCCGTAGAACTCCACGAATTTGCCGACCACGCCTTTCTTGCGCAGCATTTGCGTCACCGTCAGCACCAGGTCGGTGGCGGTGATGCCTTCCTTGAGTTTGCCGGTCAATTTGAAGCCGATGACTTCCGGGATCAGCATCGACACCGGCTGGCCGAGCATGGCGGCTTCGGCTTCAATGCCGCCCACACCCCAGCCCAGCACGCCAAGGCCGTTGATCATCGTGGTATGGGAGTCGGTGCCGACCAGTGTGTCTGGGAAGGCGTAGGTGCGGCCGTCCTCATCCTTGGTCCATACCGTGCGCCCCAGATATTCGAGGTTCACCTGATGGCAGATACCGGTGCCCGGTGGCACTACGCTGAAGTTATCGAAGGCACTCTGGCCCCAGCGCAGAAATGCGTAGCGCTCGCCGTTGCGCTGCATCTCGATGTCCACGTTCTGCTCGAAGGCGCTGGCGTCGCCGAACTTGTCGACCATTACCGAATGGTCAATGACTAGATCCACTGGCGACAGCGGATTGATGCGCTGCGGGTCGCCCCCGGCCTTGGCCACGGCGGCGCGCATGGCGGCGAGATCGACAACTGCTGGCACGCCGGTGAAGTCTTGCATCAGTACTCGGGCAGGGCGGTACTGTATTTCCCGGTCCGAGCGACGCTCTGTCAGCCAGGCGGCCAGGGCCTTGAGATCTTCGCCGGTGACGGTTTTGTCATCCTCCCAGCGCAGCAGGTTTTCCAGCAGGACCTTGAGGGACATCGGAAGTCTGTCCAGATCCCCCAGTGATTTGGCGGCTTCGGGCAGGCTGAAATAGTGAAAAGTCTTGTTGTCGATCTCTAGAGTTTTAAGGCTTTTCAGGCTATCGAGGGAGGACATGAAGTAACTCCTTTTGACGCGTCCGCACGGTACGGACCGGGTTTTGCAAGCGGGCATCTGCTCTGTTGTTTACGGAACATGAGCCGGTCATGACGATGCTTGCGATTAATGACTGTTGTAATACTGGACCCACTAGCCAAGCCAGTGGTTCCTGATTCGGCTATCATGCTCGCCTTTTGCGTCGCTGAGATTAACCCTCAGGTATAGGTCACCGAGACCGCCTGTTAGTGATCGCTGCTGGTCGCTGTTCAGGAGCACCCCATGAATACTCTGTTTATGCACTGCCGTCCGGGCTTTGAAGGCGAGGTCTGTTCGGAGATCGCCGAGCACGCGGCGCGACTGAATGTTTCCGGTTATGCCAAAGCCAAACCGAGTGCGGCGTACGCCGAGTTTGTCTGCACCGAAGACGACGGCGCCGAGCGGCTGATGAAGGGCCAGCGTTTTTCCAAGCTGATCTTCCCTCGGCAATGGGCCCGCGGCGTATTCCTGGACCTGCCGGAAACCGACCGCATCAGCGTTATCCTCTCGCACATGGCCAGCTTCGCCACCTGCGGCAGCCTGTGGCTAGAGGTGGTGGACACCAACGACGGCAAGGAGCTTTCCAACTTTTGTCGCAAGTTCGAAGCCCCCTTGCGCAAGGCCCTGACCGAGGCGGGCAAGCTGGTCGACGACCCACGCAAGCCGCGTCTGTTGCTGACCTTCAAAAGCGGTCGCGAAGTGTTCCTTGGCCTGGCCGAAGCCGATAATTGCGCGATGTGGCCCATGGGTATCCCGCGTCTGAAATTCCCCCGGGAAGCGCCGAGCCGTTCGACCCTCAAGCTGGAAGAGGCCTGGCACCACTTCATTCCTCGGGACCAATGGGACGAGCGTCTGTCGGGTGATATGACCGGCGTCGACCTTGGCGCTGCACCGGGTGGCTGGACTTACCAACTGGTGCGTCGCGGCATGCTGGTCACTGCCATCGACAACGGGCCCATGGCCGAAAGCCTGATGGACACCGGGCTGGTTCAACACCTGATGGCCGACGGCTTTACCTACAAGCCCCGTCAGCCAGTGGACTGGATGGTGTGCGACATCGTCGAGAAGCCTGCACGTAATGCTGCCTTGCTGGAAACCTGGCTGGGCGAGGGCCTGTGTCGTGAGGCGGTGGTCAACCTCAAACTGCCGATGAAACAGCGCTATGCCGAAGTCAGCCGTTTGCTGCAACGCATCGAAGAGGGTTTTGAAGCCCGTGGCATCCGCGTCGAAATCGGCTGCAAGCAGCTGTATCACGACCGGGAAGAAGTCACCTGCCATTTGCGTCGGCTGGATGGGAAGCGTAAAGCCTGATTTTTGAATGGAATGAGATCCTGTGGGAGCGGTGCTTGCCCGCGATAAGGTCTACGCGATCTAACAGACATCCGTGGTGTACGTATCGCGGGCAAGCACCGCTCCCACAGAAGCAGCTCCGCTAGGAAGGATTGCTACACCAACAACTCCTCCAGATGCCCGATGATCTCTTCGGTCTTCAACACCAGCACATCACTCTCCAGTGAATCGAGCACCACTTCTGCCGTATTGCCGATCAGGGCAGCAGGGATGCCGGTGCGGGCGACGGTGCCGATGATCGTCACCGCCGCGCCCAGTTGCCGGGCGGTATAAGGGATCAACACGTCGGCCGGACCTTCGGCGATGTGCAGGCGCTCGTCAGTAATATCAAATTCGCTCTGGAATGCCTGACACTGCTCGCGGTAACGCGCCTCAATGGTCTCCTTGAGTTGAAATACCGGATTGGCCGCCGACAGCATTGGCGACGGATGGGCGGCGATCACATGCAGGCTGGCCTTGGCCACGGCAGCGATGTCGTACCCATGGTCGACGATGCTGTAATGCAGCGCCTTGTGCGCCTCGTCCGAATTACCCACGTCCACCGCCGCGAGCACCACGCCGTTGGTCCACGGCCGGTCGGTTTTGACCATCAATACCGGGCTTGGGCACAAGCGCAGCAGTTTCCAGTCTTCGGGGGTGAGCAGCGCTTTCTTGATCGGGTTGTCCGGGAAGTGCTGCTTGATCACCAAACCGCAGCCTTCGGCCTGCTGCACGGTGATGATGGTGTTATGCAGATTGTCGTGCCAGGCCTGTTCAGTGGTGGCCGAAAAACCTTCGTCATGCAGGCGACGCTTGAGCTCCAGCAGCACGGCGGTATGCGGATGCTTTTGTTTATCGCAGATCAGCAGGTGCAGATGCGCCTGCGTGACGCCAGCAATCAGTCGCGCCCGCTTGAGCGTCAGGCTGTCGGCGTGGTCAGCTTCGATTACCACCAGAATGCTGCGAATCGCTTGCATGATGTGTCTCCTGAGGGCGTGCATCCCTGATGCAAGCAACAACTATAGTTGCACTGCGCCGAACCTGACGTTGATGCAGATCAGCGCATTTGTGTCGCCGCAACCCGGTCACCCTCGTATAATGCCCGGCCCTGCCCATCCGGCCATTTGTGAGCCTATGTACCCGATCCCTGAAATCGAAGCCTTCCTCCTTTGCCGCACCCCCGACCGCTGGGTCCAGGCCGCTTTGCAAAATCTGGATATCCTGCTGATCGACCATGCGAACAATGAAAAGAAGGCCGCCGGGGCGGCGTTCCAGTTCATGTTTCAGTACAACGACAAGTTCGATCTGCTGAGCAAAATGTCGCGGCTGGCCCGGGAAGAACTGCGACATTTCGAGCAAGTGCTGAGCATCATCCGCAAGCGCGAAATACCGATGGCCAACGTCAGCTCGGCGCGCTATGCCGGGGCATTGCGCAAACTGGTTCGTAACCACAACCCCTATCGCCTCACCGATGCGTTGATCGTCGGCGCTATTGTCGAAGCCCGCTCCTGCGAGCGCTTCGCCGCCCTGGTGCCGCATCTGGACGAAGAGCTGGCCAAGTTCTACGCCGGGTTATTGAAGTCGGAAGCACGGCACTTTCAGGATTACCTGAAGCTGGCCCATACCTACGGCGACAAGGCGGATGTAGACGCCAAGATCGAAGAGATCCTGTTGGCCGAGCGCGACTTGATCGAAAGCCCGGATCCGGAGTTTCGGTTTCACAGCGGTACGCCGGTTTTTGTTTGAATCCCACCGGAATGACCCCAGACCTGTAGGAGCGACCGGGGTGGCGATCCACCTTGCCCGCGATAGCGGTGGTTCAGGCAATAATTTTTTGACTGAATTATCGCTATCGCGGGCAAGCGCGCTCCTACTGGTTCAGGTTTTCCACACGACAGCGTTGTGCCAATGACACTGCACGATTTTCCGCAGACTTAGCGCCTGTTCGTACTCAAATACCAAGCAAGCTAATAAAAGCTTTGCTATTAGCTGCCTAGGCAGTAATATCGCCACATTCTCTGCCTAGGCAGCTAATTTGGTGGATTCATGAAACATTTCACTCCCGATAATCAGCAGTCGACGATCATGGGTATGCTCATCGGTCGTACCAACTCGCTGAAAGATCGCCTTCTTGACCAGCAATTGCTGCCTTACGACATCACTTCATCGCAGTTCAAGGTGTTGATCATCGTGGCCCAGTTCAAGGCAGACAAGCCTGCTGAATTGTGTCGGCACCTGTCCCTGGACAGCGGATCCATGACCCGAATGCTTGATCGCCTAGAGCAAAAACAGCTCATCGAGCGCACTCGCTCTGAGTCTGACCGTCGTCAGGTGCAGCTGGCATTGACGCCGGCGGGCAAGGCGATCACCGACCGTCTGCCGCAGATTGGCGCTGACGCCATGAATGGCTTGCTCAGCGTGCTCGACGCAGGAGAGGTCGCCAGCCTGGAACGGATCCTGAGCAAGGTGCTGATCGACGCCAACGACCCCATCACCATCGCCCGCTTGAGCTTCAAAAACGCAGGTGCAGAATGAACCCTTCGATTTTGCAGGCGCGCTACAGCCTGCTGATGATCGCCCTGAGCCTTGCCGGTTGTGCCAACTACAGTGGCCTGACCACTGAGGGCACACGTCTTGATCCGAAAAGCCTGCACAGCGAACAAAGCCTGCAAGGCATCAACCTGTCTCCGGCGGCCTGGCCGAAGCGCGACTGGTGGACAAACCTCGGTGATCCGCAACTCGACGGTCTGATCAACGAAGCCCTGCGCGACAGCCCGGACATGCAAGTCGCCAACGCGCGTACCCACCAGGCCATGGCTTCGGCCTATGCTGCCGATGCGGCGCGCATGCCCACCCTGGACGCCGATGCCAGCGTTAGCCGCTCCCGACTGGCCCGCGACCAAGACCCGCAAGGGGCGGGCGGGCGTTACAGCACCCTGCGCAGTATGGCGGTGAATTTCAATTACAACTTCGATCTGTGGGGCGGCCAGCGGGCTGCCTGGGAAGCTGCGCTGGGCCAGGCTCGCGCGGCTGAGGTCGACGAGCAGGCCGCACGCCTGACCCTGGCGGCTGACGTTGCCAGGGCTTACAGCGATCTGGGTCAGGCTTATATCGTCCACGATCTGGCGAGCGAAGACCTCAAACGCACCCGCCAGCTGCTGGATCTGGGTAGCCAGCGCCTGAAGTCCGGGATCGACAGCCAGTATCAATATCAACAGACCGAAAGCCTGGAAGCCAACTCCCAGGAAGCCTTGATTGATGCGGACAAGCGCCTGCGCAGTGCGAAAATCGCTCTGGCGGTGTTGCTGGGCAAAGGACCGGATCGCGGTCAGGAAATTGCCCGACCGAACCTGCTCAAACCTGCTGTGGTTGCATTGCCGTCGCAGCTGCCTGCCGAGTTGCTGGGCCGTCGTCCGGACATCGTCGCAGCGCGCTGGCGAGTGGAGGCTGCGAGCAAGAATATCGTCGCCGGCAAGACCAATTTCTATCCGAACCTGAACCTCAGCGCTGCAGCCGGCACCCAGTCACTGCTGGGTGATGCGCTGTTCGGTTCGGCCAGTCGCTTCTTCAATATTGCGCCCACCATTTCCCTGCCGTTGTTCGACGGCGGTCGTCTGCGCGCTGATCTGGATGCCCGGGATGCCGATTACGACCTGGCCGTGGCGCAATACAACAAGAGTCTGGTCCGGGCGCTGGGCGATGTCAGCGACAACATCGGTCAGCTGCGCGAGATTGACGGGCAGATTCAGGCCCGGCAGCACGCTACCGATGTGATCCAGCAATCCTTCAATACCGTGACCCAGCGCTACGGCTCGGGCATCGGTAACTACCTGGACGTGCTGACCATCGAGCAGCAGTTGCTCCAGTCACAACGCCAATTGGCTGATCTCAACGCCGAACGAATCGATTTGTCGATCCAGTTGATGCAGGCCCTGGGTGGTGGTTTCGAGGGCAAAAGCCCGGTTGAAACCACCCCATCAACTGCTTCGCTGACTAACTCAAGGTAATCGTCATGGCCACTGCCGCTAGCGAAAACACAGATACCTCCAAACAAGACGCCGCAAAAAAGGACAGCAGCCCGCGCAAACGTAAAGTCCTGCTGATCGGTCTGGCGCTGATCGTCATCCTCGGCGGGCTGGGCGTTTGGGCCTGGCACGAGCTGTATGGCCGCTGGAATGAAAGCACCGACGACGCCTACGTCAATGGCAACGTGGTAGAGATCACGCCGTTGGTGACCGGCACAGTGACCAGCATTGGCGCTGATGATGGCGACCTGGTCCGCGCTGGTCAGGTCCTGCTGCAGTTTGACCCGAGTGATGCCGAAGTTGGTCTGCAGAGCGCCGAAGCCAATCTGGCCAAGACTGTGCGTCAGGTGCGCGGCCTGTACAGCAATGTCGATGGCATGAAGGCCCAACTGGCGGCCCAGCGTGCCGAAGTCAAAAAGGCTCAGGACAACTACAACCGACGCAAGAATCTGGCGGCAGGCGGGGCGATTTCCCAGGAAGAGCTGTCTCACGCTCATGACGATCTGATCAGCGCCCAGAGCGCCTTGAACAACGTGCAACAACAATTGGCCAGCAGCGTCGCGTTGGTGGATGACACCGAAGTCTCGTCCCATCCAGACGTCAAAGCCGCCGCCGCGCAGTTACGTCAGGCTTACCTGGCCAATGCCCGAAGCACCTTGATCGCGCCGGTAACCGGCTACGTGGCCAAGCGCACCGTACAGCTGGGACAACGCGTCCAGCCGGGTACCGCGTTGATGGCCGTGATCCCACTCAATGAGCTGTGGATCGACGCCAACTTCAAGGAAACCCAGCTGGGCAACATGCGTATTGGTCAGCCAGTGGAGATCGAATCCGACCTGTACGGCAGCGATGTGAAGTACAGCGGCACCATCGACAGCCTTGGCGCAGGCACCGGCAGCGCTTTTGCGTTGCTGCCTGCACAGAACGCCACGGGCAACTGGATCAAGATCGTTCAGCGGGTTCCGGTGCGCGTTCATATCAATGCCGATGAACTGGCTGAACACCCTTTGCGCATCGGCCTGTCCACCGTGGTCAACGTCAATCTGCATGATCAGAGCGGGCCGGTGCTGGCGCAACAACCGCCGAAAAAGGCCTCGTTCAGCACCAATGTCTACGAACAGCAGCTGGCCGATGCGGATGCTCTGATTGCTCGTCTGATTCAGGAAAACAGCGCAGCCACCGGCAAGACCGCCCAGCGCTGATCCGCCAATCCACGTGCCTCGGCCTTTGCTGAGGCGCCGTCAAGTTTTCGGGGATTCGCGATGAGCGCCAACGCACCCGCTTCATTTACGCCGCCCAGCTTGTTGCTCTGCACCATCGGCCTGTCGCTGGCAACCTTCATGCAGGTCCTCGACACCACGATTGCCAACGTCGCCTTGCCGACCATCTCCGGCAACCTCGGCGTCAGCTCGGAGCAGGGCACCTGGGTGATCACCTCGTTCGCGGTGAGCAATGCCATTGCCTTGCCATTGACGGGCTGGCTGAGCCGTCGGTTTGGTGAGGTGAAGCTGTTTCTTTGGGCAACGATTCTGTTCGTCGTAGCTTCTTTCCTGTGCGGGATCTCCCAATCCATGCCCGAACTGGTGGGCTTTCGCGTATTGCAGGGAGTGGTGGCGGGACCTTTGTATCCGATGACACAGACCTTGCTGATTGCCGTTTATCCTCCGGCGAAAAGGGGGATGGCATTGGCATTGCTGGCGATGGTCACAGTGGTCGCGCCGATTGCCGGGCCTATTCTGGGCGGCTGGATTACCGACAGTTACAGCTGGCCGTGGATTTTCTTTATCAACATTCCCATTGGTCTGTTCGCTGTGTTGGTAGTGCGCATGCAAATGGCCAAGCGTCCGGTGGTCACCAGTTATCAGCCGATGGACTATGTCGGGTTGATCACCCTGATCATCGGCGTTGGTGCCTTGCAGGTGGTGCTCGACAAGGGCAATGACCTGGACTGGTTCGAATCCAACTTCATCATCATTGGCACCGTGATCTCCGCCATTGCGTTGTCGGTGTTCGTCATCTGGGAAATGACCGACAAGCATCCCATCGTCAATTTGCGCCTGTTCGCGTTCCGCAACTTTCGTATCGGCACCATGGTGTTGGTCGGCGGCTATGCCGGGTTCTTCGGCATAAACCTGTTGCTGCCGCAGTGGCTACAGACGCAGATGGGCTATACCGCCACTTATGCGGGGTTGGCGGTAGCACCGATCGGGATTTTGCCAGTCTTGATGTCGCCGTTCGTGGGCAAATACGCTCACAAGTTCGACCTGCGGCTGCTGGCCGGGCTGGCGTTTCTGGCGATTGGCACCAGTTGTTTCATGCGCGCCGGGTTTACCAATGAAGTGGACTTCGAGCACATTGCTTTGGTGCAATTGTTCATGGGCGCGGGTGTAGCGCTGTTCTTTATGCCGACCCTGAGCATCCTCCTGTCGGACCTGCCGCCGAACCAGATTGCCGACGGCTCCGGGCTGGCTACCTTCCTGCGGACGTTGGGAGGTAGTTTTGCTGCCTCATTGACCACCTGGATCTGGATTCGCCGGGCGGATCAGCATCACGCGTATCTGAGTGAAAACATCAGCGCCTACGACCCGGCGACCCGGGAGGCGCTGAACAACCTGGGCGGCGCCGGGCCTCAGGCGTATGCGCAGCTGGAGCAGACGCTCAACAGCCAGGCGTACATGATGTCCACGGTGGATTACTTTCACCTGATGGGCTGGGTGTTCATGGGCTTGATTCTGCTGGTCTGGCTGGCGAAGCCGCCGTTTACGGCGAAGGCGGGGCCTGCGGCTGGGAGCGGGCATTAAGAGGTTTTAAGGATTTACGCAGTCCTTGTGTGAGCGATGTCTCCGGTCTATACAAAAAGCGCAAAAGTAAGCAAAACGCTCTTGCCCCACCACTCGGTCCCTCGCTGTCGCTCGGCATACCCGTAATCCGACATTGATTCGGCGGGCCCGCCGCGAAGGGCCATCCCTGGCCCAGCGCGGCTAAACCGGCATCCATGCCGGTTTGCCCGCCAAATCAATATCGGCTTCCGGCCAGCGTGGTTTGATGGGGCGCCTAAGATCAAAAGCGCGCGAGGCGGCCTGAGAGCCGGCCTGTTTTTTTGTGTGCATGCCTCGCTGTATTTTTTGTTTGATCCATAGCCTTCGCGAATGAATTCGCTCCCACGGGTTCGTTGATCTTCTGTGGGAGCGACCGGGGTGGCGCTCCACCTTGCTCGCGAATTAGGCACTGCGATGCTTCAGATACACCGCGTCATCATTCTTCGCGGGCAAGCGCGCTCCTACAGTTGAATGAAGTGCGCCCCAAAAGTTGGACAGCAGTTGGCTAGGCTACCGTGGACTGGGTT
>NZ_JPQU01000032.1 GCF_000737245.1 Pseudomonas syringae | reverse complement strand
CTGTCTTTAGCCGGGAAGAGGCCAGTACATCCACCCGATCTTTATCGTCTGAAATACCGCCTTCCCGGCTGAAGCCGGTCCCACGTCTCTCGCGTTACGCTGCATCGCGGGCGAGCGCATTCCTACACGCTCACCGCGCACCCCTCAATACCCTGTCATCTCCAGATAGCCCACGCCGTTGTGGCTGCCACTCAAGGTAATCGGCCCTTCCCAATAAGGGATCTGCAAGTCCATCCACGCCTTGGGATTCAGCGCGACGGTGATGATATCCAATCCTTTGCCGGGGATTTTCACGGACCAGCGGGTGGGCATTTTGTGCCCGGCGACTTCAGTGTCTGCCAGTGGCTCAAGGCTGATGTCTTTGGCGTTCAATTGCTCGGTATTGCCATTGGCGCTGATCCAGGTGCCCGTCAGGTAAGGCTCACCCTGTTTCTGGCGCATGCGGTACAGCATCAGTTCATCGCCGCCTTCCAGATGCACCGAGAACCAGTCCCAGCCGGTCTGGTTGGCCGTTAGCGGCTGGCTGCTCCATTCGCGGTCAAGCCACGCCGGGCCGCTGACCTGATAGCGTTTGCCGTCGAGGGTCACTTCGCCCTTGGCCTCGAAATACGGCTGGCTGTAATAGTAGGAAGCCTGTCCCTGTTCGGACTTCTTGCTGAAACCCTGTTGACCTTGCAGCACCAACGGCTTGCTGGAGGACAGGTGCAACCGGTAAGCAAAATGCGCTCCCTTGGCCTGTAGTTGCAGGCTGGCGAGAGGGTTTGCTGTTGGAGTGTCGCTGCTCATGGACCAGTCATCGATCCAGGCCGAAAAGGGCGCCAGTTTGACTCCGGCTTGCTCGACGCCGCCTCGGGCATAACGTTCGGCGGCGTAGTGTCGGGTCGCCGAGGTGACAGCGGCATGGCCCATCCAGATCGTCCCTTCATTCCACCCCGAACCCTGATCCCCTGCGCGCAGGGCATTGCGAAACAGCGTCCACTGCACGCCGAAATCCTGTCCTTTTTCGTCCTTGAGATTGGCAGTGATGTACCACCACTCAATGCGAAAACCCGGATGTGCAGCGTGATCCTGCGGGAAGGCGAACGCGCGGCCTGGCGTAACGGGCGTGAACTGTTCAGCCTGATTGCCCAGCCCCGCGAAACCCTGTTCAGGTGTGGTTTGCTGATCGCAGCCGACGAGGGCCAGAAGCAGCAGCATGAGCAGCCCGTTAAGCTTCACTGGCAAAGCTCCTCAGCAGATCGGCAGGCCGGGTGCGGAACAACTTCAGCAGCGGCCATGCCGAGGCGAGCAGGGTGGCCATTAACGCCAGACCCGCCAATTGAAGCAATTGCACCGGGAAGATATGCAGCGGTAAGCGCCAGCCAAAAGCCTGCACATTGATCACCGCGTCCAGACACCAGGCCAACAGCAGCCCTAACGGTAACGCCAGTATCAGCGTCAACACCGCCAACAGCCAGGTCTGGCCGAGATTGAGCAGCATCAATTGCCGGCGCGTCACACCTAGCGCCCACAGCGGGGCCAGTTGCCCCAGACGGCTTTGGCTCTGGGTCAGCAGGCTGATGAACAGGGCGATGCCAGCGACCGCCAGGGTCAGGCTGTTCAGAGCGGCGGTGGCGGCGAAGGTGCGTTCGAACACCTGCGTCGACCAGCCTTTGAGTTGGGTCTGGTCGATGATGTGGTTGTCATCCAGCGCGAAGCGGTCTTGCAGCTCTCTGATCAGTGCTGGCACTGCAACGGGGTCGATGCGCAGGTTGAAGCGGTTGGCGGTCAAGTGTGGCCAGTGCCGGAGCAAGTGCTCGGCATTGACCAGCAAATGGCCTTTGGGATTGCCGTAGTCGGCGTAGATGCCCACGATGCGTGGTGCCCATTGAGCGCCGGGCGCAGGAATGATCAGGGTGTCCCCAACCTTCAGCTTGAGGCGCCTGGCCAATTGTTCACTGAGCATCACGCTGTCGCCCTTGGTCAGTTGCTCCCAAGGATCGCCACTGACCGACTCCAGCAACGGCCAGTGCTCGCGGTAGGTCGCGTGATCCACCACACCGAACAAATCCGCTGGCCAGCCTTGCAGTTGGATAGGCACCTGCCAGTTGGGCAGCACAGCTTCCACATTGGGTTGTTGCGTCAGCCAGTCCTGCATCAGCGGCGCCTGTGCAGCGTTTTGCGGCGTGACGTAAAGCTCGGCGGTCAAGCGCTGTTCCAGCCAGTTGCCGAAGGTCTGTCGAAAGCCAGAGGTCATGCTGCCCGCGCCAATGTTGGCGGCCAGCGCCAGCAGCAAGGCCATCAGTGCCAGGCTCAGTGCGGGTAACTGCTGGCGGCAATCAGCCAGAAACCACTGGCCGAGTACCGAGCGGCTGCGCCCGAGCAATCCATTGAGTAATCCGTTAAGCAGCACCGGCAGACCCAGCGCGGCCGACAACAACAACCCCGCCATCAGTACAAAACCGCTGCTCAGGCTGTCACCGAACAGCAGTGCGGCGAGTGCCGCTACGGCAGCAACCCCGGCGACCCAGGCCTGGCGGCGCAGCCAGCGGCTATGCGCCTGGTGCCAGGCCTGAGCGTTGGCCAGCGCCAGTAACGGCATACGTGCTGCCCGCAGCAGGCTATTGGCCCCGGCGAGCAGCGCGCCGAGGATGCTCAAACCGAGACCGCCGAGCCACCAGGTCGGACTGAGGCTCAGCTGGCCGGCCACTTCCGCGCCATACAGCCCGCGCAAGCTGGCGGCGACATCCGGTAACAACAGACTGGCCAACAGATAACCGCTGGCGACGCCCAGTAGACCGCCGAGCAACGCCAGCACGCCCAGCTCCACGGCCAGGGTTGCGATCAGCATTCTGGCGCTGACCCCACAGGCGCGCAGGTTGCGCAGCAGTCCGCGACGTTGCTCGAGGGCCAGGCCGATAGCGGCATGCACGATAAACAGTCCGACCACAAACGCCAGCACACCAAGAGCGTCCAGGTTCAAATGAAAGCTTTCGGTGAGACGCGCCAGATTGTTTTCGTCGCCACTTTTCTTGAGCTGTAATTGTTCGTTCAAGTCGGTGGGTAAAGCCGGGTTGCTGGCAGCGAAATCCTTGGGTAGCAGCAGGCGCGAGAGCTGATTGGGCATGTTCAGCAAGGGTTGGGCGAAACCGATGTCGGTCAGTAGCACGCCCGGTGCCATATCAACCCGACTGCGCAACGGCGGCAGGCTTTTACCGTCTGCGGTCCTCGGCTGATCACCTTCGTGCAGCCCCAGTGCCTGCAAGGTTTGGGTGGCGATCCAGGTTTGTCCTGGGGGTGTGAGAAAGTCGACGATCTGCCGCGTATCCAGTGTTTGCCCGGCCACCGCCGAGCCACTGGGCAACGACACCGGCTCGATGCCCATCAGTTGCAGGCGGCGATCTTCAAGCCCTTGAAGGGTAATGCGCCCTTGCACCACTGGCGACACCGGCCAGCCCGCACGGCGCAGGCTGACGAACAGGCTTTGAGAAAACGCAGCACCGCTGGCCGTCGCAAGGCTGCTTTGCGGTTCGCCGCCGATCAACTGGCTGGCCTGGGCGTAACTCTGCCGCGCCTGGCTGTTGAGCGCTTGCACGCCGGTCAATAATCCGGTCGCCAGCCACAAGCCGGTGAGTACGCTGAAAAATTGCACCGGGTGCCGTCGCCAATGGCTGAGCAGGGCGCGCAGGGTCCAGTAGAAAACCTTCATCTCAGCCCTCGCACCCGGTTGCCAGGCGACCATGATGCAGGATCACTTTTTGGGCAAGTCGCTCGGCAACCCGCGGACTGTGGGTGACCATCAGCAGGCTGGTGGAACTATCGGCCAGCAAATCCAGCAGCAATTGCAGGACCTCGTCGCTGGTGGCTTCATCCAGGTTGCCGGTGGGTTCATCAGCCAGCAGCAAGCCGGGGCGCGACGCCAGCGCACGACCTATTGCGACCCGTTGTTGCTGTCCGCCAGACAATTGCTCGGGATAACGCTTGAGCAAATCCCCCAGGCCCAGTCGCTCAACCAGTTGCGCCTGCCATTGCGGCTCGAAACGCCCGGCCAGCCGCGCCTGGAACGCCAGATTATCTTCGACCTTGAGGCTGCCGATCAGGTTGAACTGCTGGAACACCAGACCGATTTCCGTGCGCCGCCAGTTCGCCAGTTGCGCTTCGTTCATCTGGTCCAGACGTTGCCCGGCGATCTCGATCTGACCCGCATCCGCCTGATCCAGCCCGGCCACCAGATGCAGCAAGGTACTTTTGCCGCTCCCGGATTCGCCCATCAAGGCCAGGCTGCTGCCGTTGGCCAGGCGCAGATCAACCCCACGCAAAACCGCCAGCGGGCCTTGAGCGGTGGCGTAACTCTTGAAGACGTTTTTTACTTCAAGCATGGGTTGGCTCGATTTTTGGGGAGAAGGGAGGATAGCAGGCGTGCGAGTCACCTGTGGGAGCGGTGCTTGCCCGCGATGAGGGCACCGAAATTCTAAAGTGAACCGCGTCCAGCCTTATCGCGGGCAAGCCTCGCTCCCACGTCGTCATATCCCAAAGGGTGTGCACTGTCCTTATTTCCCCCGAATCAACTCCCGCAACATGAAGCGGTTCGGATGGCAGGCTTCGGCCACGCTGCGGGGCAGGGGCAAGGGTTCGTTGTCGAGCCACGCGGCGAGCAGTTCTGCGCACAGCGGCGCAGTGATCAAACCCCTTGAGCCATGGCCACTGTTGATGTACAGGCCATCGAGCCACGGGCAGGGCGCGTCTGGGGTCTGGCGCGCATCTTTAGCCAGTGCCGCATAAGCCCGAACGAACGCGTTCTTGTCAGCCAGCGGCCCGATGATCGGCAGATAATCCGGGCTGGTGCAGCGAAACGCCGCCCGGCCTTGCAGATGTTCTGCTGGCAATTGCGCTGCGCCGAGCCGTTCAGCCAGGTCCCCGGAGATCTCCTGCAAAAGCTGCAAGTTGCCCAGATGATCAGCCGTGGTGGGGCTCAGGTCTTCATTGGTGAAATCGAAACTGGCGCCCAGGGTGTGCTCGCCCAGACGCGCCGGGGCGACGTAGCCCTCAGCGCACACCACGGTGCTCAGTTCGCTGCTGGTGGCGGTTTGCGAAAGGCGGGTGATCTGCCCGCGAATGCGCTTGAGCGGCAAGCTGGCGCTGTCCGGGAACTGCTTGATATCTGCCGCTCCCGCGAGGATCACCACTTCGGCGCTGGCCAGCAAAATGTCGCCATCCCACGCTTGCCACTGGCCCGATTCGCGGCGCAACTCCAGTGCATTCTGATGAAGCTTCAGATCAATATTCGGATGATCAACGGCTGCCCGACACAACGCAGGGGGATGCACCCAGCCCCCTTCAGGGAAGAACAGACCGCCGCTGGCCAGTGCCACGCCGCTGCGAACTTCAGCGGTCGGTTTGTCCACGAGACCCAACAACTCCTCGGGAAACGTCGCTGCCAGTTGCGCCTGACGCTGGGCTTCCTTGTCATTGAACGCGAGTTGCAGTACCCCGCATGCGTCCCAGTCGACACCCCGTTGCAGACGCTCCAGAGCACGGCGGGTATAACCAAAGCCACTGAGGATCAGCTGCGACAACGCGGTGCCGTGTGCCGAGAGTTTCAGGTACAGCACGCCCTGAGGATTGCCCGAAGCTTCTTGGGCGATACCGTTGTGACGCTCCAGCAACGTGACCTGCCAACCCCTTGCCGCTAGGCTTGCAGCGCTGGTGCAACCGGCCATGCCGCCGCCGATGACCATGGCATTGCGCTCGCCAGTGACCGGCGCAGGGCGGGCGAACCAGGGTTTAACCGTAGGCGCGGGCGCGGCTTCTTCCGGCCAGCCGAGAAAGGTGCCGCGCAGTACCTCCCACTTGTGGCCGATACCCGGTACACGTTTCATTTTGAAGCCCGCAGCGTTCAGGGCACGCCGGACCCAACCTGTGCTGGTGAAGGTGCCAATCGTCGAATTCGGCGCGGCGAGTCGGGCCAGTTCGGCGAACAGTTCCGGGGTCCACATTTCAGGGTTTTTTGCTGGGGCAAACCCGTCGAGAAACCAGGCGTCTATTTGCCCGTCCAGTTGCGGCAGCATCTGCAGCACATCGCCGATCAGCAGGGTCAGAGTGACGCGTCCAGCGTCGAATACCAGACGCTGGAAGCCTTCGTGGATGGCGACGTATTGCTCAAGCAAAGGTTCGGCAAAGGGCGACAGTTCCGGCCAAAGGTCCAAGGCCCTTTGCAGGTCGACGCGGCTCAGGGGGAATTTTTCGACGCTGACAAAGTGCAGGCGCGCGGTGGGCGGTGCGCATTCGGCAAACAGTTGCCAGGCGCAAAGAAAGTTCAGCCCGGTGCCAAAGCCGGTTTCGCCGATCACCAGTCGCCCGTTCGCCGGCAATGCGCTGAAGCGCGCTTGCAGGTCGTTTTGCACCAGAAATACATGGCGGGTTTCCTCAAGGCCGGCGCCAGTGGCGAAGTAGACGTCGGAAAACTCCCGGGAGTGGGGGTTGCCCTGTTCGTCCCAGTCGATCTGGGCATGGCGGGTGATGGTCACGGTTTGGCTCGGTATGGAGGCGGGTCGCTATGGTAGCGCAGTCTGTGGATGCGCAGATCCGTAGGAGCGCGCTTGCCCGCGATAAAGCCGCTGTGGTGTGTCAGACAGACTGCGTTATCGTTCTTCGCGGGCAAGCCTCGCTCCAACGGAGGACCGTGCGGTATTTATCTACTGCCATTCAAAGCGCCAAACCTGATCACGTGCTCACTCTTTCAAAAGGAGTTGAGCAATGAGCCAACCAGCAGCCCGGATTCATCATTCATTCATCAAAACCAGTGTGCCGTCCTGGTACGTCTACACCACGGCCGAGCTGCGTGAGCGGCTGCATCGCGACATGCTGCGTAGCCATCACCTGCGCAGCCAGATGCGCCAGGCTTTGAGCGGTTTGCAGGACCTCACGACCTTCGCCAGGCCTCTATTAGCCAACGCTCTGGAGCAACACTTCGGCTTCGGGCTGGATGTCGATCGCGATCATTTTCGTCATGTCACGTTTGCCGACAGCCTGTTGCCCTTGCCGAGCAAACTAGTGGAGCGCAGCTTTACTGTGCAATCGTTGCTGCAGGCGGCTTTGCAGAACTTTCATGAGGAAGAAGTCGATGCCGTAACGGCCGATTCAGTGATCTTTCATGGCACGCCCAATCTGGCGACGTTGGCGGCGAAAACCAGCTATCCCCATCCGTTGAAGATCGCGCCAGCGAAGTTCATGGCGTTGTGTCGCAAGCTGGATCTGGGTGGCCGCTATCAGGCGCATATCAAGGCTGTGCTGGAGCCGGTCGCCCGCGCTGTGCCATCGAAGGGGCTTAATGCGGCGCAGATCAAGAATCTGCTCAGCCAGCAAATGCGCAATGCGCTGCAGGTGGATGCACATCTGGCCCTTATGCGTGGGCCGGAGGTGCTGTCCGGGGGAGCGTATGACTCCATCCTGGCGGCGACGGAGCACTGGGCGGCAAGAAAGTCTGTCTGGCCGGTGGACATCCAGTACCTGAAACTCCTCGGGTTTACCCTGCGCGATGTGCTGGTGTTTCAACCCCGAGGATTGAGCGGCTGTGTGGTGTATGTCCCCGGCGACCCGACTGCCCCGCTTAAAGAGTACGACTCGCTGGATCAGTTCATGCAGCTGCTGCGCTCAAAGCTGCGCGATGTTGGTTATCAGCAGTACTTCGCCGGCTTTGTCGCGCAACGACGCAGGGCCGAGTTCATCAGCAAGCTTCGCGATTGCCTGACCCCACGACGCACGCGTCCGGTGCCGGGGGATACGGGGCTGATCCCGCGCCAGTGGGTGGTCTCCGAAGTGGACCCAAATGCCGATCTGAAACTGGAGGTCGAGCAGATCCCTTATTCGCTGCTGGAGTATTTCCATTTTCAGCGAATGTTGCGCATCAAGGACGATGCCCGCGCGCTGGCGGTGCCTACTGGTGATGAGGACCGGGCCTCTCGCCAGAAGCGTCTTGCCCATTATCTGGAACTGGGCATGAACGCCGTCAATCTTGCGGCGCTGTACGTGCCGGTGCTGGGCGAAGTGATGATGGTCGTGGCGGGGTCGCAGTTACTGGTGGACACCTTCGAAGGTATTGAAGCCTGGGCCCACCACGATATGGATGAGGCGCTCAAACACCTGGCCAGCGTCGCGGAGAACCTGGCTATGCTGGCCGCGTTCGCCGCTGCGGGTAAAGCCGCGTTGCCCGCCGAAACACCGGCGATCAAGGACTCTGCATTTGTCGGCAAGATGATCCCGGTCAAGTTGGCCGATGGTCAGACCCGTCTGTGGTCGCCGGACCTGACGCCCTTCACCGCGGATGTGCTGTTGCCCACCGGCATGAAGCCCAGCGCCGAAGGCGTTTTCAACTATGAGGGCACTGATTACATCGGCATAGAGGGCCGGTTTTATCGAGTAGAGCTGGATACGGCCCTGAACAAATGGCGACTGAAGGCGCCGCGCGGCAAAAGATTTACGCCGCAGCTGAATCACAACGGCGCAGGTGCCTGGCGTCACGATGGGGAAAACCCACTGCACTGGGATCTGCAAACCTCATTCAGGCGTCTGGGCTATTCCGTTGCCGGTCTCTCGCAGAAAGCCGCTGAGGAGGTAATGGCAGTGACTGGGACTGACCAGACCTTACTGACCACTCTGCATCTGGAGAACCAGGTACCGCCCGCCGCCCTGACCGATGCCATCGAGCGTTTCGAGCTCAATCAGCGGGTGTTGCAGATGAGGGACGGGCAGCCGCAGGTGCTGTTCGAGCGCCTGAACCAGCGGCGCGAAGCCAGCAGTGATCCGCTGGTGCAGCTGATTAAACGTGATTTCCCGGGCATGACTTCGGCGGCGGCTCGCGAGTTGCTGCTTGAGGCGAGCACGGAGCAGCGAACAACGATGCAAACCATGCAGACCGTGCCCCTGGGTATTGCCGGCAGGGCTCGCGGTTATCTGCAGGAGGTCCGGATCAATCAGGCGCTTGAGGGTTTTTTCCTGGAAACACGGTCCGACAACGCCGATACCTTGAAACTGGCCCTGCACGGTCTGGAACAGTTGCCCGGCTGGCCGAAGGACCTGCGAATCGAGCTGCATGATGGCGCTTTCGGCGAGCCTTTGCTCGATGGGGTTGGCGAGCGCTCAGCGACGCAGCGGCGGATCCTGGTCAAGCAGGGCAGCCGGTACGCGGTATGCGATCAGTCGGGCAAGGTGCTTGTCACTCAGGACAACTTTTACGCCGCCGCTGAGGCTGCCATGCCTGAAGGCGTGATGAGCACCAGCGGCCTGGCTGATGCAACTGCGCTCCGCCAACGGCTCGCCAGTGATGCAACGTCCCAGCGCAAGCGTGTTGCCAAGATCCTCGGGCTTGAGGAAATTACCCCCGGTTTTCGCGGCCCTGCACGGCTGGCAGATCGTCGTTTCGGCTACGAAATGAGCGGGCGAGGTGCTGGAGCATTCCTGCCCGATTTGCCCCCCAGCTCTGACGAGCTGATCGCGATGCTGACGGTGCTTTATCCGGAAGCCCCGAGCCTTGAAGTCCACGTGCAGAACCTGATGTTCAGAGGCTGGAGCATCCCGCAAATATTGGAGGCGACCCGGGCCAGATTGCAGTCCTGGGAAGTCCTGCACAGCGCGCTTGAGGGTTGGGTCCACCCGATCGGGCCGGGCCCGGCCATCAGTAGCGAGCGATTTGCGGTCCGCCGATCCGTCGCTGACGCCCTCGGCCGGGCGTGGCGTTTCAGTGACTCGATGTCGCCGATGCATTCGAGCAATCTGCTCTTTGAGGGCCTGGATTTCAACGGATTTTCCGATATGCCTGACTTGCCCCAGCACTATGCGGAAATCAACTACCTGACCCTGAGCAGAGTCACCGGTGGCGCTGAGGACATAAACCGCCTGCTGGGGCGCTTTCCGCGAGTCAGGCGTCTGGAAATACTGGGTGGCGGTCTTGCGCAATTGCCGGAGGGGCTGGCGGGTATGCAGGAGCTGACGCATTTGTCCCTGGAGGGCATGAGGCTGACCATCGATCAGGCCGCTTTTGATCTGTTCATGCGCATCCCGAACCTGGACGAGCTGGACCTCTCCGGTAATGTCATCGGCGCTTTCACGGATATAGAACGTCTTCGCCTCTCGACCTTGTGGTTGAACGAAACAGGGCTCACCCAATGGCCTGCCTGGGCTGAGACGCTCGGGCTGCGGTCGCTGGATATCAGTGATAACCAGATCGTACATTTGCCCAATCACATTGTGGAAAACAGCCAGAACGCACTGTCCCAACTGACCATTCACGGCTATGACAACCCCTTCGATCATGAAGACCTGCGCCTGTTCTGGATCAATGATCGGGGCTACGACATGGCCTATCGGCTTGAGTGCAACTTCCCCGAGGACATTCGTGATCTGGTGGTCGATACCACCACCAGCGATGAGGGGAGTTCATCGGACGATGATTCAGACTGGCATTTGCACAACGCAGGCCATACGCCATATGTGCCGCCTTTGCCAGTCCTGGACATCTGGCTGGTGGAAGGCCGCAGCGAATTGAATTCCAGGTTGCGCATTGCCTGGGAGCAGGTTGAAACAGCGGGCGATGCTCCTAACTTGCTGGTGTTGTTGCAGCGGCTTCACGAAGCACCGGACTTCAAGCGTTTTCATGAGGAGCTGGCGAATGACGTGGTGCGAGTGCTTGATGCGGCAGCAGCTGACCCGGTGTTGCGGGCTGAACTGGAGATCATGGCCAATGATCGGCTGTTCGGTGCCGACCAGACCTGCGAAGACGGCGCGCGACTGATTTTCAGCGACATTCAGGTGGCGGTGTATGCCCGTAATGAACTTCAAGGCGTGCCTGAGGCGCAGCACACTGAAGTGTTATTCCGCGCGATTCGCGGGTTATTTCGCCTGAACGAAGTGCAGGCCATCGCCGACATGGAAATCCTCGTTCGCGAGGCTCGGGGTATACAGGTCGATGAGGCGGAAGTGCGCATGGCCTACCGTATCGGTCTGGCCAGTGATTTGAGTTTGCCCGGGCAACCCTTGAGCATGGCCTGGAGTCGTCTGGCCTCGGTGGATCGTCAGGCGATTCTTGCCGCGCGCCGTCAGGTGCTGGAGCGTGAAGCCGGTGATGAGTTCGTGAATTATGCCGTGGCTGACCGGCGCTGGAACGAGCGTCTGCGCACAGAGCATCAGGCTGAGTTGACCCGCGCCACTGCGTCGATCAGGGCACAGATGGATGCCCTGGAAGAGAATCCTCCCACGGATCCCGATGAATACGACCGCCAGGGCCGAACCTTGATCGCCAGCCTCAACGCTGCCGAGAAAGCCCTGCTGGAGCAATTGACCAGCAGCATGAGGCAAAAATGGTTTTGAGTATCACTTGAGTTGATCCAGCCCCGGCAACTTTGTCGGGGCTGGGTTAGTCTCAACCTCATTGCGAGCGCCAGGCGTTGTGGGAGCGGTGCTTGCCCGCGATAAGGCTGGACGCGATCTACCGTGAATTGCGCCCAGCCTCATCGCGGGCAAGCACCGCTCCCACAGGTCCGGTGTATCCGTGAACCATGCGTTGGCTATGAGAGGTAACACCTGCATGTTCGAATCCGCTGAAATCGGTCACGTCATTGCCAAGGAAACCTATGACGCTGAAGTCCCGGCGTTGCGCGAGGCCTTGCTTGATGCGCAGTACGATCTGCATGAACAGGGCAAGCGCCAGATCATCGTACTGATCAATGGTATTGAAGGCGCGGGCAAGGGCGAGACTGTCAAGCTATTGAATGAATGGATGGACCCACGCTTCATCGAAGTGCGCACCTTCGATCAACAGACCGATGAAGAACTGGCCCATCCCGTGGCCTGGCGTTACTGGCGGCAACTGCCTGCCAAAGGGCGTATGGGGATATTCTTCGGTAACTGGTACAGCCAGATGCTTCAGGGCCGCGTCCATGGGTTGTTCAAGGAGCCGGTGCTCGACCAGGCGATCAATGCGTCCGAGCGCCTGGAAAAGATGCTCACCGACGAAGGCGCGCTGATCTTCAAGTTCTGGTTTCACCTGTCCAAGAAACAGATGAAATCACGGCTCAAACTTCTCAAGGACGACCCGTTGCACAGCTGGCGGATCAGTCCGCTGGATTGGCAGCAATCAAAGACTTACGACAAGTTCGTGCGCTATGGCGAACGGGTTCTGCGTCGCACCAGCCGCGACTATGCACCGTGGCATGTCATCGAGGGTCTTGATCCGAACTATCGCAGCCTCACCGTCGGCCGTTTGCTGCTGGAAGGCATGCAGGCTGCGCTCAAGGCTCACAAGGCCAAACCTCAGACGCTGACCTTGGGGCCGCTCGCGCCCAAGCAGGGCGAAGCGACGTTGCTGGGCAGTCTCGACATGAGCCTCAACCTCAGCAAGGACGATTACGAGGAACAACTGATCACCGAGCAGGCGCGGTTATCGGGCAATATTCGTGACAAGCGCATGCGCAAACATGCGTTGGTGGCCGTGTTCGAAGGCAATGACGCCGCCGGCAAGGGCGGGGCGATCCGTCGCGTGGCTGCGGCTCTTGATCCACGTCACTACAACATCGTGCCGATCGCCGCCCCCAGCGAGGACGAGCGAGCGCAACCTTATTTGTGGCGCTTCTGGAGGCATATTCCGGCGCGGGGTAAGTTCACCATTTTTGACCGCTCCTGGTATGGGCGGGTGCTGGTCGAGCGGATCGAGGGGTTCTGTAGTGAGGCCGACTGGTTGCGGGCTTACGGCGAGATCAACGACTTCGAAGAACAACTCACCGAGGCCAATATCGTGGTGGTCAAATTCTGGCTCGCCATTGATGACAAAACCCAGTTGGAGCGCTTTCAGGCCCGGGAGAAGATCCCGTTCAAACGCTACAAAATCACTGAGGATGACTGGCGCAACCGCGAAAAATGGCCTCAATATCGCGATGCGGTAGGCGACATGGTGGACCGCACCAGCACCGAAATCGCACCTTGGACCCTGGTCGAAGCCAACGACAAACGCTGGGCACGGGTCAAGGTATTGCGCACCTTGAACGAAGCGCTGGAAGCAGCGTTTGCGCGGGATAAGAAGAAGTAGTTTGAGGGTTGCACAGTTCCCGAGGGACCGGCTTTATCGGGGAAGGCTGCATATGAGTCGATAGATATGCAGTGGATTTACTCGCCTCTTCCCGGCTAAAGCCGGTCCCACATGGAAACGCGGTCGTCTGTAGGAGCCGAGCTTGCTCGCGATTAAGGGTGACTCGGTATGCCTGATGCACCGCCGCGCCTGCATCGCGGGCAAGTCGGAATGCCGCCCACACGCTCCAACAGGTTTTGGTGATCCGTAGGAGCGCGCTTGCCCGCGAAGAACGATGATGCGGTGTGTCCTGACAGACCGCGTCGCCCAATTCGCGGGCAAGCACCGCTCCCACAGGTCAGTCATCGTCTGTAGGAGCCGAGCTTGCTCGCGATGAATGATGACGCTGTGCGTCAGGCAGAAACCTACCTTTCCCGCATCGCCTCGGTCCGGGCTTTCAATACCGGCTTCAACAGATAATCCAGGACACTTTTTTCGCCGGTAATGATGTCCACCGTGGCGGTCATGCCGGGGATGATCAACAGGGGTTTGGCGTCGCTGCCCAGGTGGTTGCGATCGGTGCGGACCTGGATCAGGTAGAAGCTGTTGCCCTTGTCATCCGTGGTGGTGTCGGCACCGATCAGTTCGAGTTTGGCAGGCAGGCCACCGTATATCGTGTAGTCGTAGGCACTGAACTTGACCATGGCTTTCTGGCCCGGATGCAAAAAGGCCACGTCTTGCGGCCGCACCTTGGCTTCGATCAGCAGGTTGTCTTCCAGCGGTACGATCTCTACCAGGTCGCTGCCAGGCTGGACCACGCCGCCAATAGTGTTGACCTTGAGCATCTTGACGACGCCCCGTACCGGCGAAACCACCGTGGTGCGCGTCACTCGGTCATCAATAGCGATGCTGGTCGCGGTGATCTTGGCCAGTTCCGAGCGCTTTTCGTTCAGTTCTTTAGAGGCGTCGGAGCGAAAGGCGAACTCCGATTCCTGCACTTTGCTCTTGATCTCATTGATCGCCGAATCGGCCCGGGGAATCGCCAGTGTTGTGGCATCCATCGACCCACGTATCTCCACCGCACTGCGCCTGAGCCGCAGAATCTCCACCGGCGACACAGCTCCTGATGCCACCAACGGCGTCGACATGTTCAGCTCTTGCTGGACCAGCCCGAGACTGTTGCGGTATTGCTCCTGTTTGGCGCGAAACTCCGCCAGTTCCTGAGTCTTCTGTCGCAGTTGTTCAGTCAGGGTGCGTTGTTCGCTGCGCAGGCGTTGCTGGCGGGACTGGTAGAGCGCCAGCTCGTCGGCCGCGACCTGAGGCGCTTTGGCAATCACCTCGGCGGGCAGCTTGAACGGTCGTCCTTCAGCCTCCGCCGATAGCCGCTCGACCTGCGCGGTCAGCGTGTAGCGATCCACCTCGCTCTCGCCCTTGTTCGAGCGAAAGCGCGTGTCATCCAGACGCAACAGGGTTTCGCCCTTGTTGACCAATTGGCCCTCGCGAACAAAGATTTCGGTCACGATGCCGCCCTCCAGATTCTGGATCACTTGCACCTTGCTGGAGGGAATAGCCTTGCCTTCGCCCATGGTCACCTCTTCAAGGACGGCGTATTTTGCCCAGATCAGCGCCGTCAGCATCAGCACTGCCACCACCCAGACCGTCATGCGTGATTTGCGCGGTGTGTCCTGGGCCATGGCGCCCGCGAGATACGGCATGAATTCAATTTCTTCACGCAGGCGCGGATTGAAGTAGCGAGGGGTATGTATGGCGGGCATGGGTGCATCTCCTTTAAACCTGGGCGGGGCCAACCTGGCCGTTGCGCAAAGCCTGGATTACAGCGTCCTTGGGACCGTCGGCGACGACTTTGCCGTTGTCCATGACCAGCAGGCGATCCACCAGGGTCAGCATCGACATGCGATGGGTGACCAGCAGCAACGTCTTGCCGGGTAGCAGGTTGTACAAGTGCTGGCGCAGTTGGTCTTCGCTGGCGTTGTCCATGTGGCTGGTAGGTTCGTCCAGCAGCAGAATCGGCGGGTCCAGCAGCAGGGCCCGAGCCAGTAAAACTGCCTGGCGCTGACCTCCGGAAAGCAGTTGGCCACGCTCGCCCACCGGCCGGTCGAAGCCTTGGGGGTGGCGCAGGGCAAGCTCATCGACGCCGGTGATGCGCGCTACTTCGATCATTCGTGAATCACTGGTCTGGCGCGCGCCCATCGTCAGGTTGTCACGCAGACTGCCAGCCAGCAGCGGCAGGTCATGGGCGACGTAACCGATCTGCTGGCGAACCTCGCTGACGTCCAGTTGGCGCAGGTCCAGGTTGTCCAGCAGCACTTGCCCTTCATCCGGCTCATAAAAACCCATCAGCAAGCGCGCCAGAGTGCTTTTACCTGAACCGCTGCGGCCAATGATGCCGATGCGTTCACCAGGGCGAATCCGCACATTGACCTCGGACAGCGCTGCCCCGCCTTTTGCCGTGTAGCGAAAACTGACTTGGTCAAGGGTCAATGCGCCCAGCAACGCCCCGTGCTCCAGCGGCTTTTGCAGCGGTTGACGTTCCTGAGGCAAAGCCATCAGGGCGTCGGTGCTGCTCATGGTCAGCCGCGCTTGCTGGTAGCGAGTGATCAAACCGGCAATTTGCCCAAGCGGCGCCAGCACCCGGCTGCCGAGCATATAAGTGGCGACCAGCGCACCGACGCTGAGGCTACCGGCGATGATGCTGTACACCCCGGCGACGATGGTTGCCATCCCCGAGAACTGCTGGACGAACAGCGTGCCATTGCTCGCCAGCGCCGCCAGATTGCGTGCGTGGCCATCGAGCCGGGTCAGGGCGCCGTGGGTGGTTTCCCACTGATGCTGACGCTGACTCTGTGCGCCGCAGGCTTTAAGGGTTTCCAGGCCACCCAGGGTTTCGATCAGCAGGCCCTGGCGTTGCGCACCGAGGCTGAGGCTTTTTTCCACGGTATCGCGCAACTTTATCTGGATGATCCAGGCAAACAGCATGGTCAGCGGAAAGGCGATTAGCGGGATCAACACCAGCCAGCCGCCCAGCAAGCCGATCACCACCAGCATCAAGACGGCGAAGGGCAGGTCAATCAGGCTGGTCAGGGTGACGGCGGTGAGAAATTCCCGCAGCCCTTGAAAGTCGTGAATGCTCTGGGCAAAGCCGCCGACGGTTGCCGGGCGGGCTTTCATGGTCATGCCGATGATGCGCTCGAACAGGGTCGCGGACAGGATCAGATCGGTCTTGCGCCCGGCCTGATCCAGCAGGTGTGCACGGATCATCCGCAAGCCCAGCTCGAATAGCGTGCCCACGAGCAAACCGATGGCCAGAACCCAGAGCGTCGAGGTGGCCTGGTTGGGCACGACGCGGTCATAGGTTTGCATCACAAACAGCGGCACCATCAGGCCCAGCACGTTGATCAGCAGGCTGGCGAGAATGGCGTCGCTGTACAGCCCGCGCGACAGCTTGAGGGTGTCGCGAAACCAGGCTTTGACCCTCGGCACCAGCGGCGCGCGCAGGTCTTCCAGGGTGTGGCGCGGACGTGCGAACAGCGCCTGGCCACTATAGCGTTTGCTCAATTCTTCGGCCGCTATCCATTGCTCACCGCCGTCTGTTTCGCAAGGCAGGATCAATGCCCGGCCGTCATCGCCCCAACTTCGGAGCACCGCACAGCGCTGGTCGTCGAGCAGCAATAGAACCGGCAGGCTCAGGGTGTCGATTGCCTTGAGTTCGCGGCGCAGCCAGCGTGCCTGCAAACCGGCTCGCGCCGCTGCACGGGGTAACAGATCAATGCTCAGCCGTTGCCCGGTGAGGGGGAGGCCGCCGCTGAGGCTGGTGCGACTGACTGCGCAATCATGCAACTTGCACAGGATCAGCAGGCCGTCGAGCAACGGGTCATCCAGCAACGGCCTATCGAAGCTGGTCCGAGGGTCGAGCGGTAAGGGCAGTTCCATGGTGGTCACAGGCGTACTCCCGAGGCGGTGGGCTATTTCATTTCCGGCAGGCGAACGTCACTTTTCACATCCGACAGGGCAACGGCTTCGGCGGGCAACACCACCCGCTGCTTGCGCAACAACTCGCCTTCGGTGGCCAACACGCGGTACATGGCGAACTCTTCGGTGTAACGCACTTCGGTGTAGCGCCGGTTGGCGTTGTACAGCTCGTTCTCACTGTCGAGCAGATCCAGCAGGGTGCGTTGGCCGAGGCCGAACTGATCCTGATAAGCACTGCGGACCCGGGTGGTGGTCATCGCGTATTCACGGGCAGCGGGGGTCTGCTGGCGGGCATTGGTCATAGCGTTCCAGGCCAGCGAGAGGTTTTCGTTGAGCATGCGCAGGGCGTTGTTGCGGATGTCCATGGCCTGGCCGGTCTTGTAGGAGTCAGCGCGCAGTCGGGCCTTGTCGCGGTTGCCGTTGAACAGGTTGTAGTTCATTACCACTGCGGCTCGCCATTCGTTGTCGTGGCCTTCCTCGCCTTGCAGATTGTTGTTGGCACCGACTGCCAGCTCGCCATCGAAGCGCGGGTAGAACGGCGCTTTGGCAATCTCGTACTGTTTCTCGGCGGCGTTCACATCGGCCTGCGCGGACTTCAGATACGGGTTGTTGAGCAACATGCTTTGTTTCGCCGCATCCAGGCTCAACGGCACTTCGCCCTTGATTGATGGCGGGGCCTCCAGTTCATCCGGCATGCGCCCGACCGCGCTGAAGAAGTTGGCTTCGGCATCCGCCAGGTCCACTTGTGCGGTGTAGAAATTGTTTTCCGCCAACGCTCTGCGTGCCGCTGACTGGTCGCGGTCGGCGGTGCTGCCCAGGCCACGCTCGGTGCGTAAACCAATCTGGTCGTTAATGCGCAAGTGCGCCTGCAGGTTGTTCTTCGCCAAAGTCAGCATTTCACGACGCTTGAGCACTTCCAGATAAACCTCGATGGCACGCAGGGCGAGGGTTTCAGACGTGCCCTGAACGTAGTAAGCCCGGGAGTCGACCACCGCTTTGGTGCGCCCCACTTCATTGGGAGTGTTGAAGCCATCGAACAGCAACTGGCGCAGGCGCAATTCCGATTGGGTGTAGTTCAGGCTGCGCTCGTCATGGCCATAAAGCGCGCGGGTGGTGGGATTGTCGGTGCGCTGTCTGCCGTAGGCAGCCACCAGGTCAACCTTCGGTAGATACCCGCCCTTGGCGACATTCACTTCTTCGTCAGCGGACAGCCGATCGTTTTTGCTGGCGTGAATTTCCGGGTGGTTGTCGATGGTGTTCTGGATGGCTTCGTTCAAGGACATGGCTTGCGCTTGGGCACAGGCCACCGCCAACACAACTGCACTGTAGAGCGGGGTCAAATCGCGCATGAATACTTCTCCCTAAGTAATAATTAACTGGATTGCCAAAAAACTGACGATTCGCTCACCTAAAACCGTATCAGGTTTGTAACATCACAGCTAAGAATAACTTTGCGGGAAAGCAAGACGATTTGTTCATAAACCTTATGCCGAAAAAGACTTAGGGATTTTTCGATATTCGAGTAATTGTGTTTGAAGCAAGCCAAGCAAATACAGTGGTTTATAAGCATTTAATGTATAGCATCGGTAATTCGGCAAAATCATGACGCGTCCATATTCTCATGATTTATAAGGAAATAAGTGGCTGTCTCAGGTGTGACGTAATTTTGTCGTTTTATAAATTGTCGGAGTTGATGACCGATATAGAGCCAGCAGATCAGACTCTGCTGTAACGGGAATGAAGCGGATTGTTGCGAAATCAGGAGGGAATATGGTCGGGGTGATTGGGACAGTGCGACAAGTGGTAGGTGACGTGTTCGCGGTGGCCAGCGATGGCAGCCGTCGACTCGTGATTGAGGGAGACCGATTGTTTGCTGGCGAGCAGTTGCAAACCGGAGCCGGTGGTGCAGTCGCCGTCAATCTGGCCGCAGGCGGTGAACTGACGCTTGGGCGCAGCAGCAGTTTGCAGCTCACCCCCCAATTACTCACCCATCACAGCGCTCACATCGCGACCGCAGATGAACTGACGCCGACGCTTGCGCAGCCTGCGGACCTCGCCCAAGTGCAGCAGGCTGGCAATACCGGCAGTAATGCCCAGACAGCGACGCCCGCCGAGACACCCCCGGTGGCGGATGGAACGTCCCAGGGCGGCGGGCATTCGGCGATGATGCTGACTGAGGTGGGGGGAGAAGTGACACCGGACATCGGCTTTCCTACCGAAGGTCTGGGCGCCGTCCCGATATTTCCCGAAGGGCACATCGAAGGGCAGCGCGGGACGTCGGCGGATTCGCCGCCTATAGCCGTGCTACCTGTGGTTGAACCGCCGGTTGTAGTGACCCCGCCCATTGATCCACCTGTTGAGCCGCCAGTCGTGGTACCGCCTGTCGAACCTCCGGTTGAGCCTCCTGTGGAACCGCCGGTAGAGCCTCCCGTTATAGTCCCGCCGATCGATCCGCCTGTAGATCATGGCGTGGAGCTGTCCGGCGGTGCGTTGACCCTCAATGAAGCCAATCTGTGCGATGGCTCGGCCAGCGATCCGGCCGCACTGACCCAGAGCGGTACCTTTAGTGTGTCTGCGGCAGATGGTCTGCAAAGCCTGGTGGTCGGTGGGTTGATCATCATCGATGGTGGAGTGGTGGCCAGTTTTCCACAGAGCACGCAAACACCGCTCGGCAATACGTTCAGCGTGACCCATTACGATCCGGCCAGCGGTCTGGTCACTTACAGCTACACGCTGGTAGGCGCCGCGACCCACGCCGATGGCGACGGCACGAACCTGTCGGGCGAAACCATTGCTGTGACGGCCCAGGATGCTGATGGCGATTCAAGCAACAGCACTTTGCAAATCGGCATCATTGACGATGTGCCCGTGGCGGCAAATGTTGAGTTGACCGCGAGCACTGAGCTGTCCTGCGACGGCGTCACGCCAGTCGCCACCTGGGGAAGTTTGCTGGACGGCGGGACTTTTGGTGCGGATGGCGGCTTTGTAAGCTCGATCTGCTTCAACGGCGTCACTTATAGCTATGACCCGCAATCCGGGCTGAGTGTCAGCCCCGGTGCACCTGACCCGGTTTTCGACCCGGCGACCCATGTGCTTTTCGTCACCAGCGACGATGGTTCGTCATTGGCGGTCAACATGCTTACCGGGGTGTTCGGCTATACGCCTTCGCTTGATTCCAGTGGCGTCGCGCTGACCGAAACCATCGGTTATGTGATCAGTGACAACGACCACGATCTGGCCAGCGCCGAGCTGGTAATCCACGTGCCTGGCGCTCCTGTCATCGACCCCCAAGGGCCAACCGCAGTGGCTGATCACGTGATCACCAACGTGCTTGCTCCTTCCATTGAAGTGCCCTCGGCCTTGCTGGTTGCCAACGATATCTCGGCAAACGGCGACCCGTTGAACGCTACCCCGACTGTTTTCAGTACCGGCTGGCAAGCTGCCGGGGCAGGGTTCTCCAATGATTGCCTGAAAACCCTGGATTTTTCCGGCCATCAGAACAAGCTGAGCAATCAGCTGAACAACCTGCAACGCAGTGATTTTTTCAACGCTGGCAACCTGACTGCGCTGGTGGTGCTCAACGGTTATCTGGGGGCTGATGACGCCTCTGCGGCCAACGCGCAGGATCTGTACAGCGTGAACCTCAAAGCCGGAGAAACGGTCAGCGTCGCCCTCGGCAATTGCGGGGACAACATTGGTGTGGGTTGGCAAATGGGCGAAGGCGACTTCCAGCTGCTGGATGCCAGTGGCACCTTCACCGCTACCGAGGACGGCGTGTATCGCATCCTGCTGGTCAACCAACCGGACGAGGGGGAAGCGCATCACTCAGTGGAGTACTCGCTTACCCTTACCATCGACTACAGCGCCGTGGATAACACGCCGACCTACGAAAGCCTTTATACCGTCAACGATGCTCACGGCGGCAGCGACTCTGCGGCGCTGACCATCAACTATCAGGAAGGCTGCACGTTGTTGGGTACCACGGGTGACGATGTACTGCTGGGCGGCAACCAGGACGACAGCCTGCACGGCGGCGATGGCAACGACGTGCTCAGTGGCGGAGCGGGCGACAACATTCTGTACGGCGATAACGGCAACGATATCCTGTTCAGCGGCCCCGGCAATGACGTGCTTGATGGCGGCGCGGGCAACAACACCGTCAGTTATGAGCTGGCCTCATCGGACATAACCGTCAGCACGGCGCAAACCGACCCGCAGGACACCGGCGGGGCCGGCGTCGATACCTTGATCGACATCCAGAACCTGATCGGCTCGAATTTCGACGACCATCTCACCGGGGATTACGAAGCCAACCTCATCAACGGCGGGTTGGGTAATGACGTGCTGATCGGCGGGCTTGGCAACGACACCCTCACCGGCGGTGGCGGCAACGACACGTTCAAATGGCTGGCGGGGGATGTGGGGCAGGATCTTGTCACCGATTTCAGCGTCGGCGCCGACACTCTGGACCTGTCGAAGCTGTTGCAAGGCTTGGGGGCGGGAACGGATTCGCTGGATGATTTTCTGCAGTTCAAAGTCAGCGGCAGTGGCGACAGTGTTGTCTCGACCATTGAAATCGGCTCCGCTCAAACCATTGACCTGGCCGGTGTCGACCTGGCCAACCAGTACGGCGTGACGGCCGGAGCGGGCGGTATGGTTGCGGGCGGCGCAGATGCTGCAGCCATCATTACCGGGATGCTGAGTGATCATTCGATGCGCGCGGATGTGGTGTGAGTGGGAAGGTAGGCGCGGGGAGCGACGTGGGACCGGCTTCAGCCGGGAAGGCGGCATCTCAGACGAAAAAAGAGAGTGGATGTACTTGCCTCTTCCCGGCTGAAGCCGGTCCCACGTCGTCAGCCGCAGAAGGTAGAGCAAGGCCGCCCGGCTCAGGGCTTTCGCAACGTCTTCTGCCGCAAAATATAAATCGTCACCAGCACCGCGCTGCTCAGCATGAAAATCCGGGCCCACAGCAGTGGAACCAGATAGCAGGAGAGGGCAATGCTTAGCCACATGGTGACGATGGCGTAGACCTTGCCCTTGAGCGGGATGCCGTTGCCTTCGAGATAGTCGCGGATCCAAGGGCCAAGTCGTTTGTGATTGATCAGCCAGCAATAGAAGCGTGGGGAGCTGCGGGCAAAACAGGCGGCGGCCAGCAACAGAAAAGGCGTGGTAGGCAGGATCGGCAGGAAAATCCCGATCACTCCCAAAGCCACGCTTAACCAGCCAACGCCCTGAAGTGCATAGCGCACGAATCGATTACGACTCGTGCGCGGCGAATCTTGCGCCATAGGCGCAGACTCAGTGGTGACGAGGCTTGAGGATCGCCGGTTTTTCGTCCGGTGCCTGGCACAGCAGATACAAGGCAGTCAGCGCTTCCGGGATCTGGACGATCATGTCGTCCATCAGGTTGGCGTCCTGAGCAATATCGGAGAATTCCGGTTGCTCGTCGAACAGGCCGGAACCGACCATGATCGGCAGCAGCATTTCGCTGACTTCTTCCTCGGCGGTTTCGAACCAGGCGCTTTCGCGCAGGAACACACCTTCCATGAAGCCGATACACCAGCCGCGCAGATCGGAATCATCCGGCTCGTCGCCCAGATCCAGGTCGCATGGCAATTCAAATTCTTCATCCGACGCCAGTTGGCGGGCAATGTGAGCCTGCAACTGGATCAGCGTGCCTTCGATCTCTGCGCGCTGGGCATCATCGGAGTAATGCGGCGGCTCGGAGAACAGGGCGTCGATCCATTCCCGCTCGGGGACGGATTCGGCACAGATGGAAAGGGCGGTCAGGTAGCCATGGGCGGCCACGTAGTCCAGTGCCTCGTCATGCAGCTCATCAGCATCGAGGAAGGCTTGCAGGCGGTTTAGTTGCTCAGCGAAGGACATTGACGGACTACCTTGAAAATAAACGATGCTGAATTCTAGGCCCTGAGCGCCTTGGGCGCCAGCGGCGAGGGCCACGCAATGCGCTCTTGAGTTAATTTTGACCGCTTATATCCATGCTGCCCTTTGCTTCTTATGCCTCGGGTATACTGCCCGGCTTTGCAGTGCAGCAGGACAATCTGGGGTTTTTATGCTCGAACAGGCACAACGCGTACTTAAAGACATCTTCGGTTATGACAGCTTCCGTGGTCGCCAGGGTGCCATTATTGAACGCGTGGCCAGCGGCGGCGATGCGCTGGTATTGATGCCCACCGGCGGCGGCAAGTCCTTGTGCTTCCAGGTGCCTGGGCTGCTGCGTGACGGGCTGGCGGTGGTGGTCTCGCCGCTGATCGCCTTGATGGACGATCAGGTGGCGACCCTCGAAGAGCTTGGGGTTTCAGCCGCGGCCCTGAATTCGACCCTGAGCGCCGATCAGCAGCGGGAACTGGCCAACCGGATTCGTCTGGGCGAAATCAAAATGCTTTACCTTGCCCCAGAGCGTCTGGTTCAGCCACGCATGCTGGCCTTCCTGCAGAATCTGCAAATTGCCCTGTTCGCCATCGATGAAGCCCACTGCGTATCGCAATGGGGTCATGACTTCCGCCCCGAATACCTGCAACTGGGCCAACTGGCCGAGCTGTTCCCCGATGTGCCGCGCATCGCCCTGACGGCCACCGCCGACAAACGCACCCGGGAAGAAATCGTCACGCGCCTGCATCTGCAGAATGCCGAGCGCTTCCTGTCCAGTTTCGACCGACCCAATATTTTCTACCGCATCGTGCCCAAGGAGCAGCCGCGCAAACAGTTGCTGGCGTTCCTGTCCGAACGGCGCAGCGATGCGGGCATCATCTATTGCCTGTCCCGCAAGAAAGTCGACGAAGTCTCGGCCTTTCTCTGTGAAAACGGCTACCCGGCGCTGCCGTACCACGCTGGCCTGCCAAGCGAAACCCGTGCCGCCAACCAGAAGCGCTTCCTCAATGAGGAAGGCTTGATCATGGTTGCCACCATCGCCTTCGGCATGGGCATCGACAAACCCAACGTGCGCTTTGTCGGGCATATGGATCTGCCCAAGTCGCTGGAAGCCTATTATCAGGAAACCGGTCGGGCAGGGCGTGACGGTCTGCCTGCCGATGCCTGGATGGCCTACGGTCTGCAAGATGTGCTGATGCTCAAGCAGATGCTGCAGAACTCCGAAGGCGACGAGCGGCACAAACGTCTGGAACAACACAAGCTCGATGCCATGCTGGCGTTGTGCGAGGAAACCCGCTGCCGACGCCAGACGTTGCTGGCCTATTTCGATGAAGATATGCCGCAGCCGTGCGGGCATTGCGACAACTGCGTCGATGGCGTGCAGACCTGGGACGCCACCGAGCCAGCACGTCAGGCGCTGTCTGCGATCTATCGCACCGGCCAGCGTTATGGCGTCGGCCATCTGGTGGACGTGTTGCTGGGCAAGACCAATGAAAAGGTGCAGAGCTTCGGCCATCAACATCTTTCGGTCTTTGGCGTGGGCAAGGACCGCTCCGAAGGCGAATGGCGCTCGCTATTCCGCCAGCTTGTGGCCCGCGGGCTGGCCGATATCGATCTGGAAGGGTACGGCGGCCTGCGCCTGAGCGACTCGTGCCGCCCGCTGCTGCGGGGCGAGGTGCGCCTGGAACTGCGTCGCGACCTAAAACCGCAAACCACCTCGAAAAGCAGCTCCGGCAGCCCTGCCAGTCAATTGGTACGAGGCGAGGAGCGCGAACAATGGGAAGCATTGCGGGCCTTGCGACGCAAGCTGGCCGAGGAACATGGGGTGCCGCCTTACGTCATCTTCCCGGACTCGACCCTGCTGGAAATGCTGCGCAGCAAGCCCGATACCCTGTCGGACATGGCCCAGGTCAGCGGCGTGGGCGCCCGCAAGCTGGAGCGTTACGGCCAGGCGTTTCTCGAAGTACTGGGCGGGACCGCAGAGGCACCTAAAGTGGTGGCCGATGTTCGCCACGAACTGATCAGCCTTGCTCGTGCAGGCATGACCCCGATCCAGATTGCTGGTCAGTTGCAGTGTTCGGAAAAGAACGTCTACACCATGCTCGCCGAGGCCATTGGCAAGCAACAGTTGTCCCTGGAGCAGGCACTGGATTTGCCCGAGGATTTGCTCAGCGAAATCCAGGATGCGTTCCTTGATGGCGAAGGAGAGCTGCCGCCGGTTGCGGCCATTGTCGAACAATTCACAGGCCGTGTGCCCGAAGGTGTGCTGTATTGCGTGCGGGCCGCGCTGCAGGCTGAGTTTGAGGTTTGAGGAAATGCGGGACATCAGAACCCCGTGGGAGCGAGCTTGCTCGCGAAGGCGGTTCAATGGCAGAAGTTTGACGCGGAATGACTCCATTCGCGAGCAAGATCGCTCCCACAGGAACTCTGTCACAGGAGCACTTGCCTCACTCCCATCGCCATGCTTAGCTGACTAATAATTAGTTTTAACTGTGAGTTTTCTATGTCAATGACTGATGAACACCGCTTCGGGATGCAGGTTGCCAATATGTCCCGTGGATGGCGAGCAGAGCTGGACAGACGTCTGGCTGACCTGGGGCTTTCCCAGGCTCGCTGGCTGGTTTTGCTGCACCTCGCACGTTTCGAAGAACCGCCCACTCAGCGCGAACTGGCGCAAAGTGTTGGCGTCGAAGGCCCGACCCTGGCCCGTTTGCTCGATAGCCTTGAAAGCCAGGGGCTGGTGCAGCGACATGCCGTCGTTGAAGATCGCCGGGCAAAAAAAATCGTCCTGTGCGACAGCGCCCGACCTCTCATACAACAAATCGAAGCCATCGCCACGGCGCTGCGAGTCGAATTGTTCGCTGGCATAGACGAGGAAGAATTGCGGATTTGTATGCGCGTTCATACGAAGATTCTGGCGAACCTCGAAAGATCCTGAAGCGGACGCGGTGCTTCTCGCTCATACTGGCAGCAGGACATTAATGTCCACGCGTTGTATTGAATTTGCAGAGAAACTTGCTTTGGTTTCCATAAGGGTTGGTATGCGCAACAGTTCTCAGGCGGCGACGCCAGCAGGGTTTGCCAGGGCGGCCGTCCGTCGTGGCTTGATGATCGCCGCCATGGCTTCGGTATCCATGCTGCACACGACGCTTGCTCAGGCGTTGGGAATGGGCGATATCACGCTGCATTCGGCGCTCAACCAGCCGCTCAATGCTGAAATCGAACTGGTGGAAACCGCCGGGCTTACCGCCGAAGACATCGTTGCCAAGCTGGCTTCCCCAGAGGCTTTTGCCCGGGCGGGTGTTGATCGGCAGTTCTTTTTCAACGACCTGCGCTTCACCCCGGTCATTAAAGGTAACCGTGGCGTGATTCGCGTGGTGTCCAACAAGCCGGTCACCGAGCCGTATCTGCAGTTTCTGGTCCAGTTGAGCCGCCCCAACGGAGACTTGCAGCACGAATACACTTTGCTGCTGGACCCGGCGACTTCTGCCGCCGGGCGTGCGGCCGTCAGCAGCCGCAATCGCGATTCCACCGCTCAGGCTGCGCCCCAGTCACGCATGGCCGTGTCCCCACCGACGGCCTCTCAAGGCAAACGTTACGTGGTTGCCAGTGGCGATACGCTCAATTCCATTGCCCGCCGTGTGCAGGGGAGTGGCGCTAATGCTTCGGCGAGCAAGCTGGCGGAGGGCATCAAGGCCCTGAATCCGCAGACTTTCAACAGCGGCGATGGCGCAATCTTGAAAATCGGCCAGAGCCTGGCGCTGCCTGATGCGGCGGTCCTGCCCAGCAGCAATGGGACGCCAGACCCGGTTCCTGCCGCAGCCACACAATCCGGCACAGCACCGGCTGCCGCTGCTTCCCGTAATGCCCAGCAATTGACGGCGTCGGTCATTGAAAATCAGGCGCTGAGCAAGACGGTGGACGATCTGCGCCTGCAGTTACAGAGCCTGCAAGAGCAGATGGAAGGTCGCGACAAACAGATTTCGGGCTTGCAGATGGCATTGGCTGAGCGTGAGTCGGCCGCCCCTCAAGCGGCGGCCGTGCCGGTAGCGCCTGCTCCTGTCGCCTCGGCGCCTGTCACCAGCAAACCGGCTGCCCCGGCGCCACAGGCTCCGACCCAGCCCGAGGGCGACTCCATTCTGGCCTCTCCGCTGTTGCTCGGTGCGGTTGCCATTTTGCTGTTGCTGCTGGGACTGGCGTATTCGGTACGGCGCAACCGTCAGAAAGAGCACTCGGCTGGACCGGTCTCGGCCGAACATAACCTGATAAAGCCGGCCCAGACGCCTGCCGTCCCGGTTTACGAAGTGCCAGCTCCGGTAGCGCCAGTCAGCGCTCCGGTCGTATCACGTCCTGCTGCTTCCCGTCCGGCTGCGGCCCCTCCTGATGCACTGGATGGGGTCAGCATCTACATTGCCTATGGGCGTTATGCTGAAGCCATGGGTATTTTGCGTGATGCGTTGATCAAGCAGCCTGAGCGAACTGACATTCGTATCAAGATGCTGGAACTGCTGGGAGAACAGAACGACTCGGCAGGCTTTGCCGCAGAAGAGCGCATAGCGCTTGAAAACGGCGTTCCGCCACAGCAGGTCGAGGATGTTCGCTCCCGCTATCCGAAGCTCAAGGCGGCTGATCAGCTACCGGTGGATGCGCCTCCAGCAGCGACGGCACTGATACCACCAGTCACGGTGGGCCTGGCTTCCAGCCATGTTGCGGCAGAACCGGCTGAGCTTGATGAGAGCGCAGCGGCCGCTTTGAATCCGGAACCTGAGGATGATTTCCAGCTGAACCTGGACAGTTTGTCTCTGGATGCCGATTGGGACCTGGTGGATCCGTTTGAAACCCCAGCGACGATCCGCAACAAACCTGCCGTGGAGGCGGAACCTGAAGTAGACCCGGATTTCGCCTCCAACCTCACCGAGTATCCTGAAGTGCATGAGATATCGGATGACCGGTTTTTAAGTGATTTCGCCGATGAAGTGCCTATCGTCGAGTCCAACAGCGACGCGTTGGACGATGCATTTCTCGATGGCTTCATGGATGACAATTCGGAGTTCGACCTGCTCGACCTGGACGATGCGCCGTTGAGTAAGGTGAATCAGGCTCAGGTGATGATTGACGAGGGCGACATCGAGGGCGCTCGGGCGTTATTGCTTGAAGTGATCGAAGAGTCCGACGAAGAGCATCAGCAAACCGCACGGGATCTGTTGGCGGGGTTGTAAAGCCGTAAGGCCCTGACGTTCTATCGACTGGCGCAATTCCCATTGTGGGAGCGAATTCATTCGCGAATGAATTCGCTCCCACATAGCCTGCACAGGGCTTAGTTTGTTGGAGATTCCCATGACCACCAAACCCGAAATCACCATCACCTACTGCACCCAATGCCAGTGGCTGTTGCGCGCTGCGTGGCTGGCTCAGGAACTGCTAAGCACATTTGCCGATGACCTGGGCAAAGTCTCATTGCAGCCGGGTACCGGTGGGGTGTTCTTTATCAGCTGTGATGGTGTGCAGATCTGGGAGCGCAAAGCGGACGGCGGGTTTCCGGACGCCAAGGCGCTCAAGCAGCGGGTCCGGGACCAGATAGATCCCCTGCGCGACTTGGGACACAACGATAAAAGCAGCGATAAAACATCTTAGTGGCTTGCCTCAACGACTGATTTCGAGGCCTTCACGCTACTCATCAGCGCGGAAACAGCAATCGCCAGGATGATCAAAGCACCCCCTAGCAGTATGCGCAGGGTGGGCGTTTCGGCAAAAATCAGCCAGGCGAAGGTAATGCCGTAGACCGGTTCCATGGCGAACACCACAGCGGCGGTGCGGGCCTTTATCACCGCGAGGCTGGCGACGAACAGGCTGTGAGCCAGCCCGGTACAGAAAATCCCCAACAGGCTGATCCACAGCCAGTCCATGGCCGAGACGCTGTCGAGTTCCGGGGCTGCCATCGGCAGCAAACAGGCAGCCACTACCAGATTCTGACAAAGCGCGGCTTGCACGGCCGGGATGCGGCTCGAGCTGACGCGATTAATCAGGGACAGCAGCGAGAAGGTCAACCCGGAAAACACTGCCCAGAGCAAGCCGCTGGTGGCTTCGCTGGCCAGATCGAACTCGGGTGTGACCAGCACCAGCCCGATGCTGACCAGAACAACCAGCACGATTTCATTACTGCGGATTCGCTCACGGAACAGCAACCCCTCGAGAATCACCGTGAACGCCGGGAAGCTGGCGAAGCCCAGGGTTGCCACTGCGACGCCGGAAATCTTCACCGCGATGAAAAACGCCACCCAGTGTGCCGCCAGCAACATGCCCGCGGCTAGCAGCCGTAACCAGTCTGCGCGGCGCAGGGTTTTCCACGCTGTGGCGCTGGCGAAACGGGCGAAAAAGGCCAGGGCAAGCACGGCGAAAATCCCGCGACCAAACACGATGACCGAGGGCGAGGCGCTGGCCAGTTTGCCGAACACACCGGTTAGACCGAACATCAGTGCGCCGAGATGCAAAGCGCCAAGGGCGGAGCGAGGGGTCATGGTTGTCTCAGGTTAATTGGCTGGATGTTTTCTGTAGGAGCGCGCTTGCCCGCGATAGTGGTGGGTCAAACGATACTTCTTTGACTGAACCACCGCTATCGCGGGCAAGCGCGCTCCTACAGAGGCCCGTTGGCTGAAAGAGAGCGCTGTGGCAGATCGCGATGGACTCTATCAGCCTGCATTGTCACGTCACTGCCACAACCCCGTCACAATCGATTAACCGGCATGGGCCACTCTGGTTCAAACCCTGCCGGAGGTTGCCCATGAGCAGTGCTCAGCTTGCCAAACCCAGCCGTAAGCAACATGTGCGCACGTTGTGGATTTCCGATGTGCATCTGGGGACTCGCGACTGTCAGGCTGAACACCTGTCGCGTTTTCTCAAGGGCTACCAGGCCGACAAGATCTATCTGGTGGGCGATATCATTGACGGTTGGAAGCTGCGCAGCGGCATGTATTGGCCTCAGGCTCACACCAACGTGATTCGCCGCCTGCTGACCATGAGCAAGCGCGGCACCGAGGTCATCTATGTCACCGGCAATCATGACGAGTTTCTGCGTCGCTATTCGAAACTGATTCTGGGCAACATCCAGCTTGTGGATGAAGCGGAACATGTCACCGCCGACGGACGCCGCTTGCTGGTGATTCATGGCGACCAGTTCGACGTGATTACCCGCTATCACCGCTGGCTCGCTTTCCTTGGTGACTCAGCCTACGAATTCACCCTGACTCTCAATCGCTGGCTCAACCATTGGCGGGCCCGCTACGGCTACGGGTACTGGTCGCTCTCTGCCTATCTCAAGCACAAGGTCAAAACCGCTGTCAGCTTCATCAGTGACTTTGAAGAAGCTATCGCACACGAGTGCGTCAAACGCGGTCTGGACGGTGTGGTGTGCGGGCATATCCACCATGCGGAAATTCGCGAGGTAGGTGGGGTGGAATACCTCAATTGCGGAGATTGGGTCGAGTCTTGTACCGCGCTGATCGAGCATCTGGATGGCACGATCGAGCTGTTCCGGCTTGCCGATGCCCATCAGCGAGAGAAAGCATTGCTGGCCGAAGAGGAAATTCGGGCCAGCGAGCCGGTGCTTTGATCGGTGTTGCTCAGGCATGCGCTTTTTAGAAAGGCACCTTGCCGATAATCATGTCCCGATACATGACAAAGTCGCCCAGCAGGCTATAGAACGGATGCTGAAAGGTCGCGGGGCGATTCTTTTCAAAGAAGAAATGGCCGACCCAGGCGAAGGCATAGCCGGCAACCGGCACCAGCCAGATCAGGCCCCAATTGCCACTGCCCAGCACGAATGCCAGCAAAAATATCACCAGACTGGTGCCGACAAAGTGCAGGCGTCGACAGGTGCTGTCTTGATGCTCCTGCAAGTAGTAAGGGTAAAAATCGGCGAAGCGGGTAAACGATTTGGCGGTTTCCATGGCTGGAGTTCCTGATCGTGGTCGCTATTGAGTCTAGGCTCTGCTGAGAATCGTGTCATCTGGGCGTCGCGTCAGCTGACTCTAAACCTTTGCGATCACTGGCGCCAGAATGCCGGAATGCACAGCACCAGCACGGTAATAATTTCCAGACGACCCAGCAGCATGCCCAACGACAGAATCCATTTCGCCGTATCCGGCAGAGTGGCGAAGTTGCCCGCCGGACCGATGGTTTCACCCAGCCCCGGACCGACGCCGGACACAGTGCTCGCGGCGCCGGTCAATGCAGTCATCCAGTCCAGGCCCAGCAGCGAGAGCAGCAGGGCGATGACACAGATGGTGATGGTGAAGAAAAACGAGAAGGTCAGGATCGAACGGACGATTTCATCATCCAGGCGATGGCCGTTGTACGTCTGCTTGAGCACTGCGCGAGGGTGGACCAGCTGATTAAGGTTGGCCTTGAGCAGGATGTAGGCGACTTGAAAGCGGAAGATCTTCACGCCACCAGCCGTAGAGCCGGAACAGCCGCCAATGAACCCTAGATAGAAAAAGAACATCAGGGCGAAATTGCCCCACAGGCTGTAGTCGCCCAAAGCAAAGCCGGTAGTGGTGACCACTGAGGTGACGTTCAACGCGACATGACGCAATGCGTCGTACCAGTGAAGATCGGTTGTCCACCAGTACCAGAGGGTCATCACCAGCCAGGTTGCCAGCAGCAGGCCAAGCAGGCCACGCACCTGCTCGTCCCGAAACAGCGCGCCACGATGGCCACGCAATGTCGCGACATACAAGGTGAATGGCAGGCTGCCGAGAATCATCACCACAATGGCGACCCAATGCACAGCGGGTTGCGGCCACTTGGCCAGCGATTGGTCAGAGGTGGAAAAACCGCCGGTGGAAATGGCCGACATCGCGTGATTGATCGCATCGAACATGCTCATGCCCGCCGCCCAGAATGCAACGCTGCCCACGGCGGTAATGCTGACATAGGCCAGTACGATGAACTTGGCCACCATGTGGGAGCGCGGCATGACCTTTTCCGAGCGGTCGGAGGATTCGGTCTGGAACAGGCGCATGCCACCGATACGCAGCAACGGCAGGATCGCTACCGCCATGCCGATGAAGCCGATGCCGCCCAGCCAGTGCAGCATAGAGCGCCAGATGAGAATGCCCGGCGACATGCTGTCCAGACCACTGAGAACTGTAGAACCGGTGGCGGTGATGCCAGACATGCTTTCGAAGAATGAGTCGGTGTAGCTGATGTGTTGCGTCAGCAGGAATGGGAGCGCGGCGAACACGCACACTACGATCCAGCTGGATACGGTCAGCATGTACATGTCGCGCGGACGCAGGTGCACATGCTCTGGCCGACCAGGGGTGATCAGCGCCAGACCGGCAATAAAGGTAATCAGGCTGGCCCACAGAAAGGAGCGCAGATCCTCGAAACGGTCGTATATCACCAGCGTGACCATGGGCACGATCATGGCGATGGCCAGCGTGATCAGGAAGATGCCGATAATGAAACCGATGATGCGAAGGGTCGGCAACGCCATGTAGTCACTCTGACTGGTTCGAGGAAAGGCGACATTCTACCTGCGGGCCACTGCATGTAAACCGCAGCGGGTTCGACACAGTTTGTAAGTAATTGTCCTGCGGGTTCGTTATCCGTGTGCACAGGCTCTAGAATGACCCATCACTTATTCAGGAGGTAGCCCATGGAGGCGCTCGACGTATTGCTCAATCGGGTTTCGGTTCCACGGTTGATCGACCCGGCCCCGGATGCCGCTCAGCGTGAAGTGCTGTTCAACGCGGCAATGCGTGCTCCCGACCATGGTCAGTTGCGGCCCTTTCGTTTCATCACTGTAGAAGGTTCGGCCCGCGAGCGCATGGGCGACCTGTTGGCTCAGGCGCTGCAAGCCAGTGGCGCAGAAGTTACAACCCAGGCCCTGGAAAAGGCTCGCCAGGGCCCGCTGCGTGCGCCGCTGGTCGTGGTGGTGGTTGCGCGGTTGCAGGATCACTACAAAGTGCCCAAGGCCGAGCAGTTGATCACCGCCGGTTGCGCCGCGCACAGCGTGTTGCTGGCGGCCTATGCATTGGGTGTTGGCGCGGTCTGGCGCACGGGTGAGTTGTCTTACTCGCCTTTGGTCGCCAAAGGTTTGGGCCTGACAGCCGATGAAGAAGTCATCGCTTTTCTATACCTTGGCACACCGCTGAACCCACCGCGCATTGCCGCGAAAGTGGATGTGGTGGATTTTGTGAGTGAGTGGCAGGGTTAGGGCCAGATGGGTATGTACACATCTTTTTTTGCGTACATATCCGGTGTTGCGGCAACGGCTGCTTATGGTTGCGCTTTTACAGCGCCTCACTTTTGATGGAGCCGGAATGCCGGCCCAGTCAAAAGTAAGCAAAACGCTCTTGCCCCACCACTCGGTCCCTCGCTGGTGCTCGGCATGCCCGTAATCCGACATTGATTCGTGGGGCCGCCGCCAACGGCCATCCATGGCCTGGGGCGGCTAAACCGGCATCCCTGCCGGTTTGCCCCACACCTCAACATCGGATTCCGGCCAGCGTGGTTTAACGGGGCGCCAAGATCAAAATCAAAAGCAGATCAAGATCAAGATCAAGATCAAGATCAAGATCAACTGCGGCGATGGATGGCGCTACGTGAGTTAAGGTATGAGCTGCCAAAGGCTGCGAAGGCGGCTACCGATTCGCAGCCTTCGGCAGCTCCTACAGAGAATTGCGCACGCCGTGGATTACGTGGGAGCGAATTCATTCGCGAAGAGACCATTACATTCGATGCATCTTCATCGGTTGTAACATTGCTTTCGCGAATGAATTCGCTCCCACAGGTCCGAGGCCTCCATGGCGGAGGATGATTTTATGGTGGAGTCGATCCCAACGGCTCCGCCGGCAAATCAACCGTCGCAACAAAACCGCCCTCCGGATGATTGTTCAGGATCAGATCCCCACCGTGACGTTGTGCGGCGCGGCGCGCGATGGCCAGTCCCAGGCCATGTCCGGATGCGGTCTGGCCGGGAGCGCGATAGAACGGCTCGCCCAATTGGGCGAGATATTCAGTGGCAACGCCTGGCCCATGATCCCGCACGCTCAGTTGCAAACGGTCGCCGACCCGCGCGGCTTGCACGTCAATCGGCTGGCCGTCGGGATTGAAGCGCAAGGCGTTACGCAGCAGGTTGTCCATGGCACGCTCGATCATGTCTGGCCAGCCATGCAAATGCAGGTTGTCCTGGACGTTAACGCGAATCTGCTGATCGCCACCGTCCAGTTTGGCGTCGTTCTTAAGGCGCAATAGGAGCGTTTTGAGATCAACCGGCTCGGCGCTGCTCAGCTCCGCATCAAGTCGTGCAAGCGCCAGAATCTCGCTGATCAGCGCTTCCAGGCGGTCACACTCTCGGCTCAAGCGCGGCCAGAGTTTTTCCCGCTCCGCAGGTTCGGCCCGTTCAGCCAGCGCCAGGGCAATACGCAGGCGTGCGAGGGGAGATCGCAATTCGTGGGACACGTCACGCAGCAGTTGCCGCTGACTGCCGATCAGGCTTTGCAGACGTGCGCCCATGCGGTTGAAGTCATTGGCCAGCACGCCGAATTCGTCGCGGCGGTTGGCCAGTTGCGCCAGGCTGTTCTGCTGGTAGGTGGTCTGCCCCAGATCGTGCACCGCCCCGCGCAAGCGACTCAGCGGACGGGTAATGGACAAGGTCACCAGCAGGCTGAACAAGGTCAGCACCACCAGCGCAATACCCAACGCACTTAATGGCCACATCAGGCTGTCGCGGTGCCAGGCGTCCAGCTCGGGGTGAGGGATGCGATAGATAAACAGGTAGGTTTCGCCGCTTTTGTCGCTGGTGTACTCACTGGTCAGGCGACGCCACGGCAGTTGCCTGGGGTCATCCCCCTGACGGGCTTCAAGAGCCGCTGCCCGTGGCGAAAATGTACCGCGAACCACCGGGTCGCCGGTGTCATTGAGGACCTGGACGTCCATGTGATTCTTGCGCTTTAGACGCTGCAAGTACTCTTGGGCTGCATCCGCGCCCTGATCTTCATAGAGCTCGGTCCAGCTCTGCGGCAGTTTGCTTAGCACCGGATGCCGACTGAGAATCCAGGCGTCCTGATTGAGCATGTGGCCGAGCAGAATCGACAGGCCTGCAACCAAGGCAATGGCTAGCCAGAAGCTGGCCAGAATTCGCCAGAACAATGAGCGCACAGGAAATCCTCAAATGAGAAAACCCGGCACGCTTGGGGAGTGCCGGGTTCAGGTAGGGCAGTAGCTTACTGGGCTTTTTGTGCCTTTTGCGCTTTCCATGCTTCGAATTCAGCACGTTCAGCCATTTTGGCGGCGCGTTCTTTCTTCATTTCATCAAACTCCTTCTGCTGTTCAGGTTTGAGCAGGGCGCGGATGTCGCTGTCAGTCTTGGCACGCTTGGCGTCCAGTTCGTCTTTCATGGCCTTCTGGTCCGCTGGAGACAGTTTGGCCAGGTACTTCTCGGTGACTTCCTTGCGGCTGTGCATTTGTTCGCCCATCAACTTGCCGACCTGTTGACGCTGTTCGCGGGTCAGGTCCAGCTTGGCGAGAGGGCCGCGATCATGATGCATGCCAGCACGTGGGCCATCAGGGCCGCCGAAACCAGGACCGTCTGCAGGTGGCATCGCCATGGCGACGGTAGGCAGAGCAGCAGCGAACATCAAAGCGATCAGAGTCTTGCGCATGGTGTATCTCCTTGTCTCGAATCCGGCTCGTTACCGGTTGAGGCCAGTTTAGGGAGATCAAGGTCAAGAGCGGTCAGGGGTCTGTAAAGCTTCGGTAAAGAGGGCCTGTAAGTGGCCTGACACAACATTCTCCAGGGCTGGCGCAGATCTAATGTGGGAGCGGTGCTTGCCCGCGATTAGGCTGGATGCAATCCACAGTGAACCGAGTCCAGCCTTATCGCGGGCAAGCACCGCTCCCACAATAGATCCGATTCCAGTCCTACTCGCTGTAGAAATACCCCCGGCTGCGCAATGCCACGATTCTTGGTCGGCCATCAGGATGGGGACCGATCTTTTTGCGCAGATTGCTGACGTGCATGTCCAGGCTTCGATCGTAAAGCGTCAGCTTACGGCCCAACGCCAACTGAGCCAGCTCTTGCTTGTCCAGCGGCTCGCCAGGTTGGCGCAGCAACGCCTCAAGCAGACGGCTTTCGGACACAGTAAGGGTCAGTTCCTGCTCTGCGATGATGACCACGCCGCGCACCGGGCTGAAGCTCAGGTCGCCCAGTTCCAGCTGGGTAGAGACAGCCGTCGGGTGGCTGCGGCGCAATACCGCCCGCAGACGCGCTGTCAGTTCCCGAGGATCGCAAGGTTTGGCCAGATAATCATCGGCACCCAATTCCAGACCCAGAATCCGGTCCAGCGGTTCGCCACGGGCTGAAAGCATCAGCACGGGCAGATCAGGGTGGTCGCTGCGCAATTGCTTGAGCAGTTCCAGGCCACTGCCATCGGGCAGCATGACATCCAGCACTACGGCGGCAGGTTCAGATTCGGCCAGCGCCTGGCGCGCGCTGCTGCCGTCGTGGCAGGCGCGTACCAGAAAACCTTCCTGGCTCAGCCAACTGCTTAGAAGCTCACAGAGCTCCTGGTCATCATCAATAAGTAACAGCTCGCTCATTTCTCACTCAATTTAGCCACTGTCGACGCTGCTTACGTCCACCGCGAGCAAAGATACCGCACAGAAGGGCTATCAGCGCAACACCACCACCGGTCACGAACCATTGCTGCTGTTCGGTGAGGAGGCGCTGCGGTTCAACGGATTGTGCTTCTTTGAGTTGCAACTTGAGCCTTTGGTTCTCCTGGCGAAGACGACTCAGTAGTGCGCCGTCACGGTCAGCATCGACATTCTGCACTTGCTTGAGCAGCTCCAGGCGTTGGCGCTCGCTTTCCGCCAGCCTTTGTTGCAGGTCGCTGACGTTATTCGCCACAGATGGCGAAGGCACCATCTGAGATGCTGAACCGTTCGTTTCTTCGGCCAGGGCAGGGGTACCCGTTGCCAAGATCATAACCAGCAGACACACCGAACCTGAACGCATCTGAACTCCTGTTGTTTTTAAAAATGGCAGCGTTCTCGACAGTGAGTCGAGCATTCAACAGGTTGTCGGCAGGGCGTTGGGAATGATTAGTGAGCGAAGTAGTAATCGTGTGGGACCGGCTAGTGGGACCGGCTTTAGCCGGGAAGGCTGTATTCCTGACACAGTAAATGTGCTGGTTTTACTGCCTCTTCCCGGCTAAAGCCGGTCCCACGCGCCGGTCCCACCGTATGACGAGGGACTAAGGCAGGACTTGCTTGAAAGGCTTGACTACAACATTGCCGTACACCCCGGCTTTGACAAACGGGTCGGCTTCGGCCCAGCTTTTCGCGGCGCTCAGGGATTCGAACTCGGCAACGATCAGACTGCCGGAGAAACCCGCAGCGCCAGGATCATTGCTGTCCACCGCCGGGTGCGGCCCGGCCAGAACCAGGCGTCCTTCAGCCTTGAGGGCGTTGAGGCGCTCAAGGTGAGCGGGGCGCACGCTCAAGCGTTTTTCCAGGGAGTTTTCGACGTCTGTAGCAATGATTGCGTAGAGCATGTCAGTCCTCGGTTTTTGTGGTTGGCGGCGTCGCGGCCGGGTCATGCATGTGCTTGGCAAGGAACACGCCCTGGCCAATCAGGAACAGCAGGGTCATGCCCAGGCTGCCGAATACTTTGAAGTCCACCCAGAATTCCTGATAGGTGAAGGCCACATAAAGGTTGGCCGCACCGCAGAACAGGAAGAAGATGATCCAGGCGATGTTCAGTTTGACCCAGATCGCTGGAGGCAAGCTCACAGCGTGGCCCATGATCCGCTGGATCAGCGGACGGTCACCAATGAAGTGGCTGCCGAGAAAAGCCAGGGCAAACAGCCAGTTCACCACCGGCGCCTTCCACTTCAGGAAGGTTTCGCTGTGGAAGGCCAGGGTGAGGCTGCCGAACACCAGGCAGGCGACCAGCGTCAGCCACTGGCTCTTTTCCAGCTTGCCCTGTTTGATGAACAGAATGCCGTACACCACCACTGAACTGACGATCAGCATGGCGGTCGCACTGAAAATACCACCCAGCATGTAGCTATTGCCGAGGATATCGACGGCGCGAGGCTCGATTTTGTAAACGATGAAAAACAGCAGCAGCGGGATGAAGTCGATGAATTGTTTCACAATGGCAGCCAGAAGCAGGATGTGGCGGCATAATAACAAACATCAATGATAGCGAAAGCGCCACCTATGAATGTTGACCTGCACTGCCACAGCACCGCCTCCGATGGCGCCCTCGCGCCTTCGGTTCTGGTCGCCCGTGCTTATGAAAACGGCGTGCGCGTCCTTTCCCTGACCGATCACGACACCCTCGAAGGGCTCGCCGAGGCCCGTACGGCGGCGCATGCGCTAGGTATGCAGCTGGTGAATGGCGTTGAGCTTTCCTGCACCTGGGGCGGGGCAACCATCCATATTCTGGGCTATGGTTTTGCCGTTGATGCTCCGGCTTTGGTCGCGGCTATCGCCCGCTTGCATGATGGCCGATGGCTACGAGCCGAAGAAATCAGTCGAAAATTGGCGATCAAAGGTATGCCCGGTGCGCTGGAAGGTGCCCGAGCCATTCAGCAAGAACTGGGCGACAGCGGCAATGCTCCGGCTCGACCACACTTCGCCGACTTCATGGTGCGTGCCGGGTTCGTCAAGGATCGCGCCGAGGCGTTTCGTAAATGGCTGGGTGCGGGCAAGCTGGGTGATGTGAAGCAACACTGGCCGACACTGGAGGAAACCGTCGCCACTTTGCGGGAGTCCAACGCCTGGGTCAGCCTAGCGCACCCTTCGCATTACGATTTCACCCGTAGCAAGCGTCGTAAACTGGTCGCCGACTTTCTTCAGGCCGGCGGCCATGCCATTGAAGTGGTCAACGGTCTGCAACCTGCCGAGCAGGTCGGAACCCTGGCCATTCTGGCTCGTGAATTTGGTCTGCTGGTTACCGCCGGCAGTGATTTTCATGCTCCGGGAGGCTGGGCCGAAATAGGTATTTATCGCCCGGTTCCCGAAGACTTGCCGCCACTTTGGGCTCGATTCAAACATGACCAGCCTACTGCCGCCGTCTGAACAGGAAGTTACCGTGAGTCAATTTTTCCAGGTCCATCCGGAAAACCCGCAGCCGCGCCTGATTAAACAGGCGGTGGAAATCATCAAGGCCGGCGGGCTGGTGGTCTATCCAACCGATTCGTCCTACGCGCTGGGTTGTCAATTGGGCGACAAAAGCGCCATTGAGCGCATTCGCCGTCTGCGGCAGCTGGACGACAAGCACAACTTCACCCTGATGTGCTGCGACCTGTCGCAACTGGGCCTGTTCGCCAAAGTCGACACCGGGGCTTTCCGCGCGCTCAAGGCGCACACGCCGGGGCCTTACACCTTCATTCTCAATGCCACTCGCGAAGTGCCGCGACTGATTCTGCATCCCAAGCGCCGCACCATTGGCCTGCGGGTTCCGGAGCATCCCATCGCTCAGGCGCTGCTCGAAGAACTGGGCGAGCCGCTGATGAGCGTCAGCCTGATCATGCCCGGCGAGACAGTGCCATTGAGCGATCCTTACGACATGCGCCAGATCCTCGAGCATCAGGTTGATCTGATTATCGACGGCGGGATTGGCGGCATTTCGGCATCAACGGTGATCAATCTGGCCGAAGGTGAGCCGCAGGTCATTCGCGTTGGCTGCGGCGACCCTTCACCTTTTGGTGTGCAGGCGTAATGTCAGGAGCGACAAGCAGCGTCGAAACTCTCGACAGCCAGGCCGGGGCCCAGCAGGAACTGCCGTTCGCCATGGTCTATGGCCAGGCGGTCACGCAGATGCCTATCGATCTGTACATTCCGCCGGATGCCCTTGAAGTCTTTCTCGAAGCCTTCGAAGGCCCGCTGGACCTGCTGCTGTACCTGATTCGCAAGCAGAACATCGACATCCTCGATATCCCGGTGGCGGAAATCACCAAGCAGTACATGGGCTACGTCGAGTTGATGAAGAGCGTGCGCCTGGAATTGGCGGCGGAATATCTGGTCATGGCTGCCATGCTGGCCGAGATCAAGTCGCGCATGTTGCTACCGCGTTCCGCCGAGGTTGAAGCCGAAGAGGACGACCCCCGCGCTGAACTGATCCGCCGTCTGCAGGAATACGAGCGCTTCAAGGCAGCCGCTGAAGGCATCGACCAACTGACCCGGGTTGGAAGGGATGTCACTGTACCGAAACTTGACGCCCCTGAAGCCCGGGCGCGAAAACTGTTGCCCGATGTCAGCCTGGATGAGCTGCTGATGTCCATGGCCGAAGTGTTACGCCGTGGCGACATGTTCGAAAGCCATCAGGTCAGCCGGGAAGCGTTGTCCACCCGAGAACGTATGAGTGACGTGCTGGAGCGCCTGAAGGGTGGCGGGTTTGTGCCATTTGCCGAGCTGTTCACCGCCGAAGAAGGGCGGCTGGGCGTGGTGGTGACGTTCATGGCCGTGCTTGAGCTGGTCAAGGAGTCCTTGGTGGAACTGGTGCAGAATGAGCCCTTCGCCGTTATCCATGTGCGGGCGCGAGCCGAATAAGAGCAGATCAATGAACCTCAATGAACCCCGCGAGCTGGCCCCGTTGCTGGAAGCATTCCTATTGGCCTCGGGTAAGCCGCAATCCCTGGAACGCCTGTTCGAATTGTTCGAAGAGGGCGAGCGTCCGGAACCGCCGGTCTTCAAGAAAGCCCTGCAGCTGCTGGGTAAATCCTGTGAAGGCAGGGCCTTTGAGCTTAAGGAAGTCGCGTCCGGCTACCGCTTGCAGATCCGCGAGAAATTCTCCCCGTGGGTCGGGCGCCTGTGGGAAGAACGGCCCCAGCGTTATTCCCGAGCCATGCTGGAAACCATGGCGTTGATTGCCTATCGTCAGCCGATTACTCGTGGCGAGATTGAAGACGTGCGGGGTGTGGCGGTTAACAGTCATATCGTCAAGACGTTGCTGGAGCGCGAATGGATCCGAGTCGTGGGGTATCGCGAAGTGCCCGGCCGTCCGGCAATGTTCGCGACGACCAAGGCATTTCTCGATCACTTCAATCTGAAAAACCTCGACGACTTGCCGCCGCTCGCCGATTTGCGTGAGCTGGAACCTGACCCGGTGATGGACTTCGAAGACGCTCCGGTGCCTGCGCATCTGCAAGCCCTGGCCGACGCCAGTATTGATCCTGATGCGGAGCCTGAAGAACCCAGGGACGAAACCAGTTTTCGCAGCCTGTTGGTCGAACTTGACTCCATGGAGCAGGGTCTGAAGATCGACTTTGATGATTTGTTGCTGGATGAGCCTGATAAGGAATCAGACGACGGGGCCGGTCCACTGTAGGCGCAGCCTCTCTGTGGGAGCGAGCTTGCTCGCGAAAGCGATATTACCTGCTAGAAAAATGTGCCGGATGTACCGACTTCTTCGCGAGCAAGCTCGCTCCCACAAGGTTTTATACCGTCTCTGTGCAGGGCATTAGTGATGAGCAGCAGCAAAAATCCCTGTATCAGCCTCTGCAAATTCGACGACGACATCTGCATCGGCTGTGGCCGGAGCAAGAAGGAAATCAAGGGCTGGAAGAAAATGGACAAGGACGAACGCAAAGGCGTGCTCGCCGATTCGGCGGTTCGCTTGAAGGATTTGAAGAAAGCCGGTCGGCGGAAAAAGAAATAACCCACCTGTTTTCGACTACGCTCTGATGCGCATTGCGCTGGGTGAGCGTATGATTCGCGACCTTTTGGCGATTCATGCTCGCCATCAGCTTTATCAGAATGATGTCCTGCGGCTATCCACGGCCCAGGCAACAGGTCACGCCGGTCCTCGGCGTCCCCTGAATCGACACACCGGGAGGTGCCCAGATGAGTGAAAAAGACAAGCAGGACAGCCAGGAAATCGGACCCGCAGGCGAAAAGCTGCAGAAGGTTCTGGCACGTATTGGCGTAGGCTCGCGTCGCGACGTCGAAGCCTGGATCAGCCAGGGCCGGATTAAGGTCAATGGCAAGGACGCGACCCTTGGTCAACGGGTCGATCTGCACGATGCGATCAGCGTTGATGGCCGCGTCATCAAGCGTGAAGAGGCCGCCGAAACGGTGCGCCGCGTGATCATGTACAACAAGCCGGACGGTGAAATCTGTACCCGTGACGACCCTGAAGGTCGCCCGACGGTGTTCGATCGCCTGCCGCGTCCAAAAGAAGGCCGTTGGGTCAACATCGGTCGTCTGGACATCAACACCACCGGTCTGCTGATGTTCACCACTGACGGTGAGCTGGCCAACCGCCTGATGCACCCTTCGTTCGAAATGGACCGTGAATACGCGGTGCGTGTCCGTGGCGAAGTCGACGACGACATGATTGCGCGCCTGAAAGCTGGCGTTGTCCTCGAAGACGGTCCGGCTCGCTTCACCGATATCCAGCAAGCGCCAGGCGGTGAAGGTTTCAACCACTGGTATCACTGCGTGGTGATGGAAGGTCGCAACCGCGAAGTCCGTCGCCTGTGGGAATCCCAGGGTCTGGTGGTCAGCCGTCTGAAGCGCGTGCGTTACGGGCCGGTGTTCCTCAACTCTGACCTGCCGATGGGCCGCTGGCGCGAAATGAGCCAGTACGAAGTCGACGTACTCAGTGCTGAAGTGGGCCTGACGCCTGTGGCTCAGCCACAGATGAACGCCAAGACCAAGGACAAACTTGAGCGCTTGCAGCGCCAGTCGTCCCGTCCGTTGGGCAAAGGCGAGCGGGTCGTGCGCACATTGCGTCCGGCGAAAGATGCCGCCCCGACCCACGATCGTGCGCCGCGTCAGCCGCAGATCACCGGCAGCGACCGTGATCGGGCCCAGCGTCCAGCTGCACCGCGCACCGATTCGAACCGTGGTCAGCGTAACGATCCGAGCAAGCCGTCGCCGCGCAGCCCGCGTCCGGCCAATGGTCGCAGCGACAACAGCCGTGGCACGCCAGTGGCTGAGCGTCCAAGCGACATGAACAAGCGGCCAGCCAAGCCGTCGCCGAAACGTCCGGGTATCACCCTGGTTGACGACGCGCCGTCCGGCAAGCGCCGTGGCCCGGCATCGGGTTCGGGCCAGCGCCCGGGCTTCGGTCGTCGCAAACCGCAGTAAACGTCAGTCGTGAAAAAACGCTCATCTCAGGATGGGCGTTTTTTTTGCCTGAAATTCAGACCTTGTGACACTTGATTCCGACGCTCGCTCCCGGTTGCGCTAAGCCTTGTGATGATCTTCGCGGTTATCAGAGATGAGCTTGTATGCGCACAGGGATGTTCGCGTTCGCCTTGGGTTTGCTGGCGTTACGCTTTTTACCGACCTTGCCACCGGTCTGGTTGTTAGTGGTGATGCCGGTGCTGGCGTTGATGCTGCTGCCGTTTCGCAGCTATCCGCTGGCGCTGTTTTTGCTGGGCTTTACGTGGGCTTGTGTCTCGGCCCAATCAGCGCTCAATGATCGATTGCCGACACGGCTCGACGGCCAGACGCTGTGGCTGGAGGGCAAGGTGGTGGGTTTGCCTGCTGCCGCTGACGGAGTGGTGCGCTTTGAGTTGGAAAACCCCCAATCACGCCGGACCCGCTTGCCGGAGCTGATCCGCGTGGCCTGGTATGGCGGGCCGCAGATTCGTAGTGGCGAACGCTGGCGGCTGGCGGTAAAGCTCAAGCGGCCCGGCGGGTTGGTCAACCCTGATGCGTTTGATTATGAAGCCTGGCTGCTGGCCCAGCGGATTGGCGCGACTGGCACGGTGGCAGATGGCGAGCGGCTGGCGTCGGTGGCGTCCGGGTGGCGTGACGGGATACGCCAGCGCCTGTTGGCCGTGGACGCACAGGGGCGTGAGGGCGGGCTGGCCGCGCTGGTGCTGGGCGACGGTTCGGGCCTGAGTCGCGCCGATTGGGAAGTCCTGCAAAATACGGGTGCTGTGCACTTGCTGGTGATCTCCGGTCAGCACATTGGCCTGCTGGCGGGGGTGATGTATGGGCTGATCGCCGGTCTGGCCCGGTGGGGGCTTTGGCCGCGAGCGCTGCCCTGGCTCCCTTGGGCGTGCGGCCTGGCGTTTGCCGCGGCGCTGGCTTACGGCCTGCTGGCAGGCTTCGACGTGCCGGTGCGGCGGGCCTGTGTGATGGTGGGTATGGTCCTGATCTGGCGCCTGCGCTTTCGTCATCTGGGCGTGACCTTGCCGTTTTTGCTGTCGCTTAATGTGGTGCTAATCCTGGAGCCGCTGGCCAGCCTGCGGCCCGGTCTGTGGTTGTCGTTCGCCGCAGTGGCGGTTCTGATCCTGATTTTCAGCGCTCGGCTCGGCGCCTGGAGCTGGCTGCGCAGCTGGACCCGCGCGCAATGGTTGATTGCCATCGGTTTATTGCCGGTGCTGCTGGCCTTGAACCTCCCCATCAGCCTCAGCGGGCCGGTGGCCAACCTGGTCGCGGTGCCCTGGGTCAGTTTCGTGGTGTTGCCTCCTGCGTTGCTCGGCACATTGCTGCTGCCAGTGCCGCTGTTGGGGGAAAGTCTGCTGTGGCTCGCGGGCGGGGCGCTGCAATGGCTGTTCACGTTCCTTGGCTGGATGGCTGACTGGCTACCCGCCTGGGTACCCAGCGCGTTGCCGATCTGGGTCTGGCTGCTGAGTCTGTTGGGCGCGGTGTTACTGCTGTTGCCCAGCGGGCTACCCGTGCGGCCGTTGGGCTGGCCGTTATTGCTGCTGTGTGTGTTCCCACCGTTGAAAACCGTACCTCACGGTCAAGTGCAAGTGCTGCAACTGGATGTGGGGCAGGGCCTGGCAATTATGCTGCGAACCCGGCAACACGCTCTGCTTTATGACGCTGGCCCGCGTTTTGGCGAGTTTGATGTCGGTCAGCGTGTGGTGCTGCCAGCCATCCGCAAGGCTGGCGTGGCCAAACTGGACCTGATGGTACTCAGCCACGCCGATGCCGATCATGCCGGGGGTGCGTTAGCTGTTTTTCAAAGCTTGCCGGTTGCGCGGGTGCTGGGTGGTGAACTGGCCAGATTGCCCGCTCTTCTGAATACCCAGCTTTGTGAAAATGATCAACGCTGGGAGTGGGACGGTGTGACGTTTTCAATCTGGCGCTGGCAGCACGCCGGGGAGGGGAATCAGTCGTCGTGTGTGTTGATGGTTGATGCGCAGGGTGAAAGGCTTCTGTTGACGGGCGACATCGATGTGGCTGCCGAGCGGGCCTTGATCGACAGCGGCTTCGATCTGCGTGCGCACTGGCTGCAGGCACCGCACCACGGCAGCCGGACCTCGTCGTCGAAAAACTTTCTCCAAGCGGTCGGGCCGAAAGGTGTGCTGATTTCCCGAGGACGCAACAATGCCTTTGGTCACCCGCACCCGATGGTCATTGCGCGCTATGGCTGGCTGGGTATTACGCCTTACGACAGCGCCGAACTTGGCGCGATCAGCCTGCAATTGGGAACCTTCGGGCAGCCGCAGTCTCAACGCCATGAAAGACGCTTCTGGCGTGACTTCAATGAATGATATTGATCGCAAACTTCGGCGCGGCGCTGACCCTATGTTAGAGTGGCGCCCACTTTTCCGAGGGGGTCGTCACTGTGTGGGAACTGGTCAAATCTGGCGGCTGGATGATGCTGCCGATCATTCTGAGTTCCATTGCCGCGGTCGGCATCATCATCGAGCGTCTCTGGACCCTGCGAGCCAGCCGTATTACGCCGCCGCATTTGCTGGGGCAGGTATGGCGCTGGATCCAGGACAAAAAACTCGACAGCGAGAAGCTCAAGGAGCTGCGCGCCGATTCGCCGCTGGGTGAAATCCTGGCTGCTGGCCTGGCTAACTCCCGTCATGGTCGCGAGATCATGAAGGAATGCATCGAAGAGGCTGCCGCCCGGGTCATTCACGATCTTGAGCGCTATTTGAGCACCCTGGGTTCGATCGCCGCCATGGCACCGTTGCTGGGTTTGCTCGGTACGGTGTTGGGCATGATCGATATCTTCGGCTCGTTCAACGCAACCGGTAACACGGCCAATGCCTCGGTGCTGGCCGGTGGTATCTCCAAGGCATTGATCTGCACCGCATCGGGCCTGATCGTCGCCATCCCCGCGATTTTCTTCCATCGCTACCTGCAAAGCCGGGTCGATGAGCTGGTGGTGGGCATGGAGCAGGAAGCCATCAAGCTGGTCGAAGTGGTACAGGGCGACCGTGATGTGGATCTGAACGATCCCAAAGCGGCACTCAAGCTGCAGGCTCGGGGTGAGGGTCGCAAGAAGTGAAGTTTCGTCGCCGCAAGGCCAGGGAGAATATCGACATCAACCTCGTTTCGTTGATTGATGTGGTATTCATCCTGCTGCTGTTTTTCATTGTGACCACGACCTTCACGCGCGAAACCCAGCTGCGTGTGGACCTGCCGCAAGCGGTCACAGGAACCCCGGAAACCGATGCCGACCTCAAGCATCTGGATATCACCATCAATGCTGACGGGATCTTCTCCCTGAATAATCAACTGCTGCCCAAGAACGATCTGCCGACGCTGATCGACGCGTTGCAGCGTGAGTCGGCCGGGGACACCAGTTTGCCGTTGTCGATCAGTGCTGATGGCAAGACTCCGCATCAGGCGGTGATCACTGCGATGGATGCCGCCGGCAAACTGGGCTTCAGCCATTTGCGCATGACCACCGTGGAAGCCGCATCGGCTAATTAATGGCACCTTTTGATGGCACCTGTTGATGTCACTTTCTGACCGTTTGCTCAACGCCTGGTACGCGGGTCATCCGGCGCTGGCGCTGCTGCGACCGCTGGAAAGCCTGTATCGCCGGGTCGTGCAAGGCAAACGCGAGCGCTTTCTGGCCGGTCAGGGTGATATCTACAAAGCCCCGGTGCCGGTCTTCGTGGTTGGCAATATCACGGTGGGCGGGACCGGCAAGACGCCGCTGATCCTGTGGATGATCGAGCACTGTCGCAAGCAGGGCTTGCGGGTGGGTGTGGTCAGCCGCGGTTATGGCGCCAAGCCGCCAAGTCTTCCATGGCGGGTCACCGCCGAGCAAACTGCCAGTCAGGCGGGCGATGAGCCTTTATTGATTGTGCAGCGCAGCGGCGTGCCGATGATGATTGATCCGGACCGCAGTCGGGCGGTGAGGGCTTTGCTCGACAGCGAACCTCTGGATCTGATTCTCTCCGACGATGGTTTGCAACACTACCGACTGGCTCGTGACCTTGAACTGGTCCTGATCGACGCCGCCCGTGGGCTGGGCAACCGCCGCTGTCTGCCTGCCGGTCCATTACGGGAACCGGTGGAGCGCCTGCAAAGCGTGGATGCGCTGCTCTATAACGGTGCCATTGCTGACCGGGACGACGGATATGCCTTTCAGCTCAAGCCATCGGCTCTGGTCAATCTGCGCAGCGGCGAGAGCAAGCCGGTAGATTTCTTTGCCGCCGGGCAGGCGCTGCACGCCGTGGCCGGGATCGGCAATCCGCAACGTTTCTTCAATACCCTTGAAGGGCTACACTGGCGGCCAATCGCTCATGCGTTCGCCGACCACGCCGTTTTCAGCGCTCAGGCGCTGACTTTTACTCCAGCGCTGCCATTGGTCATGACCGAAAAGGATGCCGTGAAATGCCGGCCCTTTGCGGCGGACGACTGGTGGTACCTGGCTGTGGATGCGGTGCCATCCGACGCTTTCGTCAGTTGGTTCGATTCGCAGTTATTACGTCTTTTGCCATGATTCGCTCAGGAATTCCTATGGACACCAAATTGCTCGACATCCTCGCCTGCCCGATCTGCAAGGGCCCGCTCAAACTCAGCGCCGATAAGACCGAGCTGATCAGCAAAGGCGCAGGCCTGGCTTACCCGATTCGCGATGGCATCCCGGTGATGCTGGAAAGTGAAGCCCGCACCCTGACCACCGATGAGCGTCTGGACAAATGACCGCAGTGTTCACCGTCGTCATCCCGGCGCGTTACGGCTCCAGCCGCTTTCCCGGTAAGCCGCTCAAGGAGATCGCCGGCAAACCGATGATCCAGCACGTCTGGGAACAGGCTCGTAAAAGCCATGCAGCGCGTGTTGTCGTGGCCACTGACGATGCGCGCATCGTTGAGGCCTGCCGTGGCTTCGGCGCTGAAGTGCTGCTGACTCGCGATGATCACAATTCCGGCACCGACCGTCTGGCGGAAGTCGCCACTCAATTGGGTCTGGAGCCGGATGCCATCGTGGTCAACGTACAGGGCGACGAGCCGATGATCCCGCCAGCGGTGATCGATCAGGTGGCTGCCAATCTGGCCGCTCACCCTGAAGCGCGTATGTCGACTCTGGCCGAGCCGCTTGAAGATGTGACTGCGTTGTTCAATCCTAACGTGGTCAAGGTGGTGGCTGATATCAATGGTCTGGCGCTGACCTTCAGCCGTGCGCCGTTGCCTTGGGCTCGGGATGCACTGGCCAAGGATCGTGAGCAATTGCCTGCTGGTGTTCCGTATCGTCGGCATATCGGAATTTATGCTTACCGCGCCGGGTTTCTCCAGGATTTCGTGAGCTGGGGGCCGTGCTGGCTCGAAGACACGGAAAGTCTAGAGCAACTGCGCGCCCTGTGGCATGGCGTGCGCATTCACGTCGCGGACGCGCTGGAAGCCCCGCCTGCAGGGGTGGATACTGCTGAAGACCTTGAGCGCGTTCGTCGCTTGCTGGAGGTTTGACCTTGCAGTTGCAGTCCACCGTTTCGCTCAAGCCGTTCAACACCTTTGGCGTTGAGGCTCAGGCGCGGTTGTTTGCCCAGGCGCATAACGATGATGATGTGCGTGAGGCATTGGCTTACTGTGCAGCGCACACGTTACCGCTGATGGTGGTGGGCGGCGGCAGCAATCTGCTGCTGACCGGCGATGTTCAGTCTCTGGTGCTGCGCATGGCCAGCCGTGGTATTCGCATCCTCCGGGAGGATTGCCAGCAGGCAATCATCGAAGCCGAAGCCGGGGAACCGTGGCATCCATTTGTGCAGTCATGTCTTGAGCTTGGGTTGGCCGGGCTGGAAAACCTCAGTCTGATCCCCGGCACTGTCGGCGCCGCGCCGATGCAGAACATCGGCGCCTACGGGGTGGAGATCAAGGATGTGTTCCACAGCCTGACAGCCCTTGATCGCGAGACCGGCCAGCTGCGGGACTTCTCTCTGGAGGAGTGCGCTTTTGGTTACCGCGACAGTGTGTTCAAGCATCAGACCGGTCGCTGGATCATTCTGCGAGTACGCTTCGTGCTCAGCCGCAGCCCGCACCTGCACCTGGAATACGGCCCAGTGCGTCAGCGCCTGACGGATCAAGGTATCAGCCAGCCAACACCTCACGACGTCAGTAAGGCGATCTGTGCCATACGCAGCGAGAAGTTGCCCGATCCCGCTGTTCTGGGCAATGCCGGGAGTTTCTTCAAGAATCCGTTGGTATCGGCTGAGCTTGCAGACCGCATTCGTCTGCAATACCCCGCCCTGGTGGGTTATTCACAGCCGGACGGCCAGGTAAAGCTCGCCGCTGGATGGCTCATCGAGCAGGCAGGCTGGAAAGGCTACCGCGAAGGCGATGCGGGCGTTCACCGCTTGCAGTCGCTGGTGCTGGTCAACTACGGTCACGCTAGCGGCATGCAGTTGTTAGCGCTGGCGCAAAGAATTCAGGCCGATATCGCAGAACGTTTCGGTGTTGAGCTTGAAATGGAACCTAATCTGTACTGAGTCGGCCCTGTGGACCGGGAACTGTGATGACTGAAAGTACTTGCGCCATCGTTCTCGCTGCCGGTCATGGTAGCCGTTTTCAAGCCATTGCCGGTCAGGGGCGCAGCAAGTTGCTGGCCCGTTGCGTGGGCCGCGATGGCATCGACATGCCGGTGGTTGAGCACACGTTGATCAATCTGCAAGGGGTTGTTGATCGGGTGCTGGTGGTCACACGCCCGGATGCCTCTGAAATCATCACGCTGGCCCATCAATACGGCTGTGGGCTGCTGATGCTGGAGTCCCCCGGTATGGGCGATAGCATCGCCGCAGCAGTCGCGGCTGAACCTCATCATCGCGCCTGGCTGATCGTGCTGGGCGACATGCCATTTATCCTGCCTGAAACGTTCCAGCGGCTTGTTGCTGCCCAGAGCGATGAGCTGATCATCGTGCCTGTTCATCAAACCGAGCGCGGTCAGCCGGTAGGCTTTGGGCGCAAGTATGGTCCGGCATTGATGGCGCTTACGGGTGATCAGGGTGCCAAGCGCTTATTCCAGGACGGCAATGTTCAATCTGTGGATGTGGCTGACCCTGGTGTTCTGTGGGATGTGGATGTGCCTGAGGGGTTGGTGTTTAGCCTGAGTCGCTCAACCCTCCGGTAGAAGCTCACGAGCAGCGCGAGGCAGCGATAGCGGTGTGTCAGGCAAAACACTATCGCTGCCTCGCGGTGCTCGTGAGCTTCTACAGGTTGGGCTTTTTTTCAGGCACAACACGGTCCTGTAGGAGCAATCGGAGGTTACGACGGTCGCGAAGGCGGTGTATCAGACAAACCGCCATCGCTAGCACGTTGGCCCCTGCCGATTACTGCGTTTCACCGGCGAACGCAGGAACTGGGTTGTCATCCATAAAAAAGCCCCACCTGCTTTCACAGGTGGGGCTCTTTATTCAGCGTGGATCAAGCGAGCGGTTTAGGCTCTTTGCTTTCTTCCAGTGCTTCGTGGTGTTGCTGAACGACTTCGTCAACTGACTGCAGGTTCTCATCGACAACCGGGGCAGTTTGCGCAACTTCAGGAGCTGCTTTGGCTTCTTCGGCTTCTTTCGCCAGACGCTCTGCTTCACGCTTGCGGCGACGCACTTCACGAGGATCGTTTGGTGCGCGGCCATTGCTGCTGACCGGCAATGCTGGCGTTTCGGCAACCACATCCACTGCTGCTTCTGCGGCAGGAGAGGTAGCGACGATTTCAGCAGCGGCGTAAGGCGCAGGCGCTTCAGCAACAACCGGGGCCGGGGTTGGCAGTTCTGCCGACTCAGTAACCGATTCCGCAACTGTTGCTTCTACTTGGCCAGCAACGGCTTCAACCTGTGGTGTTGGCTCTGGTGTCGGCTTGAACGGTACAACGCGTTCAGCGTGCGGTGCTTCGAACAGTTCTGGCTGAGCCAGTTCCGGTTGAGCAGCCAATGCTGGAGCTTCAGTTACAGGCTCGGGAGCGGCTTCGACAACAGATTGTGCTTCAACATCCGGCGCGCTTTCGGCTTTTGCAGCGTACTCGGTGACCGGCGCTTCAACCGCAGGGGTTTCAAACACTGGCGTTTCAACCGCTGGCTTTTCAACTTCGGCCGCTTCGAACGCTGGCGTCTGGATGGACGGCGTTTCAACAACTGGCTGCTGAACGAACGATGAATCGGACGCTTCTACAGGGGAGGCGTTGGCGCGTTCAGCTTGGCGGTGGGCTTCGGCTTCTGCGGGCGCGCTGATCGCGGCGCTGGCCACGGCAGCGGTAACTGCCAGACCTGCGGCCAGATCGGAGCTGCTTTCTTCGCTGTTGTTCTCTTCAGAACCGTCAGCACCTTCCGAACCTTCGATCACGTTGCCGTTGGCATCGCGTTGACGCTCGCGGCGGTTGCTGCGACGACGCTGACCACGGGAGCGGCGGCGAGGGCGATCGCCTTCTGCACCTTCCTGCTGATCGTCGTTTGCCAGTTCTTCAGTTGGCAAAAGCTCTTCTTCGCTCACTGCCGCAGCAGCTTGCTCGGCGCGTGGTTGACGCTCTTCACGTGGTGCGCGTGGCTGACGTTCTTCGCGCGGAGCACGCTCTGGGCGTTCTTCACGGGCAACGTTGACGGCCGGTGCTGCATCCAGTGGCTCGCGCAGTTCACGCACGCGCTCTTCACGAGGCTTGCGATCTTCGCGCGGTGCGCGTGGGGTACGAGCTGGACGTTCTTCGCGCTGCACTGGTGCTGCTGCAGTGTTTTCTTCAACGCTGACGGCTTCGCGTGGCTGACGTGGCGCACGCTCTTCACGTGGTGCACGTTCCTCACGAGGAGCACGCTCTTCACGCGGAGCGCGTTCTGCACGCTCTTCGCGAGGTGCGCGTTCTTCACGTGGCTTGCGCTCTTCGTCGCGACGGTTATTGCGGCCACGGCTCTGTTGACGACCGTTGCGGCGCTCTTCGTTGCGCGCAGGGCGCTCGGCAGAAGGCTTCTCGACCACTACCGGTGCGGCTGGTTCTTCCTTGGTGGCGAACAGGCTCACCAGGGATTTGACCAGGCCTTTGAACAGACTTGGCTCATGAGCGGCTGGTGCTGGAGCAGCGGCTGCGGCTTCAACCGGCACCGGTGCGTTGGCACGCGGCGGAGCGGTCTTGACTGCAGCTTCCTGGCGAACCAGGGTGCGGGTCGCGGCGGCTGGCTGGACTTCCTCCACTTCGGCAGCGGCAGCAGCGATTTCGTAGCTGGACTGATTGGTGTGAGCTTCCGGGCTGTCATCACGCAGGCGCTGAACTTCGAAGTGCGGCGTTTCGAGATGATCGTTCGGCAGGATGATGATGCGGGCGCGGGTGCGCAGTTCGATCTTGGTGATCGAGTTGCGTTTTTCGTTGAGCAGGAAAGCTGCAACCGGAATCGGCACCTGAGCGCGGACTTCGGCAGTGCGGTCTTTCAGGGCTTCTTCTTCGATCAGGCGCAGGATGGCCAGCGACAGCGATTCAACGTCACGGATGATGCCGGTGCCGTTGCAGCGTGGGCAGACGATGCCGCTGCTTTCACCCAGGGAAGGGCGCAGACGCTGACGGGACATTTCCAGCAGGCCGAAGCGCGAGATGCGACCGACCTGAACCCGGGCGCGGTCAGCTTCGAGGCTTTCGCGGACTTTTTCTTCCACGGCGCGCTGGTTCTTGGCAGGCGTCATGTCGATGAAGTCGATGACGATCAGGCCGCCAATGTCACGCAGGCGCAATTGACGGGCGATTTCTTCAGCCGCTTCAAGGTTGGTTTGCAGTGCGGTTTCTTCGATGTCGCTGCCTTTGGTGGCGCGCGCCGAGTTGATGTCGATGGACACCAGGGCCTCGGTCGGATCGATAACGATGGAGCCACCGGAAGGCAGTTCAACGACGCGCTGGAAGGCGGTCTCGATCTGGCTTTCGATCTGGAAACGGTTGAACAGCGGAACGCTGTCTTCGTACAGCTTGATCTTGCTGGCGTACTGCGGCATCACCTGACGGATGAAGGTCAGGGCTTCTTCCTGGGCTTCGACGCTGTCGATCAGCACTTCGCCGATGTCCTGACGCAGATAGTCGCGGATGGCGCGGATGATGACGTTGCTTTCCTGGTAGATCAGGAATGGCGCGGAACGATCAAGGGATGCTTCCTTGATAGCGGTCCAGAGTTGCAGCAGGTAGTCGAGGTCCCACTGCATTTCTTCGCTGCTGCGGCCCAGGCCGGCAGTGCGCACGATCAGGCCCATGTCGGCAGGGGCGATCAAGCCGTTCAGCGCTTCACGCAGTTCGTTGCGCTCTTCGCCTTCGATGCGACGGGAGATGCCGCCGGCACGCGGGTTGTTTGGCATCAGGACCAGGTAACGACCGGCCAGGCTGATGAAGGTGGTCAGGGCTGCGCCTTTGTTGCCGCGCTCTTCCTTCTCGACCTGAACGATGACTTCCTGGCCTTCGGTCAGGACGTCCTTGATGTTGACGCGGCCTTCAGGGGCTTTCTTGAAGTACTCGCGGGAGATTTCCTTGAGGGGCAGGAAGCCGTGGCGCTCAGAGCCGAAATCGACAAAGGCAGCCTCCAGGCTTGGCTCGATGCGAGTGATCCGGCCTTTATAGATATTGGCCTTCTTCTGCTCGCGTGCACCGGACTCGATGTCCAGGTCGTATAGGCGCTGGCCGTCTACCAGTGCAACGCGCAACTCTTCAGGTTGAGTTGCGTTAATCAACATTCTTTTCATGTAGTACCGTCGGTTTCCGGGCTGCCGGAAACGGCGTTCGGCACACACGACTTCTCACGGTCGGTGTCAGGGCACGTCAAGAGTGGTTGGACACTCCAGTGTCTAGCGAGGTACCGACCAACGGGGCCGGTGTCGCGACGACGTTTCCTGCTTGCTGTGGTGACAAAAGGCACCCATTCAGCAAAAGCTTTGTCAGGAGGAGGAATCGACCATCGGTAGCGGACGAGATGAAGCGTCTAAAACAAGCCTTGTGCTACACAGTCCGATGGTTGTGCGTCTCCACCCTACACGTATCCCTGATAATTCGGGTGCTGCCGCGCGCAGAATCCGCAACGGGTTGGCATTTACCGCGATCTTCGATGGGAAGCTCGCGCATCTATGGCTTAAGGCGTGGTTTCCGAAGCATTCGCTCAGAACGTCTGCAAACGACTGCACTTTGTGAACTGGCCGTGAATTATTAGCTCTGAAGGCGAGTGATAACTCTGCGATCTGGCGTGTTTCAGGCCTTATGTCACCTGCGCTTGTAACGTTTGCAGCCTATCCGTTGTCACCGAAAGCCCCGTAGGACGGCCTCGCGTCCTCGTGAATTGCGTAGGGCAGGGCCGGTCATAAACCGTTTATCCGCTGTCCAGGCCGCTTTTGGCGGCGTTCGCGACTATAGCAGCAATCATTAAGTGCTTCAAATCCATAAAAAATTGTTATGATTTGCGCCATGACGACTACCACACCCCCAACCCCCGGCGTCCAGCTGGTTGAGGTTGCGCCGGAATATGCCGGTCAACGCATCGATAATTTTCTTGTCACTTTCCTCAAAGGCGTGCCCAAGACCTTGATCTACCGCATCTTGCGCAAAGGCGAAGTGCGGGTGAACAAGGGGCGGATCAAGCCCGAGTACAAGTTGCAGGCAGGCGACATCATTCGTGTCCCGCCGGTCCGTGTGCCCGAGCGGGATGCGCCGGTGCCGGTCGCCCAGGGTTTGCTGCAGCGCCTGGAGGCGGCCATTGTCTATGAAGACAAGGCGCTGATCGTGCTCAACAAGCCGGCCGGTATTGCCGTGCATGGTGGCAGCGGCCTGAATTTCGGTGTTATCGAAGCGTTTCGGCAGATGCGTCCGGATGCCAAGGAGCTTGAGCTTGTGCATCGACTCGACCGGGATACCTCCGGGCTGTTGATGATTGCCAAGAAGCGCAGCATGTTGCGCCACCTGCATGAGGCCTTGCGTGGCGACGGTGTCGACAAGCGTTATATGGCCCTGGTGCGTGGTCATTGGGACACTTCGCAGAAGCGCATCAGTGCGCCGTTGCTCAAGAGCAATCTGCGTTCCGGCGAGCGCATGGTCGAAGTGAACGACGAGGGCAAGGAGGCGCTGACCCTGTTCAAGGTGCTGCGTCGCTTCAGTGACTTCGCGACCCTGGTGGAGGCCAAGCCGGTCACCGGACGGACTCACCAGATTCGCGTGCATACGTTGCACGCCGGGCATGCCATCGCTGGTGATACCAAGTATGGCGATGAGGATTTCAGTCGCGAGATTCGTGATCTGGGCGGCAAGCGCCTTTTCCTGCACGCGTACATGCTGACGGTTCCCATGCAGGATGGCAGCGAGCTTAAATTGCAGGCGCCTGTCGATGATATGTGGGCCAAGACTGTGGAGCGTTTGAGTGCGCCCTGAAGGTGAACTGTTGAATTATGACCTGTTGATTTTCGATTGGGACGGCACCCTTGCCGACTCCATTGGTCGTATCGTCGAGGCCATGCGGCAGGCGGCTGATCTGAGTGGGCGGCCAGTGCGTGATGATCTCGCGATCAAAGGCATCATCGGTCTGGGCTTGCCGGAAGCGATTCGCACGCTCTACCCGGATATCACGGGCAACGATCTCATTGATTTCCGTCAGCACTACGCCGACAGCTATATGGCGATGGATAACGATGTGCCTTCGCCGCTGTTTCAGGGGGTTCTGGAATCCATTGAAGGCTTCCGTGCCGAGGGGTACAAGTTGGCTGTCGCGACCGGCAAGGCCCGCCGCGGCTTGAATCGCGTGCTCAATGCCCATGGATGGCTCGATTATTTCGATATCACCCGGGCAGCGGACGAAACGGCCAGCAAACCCGATCCGTTGATGTTGCACGAGATCCTCCAGCATTGCGGCGTCCACCCTGAACGGGCGCTGATGGTAGGGGATTCGTCGTTCGATCTGCTGATGGCGCGCAATGCGGGCATGGATTCGGTAGCGGTCGGTTACGGTGCCCAGGCGCTGGACTCGCTGCGTGAATTCGAGCCGCGTCTGGCGATTGAAAGTTTTCCCGAGCTGCGTGCCTGGTTGGGTGATCGCAGTGCTCAGTCTTCGTTGTTGGGGTAATAGATAAATGTCGGACGAATGGAAGGCACCGGTCTCGCAAGATAAAGAAGAGATCGCAGACAGTAAGGCTGATGCGAAGAGCTGGAAGCTGCTGGAGAAAACTCTCCTGGCAAGTGTTCAGGAGCAGCGCCGCTCCCGTCGCTGGGGCATATTTTTCAAATCTTTGACCTTTCTCTATCTGATTGGCGTGTTGTTCATGTTCTCGCCGCTGATGGATTTCGAGAAAGGCGCGGCCCGTAGCTCCAACCATACCGCGTTGATCGAGATTGACGGCATGATCGCCGCCAAGGAGCCGGCCAGCGCCGATAACATTGTTGGCAGCCTGCGTGCGGCTTTCGCTGACGAGAAAACCAAGGGTGTCATTCTGCGTATCAACAGTCCGGGTGGCAGTCCTGTGCAGTCGGGTTACGTAGCGGATGAAATCCGTCGCCTGCGAGCCGAAAAGCCGGCCATCAAGGTGTACGCGGTGATCACTGATCTGGGTGCCTCGGGTGCCTACTATATTGCCAGTGCCGCTGATCAGATCTATGCCGACAAGGCGAGTCTGGTGGGTTCTATCGGCGTGACCGCTGCGGGCTTCGGCTTCGTGGGAGCCATGGAAAAGCTGGGTGTGGATCGTCGTACATACACCTCCGGCGAGCACAAGGCCTTCCTGGATCCGTTCCAGCCGCCAAAAGCTGAAGAAACGGCGTTCTGGCAGGGTGTGCTGGACACAACCCATCGTCAGTTCATTGCCAGCGTGAAACAGGGTCGAGGGGATCGCCTCAAGGATAAAGATCATCCTGAGCTGTTTTCAGGTCTGGTATGGACCGGTGAGCAGGCATTGCCTTTGGGCTTGATCGATGGTCTGGGCAGTGCCAGCTATGTCGCGCGGGACGTGATAGGCGAGAAGGAAATGGTGGATTACACGGTCCAGGAATCGCCGTTTGATCGTTTCTCGAAAAAGCTCGGTGCGAGCGTTGCAGATCAAATTGCAATGTGGGCTGGCTTCAATGGGCCATCGCTGCGTTAATCGCTCAGTTGCTGAAGCAAAACCCGACCATTGGTCGGGTTTTGTTTTTTTGAGTGCGGCGATGGTGCGATCAGGGTATCTGCACGCCTTCCTTTATAAGCATGTCCACCAGCCGAATGAGTGGCAGGCCGATCAGGCTGGTGGCATCAGGGCCTTCCGTAGCCTGAAACAGGCTTACGCCCAGGCCTTCGGCCTTGAAGCTGCCAGCGCAGTCGTAGGGTTGCTCGGCGTGCAGGTAGCGAGTGATGCTGGCCTGATCCAGGTCGCGCATGTGGACAGTAAAGGGTACGCAGTCCACTTGGCACTGCCCCGTAGAGCCGTTGAGCAGGGCCAGGCCGGTGAGAAAGGTGACGCTTGAGCCGCTGGCGGCGGTCAACTGCGCCAGGGCACGCTCAAAGGTGTGAGGCTTGCCAAGTATTTGCCCATCTAGCACGGCGACTTGATCGGAGCCGATAATCAGATGGTCTGGAAATTTGCTTGCCAGCACCTGTGCTTTTTCCTTTGCCAGGCGCTGCACCAGTTCAGCGGCGGCTTCTCCAGGTCGGTGGCTTTCGTCTATATCAGGCGAGCTGCAGACGAATGGCAGTCGCAATCTGGCCAGCAATTCCCGGCGATAAGGTGAGCTGGAAGCGAGGAGCAGAGGCGGCATGAGGTTCTCCGATTGGTGAAAGTTGATTCTAATCAGTCCTGTGCAGGATTATTGCCCTGAATTTCCTTTGACATGCATTAGGGTCGTCCCTAGAATGCTGCGCCTATGTTGAATGACCCGATTCCACCTCACGTTGACCCGCGCAAACTGGCTGATCGTGGCACTACCCTCCAAGGTGAAGTGTTGCTGGCCAGTTTGGAGAGACTCTGCGACCCGCTTTCCGATGATGTCGGTACGGTGCAGGCCAAATTCATTTTTGAACGAGACGAACGCCGGTCTGTGGTTATCCACAGTTCCATCGACGCCGAAGTCAAAATGGTTTGCCAGCGTTGTCTTGAGCTGGTCACCCTGCCGATCCATAGCGAGTGCAGTTACGCTGTGGTGAAGGAGGGTGCGAATACCCAGTCGTTACCGAAAGGTTATGACGTGCTGGAACTGGGCGAAGATCCATTGGATCTGCTGGCATTGATCGAGGAGGAGCTTTTGCTCGCCTTGCCCATTGTGCCTGCTCATCATCCGGAAGAATGCCAGCAGCCGGCGGGTCTCGATGAGCCCGAACCGAGCGTGGACGAGGTAACGCGGTCCAACCCGTTCAGTGTATTGGCGCAGTTAAAGCGTGACCCAAACGTTTAGGAGTTAATCAATTATGGCTGTTCAGCAGAACAAAAAATCCCGCTCTGCCCGTGACATGCGTCGTTCGCACGACGCTCTTTCGGCTAGCACTCTGTCGGTAGAAAAGACCACTGGTGAAATTCACCTGCGTCACCACGTTTCGCCGGAAGGTGTTTACCGTGGTCGTAAAGTGATCGACAAGGGCGCTGACGAGTAATTTCTTGTCCGCTCCGATCATCGCGATCGACGCAATGGGCGGGGACTTCGGTCCCCGCAACATTGTTCAGGCCAGCCTTGCGTGCCTGATTGCTACGCCCTCGCTTCATCTGATCCTTGTGGGTCAAGCTCCCCTTATTGAAGAACTGATAGCCCGCCAATCTGGTGTGGATCGCTCACGTCTGCGCGTTGTGAATGCCAGCGAAGTGATCGGCATGGATGAAAAGCCGTCTCAGGCTTTGCGAGGCAAGCCCGACTCTTCAATGCGGGTGGCTTTGGATCTGGTGGCTAATGGTCAGGCCCAGGCCTGTGTCAGTGCCGGCAATACTGGTGCCTTGATGGCGCTCTCGCGTTTCGTACTCAAGACCTTGCCTGGCATTGATCGCCCGGCCATGGTTGCTGCAATTCCCACTCAGCGGGGCTATTGCCAGTTGCTCGATCTGGGGGCGAACGTCGATTGCGGTGCGGAAAATCTGTACCAGTTTGCAGTGATGGGGTCGGTTGCAGCCGAGGCGCTAGGTGTTGTGCGGCCAAAGGTCGCGCTGCTTAATATCGGTACCGAGGACATCAAGGGCAATCAGCAGGTCAAGCTGGCGGCGAGTCTGCTACAGGCGGCGCCCGGCTTGAACTACACCGGATTTGTCGAGGGTGATGGCTTGTACCGTGGCGAAGCGGACGTTGTGGTTTGTGACGGCTTTGTCGGCAATATCCTGCTCAAGTCCAGCGAAGGGTTGGCGAGCATGATTTCTGCGCGGATTGAAATATTGTTCAGCCAGAATCTGCTGTCCCGCGCTGTCGGCGCACTGGCGTTGCCTTTGCTCAAGCGCTTGCAGGCTGATCTGGCACCCGCACGGCACAATGGCGCCAGTTTTCTCGGGCTTCAGGGCATTGTGGTTAAGAGCCATGGCTCTGCCAGCGTGCAGGGCTTCCAGAGCGCTATCCACCGTGCGCTGATTGAGGTTGAGGGCAACCTGCCGCAACGGTTGCACGGTCGTCTCGGCGAGCTGCTTTAGGGTTTCTGTTCGGTGTTTGGGCTCGGTGTCCGCTAGAATGTGACGCTGCTGACCGGCCAGTCATCAAACTGGCAACTCAGTTTCAACGAATTCTTCGCGCTCGGTCATGACCGGGCGTTTATTTTGACGACCACAATCAGAGGCTTGTTCAATGTCTGCATCCCTCGCATTCGTCTTCCCGGGTCAGGGTTCGCAATCCCTGGGCATGCTCGCCGACCTGGGCGCGCAGCACCCGCTGATCCTTGATACTTTCGAGCAGGCATCTGATGCCTTGGGCTACGACCTCTGGGCGCTGACTCAGCAAGGTCCGTCCGAGCTGCTCAACCAGACCGACAAAACCCAGCCCGCCATCCTCACCGCTTCCATCGCCTTGTGGCACGTATGGCTGGCCGAAGGTGGCGCGGTTCCGGCGTTTGTGGCTGGTCATAGTCTGGGCGAATACAGTGCCCTGGTTGCTGCGCAAAGCCTTAGCCTGGAGGACGCGGTCAAGCTGGTCGAGCGCCGTGGTCAGTTGATGCAGGAAGCTGTCCCTGCCGGTCAAGGTGGCATGGCTGCCATTCTGGGGCTGGATGATGCCGATGTCATTGCTGCCTGTGCCGAAGCGGCTCAGGGTGAAGTGGTCAGTGCGGTGAACTTCAACTCGCCGGGCCAGGTAGTGATTGCCGGTGCCGCCGAGGCGGTCAAGCGTGCCATGGAACTGTGCAAGGCTCGTGGTGCGAAGCGTGCGTTGCCGTTACCGGTCAGCGTGCCGTCCCACTGTGAGTTGATGCGTCCTGCGGCTGAGCGCTTTGCGGCGTCCATCGAGGCAATCGAATGGCAGGCTCCGAATATTGCGCTGGTGCAGAACGTCAGCGCAGCTGCAGTAAGTGATCTGGCTACGCTCAAGCGTGATTTGCTGGAACAGTTGTACAAGCCGGTTCGCTGGGTGGAGTCCATCCAGTGTCTGGCGAGCCATGGTGCGACCCAATTGGTGGAGTGCGGGCCGGGCAAGGTATTGGCTGGTCTGAACAAGCGTTGCGCCGAAGGCGTGACAACCTACAACCTGGATACCCCGGATGCCTTTGCTGCCGCTCGTGCGGCACTGGCCTGATTAGGAGAAACTTGCATGAGTCTGCAAGGTAAAGTTGCACTGGTTACTGGTGCGAGCCGTGGAATCGGTCAAGCCATTGCCCTGGAATTGGGTCGCAATGGCGCTGTGGTGGTGGGAACGGCGACTTCCGAGTCCGGTGCCGAACGCATCAGCGCGACCTTCAAGGAAAACGGCATCGAAGGCTTCGGTCTGATGCTGGATGTTTGCAGTGCCGCCTCTGTAGAAGCGACCCTGTCGTTGATTCAGGAGCGTGTCGGCGCGCCGCTGATCCTGGTCAACAACGCTGGAATCACCCGCGATAACCTGATGATGCGCATGAAAGATGACGAATGGCATGATGTCGTCGATACCAACTTGAACAGCCTTTTCCGTCTGTCCAAGGGTGTTTTGCGCGGCATGACCAAGGCGCGTTGGGGTCGAATCATCAGTATTGGCTCTGTTGTGGGTGCCATGGGCAACGCAGGCCAAGTAAACTACGCATCCGCTAAAGCAGGGCTGGAAGGTTTCAGTCGTGCCTTGGCTCGTGAAGTAGGTTCGCGCTCGGTAACCGTTAACTCGGTTGCACCCGGTTTCATTGATACCGACATGACGCGCGAACTGCCGGAAGCGCAGCGAGAGTCCCTGATCAACCAGATTCCTCTGGGGCGTCTGGGTCAGGCGCAAGAGATTGCGCATGTTGTCGCTTTTCTCGCTTCCGACGGTGCAGCCTACGTAACTGGGGCTACAATCCCGGTTAACGGCGGCATGTACATGAGTTAAAAGTGACGGATCGCATCAAAAAAATGTCATACGTGCTGTCTAAAATCCGTTATAAAGCTGCAATCTAATTCATGGGTAGCAGGATGGTGAGGTTTGAGGGTTGAGCATTAAGCTTGAAATGCGCAAAACCTCTTCTATACACTTACCCACCGGCCAGCTGCCCAAATTTGTCCACTAGGAGTTAAAACCAGGTATGAGCACCATCGAAGAACGCGTCAAGAAAATCGTTGTCGAGCAACTTGGCGTCAAAGCTGAGGAAGTTGTTAACACTGCTTCCTTCGTTGAAGACCTGGGTGCTGACTCCCTTGATACCGTTGAGCTGGTGATGGCTCTGGAAGAGGAATTCGAGACTGAAATCCCTGACGAAGAAGCTGAAAAAATCACCACCGTTCAGGCTGCAATCGATTACGTTAACGCCCACGAGGCGAAATAATTTGTAATCGTTACTGCTGTCACGGGAAAAACCGCACTGCCTTAATCGGCGTGCGGTTTTTTCTTTGGAACGATGTCCTGTAATGAGAAAAAGGAGAGTCCTGTGTCGCGTAGACGCGTCGTGGTCACCGGTATGGGTATGCTGTCGCCATTGGGTACGGATGTACCAAGCAGTTGGCAGGGTATTCTGGCTGGCCGCAGTGGCATTGGCCTTATCGAACACACAGACCTTTCGGCTTACACGACCCGCTTTGGCGGCTCGATCAAAGGCTTCAACGTTGAAGAGTACCTGGCGCCCAAAGAGGCCCGCCGGCTCGATCTTTTCATCCAGTACGGTCTCGCTGCCAGCTTTCAGGCTGTGCGTAATTCCGGGCTGGAAGTCACTGATGCAAATCGCGAGCGCATCGGCGTTGCCATGGGTTCGGGTATCGGTGGCCTGACCAATATCGAAAACAATAGCCGTTCGCTGCATGAGCAGGGTCCGGGGCGTATCTCGCCGTTTTTCGTGCCGGGTTCCATCATCAACATGATTTCCGGTTTCCTGTCGATCCATCTGGGTGCACAGGGACCTAACTACGCCATCGCCACGGCGTGTACCACAGGTACGCACTGTATCGGCATGGCGGCACGCAACATCGCCTATGGCGAAGCCGACGTCATGATCGCCGGTGGTGCCGAGATGGCCGCCTGTGGTCTGGGTATGGGCGGCTTTGGTGCTTCCCGGGCGCTGTCCACCCGCAACGACGATCCCGCCCGTGCCAGCCGTCCCTGGGATAAAGGCCGTGACGGTTTCGTACTCTCCGACGGTTCCGGCGCGCTGGTCCTCGAAGAGCTGGAGCACGCCAAGGCCCGTGGCGCCACGATTCATGCCGAGCTCATCGGTTTCGGCATGAGTGGCGATGCTTATCACATGACCTCGCCGCCGGATGACGGTGCCGGTGCTGCCCGTTGCATTGTCAATGCGTTGCGCGATGCCAAAGTCAACGCTGACCAGGTCCAGTACATCAATGCTCACGGCACTTCAACATTGGCCGGCGACCTCGCTGAAGCCAATGCGATCAAGAGTGTATTTGGTGATCACGCCTACAAGCTGGCAGTGAGTTCGACCAAATCCATGACTGGTCACTTGCTGGGCGCGGCGGGTGCGGTGGAGGCGATTTTCAGCGTGCTGGCCATCAATGGTCAGGTAGCGCCGCCGACCATCAACCTCGATGAGCCGGGTGAGGGCTGCGATCTGGACTTCGTGCCTCACGAGGCGCGGAACATGCCAATCGATGTCGTGCTGTCCAACTCCTTCGGTTTCGGCGGTACCAACGGCTCACTGGTGTTCCGCCGGTTTGCCGAGTAATGCCTGACTGGATTGATGGCCAGCCTGCCGAGACACTATCTGTCAAAGACAGGGGGCTGGCTTACGGCGATGGCTTGTTTGAAACCATCGCGGTAAGGGCAGGGCGGCCATCACTCCTTGAACTTCACATGCAGCGCCTTGGCAGTGGCTGTGATCGGTTGGCTATTGCAGCCGATCTGCCGCTGATCCGCGATGAGCTGCTGGCCTTCGCCACCCAACTGGGTGACGGCGTGATGAAGTTGATTTTGACCCGTGGCGACGGCCAACGGGGCTACGCATCTTCCTCTGATTCGAAACCTCGCAGAATTCTTCAGGGCAGCCCGACGCCAGCTTACCCAGCGTCTAATGCCGAACACGGCATCTCGTTGTTTCCCTGTGCGACCCGTCTGGCCGAGCAGCCGTTGCTGGCCGGACTGAAGCATCTCAATCGCCTCGAACAGGTGCTGGCTCGATCCGAGTGGCAGGATGTTGCCTATGCCGAAGGATTGATGCGTGACAGCAGCGGACGAATAATCGAAGGGGTCTACAGCAATCTGTTCCTCATCAAGGATCAGGTGTTGGTCACCGCTGACTTGAGTCGTTGTGGCGTCGCTGGCGTGATGCGCGCCGCGTTGCTTGAGCAGGCACGTGGGTTGGGTATCGCCTCTGAGATTCGCGATGTCTATGGCATTGACCTGCAACAGGCCGATGAAGTCTTTGTCTGTAACAGTGTCTACGGTATCTGGCCTGTTTGCCGCTTCGAACAGCTGGGCTGGCCGGTAGGTCCACTCACCCGTAAACTTCAACGCACAGCCCTTGCGCTTCTGGATATCGTTTCGTGATTCGAAAATTATTGCTGCTGCTGGAAACCGGTATCGTCCTGGCGGGTCTTGGCCTTGGCGTGGCTTACTGGGAGCAGAATCAGGCATTGCATCAACCCCTGAACGTCACCCAGGAGCAACTGCTGGATGTTCCGGCGGGTTCGACGCCCACGGGCCTGCTCAATCGCCTGCAGGCTGATGGGGTGATCAAGGATGCATTCTGGCTGCGTCTCTACTGGCGCTTCAATCTCGCCAGCGAGTCGCTGCATAGCGGTGAATATCGCATGACGCCAGGGATGGACGCCCAGGCACTGCTGGCGCTCTGGCAGCGGGGTGAAGTCGTACAGTACAGCGTGACGCTGGTTGAAGGCTGGAACTTTCGTCAGGTGCGAGCCGCCCTGGCCAAGCAGCCCAAACTTGAGCAGACGCTGGCGGGACTCAGTGATGCAGAGCTGATGAGCAAAATTGGTCACCCTGACGTTTTCCCGGAAGGCCGGTTTTTCCCCGACACTTACCGCTTCGTGCGGGGCATGAGCGATGCCGAGCTTCTTAAGCAGGCCTATAGGCGCCTGGATGAGGTATTGGATGAGGAGTGGGCCAAGCGTTCTGCTGAAGCTCCTTATTCCAATCCGTATCAGGCGCTGATCATGGCCTCGATGGTTGAAAAGGAAACCGGTGTTCCTCAGGAGCGCGGGCAGATTGCCGGAGTGTTCGTGCGCCGTCTGCAAATGGGCATGCTTTTGCAGACTGATCCGACCGTAATCTACGGCCTGGGTGAGCGCTACAACGGCAAGCTGACTCGTGCTCATCTCAGAGAACCGACTCCTTACAACACTTATGTGATTGCCGGTATGCCGCCTACGCCGATTTCATTGGTGGGGCGCGAGGCGATACATGCTGCGCTCAACCCGGTAGCGGGCAATAGTCTGTATTTCGTGGCGCGAGGCGATGGCAGTCATGTGTTCTCCGCCGATCTGGACGCTCACAATGCGGCGGTTCGCGAGTTCCAGCTCAAACGTCGTGCCGATTATCGCTCAAGCCCGGCACCGGCTTCGTCACCTGTGGTAGCGCCTGAACCTGCAGCCGCTGCACCGGTGGCGCCTACGCCTACCGTAAAGCCGGCCACACCTGCCGAACCGACACCGCCTGTTGTCCCTGGCACGGCAACCGACTCGCAATCGGCGCCGGATGCCAAGCCTGCGGCAGAAGATGTTGCCCCGCAGAACGAGCAAAGCCCTAAATGAAGATGAATGAGGACTGCCTGTGACCGGCCTGTTTATTACCCTTGAGGGGCCGGAAGGCGCTGGTAAAAGCACCAATCGAGAATACCTGGCAGCCCGTCTGCGCGCCGAAGGCATCGACGTGGTGCTCACTCGTGAGCCTGGAGGAACGCCGCTGGCCGAGCGTATTCGTGACCTGCTCCTCGCACCTAGCGATGAGTCGATGGCGGCCGATACCGAGTTGCTGTTGGTTTTCGCGGCGCGGGCGCAGCATTTGGCGCAGGTGATTCGTCCGGCCCTGGCCCGTGGTGCCATCGTGTTATGTGATCGGTTCACCGATGCAACGTATGCCTATCAAGGTGGCGGGCGCGGGTTGTCCCAGGAGCGGATCGCCGTGCTGGAGGATTTCGTCCAGGGCCAGTTGCGTCCGGATCTGACCCTTGTGTTCGATTTGCCGGTTGAAATCGGCCTGGCGCGAGCCTCCGCCAGGGGGCAGCTGGATCGCTTCGAGCAGGAAGGCCGGGCATTTTTCGAAGCCGTGCGCAGCACCTACCTGAACAGGGCGAAGGCTGCGCCCGCACGCTATCGTCTGGTGGACGCCGCGTTGTCATTATCGGAAGTGCAGCTGTCTCTCGACGCTTTACTGCCGCAACTGCTGGAGCTTTATCGTCGTGGCTGAGGCTTATCCCTGGCAGGAGCAGCTCTGGCAGCAGATGGCCGGACGTGCCCAGCATGCTCATGCGTATCTGCTGCACGGTCCTGTCGGAATCGGCAAGCGCGCGCTGGCCGAGCGTTTGATGGCCAGTTTGCTGTGCCAGCGTCCTGAAGGTCTGGATGCCTGCGGTCAGTGCAAATCCTGCATGCTGCTGGCGGCAGGCAGCCACCCGGATAACTACGTGCTGGAGCCAGAGGAGGCGGACAAGGCGATCAAGGTCGATCAGGTTCGTGATCTGGTGAGCTTCGTTGTGCAGACCGCGCAAATGGGCGGTCGCAAGGTGGTGCTGATCGAGCCGGTGGAATCCATGAATATCAACGCGGCCAATGCCTTGCTGAAAAGTCTCGAAGAGCCTTCCGGCAATACCGTGCTGCTGTTGGTCAGCCATCAGCCCAGCAGATTGTTGCCGACCGTGAAAAGCCGTTGTGTGCAGCAGGCCTGCCCACTCCCCGGCGAGAAAATGAGTCTGGACTGGCTGGCGCTGGCATTGCCTGAATGTAGTGAAGACGAACGCCGCGAATTGCTGGTCCTTGCCGCAGGGTCTCCGTTGGCAGCGGTCAAGCTCCAGGCTCAGGGTGTGCGCGAACAGCGTGCGCAAGTGGTCGATGGCGTAAAGAAACTGCTCAAGCAACAGCAGTCGCCGACCCAATTGGCCGAAGGCTGGAAAGATATTCCGCTGCTGCTTCTGTTCGACTGGTTCTGTGACTGGTCGAATCTCATTCTGCGTTATCAATTGACCGAAGACGAAGAGGGGTTGGGGCTGGCTGACATGCGCAAGGTGCTTCAATACCTCGCGCAAAAAACCGCCCAGGGTCGGGTTCTGGAGATTCAGGACTGGATACTGGCGCAGCGTCAGAAGGTCATGTCAAAAGCCAATCTCAATCGCGTGCTGTTGCTTGAAGCCTTGCTGGTGCAGTGGGCAGCGATGCCCCAACAACGTTAGGATTACTCATTCCCGAGCCAAGGAGCTGTCATGAGCTTGCCGCTGAATTCCGGTCCACGTAATGGCATTTTATCGCTGACCATCAAGGACAAGTCCGTCCTGTATGCCGCTTATATGCCTTTCATCAAGAACGGCGGTCTGTTCATCCCCACCAGTAAAAGCTACAAGTTGGGTGACGAGGTGTTCATGTTGCTCAACCTGATGGATGAGCCGGAGAAGGTGCCAGTCGCGGGCAAGGTCACCTGGATCACGCCCAAGGGGGCACAGGGCAACCGTGCGGCGGGCGTGGGCGTGCAGTTCAATGATGGGGACAACACCGCTCGAAGCCTGATCGAAACTTACCTGGTCGGTGCTCTGAAGTCCGACCGCCCAACCCACACGATGTAGACACCCGATCCCATGCTTGTAGATTCCCATTGCCACCTTGATCGTCTCGACCTCGCCGAGCACGCGGGCTCCCTCGATGCGGCACTTGACGCTGCCCGGGCCCGAGGCGTCGGACACTTTCTCTGTATCGGCGTCAGTGCCGATAACGCCGCAGCGGTCAAGGCCCTGGCCGAGCGTTATAACGATGTGGATTGCTCCGTGGGTATTCATCCCCTGGATCTGAAGCCCGGCGAAGCGCCTGCGCTGGACTGGTTGCTTGGGGAGTTGAATCATCCTCGCGTGGTCGCCATCGGCGAAACGGGCCTGGATTACCACTACGAGCCTGAAGCGGCCGAGCTGCAACAGGCGTCATTTCGTCTGCACCTTGAAGCCGCCAACGTCACTGGCAAGCCGGTGATTGTGCATACTCGTGGCGCCCGCGCCGATACGCTGGCTTTGCTGCGCGAGGCGGCGCTGCCTCAAGGCGGCGTTCTGCATTGCTTCACCGAAGACTGGGACATGGCCAAGGCCGCGCTGGATCTGGGGTTCTACATATCACTCTCGGGTATCGTCACCTTCCGCAATGCCGACGCCTTGAGAGATGTGGCCCGGCAGGTCCCCGCAGATCGCTTGCTGGTGGAAACCGACTCGCCTTATCTCGCGCCCATCCCTTATCGTGGCAAGCCAAACCTGCCGCAATACGTGCGCGAGGTCGCCGAGTTCCTGGCCATGTTGCGGGGCGAGTCCTATGAGGATTTCGCTGCGTTGACCACTGCCAACTTTGCTCGGCTTTTTCCTCTGGCTCATCTTAAGGGCTGAATTGCAGGCAAAAAAAACCCGGGTTCTGGGGGGTGAATCCGGGTTAAGACCATTAGGAGTAAAACAAAGGTGCGCTATCCATCGGCACCTTTACTGGCGCGTCACTTGGGGGGAGATGTCGCGCCAACTTTCTAAGTATTGGTCAGGATTACCGTGCGTCCAGCTGCTTCTGTACGTTTTTTAAACAGTTTTGGAATAGCGCAGCGGTTATTGAGTCCGATATCGCAGTTGCGCGGCCGTCCCTGCAGGAGCTCCACCCCGGTGCTCCCACATTAGATACGGGCCTCGATACCGTTCCACGCATTTGCGTTACCTGAATGGGATGATCCGTGCAATTTCGCGCAAGTTAGGCATAATACCGGGCTTCGATTTAGAGCCCCTACAGACCCTTTCCTATGCAAAAAGAACCTCGTAAGGTCCGTGAGTTTCGCCGCCGCGAGCAGGAAATTCTCGACACCGCGCTTAAGTTGTTCCTCGATGAGGGTGAAGACAGCGTCACCGTGGAGATGATTGCGGATGCTGTGGGTATCGGCAAAGGCACGATCTACAAGCACTTCAAATCCAAGGCGGAGATTTATCTGCGCCTGATGCTCGACTACGAGCGGGATTTGAACGAGCTGCTGCATTCCGCTGATCTGGAAAAAGACAAGGAGGCGCTGTCTCGTGCCTACTTCGAGTTCCGTATGCGCGATCCCCAGCGTTATCGTTTGTTCGACCGCCTCGAAGAAAAGGTTGTCAAAGGCAATCAGGTTCCGGAAATGGTCGAGGAGTTGCACAAGATCCGCGCCTCGAACTTCGAGCATCTGACGCTGCTGATCAAAGGGCGGATCAACGAAGGCAAGCTCGAAGACGTGCCTCCGTATTTCCATTACTGTGCCGCATGGGCGTTGGTGCATGGTGCCGTAGCGCTCTACCATTCGCCATTCTGGAGCAATGTACTGGAAGATCAGGAAGGTTTTTTCCAGTTCCTCATGGATATCGGCGTGCGCATGGGCAACAAGCGCAAGCGTGATCCGGATGCGGTGACTGAAGTGGCAGCAGCTGAATCAAAAGTCGATCCTACTGAGACCTGACTTCGGCCCTCGTGACGTGGGACCGGCTCTAACCGGGAAGAGGTCGGGACGATCAATGATTATTGTTTGTCAGAGATGCCGCTTTCCCGGCTAAAACCCGTCCCACGTCGCACTTCAGTTAGCTGGCAACCGTAGAATCTCCAAAAAACTTTTTTCCACCTTGATGTCGAGATTGTTCCCTTCCCTGGCCGCTCTGGCGCGGAAGCTGCATCCGACGACCATTCGCCGGTTTTCCGTCACCGGTATTTGGGAGGGGATAATGCGTAGCCTGGTTCTGCTACTGGCGCTGTTGGCGTTAAATGGCTGTATGAGTGTCAGCGATATGGCTCAGGGCACTCGTGATCAACTTAGTGATGCGGGGATTCTCGACCACAGCAATACCCGTCGCCTCAACAATTTCCGCCTGCAGGCCGATTCCTTCATTTATATCGCCCAAGGGGCTTTCGCGCCCCACGGTGCAGGACCTCTTCCTCGCCAGAATGTGGTCGCTGAAGAAGCCTTTAATGGTTTCGTCGAATACTTCCCCATGGTCCGCAGGGCCCGTGCACCGCTGGGTCTGGACGAAGCCATGACTGAAGCCCGTTCCATGGGCGCGCATTATTTGCTCTATACCCGGTTTGCCAGGGCCGACGACAGGATCGGAAACACTGATGAGTGGATCGATCAAGAGGCTGTCGATCGTCTCGGTATCGACAATGGCGTGATCCAACTCATGGTTATTGAAACCAGTACTCGTTATCTGATCGACAGTGCCCGGATTCACATTCGTGGCGGTTTGCTGACGCTGTACAACACCAGTCCGGAAGATTTGCTTGCACCGCCCCTTGAGGAATACGCTCGTAGCCTGTTGGGCGTCAGTCGTTAAGGAGCAAACATGAGCAGTACCGGTAAGGCCAACGATCTGTTCGCGCAGATTCCCAAGGGCAAAGGGTTGCCGCCTGTTCATCTGTGGAACCCGGATTTCTGCGGCGATATCGATATGCGTATCGCCCGGGACGGGACCTGGTACTACTTGGGTACGCCCATTGGTCGCAAGCCGATGGTTCGGTTGTTTTCCACCATCATGCGACGCGACGGCGATGACTATTTTCTAATCACCCCGGTGGAGAAGGTGCGGATCACGGTTGATGATGCGCCCTTCGTCGCGGTCATGCTGGACGTGGAGGGGCAGGGCGAGCAGCAGATTCTGCGCTTTACCACCAATGTCGAGGATCAGACAGTTGCCGGGCCCGAGCATCTGTTGCGCGTCCTTACAGATCCACAAACCGGTGAGCCTGCGCCTTACGTCAATGTACGGGTCAATCTTGAGGCGCTCATCCATCGCAATGTGTTCTATCAGCTGGTAGAACTGGCTGTTTCCCGTGAAATAGAGGGGCAGCGCTGGCTTGGGGTCTGGAGTTCCGGACAGTTCTTTCCTATCGGGCTTGAGCCCTGATCGATAAATCGTGCGCTCAATTGCCTGCGCCGGACGGCGCGGTTAAAGTGCCGCTCCCCGTTTTACCTGAGGTTTTTGCATGAGTCAGTCCTTTGATATTGCCGTGATCGGCGCCACCGGTACTGTCGGCGAAACCATCGTCCAGATTCTTGAAGAACGCGATTTTCCGGTAGCACAGCTGCATTTACTGGCCAGTATTGAATCGGCGGGCCACTCGGTGCCTTTCCGGGGCAAGAACGTGCGCGTGCGTGAAGTTGACGAATTCGACTTCAGCAAAGCGCAGGTCGCATTTTTTGCAGCAGGTCCTGCCATCACCCGCAGCTATGCAGCACGGGCCACGGCCGCGGGCTGCTCGGTGATCGATTTGTCCGGCGGCCTGACAGCGGAGCAGGCGCCGGGCGTGATCCCTGAAATCAATGCCGCACTGGTGGAGTCCTACGGCAAGCCGTTTCAGGTCAGCAGCCCGAGTGCTTCCGGTGCGGCATTGGCATTGACCCTGGCGCCGCTGCGCGGAATCCTTGAGATCTTGCGCGTAAATGTCACGGCTTGTCTGGCAGTCTCCAGTCAGGGCCGTGAGGGCGTCGCCGAGCTGGCGCGCCAGACCACTGAATTGCTCAACGTGCGTCCTTTGGAGCCGCGGTTCTTTGATCGTCAGATGGCGTTCAACTTGCTGGCTCAGGTCGGCGCGCCGGATGCTGACGGCCATGCACCGCTGGAAAAACGTCTGGTTGCCGAGTTGCGCGAGTTGCTGGCCCTGCCTTTACTCAAGGTGGCAGCCACTTGCGTACAAGTGCCAGTGTTCTTTGGCGACAGCTTCACTGTTTCATTGGCTACAGCGGCACCCGTGGACCTCGCAGCAGTGAACAAGGCGCTGGAAGCGGCGGCCGGTATCGAGCTGGTAGAAGCCGGCGATTACCCCACTGCGGTCGGTGATGCTGTAGGACAAGACGTTGTTTATGTAGGACGAGTACGAAGTGGAATTGACGATCCGTGTGAGCTCAGTCTGTGGGTAACGGCTGACAATGTTCGCAAAGGCGCGGCGTTGAACGCTGTGCAGGTTGCTGAATTGTTGATAAAAGACTATGTGTAAAAGATACTTGGCAACAATTTGAAGAATCATTCTAGCCGGACGTGTCCTTGTAGCTGAGATGAGTGCTTTTTACCTTCTCGGCTACCGAGGAATTTTTTAACAAGGGATGGGCTATGGTTCAGGTTCGTAAACTGGTTTTAGCAATTGCCGCTGCTTCAGCGTTGTCATCGGGAATGGCGCAGGCGCTGGGCCTTGGGGAATTGTCGGTCAAGTCGACCCTGAACCAGCCACTGGTAGCCGAAATAGAATTGACGGAAGCTCAGGGCCTCAACTCTGCGCAGGTGGTGCCGAGTCTGGCGACCACTGCCGATTTTGCCCAGGCCGGGATTACCCGCCAGGCGTTTCTCAATGATCTGACGTTTACGCCGGTCATCAACGCCAACGGCAAGAGTGTTCTGCGTATTACCTCAAGCAGGCCGGTACGTGAGCCTTTCGTGAAATTCCTGGTGCAAGTGCTCTGGCCAAATGGCCGTCTGCTGCGTGAGTACAGCCTGTTACTGGACCCGCCAAAGTATTCGCCTGAGGCCGCTGCTGCCGCTGCCGCTCCAGTAAGCCCCGCAGCGCCTGCGCAGTTGCCGAGCACCGCTCCGTCTGCTGAGCAGCCGGCGACACCGCCTCCAGCACCCGCCCAGGAGCCTGCGGCACAAACGCCACCTGCTGCGGGATCTGAAACCAAGCCGGTTTTGTATACCACCACTAACAACGACACCCTTTGGGAAATCGCTGAAAAGGTCCGCAATGGCGGCACTGTCCAGCAGACCATGCTGGCGATTCAGGCGTTGAATCCCAATGCGTTCATCGGCGGTAACATCAACCGTCTGAAGAAAGGCCAGGTGTTGCGCCTGCCGAGTCCGCAGCAATCAAGAACCATGCCTCAGCCCCAGGCTATCAGCGAAGTGGCGGCACAGAATCAGGCCTGGCGTCAGGGTCGCAATCTGCCCACTGGCGCTCGCCAACTGGATGCTACGCGCCGTGATCGAGCCGGCGCCGCTCCGGCTCAAGTTGAAGCCAAAGATAATCTGAGCCTGGTTTCTGCGGGTTCGAACTCTGCAGCCAAAGGCGCTGCTGGCGATAAGAATCTCGCCAACAAGCTGGCCGTCGCTGAAGAAAACCTCGACACCGCGCGTCGTGATAATGCCGAGCTCAAGAGCCGCATGAACGATCTGCAAAGCCAGCTCGACAAAATGCAGCGTCTGATCCAGCTCAAGAGCGATCAATTGGCCAAAATGCAGGCTTCAGGGGCTGTAGTTCCCGGCGCTGCTCCTGCAAATACCCCAGCCGCAAATCCAGCAAATCCGGCTTTGCCTGCCTCACTGGTCGCCACTCCCGGCTCGCCGGAAGCAGCTGCTAAGCCGCCGGGTGAGATTGCGCCGGAAGATGCGCTGCCAGCAGGTGCCGCTCAGGTGGCGACGCCAGGTTCGGAGCAGCCGCTGGTGGTTGATCCGGTTGCCGCGCAGGAGGTCGATGAACAGGATCCCTTCAAACAGCTGCTCAATAACCCGGTAGTACTCGGGATTATCGGCGGTGCGGTGGTGTTGCTACTGTTGCTGTTGATGCTGTTTCTGGCCCGCCGTCGCAATGCCAAGGCTGAAGCCGAGAAGCATCGCCGCATGGCACGTGCGCTGGCTGAGGAGTCCGACTTCGTTTCCGACATGGACATGGAGCTGCCACAAGCCAGCTTCGATGGTCTGGATGTTCCACCGCCAGGCGTGAGAATGGCGCCTGCTGCTGCCGCAGTTGCAGCTGCCAAGGAGCGTCCCGCCGATCCGCTGGTCCAGGCCGAAATCCATATCGCTTACGGGCGCATGAATCAAGCTGTCGAGCTGCTGGAAGAGTCAGTCAAAGTCGATCCGTCACGCGACGACATCCGTCTGAAGCTGATGGAGATCTACGCCGAGCAGGGCAATACCAAGGCGTTCGCCGCGCATGAGCGCAAAGTGGTGGCCAGGGGAAAGAATGAAGCTGAGGTCGAGCAGCTAAAAGACAACAACCCGACCATCGCCGCTGCCGCCGTGACTGCAGCAGCCGCAACCGCCACTGCCGCCGCATTGGCGGCCGAGATGGACGCCAAATACGTCGAGAGCCTGTTGCTCGATGAGCCGGAGGCCGAGCCAGCACCAGCACCAGAGCCAGCACCTTTGGCGCCGGAGCCGGAACCTGCGGCTATCGTCGAAGCTGAAAATGATGACCTGGACAACGATTTCGACTTGAGCCTCGATGACCTCGATCAGGCACCACCTGAGGATATCGCCGAGCCCGAAACTTCGCCGTCAGCAGACGATTTTGAGCTTGATGCCCCCACGTTGGCGCCAGTGGAAGAGCCGAGTTTCGAGTCATTGTTGAGGCAGCAGAACGAAGCCGCAGCGGTCAGTGCTCCTGATGATCTGGATGATTTCGACCTGGACCTTGCTGAAGACGAGCCGGGGCTGACCACTGAAGACGATTTCCTGCTCAGTCTGGAAAACGAGCCGCTGGATCTGGGTGAAACGCCAGCCGCTGTGCCAGAAACTCCTCTGGAACCGGAGCATGATCTGGATCTTCCCGACGATTTCGATTTATCGCTGGCTGACGAGATCGAAACTGATCAGGCAACTCAGGCTTTCGCTTCGGAGATTGATGACGTTAATGCCGAGCTGGAGCGTTTGTCGCAAAACCTGGAAACCCCGCCCATGGCTGAGCCGTTCCAGACGCCAAGCTTTACGGCGGATGACATGGCAGGCATGGACGACGAGCCAGAGTTTGATTTCCTGTCCGGTACCGACGAAGCCGCCACCAAGCTCGATCTGGCCCGTGCCTATATCGAAATGGGTGATAGCGACGGCGCTCGCGACATCCTTGATGAAGTGGTTACCGAAGGCAATGACGGCCAGAAGACCGAAGCTAGAGAAATGCTCGGGCGCCTCGCCTGATCCCGTTCTGTAGCACAGTAAACGGCCGCTTATGCGGCCGTTTGCATTTATGGCGCCGAGTGCATGGCGTCTTTTTTTGACGGCTCTATAATGGCCGCCATTTCGCAAACCGACAGGCTTTAACTTCTTGGCGAACATAGATAACCCGGCTGCCGAGATGGCGGCCGATGGCTTTTTCCGAATTGCGCTCGGAGTCGAATACAAAGGCTCGCGCTACTGCGGCTGGCAGCGTCAGGCGTCCGGCGTATTGACCGTGCAGGAAACTCTCGAGAATGCGCTGTCAAAAGTGGCGGATTCTCCGGTTTCGCTACTGTGCGCCGGTCGAACCGATGCGGGGGTGCATGCCTGCGGCCAGGTGGTGCATTTTGATACCAAGGCCGAGCGCTCACTCAAGGCCTGGGTAATGGGTGCCAATATCAACCTGCCCCACGACATCAGTGTCAGTTGGGCCAAAGTCATGCCAGCGGACTTTCACGCCCGCTTCAAGGCCATCGCCCGGCGCTACCGTTACGTCATCTATAACGATCAGATCCGCCCTGCGCATTTGAATCAGGAGATCACGTGGAATCACCGTCCTCTGGATGCAGAGCGCATGGCCGAGGCTGCGCAGTATCTGGTAGGCACACACGATTTCAGCGCCTTCCGTGCCGGGCAATGCCAGGCCAAGTCTCCGATCAAGCAACTGCACCATCTGCGGGTAACGCGTCACGGCAAAATGATTGTCATTGATGTACGTGCCAACGCCTTTCTGCATCACATGGTGCGCAATATCGCAGGCGTGTTGATGACCATCGGGACCGGCGAGCGGCCCGTGGAATGGGCTAAAGAAGTGCTGGAAAGCAAGGTGCGTCGTACAGGAGGCGTGACAGCCCATCCTTTTGGTCTTTATCTGGTTCAGGTTGAGTATCGAGATGAGTTTCCACTGCCTGAACGCTTTATCGGGCCGCATTTTCTTACAGGGTTCTCGGAACTGGACGGCTGACGCTTGTTGCAGCATTTGTTAACATCCGGGCCTTTCCGAAAGGCTCGAGGTTAATGACATGTCAGCCGTTCGCAGCAAGATCTGTGGGATTACCCGCATCGAGGATGCACTGGCCGCCGTTGAAGCGGGTGCCGACGCCATCGGTTTTGTGTTCTACCCTAAAAGCCCGAGGGCGGTCACCGTACAGCAGGCCCGGGCGATAATCGCAGCGCTGCCGCCGTTCATCAGCACTGTCGGGTTGTTCGTCAATGCCAGCCGTTGCGAGCTGAACGAGATGCTGGATGCGGTTCCGCTGGATTTGTTGCAGTTCCATGGCGACGAGACGCCAGAGCAGTGCGAGGGTTATCATCGCCCGTTCATCAAGGCGCTGCGTGTGCAAGCCGGTGATGATATTGCCGCGAGCTGCCGATTGTATTCAAAAGCCAGCGGTATCCTGCTCGATACGTTTGTGTCGGGTGTCCCAGGCGGCACCGGGGAGACGTTCGATTGGGCCTTGATCCCGGACGGTCTGGAAAAACCCATTATTCTGGCGGGCGGGTTGACGTCAGCCAATGTCGCTCAGGCCATTGCTCAGGTTCGACCTTACGCAGTTGACGTCAGTGGTGGAGTCGAAAAGAGCAAGGGTATCAAGGATCACGACAAGATCCGCGCGTTCATGAGTGCGGTTCACGGCGCTTGATGGCAGATTGGTCGGGTTGTTGACTTGATGTGACGGTTTTTCACTGGCCATCGTCCACAACCCTGTCTGCGCCTCTGGCGAGGCGTTATGGATTTATACGGGCTAGGGCGGTTTTACATCCTCGCCACGGCTGAAACAGAATCATGATCCAACAGAGTCACGATTGAAGTTGCTGAACCTGCAGGGCCTGCCATAACGCGGTCGCGGTTCCAGCTTCAAGCCATTTACGAATTTAGCTCAAGGGCATGCGCTGGGCGCTGAGTCGCCACGCGTTCGAGCCACCGGTACTGGAGAAACAAAGCATGAGCAACTGGTTGGTAGACAAGCTGATCCCTTCGATCATGCGATCCGAGGTCAAGAAAAGCTCGGTCCCCGAAGGCCTTTGGCACAAATGCCCGTCCTGTGAAGCGGTGCTTTATCGTCCGGAACTGGAAAAGACCCTGGACGTTTGCCCCAAGTGCAACCACCACATGCGCATCGGTGCCCGGGCCCGTCTGGATATTTTTCTGGACGCCGAAGGCCGCGCCGAGATCGGTGCTGAGCTGGAGCCGGTTGATCGCCTGAAGTTTCGCGACAGCAAGAAATACAAGGACCGTCTGACCGGAGCCCAGAAACAGACCGGCGAAAAAGACGCTCTGATCTCCATGAGTGGTTCGCTGTTGGGGATGCCGGTAGTGGCATGCGCATTCGAATTTTCCTTCATGGGCGGTTCGATGGGTGCAATCGTTGGCGAGCGTTTCGTTCAGGCCGCCAACTACGCACTGGAAAAGCGCTGCCCGATGATCTGCTTCGCCGCTTCCGGTGGTGCACGCATGCAGGAAGCGCTGATTTCCCTGATGCAGATGGCCAAGACGTCTGCCGTTCTGGCTCGCCTGCGTGAAGAAGGCCTGCCGTTCATCTCCGTACTCACCGATCCGGTTTACGGTGGCGTTTCCGCGAGTCTGGCGATGCTGGGTGACGTGATTGTGGCCGAGCCGAAGGCGCTGATCGGTTTTGCCGGCCCGCGGGTTATCGAGCAGACCGTTCGCGAAAAACTCCCGGAAGGCTTCCAGCGCAGTGAATTCCTGCTGGATCACGGCGCTATCGACATGATCATCCACCGTCAGGAGTTGCGTCTGCGTCTGGGTAACCTGCTGGCGCAGATGATGAACCTGCCGACACCGAAGTTCGTTGCGCCTGTTCTTGAGCCTGTGATCGTCCCGCCGGCACCGGCCACGGTATGACCCCAGGATCCCTGGGCGACTGGCTCGCCTATCTCGAGCAGCTGCATCCATCTGCCATCGATATGGGGTTGGATAGGTCGCGACAGGTGGCGCAGCAGTTGGGTCTGACCCGACCTGCGCCTCGGGTTATCACAGTCACCGGCACCAACGGCAAGGGTTCAACCTGCGCTTTTCTGGCGTCTTTGCTTCAGGCTCAAGGCCTGAAAGTCGGTGTTTACAGCTCTCCGCATCTGCTGCGCTATAACGAGCGGGTGCAGGTGCAGGGCGTTGAAGCCACCGACCTGGAGCTTTGTGATGCTTTCGCTGCCGTAGAGGCGGCTCGCGGTGATGTCACGCTGACTTACTTCGAGATGGGCACGCTGGCTGCTTTCTGGTTGTTCGAGAAAGCCGGGCTTGATGTTGCGGTGCTCGAGGTCGGTTTGGGCGGCCGTCTGGATGCCGTCAATCTCATCGATTCCGATTTTGCGGTGGTAACCAGTATTGGCGTCGATCACGCTGACTGGCTGGGTGATACCCGTGAGTCGGTCGCGTTCGAGAAGGCAGGTATTTTCCGTGAGGGCTGTCCGGCGCTGTGTGGCGATCCATTGCCTCCAGCCCCGTTGCTGGACAAAGCCCGGGAATTGAACTGTCCGCTGTCGCTGCGAGGTCGTGAGTTTGATCTGTCGATAAACAGCCACAGCTGGAACTGGGCGGGTCGGGATACTCAGGGTCGGAAGGTCGAGCTGCGTGATTTGCCATTGCTCGACTTACCAATGGAAAACGCCGCGCTAGCGCTGCAAACCTTCCTTTTGCTGAATATCGCTTGGGAACCTGAGCTGATTCGTACTGCTCTGGTGGGTACCCGTATTACCGGTCGCCTGGATCGTAGATCGTTCACCTGGCATGGCAAGACCCTCAACCTGCTTCTGGATGTGGGCCACAATCCCCATGCGGCGCAGTTCCTCGCCAGCCGTCTGGCGCAACGTGCCATCGTCGGCAAGCGTTTCGCGGTGTTCGGTTTGCTGGCTGACAAAGAGCTGGATGGCGTCGTGGCCGAGCTGGCGGCGAGTATTCAGGACTGGGCCGTTGCACCGCTGCCCACGTCCCGCAGTCGTCCAGCTGCGGATTTGCAGATGGCACTTGAGAACCTTGGCGCGAAAGTGGCGTCCTATCAGAGTGTTGCGTTGGCACTGGAAGCCCAGTGTGCGCACGCCACGGCCGATGACGAGATTTTGCTGTTCGGGTCTTTTTACTGTGTAGCCGAGGCCCTGGAATGGTTGACCCGGCACGCCAAAGAGGAAGCTGCAAATGGCACTGCTGGATAACGTATTCAAACAGCGAATGGTTGGTGCTCTGGTGCTGATTGCCGTGGCGGTGATCTTCCTGCCAATGCTGTTCACGCGGCAGGATGAGACGCACCATGTTCAGGTCGATGCGCCTGCTGCTCCTCAGGCACCTGTGGCGCCTCAGGTGCAGGTTGAACCCGTGCCTGTTCCTGAGCCCCAAGCCTTGCCTCAGGAACCGGTACCTACGGACGATGACCTGAGCAACGAAACTCAGCCGCCATCGATGCCTATCGCACCTGCGCCACCTGCGCCACCTGCGACGAAATCAGTGACGCCGCCTGCCCAGGCCGCCAAGCCTGCGCAAAAACCTGCGACCACTCCAGCGACTCCGACGCCTGCCCCGGCAACAGCGCCTGCGCAAGCTGCCGCCAAGCCAGCAGCGCCTAGTGGGGTCGATGCCAATGGCCTGTCGGTGAGCTGGTCGGTGCAATTGGCCAGCATGTCCAATCGGGCCAATGCCGATAACCTGCAGAAAACCCTGCGCACTCAGGGCTATAACGCCTATATCCGTACTGCGAATGGCGTGAATCGGGTATTTGTGGGTCCGCTGATCGAGCGCGCAGAAGCCGATCGCTTGCGTGATCAGCTCGATAAACAGCAGAAACTCAAGGGTATCGTCGTGCGTTTTCAGCCTGAGCATGGCTGATGCTTTACAGGTGATTGCAGGCCTGCCCAGGCTGTGTGAAAACTACTGCGCTCGGCAATACTGCGTTAAAAACAGGCGAAAAATGCTCATTTAGAACACCTAGACTCCGCTTTTTCGCCTGTTTTTGCCTTGTCTTGCCGTCGCTCGCTACGTTTTCACATAGCCTGGGCCGGAAATCTCGCTTACCGGCAGGTCGGCGCTCTGCTAAAATGCGCCGCCTTATCTGTTCGCAGGCTCAAACGTGCCATTTACCCCGGTCGACTGGGCGATCCTCGGGATCGTCGTCATATCCGCTCTGATCAGTCTCAAGCGCGGCTTCGTCAAAGAAGCACTGTCGCTGGTGACCTGGATCATTGCAGGTGTCGTCGCCTGGATGTTCGGTGCGGGATTATCGGTTTATCTGGTCAATTACATCGAAACGCCGTCGTTTCGGGTTATTGCGGCCTGTACTATTCTATTCGTCGCCACCTTGCTGGTCGGCGCAATGATCAACTTTCTTATCGGAGAACTGATTCGTGTCACCGGACTTTCCGGGACCGATCGTTTTCTCGGCATGGTCTTCGGCGCTGCGCGCGGAGGCTTGCTTGTCGTAGTGGCAGTCGGGCTGTTGAGCCTGGGGCCGGTACAACAGGATCAATGGTGGCAGCAATCCAGGTTGCTGCCGCAATTTCTCATGGTCGCTGACTGGTCGAAAAACCTGATTCTCGGGATGTCCAGCAAGTGGCTCGCCAGCGGCATCAGCGTACCTGCTGAACTGCCGTTCAAGGATCACCTCATGCCGCCTAAAATGCCGCAGGAAGTGATCGGTAAATCCAGTACCACTAAGTAGGGGTTGTGTCGCATGTGTGGCATCGTCGGTATCGTCGGTAAGTCGAACGTCAATCAGGCGCTGTATGACGCGCTCACCGTCCTCCAGCACCGCGGCCAGGACGCTGCCGGTATCGTAACCAGCCACGACGGCCGGTTATTCCTGCGCAAGGACAACGGGTTGGTTCGGGATGTGTTCCATCAGCGCCATATGCAGCGTCTGGTTGGGCATATGGGGATTGGCCATGTGCGTTATCCAACAGCGGGCAGCTCCACATCCGCCGAAGCCCAACCGTTTTACGTCAACTCGCCGTATGGCATTACGTTGGCGCATAACGGCAACCTGACCAACGTCGAGCAACTGGCCAAGGAGATTTACGAATCTGACTTGCGTCACGTCAACACCAACTCCGACTCGGAAGTGTTGCTCAACGTTTTCGCCCATGAACTGGCCGTGCGCGGCAAGTTGCAGCCTACCGAAGAAGACATCTTCGCGGCTGTGACCGACGTGCATAAGCGCTGCCGTGGTGGATACGCCGTGGTCGCGATGATTACCGGTTACGGCATCGTCGGTTTCCGTGATCCGGATGCGATTCGCCCGATCGTCTTTGGTCAGCGTCATACCGATGAAGGCGTCGAGTACATGATCGCCTCGGAAAGCGTTTCCCTGGACGTACTGGGTTTCACCCTGATTCGCGACCTGGCTCCGGGCGAAGCGGTTTACATCACTGAAGATGGCAAGCTGCACACTCGTCAGTGCGCCACCAATCCAAAATACGCACCGTGCATCTTCGAACACGTCTATCTGGCGCGTCCGGACTCGATCATCGACGGTATCTCGGTCTACAAAGCGCGTCTGCGCATGGGTGAGAAGCTGGCCGACAAGATCATGCGCGAGCGTCCTGATCACGATATCGACGTGGTTATCCCGATTCCGGACACCAGCCGGACTGCGGCGCTGGAGCTGGCTAACCACTTGGGCGTGAAATTCCGCGAAGGTTTCGTCAAGAACCGTTATATCGGCCGGACCTTCATCATGCCGGGTCAGGCAGCGCGGAAAAAATCCGTACGCCAGAAGCTCAACGCTATCGAGCTTGAGTTCCGCGGCAAGAACGTGATGCTGGTGGATGACTCCATTGTGCGTGGCACCACCTGCAAGCAGATCATCCAGATGGCTCGCGAAGCCGGTGCCAAGAACGTTTACTTCTGCTCTGCCGCCCCGGCCGTTCGCTACCCGAACGTCTACGGTATCGACATGCCGAGTGCTCACGAGCTTATCGCGCATAACCGTACCACCCAGGACGTTGCTGATCTGATCGGCGCTGACTGGCTGGTTTATCAGGACCTCAGCGACCTGATCGAGGCGGTGAGTGGCAGCAAGAAGATCAAGATCGACAACTTCGATTGCTCGGTCTTCGACGGCAAGTATGTGACGGGTGATATCGACGAGCACTACCTGAACAAGATCGAGCAGGCGCGTAACGACGCTTCCAAGGTCAAGACCCAGGCAGTGAGCGCGATTATCGATCTGTACAACAACTAATCATCAGGGAGAGGGCGCATGACTCAGGAATGGGATGCCGGTCGGCTGGACAGCGACCTTGAAGGCGTAGGGTTCGACACACTTGCCGTGCGTGCCGGTCAACACCGCACGCCGGAAGGTGAGCATGGCGATCCGATGTTCTTCACCTCCAGTTACGTGTTCCGCACAGCCGCCGATGCGGCGGCGCGTTTCGCGGGTGAAGTGCCAGGTAACGTCTATTCGCGTTACACCAACCCGACCGTGCGCTCGTTCGAAGAGCGTATCGCGGCGCTGGAAGGCGCAGAGCAGGCGGTGGCTACGGCCACCGGCATGGCCGCGATCATGGCAGTGGTCATGAGCCTGTGCAGCGCTGGCGATCATGTGCTGGTGTCGCGCAGTGTGTTCGGCTCGACCATCAGCCTGTTCGAGAAGTACTTCAAGCGTTTCGGCGTTGAAGTTGACTACGTGCCACTGGCTGAACTGTCTGGCTGGGACGCTGCAATCAAGCCCAGCACCAAATTGCTGTTCGTCGAGTCACCGTCCAATCCGCTAGCGGAACTGGTGGATATCGCCGCTCTGGCTGAAATCGCTCACGCCAAGGGCGCGATGCTGGTGGTAGATAACTGCTTCTGTACTCCAGCGTTGCAGCAGCCGCTGTTGCTGGGTGCTGACGTGGTTGTGCACTCGGCCACCAAGTTCATCGACGGTCAGGGCCGTTGCATGGGCGGTGTGGTTGCCGGTCGCAGCGAACAGATGAAAGAAGTCGTGGGCTTCCTGCGTACTGCGGGGCCAACGCTCAGCCCGTTCAACGCTTGGATCTTCCTCAAGGGCCTGGAAACTTTGAACCTGCGCATGCGCGCTCACTGTGCCAGTGCTTTGGAGCTGGCCCAGTGGCTGGAGCAGCAGGACGGCATCGAGAAAGTGCACTACGCCGGTCTCGAGAGCCATCCGCAACATGCTCTGGCACAGCGTCAGCAGAAGGGTTTCGGGGCCGTAGTGAGCTTTGAGGTCAAGGGTGGCAAGGATGGCGCATGGCGTTTCATTGATGCGACCCGTCTGATTTCGATCACCGCCAACCTCGGTGACAGCAAAACCACCATCACCCACCCGAGCACCACGTCCCATGGGCGTCTTGCGCCTCAAGAGCGTGAAGCGGCGGGGATTCGCGACAGCCTGATCCGGGTTGCTGTAGGTCTGGAAGATGTTGCCGACCTTAAGGCGGATCTCGCCCGGGGTCTGGCAGCACTGTGAATGACTGGGTCATGCCAGCCACCACGACCAGCAATGGTCGGGTGGCGCTGGTCACCGGCGCGGCGCGTGGGATTGGTCTGGGGATTTCTGCCTGGCTGATTGCCGAGGGTTGGCAGGTGGTCCTGATGGATGTTGATCAACGACGTGGTCAGCGGGTGGCCGAGGCGCTTGGCGACAACGCCACATTCGTTGCCATGGATGTCGCCAGCGAGGAGCAGGTCGCCAGCGGTGTAGCTCAGGTGATAGGCCAATTCGGTCGTCTGGATGCCTTGGTCTGTAACGCTGCGATTGCCGATCCTCACAACAGTACGCTTGAAAGCCTGAGCCTCGCGCACTGGAACCGTGTGCTGGCAGTCAACCTCAGCGGCCCCATGTTGCTCGCCAAACACTGTGCGCCGTATCTGCGGGCTCACTGCGGCAGCATCATCAATCTGACCTCGACACGCGCCCGACAATCCGAAGCCGATACTGAAGCTTATGCGGCGAGCAAGGGTGGCCTGCTGGCTCTGACTCACTCGCTGGCGATCAGCCTTGGGCCTGAGATCAGAGTCAACGCGGTCAGTCCTGGCTGGATCGACACTCGGGATGCCGCTGTAAGGCGCGCTGAGCCCCTCTCAGAGGCCGATCACGCGCAACACCCTGCCGGCAGAGTGGGGACGGTGGAAGACGTTGCAGCGATGGTTGCCTGGCTGCTGTCCAGGAATGCCGGATTTGTCACGGGGCAGGAGTTCGTGGTCGACGGTGGGATCAGCAAGAAGATGATCTATCGGTAGCCGCGGCAAGCTACAAGAGAAGGCAAAAGCGAGCCCGCGGGTTCGCTTTGTTGCTTCTGGCTTACCGCTTGAAGCTTGAAGCTTGCAGCTGCTTTTATGCTGCTTCCAAAAAACTTCAACCAGGCTCTTGACTTACGTGTGTCATATGCGTAAATTTCGCGGCCTCAACGAAGCAAGGGTGATTAGCTCAGCTGGGAGAGCAGCTGCCTTACAAGCAGCGGGTCGGCGGTTCGATCCCGTCATCACCCACCACTCGTTGAAGAGCTTCATGTTATACCGGACGAAAGTCCACCGACGCGCAGCGGTAGTTCAGTCGGTTAGAATACCGGCCTGTCACGCCGGGGGTCGC
>NZ_JPQU01000031.1 GCF_000737245.1 Pseudomonas syringae | reverse complement strand
CGACGCGGTATGTCAGGCACACCGCGTTGAATCATTCACGGGCAAGCCTCGCTCCAACAGGGCTGTGAATCAAACCACTGCGTTATAAAACTGCGCGCTGCTTTTCTGCTCGACCAGCGCCTGCTCGATAGCCGCCTGATGCACCTCGTCGGCGTGTTCCTGGCCGGCTTCCGGCTTGATGCCCAGACGCGAGAACAACTGCATGTCCTTGTCGGCCTGCGGGTTGGCGGTGGTCAGCAGTTTGTCGCCGTAGAAAATCGAATTCGCACCGGCAAAGAACGCCAGGGCCTGCATCTGTTCATTCATGGCTTCGCGGCCAGCGGACAGGCGCACATGGGATTGCGGCATCAGAATCCGCGCCACAGCAAGCATGCGGATGAAATCGAACGGATCGATATCTTCAGCGTTTTCCAGCGGCGTACCGGCGACCTTGACCAGCATGTTGATCGGCACCGATTCCGGATGCTCTGGCAGGTTCGCCAGCTGGATCAGCAGATTGGCGCGGTCATCCAGCGACTCGCCCATGCCGAGAATGCCGCCGGAGCAGATCTTCATCCCCGAATCACGGACATAAGCCAGGGTTTGCAAGCGCTCGCTGTAGGTGCGAGTAGTGATGATGCTGGTGTAGAAATCCGGCGAGGTGTCGAGGTTGTGGTTGTAATAATCCAGCCCGGCAGACGCCAGCGCTTCGGTCTGGTCCTGATCCAGACGCCCCAGCGTCATGCAGGTTTCCAGCCCCATCGCCTTCACGCCTTTGACCATTTCCAGCACGTAAGGCATGTCTTTGGCCGAAGGATGCTTCCAGGCCGCGCCCATGCAGAAACGCGTCGAGCCGATCGCTTTGGCACGAGCGGCTTCTTCCAGAACCTTCTGCACTTCCAGCAGCTTTTCCTTCTCCAGCCCGGTGTTGTAGTGGCCGGACTGCGGGCAGTACTTGCAGTCTTCCGGGCAGGCGCCGGTCTTGATCGAAAGCAGGGTCGAAACCTGAACCCGATTAGCATCGAAATGAGCGCGGTGCACTGTCTGCGCCTGAAACAGCAGGTCATTGAAAGGCTGTACGAACAGCGCTCTGACCTCGGCTAAAGTCCAGTCATGACGCAAAGTGGCGGTAGTGCTGGCGCTCATCGGGCGGTCCTCGGTTTTAATCTGTTTTTTTGCACAGCGTTCTGCGGCTGATCACTGCTGCACTGCCTTAAATGCAGCAGGCGCATTACGAGTGTTTCAACATATTTAGGTTTCGATATATTTAAGGAACAGCCATGCGCTGTCAACCACATAGAACGCATGCGGTTTACATCTGGTTAAAAAACAATCAACCCTGCTTGTTGTGCGATGAAACAACCGACGCGCCCTATCCGATCTGCACCGCCTGTGAAACCGAGCTGCCCTGGCTCGGCGAACAATGCCAGCAGTGTGCGTTACCGTTGGCGATGTCGGGCTTGAACTGCGCGCAATGCGAACGTCAGCCCCCTGCCTTCGATGAAGTAGTCGCGCCCTGGCTGTATCAATTCCCCATCGACAGCCTGGTCACACGCTTCAAACACCAGGGCAACTGGCCCATGGGCCGCCTGATGGCGCAACTGCTCGGGCAGTTTCTGCAGCACCGCTTCGACGAAGACCTGTCCCGTCCAGACTTCCTTATCCCCGTGCCATTGGCTCTCAAACGCCAACGCCAGCGCGGCTACAACCAGGCGGCGATGCTTGCCGACTGGCTCGGTTCCCAACTCCATTTGCCTATCGAAAACCGACTCGTACTGCGCACCCGGGACACCCCAACCCAACAAGGCCTCGACGCCAAAGCCCGCAAACGCAACCTGCGCGGCGCGTTCGTACTGACGGATGAAGAGAAGATCAAAAACAAACATGTAGCGCTGGTGGACGACGTCCTGACCACAGGCTCCACCGCCGACATCATCGCCCGGCTTTTGATCAAAGCCGGGGCAAAACGGGTAGATGTTTATTGTTTGGCAAGGACGCCGAAGCCCGGGGATTGAACGCAAGGGCAATTCGCCGGGCGATCTCCGGGACCCCGTTTGCGCCGCAGCCCTGTATCAGATGGCCCTGACACAGCACTGCGGCGAGGCAACCACGGCCCAGTAGGAGCGCGCTTGCACGAGACGATATAACTGCTTACCGAGGACTAACACCTCGCCAACAAGATTAGCCCTACAGGAATTCAACCAACGACCGTAGGAAAAAGACTACTTTTTTAAACTAAAAAACTGACAAATTCCATCATGCACTTCCCTGCTTTCCACTTCCCTCCGCCCCCATATTTCCCTCCCCCAAACCCATACCTCAATACTCGTCGGAGTGCTGAGGACGGTAAACCCACGTCAATTAAATATTGGATCTTGACCATGGAAACGAATACACCTTCACCTTTTCTTTTCACTAATGAAGCATCTCCGGAATACCTAAGCACCCTGGATCGATCGCACTACACCGAAGAGCAAATCGTCGGTTTTCACCCAGACGCGATCGATGCGGTTCGGCGGAGCCAGGCCTTCGTTGCTCAACATCCTGCGATCGGCATTTATCGTGTGGCTGCCGAAGGTAGCGAAACCAGCAAAGGCGGCGTAATTCGAACAGCGAACTCTGCACTGACCTTCACTTTGGACGGCGGGCGAAAGGTGTATGCCGCGCACAAGGGCGACTACGCTGAATACCCCGATGGCAGCACAGCTCAAATCGTTACCGGAGCCGGGGAAAGCAACAGCGATGTTGCGTTGGTAGGGAGCAGACTGGACAACGGCGACACTATTATTAATACCCCGCAGTCCTCCTGCCTCATGGTCGGGCGTAAAGATCACCCACTGCCAGAGGACTTTCTGCCGTCTTTCGTGGGGTGAACAGTCCGCACCATGGCTGCAACTTTTTAACGAGTAGCAACTATCTGAGAACCGCATGGATGCGTGAATAAGCAGGGATCGAACACGCAATGGCTAAAGGTTATTTCATTTGTCGAGGTGACAAAACTTACTGTGGCGGGGAAGTTCTAGAAGGCCACACCGGCATCACATGGCACGGCCTTCTACATTCTCACGAAGGCGATAGGGTCAGCTGCGGTAAGGACGGCAAGACCTACAGGATTCTTGGCGGTGTTTCACACTTCACCAGCGACGGGAAACGCGTTGCAGGAACGCTGGACAGCGTCAGCGGATGCCCATGCCGGTCCCAACTGATCCCGTCTATAACCACCGCGTCTTATATCGCTGAAGACAGTCCGACGACGCGAACATCTCAGGGAGCAGAGCCCAAGCCTGCCGCGCAAAAACCTGCTCGTTTCGCAGGCCCTGGATCCTGCGATCACCCCGACCGCATGGAAGAACTCGCCAGCTACATCGCCGACGAGATGAACCGCAACATCAATCACCCTTCAGTGCTGGAAATGAAGGAGTTGAACAGCTACGACCCGGTGGCCGAAACTCGGGAATATATGGCGCTGCCGTTTTATAAACGGCTGGGTAGCCAACCTGACTTTCACGCTTTTGCATTGGCTAAACAAGCTAGAGCGTTTGCGTTATGGGCTGAGCGAGTTGGGCAGGATCGACCTTGGGATCACAAGCCTAAAATTAAAAGCAGATACGGTGATTACTGGCATAAGCAGGGCAATTACGATTACTACTATGATATTTGGTCGAATATCCATTACGGATATGTCGGAATTATTGCAGGTCTTTCTGAAAGCATTTTGTTGGACGGCGCAGGGGTTGAACAGATAATTTCAGACACCTACAGAAAGATAGAGGAGGTAGCAACAGAACCGAAAGAAAAATGGATTCGTCCTGGCCCCCGCCCCACAGCAACTCCCTGGACGACTTTGCGATCTTGGGATGACGTCGCGGATAGAGTATCAATAAGCATCGGTATCAAAATAGCCTATGTGACCCCGAATGGTGGCGTAACAAAAAAACAAATCATGAACGAGGTATTGGCAGTATCTCCAGAGAACTGGGGAGACGGAGTTACTACACATGATTGTAGATAGAATGCAAGCTGGCCTCATCAAATGGTGGCTAATTCCTTTATTACCCTTAGTAGCATTTATCCTGTGGGCTGCCGCGCTACCTAGTGTGAGAGTTCACTACCCAAAAGAAGCGCAAGAAGAAATGAGCTATATCTGGAATGTCCAACACCGGATATATAAAGGCCGAATGGCACCTGGGGGTGGGGCATTCGATAAAGGCCACCTATTTCCGGATGAAAATTTTTTTATGGTATTTGACTGGTGGAGTCGTGAAGGTAACGGACGACATTGCGTCAGCATCAAACCAAAGTGGCCCAACACTGATATTTACCTTAATGCCGACGGCAGCATCAACTTGAGTGAAGAAGGTGGCACTGACCTAGATCGGCTGCGTAAATGTCGTTGAGATTAACCATATATTAATGTTCAGCGAGAGGCCGGGCGAGGTCGCCCGGCTTGGTTCTTTTGGCTGCCTTGCTTAACACTTAGCAACAGCTGCCTCTAATCCGGTCAATCACTGATCGATCACGGTCTTGGCCATTTCAACCAAATACATCACCGACATCGCCAGATGCCGGTCCGTACCGCTAAGCCGGTCTCCGCTTTCATAGGCTGTGACGGCTGCACATTGCAGCAGCTCAGCAGCATGGTTCAGTGCTTCTTCGAGGTTTGAATGAGTAGACCTTCTATCGGACACTGAACGAATCGAATAGCAGGTCAAGCGATGCCTTACACTCGGCTTCGTCATTCAACCCAAAAGCCGCCTCCATGCCCCTACCTACCCTTCTCACCCAACACATGGTCCATCGCCCGCAGCGTATTGCGTTGTTGCAGCACGTTGCCGAGCAAGGTTCGATTACGCGGGCGGCGAAGAGTGCGGGGTTGAGTTACAAGGCCGCGTGGGATGCCATTGATGAGCTGAACAATCTGGCGCAGAAGCCGCTGGTGGAACGCAGCGTGGGTGGGCGTGGCGGAGGTGGGGCTAAGCTGTCCGTTGAAGGCGAGCGGGTGCTGCGGTTGTATCACCGTTTGCAGGTCCTTCAGGCCCAGGTGCTGGAAGCCGCCGAAGAAAGTGCCGATCTGGATCTGCTCAATCGCCTGACGCTACGAACCAGCGCGCGAAACCAGTTATTGGGTCGCATTGAGGCCATTACGGCCCACGGCCATAACGATTCGGTCCGGCTGCGCCTGGCAGGCGATCTGTTCATTGATGCGCAGATCACTCATGACAGCACGGTGCGCCTGGAGCTGACGCTTGGCATTGACGTAGTCGCGTTAATCAAGGCGGGTTGGCTCGAGTTGTTGGCTCCCGAGCAGCCCGTAACAAATGGACACAATTTCTTGAGCGGCGTAATACATGACGTTACTGATGCCAAAGGCGGTCCCAGCGAAGTGCGCATCGCACTTACCAGCGGCCAGACCCTTTGCGCTCTGGCCGAGCCCGCGCAGCTTGCGGCCCGCCAGCTCAAATCTGGTAGTGCGGTGACTGTGCAATTCGCACCGTCGCTGGTGTTGCTCGGCACAGCGCTCTAACGTTTGCGGCGTCATTCAGACGACACAATTTCGTCATGTACGCTCACTAAGGTGTCTGCCACACCTGCTGGGAGCCGTGATGATGAAACTATTAGAAGAAAACCAATCCACCGACCTTGAACAAATGGTTGGCCTCACCCGCCGTGGTTTCATCAGCGCCGGCGCATTGTGCGGCGCGGCGATGTTTCTGGGTGGCGGCCTGTTGAGCCGCACCGCGCTGGCCGCCAGTGTAAGCGCCGCATCCGGCACCCTGCTGGGCTTCGACAGCATCCCCGCCGCTACCGCCGACAGCATCAGCCTGCCACCTGGATACAAATCATCGGTCTTGATCAGCTGGGGTCAGCCGCTGCATGCAGGCGGCCCGGCGTTCGACCCAAGTGGTAAAGGCAGCGCCGAAGCACAGGAAGTGCAGTTCGGCGACAACAACGACGGCATGAGTCTGTTCCCGATACCGGGCAAGCCGGACCGTGCGTTGATGGCCATCAACAACGAATACACCAACTACCGCTACCTATTCGATCACGGCAAAGACCCTCAGTCCGCCGAGGAAGTGCGCAAGGCCCTGGCCAGCGAAGGCGTGTCCGTGATCGAAGTCCAGAACAAGGACGGCAAGTGGCAGTTCGTACAGGACTCCAAATACAACCGCCGCATCCACGGCAATACGCCCATCAATCTGAGCGGCCCGGCTGCCGGTCACGACTGGCTCAAGACTGCCGCCGACAACACCGGTAAAAAAGCCCTCGGCACCTTCCAGAACTGCGCCAACGGTAAAACGCCGTGGGGTACTTATCTGACGTGCGAAGAGAACTTCACTGACTGCTTCGGCAGCAGCGACGCCGAACAGAAATTCGACGCAGGCATCAAGCGCTACGGTGCCGTAGCGGCCAGCAAGGAAATCAACTGGCACCACCACGACCCACGCTTCGATTTGGCGAAGAACCCCAACGAGATCAATCGTCACGGCTGGGTTGTGGAAATCGATCCGTTCGACCCGAAATCCACCCCGGTCAAACGCACCGCCCTGGGTCGTTTCAAGCACGAGAACGCTGCTCTGGCTGAAACCAAGGGCGGTCGTGCGGTGGTGTACATGGGCGACGACGAACGTGGCGAGTTCATCTACAAATTCATCAGCCGCGACAAGATCGATCACGATGACCCGAAAGCCAACCGCAATCTGCTGGACCACGGCACGCTCTACGTGGCGCGTTTCGACAACGGCGACGGCAACCCGGATCGCCCTAAAGGCACCGGCGAATGGATCGAGCTGACCCACGGCAAGAACGGCCTGGACGCTGACGCCGGTTTCAATAACCAGGCCGAAGTGCTGATCCATGCGCGGCTTGCGGCGAGCGTCGTCAAAGCTACCCGCATGGACCGCCCGGAATGGATCGTGGTCAGCCCCAAAGATGGCCAGGTCTATTGCACCTTGACCAACAATGCCAAACGCGGCGACGACGGTCAGCCAGTCGGCGGACCAAACCCTCGGGCGAAAAACCAGTACGGGCAGATTCTGCGCTGGCGTGAAAACGAAGATAACGCCGCGGCCATGGCCTTCGATTGGGATCTGTTTGTAGTCGCGGGCAACCCGAGCGTACATGCCGGCAAGCCGCAAGGTGGCTCCAGCAATATCAACCCGCAGAATATGTTCAACAGCCCGGACGGCCTGAGCTTTGATAGCGCCGGCCGCCTGTGGATTCAGACTGACGGCGACTCCAGCAACAAGGGTGATTTCGCTGGCATGGGTAATAACCAGATGCTCTGCGCTGACCCAAACAGCGGCGAGATTCGTCGCTTCATGGTCGGCCCGATTGGTTGTGAAGTCACCGGCATCAGCTTCACGCCGGACTACAAGACGATGTTCATCGGCATCCAGCACCCCGGCGAAAACGGCGGCTCAACCTTCCCCGAGCATCTGCCAGAGGGCAAGCCGCGCTCATCGGTGATGGTGATTACTCGGGAGGATGGTGGAATCATCGGCGCCTAGCTCAGCATTGATTTGCGCGGCGTAACTGACATCGCGCAATTGCACAATCAATGTAATACCTGTGGGAGCGGTGCTTGCCCGCGATGAACGATGACGCGGTGAGCCTGGCACACCGCGTCATCGTTCATCGCGGGCAAGCACCGCTCCCACAGCGATCTCATTTCAATTCAGGAAATGAGTCGCTCCCTCAATCAATCAACCCATTCACGTCATAAAACGGATACGGCCCCGGGTACTCGCCGAACACCGCGTTGTGGGTCACCAGCCCCTGCTGCGGGTGCCAGCGGTGCAGCAGATATCCGGCCGGTTCCAGATTGAAATGCGCTGACGCATCTTCTTGCAGGTCGAGCACGATCTGGTGGGAAGTGCCAGGGCAGATGCAGCTCAGGCTGCCGCCGAAACGACGCTGCATTGGGCGATGCAGATGCCCGCACAATAGGCGTTCAACTTGCGGGTGCCGGGCGATGACTTTTTCAAACTCTGCGATGTTTCTGAAGGGCTCACGGTCCATGTGACCGATGCCGGTGATGAACGGCGGATGATGCAAAACCAACACAGTGGGTGTATCCGGTTTTTGTGCCAGTTGCTGATCGAGCCAAAGCAACTGACTTTCAATCAGTTGGCCGCCGTGAGCGCCGGGGATGCTGGTGTCCAGACCGATCAGGCGCACCGGGTAGTCATCCACCACCCAATCCAGTGGCGCATCGTGATTGCGCGGCAGATAAGCCTGCTCGGCAAACTCAGCCAGCAAGTGTTCACGATCATCATGATTGCCTGGCACCAGATAGAACGGCATCGCCAGACGCTTGAGTTCCGGATGCAGCACGGCGTATTCAGCGGGTTGCCCGAAGTCCACCAGATCACCGCTGATCACCACGATATCGGGGCGTGGCACGCTGGCGTTCAGATGGTCCACGGCACGACGTAATGCACCCAGAGTATCGACAACGCCGTAGGTCAGTTTCTGACCGGCTTTAAGGTGCAGATCGCTGATCTGCGCAATGAGGAATGGATGGTTCAAGACTAGATCTCAACAAGCAATATAAATTGGTGCTCTGAAATGCTGCTTCCCGTGGGAGCGAGCTTGCTCGCGAAGAGGCTGGTGCATTCACAACATATCTCTCGGCAAGACTGACGCCTTCGCGAGCAAGCTCGCTCCCACAGAGGATTACCTATTTCGCCAGCACTAAGAATTCAGGGTAAACAACACCTGCGGAGCCACAGCCAGACCGATCAGCGCCCCGGGCGTGTGGATAACGTTTTCGGTGCAATCCACGAGCACAGGCTGAACGCCACCGACATCCACCAACAGCCGACTCTGTGCGCCCTGGAAGAATTGCCCCACCAGACGCCCACGCAAATGACTTTCGCCATCACTGACCCGCAAATGCTCGGGGCGGCAGTACACGGTCGAAGGCAGATTCGAAGCCGTCCACGGCAACTCACCGCCGCTGACTTTCAGACCGTGAGCTGTGCGCTCGACCACCGAGAAAGCATTGAGGTTGCCGACAAAGCTGGCGACGAAAGCATTGGCGGGCTGTTGATAAATTTCCCGAGGCGTCGCCAATTGCGCAACGCGGCCCTTCTCCATCACCAGAATTCTATCGCCCAGGGCCATGGCCTCGCCCTGGTCGTGAGTCACGAACACCGAAGTTATCCCCAGCCCGCGCAGCAGTTCATCCAGCTCACTGCGCAAGCGCTCGCGCAGTTGCGCGTCCAGTGCCGCCAGCGGCTCATCCAGCAGCAGAACGCGAGGGCGTGGCGCCAAAGCACGCGCCAGTGCAACCCGCTGACGCTGGCCACCCGACAACTCGTGAATGCTGCGCTTGCCGTGTTCCTGCAAGCCGACCAGCTCAAGCAGCTCGTCACAACGCTTGTTGCGCTCGGCGGGGGAGATGCCACGAATCTTCAGGCCGTAAACGATGTTGCCGGCCACATCCAGGTTGGGAAACAGGGCGTAGTTCTGAAACACCATGCCCACATCCCGCTTCTCGATGGGCAGGCGGGTGACGTCCTGATGGCCAAAAAAGATCTGCCCCGCGTTCGGGCTCTCCAACCCTGCAATCAAACGCAAGGTGGTGGTTTTGCCGCAGCCGGACGGACCGAGAATCGCCAGGGTTTCCCCCGGCTCAATGGTGAGGTTCAGATCATGTACAGCGACGGTGCCGTCAGCGAACGCCTTGCGGCAGCCCTGCAAGCGAATGGTGGTTCCGGTCATCGACTCTCTCCACGGGAAAGACGGGCGCTGATGGCCTGCAACGCGATCAACAGCGGCACGATCATCAACAGAAAGATAAGGGTGTAAGCGCTGGCAACTTCCAGACGCGCCGAGGCGTAGCTGTCGGCCAGGCCCACCGGCAGGGTTTTGGTCATGGGTGTGTGGAGCATCCAGGTCAGGTTGAATTCACCCAGCGACAAGGTCACCACCATCAACACCCCGGCCAGAATCCCGGCCCGACAGTTAGGCACGACCACGCTGAAGAAACGCTTGATCGGGCCCGCCCCCAGACTCGCAGCGGCCTCCTCCAGCGTCGGCAATTGCTGACGCTGCATCACCGCCATCACCGGACGCACCAGAAACGGCAAGGTAAACAGCACGTGACCGACGAGGATGAATAACCAACTGCTGCGAAAGCCGCCGAACTGGCCGTAGGTCAGCAACAACGCCAGGGCGCTGGCCAGCCCGGGCATCGCCACCGGCAACACCATCAACTCTTCGAAAGCACGGCTGAAGCGGTTATTCATCCGCACCAGCGCATAGGCCGCTGGGACGCCAATTACGCAGACACATACGGCACAAGCCACCGCCAATTGAATCGACAGCCAGACCGTCGGCGAATAGGCCTGCCAGACCTGAATCAGCCAATCGAAGGTCAAGCCACTGGATACGCCCTGAAAATAATTGCGCGTCAGGCCAGCCATCAACGACAGCAGCACCGGCACCAACATGAACGCGCAGACCAGCAGGGTAAACAGCAGCTGCATGATGAACAGCGATGAGCGCTTCAAAGAACAGTCCCCGAGTTTTTCACCAGCCGCCGGGCTAGCAGCAACACTGCCCAGGTCAACGCCCCAAGCACCACCGACAAGGCCGCCGCGACGGCGAAATTGGCGTAGTTGGTGAACACGTTGTAGATCGCCACCGGCGTGACATTCAGCCGGGTGCCCAAAGTGAAGGCCGTACCGAATGCGCCCATGGAGGTCGCAAAACAAATCGCCCCGCACGACACCAACGCCGGCGCAAGGCCTGGGACGATGACGTCGCACACCACTCGCCAATGACCCGCACCCAACGAATGGGCAGCCTCTTCCAGACTGCGATCAAGGCTTTCACAGGCAGCCATTACCGTGAGAATCACCCGCGGAATCGAGAAGTACAGATAGCCGATAAACAGACCCGTCAGCGAGTAGGCGAAGATCCAGCGCTCACCCGCCAGCTCCATGCCGAGCATGGCAAACAGGCCCTGACGACCCGCCAGCAGGATCACCAGAAAGCCCACCACCACACCCGGAAACGCCAACGGAAAAGTCAGCAACGCGACCAGCGCCGAACGCCCGAAAAACCGTTGCCGGGCGAGAAACACGCCACTGATGCCACCCACCAGCAATGCAGCCAACGTGACCACAATCGCCAGCACGCAAGTCTGTAGCAGGCTGCCCAGATATTGAGCACTGCTCAGCACTTGCCAGTAGCCGCTGCTGCCATCGCGGTCTTCACCGCCCAGCAAAACCAGATGCGCCAGAGGCAATAGCCAGAAGGCGAACAGCATCGCAGCAGCGGGCGCCAGCGCCCAGGCCGCCGTCGGGCGCAGACGCAACCATCCGCGCCTGCCCGATTTCACCTCCTGAGCCTTGAGAACCGAGGTGGTCACTTACTTGACCTCACTCAGGTAGCGCGCAGCAAAGGCTTCCTGCACGGCGGCCATGTGTTCGTAATTGACCACGGTGGCGCGGGCATAGTCGCTATCTGGCAGGAATTGTGCGGCAACATCGGCAGGCATCTTCACGTCACGTACCGGACGCAGATAAGCCTTGGCCCACAACGACTGGCCTTGATCGGAGAGGGTGAAATCCAGCACCTTTTCCGCGTTGGCACGATGCGGTGCGTTACCCACCAGGCTCATCACGTAGGGCACGCTGATGCTGCCTTCCTGAGGAATCACGAAAGCGACATTAGCCTTGTCCTTGTAACGGGCGCGGTAGGCATTGAAGTCGTAGTCCACCAGGATCGGCAACTCGCCGGACAACACGCGGGCATAGGCGGTTTGCTTAGGCACGATGGGCGAGTTTTTCGCCAGTTTCTGGAAGTAGCTGATGCCAGGACCGAAGTTGTCCAACGTGCCGCCCATCGCCTGGTTGATGGCGACAGCAGAGACGTAACCGACAAAGGCGCTAGACGGATCGAGGTAGCCCACCATGCCTTTGTATTCAGGCTTGAGCAGATCAGCCCAGCTCTGCGGAACTGGCAAACCGCCCAGCGCATCAACGTTGACCATGATGCCCAACGTGCCGGAGTGGATCGCGAACCAGTGGCCATCAGGATCTTTCAGGCCCACAGGAATGTCGTCCCAGCCTTTTGGCTTGTAGCTGTCCACCACACCGGCTTTTTGCGCCTGCAAACCAAAGGTCACGCCGTAATACACCACGTCGGCAACCGGCGCGGCTTTCTCGGCCACCAACTGCGCCAGAGACTGGCCAGAGTTCTTGTTATCCAGCGGCACCTGCACGCCGGTGGTTTCGGCAATCGCTTTGAGTTGCGCGCCCCAGTCCGCCCATTCTGGCGGGCAGTTGTAGCAAATAGCAGTTTCAGCAGCCTGAGCCAGGCTGGCAACACCACACAGCAGCAAAGCCGCCAGAGTTTTACTGAAGCGGATCATGAAGCGTCTCCTCGTAGGGCTGAGTACTTTCGCCCGGCCGGATATGGCAAGGCAGGCAGTGGGAAATTGGAGCGGCGCCGGCAATCTGCGCCAGCAATTGATCAATCACGGTGCTGGCCAGCTCCGCGATGGGTTGCACGACGCTGCATAACGTCGGATGCATTTGTGTGCCGAGGGCGATGCCATCGAAGCCAATCACCGACAACTGACCGGGCACGCTCCAGCCGTTGCGGCGCAGTTCGGCAATCAGGCTGATCGCCAGCAAGTCGTTGGAACAGACCAGCGCGCTGGGCGGATTCTTGCTGCGTAGCAAAGGCTCGATGGCAGCGAAATCCGCTTGGGTATGCGCCGGCATTTCGATGACCGGCAAGCTGGCGAAGCCGCGCTCGGCCATGGCATCGCAATAACCGGCATAGCGCAGTCGAGCCCGGTCCGATTGCAAGGCGGGGCCGGCCACCATGCCGATGCGACGATGGCCGCAGTCGAGCAGATAACGGGTCGCGAGCGCCATGCCCGCGCGGTTATCCACAGACACTGCGCTGTAATCGGGATTGCCAGGCTGGTGATAGGCCAGCACGAAAGGCGTGTCTTCACTCGCCACGCTTTGCAGAACGCGATTGCTTTCGGCATCGGTCACCGTCAACACCAAGCCGTCTACTCGCTGGCGCAGCAACTCCTCGACCACGGCGCTTTCACGCTCGCTGCTGTAGTCGGTGGTGGCCAGCAACAGGTTGTAGCCCCTCAGACGGGCAGCGCGCTCCATCGCCTGAAACTGCTCGGCGAAAACCGGGTTAAGCAGGTTGGGCACGATCACGCCAATCAGGTTGGTGGTTTGCAGGCGTAGCTGACGACCGAGGCGATTGGGCCGAAAACCCAGCTGACGAGCTGCAGCGAAGACTTGATCGCGGGTTGCCGGACGCACCACATCGGGAGACGCAAAGGCCCGGGCAGCCGTCGCCCGGGAAACGCCTGCCAGCAGTGCAACCTGTTTCAAATCACTCATGTGCGCCCTTTTGAGATCGATCTCATTGGCGCTGAATTTAACGATTCAATATTTCGTTACAGCTAATGGGAGATGACAGTTTGGTTGCAGTACACGCCTTTGCTGTAAAGCTAACGACCCACGGTAGCCCCGTCTGCGATAACATCACGGGCCGACGCGGCAGCCTGCTGCGCGCAGGAGTCAGCATGGCCCATCCGTTTGCAACACTTACGCCAGACCTGGTCCTCGATGCCGTTGAAAGCATCGGGTTTCTCAGTGACGCCCGCATTCTTGCGCTCAACAGTTACGAAAACCGCGTCTATCAAGTCGGCATTGAAGACGGCCAGCCTCTCATCGCCAAGTTCTACCGGCCACAACGCTGGACCAATGAAGCGATCCTTGAAGAACACGCCTTCACCTTCGAATTGGCCAACGTCGATATTCCCGTGGTCGCGCCCATGGTCCATAACGGGCAGACCCTGTTCGAACATGCCGGCTTCCGTTTCACCCTGTTCCCTCGTCGCGGCGGGCGAGCGCCGGAGCCGGGCAATCTGGATCAGCTGTATCGCCTGGGCCAGTTACTCGGGCGGATCCATGCAGTGGGCGCCACCAAGCCCTTCGAGCATCGTGAAGCACTGGGCGTGAAAAATTTCGGCCAGGATTCTCTGGACTTCCTGCTGCAGAACGACTGCATCCCGCGCAGCCTTTTACCTGCCTACGAATCGGTGGCCAAGGATCTGCTCAAGCGTGTGGAAGATGCCTACGCCAATACGCCGCATCAGAACATCCGCATGCATGGCGACTGCCACCCCGGCAACATGATGTGCCGCGACGAGATGTTCCATATCGTCGACCTGGACGACTGTCGCATGGGCCCTGCTGTACAGGACATCTGGATGATGCTGGCCGGTGATCGCCAGGAATGCCTGGGGCAATTGTCGGAGCTGATGGACGGCTACAACGAATTCCACGACTTCAATCCCCGTGAGCTGGCGTTGATCGAACCGCTGCGCGCGCTGCGCCTGATGCATTACAGCGCCTGGCTGGCCCGCCGCTGGGATGACCCAGCGTTCCCCCACAGTTTCCCGTGGTTCGGCACCGAGCGCTATTGGGGCGACCAGATCCTGGCCCTGCGCGAGCAGCTTTCAGCCCTCAATGAAGAGCCGTTGAAATTGTTTTAACCGATCCCTGTATCTAAAAGCTCTCATCAAACACGAAACAACTGTTTGAATTGAAATGCTTTTATGTGGGAGCGAGCTTGCTCGCGAAGAGGCCGGGACATTGGCATATATTTTTAAAGACAGGAACATTGCCTTCGCGAGCAAGCTCCCCACAAGTTCCGTGTTTGCTGCGCGACAGCGCGGCGTCGAAGACGCGGCGGTACCTCCTACAGGGGTACTTCCATCGCTACATCATCAAGCATTACAAGAATCCACAACCTGACCACAGGACCACACATGTCAGCCGCAAACCTGCGTCGCGGGTACATTCTCGGGCTTAGCGCCTATACCTGCTGGGGCTTGTTCCCGCTCTATTTCAAAGCCATCGAAGCCGTGCCTTCGGTGGAAATCATCGTCCATCGGGTGCTGTGGTCAGCGCTGTTCGGGTCGCTGCTATTGCTGGTCTGGAAACACCCCGGCTGGTGGCGCGAGCTGCGAGACAACCCCCAGCGTCTGGCGGTACTGACGTTCAGCGGTTCGCTGATCGCCGGTAACTGGCTGGTGTACGTCTGGGCGGTCAATAACGGACGGATGCTTGAGGCCAGCCTGGGCTACTACATCAACCCGCTGGTCAACGTATTGCTGGGGATGCTGGTGCTCGGCGAGCGACTGCGGCGCATGCAATGGATCGCCGTGGCCCTGGCCGCGATGGGCGTCGCGCAACAAGTCTGGCAAGTCGGCAGCCTGCCGTGGGTGTCGCTGGTGCTTGCAGCGACGTTTGCCGTCTATGGTCTGGTTCGCAAGAAAGCGCCGGTCAAAGCGTTACCCGGGCTGGTGGTGGAGACCTGGATCCTGGTGCCCTTCGCCCTTGGCTGGCTGCTGCTCAACCCGACAGCCTACAGCTCGCAGCCTGAATTCTGGACCACTAGCCAGGCCATCTGGCTCGCCGCGGCAGGCCCCATCACCTTGGTGCCGCTGGTCTGCTTCAACGCCGCCGCGAGGCATCTGCCCTACACCACCCTCGGTTTCCTGCAATACATCGCCCCAACGCTGGTACTGGCCCTGGCCGTGCTGGTCTTCGGTGAACACCTGGCACCAAGCACGCTGGTGACCTTCGCGTTCATCTGGGCGGGGTTGGCGATTTATAGCGTGGATGCGTGGGTAAATACTCGGCGGCGAGCTGTTCAATAAATAACCAGCGGCTTGTAAGCCTTGTCCTATAAGGCCTGCACACCGTTCTCCAAAGGTTATCCACAGGCAGACTTAGGAATAAAGTGGATAACCTTTTGGCAACAACGCGTTCCTGTGGGAGCGGTGCTTGGTCTGGGCGGCATTCCGACGATAAGGGCACTGCGGTCTAAAGTGAACCGCGTCCAGCCTTATCGCGGGCAAGCACCGCTCCCACATAAAGTTCGGCATTCCAGTTAAAGATCCGTGCGCAGTACCAGATCCACCATCAAGTCATCCGCCAGGGTTTCCAATGCTGCTTGCAGCACATCCAGTGACAAGGTCAGTGGCACGCCCAATATTGCTTCGGCGTGGAACAGCGGTTCGCTGCTCATGGGGGCTGGTCTCACGTCGGTGACCAAGCGTTCTACGTTCACGCCCTGTTCAGTGAGCAAGCGGGTGATGTCGCGCACAATGCCCGGTCGATCGTTGCCGACCAGTTCCATACCGATGGGTTTCCAGCTGCAGGACACTTCGATGCCGGTCTCGGCGAACAACACGCGAATCCCCTGCCCTGACAAATCCTGCAGCGCATTCCTCAATTCTTCCTGCGCCTCGGCCGGCACACCCACCCGCAGGATCCCGGCGAATTGCCCGGCCATGTGCGCCATGCGGCTTTCCAGCCAGTTGCCGCCGTGGTCGGCGATGCATGCGGCGATCAATTCGACCTGCCCTGGTTTGTCGGGGGCAAACACAGTAATAACGAGATGATCCACAGGTAACTCCTTTTGTGCTTAACATCCGTCCGGGCTTGCACGCTCGGACGATAGTGTTTGGAGTATAGGCAAGCCTGACCCGTACGCCGGAGGCTGCCCGATCACGTGCGTTGTATACCATTCACAATTTTCTCTGGAACAATCTCAGAGATCTTTGAGAACATCCAGCTTCCCAACGCGACCGACGAAGACCTTCTATAACAAGTATCCGGTTCGGAGTGACATATTTAGTCTCGTTTTCACCCGGCGACACATCATGTAGCATGCGTCGGCTAGCACTACATAAATCGCATTCCAACAAACAGCGCGCTCTCAGGGCGCCCAAAAGCTGAGCAGAGTGAGGCAAGTGCAATGACTGAACACGTTCAAGTCGGTGGCCTGCGGGTCGCCAAAGTCCTTTTTGATTTCGTTAACAACGAAGCAATTCCCGGGACCGGTCTTGATGCTGCTGGCTTCTGGCAGGGTGCGGAACAGCTGATCAATGAGCTGGCCCCCAAAAATAAAGCGCTGCTCGCCAAACGCGATGACCTGCAGGCAAAAATCGACGCATGGCATCAGTCTCATGCTGGCCAGGCCCACGACGCCCCGGCCTATAAGGCCTTCCTCGAAGAAATCGGTTATCTGCTGCCAGAAGTAGCGGATTTCCAGGCGACGACGCAAAACGTCGACGACGAAATTGCCCGCATGGCTGGCCCGCAGCTGGTTGTGCCAGTGATGAACGCCCGCTTCGCTCTCAATGCGTCAAACGCACGCTGGGGCTCGCTGTACGACGCGCTCTACGGCACCGATGCCATCAGCGAAGCCGACGGCGCGGAGAAAGGCAAAGGCTACAACAAGGTCCGTGGTGACAAGGTCATCGCCTTCGCCCGAGCGTTCCTGGACGAAGCCGCGCCGTTAGCCGCTGGCTCCCATGTGGATTCCACCGGCTACAAACTGATCGACGGCAAGTTGGTGATCAGTCTCAAGGGCGGCAGCAATTCCGGCCTGCAGGACGACGCGCAACTCATCGGCTACCACGGTGATGCCGCTGCGCCGACCGCGATCCTGCTTAAACATAACGGGCTGCATTTCGAGATCCAGATCGATGCCAATAGCCCGATCGGTCAGACCGATGCGGCTGGCGTCAAAGACGTGCTAATGGAAGCCGCACTGACCACCATCATGGACTGCGAAGACTCCATCGCCGCCGTGGATGCCGATGACAAGGTTGTGGTTTACCGCAACTGGCTGGGGCTGATGAAAGGCGACCTCGCAGAGGAAGTGTCCAAGGGTGGCGAAACCTTCACCCGCACCATGAACCCCGATCGCATCTACACCGCACCTGATGGCAGCGAAGTCAAACTACACGGACGCTCGCTGTTGTTCATCCGCAACGTCGGTCATCTCATGACCATCGACGCGATCCTCGACCAGAACGGTGAGGAAGTCCCGGAAGGCATTCTCGACGGGCTGCTGACCAGCCTTGCCGCGATCCATAGCCTCAACGGCAATACCACTCGCAGCAACAGCCGCACCCGCTCGATGTACATCGTCAAACCGAAGATGCACGGCCCGGAAGAAGCAGCATTTACCAACGAGCTGTTCGGTCGCATCGAGCAGGTTTTACGGCTGCCGCGCAACACCCTCAAAGTCGGGATCATGGACGAAGAACGTCGTACCACGGTCAATCTCAAGGCTTGCATTCAGGCGGCCAGCGAGCGCGTGGTGTTCATCAATACCGGGTTCCTGGACCGCACCGGCGACGAAATCCACACCTCCATGGAAGCCGGCCCAATGGTGCGCAAGGCGCAGATGAAGGCCGAGAAATGGATCGCAGCTTATGAGAACTGGAACGTCGATATCGGTTTGAGCTGTGGCCTGCAAGGTCGGGCGCAGATCGGCAAAGGTATGTGGGCCATGCCGGACCTCATGGCCGCCATGCTTGAGCAGAAGATCGCTCATCCACTGGCTGGCGCAAACACTGCGTGGGTTCCGTCACCAACGGCCGCAGCGCTGCATGCCTTGCACTATCACAAGGTGGACGTTTTCGCCCGTCAGGCAGAACTCGCTCAGCGCCCTCGCGCTTCGGTGGACGACATCCTGACCATTCCCCTGGCGCCCAACACCGACTGGACCGCTGAGGAGATCCAGAACGAATTGGATAACAATTCTCAGGGCATTCTCGGCTACGTGGTGCGGTGGATTGATCAGGGCGTAGGTTGTTCGAAAGTGCCGGACATCAACGACATCGGTCTGATGGAAGACCGCGCCACCCTGCGTATTTCCAGCCAGCACATTGCCAACTGGTTGCGCCACGGCGTGGTCAATGAAACCCAGGTGATGGACAGCCTCAAACGCATGGCACCCGTGGTAGATCGGCAGAATGCGGGGGATGCGCTGTATCGCCCGCTGGCTCCGGACTTCGACAGCAACATCGCTTTCCAGGCTGCGGTTGAGTTGGTAGTCGAAGGGACTAAACAACCTAACGGTTACACCGAGCCGGTATTGCACCGTCGGCGTCGGGAGTTCAAGGCGAAGAACGGGTTGTAACTAGTTCGCGGGCAAACAGCGCTCTTCTGTGGGAGCGGTGCTTGCCCGCGATAAGGCTGAATCCGATTTGACCTGAAATTGCGTCCAGCCTTATCGCGGGCAAGCACCGCTCCCACAAACGATCTCCACAGTCTTACAGACTCAATCCATCCCCAACTCTTTCTTCACCAGCTTGAGCAGATGCTTGGTATTGATCGGCTTAAGCAGGAAGTCCAGCACGCTCAGGTGCATGGCGTCGATGGCATCACGCACATTGGCGTCGCCTGAGACGATGATGATTGGCAACGAAGCCCGATCCGATTCGCGGACCCGGCGGATCAAATCAAGACCATCGCAAGGCGCCATACGCAGGTCAGTGATCAGCAATGAAATGCTTTCGCGAGTGCGGATCAACTCCATCGCGCTGTTGCCGCCAGCCGCCGTCAGGCACCGGATGTCGTTGAGGCTGAGGATCTCGGCCAACAACTCCCGTGCATCGCGATCATCGTCGACGATCAACACCTTCTGCTCCGAGTCAGACGGCGAGGCGAGCATCACTTCATGGAGAGCTTCGCGCTCTTCGTCACTCAAAATATCGAGATCCAACATAACCGCCTGATTCCCTGCACTAAGCTGACAACTAAACCGGACCTATGCCCGGCGAAAATCGATGCGCTTTTGTCGACAGCCTCCCAGTCATCGAAGGTGTCGTACAACTGCTTTTTACACCATGGCGCGATTACTCAGAAATCTTTTTATTGCGTAAGACTTACGTCCAATGGGCACTGCCTCTCAAGCGGCCGACCATGTCCTTCAATAAAAAGAACGCGGTACAGGTCATGAGTAGAGCGGATGCATTTGCCCAGGCGGGTAAAACAGCGGTGTTGCAGAACATCCACGGCACCATGCAGTTCCTGCAAAAATTCCCGCCCTTCAACCAGATGGAGAGCGCGCACCTCGCTTACCTGGTCGAGCAATGCCAACTGCGTTTTTACGGCGCGCATGAAAGCATCATCAAGCCTGGCGATGGGCCAGTAGAGCATTTTTACATCGTAAAACAGGGTCGGGTGGTCGGCGAACGTCCTCATACCGCCAAAGGTGGGACCGAAACTACGTTCGAGATCACCACCGGCGAATGCTTCCCGCTGGCGGCGTTGCTGGGCGAGCGTGCGACGCGTACGGAGCATTTGGCGGCCGAAGATACCTTCTGCCTGCAGTTGAACAAGCAGGCATTCATCAAGCTGTTCGCCCTCTCCACCACGTTCCGGGATTTCGCCCTGCGCGGGGTCAGCAGCCTGCTGGATCAAGTCAATCAACAGGTTCAACAACGCGCCGCTGAAACCCTCGGCACGCAATATTCGCTAAACACGCGTCTGGGCGAACTGGCGATGCGTCATCCGGTGATGTGCGGGCCGGATACGCCGCTGCGTGAGGCCGTGAAGCTGATGCATGAACAGCAGGTCGGCAGCATTGTGATCGTCGACGAGCAGCAAGCGCCGCTGGGTATTTTCACACTGCGGGATTTGCGTGAGGCGGTGGCGGATATCAATGTCGATTTCGCCCAGCCAATCCAGAGCCGCATGATCCAGGCGCCCTTCCACCTCAGCCCTGACGCCAGCGCCTTTGACGCCGCCATCGCCATGACTGGCCGGCATATCGCCCATGTCTGCCTGGTCAAGGACGGACGCCTGTGCGGTGTGGTGTCCGAGCGTGATCTGTTTTCCCTGCAACGGGTCGATCTGGTTCATCTCGCCCGCACCATTCGCAACGCGCCGCGCATCGACAGTCTGTGCAACCTGCGCGGCGATATCGTGCAACTAGTCGACCGCATGCTGGCTCACGGCGCGTCCTCGACGCAGATCACGCAAATCATCACCTTGCTCAACGACCACACGGTCTGTCGCGTGATCGAACTGACGCTGGAGGAGAAAGGCGACCCCGGCATCCCGTTCAGTTGGCTGTGTTTTGGCAGCGAGGGTCGCCGCGAACAAACGCTGCACACCGATCAGGACAACGGCATCCTGTTCGACGCCAAGGACGCCGCCGAGGCCGCGCAGATTCGCGGGCTGCTGCTGCCGATTGCCGAACGGATCAACCAGAACCTGGCGCAGTGCGGATTTACGCTGTGCAAGGGCAACATCATGGCCGGCAATCCGGAGCTGTGTCTGTCCAGGGCCGAATGGTCCCGACGCTTCGGCGCATTCATCCGCGAAGCCACTCCGGAAAACCTGCTGGCCTCCAGCATCTACTTTGATTTGCGGGTGGTGTGGGGCGACGAAAGCGGCGCCGAGCAATTGCGGCGGCAGATTCTCGAACAGGTTGGGGATAACCGACTGTTTCAGCGCCTGCTTGCCGAAAACGCCTTGCGCCAGCGGCCGCCGGTGGGGCGTTTCAAGGACTTCGTTCTGGCCCGCAAAGGCACTGACAAAGACACTCTGGACCTGAAGACTCAGGGCCTGACCCCCTTCGTCGACGGTGCGCGGGTCTTGGCGTTGGCCAGTGGCATCGGCGCCAATAACACCCTTGAGCGTTTGCGCCAGCTCGTGGAGCGCGAGGTGATCGACCCGCTGGACGGTGCAGCCTACGAAGAGGCCTATCACTTCATCCAGCAGACCCGCATGCAGCAGCATCAATTGCAAAGCCGGCAGCATCTGCCCTGGTCAAATCGCATCGACCCGGAAACCCTCAACCATCTGGACCGGCGCATCCTGCGAGAGTCCCTGCGCCAGGCCCAACGCCTGCAAACCAGCCTGACATTGCGCTATCAACTATGAATCTGTTCGATTGGCTTCGCCCACGCCCACCAAAACCGACACTGGAAACCCGGGACCGGCAACGCCTGGCCAATCTGGCCAATGCCGCACCACTGAGCGAACACCCACTGCGCCAGCAACGCTGGGTGGTGGTGGATCTGGAGACCAGCGGGTTGAACATGAACCGCGACCAGGTGTTGTCCATCGGCGCAGTGGTTATCGAAGACGGCGCGATTGACCTCAGCCAGCAATTTGAACGAACCCTGCTGCGCACTGACCACAAACTCAGCCCTGCGGTACTGATCCACGGCCTGGCCCCGAGCGCGATTGCCGCTGGAAGCGAGCCGGTGCAAGCATTGCTGGACTTCATGGAGTTCGTCGGCGACAGCCCGCTGCTGGCCTTTCATGCGCCGTTTGATCAGCACATGCTCAGACGGGCACTGAAGGAAAGCCTGGATTATCAGCTTGAACACCACTTTCTGGATGTCGCGGAAATTGCACCGATGCTTTTTCCACAGGCCAACCTGCGCAAAGCCGGGCTGGACGACTGGACGCAGTTCTTTGGCTTGCATGCCGAAGAACGCCACCACGCCAGCGCTGATGCATTGGTGACCGCAGAGCTGGCGCTGATCCTTTTCAGTCACGCCCGTCGCCAACAGATCGACAGCCCCGCCCGCCTCGACCAGAGCCTGAGCCAATGGCGCAGGCGGCAGCAGAGTCATTCGTTTTAAAACCATTGCGCCCCGTTGGAGCGAGGCTTGGTCTGGGCGGCATTCCGACGAATACCGGCGCCTCGGTTTGTCTGATATACCGCATTATCCTTCTTCGCGGGCAAGCCACGCTCCAACAAAGACCGCGCGCCTGAAGGAAACTTGTGCACATAGGCTGTTAGCTCCTCTGTGGATAAGTTGTTCGCGGATCCCTACACCCCATACAAACCGCACCTTACAGCCCTCTGATCGAAAAACAACCAGCGTAACTCACGGTTTTTATTGGTTTTGCGTTGTGGATAAAGCATCCACTGATGAATTCACTCATCCACAGTTGCCCACAAAGTCTGTTGGCGCTTCTGTGGACAAGTTGTTTGCTCAACGCTGCAGGCCTTACAAATAGGGGCCTACAGGCTATTGCTCAAAAAACAACCAAACCTTGGAAATATCCTATAAACGCTGCCGTCAACCTTGAAATACAAGGCTTTCAGCAGTTTTCCACAGCCAAATCACCTAACAGCTAAAGTTGCCCCCAAAGTCTGTTGGCGCTTCTGTGGATAAGGTGTTCGCTATCGGCTAGAGGCCTTAGTTTGCATGGCCTTCAGGGATATGATCAATTATTGATCAACATCCACAGCAAATCAGTATTCTGAATAAGTCACGGTTTTTATTGGTTTTTTAAACAGGCATGACCGACTTCCCCACAATTGCAGTGGGTTGCGCTGTGGATATGTTGTTGGCTGAATCTGAGAGGCCCCGGGGGATTGGGTTGGAGGGGCCGATCAAGCATTGATCAGCCCCTCGCGCGCCTAACGAGGGCAGACGAACTCACGACCGTCAGGGTAGAACTCCATGAACGAGATCTTGCCCTCCAGCCTGTCGTCGCCCCGGCATCTTCTGATCTCGAAGAATTCATTCTCAAGTTGGTGTTCAAAGTCACGAACGATCACCGGCATTAAAATATCCTTCTTGACCCGAACCTCAGCGAGGCCTTCCCTGTAATAACCATCAGGGTGACCCGCCACCGCGAAGTAGGCCCCGGCCTTTGCTTTGCCGATGACTGCAGAATCAATCTGGTCGTTATCGCATCCGTAACCATTTCTTTTCGCTCGAACGTCCTGCCTTGTGAAGTCGACGGTACAAATGATGTCTTGCTGAGCGTTCACTTCCTGGTAGAACGTGACGTACGCATCGGAAAAATCACCGGCAGGTGGTGAGGTTAGCACTCTGATCCTGGAAATCTTGCCGTCCAGACCGTTGTAGTTATCGCGAATCGAGCGCTTGCGGTACCAGAAGTTCTCTTCAGAGCTCCCTCCGAGCGTATTGAGCCTCACCCTCTGCCCTAACGGCACTGACTGCTTCACATCAATGATCGTAAAGTCGTCCTGCCTATCCGCACTAGGGCTATCGTAGAGCTCAATACGCGTCCCGGCACTGATGCCATCCAGCTCCATGGACCTGATTTCGTCCTCTTCACAGCCGTGACTTTTCAAGCGTAGATCGTACGAAACCACTTCACCTGGCGAGCTCTGACTAGCAGGCAGGACGCAAACAGTATCCCAGTCTCGGTGAGCGTTATTCGACTCGTAAGAGTAAAAACCACCTTGTGTCAGCGCCGCAGCATAGGGAAACGCATCGCCCACCTGATTGAAGTCAATGGCCAGATAATTGGGTTTCCTCCAGCCACTGGGCTCCCCGCAGTAACGCTCTACACGCCGCTGCAGCCAAGTCAGGTTGTTGTCCTTATCGCCAGCATGGGCGGTGCTGCTACCAAAGGAATGGAATTGATTGAGTACGAAGGGCCGATTGAAAGTCCCCCTGACCTTGCGTAGCGAGAGCGGGAGGTCGTTGTATCGACTTTTGCACTCCCAGTTATGGGACAGCGCTGAGTCACCAAGATTGTAGCCATTCTCAACCTGCATATCGTTGGCGCCCATAATATCTACTTTAACGCCCCCAACGTCGTAACTTGCGGGCAAGTCACCGTCGGAAAAGATGACCAACCGTTTATTGGTATCAATCATTTCCTGAAGGGTAGCCCATGTATTCTTATCCGCCCCCTTACGATCTTCCTGGTTGTAGACATAGCGTGCCAACTCTGGCAACTCGTTCAAGACACCTTGCATGGCATCACGTGTGACAGTCGATTCAAAAAGCAGGGATATAACGGCATTCCGATCCCTCTTCAAATAAGCTAATACCTCTAATAAACCACTGGTTAATAACGGATTGCTGCTTGAACAATAATTATCCTGAGCGTGACACATCCGAACCTTGGGATTATTGACAGCATAATCATAGTGGACATCCAGCATCAATCCTCTCACACCGCGATTTAAATGACCCGTCAAACTATCAAGATAAGCATTATGAGCCGTCACCCACGTGTATTCGTCAAATGGCTTGGAAAAGTCATTGATGCCTGAGGCGGCATATCGTCCTGTATCGATAAATTCCCAAGTACCAGTATCGCCCTCACCTGGAGGATAATTTGATGATACTCCAGTGGATCTGGATTCAAAGTGCCTATTTTGCTGCCGATCCCAATGAATTGCCCCCGGCCAGGTAGGCTCACCCACGCCCTTCGGATCTTGACGGGTCCCGGCATGCAGGCCTGCATAAGCCCATGCATCAGTATCCTGATTCGGGGCGGTTGGGTAGAAGCCAAGGCTGGCCGGGTAGCCTTCTTTTTTGGCCTTGAAGAATAGAGTGTTATCTCCGTATTGATAACGATGAATATCACCAACCTCGGTAAACTCAGGCCACTCCTTTGGATCATCGTATGTGCCGCGATGGGTAGCATAGTATTGCCAATAGTTATTATCTTTTTCGTCCCCCGGGTAATACCAATTATAGTCCGAGGGACGGCCTTCTTTTTTGGCTTTGAATAATAGGCGTTTGCCACTGACAAAATAAGCATTTACGTCACCGACCATAGAGTAGTCATCCCAGCTGTTGGGGACTTTTACCGTGCCGTCCCCTCTTCGCATGTACCGCCACCATTCATTATCAAAAGAGCCGCCTGGAAAGCTTTTCACCGGAACATTAGTAGGTCGCCCAGGTGGATCTGCCTGACCCTGAAACTTCGCAGCAAAATACATGACTTGATGGTAGAGAGTAGTGGAATGGATCAACCCGATGTCAGTCACGTGATTCCATGACTTGGGGTTGTCGAAGGTGCCATTAGTATGGGTAAATCCAGAATAAATCCATTTATCGTTGCTCTCCAGGGTGTTTGGAAACTGCCACCCCTCATTTTGCTCTGGAATGAGTGCTTGTGTAGGGCTAAAAAGTACCCGCAAACCTAAACTACTTTGATCGTAAAGATTCAACGCCCCAGGCCATGTCACTTCATCCGATGTTTTGGGGTCGTCTTTGGTGCCCGCATGTTTGGAAACGCCAAAATAGCCCCAATCTGCGTTGCTTGCTTCCCCTGTCGGTAGCGGCCAATTGTTAGCTACCGGAATTCCATCATTGTGCGCCGCGTAGTAATAACGGCCGACGAGCGCGCGCGTGTTGACGACGATTGCTCCAGGCCAAACCGGTTCACGCCCATAATCCTTGGGATCTTCCACCGTACCGGCATGAAGGCCGGTGGAGGTGTATTCCCAATTCCTGTCGCTGATCTCTCCATCAGGGTAGTCATAGCCTAACTGCTGACCATTGCCGGCGAATTTGGCTTTGTAATAACGGATGCGGTCGGGCAGTTTCACCTGGTGAATCGCGCCTTTCCAGGTGACTTCATTCAACTCATGCGGCTCGGCGTAGGTACCCGCATGTTCAGTACGTCCTTCATAAGCCCACCATTCGTTGCTGCTCTCATCGGTTGGGTAACCCCAGGGAGGATCCTGCTCTGAAGGCGTTCCGGTCATTTTCGGGGAAAAGTATAAAATCGTGCGGCCAATGTCGTAATTATGAATACGGCCAGGCCAAGTGTATTCATTCCAGTTTTTGGGGTCCTCGTAGGTACCGGTGTTCATATTCACGCCCAGGAAGTGCCAGGAGTCTGTGTCAGTGGGTGTATTGGGATGCTCACCGACATCAATACCCATCTCGCCGGCTTTCTTTGCCTCGAACAAGAAACGAGTAACCCGATCCATATGAATTGCACCGAGCCACGTCGGTTGATCGAAATATTTCGGGCTGTCCAATGTCCCCTGATAAACCGAAAAGCCAAGGGGATCAAAATAGTCCGGATTTAGATAACCGGCTACTTGCTGTATCCCCTTTCCCCAAAATTTCGCCCGATAAAACGACCGTCTCAGCACCCAACTGTCTACCCACACATAACTTTTTAAAACATGAATCGCACCCGGCCAGGTCGCATCAGTCAGATTTTTGGGCTCGTTCCAGGTGCCAGCCAGAAGGCCCATATCCGGATACTCCCACTGCTCATTCCCATGAGCGGGATACTCCCAACCAGACTCTGGCGGAATCCCATTGAATTTTGATCTCACATAATTAGCTTTGCCATCTCGCTCGAATCGGTGGATCGCCCCCGGCCAGGTAATTTCACTGGCTATTTTGGGCTGAAGCACCGTTCCTGGAAATTGGCTTGTGCCGACATATTTCCAGCTTTCATTGCTATTCCCTCCAAATGCGGGGAACGGGTGATTGGCGTCGGCGATGCCTGTAAACAGGGCCAGATAGTAATAAGCCCGGCCTTCCGTCGTTTTGTGAACATTCCCCGGCCATGTCAAAACGCTGCCAATATGCGGGTCGCTCAATATTCCGGCTGCGCTGTTGGCCCCAATGTAGTCCCAACCAAGATTATTGCTTTCCCCCTCGGGGAGCGGATAACTGTTGCCGATCGCCACAAGATTCCCGGCAACCTTGGAGCGGTAATACATTCTGCGCTCGCCGTCTTGACGCATATGTACCGCGCCCACCCAAGTGACTTCCTGCTGGTCTTTAGGGTTATGGAAACTCCCGCTGTGCCGCGACTCTCCGGCGATAGACCAAAAAGCATTGTCTGCACTCTCTGGATACGGCCAATCATGCTCGGCGGGGAGACCGTCCATTTTTGCCTGTAGGTACACCCGTTTGTCGCCTATCTGAACGGCATGCATTTGGCCCGGCCAGGTGAAGTCATTGGCAACTTTGGGATCATCCCAAGTGCCCTGCCGCAGATTCCTGCCCAGGTACTCCCAATATTGGTTGCTGGTTGCCGTCTCAGGATAAGCCCAACCGTTTTCAGCGGGCTCACCATTGACCAGCGAACGGAAATACACCACCTCACCTTCAATGGTAGTGGTATGAATCAGCCCGATACCGGTGACCTCATCGAGCTCTTTCGGGTCAGCAAAAGTGCCTTTGTGGCGGACATTGCCGACAAACTTCCAGTACACGCCCGAAGGGTCATTGGGGGTAGGCCAACCTTCTGCTTGAGGGTTTCCAAATTTCTGAGCCGCATAAAGCCTGGTCTTGCCCATATCAGCGTACTGATGAATCGCCCCAGGCCACGTATTGCCACTCATGGATTTGGGTTCGACATAAGTCCCCGCCTGCTCGGTCGTAAACTCGAAATCCCAGTACTCATTACTCGCAAGCGTTTCGGGATACGGCGTTTTTTCAACACTGGGAGCACCATCAAACTTAGCTTTGAGAAACGCCAGCTGCCCGTCGATGGTGGTCTGGTGCACCGCCCCCTGCCAGGTGGGCTCGGTGAAAGGTTTGGGATCACTGAAGGTTCCCGCATGATCACCCAGGTAATCATAAAACTCGTTGGACTCGCCCTCAGAGGGGTAAACCGCGCCGACGTCTTTTGCATAGCCACTGAATTTGGAGCGGTAGAGTTTCTGGCGCAATAAGCCACGCTGATCGGCAAAGATCGCCCCCGGAATACTCGGCATATTGCGCTCACGGGGGGCCTCGACAGTGCCGCTGTTGGCTGCCATCGACATGACGAAATCCCACTGATCGTTGCTCTCTTCACCAACGGGGTACAACCAGCCCTCTGGCCCCGGCTCGCCAGCTTGTTTCGCGGCAAACACCAGCTGTTGCGCCTCGTCCAGATGCAAGGCACCCGGCCATGTCACCTCGTCTTTGCCCTTGTAGTCGCCTGCGGTACCGTCATGTTTGAACACGCCGATGAATTCCCAATGCTCAGTGCTGGCGAGGCTCACAGGGTAAGGCGTGGCAGGAGACGGCCAGCCGTCGATACGAGAGCGCAGCAACGCGCGTTGCCCGGTAATGTCAGCCTCATGGAAGGCGCCGACACGGGTGATGTCGTCAAAGGGTTTGAGGTCGGTCATCAACCCTGAGTGGCGGCCGGCAAACTCCCAGTTTGGATCACCCTGGCGGCCTATCGTCGCGAAGCTGTCGATATCGTCAGCGGGGTAACCCTCAATGCGCGAAATGTAGTAGTTGTGCTGACCATTGGCGAAGGTATCCAGGTACACCGAGCCTGCCTGACTGTAATCGTCAAAGCGCCGGGGCTCTTCGAACGTGCCAAGCGCTGGCACTTCGGGAATCAACTGCCAGTGTTCGTTGCTGGTGGCGGTGGTTGGCAGCGGCCAGTCATGCTCGGCGGGAACGCCCTCCTCCAGCGACCTGAAGTAGGTCACTTGCTCGTCGATAGTCGTGGCGTGCACTGCCCCAGGCCAAGTCAGTTCATCCTGCCCTTTTGGGTCTGCCACTGTTCCTGCATGGAGGGAAATACCCAATGGCTGCCATTTCTCAGCATCCTCGTAGTGCCACCCGCCCACATCAGCAGAGTACGAAACCAACGAACGGAACAGAGCCTGCCCGTTTTCCTGAGGATGTGCGTGAATCTGTCCTGCCCAGGTATACGTATCTTCCTGGGTTTTCGGGTTCTGCCACGTACCGGCGTGTACCGAGATAACAGCCAGCCTCCAGAACGCGTTGTTTTCCAGCTCTGTCGGGAAGGGGGTTTCGGGGGATGGAGCACCTTGATACTGGAGTGGAGTCGCGACCACCCATTTGCCTTGTATACGCGCCCGGTAAAAATTGTAGAGATTATTACCGCTATAGGGCTCGCCGAAGGTTTTGGGATCTAGACTCGACCCGAGATGGCGGCCCAGGTAAGTCCAGGAACTGGATGTTTGTGCGGAATGGGGAAACTCTGCGCCCATCAATGCAGGGAAACCGACGAACTTAGACCCCCAGTAGTAGTTGCCCATGACGTTGACGGGCTGGTGATAAACCGAGCCGATCTGAACGCTGCGCGCACTCCACGGTTTGGGAAGTTGGGGGTCGATAGCAGAATCAGTCCCCGCAAACTTCCAATAATCCGCACCTTCTTTGCTATCCGGCTCAGGCCAGGCGTCCACCACTGGGTTGCCGGTTCGCAGGGCGATGTAAACCGACTGGTTAGGCTCATACCTCATGAACACGCCAGGCCATACCAGATCGCCGTAGTTCTTCATTTCGGTCTCGGTGCCAGACTTCTCAAAAACACCGATGAACGCCCAGTGATCATTGCTTTCAGAGGTGGTTGGGTAAGGCGTTTCAGCGCTGGGCAGACCGTTGATTTTTGAGCGCAGCAAGGCCTTTTTGCCGTTTATTTGCGCAAGGTGTAGCGCATCCACACGAGTTGGCTCGGTGAAGGGTTTCAGATCAGGCCCCAGCCCGGAATGTTGTCCGGCGTACGTCCAGGACTGACTGGATTGCGGCGTTTGCGGGAAGACCGGGTTAGGCACTTCGGGTTCGCTGTCGAACGCAGCAATGTAGAACGCATTGGGTTGCACATCGGTATCGAGAAACACCGCGCCTTGCCAGGCAGGCTCGCTGATCAGTCGCGGCTCTTCGAATGTTCCGGCGTGAATTTCTTCACCCAAGGCTTGCGGGGTGTTTTTGCCAACAGCGACGTCGAGCGTCAGAGCCAGCACAATCCCGAGAACGACAACCAGCGCAATGACTATCCAGTATTGTTTCTTCACGACTCACCTCAGGCATGACCATGCGGAGGCTCGGAACGCGAACTCGAGTCTTGAGGCGATGTTAAAACGGGGAAAAGTCGTGAGGTACTAGCAGAATTGCTAGGTTTTAAGATCGTCTGGAAGTAGTGAAACCCAGTGAGCCAGACATGGGGCTATGAAGCGACGAATGTGATGAGCCGGGTACACCACGCGTTACACCTACAACTGTGGGAGCAAGCTTGCTTGCGAAGACAATGGTCAGGGCTCCAAAGATGTAGTGGATGTACTGGCCTATTCGCGAGCAAGCTCGCTCCCACAGAATCGAGTTACACCTACAACTGCGGGAGCAAGCTTGCTTGCGAAGACAATGGTCAGGGCTCCAAAGATGTAGTGGATGTACTGGCCTATTCGCGAGCAAGCTCGCTCCCACAGAATCGAGTTACACCTACAACTGCGGGAGCAAGCTTGCTTGCGAAGACAATGGTCAGGGCTCCAAAGATGTAGTGGATGTACTGGCCTATTCGCGAGCAAGCTCGCTCCCACAGAATCGAGTTACACCTACAACTGTGGGAGCAAGCTTGCTTGCGAAGACAAAGGTCAGGGCTCCAAAGATGTAGTGGATGTACTGGCCTATTCGCGAGCAAGCTCGCTCCCACAGAATCGAGTTACACCTACAACTGCGGGAGCAGGCCTACTCCCAACAGGAGTTACGCTACCGGATCACTCGTGATTAACCGCCACACCCTTCAAATATGGCGCAGGCTCGGCGCCCATGTTTTCCAGCATTCGGGCGCTGTACCAGTCGATGAAGTTGACCACGCCGAACTCATAAGTCTTGGAGTACGGGCCTGGCTGGTAGGCGCTGGAGTTGATGCCGCGCTGGTTTTCTTCGGCCAGGCGACGGTCCTGATCGTTGGTCGCGTCCCAGACTTCACGCAGACGCGCAACGTCGTAGTCCACGCCTTCAACGGCGTCCTTGTGCACCAGCCATTTGGTGCTGACCATGGTTTCCTGAGCGCTGATCGGCCACACCGTGAACACGATGATGTGATCGCCCATGCAGTGGTTCCACGAGTGCGGCAGGTGCAGGATGCGCATCGATCCCAGGTCCGGGTTCTTGATCCGGCCCATGAGTTTGTTGCTGCCAGGCTTGCCGTCCATGGTCATGGACACGGTGCCCTTGAGCAGCGGCATGCGCACGATACGGTTGCGCAGGCCGAAGCTGGCGTGGGCATACGGAATCTTCTCGGCGTCCCAGGCTGCGGCTGACTCGGCCACGTGATCCTTGAACGACTGGGTAGCACGCGGATCGGTGACGTCATCCCATTCCAACAACGTGTTCAACAGTTCCGGGTGCGATGCGTTGCAGTGGTAGCACTCGCGGTTGTTTTCCAGCACCAGCTTCCAGTTGGCCTTTTCCATCAAGGTGGTTTGCACCGCCACCTTGGTGTTTTCCATGTCGTACGGTTCCATGTAGTGCTTGAGGGTTTGCAGGAACTCGTCGATGGCTGGCGGGTTTTCAGCGAGGCTGATGAAGATGTAACCGCCCGCCGTCTTCACGTTGATCGGCTTGAGGCTGAAGTTCTTCATGTCGAAGTCGTCACCCATCTCGGTGCCGGCGAACAGCAGGCGACCATCCAGCTCGTAAGTCCACTGGTGGTATGGGCAGACCAGCTTGGCAACCTTGCCCTTTTCCTTGGTGCACAGGCGCGACCCGCGATGGCGGCAGACGTTATGAAACGCATTGACCGAACCGTCTGCACCGCGCACCACCAGGACCGGATTCTTGCCGATCTGCAGGGTCATGTAGTTGCCCTTGGCCGGAATTTCCGCCGTCATCCCCGCAATCAGCCACTCCTTGTGGAAGATTTCCTGCATGTCGATTTCAAACAGCCGCTCATCACTGTAGAACGGTTGTGGCAGCGAATAAGTGCGCTCACGGTTCTGCAGCATTTCGGCGGTGGCCTTACGTGCCGGTTCCAGCGGATCGCCCAAGCTCAAGGTTGCGGTGACGTCCATCTTTTGTAGTCCTCATGACCATACGGTTTATGGTCGGCGAATGTGGCTAATACGGTTCTTTGTGGCGGTTGGCACGCAAGACGGCGGTTGTTTTGCCATTCATGCTTTTTGGTAAACATTTAGTGGCGAGTGTGGAGGTGAGCGAGGAGCGAACCTTATCCATGGGCGACATGGCCGAATCCGTTCCCGACGCGCCAACCCCGGTAACTGGGGGCTGGTCGCGATAAGTACGCCGATGTCGCTGGTAGGCAAGTCAAGGTCCTGCGCCTTACGCAGAATCCGCATCATGAGGCCGGTAGTCGGCCGTGGAGATACAGCATGTCCCAAAGTTTCCTGAGCCCGGTAAATACCCAGACATGGGCCAACGGCCGCCACTTGGTTCGCGTCGTCAAAGTGATCCAGGAAACCTGGGACGTGCGCACCTTCTGTTTCATGGCTGACCAGCCGATCATGTTCTTCTTCAAGCCCGGTCAGTTCGTGACTCTGGAGCTGGAAATCGAAGGCGTGCCAGTGATGCGCTCGTACACCATTTCCAGTTCGCCCTCGGTGCCCTACAGCTTCTCGGTCACCATCAAGCGGGTGCCGGGTGGCAAAGTCTCCAACTATCTGCACGACAACCTGCACGAGGGCCAGGAGCTGGCGGTGCACGGGCCGGTTGGGTTGTTCAACGCCATTGATTTCCCAAACCCGAAAATCCTCTACCTCAGCGGCGGCGTCGGCATCACCCCGGTTATGTCCATGGCGCGCTGGTTCTACGACACCAACGCAAATGTAGACATGGTGTTCGTCCACAGTGCCCGCTCACCGAAAGACATCATCTACCACCGCGAGCTGGAACACATGGCGTCGCGAATCGATAACTTCAGCCTGCACCTGATCTGCGAGAAGCATGGTCTGGGCGAGCCTTGGGCCGGTTATCGGGGTTATCTGAATCAGAAGATGCTGGAGCTGATGGTTCCGGATTTCATGGAACGCGAAGTATTCTGCTGCGGGCCCACGCCGTACATGACCGCGGTCAAGCGTCTGCTGCAGACCAATGGCTTCAACATGGCGCAATACCATGAAGAATCCTTCGGCGCGACACCGCCGGAAGCCCGCGCCGATGCCGTGGAGCAAGCCGAAATCGCCGCCGAAGCGCCTGAAATCGCCGCCTCGGAACTGCATCAGGTGGAATTCACCGACACTGGCAAGAGCATCCGCGTGGCACCGGGCGAAACCGTCCACGCCGCAGCCGCCAAACTCGGCCTGATGATCCCCAAAGCCTGCGGCATGGGCATCTGCGGGACCTGCAAGGTGATGAAGCTCAGCGGCGAAGTGGAAATGGAGCACAACGGCGGCATCACCGAAGAAGACGAAGCCGAGGGCTACATCCTGTCGTGCTGCAGTATTCCGAAGGGGGATGTGCAGATCGAGTATTAATCGCCCGAGCGATATAAGCGATGAGGGCAAGCGACGTGGGACCGGCTTTAGCCGGGAAGAGGCCAGTACATCCGATACATTTTCTGTGTCAGGAATAGGGTCTTCCCGGCTAAAGCCGGTCCCACGTCGTTATGCCGACAGTCTTACAAACTAAACCTTGAAACCATGCTGTTCAGATCAACCGCCAGGCGCGTCAACTCACCGCTGGCCGCGCTGGTCTGGGAAGCGCCGTTGGAGGACTGCGCCGACAGGTCGCGAATGTTCACCAGATTGCGGTCCACTTCACGGGCCACGGCGGCCTGTTCTTCCGCTGCGGCGGCGATCACCAGGTTGCGCTCGTTGATTTCCACGACGGCGCTGTTGATGGTGTCCAGCGCCAGTCCTGCGCCTTTGGCGATGTTCAGCGTTGATTCAGCGCGTTCAGTGCTGTTACGCATGGAACCCACGGCCTGTTCAGTGCCACCCTGAATGCTGCCGATCATGCGTTCGATTTCGCTGGTGGACTGCTGGGTGCGATGCGCCAACGCCCGCACTTCGTCAGCCACTACGGCAAAACCACGACCGGCTTCACCGGCACGGGCTGCCTCGATCGCTGCGTTCAACGCCAGCAGGTTGGTCTGATCCGCCAGACCACGAATCACGTCCAGCACCTTGCCGATATCACGGGATTCTTCCGCCAGGTTGCCGATCAGGTTCGCGGTGCTCTGCACATCACCGCTCATGCGTTCGATGGCGTTGACGGTTTCTTGAACCAGATCACGACCGTCGCCTGCCGAGGCCGTGGCGTTTTTCGACGCTTCGGAAGTGCTCACCGCGTTGCGGGCCACTTCTTCCACGGCGCTGGTCATTTCGTTGACCGCAGTAGCCGCTTGTTCGATTTCATTGTTCTGTTGCGACAGACCACGGGCGCTTTCGTCGGTGACTGCGTTCAGCTCTTCAGCAGCGGAAGCCAGTTGTGTGGCCGAGCCGGAGATACGCATCAAGGTGTCGCGCAGTTTTTCCTGCATCTTCTGCATGGCCAACAGCAAGCGACCGGCTTCGTCCGTGCCGTCAACTTTGATCGGACGCGTCAGGTTGCCTTCGGCGATGGTTTCAGCGGCTTCGAGGGCCGAGGCAATCGGACGGGTAATGCTGTTGGTCAGCAGCCAGGCGAACAGCATGGTCAGCGCGGTGGCAACGATCAGCAGGCCGACCACCAGGTTGAAAGCTGAGGAATATTCGCTAGCGGCCTGCTGATTAGTGATGGTCAACTGTTTGCTGTTGATCTCGGCAAGTTTGGCCAACACCGTGTTCATCTGGTCGGAGTTGCTGACGGATTCACCATTGAGCAGCTTGGCCATGTCCGCAAGATTGCCAGCACGGCTCAGGCTGATCAGGCGCGCTTCAATCTGGCGGTAGTCAGCCAACAGCCGTACATAATCGGCGTACGCCGCTTGCTCTTCTGGGGACTCGATCAGTTTTTCATAGGCGGCCTGAGCATCGCGGATCTGCTTATTACGCATGGCAAACAGTTCGATGGTTTTATCCTGAACATCTGGCTCGCGGTTGGTTAGCAGGCGATAGGAAAGAACCCGCATACGGATGCCAGCGACCGTCAGGCCATCAAGGCTCTGAATGCTCGGCACATTGTTCTGCGCGACTTGATCGCCCGCGGCGCGGATCTTGCTCATCTGCGACAAGGCAAATATGCCGAGGATCAACATCAACGCGCCGATCAGGGAAAAGCCGAGGAACGCGCGGGGAGCAATATTCATTGTTCGTAATGACATGATGGTTCCAGAGTATTGGAGCGCGTTCCGTGCGACCAGGAGGTTTTCTTGACAGAGAAATGGGTATCGGTCATTCGATTGCAGACTTGAGGTCAAAGCGGCCCAACGGTATGCGACAAATCGCCATATCCCCCACAGACTGACGAACAGCAGGAACCAGATCCATAAATCACAGTCAACAGGGCCTCTTTATGCACTTACCTGCAAAAAATGGAAAAGCGCTGCAACGCCAGGTTCAAAGGCTTGAACACCGATAAACCCTGGCAAGCGCAGTGACTTTTCTTTAAGGTGTGCGCCCGTTGAAATTTGCTCGAGAAATCAAAATGTTGGAAGCATCCCTAAGCCAGTTGGAACAACTTGTCAGCGATCTGGTGCAACAGAACCAGCAACTGCAAACCACGAACACACAGCTCAGCGCCGAGTTGGCCCAAGCCAAGGATGACAACGACAGTCTGCAATTGAGCCTGATGGAGCAAGAAGAGAAACAAGGCGCCACCGCCGCCCGCATTCAGGCCCTGGTTGACCGCGCTACCAGCGCCAGTGCTGTCAGCGCATGAGTACCAACGGAGACGGGGTGACGGTCGTTTCGATTCTGGGCAACGACTATTCGATCAAGGCCCCGGCCGGTGAGGAGCAGTCCTTGCTACAAGCCACCGCCATGCTTCGCGCTTCACTGGCCGAGACCAAGCGCAAATACCCCAGCCTGATCGGGGATCGCCTGCTGGTCTTGGCAGCATTGAACCTGTGCTCGCAGCAAGTCGAACTCAAAGCACAACACCAGATCGAACTCGACCGCTGCCTGCAGCAGATTGATGCGACGGTTGATGTGATTTCGAAGACGATTGCGCAGAGCTGATAGTGACTTTGTTGGAGCGAGGCTTGCCCGCGAAGGGGCAGGTACATCCAGAATATATCTGGAGCCTTCAATGCAGTCTTCGCAAGCAAGCTTGCTCCCACAGAGCAGCATAAAGCGTGGGCTGGCGACGTGGGACCGGCTTCAGCCGGGAAGAGGGCGGGACGGTCACTGATAATGGGTCGTCAGAAATACCGCCTTCCCGGCTAAAGCCGGTCCCACGTCATGAGTTCATCCTGAGGGAGCGCGTTTCGATTTAAGCCCCCATCACCAACCGAATATCAGCCGCCAGCTCCCGCACGCGGGCTTCTTCGGTGTCCCACGAGCACATGAAACGCGCCCCGCCGTTGCCGATGAAGGTGTAGAACCTCCAGCCCTTGGCGGTCAGTGCGGCGATGGCCGGTTCCGACAGTTGCAGAAACACGCCGTTGGCCTGCACCGGAAACATCAGCTCGACGCCAGGGATATCCTCCACCAGCCTGGCCAGCAATTGCGCGCAATGGTTGGCGTGGTTGGCGTGTTTGAGCCAGGCGTCGTTTTCCAGAAGCCCAACCCAGGGCGCAGACAAAAAGCGCATCTTCGACGCCAGTTGCCCTGCCTGCTTGCAGCGGTAATCGAAGTCCTCAGCCAGCTCATGATTGAAGAACAGGATCGCCTCGCCCACCGCCATGCCGTTTTTGGTGCCACCGAAGCACAGCACATCGACGCCAGACTTCCAGGTCAGCTCGGCGGGTGAACAGTCGAGGAACGCACAGGCATTAGCGAAACGAGCGCCGTCCATGTGCAGATTCAGTTTCAGTTCCTTGCAGGTGGCGCTGATGGCTTTCAGCTCCTCGGGCTGATAGACGCTGCCCACTTCAGTAGCCTGGGTCAAGGTCACGACCCGCGGCTTGGGGTAATGAATGTCCTGACGCTTGAGCGCCACTTCGCGGATCGACTCAGGCGTCAGCTTGCCCATTTCGCTGCGGGCGGTGAGCAGCTTGGAGCCGTTGGAGAAAAATTCCGGCGCGCCGCATTCATCAGTCTCGACGTGGGCGGTTTCGGAGCAGATGACGCTGTGATAACTCTGGCACAGTGAGGACAGCGCCAGGGAGTTGGCTGCTGTGCCGTTGAAAGCAAAGAACACTTCGCAATCTGTTTCAAACAACTTGCGGAATTGATCGGAAGCCCGCGCGGTCCATTCGTCATCGCCATAGGCGCGCTGGTGGCCGTGGTTAGCCTGTTCCATCGCAGCCCAGGCTTCAGGGCAGATGCCCGAATAGTTATCACTGGCAAACTGCTGGCTCTTGTCGGTCATAACCGAATCCTTGTCATTGATTATGTGGCGCACTGTAGCGAAGATCGGTGCGGTTGGTCATCCGCTGACTGACTGCAAATCAACTACCGTAGGAGCGCGCTTGCCCGCGATTGGGTACATCAGACGAAAAATTTCTGACTGACTTGACGCCATCGCGGGCAAGCGCGCTCCTACAGGGTTGTCGACTGATAGACCGAGGAACATCCCGATAACCAGGAGAATCATGGACCTGTCTAACCCGCCTTACCTGCCCGGACGCGACAAGGCGCTGGACCTGCTCAAGTGGCTGGCCATGCTGAGCATGGTGCTGGACCATTTGCGCTATGTGGGCTGGTCTGTGAATTTTTTGTACGTGCCGGGGCGCTTGGCTTTCCCCTGGTTCTGCCTGGCGATTGCGGTGAATCTTGGACGCAAGTCGGCGCTATTTTCCGAGCCTCGGGTGCAGTGGCGTTATCTGGCCTGGATGCTGCTGTTCGCCGTAGTCGCAGAGATTCCGTATCGGCTGTACATGGGCCAGGAGGCCAATACGCTCAATGTCTTGCCCACGCTGGTGCTGGGCCTGCTGATCGCCCAGGGCTGGCGACATCGCTTGCCGGTTACTCGGGTAATGGCGCTTGCTTCATTGCTGATCGCTGCGGTTTTCCACAAATACCTGATGTTTGGTGCTTTTGGGGCGTTGCTGCCCCTGGCGTTTCTGTTGGTGCTGGAACGGCCGCTCTGGCTGGCCATACTGCCGGGCGTGGTGTGCCTGGCGGGCAACGCCTGGCCGCAAATGTTCGCCGGGGCGGCGTGGGGTGATCCGATCTCCATCGGTTCGATGCTCGCCTGCCTGTTCGCACCCATGCTCGGCATGGCCTTGCTGCGCCGTCGTCCTGATTTCCCCGTGAAGCCCATGCGCCGCTGGGCGTACGCGATTTATCCGCTGCACTTCCTCATGCTGCTTGGGTTGCGGGAATTACTCGCGATTTAGCTGGAGCAACACCTGTAGGAGCGCGCTTGCCCGCGATGACGTCCGCAAAGACAACAAAAATGCTGGGACTGAAATCGCATCGCGGGCAAGCGCGCTCCGACAAATCAGATCCCCGAAAATCCATCTAGACAAAAAGCCATCAGCGCCCTTATCTTCTGCGCTGGCCACCGCAGTGGCCAACGTCGCTCGGACGGTTCCGGGCGCTTACGTATCTGAGGCCTCCATGGCAGACTTACCTTCGCCGCGCCGTTTTGCGCGTATCGATCGACTCCCCCCGTACGTTTTCAATATCACCGCCGAGCTGAAAATGGCCGCTCGCCGCCGTGGTGAAGACATCATCGACCTGAGCATGGGCAACCCCGACGGGCCAACCCCACCGCATATCGTCGAAAAACTGGTTACCGTCGCCCAACGTGAAGACACTCACGGCTACTCGACTTCGCGTGGCATCCCGCGTCTGCGTCGGGCGATTTCCAACTGGTACAAAAAACGCTACGACGTCGATATCGACCCGGAAGAAGAGGCCATCGTCACCATCGGCTCGAAAGAGGGCCTGGCGCACTTAATGCTCGCCACCCTCGATCAGGGCGACACGGTGCTGGTGCCAAACCCAAGCTACCCGATCCATATCTACGGTGCCGTGATTGCCGGTGCGCAAGTGCGTTCGGTGCCGCTGATTCCAGGCGTGGACTTCTTTGCCGAGCTGGAAAAAGCCATCCGCGGCTCGATCCCCAAGCCGAAAATGATGATCCTCGGCTTCCCGTCCAACCCCACCGCACAATGCGTGGAACTGGATTTCTTCGAGCGCGTGGTGGCGCTGGCCAAGCAGTACGACGTACTGGTGGTTCACGACCTGGCTTACGCCGATATCGTCTACGACGGCTGGAAAGCCCCGTCGATCATGCAGGTCCCGGGCGCCAAAGACATCGCCGTGGAATTCTTCACCCTGTCCAAGAGCTACAACATGGCGGGCTGGCGCATCGGTTTCATGGTCGGCAACCCGGAATTGGTCAACGCCCTGGCACGAATCAAGAGCTACCACGACTACGGCACCTTCACCCCGCTACAAGTCGCAGCCATCGCGGCGCTGGAAGGTGATCAGCAATGTGTGCTGGACATCGCCGAGCAGTATCGCCAGCGCCGCAACGTGTTGGTCAAAGGTCTGCATGAACTGGGCTGGATGGTGGAAAACCCGAAAGCGTCGATGTACGTCTGGGCCAAGATTCCACCCGCCTACGCCCACCTCGGTTCGCTGGAGTTCGCCAAAAAGCTGCTGGCTGAAGCCAAGGTCTGTGTCTCGCCGGGTGTAGGTTTCGGTGAATACGGCGACGATCACGTGCGCTTTGCGTTAATCGAAAATCAGGACCGGATTCGCCAGGCGGTGCGCGGCATTCGCGGGATGTTCCGGGCGGATGGGCAGTTGCCGGGTAAAGCTGTGGTCTGATTGCGACACAACGACTAAAAAATCCCCCGGTCTCCCCGGGGGATTTTTGTTTATGAACAGGGATTCTGTAGGAGCGTAGCTTGCTCGCGATTGGGCACGAAGTGGCCATAAATAGGCAGAATGCGGAGTGTCAGGAAAAAGCTATGTGTCTATTTACGACTGCTTCGCAGCCGATCGCGAGCAAGCTACGCTCCTACAGATCAACGCAAGCCTGTCGCGATTTCCCCCTCCTCCCCCAACCATGTCGTAAACGCACCTTTGCGTGGCGTGCGCAGGCATTTGGCGTCTTTGGTCCGGCCCTAGTATCGCTGTCAAAGGGCCCGGCTTAGATGCTGCGGTCCTACCGATAAGTCAGGCGCGACGCCGCCGCTGGGAGAACCGCGATGTTCAGCAAGAACGACCAAATTCAAGGCTATGACGATGCACTTCTGGCGGCGATGAATGCCGAGGAGCAGCGTCAGGAAGATCACATCGAGCTGATCGCCTCGGAGAACTACACCAGCCAGCGCGTAATGGAAGCCCAGGGCAGCGGCCTGACCAACAAATATGCCGAAGGTTATCCGGGCAAGCGCTACTACGGTGGCTGCGAGCATGTGGATAAAGTCGAGCAACTGGCCATCGACCGCGCCAAGCAACTGTTCGGCGCTGATTACGCCAACGTCCAGCCGCACTCCGGCAGTTCGGCCAACGCTGCGGTTTACCTGGCGTTGCTGCAAGCCGGCGACACCGTGCTGGGCATGAGCCTCGCCCACGGCGGCCACCTGACTCACGGCGCGAAAGTCAGCTTCTCCGGCAAACTCTACAACGCGGTGCAGTACGGCATCGACACTGCAACCGGCTTGATCGATTACGACGAAGTCGAGCGTATCGCCGTTGAATGTCAGCCAAAAATGATCATTGCCGGTTTCTCGGCCTATTCGAAAACCCTCGACTTCCCACGCTTCCGGGAAATCGCCGACAAAGTTGGCGCTTATCTGTTTGTCGACATGGCCCACGTGGCTGGCCTGGTCGCCGCCGGTCTGTACCCGAACCCGCTGCCGTACGCCGACGTGGTGACGACCACCACCCACAAAACCCTGCGCGGTCCGCGTGGCGGTCTGATCCTGGCCAAAGCCAACGAAGAGATCGAGAAGAAGCTCAATTCCGCCGTCTTCCCTGGCGGTCAGGGCGGCCCGTTGATGCACGTGATTGCCGCCAAGGCCGTGTGCTTCAAGGAAGCCATGGAGCCAGGCTTCAAGGTTTATCAGCAACAAGTGATCGATAACGCCCAGGCCATGGCGCAGGTGTTCATCGACCGTGGCTACGACGTGGTGTCCGGCGGTACCGACAACCACCTGTTCCTGGTCAGCCTGATCCGTCAGGGCCTGACTGGCAAAGACGCCGACGCCGCTCTGGGTCGTGCGCACATCACCGTCAACAAGAACTCGGTGCCCAACGACCCGCAATCGCCGTTTGTGACCTCGGGCCTGCGTATCGGCACCCCGGCGGTTACCACACGCGGCTTCAAGGTCACCCAATGCATCACGCTGGCCGGCTGGATCTGCGACATTCTCGACAACCTCGGTGATGCCGACGTCGAAGCCAATGTCGCCAGTCAGGTTGCAGCTCTGTGTACCGATTTCCCGGTTTATAGCTGAGTCAGGAGTAGTTATTCATGCAGCATTACTCAGGCTTCGGCCTCCTCAAACACTCCCTCAGCCACCACGAAAACTGGCAGCGCATGTGGCGCACGCCAACCCCGAAAAAAGTCTATGACGTGGTCATCGTCGGCGGCGGCGGGCATGGCCTGGCGACCGCTTACTATCTGGCCAAAGAGCACGGCATCACTAACGTGGCCGTGGTCGAAAAAGGCTGGCTGGGCGGCGGCAACACGGCCCGTAATACGACGATCGTGCGCTCCAACTACCTGTGGGATGAGTCGGCGCATCTGTACGAACACGCGATGAAACTGTGGGAAGGCCTGTCTCAGGACCTGAACTACAACGTGATGTTCTCTCAGCGCGGCGTGTACAACCTGTGCCACACATTGCAGGACATGCGTGATTCCGAACGCCGGGTCAGCGCCAACCGCCTCAACGGGGTGGACGGCGAACTGCTCAACGGCAAACAGGTGGCGGACGAAATCCCGTACCTGGACTGCTCGAAAAACACCCGCTACCCGATCATCGGCGCCACCGTGCAACGTCGCGGCGGTGTTGCTCGTCACGATGCCGTGGCCTGGGGCTTTGCCCGTGCCGCTGACGCCTTGGGCGTGGACTTGATCCAGCAAACCGAAGTGACCGGCTTTCGCAAGGAAAACGGCGTGTGCATCGGCGTGGAAACCAACAAAGGCTTCATCGGCGCCAAGCGCGTCGGCGTAGTGACGGCCGGTAACTCCGGGCACATGGCGAAACTGGCGGGCTTCCGTCTGCCGATTGAATCCCACCCGCTGCAAGCGCTGGTGTCCGAGCCGATCAAGCCGATTATCGACAGCGTGATCATGTCCAACGCGGTACACGGTTACATCAGCCAGTCCGACAAAGGCGATCTGGTGATCGGCGCCGGTATCGACGGCTGGGTTGGCTACGGCCAGCGCGGTTCGTACCCGGTGATCGAGCACACCATTCAGGCCATCGTCGAGATGTTCCCGGTGTTGTCGCGAGTGCGCATGAACCGTCAGTGGGGCGGCATCGTCGACACTACGCCGGACGCCTGCCCGATCATTTCCAAGACACCTGTACCGAACATGTTCTTCAACTGCGGTTGGGGCACCGGTGGTTTCAAAGCCACGCCGGGCTCGGGCAACGTATTCGCGGCAAGCCTGGCCAAGGGTGAAATGCATCCACTGGCGAAACCGTTTTCCATCGACCGTTTCCACAACGGCGCACTCATTGACGAACACGGCGCTGCCGCTGTCGCTCACTAACAGGAGATTCATCCATGCTGCATATCTTCTGTCCTCACTGTGGCGAACTGCGCTCCGAAGAGGAATTCCACGCCTCTGGCCAGGCACACATCCCGCGTCCACTGGACCCGGCTGCCTGCACCGACGAGCAATGGGGCGACTACATGTTCTTCCGCGATAACCCACGCGGGCTGCATCACGAACTGTGGATCCACGCCGCCGGTTGCCGTCAGTACTTCAACGCCACCCGCGACACCGTGACTTACGAAATTCTCGAAACCTACCCGATCGGCACGAAACCGCAGTTCACCAACCCTGCGTTCAAGAAAGCTGCTGAAGGCGAGGGAGACCAGGTATGAGCCAGATCAACCGATTGCCCCATGGCGGCCGTATCGACCGCAGCAAGGTGCTGAACTTCAACTTCAACGGCCAGACGTATCAGGGCTTTGAAGGCGACACACTGGCCGCAGCCCTGCTCGCCAACGGCGTGGACGTTATCGGCCGCAGCTTCAAATATTCGCGTCCTCGCGGGATCTTCGCTGCTGGCTCCGAAGAGCCGAACGCGGTGCTGCAGATCGGCGCAACCGAAGCCACCCAGATCCCCAACGTGCGCGCCACGCAACAGGCGCTGTATTCGGGCCTGGTCGCGACCAGCACCAACGGTTGGCCAAGCGTCAACAACGACGTGATGGGCATCCTCGGCAAGGTCGGCGGCAAGCTGATGCCTCCCGGCTTCTACTACAAAACCTTTATGTATCCGCAATCGTTCTGGATGACTTACGAGAAGTACATTCGTAAGGCTGCCGGCCTCGGTCGTTCGCCGACTGAAAACGATCCGGATACCTACGACAACATGAACCAGCACTGCGACGTGCTGATTGTCGGTGGCGGCCCTGCCGGTCTTGCCGCTGCACTGGCTGCGGCCCGTAGCGGCGCCCGAGTGATCCTGGCCGATGAGCAGGAAGAATTTGGCGGCAGCCTCTTGGACAGCCGCGAAAGCCTCGACGGCAAACCGGCTGCTGAATGGGTGGCCACGGTTATTGCCGAGCTGAAAGGCCTGAAGAACGTGGTGTTGCTGCCTCGGGCCACGGTCAACGGCTATCACGACCATAACTTCCTGACCATTCATGAGCGCCTCACCGATCACCTCGGCGATCGCGCGCCGATTGGTCAAGTGCGTCAGCGCATGCACCGGGTTCGCGCCAAGCGTGTGGTCCTGGCGTCCGGTACCCATGAGCGTCCGCTGGTTTACGGCAACAACGACGTGCCGGGCAACATGCTGGCCGGTGCGGTTTCCACCTATGTGCGTCGTTACGGCGTGGCACCGGGCAAGAAACTGGTGCTGTCCACCAACAACGACCACGCCTACCGCGTTGCGCTGGACTGGCTCGACGCCAGCCTGCAAGTGGTGGCGATTGCCGATGCACGCCACAACCCACGGGGCGCGCTGGTTGAAGAGGCGCGCGCCAAAGGCATCCGCATCCTGACCGGCAGCGCTGTGATCGAAGCCCGTGGCAGCAAGCACGTGACAGCCGCTCGGATTGCCGCCATCGACGTCAAAGCCCATCGCGTCACCAGCCCTGGCGAATGGCTCGACTGCGACCTCATCGCCAGTTCCGGTGGCTACAGCCCTATCGTTCACTTGGCTTCACACTTGGGTGGCAAGCCGGTCTGGCGAGAAGACATCCTCGGTTTCGTACCCGGGGAAGCGCCGCAGAAACGTGTTTGTGTCGGCGGCGTAAACGGCGTCTACGCACTGGGCGACGCCTTGGCTGATGGTTTTGAAGGTGGCGTGCGCGCAGCCAGCGAAGCCGGCTTCAAAGCCGTCGAAGGGATATTGCCGAAAGCCCTGAGCCGCGCTGAAGAGCCGACGCTTGCGCTGTTCCAGGTGCCCCACGACAAACCGACCGCCCGTGCGCCGAAGCAATTCGTTGATCTACAAAACGACGTCACCGCTGCTGCTATCGAGCTGGCGACCCGTGAAGGTTTCGAGTCGGTTGAGCACGTAAAACGCTACACCGCTCTGGGTTTCGGTACTGATCAGGGCAAGTTGGGTAACGTCAACGGTCTGGCCATCGCCGTCCGCTCGCTGAACGTGACCATCCCGGAAATGGGCACGACCATGTTCCGCCCGAACTACACGCCGGTCACCTTTGGCGCGATAGCAGGTCGTCACTGTGGGCACATTTTCGAGCCTGTACGCTTCACCGCGCTGCACGCCTGGCATGTGAAAAACGGTGCCGAGTTCGAAGACGTCGGCCAGTGGAAACGTCCGTGGTATTTCCCGAAAGCCGGTGAAGACATCCATGCAGCCGTGGCCCGCGAGTGCAAAGCCGTGCGTGAAAGCGTCGGCCTGCTGGACGCCTCGACCCTCGGCAAGATCGACATTCAGGGTCCGGATGCCCGGGAGTTCCTGAACCGCATCTACACCAACGCCTGGACCAAGCTCGATGTGGGCAAGGCGCGTTACGGCCTGATGTGTAAAGAAGACGGCATGGTCTTCGACGACGGGGTTACAGCTTGCGTCGCCGACAACCATTTCATCATGACCACCACCACTGGCGGCGCGGCTCGCGTACTGCAATGGCTGGAAATCTATCAGCAGACCGAATGGCCTGACCTGAAGGTGTACTTCACCTCTGTGACCGACCATTACGCGACCCTGACCCTGTCAGGCCCGAACAGCCGCAAGCTGCTCAGCGAAGTGACCGACATCGACCTGGGCCGTGAAGAGTTCCCGTTCATGACCTGGAAAGAAGGTCAGGTCGGTGGCGTTCCGGCGCGGGTGTTCCGTATCTCGTTCACCGGCGAGCTGTCCTACGAGGTCAACATTCAGGCTGACTACGCCATGGGCGTGCTGGAAAAGATTATCGAGGCGGGCAAGAAGTACAACCTGACACCGTACGGTACCGAGACCATGCACGTGCTGCGGGCCGAGAAGGGTTTCATCATCGTAGGTCAGGACACCGACGGTTCGATGACCCCGGACGACCTGAACATGGGTTGGTGTGTGGGCCGCACCAAGCCGTTCTCATGGATCGGCCAGCGTGGCATGAACCGCGAAGACTGCGTGCGCGAACAGCGTAAGCAGCTGGTGGGGCTCAAGCCGATTGATCCTGACAAGTGGCTGCCGGAAGGCGCGCAGCTGGTGTTCGATCCTAAACAGTCGATCCCGATGACCATGGTCGGTCACGTGACCTCCAGCTATGCGGCCAACTCCCTGGGCTATTCGTTCGCCATGGGCGTGGTCAAGGGCGGTCTGAAGCGCATGGGCGAGCGGGTGTTCTCGCCGCAAGCCGATGGCAGCGTGATCGAAGCCGAAATCGTGTCTTCGGTGTTCTTCGATCCGAAGGGTGAGCAGCAGAACGTTTAAGCAGGCGGCGCCTCCCGTAGGAGCGCGCTTGGTCTGGGCCGCATCCGGACGATGAACGATTACGCGGTGGATCTGAAAGACCGAGTCGATCCAATCGCGGGCAAGCGCGCTCCTACAGGTTATTAACAGAATTCAGAACAGGTGCTCTATGACCACAGCCAACGTTTACCAGCAGCGGCCAACGACCGGCGCAAAAGCCGAGTCACCGTTGTTCCACGCCGACCTCAACAGCCTGGTCGGTAAAGGCCGCGCCAACCCTGGCGTGTTCCTGCGCGAGAAAAAATTGCTCGGGCATCTGACTCTCCGTGGCGATGCCCACGATCCGGCTTTCGCCGCCGGGGTACATAAGGCACTGGGCATGGAATTGCCTGGCGCGCTGGCACTGGTTGTCAGCGGTGAAAGCTCGCTGCAATGGCTGGGTCCGGATGAATGGCTACTGATCGTGCCAAGCGGCGAAGAGTTCAGCATCGAGCAGAAACTGCGCGAAGAACTCACCGGTCTGCACATTGCCATCGTCAACGTCAGCGGCGGTCAGTCGATCCTCGAACTGAGCGGCCCGAAAGTCCGCGAAGTACTGATGAAGTCCACCAGCTACGACGTGCACCCGGACAACTTCCCGGTGGGTAAAGCCATCGGCACGGTGTTCGCCAAATCGCAGTTGGTGATCCGCCGGACCGGCGAGGAAACCTGGGAACTGCTGATCCGCCGCAGCTTCGCCGATTACTGGTGGATGTGGTTGCAGGATGCGAGTGCTGAATATGGCCTGACTATCCAGGCTTGAATGCCCTCCCTGTAGGAGCGCGCTTGCCCGCGATGGCGGTGCGTCGATCAGCAAAGATGTAGCTGACCCGGCGCCATCGCGGGCAAGCGCGCTCCTACAGGGATTACACAACTTTCAGGAGTTATCGAATGAGCCGCGCCCCCGACACATGGATTCTGACTGCCGACTGCCCAAGCGTTCTGGGCACGGTGGACGCGGTGACCCGCTATCTGTTCGAGCAGGGCTGCTACGTCACTGAGCACCACTCCTTCGATGACCGGCTGTCCGGCCGCTTCTTCATTCGCGTGGAATTCCGCCAACCGGACGGGTTTGACGAGCAGGGCTTCCGCGCTGGTTTGAAGGAACGTGGCGAAGCCTTTGGCATGATCTTCGAGCTCACCGCGCCGAACTACCGTCCAAAAGTTGTGATCATGGTCTCCAAAGCTGATCACTGCCTCAACGATCTGCTCTACCGCCAGCGCATTGGCCAACTGTCCATGGACGTGGTCGCCGTGGTGTCCAACCATCCGGATCTGGAGCCCCTGACGCGCTGGCATGAAATTCCGTACTACCATTTCCCGCTGGACCCTAACGACAAGCCCGCGCAGGAAAGCAAAGTCTGGCAGGTGATCGAAGAGTCCGGTGCCGAGCTGGTGATTCTTGCCCGCTACATGCAAGTGCTGTCACCGGATCTGTGCCGCAAGCTGGATGGTAAGGCGATCAACATTCACCACTCACTGCTGCCCGGTTTCAAGGGTGCCAAGCCTTACCATCAGGCCTACAACAAGGGCGTGAAACTGGTGGGTGCCACCGCGCACTACATCAACAATGACCTGGACGAAGGCCCGATCATCGCCCAAGGCGTGGAGGTGGTGGATCACAGCCACTACCCAGAAGACCTGATCGCCAAAGGCCGGGACATCGAAGGCCTGACCCTGGCCCGGGCGGTGGGTTATCACATTGAGAGGCGAGTGTTCTTGAATGCCAACAGGACAGTAGTCCTTTAAACGACGCATATCCCCCTGTGGGAGCGAATTCATTCGCGAATGCGGTTGTACAAACGACGAATCTCCATCGGATGTACCGGCCTCTTCGCGAATGAATTCGCTCCCACAGGGGTCGTGAACACAGATTCAAAGCAAGCACCCCAGAGCAATCAGTGCGTTGCTGCAACACCAACAAGCAGCGCATTTCTCCGCGACATAACAACAAAATCGAGGTGAAAGAATGTCTGACAATCGTGGTGTGGTGTATCTCGGCGCTGGCAAAGTCGAAGTACAGAATATCGCTTACCCGAAAATGCAGGATCCGCGTGGTCGCAAGATCGAGCACGGTGTCATCCTGCGGGTAGTCTCCACCAACATCTGTGGCTCGGACCAACACATGGTTCGCGGCCGCACCACTGCCCAGACTGGCCTGGTCCTGGGTCATGAAATCACCGGCGAAGTGATCGAAAAAGGCACAGGCGTCGAGAACCTGAAAATCGGTGACCTGGTGTCCGTGCCGTTCAACGTGGCTTGCGGTCTGTGCCGCTCCTGCAAGGAGCAACACACCGGCGTATGCCTGACGGTAAATCCGGCTCGTCCGGGTGGCGCATACGGTTATGTCGACATGGGCGACTGGACCGGCGGCCAGGCGGAATACGTGCTGGTGCCGTACGCCGACTTCAACCTGCTCAAGCTGCCTGATCGCGATCGGGCCATGGAAAAAATTCGCGACCTGACCTGCCTCTCCGACATCCTGCCTACCGGTTACCACGGCGCGGTAACAGCAGGCGTTGGCCCAGGCAGCACTGTTTACATCGCTGGCGCCGGTCCTGTGGGCCTGGCCGCTGCTGCATCGGCACGTCTGCTGGGCGCGGCCGTGGTGATCATCGGTGACGTCAACCCGGCTCGTCTGGTCCATGCCAAGGCTCAGGGTTTTGAAATCGCCGACCTGTCACTGGACACTCCGCTGCACGAGCAAATCGCCGCGCTGCTGGGCGAGCCAGAAGTGGACTGCGCTGTTGACGCTGTAGGTTTCGAAGCTCGGGGCCATGGTCATGCGGGCGTGCAACATGAAGCACCGGCCACAGTCCTCAACTCTTTGATGGGTGTAGTGCGCGTGGCTGGCAAAATCGGCATTCCCGGCCTGTATGTGACCGAAGATCCTGGCGCTGTAGATGCAGCGGCAAAAATGGGCAGCCTGAGCATCCGCTTTGGCTTGGGCTGGGCGAAATCCCACAGCTTCCACACCGGCCAGACCCCGGTCATGAAGTACAACCGCCAACTCATGCAAGCCATTATGTGGGATCGCATCAAGATCGCTGACATCGTCGGCGTTGAAGTCATCAGCCTCGACGATGCCCCGCGCGGTTACGGCGAGTTTGATGCTGGCGTGCCGAAGAAGTTTGTGATTGATCCGCATAAGTTGTTTAGTGCGGCGTAATGATCCCCTCGATCAAGAGCGAAGTGATTCGCTCTTGATGCGAGTAAAGGCGCTCACAAGGTGACAACCCGCTGGGTTAGGTATCAGGCCCCGGTGAACAGGTCTCTATTGGTGCGCTGGGCCCTAATCGCCATTGCCATTGCTACTGCCCTACGCTGCTCTGGTGTTTGCTCGCCGAGTATCCGTGAAAGCTGGGCTTTGGCCGCAGATTGAGATGCGACTTGTTCGCGGGTCAACGCCGCATTCAACTCGTACCTCCTTTGCGGCGTTGCAATAAATACCAATTGATGTTCATCAGCCCCTCTGTTGATAGGAGGGTTCGTTGGGAACTGACCAAGTCTCTCAGGAGTTACTTCGTATCGCCTAGCAAGCCGACTCGCTTCAGAGCTGGGCGGCCAGTTACCAGTGTTAACCCACTCCTGGATCGTCCCATTCTTTTTAGCTGCCAAGAGGTCTGCGGGTGGCCGCGCACCAATGCGCCTATTCACCAATGGGTTGCGAAGGTTAATACGTGGGATGGCAGTCATGTGAGGAGCTCGCGAAGGAATAACCACTCGCCCTAGCGGCTTAGCCGTTTTAAAAAACCGAAAAAAAGATCTCAAAAAAACAAACATATGCCCACTCGGATCCACCCGATTAACCGGATCCCCTGCGCAATAAGCATAAGCATTAATCCCACCCTCACCAAACGGGCTAAAACTGTCCGGGCTGTTAAATCTCATCAATATCGGATTGAACGCTCTATAGCCGTTACCCAACAGATAATGCCCGGTCACCGGGTCTGGCTGTTCGCCGTTGAAGCCTGGTAAGTCCAGTGCCGGATGGCGGGTGCCGTATGGGGTGTAGGCGATCTGAAGGTGTTCAGTCGTATTCAGGACTGAGCGCTGTTGATCCGTCCCCAGTAGAGCGCATTCAATCTGAGCGGCACGCCGTGTCTGTTGCGCGAGTAACTGGTCGTCGCTCTGCACCAGGCTGCGCTGGATCTGGCCTTGGATTTCCGTGGTCAGCCGGCTCTTCTGATAGAAGCGCTCGATAGAATCCAATGCGGCAGGCGAGCAGGACGCAAGGCGGTCTAGGGCGTCGTAATGGTAATGACACAACAAAGCCTGGTGCTTGGCAGTCATGGGGCTCTCCCCAAAGCGCGGGTGGCTTGGGTGCAAGTCTCCACCGATTTCTACCCGCTGCCTACCTAGCAAAACTACTAGGTATCGTTTTGCGATCATGCGTTAGTCATGCCCCTGTAGGAGCTGCCGATCAATGGATACCTGCCCACCAGACGAACGCAAGGAACATTGCCTGCCCCTTCAAGGTCGAACACGTGTTTGTACCGGCTACTGCCGGTTCTTTTGGTTGAGGGGTTTGTGGCAATGAAGATTTCACGCGGTGTAGCACTGGCAACGTTGATGGCTCTGGCCTCCAGCCCGGTGTTTGCCTTTAACCTGAACGACGCGGCCAACGCAGTTGCCAACGCCACCGGCGGCAATCAGAAAGCTACCGCAGCGCCTGAAGCTGCCGGGCTGCTCAATACGCTGGGCACGTCCCTCAATATCACGCCAGAGCAGGCGGTTGGCGGTACTGGCGCACTGCTGGGTCTGGCGAAGAATAAGCTCGCTGGCAACGATTACAGTCAATTGAGCAAATCCGTGCCGGGCCTTGACCAACTGGCCGGCACCAGCGCGCTGGGCAGCCTTGGCAGCCTCAACGGCTTAGGTAACGTGCTGGGTAACTCGGGCAAAAGCGCTGACAGTTCGGTGTTGAACAGCGCTTTAGGAAACTTGCAAAGCATGGGCGACGTGAACAAGGCCTTCACAGCTTTGGGCATGGACAGTGCAATGGTCAGCCAGTTTGTCCCGCTGATTCTGCAATACCTCGGCCAGCAAGGCGCTGGCGGCACAGCGCTGCAAAGCCTGAGCGGTATCTGGGGCGCAGGCAGCTGATTCAGCGCTGATTATTCACGCTTGGGACGCATCGCCGCGCAAGGTGGCGATGCGTGCATTCTTTTCCTGCCAAAGCTGGTTGACCCAGCCCTGCACTTTCTCGCGAAAAACCGCATCGCTCTCGTAATCGCCTTGCCACAAGGCGGGATCAAGCTCCCGCGTCTGGATGTCGATGATCACATGGGGTACATCACCACAGAGCAGGTTCCAGAACCCCGGAATCCGCTCGCTGGGGTAAACCACGGTGACATCCAGAATGGCATCCAGCTGTTCGCCCATCGCCGCGAGTACGAACGCCACGCCGCCTGCCTTGGGTTTGAGCAGGTGCGAATAGGGGGAATCCTGCGCGACTTTTTTCGCCGGGGTGAAACGCGTCCCTTCGAGGTAATTGACGATGGTCACCGGCTGACGCTTGAACAGCTCGCAGGCTTGCCGGGTGATTTCCAGGTCGTGACCTTTAAGCTCTGGGTTCTTGGCCAGGAATGCCTTGGTGTAGCGCTTCATGAACGGATAATCCAGGGCCCACCACGCCAGCCCCAGCAGCGGTACCCAGATCAGTTCTTTCTTGAGGAAGAATTTGAAGAATGGCGTGCGCCGATTGAGGGCCTGGATCAACGCCGGGATGTCGACCCACGACTGGTGATTGCTGATCACCAGATAGGACGTGTCGCTACGCAGGCCTTCTGCGCCGCGCACGTCCCAACGGGTGGGGATACACAAGGCAAAAATCAGTTTGTCGATCTCGGCCCACGTCTCGGCCAGCCACATGACTGCCGCCGAACACTGGTCGCGCAGGTGCCCGCTGAATGTCAGCTTGAGCAGGGCAAAGACCAGCAGCGGCCCAATCATGATTAAGGTATTGAGCAACAGCAGCAGAGTGACTAAACAGCCAGTGAACAGGCGACGCATAAAATAATTCTTGTGATTTCTGGGCGGGCCATCATAAAGAGGCTAGCCGCTAACGCCAAATCTGCTTGGTGCGAACAAATGTTTCACGAGGTTACGAGTAAGGTTGGGGGCTGCGAACGAACACCGCTGCTGCGGTCTAACAACGAACCCTGTGGGAGCGGTGCTTGGTCTGGGCGGCATTCCGACGATAAGGCTGGACGCGGTTCACGTTAGATCGCCTAAACTTTATCGTCGGAATGCCGCCCAGACCAAGCACCGCTCCCACAGGTGATCGCATTCCACCTTCAGAGAGGTAACCACCACGTGAAATCAATCCTGGCGCTTTTGTCCCTGCTGGCGTTGCCTGTCATGGCCGCGGAGCCGACGCTGTATGGCCGCTACGAATACATCAAGGTCGGTGAACTCGGCGAAACCTTCAAAGCCAAAATGGATACCGGCGCGTTGACCGCTTCCCTGTCGGCCAAGGACATCGAGCTGTTCGAGCGCGATGGCGATGACTGGGTGCGTTTCCGCCTGGCCACCAAAGACGCCAGCAACAAGGTCTACGAGCATAAAGTCTCGCGCATCAGCAAGATCAAGAGCCGTTCTGAAGGCGACGATGAGGATGAAGAGCTCGATCCGACCAAACGCCCGGTTGTCGATCTGGAGCTATGCCTGGGTAACGTCAAACGCACCGTCGAGGTCAATCTGGTGGATCGCAGCCACTTCAACTATCCGCTTTTGATTGGTGCCAAGGCGCTGCGTGAGTTTGATGCGGCGGTGAATCCTGCACGTCGTTATACGGCGGATAAGCCGGATTGCTGATTGACTGACACACCGCAAATCCCCTGTGGGAGCGTATCCTGAGAGAACAAAAAACGGCGCCCTTTCGGGGCGCCGTTTTTGTTTTACAAGCCGTTTATCAAGCGTTAACCAGACTCGGCTCAGGCTCGCGCACCACCGGCTGCAGCGGCAGCAAAGGTGCGTGGGGATCGGCTTCAACCGATGCACGCCACGCTGCCAGCCATTCCGGATGGCTCTCGCTCCAGACCTGCTCGTGCAGGCGGGCCAGGGCGACCGGGTCGCTGAGCAGCATCAACCGCTCCTGATTGTCGAGCTTGTCGGGACCGGCCTTCAACGCGTGGCGCACACGTTCCATACGCACGAACTCGATAGGCTCGACGATCCGGTGGCGCGAGGTCGCCAGGGCGCAGGCCAGGGCGTTCTGCTGCGGATCGACCACTGCGCGGATGAAGCCTTGCTTCAGCGCGTGCCAGCGATTTTCGTGGGTGTACAGATCAGTGGACACCAGCTCTTGAGGAGGGGTGTGCTCTTCAGGAATCAGGAAGAATTTCTCATCCCGCGCCTTCAAGCCCAAACCAGTCCGGCTGGAAATCACCGACACCGGAATCGACAGCATCAACGAGCCGACGATTGGCGCCAGCCACCACAAGAAGCTCGGGTTCAGCCAAGCCACCAGTAATGCCCAGCACGCGCCCAACAGGGTTTGCGGACCGTGACGCTTGACCGCTTCGATCCACGGCGTGGAGTCGTCGTCGCGTTGCGGGGAGTTCCAAGTCGCAGCCCAACCCAGGAAGGCAGCCAGTACGAAGCGGGTGTGGAACAACATGCGCACCGGAGCCAGCAGCACCGAGAACAGCATTTCCATCAGCATCGACAGGGTCACTTTGACCTTGCCGCCAAAGCCTGTAGCACCTTTGGCCCAGATCAGAATCACGCTGAGCAGCTTGGGCAGGAACAACAGGACGATAGTCGTCGAGAACAACGCTACGGCTTTCTCCGGGTGCCATTGTGGCCACAGTGGATACAGCTGACGAGGTTCAAGGAAGTACGTCGGCTCCATCAACGTATTGACCGCCAGCAAGGCTGTGGACAACACCAGGAAGAAAAACCATAACGGCGCCGACAAGTACGACATCACACCGGTCAGGAATACCGCCCGGTGAACCGGGTGCATGCCCTTGACCAGGAACAGCCTGAAGTTCATCAGGTTGCCGTGGCACCAGCGACGGTCGCGCTTGAGTTCGTCCAGCAGGTTTGGCGGAAGCTCTTCGTAGCTGCCCGGCAAATCGTAGGCAATCCACACGCCCCAGCCGGCACGGCGCATGAGCGCAGCTTCAACGAAGTCGTGGGACAGAATCGCACCGGCAAACGCACCTTTACCCGGCAACGGCGCCAGGGCGCAGTGCTCGATAAACGGCTTCATGCGGATAATTGCGTTGTGACCCCAATAGTGGGATTCACCCAGCTGCCAGAAGTGCAGACCGGCAGTGAACAACGGGCCGTAAACGCGAGTAGCAAATTGCTGCATACGGGCATAAAGCGTGTCCATGCCCGAGGCACGTGGCGCGGTCTGGATGATACCGGCGTCCGGCGTGGCTTCCATCAAGCGCACCAGACTGGTCAGGCATTCGCCGCTCATCACGCTGTCTGCGTCGAGCACGACCATGTAACGGTAATCACCACCCCAGCGACGGCAGAAGTCGTCAAGGTTGCCACTTTTGCGTTTTACGCGGCGGCGACGGCGGCGATAGAAAATTTTGCCGAAGCCTTTGGTCTCGCGACACACATCCAGCCAGGCCTGTTGCTCGGCCACGCAGATATCGGTCTCATTACTGTCGCTGAGTACGAAGAAGTCGAAGCGATCCAGGTCACCGGTGGCTGCAACTGACTCGAATGTCGCTCGCAAGCCGGCGAACACGCGCGGCACGTCTTCGTTGCAGATCGGCATGACCAGAGCGGTACGCGCGCCTTTTTCAATCGGCTCGTTACCTGCGCTGGCACCGGAAATACGATATTTGTCACGACCGGTGAGCAACTCCAGAAAGCCCATCAAGGCGGTCCAGAAACCTGCCGAAACCCAGCAGAACAGAATCCCGAACAGCAACAGAATGCTGGTCTGCAAGGCATACGGCAGAACTTGCCACATGGTCTGCACAAAGGTCTGATGAGTGATTTCGTCCAGCGAAACCAGCGACCAGCCTTGATACGGAAGGATGCCCTTCATGTACCAGCCGGCAACGATGGTCTGGCCGAGCATCAGGATTAGCAAAATGTAACGACGAATCGAACCCACGGTGCGCCAGCGCGCCTTGGGCAGACGATCCGGCTCAGGCTCAACGGGGTTGCTGCGACCGGTCAGACGACGCCAGCCACGGACCAGAATGTTGGTCCGCCATGGCTCAGGCACGACCTTGGTACGGCGAATCGGCGGCGTAGCCTTGAGCACCACGCGACCATTTGCATCGAGGGCGAGCATCTCGGCATCGTGCAAATCATCGGCGGTGGTCAATGTCAGGCGGCGGCCCACCGAAGCCTGAGCGGCATCGGCGGGATCGCTGACCGGCTGCGCGGCAAGTCGTTCGTGCAGTTCGGCAAACGAGGTGCAGCTGGCCAATTCGGCCCGCTGCTCGTCGCTCATCGGCAGATGTGCCAGGTACTCGCTAAGCGATTCTGGCACTGGTAGAGAATTACTCATCGGCTGGCAACTGGTAGCTCCAGGTCTCGGTCATGACTTGCAGCGTCTTGGCCGGTTCCGGGATGGTGGGCGCAGCCTCGGCTGCTGGCTGCTGGATCTCTTTGCCGTCTTTGTCTTTCGCCACTTCAGTCTTGGCGACATCCGCTTTGGCAGTATCGGCTGGCTTGGCTGCATCAGCCTTGGCGTCGGCAGGCTTGGCTGCATCTGCTTTGGCGTCAGCCGGTTTGGCCGCGTCCGCCTTGACTACAATCTCGGCCTTCGGAGGAGTGGCTGCGTTTGCAGGCGCTGCCTTTTTCTCTTCGCCGACATGAGCTTTGGCAGCAACAAGCAGCGCAGGTTCCTTGCCCGGTTCGGCAGGGATTTCACGCAGCAGATAGGCCTTCATCTCAATCGGCTTGTTGGTGTCTTTGACCTTGACCCGCAGCGTCAGGCGATAACCCTTGGTGACCGGGTTGTAACGCAGGTTGTTTTCCACCAGCTCGGTGTTGGTGTCGGTGGTGACCTGGCTACGGATGGTCTTGTCTTCAGGCATCGAGGCGAGGATAGGACCGACGAAATCGATCTGGAACGCGACGCTGCCGTCCAGCTGACGAATCAGGTTGGATTGACGAATATCGCCCGCCGAACGCAAGGTCTGCTTCACCCAGCCCAGATCAGGTGAGTGAATGGCTTTCTCGTCCATGGTCCAGTGAATGCGATAGTTGAAGTCAACTGGTTCGCCTGGAGCTGGCAGGGTTTCCGGCTTCCAGAACGCAACGATGTTGTCGTTGGTTTCATCGGCTGTCGGGATCTCAACCAGATCTACAGTACCTTTGCCCCAGTCGCCCTTAGGCTCGATCCAGGCACTTGGACGCTTGTCGTAGCGGTCATCCAGATCTTCGTAGCTGGAGAAGTCGCGGCCACGTTGCAGCAGGCCGAAACCGCGCGGATTCTCTACCGAGAAGCTGCTGACAGCCAAGTGTTTAGGGTTGGTCAGCGGACGCCACAACCATTGGCCATTGGCTGCCTGGATCGACAGACCGTTGGAGTCGTGCAGCTCGCGGCGGTAGTTCTGCACACGCGAAGGCTGGTTGGCACCGAACAGGAACATGCTGGTCAGCGGCGCGACGCCAAGCTTGGTGACCTTGTCACGCAAGTACATACGCGACTGAACATCAACCAGTGTGTTGGTCCCCGGACGCAGGGTCAGCTTATAAGCACCGGTTGCACGAGGGGAATCCAGCAACGCGAAGATCACCAGATGGTTGTCATCGGCACCTGGCTTCTCGATCCAGAACTCGGTGAAGCGCGGAAATTCTTCGCCGGAAGGCAACGCAGTATCAATCGCCATGCCACGGGCAGACAAACCGTAGACCTGGCCTTTGCCGATCACGCGGAAGTAGCTCGCGCCCAGCATAGTCATGACTTCGTCTTGCTTGTCGTCTTTATTGATCGGGTAGGTCACACGGAAACCGGCGTAGCCGAGTTTCTCGGTCGACTTGGGGTCGAACTTCAGATCGCCGAAATCGAAACGATTAGGGTCGTACTTGATCTCTTCAACGGTGGTCGCAGTGACTTCGTTGATTTTGACCGGCGTGTCGAAGTGCATGCCCTGGTGATAGAACGACACCTTGAACGGGGTTCTGTCGCCAGCCCATTCGGCACGGTCTTCGCGAGGGCGAATTTTTTGATAGTCCGCGAACTTCATGTCGCGAAACTCTGCTGGCAGATTGCTCCTTGGAGCTTCGTATTTCTGCCCGGCCATTTCTTTGGCCCTGCTCGCCACATCATCGAGACTGAACGCCCACAACTGGGTGGCGCTGAACAGTGAGATCAGGGCTGAGCTTGCCAATAGCGCGCTACGCAACCGCTTGCCAGATGTCTTTACCGCATTACAGGGACTAACAATCACGAGCAACCCTCGCCGAAAACAGATGAAAAAACCAACGGCCAGCTATCTAATGCCGGGTTGGCGAGCATTGTTCCGACTCCGAAAGAACCTAATGATTCCCCAAACGGTGTCGGACCAGCTTCTGACCTTGCCAAACGGTGCGACGGACGCCGAACTCCGTACCGCGCGATTATCTAGTAGCGCGCGTAACAACGCATCAGGTCAGATGAAGTATTTATAGATATTTGTAGCCTTATGACATCACCGCAGCTACACCGGACACCTCAGGTCTCCAGCAAAAACGTTACCGGGCCATCATTTATTAAGTGCACTTGCATGTCTGCACCAAATTGGCCCGACTCCACCACCTCGTGCGAGCTTTTCGCCTGCTGCAGTAAGTAGCCGAACAACTCGGCGCCCAGCGCGGGTGGCGCAGCTTTTGAGAAACTTGGGCGCATGCCGCTTTTAGTGTCGGCCGCAAGTGTGAACTGCGAAACCAGCAGCAGACCACCGGCCACGTCCCGCAGGGAAAGATTCATCTTGCCCTCTGCATCGCTGAACACCCGGTAGTTAAGCAGTTTGTGCAGCATCTTATCGGCGCTGGCCTGAGTGTCTTGAGGCTCGATCCCGACCAGTACCAAGAGGCCTTGATCAATAGAGCCAACAATCTGCCCCCCGACCTCGACCCGCGCGCCGCGGGCGCGTTGTAGTAAGGCTTTCATGCATCAAATCCCGATTTCATGTGGAGCGCTATGCCTGTGGGAGCGGTGCTTGCCCGCGATAAGCGCTGGACGCGGTTCACGCCAGATCATCTAAACCTTATCGCGGGCAAGCACCGCTCCCACATATGCAGGCTCGGCAGCGCCGCCCGATTTAAGCCTCTTCAGGCGGCAAATCCAGCAACCGGCGGGCCACCTGAGCCGCAGCGCGAACCAGGGCGTCGGTGATGCCCGGCTCAGAAGCGGCGTGCCCGGCATCGCGAATCACTTGCAGCTCGCTGTTCGGCCAGGCCTGGTGAAGTTCCCAGGCATTGTCCAGCGGGCAGATCACGTCGTAGCGGCCGTGCACGATGATGCCCGGCAGGTGGGCAATCTTCGGCATGTCGCGGATCAGCTGGTTTTCTTCAAGGAACGAGTTATTGGTGAAGTAGTGGCACTCGATCCGCGCAATTGACAGCGCCCGCTGCGGCTCGGAGAAACGATCCACCACCTGAGGATTGGGGCGCAAGGTGGCGGCGCGGCCTTCCCAGGTGGACCATGCCTTGGCGGCGTGCATCTGGGCGATCTGGTCAGAGCCAGTCAGGCGCTTGTGGAAGGCCTGAAGCAGATTATCGCGCTCATCCAGCGGGATCGGAGCGATGTAGTCCTGCCAGTAGTCGGGGAACATACGACTGGCGCCACATTGGTAGAACCATTCGATTTCCTGCGGACGGGCCAGGAAAATACCGCGCAGGATGAGCGCATGTACGCGCTCGGGGTGAGTCTGTGCATAAGTCAGCGAGAGAGTCGAACCCCAGGAACCGCCAAACAGCACCCATTTTTCGATGCCAAGGTGTTCGCGAATCCGCTCAAGGTCCGCTACCAGATCCCAGGTGGTGTTTTTTTCCAGGCTGGCGTGGGGCGTGGAGCGGCCGCAGCCGCGCTGGTCGAAGGTGATGATGCGGTACATATTAGGATCAAAGTAGCGGCGGCTTTGCGCATCGCACCCTGAACCAGGGCCACCATGAATGAAAACCACCGGCAGACCCTCCGGCGAACCGCTTTCATCAACGTACAAAACATGCGGCGCTTCTACGGCCAGATCGTGCCGGGCGTAGGGTTTGATCTGTGGGTACAAGGTCTGCATAGGTGCTCCGTAAGTGTGATTCCTGGGGCTGCTATCAATCTGCCGTTGGGCATCATAAACCCGAAACGTGGAATGTTCATGCTGTCACTCAACGCCCCACGCAAGTGGAACGATCAATGCAAGCGTTCTGCCAATTACTGTGATTAGCGAACCAGACTGTTATGTCTGGGTCGAAGCGTGGGACGCCTCCCCGGTTTTTTCAGATATTTCGGGAAAAGATTGCGGACACGCCCTACAGTCAAAGATCACCATCCTTCATTCGTCTGACTACTTGAGGTCGTATCGATGTCTCAGGAACCACTTGTTCGTGACGCTGAAGTGGCCGCTTTTCGCGCCGCCGTTCTCGCCAAACTCACCTATGCGGTGGGTAAGGACCCTGACCATGCGTTTGAGCATGACTGGTTCGAAGCCGTTGCACTGGCCGCCCGCGACCACATGGTCGAGCACTGGATGGACCATACCCGGCAGATTTACCGCAAGGTCCAGAAGCGGGTTTATTACCTGTCGCTGGAATTTCTCATTGGCCGCTTGCTATACGACAGTCTGAGCAACCTCGGCCTGCTGGAAATCGCCCGCGAGGCCATGACCGAGCTGGGCGTGGACATCGAGCGCATCAAATTGCTGGAGCCGGACGCCGCACTCGGCAACGGCGGCCTGGGCCGTCTGGCTGCGTGCTTCATGGAAAGCATGTCGACCCTCGGCATCGCCGGTCACGGCTATGGCATTCGTTACGAACACGGCCTGTTCCGTCAGGCCATCGTCGACGGCTGGCAGCAGGAGCAAACGGAGAACTGGCTGGACTTCGGTAACCCGTGGGAATTCGAGCGCCCTGAAGTGGTGTATCCCATCGGCTTTAGCGGCAGTGTCGAAACCATCATCAATGAAGCGGGCGAACAGCGTCAGGTCTGGCGCCCATCGGAAACCGTGCGAGCCATCGCTTACGACACACCGGTGGTCGGCTGGCGCGGCAAAAGCGTGAACACCCTGCGTCTGTGGCGTGCCCGTGCGGTGGAAGATCTGCACCTTGAGCGTTTCAACGCCGGTGACCACTTTGGTGCAGTCGCCGAAGTCGTGCGCGCAGAAAGCATCTCCCGTGTGCTGTACCCCAACGACGCGACGGAAGCCGGCCAGGAATTGCGCCTGCGTCAGGAGTATTTCTTCGTTTCCGCATCGCTGCAGGATTTGCTGCGCCGTCACTTGAACATGCATGCCACGCTAATGGATCTGCCGGAACACGCCGCGATCCAGATGAACGACACGCACCCTTCCATTGCCGTGGCCGAGCTGATGCGTCAGTTGATCGACAACCACGGCATCGCGTGGGACGCGGCGTGGAAGATCACCGTCGGCACCCTGGCCTACACCAACCACACCTTGCTGCCTGAGGCGCTGGAAACCTGGTCGGTAGGCCTGATGGAGCGGATGTTGCCGCGCCACATGCAGATCATCTACATCATCAATGCCCAGCACATCGACACGCTGCGCGCCAAAGGCATTCATGACTTCGATGTGCTGCGCGCCGTGTCGCTGATCGAAGAAGAAAATGGTCGTCGGGTTCGCATGGGTAACCTGGCGTTCCTCGGCTCCCATAGCATCAACGGCGTTTCGGCGCTGCATACCCAATTGATGCGCAAGACGGTGTTTGCCGAGCTGCACAAGCTGTATCCGGAGCGGATCAACAACAAAACCAACGGCATTACCTTCCGCCGCTGGCTGTTCCAGTCCAACCCCAAGCTCACCGACATGCTTAAAGAAGCCTTGGGCGATGACGTGCTCGATAACGCGGAAACGCGCCTGATCGAGCTGGAGCCCTTTGCCGAGAAAAGCTCGTTCCGCAAGCAGTTCGCCGATCAGCGACTGCATAGCAAACGCGCGCTGGCAGCGATCATTAATGAGCGACTCGGCATCGTGGTCAACCCGGCCGCGATGTTTGATGTGCAGGTCAAACGGATCCACGAATACAAGCGTCAGTTGTTGAATCTGTTCCACACTATTGCGCTGTATCAGGCCATTCGTGCTCAACCGGGCACCGATTGGGTGCCACGCGTGAAAATTTTCGCGGGCAAGGCAGCGGCTAGTTATCACTCGGCCAAGTTGATCATCAAGCTGACCAACGACATCGCCCGTACCGTGAACAACGACCCGACTGTGCGCGGGCTGCTCAAAGTGGTGTTCCTGCCCAACTACAACGTGAGCCTGGCGGAAAGCATCATCCCGGCAGCCGACTTGTCCGAGCAGATTTCTACAGCGGGCCTGGAAGCATCTGGCACCAGTAACATGAAGTTCGGCCTCAACGGCGCACTGACCATCGGCACCTTGGACGGTGCCAACGTGGAGATGAGCGAGCAAGTCGGGCTGGAACACATGTTCATTTTCGGCATGACGGCGCAACAGGTCGAAGCCCGCAAATTGCTGGGTGACTTCAGCGCTCACGGAGACGCTGCCGCATCGGGTCGTCTGAACGATGTGCTGCAAGCAATCCGTGGCGGGGTGTTCTCGCCGGATGATCCAAATCGCTATGCGGGTTTGATCGATCAATTGCTGGCGTATGACCGCTTCATGGTCTGTGCGGACTTTGATTCGTACTGGGAAGCCCAGGCCAAGGTCGAAGCTCACTGGCACGACTCCAAGCAATGGTGGCGCTCGGCAGTGCTCAACACCTCGCGCATGGGCTGGTTCTCATCGGACCGGACGATTCGCGAATATGCCGGAGAGATCTGGCAGGCGCTGGATTAAACCTCGAACGCATAAAGTAAAACCGTGGGACCCGTGGGAGCGAGCTTGCTCGCGAAGACAATGGTTCATGCGCCACATTGTGGTGACTGTATCGACGCCTTCGCGAGCAAGGTGGAGCGCCACACCGGTCGCTCCCACAGTTATTTGAAATGTGGGATATTTCGCACCAATGCAGTAGCAAAAACCTACAAACGATAAGGACTTCTCGGACAATTCCGAGCAGACACCCCATGAAAATCGAGCTTTTGAGTCGTCCGCAGCTGTTCAGAGCGGCCGTTTTCGGCGCCACGCTGGTCAGCGCGATGTTTGCCAGCGCCCAGGAAAATCCCGGCGACTTTGCCAGCCGTACGCCCTTGAAACTCTCAGGCGAAGGCCCGTGGTACCGCATTGAGCTGCCACTGGCGGTGCAACTGGATTCACGCAGGTCCGATCTGGCGGATGTGCGCATCTTCGATGCTCAAGACCAGGCGCAAGCGTATTCCGTCGCCTACAAACCGGTTCAGCTCCAACAGCCCTCTACGCCGACTGACGTGAAGTGGTTCCCGCTCTATGACAACGCTGACGCCAGCGACACCGTACCGACCATTCGTGTCGAACGGACCGCCAGCGGTGCGGTGGTCGACGTGCAACCGCAAAGTGACATTGAAGCCGGTGAGGAAATCCTGCGTGGCTGGCTGTTGGACACCAGCGCCCTGAACACCCCGCTGGAGCTGCTGACTCTGGACTGGAGCACCGAGCGCGAAGGTCTACAGCGCTTCACGATTGAAGCCAGCGATGACCTTCAAACCTGGCAAGCCTGGGGTGAAGGCCAGGTTGCCCGGCTCTCCTTCGCCGACGAACTGGTCGAGCAGCGGGACGTCAGCCTGCCCGGTCGCACAGCTCGCTATCTGCGGCTGCTATGGAAAGCTCCCCAGAGCGCGCCGACCCTGACCTCAGCACAGCTGACCAGTGTGCACACAGACAATCCGAGCTTACCCCTGAGCTGGTCGCAACCTGTCAGCGGCAGTCTGGCGGAACCTGGCAATTACATTTGGGATCTGCCACGCGCATTGCCTATCGAGCACCTGAAATTCGACATCAGCCAAGCCAACAGCCTGGCACCAGCCACCTTGTATGGTCGCCTGGACAGTAAAGCCCCGTGGGAGCCGATCGGCAGCGGGCTGCTTTACCGCCTGATGCAAAACGGCGAGAACATGGTCCAGGACGAAATGCAGTTGCCGGGTAAAGTCGTGGGCCAATTGCGCCTCGAAGTCGACGAACGCGGCGGCGGCCTGGGCGCGCAAGCCCCGCAAATACGTTTCGCCGTGCGCGCCACCCAACTGGTGTTCCAGGCACAGGGTAATGGGCCGTTTTCTCTGGCCGTCGGTAACGCGACAGCGACTGTGGGCAGCGTGCCGCTGTCGACATTGATCCCCGATTACAGCTCACAGAGGCTGGCCAGCCTGGGTCGCGCCGAACCCGACACCGCCCCTGTAAAGGCTGCTGGCGTGGCACCCGCTCCCATTGCTCCCATTGCTCCCATCGTGGACAGCTTCGACTGGAAACGCGCAGGCCTGTGGGGCGTTCTGGTGCTGGGCTTTGTTCTGCTGGGCTGGATTGCATTGAGCTCGCGGCGGGGGTCACAACCAAGGTCGTAAGCTGATCGCTAGTCCTGTAGGAGCGCGCTTGCCCGCGATAGCGTGAGGTCAGACAACATATTTTTCGCTGGCATACCGCATCGCGGGCAAGCGCGCTCCTACAGTACGTGTCAGGACCGCCCGACAGCGCGGCGCCAACGCCGGGACGGGGTCTCCTACCATCCATGGTGCCCACCTCGTTTCAGCCACCCCTTCAGCAATTTCCAGCTACGCTGAGCCAAACGTGAACTCAATGGGTGATAACCCAGTCTTATGGGCAGTATTACGTCTCCACTCGCGTTAAACTGCGCGGGTTTTTATTCCCCCATATTCGGAGCTATCCATGTCCCGCGTTACCCTGAGTCGCTATTTGATTGAGCAGACCCGCAGCAACAACACTCCTGCCGATCTGCGCTTCCTGATCGAGGTGGTGGCGCGTGCGTGCAAGGAAATCAGCCACGCCGTCTCCAAGGGCGCGCTGGGCGGCGTGCTTGGCAGCATGGGCACTGAAAACGTTCAGGGCGAAGTGCAGAAAAAGCTCGACGTGATTTCCAACGAAATCCTGCTTGAAGCCAACGAATGGGGCGGTCACCTGGCCGGCATGGCGTCCGAAGAAATGGACAATGCCTACCAGATTCCCGGCAAATACCCGAAAGGCGCGTACCTGCTGGTATTCGACCCACTGGACGGCTCGTCGAACATCGACATCAACGCCCCGGTTGGCACCATCTTTTCGGTACTGCGTTGCCCGAACGAATACCTGAGCCAGAATGAGCCGTTGAACGAAAACGCTTTCCTGCAGCCAGGGACCCAGCAAGTAGCCGCCGGTTACGCGATTTACGGCCCGCAGACCATGCTGGTGCTGACTCTCGGCGACGGCGTCAAAGGTTTCACCCTGGATCGCGAGATGGGCAGCTTCGTACTGACCCACGAAGACATCAAGATTCCGGAATCCACTCAGGAATTCGCCATCAACATGTCCAACCAGCGTCACTGGGAAGCCCCGGTACAGCGCTACGTTGACGAATTGCTGGCGGGTGAAGACGGTCCTTTGAAAAAGAACTACAACATGCGCTGGGTTGCGGCGATGGTTGGCGACGTGCATCGCATCCTGACTCGTGGCGGCCTGTTCATGTATCCACGTGACAGCCGCGAACCTTCCAAGCCAGGCAAACTGCGCCTGATGTACGAAGCCAACCCGATGTCCTTCCTGGTTGAACAGGCTGGCGGCGCGTCCACCGATGGTCACCAGCGCATCCTCGATATCAAGCCGGACGGCCTGCACCAGCGTGTAGCGGTGTTCCTGGGTTCGAAGGAAGAAGTTGAGCGCGCGACCTCGTACCACAAAGGCTGATCATCATGATTGCCCCCTGGCTTGCGCTGCTTGAATGGTGGTTCGGTTCTGCCGAATCCCCCAGTGAAGTGGCAAAAGCCAAGGGCAAGTTGTGGTTCGGCAAGAGCAAAGCACAGGACGCCGAAGCCAAGAGTCGCTTCGGCGATCTGGTCGATACGGCGCTCTCTGGCGGTTTGAAAGAGTGGGCAGAAACCCCTGATGGCTGGCTGGCATTGATACTGCTGCTGGACCAGTTACCACGCATGATTTACCGCGACACCCCCAAAGCCTTCGCTGGGGATCAACGGGCTCAGCAACTTGTCATACATGGCCTGAAGCTCGGCCGTGACCAGCATCTGGATCCGCTGCAACGCACCTTTATCTATCTGGTGCTTGAGCACTGTGAAAACCTCGACGCGCAGAATCAGGCCGTCGCCCGCATTACCGATCTCCTCCCCTTACTCCCCGCCACTGACCGCGAATTTCTCACCAGCAGCCTCGACTACGCCGAGCGCCACCGTGCAGTGATCAAACGCTTCGGTCGCTTCCCGCATCGCAACGACATCCTCGGGCGCACTTCCACGCCAGAAGAAATCGAGTTTCTGAAAGAGCCCGGGTCGAGGTTTTAAGACTTTACTGGGAGCTATGAAGAAGGCGCTTGGTTAACAAGTCAGTCATGTTTCTGCGGGTATCGGCGATGACATGAATGAACACGACGTCCTGCCGAGTTTCGTAAATAATTCGATTCATGCCTGAAACAATCTGGCGAAATGGGCCAAGATTCAACATCTCAATCTCTTCAGGGACTGCGCCCAAAAGGGGTGAGGTCTCAAGAATTTTCAAGGCTTTCTGGAGTTTCTCAGAAGTCATCAGCCAAGTGTCGTGCGAGAACTTGCGGACTATATAGTTACGTAATTCTTTGAGTTCGTATTGTGCGGACTTCAAAATGACAACTTTGAAACTCATTCGTCATCATTCCTGTCCAGCGCTGCGAATGCCTCATCGATGTCATTAAATTCCCCGCGCTCTATCTCGCGACTACCCAGCGCAAGAATTTTGAGCAGGGCAAAGGTCTCCAACTGCTGCTCATAGCTTTTCACGTCCAGCACGACCAGCTTCGCTTCACCATTTTGAGTGATCAGCATAGGCTCACGACTTTCAGACAGGTCCCTGACGATTTCGGCCGCGTGGCTTTTCAGATAGCTGATTGGCTTCACATGCGATGAAAGCTTCATAAGGCAAAATCTCTTAGGCGAGAAACAAAGAACCGATTTTAGTCCGAATTCAGTCTTCCACACAAAGACCCGTCGACCAACGGAACCAGATCGAGTTTTTCTCTTCTAAGCTTTCGGCATTACGCCAGCATGCGTGCCCGATCGACCGTTTGCTGCGGCGTTGCCCCCTTCCGTTCAGGAGCTTCATCCATGTCTCTGCGCGCTCTAGCGTTGTTGTCTTTTCTCGTTCTGCTGACTGCTTGCAGCAAGGTCAATCAGGAAAACTACTCGAAACTTTCCGCTGGCATGCCCAAGGCAGAGGTCGAAAACCTGCTCGGCAGCCCGACCGAATGTTCCGGCGCGCTGGGCATGTCCAGTTGCACGTGGGGCGATCAGAAAAGCTTTATCAGCGTTCAATACGCTGGCGACAAGGTGCTGATGTTCTCGGGCCAGGGTTTGAAATAAGTCATGATCAAATTACTTGTGCGCTTCGGCGTGGTGTTGATGGCCAGCTTTCTGGCAATTGGTTTTGCGCACTCGGCGGACAACCTTGAGCCCAAGACCGTTGGCGAAGTGGATCTCAAGCAGTACCAGGGCACCTGGTACGAAATCGCTCGTCTGCCGATGTTTTTCCAGCGCAACTGTGCGCAGTCCGAAGCCCATTACCTGCTCAAGCCTGATGGCAATGTCGGCGTGACCAATCGCTGCCGGACCATCGAAGGCGAATGGCAGGAAGCCACCGGCACGGCCTCGCCGCAAGTGCCAGGCAAGACCGACAAGCTGTCGGTAGTGTTCGATAACTGGTTTTCACGCATTCTGCCTGGCGTAGCCAAAGGCGATTACTGGGTGCTGTACATCGGCGACGGTTACAAGACCGCCGTGGTTGGCAATCCGGATCGCAAATACCTGTGGCTGCTGTCGCGCACGCCGACGGTATCTACGTCCGTTAAGGAAAAAATGCTCAGCGAAGCCCAGCAACAGGGCTACGACACCACCAAGCTGATCTGGCGGGTTGAAGATTCGAAGATCGGGAAGGAAGGGAAATAACTATTCCAAGTATTGACGCGATGTCGTGGGACCGGCTTTAGCCGGGAAGAGGCCGGTACATTCGCAACATTTCTATCGTCAGAAATGTCGCCTTCCCGGCTAAAGCCGGTCCCACGTCGACGTCGTCAAATACCGAATCTTTACCCCAACAGCTCACGCAACACCTGGGCGAAGTCACGACTGCTCTGCTCTTCCCCGGCGTGATGCCCTTCTCGCACCACCCACTTGCCATTGACCATCACATCGCGAATCTGCCGGTCCCCGCCTGCGAACAGCCAACGATTGAGAACCCCGTCGCCCGACGCTGTGGCGATATAGGGGTCATTGCCATCCAGCACCAGCCAGTCAGCCCGCTGCCCGACCTCCAACTTCCCAATCGGCTGAGCCAACGCCTGCGCACCGCCGGCCAACGCTGCATCAAACAAGGTCCGGCCGACCATCGGCTGGTCACTGCGATACAGGCGGTTACGACGCTGATCCCGTAGCCGCTGGCCGTACTCCAGCCAACGTAACTCCTCCACCACGCTCAGCGAAACGTGGCTGTCGGAACCGATTCCCCAGCGCCCACCCTGTGCGACGTAGTCCACGGCCGGAAAGATTCCGTCACCCAGATTCGCTTCCGTGGTCAGACACAACCCGGCAACCGCCCCACTCCGGGCCATCAGTGCTACTTCGTCCGGCTCCACATGCGTCGCATGGACCAGACACCAGCGCTGATCCACTGCCGTGTTCTCATACAACCATTGCACCGGTCGGCGACCGCTCCAGTTCAGGCAGTCATCGACTTCCTTTTGCTGTTCGGCAATGTGGATGTGCACCGGGCATTGCTTATCGCTGGCCGCCAACACCTTACTGATCTGCTCCGGGGTGACGGCGCGCAGGGAGTGAAAGCACAGACCCAGCTGTTGCGCCGGTTGCTCGCGCAGCATTGGCAGCAACCTGGCTTGAAGATCGAGATAGCTGTCAGTGCTGTGGATAAACCTCCGCTGACCGTCATTCGGCGCTTGCCCACCAAAGCCTGCGTGGCTATAGAGCACCGGTAACAGCGTCAGACCGATACCCGCGGAACTGGCCGCCGCGCTGATCTGCAGCGCCAGCTCTGCGGGATTCGCATAGGGCTTGCCGTCAGTGTCCTGATGCACGTAGTGAAACTCGGCGACGGAGGTAAACCCGCCTTTGAGCATTTCGATATACAGCTGGCGAGCAATCACGCCAAGTTGCTGGGGGCTGATCTGCCCGACCAGCCGGTACATCAGGTCGCGCCAGGTCCAGAAACTGTCGTTGGGGTTGCCCGCCACTTCCGCCAGCCCCGCCATCGCTCGCTGAAAGGCGTGGGAATGCAGATTGGGCATGCCCGGCAACAGCGGACCTTTGAGCCACTCTGCACCAGAAGCCTCAGCGTCAATGGCGATGCGGGTGATCACGCCAGCGGCGCTGACCTCAAGGCGCACATTATTGGCCCAACCGCTGGGTAAAAAAGCGCGCTCGGCGAAGAAGGCGGACATGGTTCTGCATCCCGTCAAAAGTGATTTGTATATACATATACAGACGTTTGCACGCTCGGTAAACTCCGGCAAGCTTGCCGTTGAACCGCTTAATGGTTAGCGTGACCGCACAGTTATCAGTGCCACAGCGCTACAAGATTAGCGCGACCCGTAGCCCAATGATCTTCAAAAGGATTGACCGTGCCGACTCCGCCCGCCACTTCACCATTGGCTGCCCAGATGGGCGACAGTCCGGCTCCGCTGTACGCCCGGGTTAAGCACATGATTGCCCAGCAGATCCAGTGTGGTAACTGGCCGCCCCACCATCGCGTGCCATCGGAAAGCGAGTTGGTCACCCAACTGGGCTTCAGCCGCATGACCATCAACCGCGCCCTGCGGGAAATGACCGCCGAAGGACTATTGGTGCGCATGCAGGGGGTCGGCACCTTCGTTGCCGAACCCAAAAGCCAGTCTGCACTGTTTGAAGTGCACAACATCGCCGACGAAATCGCGTCCCGTGGCCATCGACACACCTGCAAGGTCATCCTGCTTCAGGAAGAAGCGGCCGGCTCCGAGCGGGCGCTGGCTCTGGACATGCGCGAGGGCCAGCGGGTGTTTCATTCGCTGATCGTGCACCTGGAAAATGACCTGCCGGTGCAAATCGAAGATCGCTACGTCAATGCCCTGGTCGCGCCCGACTATCTGAGTCAGGACTTCACTCGGCAAACGCCGTACGCCTATCTGTCGCAAGTCGCGCCATTGACCGAGGGTGAGCATGTGGTCGAAGCAATACTCGCCGAAGCGGATGAGTGCGAGCTGTTGCAGATCAATCCCGGTGAACCGTGCCTGTTGATCCGCCGCCGCACCTGGTCTGGCCGTCAGCCGGTGACCGCGGCGCGGCTGATCCACCCCGGTTCCCGTCATCGCCTGGAAGGACGTTTCAGTAAATGAGCCAACTGACTGTTTTGCGCGCCGCCGACTATTCACGTATGCCCTGGAAGAACGGCGGCGGCAGTACCGAAGAAATTACCCGCGATGCAGGCCAGGACCTGGACAATTTCGGCTGGCGTCTATCGATCGCCGACATCGAGGCCTCGGGCGGTTTTTCCCTGTTCCCGGGCTATCAACGCATCATCACCGTGCTGCAGGGTGCGGGCATGACACTGGATATCGACGGCACACTTAGCGAGCCACTTCTGCCCGGCGATCCGTTTGCCTTCAGCGGCGACAGCCAGGCCAGCTGCGCCTTGCTGGGCGGCGCTATCCGCGACTTCAATCTGATTTATGCGCCTGATCGCTTTGGCGCCAGCTTGCAATGGCTTGACGTGCTCAAACCGCAGCGGTTGTTCAGCTCGGCCACCACGCTGTTACTATTCAGCGCCGCCGAACAAATGGCCGCCAATATGGCCGGATATCCGCCGCAGCTGCTGGAAAAGCACGACTGTCTGCAGCTGGATAACGAAGCTGGCGCCTTGGTGGAAGTGGTGCTGTATGCACCGCGTGCGAGCCGCTGCTGTTTGATTGAATTAATGAAGATTTAACGGCACATCACCATGTGGGAGCGGTGCTTGCCCGCGATCAGGCTGGATGCGATCTAAAGTGAACCGCGTCCAGCCTGATCGCGGGCAAGCACCGCTCCCACAGGCGTCAATTGAATCCCAAGGACACCTCACCGCCAATGACGACAACCAATAACAAGAAAGAAACCCCAAGAGCCATCGCCATTCTCGCCAGCTTCCTTGCCTCGGAGTCTGCGGGCGGGATCGTGTTGATGGGCGCGGCGCTGGCGGCATTGATCGTTGCCAACTCAGGACTTTCCGCAGGCTATTTTGCGATTCTACACAGCGTCTGGCTGGGGCTTTCCGTTGAGTTGTGGATCAACGACGGGCTGATGGCGATCTTCTTTTTGATGGTCGGCCTGGAAATCAAACGCGAAGTACTTGCCGGCGGGCTCGCGACCTGGGGCCAGCGCGCCCTGCCTGGTTTTGCAGCGGCGGGCGGCATGCTGGTGCCGGCGCTGATCTATATCGCGGTCAACTGGGGCAACCCGCAAACCATGAGCGGCTGGGCGATCCCGGCGGCCACCGACATTGCTTTCGCGCTAGGCGTGCTGTCGTTGCTGGGTAATCGCGTGCCGACCTCCTTGAAGGTCTTCCTCGCTGCCCTGGCGATTCTCGACGACCTGGGTGCGGTGACGATCATCGCTTTCTTCTACAGCTCTGGCCTGAACTTGCCGATGCTGTTGGCTGCTTTTGCCACACTGGCGGTGTTGATCGTCATGAATCGCCTGCGGGTTCGGCATTTGTTGCCGTATCTGCTGCTCGGCGCCCTGCTGTGGTTCTTCGTCTTGCAGTCCGGTGTTCACGCAACCCTGGCCGGTGTCGCGCTGGCGCTGTGCGTCCCCTTGGGCAAACCCGAGGAAGAAGCCCGCTCACCACTGCTATTCCTGGAAGAAAAGCTGCAGTACTGGGTCGCGTTCGCCATTGTGCCGGTGTTCGGCTTTGCCAACGCTGGCGTGTCGCTGTCGGGGATTACCCTGCAGAACCTGATTGATCCGGTACCACTGGGAGTAGCCCTCGGGTTGTTCTTCGGCAAACAGATCGGTGTGTTCCTGGCTGCCTTGCTGGCCATCCGTTCGGGGCTGGCCACGCTTCCAGAGGGCAGTAACTGGATGCAGCTGTATGGTGTGGCGATCCTCTGCGGCATCGGTTTCACCATGAGCCTGTTCATCGGCAACCTGGCTTTCCCCGGCGCGCCCCACCTGATTGACGAGGTCAAAGTAGGCGTTTTGATGGGCTCAGGGCTGGCGGCCATCGTCGGCGTGATCATGCTGCGCAGCCGTATTTGCAAACGCTGAAAATTTATTTTCAACGTGCTGCATCCAGATCGTGTTCTCGCGGGTAGTACAGATAAGCAGCCATTCAGGCTGCCAAGCGAAAACACAATCTGGAGATAACTGCATGAACGCAAAACGCTTGCTCTGCCTGACTGGTGCTGCAATGGCTTTCACTTGCCTGGCGCCATCTGCCTTCGCTCAAAGCAACCTGCCGGAAACCGTTCGTGTGCCAGACGGTTTCAAGGTCAGCATGGAAACCACCGGCGTAGGCGAAATCACCTACGAGTGCCGCGCCAAGGCCAACATGCCGAACGAAATGGAATGGGCGTTCGTCGGCCCTAAAGCCGTGCTCAATGATCGCAGCGGCAAGCAAGTCGGCACTTACTACGGCCCACCAGCCACCTGGGAAGCCAAAGACGGCTCGAAAGTGACCGGTACTCAGCTCGCCGTCGCGCCGTCCAGCGCTGGCAACCTGCCGTATCAGTTGGTCAAGGCTAATCCCGCTGAAGGCAAAGGTGCCATGACTGGCGTTGCGTACATCCAGCGTACTGCGCTCAAAGGCGGCGTGGCTCCTGCCAAAGCTTGCGCAGAGAGCAATAAAGGCGCGAAAGAAATCGTGAAATATCAGGGCGACTACATTTTCTGGTCCGCCAAGTAATTCAGATGGGTGCCGCGCGGGAGTTCGTCTATGCTCCTGCGCGGGTGCTCCGGTCTGACTGGAGCAGATGTCCTCTGTTGATGGCGAATCGATTTGTCTCTGCCCGAAACTCTGTTTGATTACGAAGCAGCACTCGATGCCTGCGCCCGTGGCGAGCGGCAGGCGCTTGAGCGGCTGTATGCACAGGAAAGTGCCCGTTTGCTCGGTGTGGCGCAACGCCTGGTGCGCGACAGCGCCTTGGCTCAGGACATCGTGCACGACGCCTTCCTCAAGATCTGGACCGGCGCTGCGAGTTTCGACAAGTCGCGTGGTTCTGCCCGTGGCTGGATGTTCACTGTCACCCGGCATCTGGCGCTCAACGCCATTCGCAACAATGCCCGTGAAGTGCAACGTGAAGATGATGAAGAGCATGCCGAGGCCCAGGCCACGCTGGAAGGCTGGAACGAAACCGTGGACAGCTTCGACTGGCGGGTGAATCCGGGCCGCATCGAGTTTTGCCTCGATCAGCTTGAACCCGTGCGTCGCAACTGTGTGTTCCACGCTTATGTGGATGGCTATTCGCATCAAGAAATTGCGCAGAAAATCGGCGCGCCGCTGGGCACTGTGAAAGCCTGGATCAAGCGCAGCCTGAATGCATTACGGGAGTGCATCGGATGAGCAACACTTCGGGCACTGAACCGCAAAAACCGCTCAACGAGTTGGCCGGTGAATATGTCTTGGGCACGCTGTCTGCCCAACAACGAATCGAAGTCGAACGTCGCCTGCCCCACGAACCTGCGTTGCGCGCAGCGGTGGATGCCTGGGAAGAGCGCTTGTTGCCGCTGACCGCCATGGCCGAACCGCAAACCCCGCCGCCGCGGTTGTGGACGAGGATCGAGCGCAGCCTGGATGACTTGCTTGCACCCCCGCAAGCCGCGATACGCGACGTGCAAAGTTGGTGGAATAACCTGTCGATCTGGCGCGGACTCGCGGGGGCTGGTCTCGCTGCATCATTGGTGCTGGGGATGACACTGTTTACCCAATCCAGATCCACGCCTGCGCCTTCTTATCTGGTAGTGCTGGTCGCGCCCCAAGACAAAGCCCCGGGCTGGGTGATTCAAGCCAGCAATTCCCAGGAAATCCAGCTGATCCCTCTCAGCGTTACCGAAGTGCCCGCCGACAAGGCACTGGAGTTCTGGACCAAAGGCGACGACTGGCAAGGCCCGGTATCGCTGGGCCTGGTCAAGCCGGGGCAAAGCCTTCAGGTGCCACTGGACAAACTGCCGCCGCTGCAACCCAATCAACTGTTTGAGCTGACGCTGGAACAGGCCTCAGGTTCGCCCATCGGTAAACCCACCGGGCCGATCCAGTTCATAGGTCGCGCTGTCAAAGTCATCTGAGCCAACCGCGCACCATCCTGTTACCCAGCGCCCCAGAAAGAAGCGAGTCGTAACACCTTTGGACGACTCGCTACTGGGTTGCATTCATCACCAGCGCGCCAGATCTATCAATGGGTGACCGCATATGCCCTGAGCCTACCCGTGTCAAAATCCACACCCAACCTTTTGAATTAGAACGTATTTCCCGTAGGAGCGCGCTTGCCCGCGATGGCATCAGTTCAGCCAAAACATGCATAGCTGACCCGACGCCATCGCGGGCAAGCGCGCTCCTACTGCCTGGATTCCAATGTTGGTATTTCAATTGCATATGCTTGTACATACAAGTAAAGCCAAGTGTATTGAACAGATCGCTGAGGAGTTCTTTCGTGACCGAGAATAACCAACACTGGACCCGTCATCGGGATGTCGAAATACGCGCCGCACGTGGCACCAAGCTCACGGCAAAGAGCTGGATGACTGAAGCGCCACTGCGCATGCTGATGAACAACCTCGATCCGGAAGTGGCCGAGAATCCTAAAGAGCTGGTGGTGTATGGCGGCATCGGTCGCGCGGCGCGCAACTGGGAATGCTACGACAAGATTGTCGAGAGCCTGACCAACCTCAACGATGACGAGACCCTGCTGGTACAGTCCGGCAAACCGGTCGGCGTGTTCAAGACCCACAGCAACGCACCTCGCGTACTGATCGCCAACTCCAACCTGGTACCCCACTGGGCGAGCTGGGAGCATTTCAACGAACTGGATGCGAAGGGCCTGGCCATGTACGGCCAGATGACTGCCGGCAGTTGGATCTACATCGGCAGCCAGGGCATCGTTCAGGGCACTTACGAAACCTTTGTCGAAGCCGGTCGCCAGCATTACAACGGCAGCCTCAAGGGCAAGTGGGTACTGACCGCTGGCCTGGGCGGCATGGGCGGCGCGCAACCTTTGGCCGCAGGCATGGCAGGTGCATGCTCGCTAAACATTGAATGCCAGCAGAGCCGCATCGATTTCCGCCTCAAGACCCGTTACGTCGATGAGCAGGCCACGGATCTGGACGACGCCCTGGCGCGCATCGCCAAATACACCGCCGAGGGCAAAGCCATCTCCATCGCCTTGTGCGGCAACGCTGCCGAGATCCTGCCGGAGATGGTCCGTCGTGGCGTTCGCCCGGACATGGTCACCGACCAGACCAGCGCCCACGACCCGCTCAACGGCTACCTGCCCAAGGGCTGGAGCTGGGACGAATACCGCGCCCGCTCACTGACTGAGCCCGCCGCGGTGGTCAAAGCCGCCAAGCAATCCATGGCTGAACACGTGAAGGCCATGCTCGACTTCCAGAAGATGGGCATCCCAACCTTCGACTACGGCAACAACATCCGTCAGATGGCCAAAGAAGAAGGCGTGGAAAACGCCTTCGATTTCCCGGGCTTCGTCCCCGCCTACATTCGTCCGCTGTTCTGCCGTGGCGTAGGACCGTTCCGCTGGGCCGCACTTTCGGGCGATCCAGAAGACATCTACAAGACTGACGCCAAGGTCAAAGAACTGATCCCGGACGATGCGCACCTGCACAACTGGCTGAAAATGGCCCGCGAGCGGATTGCCTTCCAGGGCTTGCCAGCACGCATCTGCTGGGTCGGCTTGGGCCAGCGCGCCAAACTGGGCCTGGCGTTCAACGAGATGGTGCGCAGCGGCGAACTGTCGGCTCCGGTGGTGATTGGCCGTGACCATCTGGACTCCGGTTCGGTCGCCAGTCCAAATCGCGAAACCGAATCCATGCAGGATGGCTCCGATGCCGTGTCCGACTGGCCGCTGCTCAATGCACTGCTCAACACCGCCAGCGGCGCGACCTGGGTTTCGCTGCACCATGGCGGCGGCGTCGGCATGGGCTTCTCGCAGCATTCGGGGATGGTGATCGTCTGTGACGGCAGCGACGAAGCCGCCGAACGCATCGCCCGCGTCCTGCACAACGACCCGGCCACGGGTGTGATGCGTCACGCCGACGCGGGTTACCAGATCGCTATCGACTGCGCCAATGAGCAGGGGTTGAACCTGCCGATGGTGGGGAACTGAGGTTTGCTCTGTTTGTGGGACCGGCTTTAGCCGGGAAGACATTGCATCCAGCGCAGAAAATGCAGTGGATGTACTGGCCCCTTCCCGGCTAAAGCCGGTCCCACAGGTTCTGCGCTTAATGTGAGATTGCACCGCTCAGTGAACCGACCACCCCAAAGGACCGTCAAGTGTCTTGGTATCAGTGTTTGATCTGGAAACTGCCCATCCCCAATCGCGAGGAGCGTCACACAATGAAAACCAAGAAGGCACTGTTGTCCACGTTGATTTCCGTGGGTCTGCTCACCGGCGCGGGCGCCAGCCAGGCGGCGGGTTGGTGCGAATCCGGCAAGCCGGTGAAGTTCGCCGGCCTGAACTGGGAAAGCGCCATGCTGCTGACTGACGTGCTGCAAGTGGTCCTGAACAAAGGGTATGGCTGTGAAGTCGACAGCCTGCCAGGCAACTCCATCACCATGGAAAACGCCCTGAGCAGCAATGATATTCAAGTGTTCGCCGAAGAATGGGTCGGCCGCAGTGAAGTGTGGAACAAGGCTGAAAAAGCCGGGAAAGTGGTCGGCGTTGGCAGCCCGGTCAAAGGCGCGGTTGAAGGCTGGTACGTGCCGCGCTACGTGATCGAAGGCGACGCCAAGCGCAAGCTGGAAGCCAAGGCTCCTGACCTGAAATCCATCAGTGATCTGGCTAAATACTCTGCACTGTTCAAAGACGCCGAAGAGCCAGCCAAGGGCCGTTTCTACAACTGCCCGGCCGGCTGGACCTGTGAGCTGGAAAACAGCGAAATGCTCAAAAGCTACGACCTGGAAAGCAAGTACACCAACTTCCGCCCAGGCACCGGCCCAGCGCTGGATGCCGCTATTCTGTCGAGCTACAAACGGGGTGAGCCAATCCTGACTTACTACTGGTCGCCGACCCCGCTGATGGGCCAGGTGGATCTGGTGCGTCTGGAAGAGAAACCGGGCGTGAACAAGAGCATCGACATCAAGGTCGGGTTGTCCAAGGTCTTCCACGAACAGGCACCGGAACTGGTGTCGGTCATGGAGAAGGTCAACATCCCGATTGACCTGCTGAACGAGAACCTGGCGCGCATGACCAAGGACCGTATCGAATCACCGAAGCTGGCGAAGATCTTCCTCAAGGAACACCCCGAAGTCTGGCACGCCTGGGTGACTGAAGAGGCGGCGAAAAAGGTGGATGCTTCGCTGTAGGTAAAACGCGGCCAACACGGACCTGTTGGAGCGAGGCTTGCCCGCGAAGGCGTTGTATCTGAACAATCATTCGTCGACTGTACTGGCCTCTTCGCGGGCAAGCCTCGCTCCAACAAATAAAAACGAGAGCACCTTATGTTCCCCGAAAGCTTCACATTCTCCATCGCCAATCTGGTCAACGACTGGGTTGATGCGCTGGTGACTAATTATGGCGATGTGTTCCGGCAGATCTCCGACACGCTGCTGTGGGCCATCGTGAATCTGGAAGGCCTGCTGCGCATGGCCCCGTGGTGGTTGATGCTGGCGATTGTCGGCGGTATTGCCTGGCATGCGACGCGCAAGCTGACGACCACAGCGGTCATCGTCGGCCTGCTGTTTCTGGTGGGCGCGGTAGGGCTGTGGGACAAGCTGATGCAGACCCTGGCGCTGATGCTGGTGGCGACGATGATCTCGGTGATCATCGGCATTCCGCTGGGCATCCTCTCGGCGCGCAGCAATCGCCTGCGATCGGTACTGATGCCGTTGCTGGACATCATGCAGACCATGCCCAGCTTCGTTTACCTGATTCCGGTACTGATGCTGTTCGGCTTGGGCAAGGTCCCGGCGATTTTCGCCACCGTGATCTACGCCGCGCCGCCGCTGATTCGCCTGACCGACCTGGGCATCCGCCAGGTGGATGGCGAAGTCATGGAGGCGATCAACGCCTTCGGTGCCAACCGCTGGCAGCAACTGTTCGGCGTGCAGTTACCCCTGGCCTTGCCAAGCATCATGGCCGGGATCAACCAGACCACGATGATGGCCCTGTCGATGGTGGTGATCGCCTCGATGATCGGCGCTCGTGGCCTGGGCGAAGACGTGCTGGTCGGTATCCAGACCCTCAACGTCGGGCGCGGCCTGGAAGCAGGGCTGGCGATTGTGATTCTTGCAGTGGTTATCGACCGCATCACCCAGGCCTACGGCCGACCACGACATGAGGCCAACAAATGAGCACTCCAGAGCCCGACAAAATCGTGGTCCGCAACGTGTACAAGATTTTCGGCAACCGCTATAAGGACGCGCTGGCGATGGTCAGGGACAACCAGAGCAAGGACGAGGTGCTGGCAAAAACCGGCTGTGTGGTGGGCGTGAACGACTTGTCGCTGTCCATCGGCAGCGGCGAAATCTTCGTGATCATGGGCCTCTCCGGTTCAGGCAAATCCACGCTGGTGCGCCACTTCAATCGGCTGATCGACCCCACCAGCGGCGAAATCCTGGTGGATGGCGAAGACATCCTGCAATACGACATGGAAGCTCTGCGCCAATTCCGCCGCAAGAAGATCAGCATGGTGTTCCAGAGCTTCGGGCTGTTGCCGCATAAAACCGTGCAGGACAACGTCGCCTATGGCCTGAAGGTGCGCGGCGAGAGCAAAGAGTATTGCATCGAACGTGCCCAACACTGGATCAGCACCGTGGGCCTGCAAGGTTACGAAAACAAATATCCGCATCAGCTTTCCGGTGGCATGCGTCAACGGGTCGGCCTGGCTCGGGCACTGGCGGCGGATACGGACATCATCCTGATGGACGAGGCTTTTAGCGCACTTGACCCCCTGATCCGCGCCGAAATGCAGGATCAGTTGTTGGAGCTGCAAAGCAACCTGAAGAAAACAATCGTATTTATCACCCACGATCTGGACGAAGCCGTGCGTATCGGCAATCGCATTGCGATTCTCAAGGACGGTCGGTTGATTCAGGTCGGCACCCCTAAAGAAATCCTCTACTCCCCTGCCGACGAATACGTTGATCGTTTCGTGCAGCGGCGCGCAGTCACTGTGTAAGGAAGCGTGCAGATGCCCCCCGTCGAACAAGTGGTGATTGGTGAAAGTCCGGTCCGTTGGCAAGAGGTGGTCGCAGTGGCTCGCCAGGGTGCGCCACTGGTGCTATCGGCGAATGCCTGGGCACGGATCGACAACGCCCAGGCCATCGTCGAGCGCATCATTGCCAGCGGCGAGCGGGCGTATGGCATCAACACCGGCCTCGGCGCGCTGTGCAATGTCTCACTCGAAGGGGAGCAACTGAGCCAGCTGTCGCGCAACACTTTGCTCAGCCACGCGTGTGGCGTCGGTGTTGCGCTACCCGACGAGCAGACCCGGGCGATCATCTGTGCGGCGATCATCAATTACAGCCAGGGTAAATCCGGGCTGCATCGGCAAGTGGTCGAGGCTCTGCTGGCTTTGCTCAATCGGCAGATCACACCGCAAGTCCCGTCGCAGGGCTCGGTGGGTTATCTGACCCACATGGCGCACATCGGCATCGCCTTGCTGGGCGTTGGCAACGTCAGCTATCGCGGCCAGATCATGCCGGCGCAGCAAGCACTGGAGGCTGAAGGCTTGAGCCCGGTGGTATTGGGCGCAAAAGACGGGCTGTGTCTGGTCAACGGAACGCCGTGCATGACCGGTTTGAGCTGCCTGGCTGTCGCCGATGCGCAGCGTCTGACCCAATGGGCAGACGTCATCGGTGCCATGAGTTTTGAAGCGCTGGGCGGCCAGATCAACGCCTTTGATGCCGAGATCATTGCCCTCAAGCCTCATCCTGGCATGCAGATCGTCGGCAAAAACCTGCGCGCCCTGCTGGAGGGCAGCGAGATGGTGATCAACAGCCACGGCATCCGCACTCAGGATGCGCTCAGTGTCCGTTCGATCCCGCAAGTTCACGGCGCGACCCGCGATCAGTGGGTGCATGCCACCCGACAAATCGAAATCGAGCTGAACTCGGCCACGGACAATCCGCTGCTGCTGGGCACACCCGAGGCTTATCGCGTGGTGTCCCAAGCCAACCCTCATGGGCAATCGGTGGCCATGGCGGCTGATTTGCTGGCCATTGCGGTGGCGGAGTTGGGCTCGATTGCCGAACGCCGTCTGGACCGGCTGATCAACCCGACCATCAGTAACTTGCCGGCGTTTCTGGTCGCTCAGCCGGGCGTCAACTCGGGAATGATGATTGTGCAGTACGTGGCGGCATCGCTCTGTGCGGAAAACCGTCAGTTGGCGCAACCGGCCGTCACCGATAACTTCGTGACGTCGGGGTTGCAGGAAGACCACCTGAGCATGGGCACCAACGCGGCGCTGAAGCTGCACAAGGTGCTGGATAACACCACGCAGATTCTGGCCATCGAATACCTGCTCGCGGCCCAGGCGTTTGAATTTCTGAAGAGCCAGCGGTTTGGGGTCGGCACCGATGCGGCCTGGCGACTGCTACGCGAAACCGTCCCGCCTTACGACGTAGACCGTTGGCTGGCACCGGATATTGCCAGCAGCGCGAAGGTGCTCAGGAGTGAGGAGATGTTGGCAAAGGTGATGAGTGCCCGCAATGAACGATGAAGCGGCATATCAGGAATACGCGGTCATATGTGGGAGCGAGGCTTGCCCGCGAAGAACGATGGCGCGGTGTATCCGGGATACGCGGGGCCATGTGGGAGCGAGCTTGCTCGCGAAGGCATTGTTACAGACGACACATATGCTCTGGATGTACCGCCCTCTTCGCGAGCAAGCTCGCTCCCACGGGTCTGGTCCAGCTAAACGAAACGTATAGACATCCATGACACTGGATGTCAGCCAGGCGACACCCGATCACAGATGGATTTGGTCGACCCCAACCAGCAGGTATCCTTCGCGCCCTGAGTAACTGGCAGTTCGCTGGAAAGAAACCGGATTGGATTGAAATGACGTCACAGCAAGGTTTGAAACGCGGGCTTTCGGCTCGTCATATTCGCTTCATGGCCCTGGGTTCGGCCATCGGCACCGGCTTGTTCTATGGATCGGCTTCGGCGATTCAGATGGCAGGCCCGGCAGTGTTGCTCGCCTACCTGATCGGCGGCGCGGCGGTGTTCATGGTCATGCGCGCTTTGGGTGAAATGGCCGTGCACAACCCGGTTTCCGGTTCGTTCGGCGAATACGCCAGCACTTACCTGGGCCCCATGGCGGGCTTTGTACTGGGCTGGACCTATGCGTTTGAAATGATCATTGTCTGCATCGCCGACGTGACCGCGTTCGGCATCTATATGGGCTTCTGGTTTCCGGACGTGCCGCGCTGGATCTGGGTCTTGGGCATCGTGTTCCTGATCGGCGCGCTGAACCTGTGCAACGTCAAAGTTTTCGGCGAAACCGAATTCTGGCTCTCACTACTGAAAGTCAGCGCCATCGTCGCCATGATCGTCGCCGGGCTCGGCCTGTTGCTGTTTGGCGTCAACCTGTCGGCCGACGGCGAGTCAGTCTCCGGGATCAGCAATCTGTGGACGCATGGCGGCTTCCTGCCCAACGGCATCGGCGGCCTGATCGCCTGCTTCGCGGTGGTGATGTTTGCCTTCGGCGGCATCGAGATCATCGGTATCACGGCGGGTGAAGCCAAGGACCCGCAGCAGACCATCCCCCGCGCGATCAACTCAGTGCCGCTGCGGATACTGCTGTTCTACGTGCTGACTCTGTTCGTGCTCATGGCCCTGTTCCCCTGGACGCAGATCAGCAAGGAAAACAGCCCGTTCGTGCAGATTTTCGCCAGTCTCGGCTTTCCGTGGGCGGCTGCGCTGCTCAATGTGGTGGTGATTTCCGCCGCGGTTTCGGCAATCAACAGTGACGTGTTCGGCGCAGGCCGCATCATGTACGGCCTAGCGCAACAGGGTCAGGCACCTGCAGCCTTCTCCCGCCTGTCCGAACAGGGCGTGCCGTGGATGACCGTGCTGGTGATGGGCGTCGCGCTGCTGGGCGGCGTATGGCTGAACTACAAAATCCCGGAAAACGTGTTCCTGTTGATTGCGTCCATCGCGACCTTCGCCACGGTCTGGGTCTGGTTGATGATCCTGCTGACGCAAGTCGCCATGCGCCGCGCCATGAGCCGCGAAGAAGCTGCACAGCTGAAATTCCCGGTACCGTTCTGGCCTTACGCGCCTGCGGCCGCCATCGTGTTCATGTTGTTTATCTTCGGCGTGCTGGGCTACTTCCCGGACAACCGCATGGCGTTGATCGTCGGCGGGGTCTGGGTGGTGCTGCTAGTCGCCGCCTACTCTTTATGGGTCAAATCGAGCACGCCAAAACGTCCCGGTAGTCCCTCCATCACTCATCGGTAACGCGGAGACTGGAAATGAAAACGCTCTGGAAACACTGTCACGTCGCGAGCATGGCGCGAGGTCAATACTCGATCATCGAGCACGCCGCCATCGTGACCTGCGGAGCGTTGATTGAATGGATCGGGCCGCAGGCCGACCAACCCGAATCAAGCTATGACAGCGTCATCGACCTCAATGGCGCGTGGGTCACGCCGGGCCTGATCGATTGCCACACCCATACCGTGTTCGGCGGCAACCGCAGCGGTGAATTCGAGCAGCGTCTGCAAGGTGTCAGCTACGCCGAAATAGCAGCGGCAGGCGGCGGCATCGCCAGTACCGTGCGCGCCACCCGCGCTGCCAGCGAAGATGAGTTGTACGCCAGTGCCGAACGCCGCTTGCGGCATCTGCTCAAGGACGGCGTGACCACGGTGGAGATGAAGTCCGGTTACGGTCTGGATCTGGCCAGCGAGCGCAAGTTGTTGCGGGTTATCCGCCGTCTCGGCAATACGCTGCCGGTGACCGTACGCAGCACCTGTCTGGCCGCCCACGCCTTGCCACCCGAATACGCTGACCGCGCCGACGATTACATCAATCACATCTGCAGCGAGATGTTGCCTGCCCTGGCCGAGGAAGGCCTGGTCGACGCAGTGGATGCGTTTTGCGAGTATCTGGCATTTTCCCCGGCGCAGGTTGAACAGGTCTTTATCACCGCTGGCCAATTGGGCTTGCCGGTGAAGCTGCATGCCGAACAGCTGTCCTCACTGGCCGGTTCGAGTCTGGCGGCACGCTATAAGGCGCTGTCGGCGGATCATCTGGAGTTCATGACTGAAGCGGACGCCATCGCCATGGGTGCAGCCGGAACGGTGGCCGTGTTGCTGCCGGGTGCTTATTACTTCCTGCGGGAAACCCAGTTGCCGCCTATGGACGCGCTGCGCGAACACGGCGTGGATATCGCCATCGCCAGCGACCTCAACCCCGGCACATCGCCTGCGCTGTCGTTGCGTTTGATGCTGAACATGGCCTGCACCTTGTTCCGCATGACACCTGAAGAAGCCTTGGCCGGCGTCACGATCAATGCCGCCAAAGCTCTGGGGATGGGTGAAACACATGGTTCGCTGGAGGTGGGCAAATTCGCTGACTTCGTGGCCTGGGACATCGAACGGCCTGCAGACCTGGCCTATTGGCTGGGGGGTGATCTGGACAAGCGTGTCGTTCGGCATGGGGTTGAGTCGGTGATTTGACACGACTCCCACAGGGGATTGCACTTCAACACAGCCGTTGTGGGTTATTGATAGGAGAGATTCATGGACAACGTTCTGAAATTTTCTCGCGGCCGGGTGCCGCTACTGATCAGCATGCCTCATGCGGGTCTGCGCCTGACACCCGCGGTCGAGGCGGGTCTGGTGGACGACGCCCTGAGCCTGCCGGATACCGACTGGCACATTCCCCAGCTCTACGATTTCGCCGCTGAACTGGGCGCAAGTACTCTGGCAGCCGAGTATTCGCGCTTCGTGATCGACCTCAATCGCCCATCAGACGACAAGCCGCTGTACGCCGGTGCAACAACGGGGCTATTCCCGTCGATCCTGTTCGACGGCGTGCCGCTGTTCAAGGATGGCCAGGCACCGAGTGCCGAAGAACGGGCGACCTATCTGGAACAGATCTGGAAGCCGTACCACCAGACTCTGGAACAAGAACTGGGACGGCTCAGAGACGAATTCGGCTATGCGCTGCTGTTCGATGCCCACTCGATACGCGGCCATATCCCGCACCTGTTCGACGGGCTTTTGCCGGACTTCAACCTCGGCACCTTCAACGGCGCCAGCTGTGCTGAAGAACTGGCCACAGGCCTGGAAGCCACGTGTGCCGCCGCCACTGACTACAGCCACGTGCTCAACGGGCGCTTCAAAGGCGGCCACATCACCCGCCACTACGGCGACCCGGCCAACAACATCCATGCCGTGCAACTGGAGCTGGTGCAAGCTACCTACATGGATGAGTTCGTGCCATTCCACTACCGCCCGGACTTGGCTGAACCGACGCGGGTGGTGTTGAGGGCGTTGGTCGAGGGGATGATTAGTTGGGGCAAGGCTAAGTACGGCCGCTGATTTTCTGTTGGAGCGAGGCTTGCCCGCGAAGAACGATAATACGGTGTATCTGCCCCACCGAGGCGATACGTTCGCGGGCAAGCCTCGCTCCAACAGATCTGGGTTATTTTTTAAGCAACCGCAACCCGTTGAACACCACCAGCAAACTCACGCCCATGTCGGCGAACACCGCCATCCACATGGTCGCCATGCCGGTAAAGGTCATCACCAGGAAGATCGCCTTAATCACCAGCGCCAGGTAAATGTTCTGCTTGAGCACGGTCGATGTGCGCCGTGACAGGCGAATAAACGCAGGGATTTTGCGCAAATCGTCGTCCATCAGCGCGACATCAGCAGTTTCGATGGCGGTATCCGTACCGGCAGCAGCCATGGCGAAACCGATCTCCGAACGCGCCAGTGCGGGCGCATCGTTGATACCGTCACCAACCATCCCGACCCGATGACCTTTGGCGTACAACGCTTCGATTGCCTCCAGCTTGTCCGTCGGCATCAGGTTGCCCTGAGCCGAGTCAATACCGACCTGCGCGGCAATGGCCTTGGCCGTATGCGGGTTGTCACCGGTGAGCATCAGGGTTTTGACACCCAGCTCATGCAGCTGCTGAATCGCTTCGCGGCTGCTGTCTTTCACCGTGTCAGCCACGGCAAATAACGCCAGCGGGCCGGAACGATCCAGTAACAGCACGACGCTCTTGCCCTGCTGCTCCAGCGCATCGAGCTGCGCCTCAAGCTGGGGTGAACACAGGCCAAGCTCTTCAACCAGACGATGGTTGCCCAGATGATAAAGCTCGCCATTGATCTCGCCGCGCACACCGCGCCCTGCCAGCGCTTCGAAGGCGGCGACTTGATGGGCCTGCATATCCTGCGCGGCCGCCTTGGCAATTGCCTGGGAAACTGGATGATCCGAGCGACCCGCCAGGCTTGCCGCCACACGCGGTGCCAGCTCCGCCGCCATGGGCTCAAGCAATACAAAGTCGGTCTGCATCGGTTTGCCGTGGGTGATCGTGCCGGTTTTGTCCAAGGCCAGGTAATCCAGCTTGTGGCCCATTTCCAGGTACACGCCGCCCTTGATCAAAATGCCTTTGCGCGCTGCCGCAGCCAGGCCGCTAACGATCGTCACCGGCGTGGAAATCACCAACGCACACGGACACGCAACGACCAACAGCACCAAGGCGCGATAGATCCAGTCGAACCAGACCGCGCCCATGAACAGCGGCGGGATGATCGCGACACCCAGCGCGAAGAGAAATACAGCCGGGGTGTAGATACGCGAGAAGCTGTCAACGAAGCGCTGGGTCGGCGCCCGTGAGCCTTGGGCTGCTTCCACGGCGTGAATGATTCGCGCCAGAGTGGAGTTGTTGGCAGCGGCGCTCACGCGATATTCAAGCGCACCGGCCTGGTTGATGGTCCCGGCAAACACCTTGTCACCGATGGTTTTTTCCACGGGCAGGCTTTCGCCGGTAATCGGTGCCTGGTCGATGGTCGAGTTCCCCGAGACCACCTCACCGTCCAGCGCAACTCGCTCACCCGGCTTTACCCGGACGATAGCGCCCAACTCGATACTTTTAGCTTCCACTTCGAGCCACTGACCATCAGCCTGCTGCACGGTTGCCAGCTCGGGGGTCAGCTGCATCAAGCCGCTGATGGCGTTGCGGGCGCGGTCCAGGGATTTGGCCTCGATCAACTCGGCCACGGTAAACAGAAACATCACCATCGCCGCTTCCGGCCACTGCCCGATCAGCACCGCGCCGGTCACCGCAATGCTCATCAAGGCATTGATGTTCAGATTGAGGTTCTTGAGTGCGATCCAGCCTTTCTTGTAAGTGCCCAAGCCGCCACTGAGGATGGAAACCAGCGCCACCACGGCCACCACCCAATTCGGTGCCAGCGCGCCGAAGTGGATCACCTCGGCAGCCAATGCCGTGACGCCCGACAATGCCAGGGGCCACCAGGCTTTCTTGACCACCGGTGCCGGTGCTGCGTCAGCGCCCTCTTCAATCGGCTCGGCCTGCATGCCCAACGAGGCAATGGCATCGCGAATCGGCTCGGTGGACGGCAGCTCATGCCAGACGCCCAAGACACGATTGATCAAGTTGAATTCAAGCTTGTGCACGCCCGCCAGCTTGCCCAGCTTGTTCTGGATAAGGGTTTGCTCTGTAGGGCAATCCATCTGCTCGATGCGGAAAGTACTGAGTTGGCCCCCAGATGCAGGCGCATCGGTAAACGAAACTACCGCAGGGGCGGCTTTTGAAGAGCAGCAGCTATGGTCGTGGGCAGCGTGATCGTGGGCTTTATCGCCGCGATCGTGCTTTGAATGATCGTGTTCTGCGTGGTCGTGCTTGCCGTGAACGGGGGTCAACTGGCTCATGGTCCGGTCCTATAACGTGCTTGTTGCCAAGTGAACACCCTGTAGCCACTATAGGGTCAAGCACTGAAACAGGAATAGCGATCATGAAGATTGGCGAACTGGCAAAACTGACCGATGCGCAGGTGGAAACCATCCGTTATTACGAGCGCGAGGGTCTGCTCCCGGCCCCGGCGCGCAGCGATGGCAACTATCGGTTGTACACCCAGGCGCATGTCGAGCGCCTGACCTTCATCCGCAATTGCCGCAGCCTGGACATGACACTCGACGAGATCCGCAGCCTGCTCAACCTGCGCGACAGCCCGCAAGACCAGTGCGAAAACGTCAATGCGTTGATTGATGAGCATATCGAACACGTCAACGCCCGAATCACCAGCCTGCAAGCCTTGCAGACCCAGCTACTGGACTTGCGCCAGCGGTGCAGCGACGGCGCACCGGATCATTGCGGGATTCTGGATCGACTGGAAGTCAGCGGCAGCGTAGTGACCGCGGATGTGGAGCATTCCCATGTGGGCAGGAGTCATGGGCATTGAGGGCCCGCAGAAACTGACGTGGGACCGGCTTTAGCCGGGAAAGCGGCGGTTCAGACGACACAGATGCGTCGGATGTACCGGCCTCTTCCCGGCTAAAGCCGGTCCCACGTCTAGCTCCAACAGATATTCTCTAAACCGCCATCGGCGCAGTCATCGCCGGATGGTGCTCATAACCTTCCAGCGAGAAATCCGAAGGTTCGATCTGTTCCAGCCATTCAGGCTGATACACCCCGGTCTTGGCGAATTCAGGCACACGGTCGGATATCACCAGCTTCGGCATCGGATACGGCTCGCGCTTGAGCTGTTCGTTGAGCATGTCCAGATGGTTTTCGTAGACATGGGCATCACCGATGAAATACGTGAACCAGCGCGGCGTGTAGCCTGTCAGGCGGCCGATCAGGCTCAGCAGTGCAGCGCCTTCGGTCAGGTTGAACGGGGTGCCGAGGCCCAGATCATTCGAGCGGATGTACAAGGTCAGGGAGATTTCTTTGGTCTCCTGATTCGGGTGGAACTGATACAGCAGATGGCACGGCGGCAACGCCATCTCATCCAGTTGTGCGCAATTCCAGCCGTGGAACAGGATACGACGGCTGCCCGGATCCTTGATGATGGTGTCGACGCACTGACGAATCTGATCGATCGCCTTGTACAGCACCACGTAGGCCTGACCGTCTTCTTCGGCCTGGGCAATCTGCTGATAGCCCTGGCTGATCGCCAGTTCGATGGCTTTCGGGTTGCTCAGGTCGATGCGCTTGTAGGCGGGCCACTTGCGCCATTGCACGCCGTAGATTTCGCCCAGGTCGTCTTCGCCCTTGCGGAACGGGTTATCCAGCCATTGAGCGTTTTCGTTGGCGTTCTGGTCCCAGACCTTGCAGCCCAGCTCGCGGAATTCGGCGGCATTGTTCACGCCACGCAGGAAGCCGACCATCTCGCCAATCGCGGATTTGAAAGCCATGCGCCGGGTGGTAATCGCCGGGAAGCCTTCCTTGAGGTCGTAGCGCAACATGGCGCCGGGAAAACTGATGGTTTTCACGCCGGTGCGGTTGGCCTGCAAGGTTCCGTTCTTGATGACGTGGGCGACTAATTCCAGATATTGCTTCATAAATTACCTGCATCGGTGAATCCGCCGGGCAAGCTGGCCCGGCGTTTCGGTGTTATACCGCCGCGTTCTTGCTGGCGGGGGAGCGGTTGTAGGCCAGCCAGATCAGCACGGCACCGGCGATGATCATCGGCAGGCTGAGGATCTGCCCCATGGTGACCCAACCCCACGCGAGATAGCCCAGTTGCGCGTCCGGCATGCGGACGAACTCGACGAGGAAACGGAAAATCCCGTAAAACAGCGCAAACATGCCGGAAATGGCCATGGTCGGGCGCGGCTTGCGCGAGAACAGATAGAGAATCACGAACAGCGCAACGCCTTCCAGTGCGAACTGATACAGCTGGGACGGATGACGCGGCAATTGCGCCGGATCGCTGAACGGCGGGAAGATCATCGCCCACGGCAAATCGGTCGGCTTGCCCCACAGCTCGGCATTGATGAAGTTGCCGATACGACCGGCACCCAGGCCAATCGGCACCATGGGCGCAATGAAATCCATCAGCTCGAAAAACGACTTGCCGTTGCGTCGACCGAACCACCAGGCGGCAATCATTACGCCGACGAACCCACCATGGAACGCCATGCCGCCCTTCCAGACTTCGAAGATCAGCAACGGGTTGGCGATGTACGCCGGCAGATCGTAGAACAGCACATAGCCCAGCCGCCCACCGACGATCACGCCCATGGCCAGCCAGAAAATCATGTCGGAGAGCTTTTCCTTGGTCCAGGTCGGATCAAAGCTGTTCAGGCGGCGCGAGGCCAGCAGCCATGCGCCGCCGATGCCAACCAGATACATCAAACCGTACCAGTGAATTTGCAGCGGGCCGATAGCCACCGCCACCGGGTCAATCTGCGGGTAAGGCAGCATTGGGACTCCTTAAAAGGGAAACTCTTGCGAGCACTGAACCAGAACACTAAAGCAGAGAACGTAAACCCACGCTGAACAGCAGCACAGCGCGAGCCCGCAAATGAGAACGGCATACTACCGGAGCGCGGCGTCCGGCTCTAGCAGCGTGCGATGGAAGTCAGCTTCGGTGATGGGTAGAGTGGCTGAAAAAAGGAGTACCGCATGTGTCTGATCGTGTTCGCCTGGCGCCCTGCCCATGCTCAACCGCTGATCGTGGCGGCCAATCGTGACGAGTTCTATGCCCGCCCGACCCAGCCCCTGGCGCAATGGGCCGACGCGCCGCAGGTCTATGCTGGACGCGATCTTGAAGCGGGCGGCACCTGGCTCGGCATCAATGCCGACGGGCGCTTCGCGGCGCTGACCAATATCCGCAATCCTGCTCTACCGCTCGGCCATCGCTCCCGGGGTGAACTGGTTGCGCAGTTTTTGACCGGTGATATGTCGATCGAAAGCTATCTGGCGGAGGTCGGGCAAAGATCTGATGAGTACGGCGGCTTCAATCTATTGGTGGGCAACCGTGAACAAATGCACTACCTGAGCAGCGCCAGTCCTGAGCCACGCTTGCTGGGTGAAGGTGTCTACGGGTTGTCGAACGCCGGGCTGGATACGCCGTGGCCGAAAGTCAGAAAAGCCAAAGCGGCCCTCGAAACGCAACTGGACACTCCAGACCCGCTGGCGCTCCTGGCACTGCTCAGTGACCCGGACATTGCGCCAACGGCCGAACTGCCCGACACCGGCGTCAGCCTCGCAACCGAGACACTGTTGTCGAGCCTTTTCATCGCCAGCCCGAACTACGGCACCCGCGCCAGCACCGTGCTGATCGTCAATGCCGATGGCAGCCGACAGTTCATCGAGCACAGCTTTGGGCCGTATGGCGGGAGATTGGGGGAGGTGGAGTTGCAGATTTAAATACAACTAAACCTGAAATTCGGACTAACAGTGGGGAGACTTTATGTTTGCCTGCAACCCCGTAGCCCACTTGGCTTACCAGATCCCTGTGGGAGCGAGCTTGCTCGCGAAGGCAATATTCCTGCCCCAGAAATATCTTCGGATGTCCCGGCCTCTTCGCGAGCAAGCTCCCACAGGGGATACAAAACTCAATGCCCTTTGATCGACCCTGGATTGATCATCCGCGACAGCCCGAGGTTTTTCAGCGCCAGCTGCAGGGAGCTGCTGATCACTTGCGGGTTATCGTTGGTCATCAGTTGCGCGAGTATTTCCTTGGCTTTGCTCAGGTGGATCTGGCGCAGCATCCACTTCACTTTCGGCAGGTTGGTGGAGTTCATCGACAGGCTGTCGAAGCCCATCGCCATCAACAGCACCGCAGCGGCAGGATCACCGGCCATTTCGCCGCAGATGCTTACCGGTTTGCCTTCGGCATGAGCGTCGCGCACCACGTTCTGCAAGGCTTGCAGCACCGCAGGGTGCAGGTAGTCGTACAGATCGGCGACCCGCGGGTTATTGCGATCCACCGCCAGCAGGTACTGGGTCAAGTCGTTGGAGCCCACCGACAGGAAGTCCACCTGACGCGCCAGATCACGCGTCTGATAAACCGCCGCCGGTACTTCGATCATCACCCCAACCGGCGGCATCGGCACGTCGGTGCCTTCGTCGCGGACTTCACCCCAGGCGCGGTGGATCAGGTGCAGGGCCTCTTCCACTTCGTGGGTGCTGGAAATCATCGGCAGCAGGATCCGCAGGTTGTTCAAGCCTTCACTGGCCTTGAGCATCGCGCGGGTCTGCACCAGGAAGATTTCCGGGTGATCGAGGGTGACGCGAATGCCGCGCCAGCCCAGAAACGGATTTTCTTCCTTGATCGGGAAGTAGGACAGCGCTTTATCGCCGCCGATGTCCAGGCTGCGCATGGTGACCGGCAGCGGATGGAAGGCGGCCAACTGCTCGCGATAGATCGCCAACTGCTCTTTTTCACTGGGGAAGCGCTGCTGGATCATGAACGGCACTTCGGTGCGATACAGCCCTACACCTTCAGCGCCACGCTGCTGGGCGCGAGCCACGTCAGCCAGCAGGCCAGTGTTGACCCACAATGGCATGCGATGCCCATCCAGCGTCACACAAGGCAGTTCGCGCAGTGCGTCCAGGCCCTGAGACAACTGACGTTCTTCTTCGACCACCGTGGCGAACTGCTTGCGCATGGCATCGCTGGGGTTGGTGAAGACTTCGCCGTGGTAGCCGTCGACGATAAGTTCGATGCCGTCCACTTTGGAATACGGCAAATCGACCACGCCCATGACCGTCGGAATACCCATGGCTCGCGCCAGAATAGCCACGTGGGAGTTGCCGGAACCGAGTACCGAAATCAGACCGACCAGCTTGCCTTCCGGCACTTCGCCAAGCATGGCGGGGGAAAGCTCTTCACTGACCAGAATGGTGTTGTCGGGATAAACCAGAGTCTGCTGCCGGGCTTCCTGCAGATAGGCCAGCAAGCGACGACCCAGATCCTTGACGTCCGACGCCCGCTCGCGCAGGTAATCGTCGTCCATCAATTCGAAACGTTTGACGTGTTCGTTGACCACCGAACGCAACGCACCCTGCGCCCATTGGCCGGTCTTGATGACGTTGGTCACTTCGCTGCCCAGCGAGGCATCGTCGAGCATCATGAGGTAAACGTCGAACAAGGCGCGCTCTTCCGGGCGCAGCTGATTGGCGAGCTTGGCGGACAACGCGCGCATGTCGCTGCGCACACCTTCCAGCGCGGTCTGGAACAAGGCCAGCTCAGCCTGGATATCACTGACGGTTTTGTCCGGGACTACTTCCAGATCGGCAGGCGGCAACATGACCACCGCCACGCCAACCGCCGCACCGGGAGAGCCAGCGACGCCGACGAATTTTGCTTCCTGAATACCTTTGCCCTGACGACCCAGACCGCGGATCGAGCCAGTGGCTTCAGCGTGGGCAATAACGCCTGCGAGCTGCGCGCTCATGGTGACGAGGAAGGCTTCCTCGCCCTCATCAAACTGACGGCGCTCCTTTTGCTGGATCACCAACACGCCCACCACACGACGGTGGTGGATGATCGGCGCGCCAAGGAAAGATGCGTAGCGCTCTTCACCGGTTTCGGCAAAGTAGCGATAACGAGGGTGATCGGCTGCGTTTTCGAGGTTCAGCGGTTCTTCACGGGTGCCGACCAGACCCACCAGGCCTTCGTTCGGCGCCATGCTGACTTTACCGATAGAGCGCTTGTTCAGGCCCTCGGTTGCCATCAGCACGAAGCGATTGCTTTCGGGATCGAGCAAATAGACCGAGCAGACTTGGCTGCCCATGGCCTCTTTGACGCGTAACACAATAATCCCCAACGCCGCCTTGAGATCCTTGGCGGAGTTAACTTCCTGGACGATCTTGCGCAGCGTATTGAGCATGGCTCGGGGTCGAACTCCGTGTCAGTCGCGCGATAAAAGGCGCGGGGCAAGCTCTTTGAGTGCGCGTCGATACACCTCGCGCTTGAATGTCACCACCTGACCCAGCGGATACCAATAACTGACCCAGCGCCAGCCATCGAACTCCGGTTTCCCGGTCAAATCCATCCGCACCCGCTGCTCGTTGGAGACCAGGCGCAGGAGAAACCATTTTTGCTTCTGGCCGATGCACAGCGGTTGGCTGTGCGTCCTGACCAGTCGTTGCGGCAGACGATAGCGCAACCAGCCCCGAGTACAGGCAAGAATTTGCACATCTTCACGTTCCAGCCCGACTTCTTCGTTCAATTCACGATAAAGCGCGTCTTCCGGCGTCTCCTGCGGGTTGATACCACCCTGTGGAAACTGCCAGGCATCTTGGTTGATTCGCCGAGCCCATAGGACTTGGCCGGAGTCGTTTGTCAGAATTATCCCGACATTAGGACGGAAACCATCGGGGTCGATCACGGCAACAACCTCGCAAACGCATGTCACCGCATTGTTCCACAAAGCCGCTCAAAGCAGCAACGAGCCTTAGCAGGTTATGTGAAGAGTTGTGAAAACCTCGTATTCTGGTGCTCTTTTTTCAGTCATTTCAGCGAGTAACCGCATGCGTCTGGCTTTATTCGACCTCGACAACACCCTTCTGGGCGGCGACAGCGATCACGCGTGGGGGGATTATCTGTGCGAGCGCGGCATCCTTGACACCGCGACCTACAAAACCCGCAACGATGAGTTCTATCAGGATTACCTGGCCGGGACCCTTGACCTGACGGCCTACCTGAACTTCACCCTGGAGATTCTTGGCCGCACAGCCATGGCGCAGCTCGATGAATGGCATCGCGACTTCATGCGCGATTGCATCGAGCCCATCATGCTGCCCAAGGCACTGGAGCTGATCGCAAAACACCGCGAAGCCGGTGACAGACTGGTGGTGATCACTGCGACCAACCGCTTCGTGACCGCGCCTATTGTTGCGCAACTGGGCATCGATACGCTGCTGGCGACTGAATGTGAAATCATCGACGGCCGTTATAGCGGGCGTACCACGGACGTGCCGTGTTTCCGCGAGGGCAAAGTGACGCGCCTCAATCGTTGGCTGGAAGAGAATCAGCTCAGCCTGGAGGGCAGCTATTTCTACAGCGACTCGCTGAACGACCTGCCGCTCTTGGAACAAGTCGCCAACCCGGTGGCTGTGGATCCGGATCCGAAGCTGCGCGCTGAAGCTGAAAGCCGAGGTTGGCCGGTAATCACGCTGCGCGGATAGTTTGTTGGAGCGAGCAGGCGGCGATCCGACTTGCCCGCGAGCAGAGTGACGACGTGGGACCGGCTTTAGCCGGGAAGGCGGCATTCCAATCAATGAATATGCAGCGGATGTAATACCCTCTTCCCGGCTAAAGCCGGTCCCACGTCGTCCACATCAGCTTGCAGACCAATATAGAATCCCCCACAGGTGATCGCATTCCAAGGCAAGCCCGGGCTCAAACCGGCTTGGCCCCCATCAACCCGGCAATGGCGATAAAACACACTACGCAGACTATCGCCAACCCCAGGGTAAATTTCAGACCGCCCCTGCCCGGCTCGATTCGCAGCCGATTCAGTCGCGCCACCAGCCAGATCCAGCTCAGCGCGCCAAAAGTGTAGAGCACGCTGCTGCCCAGCACCCAGGTCTGCCCCAGCGACCAGCCCACCATATGCGCCAGCCACCAGCCACTGATCGGCATGATCAGCAGACAGAGGCCCATCAGAATCCAGGCAAACAGCCGTGGGCGCAGCAGCAGGCGGGAGTGATTGTCAGTAAAACCGGCGCGACGGCCTTTGATCAGCCAAATCGTCAAACCGAGTGCGCTGATTAAAAACAGCACAGTCGCCACAATGTGCAAGATTTTAAGGGCGGTGAAATGTTCCATTTTCGGTTGGTTCCAGTTGTGCCAATCGGTTGGACATAATGTCCGGGACAACAAATTCCCCTGTGGGAGCGAGCTTGCTCGCGAAGAGGCCGGGCATCCAAATATATTTCGGATGGCAGGAACATTGTCTTCGCGAGCAAGCTCGCTCCCACAGGGTTTCCGCCAGCTCCCTTTTTGCGCTTACCCTAGAAACAGCTTATAAGCCGGATTCTCGCTCTCATCCCAATACGGATAACCAATCTCGGCCAGT